>JAUYTZ010000008.1 GCA_030694965.1 Candidatus Paracaedibacteraceae bacterium
TGCCGCACCTGCTGGCAACCCTGGTGCGGGTGCTCGCCCACGAAGCGCGCACCCGCACCGATAGCGAGCGACCCGTCGGGCTCATCACCGCGCGCGAAGTCGAAGTGCTCACCTGGGTGCGCGAAGGCAAGACCAACGACGAAATCGCCGTCATCCTCGGCCTGTCGATGCTCACCGTCAAAAACCATCTGCGCCACGCGATGAAAAAACTCGTCGTCCGCACCCGCGGCCAGGCCGTCGCCAAGGCCATCGCGCTGGGGTTTTTGCGCGCGCAGGGCTTGCGCGGGGACGCGCAATAGAGCGCCCCGCGTTGCGGGGCTTCAAGTTGCAAGTTACAAGATGCAAGGTTCAGACGAAGCGAGCAGCTTCACGCCTGGCCACGACCCCCTTGTAAATGCACCTTGAATCTTGAAGCCCGCGCAGCGCTCGGGCGCTCTGCTTCCGGCGGGATGAGCCATCCGGCTCAGTTTTTACCTTTCCCTCTCCCCATCGGGTGTCATCCACGCCCCCTAAAGTTCCCCAGTCCGTCGTTTCACGGGCTCGATTTCCGGTTGGTTTGCCCTTCGTCGGCAGGCCTGCCCCACAGGGGGGCGGAAAGCTACACAACTTTCTGGGTCTTTTTTCATAAAGAGGAGCACTACATGAAATTCAAACTTATCGCGCTGGCCGCCATGCTGGCCGCCGGTTCCGCTCAGGCTGCCATCGTCAACGGTTCCAGCGACAACGGCGAACTGTTCATGACGGTTCTGGACAGCGTCGGCCAGCAGTCCTACACGCTGGACCTGAACATCACCATGAACGATTTCCTGGCCGGTGTCGCCGCCAACGCATCGTACAGCTACGCTGCCGACGCCAACATGAGCAGCTTCCTGTCCATGGTGGCTCCGGCCAACCAGTCAGGCCTGCTGTTCGCCATCGGCGCCATGGATTCCAATGGCAGCACCGCCACTAACTACTTCCGCAACATCACCACCGCCAGCGTCATCGACCTCGGTAATACGCTGACCAATACCAATCTGAAAAATCTGAGCTCTAACGGCGATGTGTTTGTGGCCGATTTCAATAGCCTCATTGGCGCCAACAACTCGCTCATCGTCACGGATCCCAGCTTCGATTCCTACGCTGGCAGCGCCTTTTGGGGAAGTAACTGGGGTAACCAGTTCAATGGCACCAGCACCAGCCTGATCGGCGACGACGTGGGCATGTATTTCCTGCGCCAATCAAGCGGTGTGTTCGCTGCCCGCAACTCGGCTTCCATCTATGAAGCGCTGTCTTTCAACGGCAACCCATACATGGCCAACCTGGACATGAATGGCAACCTGATGATCGCCGCGGTGCCTGAGGCCGAGACCTACGCCATGATGCTCGCCGGCCTCGGCCTGGTCGGTTTCATGGTCGCGCGCCGCCGCCGCGCCGCTTGAGCGGGTTTGCCTGATTCATCCGTCCCGGCCGGCTCGCCGGGTACGGATGGTCGAGCGTAGGTCGGGAACACCTTCCCGACGCCCCACCCAAGTAATCGCCACGCGACAGAGTCGGGAACGTGTTCCCGACCTACGAATTTTGTTTTTTCAATGTTTTTTTCGGAGACTCACATGAAGCTCAAACTCATTACCCTGGCTGTGGCCGCCACCCTGGCTGCCCCCTCTGCCTTCGCGACGCTGACCCCGGAAGCGGTTTCCGGTGTGCAGAAAATCATCCTGTCCGGCGCCACCGCGCCGGACGGCTTCATCGAGAGCTCGGTGAAGGAGATGCTGCAGCCCGGCTACAAGTCCTATCGCGACAACGCCAACGCCACGCTGGCCTTCCAGCACCAGGCCTGGTACGGCCTGGCCAAGGCCGGCATCCCCGGCGTGGCCGCCGGCACCCCCATCCTGTTCGTCAAGCGTTCCAAGGGCGGCTCGGTCTGGGGGGTCGACCCGGTTGCGCGCGCTTCGCGCATCGAATCGCTCGATTTCTCGGCCTGTACCGTGGGCGGCGCCGACCTGAATGGCAAGGTCTACGACTACTTCTGCCCGACGAAGGGTCTGGATCCCGATAGCCCCAACTTCAACAACCCCGCGCTGAACAACGGCGTGCCCAGCGACTTTGGCGTGTCCGACGTCTCGCCGGCGCTGTTCAAGGGGCCTTATAACGTCGAGTTCGGCCAGAACGCATTGACCGCTGCCGAAGTGGCCAAGCTGACCGTGAAGCCGGTCAACACGCTGATTATGGGCCTGGTGGCCACCAACGACGTGCCGCTGTCCACCGTCATCACCCGTGCCGACTACGGCAACATGCTGATGGGCAACATCCAGGACTGGACCCAGATCGACGCCAACCTGGGTGGCAACACCCAGGTGGTCGCCTGCCGTCGCGTCAACGGTTCCGGCACCCAGGCCAGCTACAACTGGTTCTTCAACAACTTCCCCTGCGAGTCCGCATTCGCCGGCCAGAAGGCACCGACCACCATGGGGGTGAACGGTTTGGGTGGCGACAACGCCAGCGGCGTCATCAGCGGTTCCGGCACCCAGGCCGACCCCTACCTGATCGACCCGACCCAGGGCTACACCGTGCTGAACAACTCCAC
>JAUYTZ010000009.1 GCA_030694965.1 Candidatus Paracaedibacteraceae bacterium
TAAAACTGGACAATATGTTTGTCTTTACATGAGCCTGCGCTGCCTACATAACGATTATTGAGATGTTTTAAAAATTGAAATGACAGGAAGAGCTTCTTTATGAACTTAACAATTCCTTGCGACTGTTGTCACATTTGGTTACCCTGTAAAGTAACGCAATTAACATGACGCATTCAATGAAGACTTTTTCATTTTCAGATACATCTTTGGCAAAAATTAGTGAAATTTTAACGCACTATCCAGCAGAACGTAAAGCAAGTGCTGTTCTGCCGTTGCTTGATTTAGCGCAACGTGACAGTGACGGATGGCTGCCAACGCCAGCGATGGAAGCTGTTGCTGCACTGCTCGAAATGCCATTTATTCGTGTCTACGAAGTTGCCTCTTTTTATACGATGTTTAATTTAAAACCCGTTGGTAAATATCATTTGCAAGTGTGTGGTACAACTCCTTGCTGGCTTCGCGGCGCTGAAGATATTATGGGGGCATGTAAAAAGAATTTGGGGATTGAAAAAGGTGGCACGACCGAAGATGGGCTGTTTACTCTTTCAGAGTTTGAGTGCTTAGGGGCATGTGTTAATGCGCCAGTTGTGCAGATTAATGATGATTACGTCGAAGATTTAACCCCAGATAAAATGATAGAAGTTTTAGAAAAACTTAAACAAGGTGAATCTATACCAAAAGGATCACAAATTGGTCGTCAATGTTCAAAGGCTGTGGACTCTGCTGACAAGAAGAATGGAGCAGCATCATGCTAAAAGCTGAAGATCGTATTTTTCAAAACCTTTATGGCGAACTACCTACTGATTTAAAAGCAGCTAAGGCACGAGGTGATTGGTCAACAACAAAAGACATTATAGCGAATGGTCGCGATTGGATCGTGAGCGAAGTCAAAGCATCAGAACTGCGCGGGCGCGGTGGTGCAGGTTTTTCAGCTGGCATGAAGTGGTCATTTATTCCAAAGGATACAAGCCCATATCCTGTCTATTTGGTTATTAATGCGGATGAAAGTGAGCCTGGCACATGTAAGGATCGCGATATTTTACGTAATGAACCTCATAAATTAATTGAAGGAGCCTTAATTGCATCTGTCGCTATTGGGGCGCACACGGGATATATTTATATTCGCGGGGAATATTACAATGAAGCTGTTGTCTTACAAAAGGCTATAAATGAAGCTTATGAGGAGGGACTTCTTGGGAAGAATGCTGCAAAATCTGGTTGGGATTTTGACTTGTATGTTCATCGTGGGGCAGGGGCTTATATATGCGGCGAAGAAACAGCTTTACTTGAAAGTCTTGAGGGTAAAAAGGGTATGCCTCGTTTGAAGCCTCCATTTCCTGCCAATATTGGTTTATATGGATGCCCTACAATTATTAATAACGTTGAAACCATTGCTGTTGTGCCTACGATTTTGCGTCGTGGTGCCGCGTGGTTTGCTGGGCTTGGCCGTCCAAACAATACGGGGACTAAAATTTTCTGTATTTCTGGACATGTAAACCGTCCTTGTAATGTCGAAGAAGAAATGGGAATTCCCCTTCGTGAACTTATTGACAAGCATGCTGGTGGTGTTCGAGGGGGGTGGGACAATTTAAAAGCTGTGATTCCTGGCGGATCATCTGTCCCTATGCTTCCCAAAAATGTGTGTGATTCGGTATTGATGGATTTTGATAGTTTGCGTGCAGAAGGTTCAGGTCTTGGAACCGCGGGTGTGATTGTTATGGATCAATCAACCGACGTTATAAAAGCCATAGCGCGCTTAAGTAAATTCTACATGCATGAAAGCTGCGGGCAATGTACGCCGTGCCGTGAAGGGACAGGCTGGATGTGGCGTATGATGGAAAAGCTTGTTAAGGGAGATGGAAAAGTTAGTGATATAGATCTTTTGCTGGAGGTAACAAAACAGGTCGAAGGACATACCATTTGTGCATTGGGTGATGCTGCTGCTTGGCCGATTCAAGGTTTGATGCGACATTTCAGGCATGAAGTTGAGGCGAGGCTTTTAAAACAGAATGTAGCGTAGTTGATTTGTTTAACGCAGTGTGCAAAAAAATAATATGCACACTACGTAACTTTGTTATGATTTAGTTGGTGTTTAGTTCTGGTATAGCAAGAGAAATTGTACTTGCTGCTTTAAAATGTACACCCTTAATCATCAGTAAGATATCCTAGCTTAACACCAGCATGAACACCTCGAAACAGATAAGGTATGTAATAGGCAGTTAACACCATTCCCCACAACTCAGCACCTGTGACTAAATCTTGACCATTTTTGTATTCATCATAGGCATGTTGACACGCATTATCTTTGCAACTAAACGTCGTATTCGTATGTGGGTTAATACAATTATACATGCAATTAGGTTCATCTTTATATTGATCTAGCTGTGGTCCCCATGTTTTTTTAAGTGCTTCACCTCTATTATTGAAATCTTGACCTATTTTAAATAGAAAATAAGCAGTTACCACACCGCCAATAAGATGAACGCCTCGAATAGTCAATTCAGCACTACATTGCCTCCATGTCCTTTTTGATGTGCCATAGTGAAGGCCTTTCCACATATCCAATGCGCGCAATCCTGATATGAGCAGAAAAGGTACAGATGAAAGCGCTGCAAATTCCCATATATAATCAGGATAGTTAATTGCTCCTTTACATGTAGTTAACGATATCCCAGCACTTCCAAAAAAAAGAAGCATGCCCGGGCAAAATTCGTCAGGAAGGCAACATTGATCCGTTTTGTTTTGTGTCGTATTGCTGATAGGTGTGGGGATAGGGGAACTTGTAGCAAAAGCTGCGTCTTGATCTCGAATTATTATTTCAGACGATGTCTGTCGTTCTGCCTTCGATTGTTGGCTCTCTATCATTTCTATAGCTGCATCGCTTGCGGTAAGCTGATCATGTGTTGTTGTCGCAGCAAAGCTTAATGCACATGCACAAACATAAAAGCATAAAAATTTAATGAGATGAGTCATATTGTATCTTTGAAAGTAGGAATAGTCATAATAATAGCCTAAAATTAGACTTACCTCAACAACTTTCCAACGATCTTAGCCGTATAATCCACAAGTGGAATGATACGGCTATAATTCATACGTGATGGGCCAATGACACCTATTGCACCAATAATTTTTTGTTTTGTATCATGATAAGGCGATACAATTAGTGAGCATCCTGATAACTGAAATAGACTATTTTCTGCACCGATAAAGATTTGTATGCCTTCAGCTTGAACTGAAACATCTAGTAATTGCTTGAGCGTTTCTTTTGTGTCCAGTGCTTGAAATAAGGTTCGGATTTGGTCAAGTTCTGTTAGTTCAGTTACGCTATCAAGCAGGTTTGATTGACCTTTAACGATAAGAGATCCTCCGCGTTCGCCCGCTGCCCAAACGCCAATGCCCATTTCTACAACTTTTGTGGTGAGTTCGTTAAGATGGGCTTTTTGTTCACGTAGCTCGTCTGCAATCATAAGACGTGCTTCAGCAAGAGTACGACCAAAAATACGTGCGCTTAAATAATTTGCAGCTTCGTTTAAAACAGATTGCGTAATTGATTCGGGTAGCTCAATGACACGATTTTCAATATTGCCATCTTGGGATATTAAAATAACGATCGCACGTCCTGGTGCAAGCTGAAGAAATTCAAGATGCTTTAATGCGGATTCATTTTTTGGGGCCATGACGAGGCCTGCGCACGATGAAAGACCTGATAACATGGAAGATGCTTGTTCAAGTACGTTGTCGATACTCAAGCCAGAGCTTTTGCAACGACGTTCTATTTCTGCGCGTTCTTGTTCTTTTATGTCACCAATTTCAAGAAGACCATCTACGAAATAGCGAAGTCCTGCGTCTGTTGGCATGCGTCCTGCAGAGGTGTGAGGGGCATATAAAAGGCCTGCATCCTCAAGATCTGCCATAACGTTTCGAATAGTAGCGGGGGAAAGAGGGTGCTTTAAACGACGAGAGAGCGTTCGTGAACCGACAGGCTCTCCCGTTTCAATATAGGTATCGATGATTTCTCTAAAGACTTCAATGGATCGATCATTAAGTTCTGCGACGCTGAGTGACATAGTCTGTGTTCTCTCAAATCCTCAAGTATATTAATGATTTGCAGCCTGTTTTTCTAAACTAGCTTTATCTTTTACAGTAACAACATCATTACGGTTAATTTTTAAATACATCAAAAGGGGCGCAGCAAGACATATAGATGAAAATGATCCAATAAGAATACCGAACAAAATTGGCAAGCTAAATGCTGAAATTATTTTTCCGCCAAAGAAATATAATGCCGTTACCGCAAGTAATGTTGTGGTTGCAGTCATTGTTGTACGTGATAGTGTCTCGTTCAAGCTTTTATTGATTAGTTCGCCCATTTCCATGCGTTTGTATTTACGCAAACCTTCACGAATGCGGTCAAAAATAACAATTGTGTCGTTAATAGAATAACCTGCTGTAATCAATACGGCAATGATTGCCGTTTCATTGAATTCAAGTGGGAATACCGAAAACAAACCTAAAATAGCAATACAGTCATGACCTAGTGCAACGATTGCACAGATTGCAAATTGCCACTCAAAGCGGAAAGCAATGTAAAGTAGCATAGCTATAAGCGAAAAAGTAATAGCTTTAATTGCGTTACTAACAAGCTCTGCACCAACTTTTGGGCCGACTGTGTCAATTTTTCGGTAGTCAACACCTGTGCCAAGTGTTTTCTTTACGGAATCAATCGCTGCTGTTTGCGCGTCTGAACCGCCATGTTGATGTTCAACTTTTACCAAAAAATCATGGTCTGAACCTGTTTGTTGAAGTGTTATTTCACCAAGCTTAAGTTGATCTAATTTTTCACGCAGTTCGGTAACATTTTGTGCCGTTGGCATTCGAACTTCAAGTATATAACCACCTTTAAAGTCGATGCCGTAGTTAAGTCCTTTTAAAAAGACTCCTGAAAGCGATATAAGCGTGATAAGGGCAGCGATGCCAAAGAATACAAAGCGATATCCAATAAAATTAATATTCGTGTTGTGAGGGACAATTTGTAGACGTTTCATAAAATTAAAATTCTCTTTCTTTATGTGTCTAAGGTGATCAAAAATGGTTTTGTGTGGCTATTCTTAAATATTAAGAATAGCCACGAGTAAATGGTATTTAAATTGGTAACGTTGTCGCTTTACGATTTCTGAGCCATGTCACAATAATCAAACGTGATAAGGAAAGTGATGTAAACAATGAGATCAAAATACCTAAAGCTAACGTTACGGCAAAACCGCGAATTGGACCTGAACCAAATTCAAAAAGAACGGCTGCACCAAATAGTGTCGTTAAATTTGAGTCAATAATCGTCATCATTGCACGCTTGTAACCTGCATCAACAGCTGTTACTGGTTTAACCCCTGAGCGAAGCTCTTCTTTTATACGTTCATAAATTAAAACGTTTGCGTCAACAGCCATACCAATTGTAAGTGCTATACCTGCAATGCCTGGTAATGTAAGTGTCGCTTGAAGAAGTGATAGGCCTGCAAACAAGAATACAAGGTTGCACGTCAATGCGATGTTTGCAAACAAACCAAAGGTTGAATAGCTTAGGAACATAAACAATGAAACAAGAACAAACGCCAAGACAACTGCTGTCTGGCCTGCACGAATTGAGTCTGCACCAAGGCTTGGTCCAACCGTTTTTTCTTCAATAATTTTGAGTGGAGCTGGTAATGCGCCGGCACGAAGTAATAAAGCAAGGTCATTTGCAGTTTTAAGTTCGAAATGTCCTGAAATTTGTCCACCGCCATCATTGATAACGCTTTGAAACACAGGTGCGCTAATTACTTGATTATCAAGCACAATAGCAAATTGCTTTTTTAAGTTATCACGTGACATGTTTGCAAATTTGGCGCCACCAATGCTGTTGAACTTTAAAGAAACAGCGGGTTGACCATTTTGATCGTATGTTACTTGTGCGTTTACAAGTGTTTCACCACTTACCATTACTTGCTTTTTAACAGGGATATAAACAATTTGACCATTGCGATCTTCAGGTAAATAATCTACGCCAGGTGCGGATGCTGGTACTTTTCCTGGATTTGCTGGGTCAGCAGCAACGGGACTTAATGTTGGATCAACAAGTCTAAATGTCATTTTTGCTGTTTTACCAATACGTCGTTTAACTTCGCCTGGATCTTCAACACCTGGTAACTGCAAAATGATACGGTCGTCGCCTTGACGCTGCAAAATTGGCTCTTTCGTGCCGCTTTCATCAATACGACGGCGGATAACTTCAATCGATTGTTCAATTAATTTCTTTTTACGTTGATCAAATACAGCTTGCTCAATTTTTGCAACAACATGGCCATTTGTCACGGTCACAGTGAGGGTATTGTCAATTTTAGCAAGAAGCTCTTTAACTCTTTTAGCATCTTCTTGATTGCGTAGTTTCATTTCTAAAACGGGAGTTTCTGCTTTTTTATCAACAGCAAGACCAGTGTAGCCAATTTGTTCTTTACGAAGATTTGCACGAACATCATCAACAAGTTGGTTAAGTGATTCGCGTGCAACAGCTTGAAGATCGACCTCAAGTTGAAGGTGTGATCCACCTTGCAACTCAAGACCTAAGTTAATTTTGCTTTGAAGCCATGAGGGCATTAATGATAACATTGCAGGCGATGATACATTTGGCAGCGCGAACAAAAAACCTAAAAGGCATGTGCCAATAATAATCCAAAATTTCCAACGAGGAATAGCTAACATAAATGCTCTCTTTTTAAAGGGTTAAGCTTGCTTAGCTGATTTGGCAGCTGATGCTTTAGTTTTAGTTGTTTCAGTTTTTGACAAAATATTTGAAATTGTTGAACGAACGACCCGCACATGCACGTTTTCAGCGATTTCAACGGTTACTTCTGCGTCACTGTCAACTTTATGTATAACACCTAAAATACCACCACTTGTGACAACGCTATCACCTTTTTTTATGGCTGCGATTGTTTCTTGGTGTTGTTTTGCTTTTTTTTGTTGCGGACGTATCAATAGGAAATACATAACGCCAAAAATTAAAACCATTGGTGCAAGTTGCATTGGGTCAAATCCAGCTGCAGTTGGTGCTGTCGCTGGCGCAGAAGCTGCGAAGGCGCTTGTTATTAAAAACATAAATTGGTTCTCCATTTTTTGTTAACACTTTATATACCCTATGTAGTGTAAACGGTTTTTTTAAAAAGAGCAAAGATTTGGTTGCTAATTTTATGAAACTTTAAGTTAGATCTTTGACGAATGAAATTTTTTGATGAGATATTAGGATTTTAATGTTAACGAGGTGAAGCGCTATAAAGAAGTTGGACTAATTAATTTTCCTAATATCTTTGTTCCATAAGTGATTGTGCGTTTCAATAAATGCTTTTATCATTGCAATCGTTTCAGCTACGTTTGTTGTGGCCGCGCCCAATGATTTTTTAGCCACACACAAAGTACAGCGATCGGAATGCCATCTGTCAATAAGCTTGCCTGGGCTTCTACAAGTGCTTCTTTGCAAAAGTCTAGATCGTTTATTGTTTGTATCCCATACGTTTTAATCATGGTTTTATGTCAATTAAAGCAAGCTCATGGACAATATCTTGTGCTAGGTTTTTAATGAGGCGTTCACGCGCACCGGCTTCAGCTGAAATATTAGAGAATTCTTCAATGTAATCAACGGTATATGAGGTCGCATTTTCTAGCTTTGATTCGTGAATAATAGTCAAATTCCCGTCTAAAACTTGTATTGCTGCATTCAACTGGCCTTGGCTTCGCTGTGCTTTTGCATTGGCGTTGTATGCAATATTACCATATGTTTCTTCAAGCGATATTTTTATAGTTAATTGCCTTGATACTTTTTGTGCAATTGTTGGTAGTAATGTTTCAAGTTCACGTCTTAGTTTGTACGTTGTGTATGCTTGGTCGTTTGAGCCAGTAATATTTAATTTGAACGCCTGTGGAATAAGCACATTGTTTTTTTGTTGATAAATAGGTTCAAAACCACAGCCAGATAAGGATAAACTTAAGGCTAAAAATGTGACTTTATTTAGATACATAACTAAGTACAACCTCTGCTGCTGTTTCAGATGGATTTTTTCCATCTCTAGGTGTTAATAGGTCTTTGATTTTGTCAAATAGTTCAGGTGTTTGCTCGCTTAGTGTGCCATCTGGATTTTTCCCTTTGAGCAGAGCAAGTAAACCTTCTTTTAAGTCTTTAGCATTACATGCTTTTTGCAAATATTCAACAATCACTTTTTTATCAAGGAGGATATTGACTAAACAAACAGAGCTGACTTTGAGTAAACGTTTGAGCAACACTGCTGTAAACCATGATGCGCGATATGCTATAATCATTGGTGTCTTCGCCATGGCTAGTTCAAGTGATACTGTACCACTAGCAGCTAAGGCAACGTCTGCTAAAATCATGGTTTTTTGTTTTAAAACGCTGTCTGTAATAACGTATGCCGCAGGCAAAATTAATTTTACTTCTGCTGCAAATTTATCGAATGTTGGAACAATAATATTTGCATCAATACCTTCGACTGCTTTTGCAAAAATTGTAAGGTGACGTTTAATTTCACTATGCCTGCTACCTGGTAAAAGGCAGATATTTTTTTTGCAAGGATCAAGTCCAAGCGTTTTGTGAATCGTGGGATCTGCTGACCAATCTATCGTCACAATAGGGTGACCAACAACTGTAGTTTGAAGGCCGTGAACCGTAAAATAGGGTGGTTCAAATGGAAATAAACACATTAGGTGTTTTATCCTTCCCCATTTTGCTAACCTTTTAGCACGCTTAGGTCGCCATGCCCAAACAGGTGGGGCAACGTAATGTACGCTGGGTATATCCATGCGTTTTTCTACACCAGCAATAACGCGATTACAAAACCCAGATGAATCAATGGTAACTAAAACATCTGGTTTGAATGCGCAAATGTCATCAATTGTTCTTTGAATAAGTTTTTTAATGCGTCTAATATGCGGGATGAGTTCAATCAATCCCATAACAGATATCTCGTCATAGTGAAATAGCGTGTCAATATTTTGGTTACGCATAAGTTCACCACCTATGCCACGTAACGTAATATTTTTAGTGCGTGCAGATAATGCTGTTGCCAGAGTGCTGCCCAGAAGATCGCCTGATGCTTCACCTGCAATTATGTAAATTTTTGTTGTCAATGTGCTGAATGTGTTTCAAAAAGTTTATTTGATGATTATACTCGCTTTAAATATTATATTCATTACATTTTAAAAGGTATTTTTATGCGCCCAGATCGTCGTCAATTAGCTGAGCTGCGTCCTGTTTTTTTAGGGCCAAGCTTTGTTAAATATGCAGAAGGTTCCTGCTTTGTTAAGTTTGGTGACACGCATGTTATTTGTGCTGCTACCGTTGAAGAAAAAGTTCCATCATTTTTACGCAATACAGGAGCTGGTTGGATTACGGCAGAGTATGGTATGTTGCCCCGTTCAACACACGAACGTATAGATCGTGAAGCTGCACGTGGAAAACAAACTGGTCGCACACATGAAATTCAGCGTCTTATTGGCCGCACATTGCGTTCTGTTGTTAATTTGAAAGCACTTGGTGAACGTCAAATTCGAATCGATTGTGATGTTTTGCAAGCGGATGGAGGCACACGTACAGCATGTATCACTGGCGCCTATGTTGCTTTGTATCAAGCATTTCAAAAATTATTGGCAAATAAAAAAATTACAAGTATCCCTTTTACAGATCATCTTGCTGCTGTTTCATGCGGCATCATCAATGGAGAAGCATGCCTTGATTTGAACTACATTGAAGATTCATCAGCACAAGTGGATGCTAATTTTATAATGACAGGTAGTGGCAGGCTTGTTGAAATTCAAGCATCTGCTGAAAAAGATCCATTTAGTGAGGAAGAGTTTGCACAAATGCTTTTGCTTGCTAAAAAGGGAATTGCGGAACTTGTTGAATTGCAAAAGCAAGCTTTAAAATTAGGCTAGCTATTATAGATTTATTTAGTAGTTAAGAATTTTAAAACGCATGTTCTGTTAGAGATCAGCGTTTTTTATGTATCGTTTGTATTATATTAGCAAATACACTTTGTCTGCCCTACGGCAGGTGCTGCGCCATTTAAGCAAGGACATGTCGGATTTGTGCTATTTTCTGCTGTTTGCGCATTTGTTGCTATCATTGTTCCTGGTGCAGCCACTGTTGATGCTGGCATAGTGCTCGTAGGGACTGTTTTTGCTGCAGTTTCAGCACTGCTCGCAGAAGCTGTTCCTGCTGCAGTCGTGGCTCCTGCAGGCGTTGTTTTTACTGTTGCCACTACTACTTTTCCTGCCGCTGCATCTTTTTCTGCTTGTTCGGCCTCTGCTTTTAGCGTGTTTTGTTGAACCATATATTGCATTGCTTGATGAACAGCTTGTTGTGCCGCTTGTTGTGCAATTTGTTGAGCAACTTGTTGTGCCGCTTGTTGTGCAATTTCATGTGCCATTTTTACTGACACTTCATGCGTAGCTTGTTCTGATAATTGTTTTGAAAGATTTGGAGCTTGTAGGGCTAACGCGGCAGCTACTTGTTGCGCAACTTGTTGAGTTAGCTGCTGTGTAACTTGGGTCATTGCTTGTTGCGTTACCTGTTGCAAAATTTGCGGCGCTATTTGCGTTGTGATTTGTTGATTTAGAATCTGAGTAGCCTGAGATGCTGCTTGTTGGCCAACTTGTTGTGAAATAGCAGGTGTTTGAGCTGCTATTGCTTGTTCAACTTTTTGCGTAATTTGTTGTGTTGCAAGCTGAGTTGCTTGCTGGGCAATTTGTGGGCTAGCTTGTTGTATTACTTGCTGTGTTGCTTGTTGCCCAACTTGCTGTGCAATTTGTTGTACTATTTGTGGTGATTGGTGCGCAAGCTCTTGTGCAACTTGAGTTGCTGTTTGCTGCGTAAGCTGCTGCGTCATTTGTTGTGAAATTTGAGCCGCTGCTTGCTGCGCTTGCTGCGCTACTTGTTGTGAAATTTGTGTTGGTAGCTGTTGAGCGATAAGCTGATTTGCTTGCGTTGCGGCTTGCTGCGCAATTTGTTGTGTGGTTTGAGCTGATTGTTGTGCAAGTTGTTGTGCTACTTGTGTTGTTGCTTGTTGAGAAACAAGTTGAGCAACTTGTTGCGTTACTTGCTGTGTTACTTGCTGCGCAACTTGCTGTGATACTTGTTGGCTTGCTTGTTGAGCTACTTGTTGTGTTAGTTGTTGTGTTACTTGTTGGCTTACCTGTTGAGCTGCTTGTTGTGCAATTTGTTGAATCACAGCTGCTGCTTGTTGCGAAAGTGCTTGTGCAACTTGTTGTGAGGCAACTTGAGCAACTTGTTGTGCAACTTGCTGATTTACTTGCTGTGTTATATAAGGAACAACTTGTGCTTCAACTTCTTGAACAGATTGTTGAATTGCACTATTCATAGAGGCAGCGCTTACTGTTGTTGTTGCTGGAGTAACAGCTGTAACCACTGTTGGTATTGCTGGAGTAACAGCTGTTTCTACTGGAGCCGCTGCTGTTGGTGTTGGAGTTACAGCCGTTGCTGCTGGAGTTACCGTTGTTGCTGTTGGAGTCGTCACCGCTGTTGGAGTCGTCACCGCTGCTGGAGTCGTCACCGCTGCTGGAGTCGCTGCTGCTGGAGTCGCTGCTGCTGGAGTTACCGCTGTTAGTGTTGGAGTCGTCATTACAGTTGCTGCTGTTGGAGTCACCGTTGCTGCCGTTGCATTACATGCTGCGCTGAAAGCAAGCATAGAAATGCCTGCCATAGTTAAAAATGCATTTTTATTTTTAAGAATCATTTCTTATTCACCTGAAAAAGATAGTTCGGTCCTAATTCTAATTTCAGCAAATATTTCTTAATAAATCGTAAAGAATCTAATTAATGTTGGGTTTTATTTTTTTATCTCAAATTTTAGTGAAAAAGACATTGTGCTGTAAATCGTCAATTTTTGTTTCTAAAAATATTTTTTACTTTTCTGCATTTACCGTTTGTTCATTTAATTATGTGACAATTAAAGGTAGAAATCTATAGATGTAGACTTTTGTGAAAAAAATTATACTCACCATAGTTATTGGTTTTTCTCTTGGTATATGTGCAACTTTTTTTATGAGAAATAAAAACAAAAGTGATTTTATTGAGGACGTGGATATGGCAGCAAACAATAATTATGTGCTTTTCCAAGAGCACAATAAGGGCACGCGGCAAATTGACGGTAGCCACACTGTTGTAGGTGGCACCTCTGATGCATTTGATGATTCGTCTGGTGATTTTATGGGGTCACCTTTACATGATGAACCTAAAACAAGTTTTGAGTTTCGTGATGTTTAACTTATGTGTTTAAAAAGAAAAAACTTTGTATATTAGTAGCACCTTAGCAACAAAACACACTAAAAAGAGGCTGTCTAGACGATCGAGTATGCCGCCATGCCCAGGGATGAGTTGACCTGCATTTTTTACACCAAAGTATCTTTTTACTGAAGATTCAATCAAGTCGCCAATGTGTGCAGAAATTGATAAAATTGCTATGATAATAAAAATAGGAATTATAGCTGTTAGTTTTAAATCAATAGCGTTAAAAAGATAGGATCCAATTAATATTGCAGATAGTGTGCCCCCAACAAAGCCAGACCATGTTTTATTAGGACTTAAGCGTGGGCATAACTTTGGTCCTTTTAATGTTTTTCCTAAAATATAGGCGCCACTATCTGTTGCCCAAATAATGCTATAAATCCAAAGAAGTAATAATGATCCTATGGCGCTTTCATTTTGAATACATACAAAGCACTCCATGGATACCGTAAGATAAATGATGCCGCTTATAAAAATAGCCCAGCGTTCGATGGATGGTAAAGAGCACTTTTTAAATTGATGGTACGTGTATGTAATAAATATTATGGCTGATGTTATATATGTAGATGAGGTTAATAGTTGCGTGTGATATAAAAACACGCTTAATGCTGCAAAAAGGGAAAGAGGATGAAAGTGACTATTTGTGGAAAGCCTTGACCATTCACGCAGCGATGCTAAGTATATGAAAGCTGATAAGGCATAAAAAACATAACCTCCCGTATAAGTTATCCATAAGATAATAGGAATAAGGACGCCAGCACTTAAAATACGAGTAACGAGCTCAACATCATTTGTTATTTTTTTTATTTTATTAAGAAACATCTCTACCATAACGACGTTCTCTGTTCTCGTATTCATAAACAGCTTTCTCAAAGTGTGTTTCCGTAAAATCTGGCCATAAAACAGTATCAAAAACGAATTCTGCGTAGGCAAGTTGCCAGAGTAGGTAATTGCTAATTCGTTGTTCACCGCTTGTTCTGATAAGCAAGTCTGGATCAGGGATGCTGCGTGTGTCAAGATACTGCTCAAAAGATTCTTCAGTTATAGAACTAAGTTTATTTGCTTGTACGTCTTTTATAATCGTATTAATTGCGCGAACAATTTCATTTTTACTGCTGTAACTGAGTGCTAAAATAACCGTAATAAGAGTGTTGCTTTTTGTTTTTTCTTCTGCTTTAGTGAGTAGCCTTTGAATATTTTCAGGTAAGCGAGTTCTCTCACCTATTGATTTAAGGCGTATATTCTTTTCATGTAATGAATTAATTTCATGCTCAAGATACCAGCTTAATAAACCAAAAAGCTCATTAATCCATTTTTCGCTACGGTTCCAATTTTCAGACGAAAAAGTGTATAAGGTCAAATATTCTACGTTGTGATCAACTGCTGCTTGAATAAGACGACGAGCGGCTTCCGCACCCGCTTTGTGCCCAGCAATCGTGGGGAGGCCTTTTTGTTTTGCCCATCTTCCATTGCCATCCATTACAACAGCAACATGGCGAAGGGGTTTGGTACCTAAAGGTGAAATGTTTGACACAGGATTATAATTTAAATCAATTCATTTATTCTTAAATGATAAAACAGCATTCGTGTCCATTCGTCAAGTTTTTCTTGTTTTAATAAGCCATGCAACATGAATAAACATAGATTTAAAAAAAACAGATATGGAAAATGAACGTTAAATGCTAATTTTTTATCGATAAGATTTAAAATCATGTTACATATGAAAGATATATTTTTAGAAGTAAGCATCGATGATCGGTTATATTTTAAAGCGAATTTTATTTATGGTTCCCACTTTGTTTGGGATTATGCTTATTAATTTTATTATTATTCAAGCCGCGCCAGGAGGACCTGTTCAACAAATTCTGTCAAAAATGCGTGGACAAGGTTCTGATATTGATATGCGTTTTGGGGGAGCCGACGATAGTATGATTATGGGCGGGACAAATTCATCATTTTCAAATGATAATATGTCCAATTATAAAGGCGCGCAGGGAATTGATCCTGCCTTTATTAAAGAGCTTGAAAAGCAATTTGGCTTTGATAAACCTGCTCATAAACGTTTTTATTTAATGGTTAAAAATTACCTGACATTTGATTTTGGTAAAAGTTATTTTAGTGATCAGACCGTTTTTTCATTGGTTGCAGAAAAGCTTCCTGTTTCAATATCCCTTGGCCTTTGGACAACTTTTTTTGTCTATCTTATTTCAATTCCGCTGGGTGTGGCGAAAGCTGTTCGTGATGGAACTCAATTTGATATATGGACAAGTGCCCTTGTTATTATAGCCTATGCAGTGCCTAGTTTTCTATTTGCCTTATTTTTGATTATTGTTTTTGCAGGGGGGAGTTTCTTTAGTTTTTTTCCACTTCGCGGACTTGTTTCAGATTATCATGATCAGTTATCGTGGTTTGAGCAAATCAAAGATTATTTTTGGCATTTAACATTACCTCTAACAGCCATGATTATGAGTGGTTTTGCTAAATTAACATTGCTCACAAAAAATTCATTTTTAGAAGAAATTAATAAGCAATACGTTGTAACAGCACGCGCAAAAGGAGCGCCTAAACGACGCGTTCTTTACAATCATGTGTTTAGAAATGCTATGTTGATTGTGATTGCTGGCTTTCCATCTGCTTTTATTGCTGTTCTTTTTACATCTTCTTTGTTAATTGAGGTTTTGTTTTCATTAGACGGCCTTGGTTTGCTGGGATTTGAAGCTGCATTAAGCAGGAATTATCCAGTTATGTTTGGCACTTTATATATGTTTACGTTGCTTGGAATGGTTTTACATTTGCTTGGTGATCTTTGCTATATGCTTGTAGACAGGCGTATTGATTTGTCAGCAAGTCGTGGGCATTAATTTTTTTAAGAGTTTTTTATGTATCTTCTTCCTTTTCCTGTTATTGATCCTGTTGCACTTAATTTAGGTATTGTTAGTATTTATTGGTATGGCATTGCTTATCTTGCTGGGATTGTTATTGCGTGGGGATATGCGCGGCGTATTGGTCATTTGTTTAATTTATCGTATAAGCAAATTGATGATTTTATTACGTGGGAAGTAATAGGAATTATCCTAGGTGGACGATTAGGGTATGTATTATTTTATGACCCTATGCATTTTTTAGCGCATCCGCTGGAAATTTTAAACACGCGTCAAGGAGGCATGGCTTTTCATGGCGGATTTTTAGGTGTTGTTATTGTGAGTATTTTGTACTGTAGGAAAATGAAAATACCACTAATGACCTTTGGCGATATGTTAGCTGTTGTTGCGCCTGTTGGCTTGTTTTTAGGGCGTATTGCAAATTTTATAAATTCAGAGCATTATGGCAGGCCGACAGATGTTTCTTGGGCAATGATTTTTCCACGAAGTGAAGGATTGCCACGTCATCCAAGTCAGCTGTATGAGGCAATTGGAGAAGGGCTTCTTCTTGGTTTAATTACATGGGGGTACATGAAATGGTTGACACGGCGCAGTGCTAGCCAGCCTGTCTTAGGTGAAATTGAGCCTGCTGGCGCGCCCTCGTCTTTGTTATCTGCGCCTGGTCGATTATCAGGTTTGTTATCTGAGCCTGGTCGATTATCAGGAGTTTTCGTGCTATCTTATGGAGTCATTCGTTTCTGGTTAGAATTTTATAGACATCCTGATGCATTTGTATCAATTGGTGTTTTAAGCTTAACATTGGGACAAGCGCTTTGTTTGCCTATGGTGATGATGGGGCTGTATTGGATTTGCCGTAAAGTATAGTTCTTTTGTAATATTTTCTGAAACACGCATTATGAGCTGTATATTAATAAATTTACCAAAAGTTATAAACACCACGTTAAATTTTACAAATGCAAAAAGCTGGATTAGGTGCGTAGTTGCACGATATTATTAGCGGTTTTACAAACACACTCTTTATTTTTCTGAAAAAAATCTTCCAAACTTGGAAATCAATTGTTAATTAAAAAATGCGCGTCTTTTCTTAAAATACGTAAAATTTTTATTTGCGTAAGAATTATAGCATTTTTAAAAATAATTAGGACTATTCTGAGGCAAATAAGTAAATATTTTGCATATTTTGTTATTTTGTAATAACGTTATTTTTATTTGATTTTTTATATTTTGTTAACTTTCTATTGCTACACTGTAATATGAAGAGGATTAACAAAATAATTAATATGAATAATCGTAAATTTTATTTATTTATAATGATATCTGCGCATTGTTTCGTTGAAAACGATATAAATGCTAGTAGTATACAAGGTGTGCCTCAAGGTGCAACTTCAACAGGTACGACAAGTGCTGCGGGTAATTTTACTCAACCTTCTGGATCTGCTGACGCTGTTAAAATTAGTCAAGATATTAATGATTTAAAGCGTCGCGCAGATGAGTCTGATCAAAAGATAGTGCGCTTAACAAGATCAACCCAAGATTTAAAAGACGAATCGGATCAACAGAAAGTTCAAATTTCAGCACTAGCTAGTCAGCAAACTTCTGGGACGCCTGGTTTTTCTTCTGTTACTTCTGCCTCGACAGCGAGTGGGCCTGCACCGACAGTAGCAGCGCCTGTTGCCGCTGTTGCGCCACAACAAATAGTAGCACCTCAACAAGTTGTTGCACCATCGCAGGTTGCAGCAATTCAAGCTGGTTCTTCTATTCAATCAGCATCACAGGCAGTTATTGTTCAAAATCAAGCAGCCTCTGCTACGCAAAATCAAGCAGCTTCTGCTGCAACAGCACAAGGAGAACCCAAAAGTACTTTTGCTAACTATCCTTCAGTTGGAAATTATCCATATCCTCCGGCAGTTAGTTATCCTTATCCGCCGCCTGGTTATGCCGCGCAAGGATATCCAGCTCCGCCGCCAGGATATCCATATCCTTACCCCGCACCAGCAAATTACCAGTATCCACCTCCTGGGTATGCTGCTGGGCCTACTACCCAACCCAATTATCCTGGTTATCATCCTCAAAGTGGGTATTATGCGTCCGCGCCTGAGGCTTCGCAAGCCGTAGTGCAGCATAATATGCCCAATAGTGTTTTGAATCAAGCCGCAGCACCTGCACCGACAGCGGTTTCTGCTAATGCCGCTTTATTGGCAGCGAATGGCACGGTTTCTCTACAACAATCTTTAAATCAGCGTGCGCAGATGCAAAATGCAGCAGCTGCGCCTGCTCAAGCAGTTGTTGTCCAGCCGCAGGCAAATCAAGCTGCAGTTATTCCTGCTCAGGCTGGGCAGGGTCAACCAGCGCCACAACCACAAGCATCCTCTGCTGCGGCGACACAGGCTCAAGCACTTGCAACAATGCTGACGCCGCCGCAGCAAACTGTTTCTACAGCCTCTGTACCTGCAACGACTACAGCATCAACGACAACTGCCCCAACGACAACTGCCCCAACAATAACGAATGCTGCTTCTATTTTGAGTGGTTTCTTTAGTTAGTTAAATTAAAAAGAAAATTTTTTCTTTTTGCTTTTAATAAGGCACACATTGTTTTCACAGGCAATTATGTTCATTTGAATTGTGGGGTTCTCATTTTTTAGCTTATTAATGATATCATTTCGAACAAAAATCCAATAGGAGACTGTGTTTGTTTGTAACTCTTTTTGAAAGGCTGCATTTGATATCATCCATGAAGATGTATCTTCAATAAGTGTGCCAAATTCTAGTTCGCCTTTTGCATCAACAACCATAACTGTTTTATTTGCATAGACTGGTAAATCTTGAAAATAGGCCATATAGCTAGCAATTGGCTCGTACGGCTTTTTTTCTTTCATTGCTATTTTGATAAGTGTATTTAACGATGGTCGTTGAATATGCGGTGATGCGGGAATTAAAATTAGCATTATAGCAATTGATGAAAGTGCTATTCCAAAAACTTGCTTCTTTAATTTTAAAAGAGGAAGTGAGAAGAAAACAATTGAAAAAAAGCATATTGAAAGTGCTTTTACATAAGGCAAAAGTTCAATTTTTGTCGTATTTAATTCTGGAAAAAAATGAGTCGCTGTTAATGCAGCTATCCCACATGCTACTGACAAAATCGTAATATTTTTAAATGGCCATTTTAAAGGCGTTCCATTCGAAATTAAATCATTCAAATAATGGCCCACAATTAAAGCTGTTGGTGCAAAAAGAGGAAGAATATATGGAATTAACTTGGATTGTGAAATGGAAAAGAAGATAAAGACGAACGCGAACCAGATAATTAAAAATGAATATAATGGTTTTTTAAAATCGGAATATGCTTTTCTGAACGATTGAAAGAAAATAGCACTCCAAGGCAAAAAGCCGCTGATCAAAATTGGAATAAAAAACCAAACAGGTTGATGGCGTAAATGGAGTGTTGTTGTGTAACGCAAAAAGTGTTCTACAATAAAATATTTATAAGCAAATTCTGGGGTTTTGAGTGAAGCTAGAATATGCCAAGGAGCAGTAATGACTAAAAATAAAATAAGATTGCTTGGTAAATATGCTGGAAAAATATAACGCCAACGGCCAGCATACGTTGCCCAAAATAAAATGACACTTCCTGTTACAACAAGAGCCATAATACCTTTTGTTAAAACACCAAATGCGCAAAAGAGGGTGAATAGGGTGTAGAATAAACGTCGCTTTTTTAAATCTGTTTCTTCTTGTGCTCTATAAAATGAAAAAAGACTTAGCGTTATAAATGTGCTAACAGCCATGTCTAAAATGATGAGGCGTGATAAGACAAAATAGAGGGAGGATGATCCTAAAATAAATGCTGCATAAAGTGCCGTTTTTCGGTTGAAAAAGTGTCTTCCAAAAATATATGTGCCAATAATACCCGTTAATCCAAATAGAACGATGGGGATTCGCATGGCAAATTCTTTAAGACCAAATAAATATTGAAATACAGCTCCGACCCAGTAGAGCAATGGTGGTTTTTCAAAGTATTTGACACCATTGAGGCGTGGAGTGATCCAATCACCTGTTGCAAGCATTTCACGCGGAATTTCCACATAACGTGCTTCATCTGGTGTTGCGAAAGGGCGATTTCCTAAAAATAAAAAGTAAAGCGGTGCAAAGAGTAAAATCAACAAAAATAGATCATACCAGAATGTTTTATTGTATGTGTTTTGTATAAAAGGGACTTGCGTTTCTTGTTTGTTTGTATTTTGAGTCACGTAGTATTCCTATTTCTTTATGACGTATGCTGTCATAATTTAACCAACATTTAACCCATATGCACGCGCAAATATTTCAATGGGATGCATTTTTTGAAACTCAGGTGTTGATTCTCCTGGTTTTTTTGCTTTCTCAATTCCTTGGCGTAGATGCTCTGCTGCTAAGGGGCATTCAGATGAAAAAATGGGGTTGGCTTTTTGCGCGATTTGACGAACAGCAGGTGTTCCGATTTTAAGGGCCAAATCAAAATTATCAACCATCATACCCCATGTGCCCCCATGACCAGAACAACGTTCAATAACATGCACATTCATGTTTGGAATAAGGCGCAGCATTTCAGCGGCTTTAGTGCCAATATTTTGCGCGCGTGCGTGACATGCAAGCTGTAGAGTTACGTCTTCACCAAGAGCTTTTAGACCTTCTGTTAAGCCCACTGTGTTTGCAATAGATACGATGTATTCTGAGATATCTTTTGTGTTTGTTTTTAATTTTTGAATATCTTTGTTATCTGGTTGCATAAGAGGCCACTCACTTTTCATCATGAGTGAGCACGATGGCACAAGAGATATGATTGTATATCCTTCATCGATAAATGGGGCAAAGAAAGCTGCAATATTTTCACCGCCTTTAGCAACGCGTGGAATATTACCTAATTCAAGTTGTGGCATCCCGCAACAGCCAGGATATTCAACACAGATGTCAACACCAAGATGTGCTAAAATTTTTGTAGCCAAAAGTCCAATTTGGGTTTCGTTATAGTTGCCATAGCATGTTGCATACAAAACAACTTTTTGCCCGAATGCCGGACCGTTTTCATTTATTCTGATGGGGTTTCTTGCTAATTGACGAATTAGTGTTGTTCCCGCAAATTTTGGAATGCTTGCACGTTTATCAATGTTTGCAATTTTTTCTAAAATAGGTCTAGTGATAGAGCCTTCTTTATTGAGTGCATTCGTGATGGGTGCAACAGCACTTAAAACAGCTGCATTTCGATCAACTTCAGCAAGTTGTTCTTTTATAAAAGGAACTTCTTTTGTTGCAAATTGATGTGCTTTATAACGCAGCATTAAATGCGGAAAATCAATGTTAAATTCATGTGGGGGAACGTAAGGGCACTTTGTTAAAAAACACATGTCACACAAGGTACAGTCATCAACAACACTAGCATAGGAATCAACAGATACACTATCAAGTTCACCTGTTGCACTATCATCAACAAGGTCAAAAAGTTTTGGAAAGGATCCACACAAATTGAAACAACGACGACAACCATGGCATACGTCAAATTGACGTTCCATTTCCTGATCAAGGGATTCCTTATTCAAAAAATCAGGGTTTTCCCAATCAAGCGGATGACGTGTTGGAGCGCCAAGGCTGCCTTCGCGTTTCACGGGTGACTACTCAGCTGTAAGCGCATCAAGTGCTTTTTGGAAGCGACCCGCGTGTGATTTTTCAGCCTTTGCTAATGTTTCAAACCAATCGGCAATTTCATCAAATCCTTCATCGCGTGCTGAACGTGCCATGCTTGGATACATGTCTGTATATTCATGTGTTTCGCCTGCGATTGCGGCTTTCAAATTATCAACGCTATTTCCAATTGGAAGGCCTGTTGCAGGATCGCCAGAGATTTCTAAAAACTCAAGGTGCCCGTGCGCATGACCTGTTTCGCCTTCGGCTGTTGATCTGAAAACAGACGCAACATCATTATGACCTTCAATGTCAGCTTTTTGTGCGAAATAGAGGTAGCGTCGATTTGCTTGTGATTCACCTGCAAATGCAGCTTTCAAGTTTTCTTCAGTTTTTGAACCTTTGAGGGTTGTCATTATCTATCCTTATTCAGTAAAAACGATTTCATATCGCTCTACTATGACTCTGAACGTAAAATGAGTCAAGAGTTAAGGAACTGGATAATTAGGACTGCAAATGAAGTTCATTTCTTAATGATTAGCATAAAAAATTAATTGATTTTCTTGCTTCATTTGCATGGCTTACAAAAAAATGTTTCATTTTACGTACAGCACGCACTTCAAGCTGCCTGACACGCTCCTTTGTTATGCCAAGTTCATTTCCAATAGTTTCTAGTGTCTCTTGGGGATCTTGAAGACGCCTTTTGAGTATAATATACACTTCGCGTGGATTCAAAACAGCCATGGCTTGATCAATCCATATATGATAGTTCTGTTCATTTTCGATAAAGCTGTTTTCTTCTTCAGGATTCATACGTTCATCTTTTAATAGATTTATCCATTCTTCATCCGAATTAACAGCCGTCATGCTAAGTGAAAAGTCATTATGTAGCAGGCGTTGCTCCATTTCCGCAACGTCATTCATAGATACCCGTAAAATCTGCGAGATTTCATGGTGCTGTTCATGAGACATAAGATCATCAGATAAGTGGGCAAGCTGGCTTTTTAGACGTTTAAGGTTAAAGAATAACATTTTTTGTGATGTTGTAGATCCTGTTCGCACAATAGACCAATTTCTGAGGATATAATCTTGAATAAATGCACGTACCCACCATTTTGCATAGGTTGCAAACCGTACATCACGTTCAGGTGAAAAGCGCTGTGCTGCATGCAAAACACCAAGGTTGCCTTCTTGGATAAGATCACTTAAAGATAATCCGTAGTGCTTAAAGCGTACTGCAATGCTAATAACAAGCTTACCATAAGACGCGATCAGCTTTTTAAGGGCCTTTTCATCTTTTTTATAATACCATGAACAAGTAAGTGCATATTCTTCTTCACGATCAAGAAGCGGTAATTTCATTGAATTGCGAATGAATGCGAGTTCAGATTGGTATGTAAGAGTATTAAGATAAGTCATGAAGTTGTTTCAGTTTATTTCATAATTAAATTATCTCATTAAAAAATTAATATATGGTTAATATTGTGTTGTTTGAATAAATTTTGGTTAATTTAAGGAGAAATTATTTTTTATATTTTAGATTCATTGTAAAGTTTCTTTTGATGATTTGCATAAAAAGATCTGAATCAATTCTCATTTTATGGTAGATTTGAAAAAAATAAGGGAGACAAGCATCATGACGAGCATAAAAACAGATAGTGTTATTCACGTTGATTTTGAACAGGCGCTTAGCGAGCGTTATTTGGCGTATGCACTATCAACAATTATGTCACGTTCTTTGCCTGATGTACGTGATGGGTTAAAACCCGTTCATCGCCGTTTGATTTACGCCATGCAGCAACTACGTTTGAATCCACAATCTGGTTTTAAAAAGTGCGCGCGTGTTGTCGGTGACGTTATGGGTAAGTTTCACCCGCATGGTGACTCAGCTATTTATGGTGCACTTGTGCGTCTAGCACAAGATTTTTCTGTGCGTTATCCATTGATTGATGGGCAAGGAAACTTTGGCAATATTGACGGTGACTCTGCTGCAGCAATGCGTTACACAGAAGCGCGTTTGACGCCACTTGCCATGGAATTGATGGATGGGTTAGATGAAAATTCTGTTGATTTCAGATCAACCTATGATGGTGAGCAAGAAGAGCCACTCGTCTTTCCATCAACGTTTCCAAACTTACTTGCAAATGGTTCAACAGGTATTGCTGTTGGTATGGCAACCTCTATACCGCCGCATAACTTGGATGAGTTGTGTCATGGGTTGCTACTATTGCTTAATAATGGAGCTACTACTGTTGCTGAGCTTGTGGATGTTATTCCAGGTCCTGATTTTCCAACAGGTGGTATCCTTGTGGAAGATCCGGTAACCATTTTAAAAGCATATGAAACAGGACGTGGTAGTTTTAGACTTCGCGCACGCTACGAGGCAGAGGATTTAAAGGCAGGTCAATTCAGAATCATTATTACGGAAATTCCGTATATGGTTGAAAAATCAAAGCTAATTGAACGCATTGCAAATTTGCTGACTGATAAGAAATTGCCTTTGTTAGATGATATCCAAGATGAATCGACAGATGAGGTGCGTATTGCGCTTGTTCCAAAAAATCGAAACGTTGATCCACTTGTATTGATGGAATCACTTTTTAGAACAACGGACCTTGAAGTACGTATTCCGCTTAATTTAAATGTCTTGGATGCAAATACAGTACCGCGTGTGATGAATATTAAAGAAGTTTTGCAAGAATTTTTAAATCATCGTCGTGTTGTTTTAGAGCGTCGCACACAGCATCGTTTAACACAAATTGCGAATCGCCTTGAGATTTTAAAAGGACTGTTGATTGTATATTTGAATTTAGATGAAATCATTCAGATCATTCGCGAGGAAGATGATCCTAAAGCAGTTATGATGGCACGTTTTGAATTGAACGAAACACAAGCTGAAGCGATTTTGAATATGCGTCTTCGGGCCCTTCGTAAAATTCAAGAAATCGAGATTCGTAAAGAGTTTGATGAACTTGCAGCAGAGCAAGGTCAGTTAGAAGCATTGCTTGCAGATCCTAAGAAAAAGAAGAATGTAATAGCAAAGGATTTGAAAGATCTTCAAAAACGTTTTGGCAAAGATACTATTATTGGTAAGCGCCGTACGGATTTGTCTAAAGCACCAGATATTATTGTTGTTCCTTTTGAAGATGAAATTGAAAAGGAAGACGTAACGGTTGTTTTATCTGATAAGAATTGGATTCGCACGATTAAAGGTCATAACGCATCTGAGTTGAAATATAAAGATGGTGATACAGAGCGATATGTGCTGAATGCTTCAACAACTGATAAATTATTATTGCTCGCGACAAATGGACGTTTCTTTACGCTTGGAATAGATAAAATTAGCCGCACACGTGGCCATGGTGATCCAATTCGTCTTTTCATTGAACTTGAAAATACAGATGAAATTATAGCAGCGTTTATTATTACGCCAGGCACGGAACAACGTTATTTATTGGCATCAAGTGGTGCGCGAGGTTTTATTGTAAAAGCAGATGATATTTTGGCGCAAACTAAAGGTGGGAAGCAAGTTCTAACGTTGGATGAAAAAGAAAAGCCATTTGCGTGTGTGCCTATCGTGGGTGATCATGTAGCTATTCTTGGTGAAAACAGAAAATTACTCTTCTTTCCTGTTGCTGATTTGCCTGAAATGGCACGAGGAAAAGGTGTGACTCTTCAAAAATATAAAGATGGCAGTATTTCAGATATTAAAATTATAAAAATTGAAGATGGTCTAAAATGGACACGGGCTGGCAAAGATTACCACCAAAAAGATTTGCGCTTGTGGCTTGGTAAACGCGCTGCTTCTGGACGACTGGCACCGATTGGATTTCCAAGAACAAACAAGTTTAGTGAGTAGCTATAGTCGCCCCACGTTAATAGATTAGTTCTCAACAAGGAATATTACTGCTTTAGTTTTGATTGCAGGTGAGCCCAATCAAAATGTGGCCCAGGATCGATTTTACGATCTGGTGCAATTTCATTGTGACCTACTATATTTTCTACTGGAATATTGAATCTCATTTGTAAGTCAGCGATGAGTTCAGCTAAAGCTTGCATTTGTGTTTCGGGATAAAGTGGCCATTCTCCATAAAGTGTTTTATACGTCATTCCACCATTTTGAAGTTCAATGCCAATGGAATTATGATTTAAATTATCTTTACCATTCCAGTGACTAATTCCTGCATGCCAAGCGCGTTTTTCGTCAGCGACAAGCTGATAAATTATTCCATTTTCACTTATCAGATAATGAGCACTAACGTTTGATGCAAGATCTGTTAAGAAATCAAGTGATTCCTTTATTGTTAAAAAATCAGTGTAATGCAGTACAATACAATCGATATAGACGCCTTCTGGACGATCGTTAAAGTTTGGCGATGGTTTAGCGACAATAGCTTTGCCTAATGGTAGCGTTCGATCGATGATATACATTTTAAGCTAACCTTGTTGACTAATTCATTGTGCATATATTGGCTGTGAAATTCAAGAGTGGTGAATATAACCATATTAAGGAACTACACCAAACAGTGATTTACCCAAAGGCGTGTTAATTTTTCATAGACACTATTTTGTGATAAGCGGTTTTTAAGATGTGCAAAGTCTACAGTATCAAGTGATTGGTCTTGATTCACACAAGTATAGACTACTGTTTCAACGCCTGTAACAGGATCTTTATGAACTTGTAGGCATTGCGCACATATTTCTTTCATCATGCACTGCATAGGGGAATTGATGCTGCCAATGGCAATGTGTTTAGGATTCAATAAACCTTTCAGCTTGTGGTGGCGTTCAACTGCAACGGCGCCCATAAGGACGTCAGATCCAATCACAAGCATACGATCAATTTGGGTGAGTGGTATAGTTATATCGCCAAGTTCACCTTTGCTATACGCAACAAGAGCATCAATAGGATTTCCGTGGAATGTGTAATCCATTGAACGTTTCTCATTAAATGCATTCGCTTCATCGCAACACCAAATAATATGATCTGCAGCTTCTTCGATGTCTGTAACTTTAAAACGATCTTCAGCTTTTTTATAACCTGCCACATATAAGACTTTGCATCCATTTTGACGCATGGCCTTTCCAATAGAAAACAGCACAGCATTTCCAAGACCGCCTCCAATTAATAAGACAGTTTCACTTTTGGGAATATGCGTAGCAGTACCTGTTGGTCCCATTAAAACAACGGGTTCTCCAACTTTAAGATGTGCACATAAATTAGACGACCCGCCCATCTCCAGAACAATCGTTGAGATTAATCCCTTTTCAGGGTATACCCATGCACCTGTAAGTGCAAGTCCTTCCATTGCAAAACGTGTGCCGTGATGATACGGGGCCAATGATTCAAAATTTTGTAAGCGGTAAAATTGGCCAGGTTTAAATGATGTTGCTGCTAAGGGAGCTTCCAGTACAACTTCAATGATTGTTGGGGTAAGGCGATTAATCGCATGTACTTTTGCTGTTAATAAATGATTCAGATTTGTTAAAAAGTCTGTGTTTTTACTGGCAGGGATCGTTTCAAGTAAACGCGAGATGACAGGATAGCCACGTTTAGCACTTGCCATAGCTTTTACGACATTTCCTGAAAAAGACGGATGCAGGTCGCCAAAGAAGCTAATGCCTTTATTGTCATCACGCTTTTGTATAAGCACGTGTGTTTCTTCAGGCTTAGCTGATTTTTGTGGTGAGACAGGTATTCCATTTTCATCAAGCGCTTGAAATGTTCTATCAGTTGTTAAAGGGAAGCTTTCATCATATGTTAAGTTTATGTTTGGTTTTGTACCTGCTGCGATTAAAATTGTTTTTGCGTTAAGCGTTTCTAGCTGGCTATTTATATCTACTTGTATTCCAGAGGCATGTCCCCATTCGTCAATAATAATTTCCTTAGGGCTGACATTTGTTTTTATAAATATCCCTTCCTCAAGAGCTTTTTCAATTTCTTCATGGTTTAGACGGTAGCTAGGTGCTTTTGTTAGTTCGCCGCGGTATATGAGTGTTACACCGCCAAGACTTTGAATGATTTGCTGAATTTCTAATTGTGATGTTGCCGCTGCAAATAACGTTGCGTGACTAAGTATTTCATCAGCAATCTGATTGTCCTGTGCTGTCCAGTTTGATCTGGCATATGATTCACCGTATTGTTCAACCAATGCATCATAACGTAGTTTGAATTTTTTGACTTGAACCGGGTAGTAGGCCATGGCTTCTGTTGCTGTATCAACTGCTGTTAATCCTCCGCCAACAACGACAACAGGTAGGCGAACTTGCACATTTGCAATGGAGTCTTCTTTGTGCGCACCTGTTAGCTGTAGTGCCATTAAAAAGTCACTTGCTTGACGTACACCGGGTGCTAGACCATTGTTCATAGATATAAGTGTTGGGCTGCCGGCACCCATGCAAAGTGCAATATGATCAAAACCAAGCTCAAAGGCTTTGTCGCTGTTAATAGTGCCGCCAAAACGAATGCCCCCCTTAAGAAGGAATGTACTGCGACGTTCAAGCAGTAAACGAATAACTTTTAAATAATTTTTGTCCCATCTTACGGTAATACCGTATTCTGCAACGCCTCCAAAACCGCCAGTGATGCGCGATGAGAGTGGTTCACGCAAACTATTCCAATTATGGATAGGTGCGAACTCAGTTTTTTCGCCTACTTCAGTTACACCGTTTTGAAGGGCGGGAAGGGGTTCTATTTTAAGTCCATCAATACCAACAACTGTGTGGCCGTCATTAAGAAGATGGTGTGCCAAGTTGAACCCCGCAGGCCCCATACCAGCAATAAGAACGCGTTTATGTGTTTCTGGCTTTGGCAAAGGACGTCTGATATTAAGTGGGTTCCAGCGACTCAGGAGGCTATAAATTTCAAATCCCCACGGTAAATTCAAAATGTCATTAAGTGTTTGCGTTTCGATGGCTGGAATATTAACAGGTTCTTGTTTTTGAAAAATACAGGCCTTTGTGCAATCATTACAAATGCGATGACCTGTTGCGGCAAGCAAAGGATTATCAATCATAGCAACAGCAAGGGCCCCAAGCGGTATGCCTTCACTTTTTAATTGATTCATTTCAGAGATTTTTTCTTCTAAAGGACAGCCTAATAAGTCTACGCCAAGTGGGTTTTTTTGAATATTTGTTTCGGGTGCACGGGCTTTAAGACCTTTTGAACAAGAATCCTTTCCTTGGTGATGACAATGGATGCAATAACGTGCTTGGTCAATGGCAAATGTGCGTGTTACACCAGCATCTGTAAGATTAAAGCCGGCACGTTCACGCATTTCATCTGTGTGTAAGCCATTATGATTTGTTATGCCATGCACAAGGGATTGATAATTAATTTGCCGAGGTGTTTTGAATAGAACGGACTGAGCATATTTTTTATTCCCCTCTTTTGTCAATGTTGCAAATGCTGCAAAGCGTGCAGCAGTATCAAGTTCTTCTTCAAATCTTTCTGGTTGTTCCAGCCATGCGCTGACGCTTTTTGCAAAATCAAGATCGTTTTTATAATTGAAATTAGGCACATTGACTGTGGCATCGTATTTTTTAAGTGCAATACGTTGAACAAATTGGCGTTTGATTAATGGGATTAAGTTTAATTTTGTATGTGATTTTTTGAGTGTTAAAATGTCAGAGATGATGTCAAATAATTCTGCAATAAACTCTTCTAGAAGTGGTGACACCGCAATAATCAATTCGCTTTCATCTTTTGACGACAGATTTTCTGGATTGGCGATAGCATTTTCCCATTTGGTATGAAGTTCATTATCGACATCAAATAAAAAGTGACTGAAGAATTCATGGATTTTAATGAGGCCTTCACGTTCGTAAAGATCTTTAAAGGTAAGACCTGCAGGAAGAGTTAGTTTTTTTTGATTCGAAAATGCTGAGTTCAAAGTGATAACTTTTTTATATGTATTGATTTGTGACGGTAGTATATCACGGTAGTTTCTTTTTAGGGACATAAAAAAACCTCACGCGAAATGAATCAGGTGAGGTTTTAATATATCTGCTTACTAGGCTTTATGTATCTAAGAAACTGCGCAATTTGCGTGAACGACTAGGGTGCTTTAATTTGCGTAAAGCCTTTGCTTCAATCTGACGAATACGTTCACGCGTCACAGCGAATTGTTGTCCAACTTCTTCTAATGTGTGATCTGTGTTCATGCCAATACCAAAGCGCATACGAAGAACGCGTTCTTCACGTGCTGTCAATGTTGACAAAATTCGTGTCGTTGTTTCACGAAGATTTGCATGAATTGCCGAATCAATTGGAAGTACGGCATTTTTATCTTCAATGAAATCTCCAAGGTGGCTATCTTCTTCGTCACCAATTGGTGTTTCCAAGCTGATTGGTTCTTTTGCAATTTTCATTACTTTGCGCACTTTATCGAGTGGCATCATTAATTTTTCTGCAAGTTCTTCAGGAGTTGGTTCGCGTCCAATATCATTCATCATTTGACGTGATGTACGAACCAATTTATTAATTGTTTCGATCATGTGTACTGGAATACGAATTGTGCGCGCTTGGTCTGCGATTGAACGTGTGATTGCCTGACGAATCCACCATGTTGCGTACGTTGAAAACTTATATCCACGTTGATATTCAAATTTATCAACCGCTTTCATCAAACCGATGTTGCCTTCTTGAATAAGGTCAAGGAACTGCAAACCCCGATTAGTGTATTTTTTAGCAATTGAGATAACAAGACGAAGGTTTGCTTCAATCATTTCTTTTTTAGCACGAGATGAATCACGTTCACCACGTTGAATTGCGTTAATGATTTGGCGGAATTCAGAAAGTGGTAAACCGTATTTTTCTTCAATATCTTTTGTTGCTTGAATGATTTCATTAAATTTTTCAATCTCACTTGAAATAAATTCGCCCCAGTTTTTTTCTTTCAATGTTTTTAAGTTTTCAAGCCATGTTTCGTTATATACCTGATTAACAAGGCGTGGTTGTGCCTTATCACGCTTAATTCCTTTTGCTTCCGCAGCGCTTAATAGATTGCGTTCAAAGAACATGACAGATTTGTTTAAAAGAGAGTGGTGTTCAACAAGGTCTTCAATACGTTGTGAGTTGAATTTAATTTCTTGCAAGTTTGTAATTAAATTATCACGAAGTGACATGTATTTTGGATCAGTAGCAGATAAAGATTTCTTTTTTCCAAGAAGAGCTTCTTGCGCAATGCGAAGTTCTGCGAACAAACTAATGTGCTTATCAAACAATGCGATAAGTTTAGCGCGCGCAGCTTCTTCCGCGTCAGAAAGAATAACGTGTGTGTCTTCAACTACTTCAACATCTTCAACAATATCGACGTCATCTTCTACAGCGTCTTCATCAAAATTTGCTGATGTATCAATGCTGATAAGATCACGTGTTAATAATTTCTTTTGCAATAGAAGTTCGCGCCAAACTGTAATGAATTGTGTAGTAAGTGGGCTTTCACATAAGCCACCAATCATAGATACAACGCCAGATTCAATGCGTTTTGCTATCGCAATTTCACCTTCGCGAGATAAAAGCTCAACGTTGCCCATTTCACGAAGATACATACGAACAGGATCATCTGTGCGTCCTGTTACTTCTTCCTCAGATTCTTCTGGTGTGTCAGAAAAGTCAAAATCTGAAAGGTCGGGCTTTATAGCTGTTTCGTCACCAGTAAGCGCTTCTTCAGCCTCTTCATCACTGTCAACCAGACTGATTCCAATTTCAGCAATCATTGTCATAGTTTCATCAATTTGATCTGATGTAAGCTGGCTTTGCGGTAATGCTTCGTTTAGTTCATCATAAGTAATGTAACCACGCTCTTTACCTTTAGCAATAAGGCGCTTTAGGGTTGGGTTTGCTTTGCTAAGTTCAATCAATGGAATATCTGATGATTCATCTGATGCACTGTGTTCAACTTTTCGTATAGATCTAACTGCCATTTTAAAGTTGCTCCTTATTAGAAATTTAAATTAATTAATTTTTTGTGTCATGATTAAGTTCGGTTTTAAATTGTTGCCATTGCTCCCAGCTTTTTTCGTTCATTGAATTTTTTAACCGTGCTTTCATCATATGTGTTTCTTTTTGAATTCGTAGTCTAAAGTAATGTTGTTGCCACACATCCATCCATCCTTGTAATGCAATGTCTGTGTTGGCGCCAAGCATTGCGAATGGCGCTATTGTTCTTAAGTTTATGTTGTCCAGCGAAGTTAAAATGTCTCCCAGCCCGTGGTTAACAGCTTCTTCGTGTAAGCTTTTGGGGCATTCAAATGTTCTTTCACACAAAAAATCACGAAGTCGGGCAAGATCATGTGGCAAATCATCTAAGTCGATTAGCGCCTCATCTACCATTGTTATTAATGTGGGGTTGTTTTTCAAAGTTGCCAACAATATTTTCGCAGGTAAATGACTTTTTTTAACTTTTTTTAATGTTTGCACAATTTCAGCCGAGAGAACAGTGGGAAAATTATTTTCTTTCGCACTTTTTAGCTGATTTTTTTTTGTAAACTTAGAAAAAGTAGCGAAAAAATAATAAAATTTATCATTAAAATCACGTTGAAAAAATTGCTTTAAATCTCCATCTTGAATTTCATTCACATGCTCTGTAATAGACTTTTTTAAAATAGTTTTTTCTTCGGGACTTGCGTTTGAATTAATGTTTAAACTTTTTAGATATCCGTTCCAAAGTGTGTTTGTTAATGACGTAGGGGTTTGTATGATTTTATTAAAATCGTTTTTACCGTATGTTTTTAAAAATGTATCGGGATCTTCACCATTTGGCAAGAAACAAAATTGAATTTGAAAATGTGGCTTTAAAAGTGGGAAAACTTTTTGTGCAACACGGAACGCTGCTTTTTGCCCTGCTTCATCTCCATCAAAACAAAAAATAGGTGATGGATGACGCTGCCAAAGCCGTTTCATATGGTCATCTGAAAAAGCCGTACCAAGTGGCGCCACTGCTGTTTCAAAGCCATATTGATGCAGCGCAATGACATCCATGTAGCCTTCAACCACTAAGGGGGCTTTCTCGCGCGTGACGGCGGAAAACGCTTGATGTTGCGCATAAAGAACTGAACTTTTATGGAACAATGGGGTTTCAGCTGAATTTAAGTATTTTGGCATTTGATCTTTTTGAAGTGCCCTACCACCAAAAGCAATGACAAGACCTTTTTGATCGCAAATGGGAAACATTAAACGTCCCTTAAAACGATCTGCACCATTTTCGGTAACAAGTCCAACGGCAACTAAATCTTTTTGAGCAATACCTTGTTTGCGTAAATATTCGCCAAGACTTTCATGCGTTGGTGCAAAACCTACGCGAAAGCGATTAATCATTTCTTCGCTGACAGAGCGCTCTATTAAATAATCGCGCACGTGTTGAGCTTGCGGAATTTCAAGTTTTGCTTGATACCATGCACAGGCCATTTCCATGTAACTTTGAAGTTTTTCTTTATATGACTTATCGCTTTTTTCAATTGCTGGATCAAAAAAAGATGCAGAGGCATTTGAGTTATTTAAAGAATGCGTTCTTTTTGGAACTTCTACGCCAGCTTTGTCGGCTAAGTGTTGAAGAGCTTCTCCAAACGTCATGCCTTGGTGTTCTGTTAAAAATGTAAAATGATCACCATGTTTGCCACAGCCAAAACAATGATAAGAGCCTTTAACGTTATCAATATTAAAAGAAGGTGATTTTTCTTTGTGAAATGGACATAAACCTACAATACGATTGTTTCTTCGCTGAAATTGAACAAATGGTGATAACACATCTGTTATTAAGATGCGGTTTTTTATCTGCTCTGTAACGTTTGAAAGTTCAGACATTAATACCTTATAAGCCTTTAATTACTTTGGTAATGTGTGCGTAGAATCTATGAAAAATAATAAATTCTTGACTACACACATATACTCTTCTTTTAAGGACTCTACAATCCTAATTTGGTGCTGATTAGTTTGTGAGAGTTTTCAACACCATATAAAGCAATAAATGTTCCCATGCGTGGTCCTTCTTTTTGACCAAGCAGTACTTCGTACATTGTGGCAAACCAAGCTCTTAAGTCCGCAAATTCGTAACGCTTTCCAATTTCAAACACTTCTGTTTGAATTTCTTCAGGTGTTGCGGCTGCATTAAGTGTTTTTAGCTTTTCACAAAGTTCTATTAGTGCTGCGCGTTCCATATCGTTGGGTGCACGATATTCTTTATTTGGTGCTACAAAATCGTGATAATAACGAATTGCATATGTGATTAAGCGATCTAGCATTTCGTGGGATTCTGCAGATGCATTATCAACATATTGTTGTACGAAACCCCAAAGAATTGACTTATCTTCAGCATTACATACAGACGCTAAGTTTAATAAGATATTGAATGTTAGTCCTACTGACTGTTCTGTTGGCGGTGTGCCAGCATGAACATGATACGCAGGGTTGTCTTTTTGCTCGTCAATTGACTGATGTTGAAACTTTTGCATATGCGCCAAATATTCATCCACTGTTTTGGGAATGGTGTCAAAGTATAGACGTTTTGCGCGCTTTGGTGATTGATACATGTAGTAACCAAGGCTTTCATGCGGGGCATACTTGAGCCAATCATCAATTGTAAGACCATTTCCTTTTGATTTTGAAATCTTTTGACCAAGCTCATCTAAAAAGTGCTCGTACGTGAGGTTTTCTGGGGCACGTCCACCTAATGTGCGGCAGATTTGACTGGATAACTTAACAGAATCAATTAGATCTTTACCTGACATTTCATAGTCAACATCAAATGCTCTCCAGCGCATTCCCCAATCAACTTTCCACTGTAATTTGCAATTTCCACCGGTAATTAAGGTTTCAGTCAAAGCGTTTGTTTCAGGATCACGATAAATAATAGTATCTGATTCGAGACGAATTTCTTCCATTTTAACTTGTAAAACAACACCTGTGCGTGGGCAGATAGGTAGGAATGGGCTATAAGTTGAGCGTCGTTCATCACGCAGAGATGGTAATATTAAAGACATGATTTCATCGTAATGACTAAGTACAAGACGTAATGTATCATCGAAACGACCACTCTTGTACCAATCTGTACTGCTTTGAAATTCGTAATCAAAACCAAACGAATCAAGGAAGTCACACAGCATTGCATTGTTATGGTGTCCAAAGCTTTCAAATTTACCAAACGGGTCTGGTACCTGCATCAGTGGTTTTCCAATATGGGCTTTAAGCATTTCTTGATTAGGGACGTTATCTGGTACTTTACGCAAACCATCCATATCATCCGAGAAAGCAAACAAGCGTGTTGGGATATCTGACAGCTCAGAAAATGCTTTACGAACCATCGATGTACGTGCAACTTCACCAAAGGTGCCAATGTGAGGTAAACCAGAAGGGCCATACCCGGTCTCAAGCAACACAAATCCTTTTGGTGGCGTTTTATTGCCAATACGGTTTAGGATACGGCGTGCTTCTTCAAAAGGCCAGCTTTTTGGTTGAAATCCGTTTTGTGCTTGTGCGGCAGAGTTGTCGACTGAATTTGACATAAGATAGTTGCAATACAATTAATATTTCTTATCTTTATATGTCCCATAATTTACTAAAGAAAATCAAGCTTAACTTTTGTTTAACCACTTTACTATATCAAGTGCGGCATAGGTAATAATGCTACGTGCGCCTGCTCGTTTAAAAGCAATGCAGGATTCTATAAAAGCATTTTTTTCATCTATATACCCAGCTTCTGCTGCTGTTTTTACCATCATGTATTCACCGCTCACATGGTAAGCCAGAATTGGAGTCGCTGTTTTTTGTGAAAGTTCAGAGATGATATCCAAATAAGGAAGACCTGGCTTTACAATTAGCATGTCTGCACCTTCGTTAATGTCAAAGATGGCTTCTTGCAAAGCTTCACGTGCATTTCGAGGATCCATTTGATATGTTTTTTTATCAATAAGACCTGTTAATGTATGTGCACCAACAACAGTCCTAAAGGGGCCATAAAAACTAGAAGCATATTTAGCGGTGTAGCTAATAATTAAGCGATCACTAAACCCTTTGTGATCAAGGGCCTTACGTATAGCGCCAACACGGCCGTCCATCATATCTGATGGCGCAAGAGCATCAGCTCCAGCATCTGCTAAAATCAGAGCGAGTTCAGTTAAGTGCTCAACAGTTGCATCATTATCGATTTTATTATTGATAATGACACCATCGTGACCATGAGATGTGTATGGATCAAGAGCAACATCCACAAAAAGACCTATTGGCAGATTTATTTGCTTAATGAGGCGCAGTGCTTGTGCGAGTAAACCATTTGCGTTGCATGCTTCTGATCCATGTTGGTCTTTCTTAGCGGATTCAATCACAGGAAAAAGCATGATTGCTGAAATGCCGCTTGTAAGGGCTTCTTCAAGTATTTTTGGTAATTCGTTTAAGCTATAGCGGTAAAACGGTTTGTAGGGTAGGGGAGCAGCAGGTAATGAATCTTCGCGTATGAAAATTGGCAATATTAGATCGTCTACCGCAAGGGCGGTTTCTGCAACAATTTGACGTATCCAAGAGGATTGACGCAAGCGACGATGACGTGTGCTTGGAAATGATGCTGGCATAAACTATTCCATATTTAATTCTGTTGTCTCAAAAACAAAGCAGCATTAGCTTTGTGAGGTATCAAAAGATTCAGTACGAATGCTGCCATCCCCATCAACAAGAATTTGATCAACTTTTAATTTTGCGTTGAGCAATTTTTCTTCACAAAATTTACGAAGTTTGCTACCGCGTTCAAACGCTTCAATTGCTGTTTCAAGGGGCATGCGACCTTCTTCAAGTTTTTTGACAAGTGTTTCAAGTTCTAACATACCATCTTCAAAATTTTCTGGCATTGGGGTGGTTGTCATAATCTTGTCCTATTGAAATCAATCATATTGATGCTTATCGTATAGGAAAGAATTAGAAATATCAAATGTTAGAGCGTTTTGGGAGTTAGTTAATTTTTTCATATTTCAAAATCAACCTTGTTCTTTTCCTGTGGTCATATTGACTGCGCTTACAGGCGTATCAGCACTTGTTATGATGCATTTTACATAACTCTTCTATTCTTTTTTTAATAGGCCTGCTGCGTAAGTCAAATTATTGAGTTGAGAGCCTATAAAAATCCTTGGTTCAAAATGCGCAAAAAGGACTTACGCAGCAGGTCTAATGATCATGCCTCCCCCCAACGAATTTTATACTTTTAATTTATGTAAAAATACATCAAGACACTTTAAAAACATTTAAGATTAATAGATTCTCTTTTTTGGTGGAATGCTAGTAACGTCGTTTGTTAATGTATTCAAATGCACAGGGCGGAGTTCAAATTTAACTTCTCCTTTACTTGTCAACGAGCTTTGGGTATGCACTAACCACTGTGTATCGTCACGATCTGGAAAGTCATCACGAGCATGTGCCCCGCGACTTTCCGTTCTATTTAAAGCAGAGTGAATAGTAACGATCGATTGTTGGTAAAGATTTATTAGCTCTATGGCTTCGACTAAGTCTGTATTCCAGATAAGTGATTTATCATTTACTTGTATGGCACCCATAACAGAGCCAATGGCATTTATTTGATCGATTCCTTCTCGAAGAATAGAATCGCTTCTAAAAACAGCGCAGTGACGTTGCATGCTTTCTTGAAGTTTTAGACGAATTTTACTGGTTTTTGTTTTGCCATTGGCATTGCGTAGCTTATCAAACCAAAGCAATGTTTTCTCTGTTGCATTTTCTGATAGAGGAACATGAGGTGTGTTTGGTGTTATGAGCTCTTTTGCACGTAATGCTGCAGCGCGACCAAATACAATTAAATCGAGAAGTGAATTGGTGCCAAGCCTGTTTGCACCATGAACGGATACACATGCTGCTTCGCCAATTGCCATAAGACCTGGAACGACTGTTTCAGAGGCATCTTTTACAACTTCACCATGTATATTTGTTGGAATGCCGCCCATATTATAGTGAACGGTCGGTAAAACAGGAATTGGTTCTTTTGTTACGTCAACACCGGCAAAAATCTTTGATGTTTCAGAAATGCCAGGTAAGCGTTCATGCAAGACTTTTGCATCAAGGTGTTCAAGATGCAAAAGAATATGATCTTTTTTAGGACCAACACCACGCCCTTCAAGTACTTCAATCGTCATTGCACGGCTGACAACATCGCGCGAGGCTAAATCTTTTGCATTTGGTGCGTAACGTTCCATAAAACGTTCACCTGTTGAATTGGTAAGATAACCACCTTCGCCGCGGGCGCCTTCTGTAATTAGGCAGCCTGCACCATAAATTCCTGTTGGATGGAATTGAATGAATTCCATGTCTTGTAGAGGAAGTCCGGCGCGTAATACCATAGCATTACCATCACCTGTGCAAGTATGTGCTGATGTGCATGAAAAAAATGCCCGACCGTAACCACCGGTTGCAACAACAACTATATGTGCTTGGAATCGATGAATTGTTCCATCTTCAAGGCACCATGCAAGTAACCCTTTGCAACTACCATCTTCACCCATGATTAAATCGAGTGCAAAGTATTCAATAAAAAACTCAGCATTATGTTTAAGGCATTGTTGATAAAGGGTATGTAAAATAGCGTGTCCTGTGCGATCTGCTGCTGCGCATGCACGTTTTGCCATTCCTTCGCCTTGATTAATTGTATGCCCGCCAAAAGGGCGTTGATAAATACGACCTTCGTCGGTACGCGAAAAAGGAACACCAAAATGCTCTAATTCTACCACAGCCGGGATGGCATTTTTGCACATATACTCAATAGCGTCTTGGTCACCCAACCAGTCAGAGCCTTTTATTGTATCATAAAAATGAAAACGCCAGTCATCGCCATCATTCATATTATTAAGTGCTGCCCCAATTCCGCCTTGTGCTGCTACTGTGTGACTACGCGTTGGAAATACTTTTGTTACGCATGCGGTTTTGAGTCCAGCTGTGCACATGCCAAGTGTCGCACGTAGCCCAGCGCCACCTGCGCCAAGGACAAGAACATCATATTGATGGTCAATGATTGTATATTCATTTTTATCCATTTAAATGGCTCCCTTAATTAGCCTTATGGCAGAATATAAAAAAATAAGAAATAAAACAGATAAGATAATGTCTACACTTAAAATCAGCTGTTTTTTTTTCCTGTTTTTCGTGTAGTCTTCAAGAATCACCTGCAAACCTAGACGTGTGTGATAAAGTGTAAAGAAAAAAAATAGTGTGAGCGGGAGAATAACAATTGGTTCGCTGATAAGGGATCGTAAATCGTTGTATGAATACCTACTAATTGTGCTAAAAAACCACCAAATACAAGGAAGGAAAAAACATAAGGCAGCGGCTGAAATTCGTTGATGTAACCAATGGGTGGATGCGCGCATTTGATAGTCTCCTGCCTATATGATAGAGCAAAAATGAGCAAATGCGAGAGTCGCAATAATGCTTAAAATTAAAACAGCAAAGCCTGATTGAACAACGTCCTTCAGTTCAAAACCATATCCTGTATCCCAGGCGAGGTGGCGAATTCCATTAAACACATGATAGTGTAGTGAAAAAATAAGTCCCCATTGCCAAATTGATCCGCCTGAAAGGTGCCATATTTTTATAAATGACTTCCATGCAGATTCAGCGCTTGCAAAGGAGGCAAAGGCGATGGTAAATAGAATTATTCCAATAACAAGCCCGACTCCAGTGAAACGATGCATAATTGATAACACGGTGGTTATTTGAGGGCGGTAAATTTGAAGATGCGGGGAAATAGGTTTTTTTTTCATTAATTTAGATAAAATTTCAATTAAATATGTTGCTTACAAGTCTAGTTTTTGACTTTTAGTCTGTCAAGGGTGCAGTTTTTTTCAATAAAGTAATATGCTTTTTCTTGAGGGGTTTATTTTTTCTGTGCTTGATGTAGATGATCTCTTTTATATTTCATTAAATATGGTATTTTAAAGGATCAAAAATATATTTAATGGTTAAACAGATGAAAAAATTACTAGCATGTACAAGTTTTTCTTTATTGCTTAACATCAGTTGTATTGCAGATGAAAGTCTTGAGGCACGGATCAAAGCAATTGATGCACAAATTCAAAAAGAAGAGCTTGCCCATCCTCGAAATGATGAGAAACTTAAAAAACTTGTGACTGAGTATAATAAGCTTGTTCAAGAACAGGCCGTCATTTTAGAAAAGACATCAAGTGCAGTGGCAATAGATGCTGAACATATTGAACAAAATCATGAAGAAGCAGTTGTTCAACGGTTGAAAGAGCATGAAAGGCGTATTGACGAGCTTGAGCGTCGTTTGGATGCGTTAACAGGTGTGAAAAACACAGCAATTGAAGCTCTTCAGCCACATGCTTCTGCTGCCAGTCCACAAGCAAGATCTAATCCTTCTTCTTCCCCCATTTTAAGCCCCACAGTGACTCCTTCTTCTGTACCTGTAGTAACATCAAAGCATGCGGCGGATAACTTGGCCACAGATACAATGCCGACAAGTGCTAAGCAAGTTTTAAATAGTCCGGCTATTGCCCAATTTAACCAGGCAATGGCATTGTTTAAGTCTGGAACGAAAGAAGATCTTAAAAAGGCTGCGGAAGCCTTTGAGACCATTACAAAGACCTACCCTGAAGAGGTTTACTCAGATAAAGCATATGCGCATGCAGCTGAAGCATATCAACGTATTGGAAATATTGATGAAGCACAAAAATGTTATAAAATAGCGATCACTAAACCTTTGGATACGCAAAATGCAATTAGGGCTCGTCTTGGTTATGGGGAGACGTCATGGCTTAAGAGCAATAAAGAAGATGCATGTTCTCAAGTTCGCGTTTTATCAAAAGAAATATTAAATGATGATCAGAAAAAAAGATTAAATGCGCTTAAAGTTTCTGCTTCATGCGGTGCTTAAGCGTTTTAAAATAAGCTGTATTTTTATGTGAAATAAAAAACGGCATGTGATACCTTGTATATTGCATGCCGCTTTTATTTGAGCCTCAGCTTGCTGATGTTATTGTTTTTGGCGCATATGCTGATATAAGGGCATCCAGCTCGCCTTGAGTGCAAAAACCAAGCTGTACAGGGTTTCTAGGTTTTATTAGTTGTGTATTCCAGTGTGTTTTTGTTTTAATTGAACGAATCATTGGTTTTGTTGTGCCAAGTAAGCGTGTCAATGCAACTTCTGGGATGTCAGGATAAAATTTAATCATCCATGCGATTGCATCTGGGCGATCTTGTCTTTTTGATAGTGGCGTGTAGCGGCTTTTTTTCTTTCCTAAGACTGAATCTGCTGTGATTGCTGGACGAATAACAAGTCTTGCTTTTGCATCATTTTCGCAGCGATGAATTTCTTCCAACGTTAACTGAGAAGATGCTATTGGGTTAAATCCAACAATACGCATGGAGTTTTCATTGTCAGCCAATGCTTGAATTTCAAGAATATGAATACCACAAAAATCTGCGATTTGGTCAAAAGAGAGGGCTGTGTTTTCAATGAGCCAAACAGCCGTTGCTTTTGGCATTAATGGTGTAGTCATCAATTAACTCCTAGTAATCAATTTTTTGTTGCTGATTGATTGTCTGTTCTTTTGGGTAGTATGCTTTGATCATTTATAAAGTGCAAAGGTTTTTTTGGAAAACCATTCTATTTTGAGTTTCAATGAACGTGTTCATATTTTATAGGCAAGAGAAGTGTGCGTCATCAAAGACACAGTGTCTTTAAGAATTATTACAAATGAGAGAAAAAATACTCTTTACAATTAGTTAAAAAATAGTGAATATTTAGTAAAAGTTTAAGCATTTATGGAGTTAAATATGCGCTTTCAATTATTTCTAAAATTACCACTATTGTTAGGAGTTGCCGCAACAACTGCTGTGTATGCTGGTGCGCCTGTGCCAGTTGCTAAAGTTGTGACTGCACCTGCCCCAACAACGATAGCTGCACCTGTTTCAGGACCTGTTGATACGGCAATTCTTTTAAAGCAAATTGAAGATCTTAAAAAAAAAGTTAGTCATATTGATTATAAACAACGTAAGGCTGAAGAAAAATTAGAATCAACAACGCAAATAGAAGATGCTAAAATTGGCATTTTGCAAGCAAGCCAAATTTCACCATTTCCAGAAGGTTATATTCCACTATCAGGAACAAACTCAGCCGTGTCTTTTGCAGGTAGCCGTATAAAAATTGATGCTGCTTACTATCCAGGAAATGTCACTGATAGAACAAATAATATGTTTAACGATGGTACAGCTGTGCCAATTAAAGGTGCAGATCCTGTTGCAGGTAAATCAGGCAACAGTGCCTTTACAGCTCAGTTCTCACGTTTTTCAGTTGGAAGCTTAACTCAAACAAAGTATGGCGATGTCAAAGCTTATATTGAAACTGATTTTAACGGCGCTCAATCAAATATTGCTAGCACGTCCTATGGTCTTCGTATGCGTCAAGCAAAAATTGAGATGGGTTCCTTGCTTGTTGGTCAAACAATAACTAACTTCCATGACTCAGATGAAGGTCCTGCTTCACTTGATAACAACGGTTTTACAGCTGCTCCACGCCGCGTTCAATTGCGTTGGACACAAAAAATGGGTTGCGGCTTGACGTTTTCCGCTTCTGCAGAACGTCCTAACCATGAATATGCATTTCAAGATGGGAAGACATATGGAAATGAAGTGGCTGGAAAATCCACAATTCCCGATTTAACAGCACGTTTACGTTTGGATGGGAAGCTTGGTTTTGTTTCTTTGCGAGGTCTTGTGCGTCGTCTAGAAGTTAATGTTCAGCAAGGTGATACTATTGGTGGAAATGTAGCAGTACCCGTAACGGCCACGTCAGCGTATAATAATAAGCAAACTGGATGGGGATTAGGTTCATCATTTAAGTTGTTGACAGCTGAAAAAAGTAACTTTTTTGGTCAAGCTAACATTGGTGAAGGTATAGGTCAATTCTTGCTTGCTGAAGTTCTACCTGCTGCTTACCTGCAACTTCCAACATCGGCGCAAACTGCGACTACTACAGCACGTTTTTCTCCACGCTTTGATACAGTTGCTGGTGTGAGTGGGATACTTGGTTATGAACACTGGTGGACAGATGCTTTCCGCACGACTGTTTCTGGTGCATATGGCAAACTTAAGTACTCACCTTATGCGCCTGTGATGTCTGGCGCAACAAGACTTACGACTCTTCTTAAAAAAGCACTTATAAACGCTGTTTATAGTCCTGTTAAGAACATTGACGTTGGTATTGAATTATTGTACACAACGCGTGAAACGTTAACAGGTACAGATCAGTCAGGTGCGCCAACTGTTAAGAATGGCATGGGTAAAGGTACGCAAATTATGACGTCATTTATCTATAAATTTTAATTAGATAATTGATACAAAAAAGCCGGTTTTTTAACCGGCTTTTTTTAATGCATAAATTAAAAAAATAATTTGTTTGAACTTAAATTAAATTCATTTCAACCAAATATTTCATGACTTTTAAACTAGTCGCGGGTTGCTCAAACTGATCCATTTTATCAAATTGAATCCATGCATAGCCTTGTTGTTGTTCAATTAAGTTAAAAGAACCAGACCATTCAGTTATAAGATAAGGCAATAAAACGATATGAAACGTTTCGTATCGATGCGAGATAAAAGGCAAAGCTTTTATTTTAATGGGCGTTAAGTTAATTTCTTCATTTAATTCGCGAACTAATGCGTCTTCTGGTATTTCTTGATGTTCTATTTTTCCCCCAGGAAATTCCCATAAATCTGACATAATTTTATTTTTTGGTCGCTTTACGATTAAGAATTCACCATTGCTGTTTTTAAAAACACCTGCAACGACATATATGATGGGTAATGTATTTGATTGAATGTTCATTTCATATCCGTTATTTTTAGTTGAGTGCAGTGATGGCATCATAAATGCGCTGACAGCCTTCTTTCAAGACATCTATCGAGCATGTGTACGACATACGAAAATAAGGGGAAAGACCAAAAGAATTGCCACTTACAACAGCAACTTTTGCTTTTTCAAGCAGATAAAAGCTTATATCTTTATCTGTTCGTAAAATATCACCGTCTGGAGTTTTTTTTCCAATAATACCTTCACAATTAATATAATGGTAAAAAGCGCCTGTTGGTAATAAACAGTTTAAGCCAGGTGTTTTTGAAAATATTTTAAAAGAAACATCTCGGCGTTCTTCGTAAATACGTAGCCAGTCAAACAAAAAATTTTGTGGTCCAATAAAGGCTGCTGCTGCAGCACCTTGGGTTATAGAACATGGATTTGATGTGCTTTGTGATTGAAGCATGTTAATTGCTTTAATCAGATCCGCCGGGCCTGCGCCAAAACCGAGGCGCCATCCAGTCATTGCATAAGATTTTGAAACACCGTTGACGATAAGTGTTCTAAATTTTAAACGAGGTTCAATCTTAACAATACTTGAAAAGTGTGTTTCATCATAAGTAAGTAGCTCATAAATATCGTCGCTTAAAATATTTACATGGCTTTCTTCCATTAAAACTTCTGACAATGCAAATAGTTCTTCTTTTGAATAGACTGCACCTGTTGGGTTGTTTGGTGAGTTTAAAATAACCCAGCGCGTACGTTTTGTTATGTTTTCTCGTAATTGATTAGGTGTTATTTTAAAGTTATTATTCATGGAGCAATGAACTGTTATTGAAATGCCGCCGCAAAAATTAACAATTTCAGGATAAGAAACCCAATATGGTGCAGGAATGATAACTTCATCACCTGGGTTAATACTGGCTAAAAATGCATTGAAAATAATTTGTTTAGCGCCTGTGCCAACCGTTATTGTATCTAAGTCGTAATCAAGATCATAATCACGGCGCATTTTTTTCTGAATAGCTTCTTTTAATATGGGAAGCCCATCTGTTGGGGTGTATTTTGTAAGGCCTTGCTGCATGGCTTGAATTGCCGCTTCTTGAATCCACTGTGGTGTAGCAAAGTCAGGCTCACCTGTTGAAAAATTAATAATATCAACGCCTTGAGCACGTAACTGTGTGGCTTTTGTATTTAAAAGTAGCGTCGGAGATGGTTGAATTGTTTTCATGCGATCTGCAAGATCAAACATAAGATGCCTTTTTTTGTATATGAATATGTACTTTAACGGTTTTGTGGCCCGCCTGCTAGCAATTTCAATAAAACGTGCGCTTCTGTTTGTCCTTCGTTTATATCAGTTATAATTTGAAGGAGTTTTTTGTTTTCCCATGAAACAATAAGTTCCAATAAATACGAAGCTGGGCTATGTGGGTCAATTTCAAGCAAAAATTTACCAAGTTCGTGAAGAGCGCGGTATGCATCTGCGCGTTGTTCAATCACTTCGTGGTCATTTTCAGTAGTTATTTGATTTGTAGGTGAAGATGGTGGTAAGGGATCTTCATTTGTTTCCATGAGTGCTAATTCAATTTCTTCATTAGATTTAGGTGCTACCTTTGATAGCGCAGATAATTCTTTTTTCTGCTGCTCTAGTGTTGTTTCGGCAATACGACTAATTATTTTAAGCTGATCTTGCAGCCCCATGAACAGAGCAACCTTTTGATTGAGAATTGCGCTGAAGCTTTTGCAAAACTCTTCGATGGTAAATAAAAATTGACTTGCATCATCGTAGATATTTTGTATTGTTGATCGTGGTGTTTCTGCAAGACCCTGTCTAAAGCGGCTTAATGTAATTTTCCCTTTTGCCTCTGCATCTTTGAGAGAGCTTCTACTATCAGAAGATCTTTTTATTATTTTTTCTAAGCTAAGTGCTTCAATCCAATCTGCAAGGGTGAGAGCGCGAAGGCTAATGTTATCAATAGGTGCTGTTATATTTATAAACAACATTCTCTCTTGTAATGTTGTGTCAATCCAATCAAGTACAAAAATACGTGCATCTTCGTTTGTGTCGGTAATGGCAGGGTAGAGAATAGGCCAGAATAAATCGCACAGTTTTTTTAAGCACTGAAAACCTTTGATTCCGCCTTTCATGCTTTCCATGACAAGCCATGCTTCCATAAGCCACCCAAAAACTTGCAAATCTTTAGATTGACTGTTAAGTACTTGAGTGCACAATCGTTCAACCTCAGCCCAGTCGGCCCGCTTTAGCTCTGTTTGCCAAATACCACGTGAAAGTGATTCATTGTCTTCACGCCTTGCTTCTTTTATAAGATCAAAAATGGGCTCATAACGCACAGAAATTCCTGTACCATTGTTTACTTCAAGGGGGGCAAAAATATCATAAGAAGATAAGTCTAAACGGTGATAGGTTGCGAGCGACATAATGATAACTTTGTGCAATTTTAATTTATTTTAAGGCAATTATGAGTAAAGTGATAGCTTTTTTGAATAAAATGTAGATTTATGTTGGTTTTGAAAGACATCACTTAAAAAATCTCCTACACTTAAAAGCAAAGTATTTTAACTGTTATGATAAAAAATGAATCAAATGATTCGCCTGACAATTGATGGCCACGAAATTGATGTTCCTGAAGGAACTACAGTTCTGCAAGCATGCCAAGATCTATCGATTGAGATACCTATCTTTTGTTACCATTCAAGGCTTCCTATAGCTGGTAATTGCAGAATGTGCCTTGTTGAAGTTGAAAAATCACCAAAACCAGTTGCAAGTTGTGCAATGCCAGCTACAAATGGAATGATTGTACATACAAAGTCAGATATGGTTGAAAAAGCACGCAAAGGCGCGCTTGAATTTCTATTGATTAACCACCCACTTGATTGTCCTATCTGTGACCAAGGTGGGGAATGTGATTTACAAGATATCACGATAAATTATAGCCGTGGTGAAAGTCGCTTTGACCTTAACAAGCGAGCAGTCTCTGAAAAATACATGGGACCACTTATAAAAACAGCTATGAACCGTTGCATACATTGTACCCGTTGCATTCGTTTTTCAGATGAAATTGCTGGTATTCCTGAGGTTGGGACAATGAATCGCGGTGAGTATACGGAAATATCAACACTTGAAAATGCGATGTCGTCTGAATTGTCTGGTAATTTAATAGATATTTGCCCTGTTGGTGCCTTAACGAATAAACCGAATGCATTTCATGATCGTTCTTGGGAACTAAAGAAAACAAATGGAATTGATGTTATGGACGCTGTTGGCTCAAATATTCGTATTGATTCACGTGGAAATAAAGTGCTTCGTATTTTGCCGCGTTTAAATGAACTTGTAAATGAAGAATGGATTTCAGATCGCACACGTTTTGCTTGTGACGGGCTTTCTTCCCAGCGTTTGGATCAGCCATATCGACGCATAGATGGTAAGCTTATTCCATGCACGTGGGAAGAGGCTCTTCACACAATCCATAATGCAGTTTCGCCTTTGTCTGGTAGTCAGATCGCCGGTCTTGCAGGAGACTTAGTTGATATTGAATCTACGTATGCACTTCGTTTGCTTCTTGACGCATTGAAGTCTCCTCATCGTGATTGTCGTCAAGATTTTGCTAATTTACCTTATGGCAATCCGACTCATTATCGCTTTAACACGACAATTCAAGGCCTTGAAGATGCTGATTTGATTTTGCTTGTTGGCACAAACCCACGAACAGAAGCCGCTTTGGTTAATGCGCGTATTCGTAAACGTTATTTGTGTGGAAATGTGACAATTGGGTTAATAGGGGATCAGGTTGATCTTACATATCCTTATCAACACTTAGGAACATGTGCTACAGAACTTAAAATGATGTTGGATACAAACAATTTTTTTGCCAAAGCTCTTGCCCAGGCAAAACGTCCTGTAATTATTTTAGGTCAGGCATGTTTTACGCGGTCTGATAGTCATTCTTTGTTACAAGTTGTGCAATCGATTTTGACGGAAGTGCCTGCATTTATTCAAGACGGATGGAATGGTTATAATCTGCTTCACACACGTGCAGGACGCGTGGGCGCTTTAACTGTTGGCTTTACGCCAAATGAATCAGGTTTTGATACAGCTGAGATTTTAAAAGGATGCCAATCAGGTGATATCAAGTTTGTCTATTTGCATGGTGTTGATGAAATTGAAGCAACTGCATTTGGTGATGCTTTTGTCGTTTACCAAGGGCATCATGGTGATCAAGGCGCCCACAGAGCTGATGTGATTTTGCCGGGTGCTGCTTATACAGAAAAAGATGGTCTTTATATGAATACTGAAGGGCGAGTGCAGAGGAGCTACGCAGCAATTAGTCCCCCTGGAAAAGCAAAAGTGGATTGGACTATTATTAGGGCTCTTTCAGAAGTACTTAATCATACATTGCCTTTTGATACACATGCTGGACTGATAAATCATTTGGAAATAGCTTATCCATTTATGGCAAATATTGATAGCATTCCAGATGCTACTTGGTCTCAATTGCCCGGAAGTAACAAGCCCTTGGTTAATAAAAATTTTGCTTTATCTGTTGCAAATAATTATATGACGTGTTCTATTTCGCGCCACTCAAAAACAATGGCTGCATGTGTTGATGAAATTCTTAATAAGGGAAAGAAAAATGTCTCTGTTGTTTAATGAATTTTTAGAATATACAAACATAATTATTGTAATTGGGGTTAAAGCGTTTTTACTTATTGTTGCTTTGTTGCTTGGCGTCGCATATTTGACATTGGCTGAACGAAAAGTTATTGGTTATATGCAATTGCGCATAGGACCCAATGTGGTTGGGCCATTTGGTTTGCTTCAACCTATTGCGGATGGTCTAAAGTTACTTCATAAAGAAACTATCATTCCTATGGCTGCAAACAAGCTTTTGTTTTTTGTTGCTCCGATTTTGTTGTTTAGTTTAAGCCTTGCCGCGTGGGCCGTTATTCCTTTTGCTCCAGGTTGGGTATTTTCTGATATTAACGTTGGGGTTCTTTATTTGTTGGCGATCTCATCCTTGGGGGTTTACGGCATTATTATTGCTGGCTGGTCGAGTAATTCAAAGTATGCCATGTTGGGAGCATTGCGTTCAGCTGCTCAAATGATTTCATATGAAGTTTCTATCGGCTTAATTTTAGTATCAGTGTTGCTATGTTCAGGTTCATTAAATTTATCTGATATTATATTGGCGCAGCAAAATGGTTGGTATGCAGTTAAACTATTTCCTTTGTTTGTGATGTATTTTATATCATGTTTAGCTGAAACAAATCGTACACCATTTGATCTTCCTGAAGCTGAAGCTGAGCTTGTTGCAGGATATCATGTTGAATATTCTGCATTTCCCTTTGCGCTATTTTTTTTAGGTGAATATGCCAATATGATATTGATGAGTGCGATGTGCACCATTCTTTTTGCAGGCGGTTGGCTTGCTCCTTTTTCTCATGCAAGTATTGATTGGGTGCCAAGTGTTGTTTGGTTTTTAGGTAAAATTTGTGTGTTTTTGTTTATCTTTTTATGGACGCGTGCAACGCTGCCACGTTATCGCTACGATCAATTGATGCGCCTTGGCTGGAAAGTCTTTTTACCTTTAAGTTTGCTTGGGGTTGTAGTCGTATCACTTTGTATAATGCTAAAAGGAGTTGCTTAAGTTATGTTAAAGAAAAAATTATTGCGGCGCGCTTTTCAGAGTTTCTTTTTGATTGAAATAATAAAAGGATTTGCAAAAACGTTGCATTACTTTTTTAAAAAGAAAGTAACAATTCAATACCCATTTGAAAAAGGACCTATTAGCCCTCGATTTCGAGGTGAACACGCACTACGTCGTTATGAAAATGGAGAGGAACGTTGTATTGCGTGCAAGCTTTGTGAGGCAGTTTGCCCAGCGCAAGCAATTACGATCGAAGCCGAAGAACATGCAGATGGAAGTCGTCGAACAACGCGTTATGACATTGATATGACAAAGTGTATTTACTGTGGATTATGCCAAGAAGCATGCCCAGTTGATGCAATTGTGCAAGGCCCTAACTTTGAATTTGCAACGGAAACACATGCGGAACTGATTTACACAAAAGAAAAATTGTTATCAAATGGTGATCGTTGGGAGCAGCAACTTGTTCAAAACCTTGAAAGAGATGCGGCATTTAGATAATAAATTTTTTTTAACAGGCTCATCGAACTTAATAATCTTATTGAAAGCAAAATTATTTTTTGTGTTTATCTGTCTCATAATAAAACATTGTTCTTTTTTTATTGGTTGCATGAGTTTTACCTTTCTTATTTTGGCTTAAGTCAAGAGTCTTTAATTTTTTGTAGAAAATCTTAAATAGGTAGTTTCTTTGCATCAATTTTCAAAAAAATGATTTTGATGAAAAAAAACTTATGATTCTGCCTTAAAACAATAGTATAGTATTTACATTAAAATTATAAACTTAATGAAGGCATGCGCGTTATGTTCTCGACAGCAGCAAATATGCTCACATTTGTTCGAATTCTGCTAATTCCTGTTTTGATATTCTCATTTTACATGGGGACACCTGAGTGGCGCTTTGCAGCTGCTGCTATTTTTATCACTGGTTGTATCACGGATTATTTAGATGGTTATGTGGCACGCACTTATTCCCAAATATCACGTTTGGGGCAGTTTCTTGATCCTGTTGCTGATAAATTGCTTGTCTCAACGACGCTTTTATTACTCGCTGGTTTTGGGCGTATTAGTCGTTATTCATTAATTCCTGCTATTGTTATTTTAAGTCGTGAAATTCTTGTTTCAGGTCTTAGAGAACATTTAAGTACAATTCATGTGACAATCAATGTGTCTCGACTTGCAAAGTGGAAAACAGCTGTTCAAATGCTAGCGATCTGCTTTTTGCTTGTAGGGGATACAAATGATAGCATTACCTTAGCGCACACTATTGGTGAAGGTATGCTGTGGTGTGCTGCATTACTCACACTTATTACAGGGTTTGATTATGTAATATCATCCAGAAGACACTTTTAAAACATAAGTGATCAAATAAAATTAAGAAAGATTAGTAAAATGACTGCAAGTACAAAAAATAATGAAACACAAAATGAACAACTTAAAGAAGAATCTGTTTCTTTAGAAGCGTTAGATGCATTGGAAGAAGAAGTTGCTGTTGAACCAACTCTTGAAGAGCAACTTTCTGAAATGAAAGACCAGTGGATGAGAGCCGTTGCTGAAGGGGAAAACATTAGGCGTCGGGCACAACGTGACAAAGAAGACGCGACACGCTATGCACCACTTCATTTGGCGCGTGATATTGTCAGTATTTGTGATAATTTGCGTCGTGCAATGGATGCTTGTGGAAAAGAAGACCTCACCCAGCTTTCGCCTAACACGCAAGGTTTAGTTACAGGCGTTGAACTTATTGTAAAAGAGCTTGATAAAGTTTTTGATAAAAATAATATTAAGCGCATTCATCCGCTTCATGAAAAATTTGATCCAAATTTTCACCAAGCAATGTTTGAAGTTGAAAGTAATGATCACCCATCAGGCACTGTTATGACTGTTATGCAAGATGGTTATCTGTTTTATGATCGTCTTTTGCGCCCTGCAATGGTGGGGGTAAGTAAGTCAGCTATTTCAGAAACGCATTAACGTGTTTAAGAAAATCTGTAATCACTTCCTATAAAGTGTAGGCTCGTGTTATTTTCCTTGATACGAGCCTTGGCTTGTGCAATTATAGTCCTGTTTTAAAAAGCCGTAGTGGCTCAGTGGTAGAGCACACCCTTGGTAAGGGTGAGGTCGAGGGTTCGATTCCCCCCTACGGCACCACATTCATCAGGTATTTATTATGTCAGCAAATTTTTTCTTTGATCGTCAATTATCTGAATCAGACGTGCTTGTTTGGCAAGCCATTCAAGATGAACATCAAAGGCAATATGATAAAATTGAATTAATAGCATCTGAGAACTATGTTTCTCCTGCTGTGATGGCTGCGCAAGGTTCAGTTATGACAAATAAGTACGCTGAAGGATATGCTGGTCATCGTTATTACGGTGGCTGTGAAAATGTAGATGTTGTTGAGCAACTTGCAATTCATCGTTTAAAGCAGCTTTTTGGCTGCCAGTTTGCGAATGTGCAGCCCCATTCTGGATCTCAAGCAAATCAAGCTGTATTTCTTGCTTTATTAAATCCCGGTGATACTTTTTTAGGATTGTCGCTTAATCATGGTGGACATTTAACGCATGGCTCGCATGTGAATTTGTCTGGAAAATGGTTTAAAGCAGCAAGTTATACCGTTGACCCTAATACTCACGTGATTGATTATGACCAAGTTCAAGCACTTGCGGAAGAACATAAACCAAAGCTTATTATTGCCGGTGGATCGGCTTATCCTCGCTCGATCGATTTTGCGCGATTTCGCCAAATTTCTGATAGCGTAGGGGCTTATCTTCTCGTTGATATGGCTCATTTTGCTGGACTTGCTGCTGCTGGCGCATATCCAAACCCTGTTCCTCATGCGCATGTTGTTACATCAACAACACATAAAACGTTGCGCGGTCCAAGGGGCGGCATTATTTTAACAAATGATGAAGGAATCGCTAAAAAAATTAATTCCTCGGTGTTTCCAGGACTTCAAGGAGGCCCTTTAATGCATGTTATTGCTGGTAAAGCTGTTGCTTTTGGTGAGGCGCTTTTGCCGTCATTTAAAGACTATGCATATCAAACAATCGCAAATACAAAAGCCATGGGTAGAGCCTTAACAGATGAAGGTTTTTCTCTTATTTCCGGTGGTACTGATTCGCATCTCATCTTGGTGGATCTGCAATCGTTTAAGCTTTCAGGTAAAGATGCTGAAAAAGTCCTTGATCATGCAAATATGACGTGTAATAAAAATGGTATTCCAAATGACCCTATGCCGCCAACAATCACATCTGGTATTCGCTTAGGTGCAGCAGCTTGTACAACGCGTGGTTTTAAAGAAACTGAATTTGCCCAAGTTGGGGGATTAATCGCACGCACGCTTAAAGCATTTGCTGGTGGTTATGTTGATTCAGTTATGCATGATGTAAAATCTGAAATTGCAGATTTATGCCAAAAATTTCCTATTTACGAAAAGGTCTAATCTGAATGAGATGCCCTTTTTGTGCGCATAACGATACTTCGGTTAAAGACTCAAGAACAACAGATGACCAAGCTGCAATAAGGCGTCGTCGTATTTGCAGTGCATGTGGTTCACGTTTTACAACGTTTGAGCGCATACAGTTACGCGAACTAACCGTTGTAAAAAAGAACGGACATCACGTACCATTTGATCGCGAAAAATTAGCGCGGTCAGTTACCTCTGCTATGCAAAAGCAATCATTAGATCCAAATAAGATTGATCGCATTATCACCAGTGTCATAAGACAGTTTGAAACGAGTGGGGAAAATGACATATCTACTCATATCATTGGTGAAATGGTCATGCAGTCACTCTTCAATATAGATCCCGTTGCATATGTCCGTTTTGCAAGCATTTATAAAGATTTTGCAAATGTTCAAGACTTTATAGATTGCATATCATCCATTGAAAAACAATCAAAAGAACATGGATTTGATCTTTTGAAAAATACACATTCACATACTCACATGGACAGTTAAAGGCATCCGATGGATATTTTAATCATTGTTATTATTTTTACATTTCTGGGTATTTCTTCATTTTTCTCGGCGTGTGAAACGGCAATTACGGCAGCATCTAAGGCACGTTTTCATCAACTTGCAAAAGAAGGAGATGAGCGCGCTGTTATTATTCGCCATTTTCAACAAAATTTAGGTTATGCAATAAGTGTATTTATTAGCTGTAATATTATGCTTAATGCGTGGGCTGTTGGTTTTGCAGGTAAGCTTTGCATTTCACTTTTGGGTGAAAGAGGCGGCGAAATTGCGGCAACAGTCATGGGTGTTATTATTGTTGTGTATGCTGAAGTGATGCCTAAAATGTTGGCTATTGTGCATTCTGAAAAATTATTATTAAGTTCCGCTAGGTTTTTGCGCGTTGTTTTTGATCTTTTTCGTCCTTTTAATCATGCTATTCATTGGATTGCTCGAAAAAGCGTTGGATTGTTTGGTATAAAAACCACGGCATCACAAGCTGATTATCAGGCTTCTATTGAAGAGCTTCGAGGAGCTATTGATTTGCATACTGGTCCTAACCAAGATGTTGTGCAAGAAAAGGCAATGCTTAAGAGTATTCTTGATTTAGGATCTGTACAAGTTGAAGAGATTATGGTGCATCGTAAAAATGTTACAATGCTTGATGCAAATGATTCGCTTGATTCAATCGTGGAACAGGTGCTTTCATCTCCATTCACCCGTTTGCCACTTTGGAAAGATAACCCTGATAATATTATTGGGATTGTGAATGCAAAAGCACTTTTGCGAGCGGTTCGTTCAAATGCAAATAATGAAAATAATCCACTTACCATTGAATCGATTGCCACAAAACCTTGGTTTATTCCTGAAAGCTCAGACTTGCTTGATCAGCTTCAAGCGTTTCGTGCCAGACGTGAACATTTTGCATTGGTTGTAGATGAATATGGCGCTCTTCTTGGGATTGTTACACTTGAAGATGTATTAGAAGAAATCGTAGGTGATATTACAGATGAGCACGACATCGCGGTAAGTGGCGTGCGCCCTCAAGCTGATGGTTCATATGTGATTGATGGAAGTGTTACATTGCGCGATTTAAATCGAAAATTGGACTGGGATTTGCCAGATGAGGAAGCATCAACCCTTGGTGGTTTTATTTTGTATGAAACGCGTACAATTCCGCATGTCGGCCAAAAATTTAGCTTGCATGGTTTTACTTTTGAGATTATCCGTCGTCAAAAGAATCAAATTACAATGGTTCGAATTCAGAAAAATCCATAACTATTAGATACCTTAAGTCAATATAATTATGCTCAAAAAGAAACTAAAATGAGTACATATAAAAAAATAAACGTTCTTCCCTATGATTCAAAATGGCCACTTCTCTTTGAGGCAGAAGAGAAATGTATCCGCGAAGCTTTGGGTACATCTTGTATTGAGGTGCACCATATTGGTTCAACTTCAGTTCCTAAATTATCAGCTAAACAAGATTTGGATATATGCTTGGTGATAGATCGTTTAGCAAACAGTGTTAATCTAGAGAAAATAGGTTATGTTTTTAAAGGTGAAATTAATATTCTCTTTCGAAACTTTTTTTCAAAAAATACATTAGATTCAAAGGTTAATTTACATGTGGTAGAACGTGGTCATAATTTTGTTAATCTAAATTTATGTTTTCGTGATTACTTGAGAAGTCACGAAGACACACGTATGGCTTACCAAGAATTAAAATTAACACTTGCTGCTGATCCTTTTAATTTTGAACGCGTTGAGGGAAGATTTCCTCGCTATACGCTTGAGAAAAATAAATTTATTAAAGAGACTTTGAAGAAAGCTGGTTATAATGCATGTGGAGCTGTTCATTGCACGCATTTTGATGAATGGGAAACAGTGAAAGTTTTTCGTCAGAAATATTTTTTTGATAATGCGCCAATTGCAGATCCTCATACATGGACATTTAACCACAAAGATCATGCGCATATTGTGTATTATAAAGGTGTTGTTTTAGTAGGGTATGCACATATTGAATTTTGGCCAGATCAATGTGCTGCTATGCGGATTATGGTTATTGATGAGCCTTATCGAAAGCAAGGATTTGGCGGGAAGCTTTTAAATCTGTGTGAACGGTGGTTAAAAGAAAAAGGATGCAAACGTTTACATATGGAATCGTTTGCGCATGCGTATAATTTTTATAAAAAGAACGGTTTTATTGAAATGCCTTTTACCCCGCCTGAAGGATACGCAGATCCAAGGGAGATTGCTATGGGGAAAGTTTTATAGCAATAGGCCGTGCTGGGGTGCATATCTTGAATGTGTAGGTTTTACCGAAATAGAGTGCTTATAGGGATCTTGCTTATAATAATCATGCCTCTATATAATAACATCGATTAAAATATTCCATTTTTATTTTAAAATATATGATTTTATGTTCATTTAACAGTGAAATACAGCAGCAAGAGGATGATTGAAATTCCGAATTGTTAGATTCTGAAGATAAAGTAGAATGATAAAAATGTTGATTTAACGCAGTTTTTTTTAACACATCAATTTTAAACTTTATTTTTCTTTTCTGAAAACTAAAAATCACTATAATAGTTTTACAATGTCACTAAAAACTGTAATGAGCATGAAACTTGGTATTTTAAAAGAAACCTATCACTACGAAAAACGTGTTGGCTTAACGCCTGATGTGGCAAAAAAAATGGCAGAGCTTGGTTTTTCTATTTTAATTGAAAAAGGAGCTGGCGTAGAGGCTGGTTATTTAGATGAGCATTATGAAAATGTAGGAGCTAGCGTGGAAAAAGATCGCAAAACGATCTTGTCGACTTCCGATATACTCGTAAGCGTTTCTCCTCTTAATAGCGATGATATAGGTTTTTCTAAAAAAGGTGCAACACTTCTCGGTATTTTAAAGCCTTTTAAACATAGCGATTTGCTTAATGCTTACAATAAGCAAAATTTAACGACGTTCGCATTAGAAATGGTGCCGCGTATAACACGTGCACAAACAATGGACGTATTGTCCTCACAAAGCAACTTGGCAGGTTACAGGTCTGTCATTGAAAGTGCTTTCTTTTTTAATCGCGCATTTCCACTTATGATGACAGCGGCAGGAACCATTTCAGCTGCGCGTGTGTTGGTTCTAGGTGCGGGGGTTGCAGGCTTACAAGCTATTGCAACAGCAAAACGATTAGGTGCGATTGTATCTGCATTTGACGTGCGTACTGCGGCTAAAGAACAAGTGCAAAGTCTTGGAGCAACTTTCATTGAAGTAAATGATTCTGAAGTTGGTGATGGCGCTGGTGGTTATGCAAAAGAGATGAGCAACGAGTACAAGGCAGCGCAAATGGAAAAGCTAGCTGCTGTAGTCAAGACACAAGATGTTGTGATTACAACGGCACTTATTCCTGGAAAAGCTGCGCCGGTTCTTATAACAGCAGATATGGTTAAGTCCATGCGCCCAAACTCCATTATTGTTGATTTAGCTTCCGAAAATGGCGGAAATTGCTCATTAAGTGAACATGGAAAAACAGTTGTGAAACACGGCGTTACGCTTCACGCACCAGGAAATATTTTGAGCAATATTGCAGCTGATGCAAGTCAATTCTTTGCTCGCAACGTATTGGCTTTTGTGAAGGGGATTTCAACGTTTGACGAAGCAGAAATGCATATTAATTGGAATGACGAAATTGTTTCAGCGACACTGCTTACAAAAAATGGTGAGACCGTACATCCTCTTTTACAATCAGAAAAACTTAAAGCCTCAAAAGTTAAAGAAGGTACGACAAATGAAAGTATTGATGAACCAAAAGTAAAGTCATCAACTAAAACAAAAACTCAGGAAGATGCAGATTCTGAGTCTGTAGTAGAGAAAACAACTAAAAAGAAACAGGACATTTAATTATGGATATTCAAGCGCTTAATGAACAAGTAAGCCATTTAATGCACACAGCAAAAGAGTTGCTTCAAGAAACAAGTCAGCTTGATGCGCTTGCGAAGAAAATGGCACAAGCAGGTGGTGCTGTTGCCTACGACCCGTTTGTTATGGGATTGACGGTGTTTGTGCTCGCATGCTTTGTTGGCTATTATGTTGTTTGGAAAGTCACACCAGCTTTGCATTCCCCTTTAATGTCAGTAACAAATGCAATTTCTAGTGTTATTGTTGTGGGAGCCATATTAGCTATGGGACCTTTTTCAAGTGGCATATCTGCCTTCTTTGGCTTTTTTGCTGTTATTCTTGCATCAATTAATATTTTTGGTGGGTTTGTGGTCACGCAGCGTATGTTGCAAATGTTTTCTAAGAAATAAATAATTAAAGGTATTAATTTATGTCAGGAAGTATGTCTTCATTTTTATATTTAGTTGCATCAGTCTGTTTTATATTAGGATTGAAGGGGCTTTCATCTGCGGCTACGTCGCGCTCGGGTAATTTGTATGCAATTTTTGGAATGGCAATAGCTATCCTTACAACTTTGCTTTCACCAGCCGTATCTCATTTTCAATATATTTTACTGGCAATTATGATCGGTGGTAGCATCGGTACATTTGTTGCTAAAAAAATTAAAATGACTTCTTTGCCGCAGCTTGTAGCCGCTTTTCACAGTCTTGTTGGATTGGCTGCAGTTCTTGTGGCAGCTGCAGCATTTTATTCACCGCAAGCTTTCAATATTGGAACTGTTCAGCAAATTAAAGCAGCAAGTCTCTTCGAGATGTCACTTGGCGTGATTATTGGTGCAATTACATTTACAGGATCAATTGTTGCATTTTGTAAATTACAAGGCCTCGTGTCCGGCAAGCCATTGCAGTTTGCGCGTCAGCATACACTTAATGCTCTGTTAGGTGCTTCTTTGGTTGTGTTAATGTTGATCTTTATGGTGACTCAATCGATATTTATTTTTTGGACGATGACGGTGGTGTCGCTCATTCTTGGATTCCTTTTGATTTTACCAATTGGTGGTGCTGATATGCCTGTTGTGGTGTCTATGCTGAATTCTTATTCAGGTTGGGCTGCTGCGGGTATTGGTTTTACACTAAATAACCATGTGCTTATTATTGTTGGGGCACTTGTTGGTGCATCTGGCGCAATCTTAAGTTATATCATGTGCAAAGGCATGAATCGTTCTATTATTAATGTAATTCTAGGTGGATTTGGTGGTGATTCTTCAGTTGTTTCTGCTGATGGTGATGCTAAAGAAATGAGACCTGTAAAAGCAAGTAGCCCAGAAGATGCAGCTTATATGATGCATAATGCGCAGACGATTATTATTGTTCCAGGTTATGGTATGGCTGTTGCCCAAGCGCAGCATGCACTCCGTGAAATGGGTGATATATTAAAACAATCAAATGTTAAAGTTCGTTATGCAATTCATCCAGTGGCTGGGCGTATGCCAGGTCACATGAATGTTCTGCTTGCAGAAGCAAACGTAGATTATGATGATGTGCTTGAGCTTGAAGATATCAACTCTGATTTTAGTGCAACAGACGTTGTTTTTGTTATTGGAGCAAATGACATCACAAACCCTGCTGCAAAAACAGATAAAACATCACCAATTTACGGCATGCCAATTTTGGATGTTGAAAATGCACGTACGGTCTTTTTTGTAAAGCGTAGTTTAGCAACTGGTTATGCAGGTGTTGATAACGACTTATTTTACCGAGATAATACTATGATGGTTTTAGGTGATGCCAAGAAAGTATGTGACGATATCATTAAAACGTTAAAAGGAATGTAATTTATGTTAAGGCATCGGGTAAAAGCATTTTCGTTAATTGAACTTTCTATTGTCCTTGTTATAGTTGGGGTTCTTATGGGGGCCATTTTTAAAGGACAAGATTTACTCGATGTTGCTAAAGTGCGGTCTGTAGTGCATGATTTTCATCGTATCCAGGTCGCCTTTCATGCATATCATGATTCTTATGGAATGCTTCCTGGAGACGACTCTCGGGCTACAAATCGTTTTGGAAACGCCGTTACGAATGGTAATGGAAATGGTTTGATTGAGCCAAACGAACAAGACAATGTCTGGATACATTTACATAAAGCGGGTGATTTTGATTCTGATACGGCGCCAACATCAAAACTTGGTGGAAATTATGATGTGGTTTCTGTGCCAAATGCAACAATGACTGGTAATTGGATCCGTCTTTCAAAAGATCATGGGTACGCTTTACTTTCACCAAAGCAGGCTCAAAGACTTATGTCTAAAGTTGATGAAGGGCAATCTGCTAATGATGCATCAAAAGGACAGATTCGTGTAACCGAAGGCCAAGGCATAGCATCTGGTCAATGTGTTTCAACGATTGGAGCTCTTAATTTGGATGTTAAAGCACCAACATGTATTGTTTATATGCAGTTATCATAAATATCATTTTATTTTTTTTGATTAAAATTATCCATTTTAACTGTTTATTAATTTTATTTTACATATCATGTAATTAACATAGATATGAAATTAAGTTAATATTATGATTTTTGCATTTAAAGTGTTTATTTTTTTGCTACTTATTCAGTTTCAGCAAATTAACAACGGGAATGTGTTTGCGAATATCCTTAGCCTTCCAAAGGCTGTGGTTGGCAAAGCTGAAGTTCAGCCTGTTGCTGCAGCACAAAAACCTGCAGTTTCAGTAAAGAAAAAGAAAAAGAAAAAAACAAGTATCCTTGGTGGAATTGGAAGCGCACTGAGCTCTACAGGTAATGCTGCGCTGCAAGTGGGTGCTATGGCTGCTACAAATCCTGCCATAATGGGAGGAGGGATGCCCGGTCAATCAGTATATGGCCAGCAATATAATATGTATGGACAGCCTGTGAATCAATATGGTCAACAAATAGATGGCTATTCACAGCAGCAGCAAATGAATGGTTATCCACAGCAACAGCAAATGAATGGTTATCCACAGCAACAGCAAATGAATGGTTATCCACAGCAACAGCAAATGAATGGTTACCCACAACAGCAGCAAATGGGATATCCTTCGTAATATGTTATTCAAATCAGTAAGTGAATAATGATTACCCTCAACAAAGTGGTTACTCAAATCAGAAAATGAATAATGGGTGTCCACAACAGAAAATGAGCGGTTATCAAAGAACGAAAATGGGATGATAACAGTGCAAAATAACATGTCTATGAATGTCCAAATGCAAAATCAATATAATGACGACAATAACGATGATAAAAAGTGATGACGCAGATAAAAAAGCTGAGTCAAGGCCTGTTTCTTTAAAAGCAAGAGAAATAAAATCTGCTGCAAAAGTTGAGGCTATAACTGAGGAAGAGAGCGAGGAGGAGCATAAGAACCAAACTAAAGCTAAAAGTGCAGAAAAAGCATCTTAATAGAAAATAGATTATTCCGCTGAGGCTCTGCTTAACCTATCATTAATAGCAAGTCCTAGACCAAAGTTTGGGATAGGGGCTACTGCTATTCCATTGTATGAAGAACAGTCAAGTAGACGTATCATGCGAAACAAATTAGCTGTGGCTTCTACTAAATCTCCAGATTCGCTGAGGTTAAGCGTTTCGTTCTGTCTTTGATTTTCTGTTCCAAATGTTAAATAGGCTTCTCCAGGTAGCGCCATTTTTGCATTTAGACGAAGGGGGATTGATGGGGCATAATGACGTTTCATCATACCTGGTGCTTTAAAGCTTTTTGTGTTACTGGTTGGTGTGTTTTCTGTGTATGTTTTTACAGTTATCCCAAGAACTTTCTCGATTGCCTCAAGCGTGGTGCCGCCAGGACGAAGTAATATAGGGTCATTTTCTGAGACATCTAAAATTGTTGATTCAACACCAACTCGGCATGGCCCTCCATCAATGATCAGAGGAATTAATTCGCCTAATTCTATGGCGACAGCTTCGGCAGATGTTGGGCTAATTGAATTTGATTTGTTTGCACTAGGGGCTGACAGTGGTTTTCCAAATTTATTAATTAAATCAAGAGCAATAGCGTGCATCGGCATGCGTATAGCAACTGTATCAAGACCTGCTGTTACAAGATGTGAAAGCGCAGCATTATTTCGTTTAACAATCAACGTGAGCGAGGAGGGAGTTTTGTACCAAAACTCTTTTGCAAGCATTTCGGCAAGTTCAGTAAAAACACCCCATTGACGTGCCATCTCAATAGAATCAACATGAATAATCAATGGATTGATAGAAGGGCGTTTTTTCACAGCATAAATGCGTGCTACCGCTGTGTCATTTGTTGCATCTGCAGCGAGTCCATAGACAGATTCTGTCGGCATGCCAATGATTTGACCTTCTGATAGCATTTTTAATGCTTGTTCTATCATTAAGTTTATGCCCTTATCTGTTTTGAATGGGAATTTCTTTTGCCAGGTTGAGGAAAGAAAAATTTTAAAAAGTTCAGATTGTCGCGAGAGTTGAAAAGAAGAGTATCATACTATTTATAATTGATCTACCATTTATCTTGCTGTTTAGGGTGATTATTTTGTAGAATCCAGGTATGTACTTTAAAAAAGATAAAAAATGCAAACAAATGAAATTTTAGAATTCGTAAAAACCTGCCTTGATGATAAAAAAGCAGAGCATGTAACCGTAATCGATTTAAAAGGAAAGGGCGCTATCGTTGACTATATGATTGTTGCTTCTGGAACATCAAATCGCCATGTAAGCGCGCTTGCTGCTTTTATTACGGGAGAACTTAAATTACGCGGTATACGTGCTGAAATAGAAGGGGTTCCTTTATGCGATTGGGTTTTGCTTGATATTGGTGATGTTTTGGTTCATTTGTTTCGTCCAGATGTGCGTGAGTTTTATAATATTGAAAAAATGTGGGGATCAAAAGCGCCGCGTTCCACGAATGAAGAGCTTGCGACAATGGCATCTCAAGCGATGATTCAGTCAATGACTAGCAATTTTTAAAAATTAGGCGATGAAATATCTTCTTATTGCTGTTTCAGAAATGAAAGCAGGTATTGAAAGAGATTTGTTTGATCAGTATAAAAAACGCCTTTCTAAGCCGCTTTCTGTTGTCGAAATAAAACAACGCAATGTGCCGTCTATTGAAGCTATTGATATTTTAAAACATATTACGTCTGATGATTGGGTCTGTGCTTTAGATGAGCGTGGTTTGACATTGGCTTCACGCGAGCTTTCTGATTGTATCTGCGGTGCTGAGCAAGCGTTTAAGCGACTCGTTTTTGTTATTGGAGGAGCTGATGGTTTGGCGCCTGATATCCGTGTCCGCGCCAATTTATGCCTTAGTTTTGGAAAAATGACATGGCCACATTTATTAGTTCGTGGTTTGCTGGCTGAACAACTTTATCGATGTCAGCAAATTGCTGCTAATCACCCTTATCACCGCGATTAGTTTTTTTGAGCACGTATCCGGCGCACATGCACATAAAAAGCACCTGTTCCCCCGTCTTTTGGTTGTGCAGTATTAAAGCTCACCACAAACTCAGGGTGATGGTCAAACCAGAATGGCGCCAATTCTTTTAGTACTCCACCTTTACCAGTAATTACTAATACAAAGTGCACACCTGATGTTTGAGCCCAATTGAAAAATCGACTAAGTGCACTTTCAGCTTCAGCGCGTGTGCATCCGTGCAAGTCAATGCGACCTTCAATCGTCTTTTTTTTGACTTCTTTTGTGGTTAAGCGTTGCACATGCTGATGCGCCCATCGTTCAGGTGTTTCGCCTAAAAATGTTTTTTTTTGAATAACAACGTTAATAGGTTTTTTTAAATAAGGCTCTTTGCTATTAGGATCCTTGTTCAAAATGTCTGGAATAACTGTGTTGCTTTTTTTTCTTATGGGTTTTATATTTTTTTTAAATAAATCCCAAAGTGTCTCATCTGCCATTTGCTACCTTAGGCAGCAAGACATAAAGATGTCCTTTGCTGTTCATTTTTCCAGCCTGTTCTGTTTCATGTTTGCCAAAACCCCAAAAGTAATCAGCGCGCAAAGCACCCTTAATTGCTCCGCCTGTATCTTGCGCAACAGCTAAATGCTGTAAACGGGTTGACTGAGTAGGATGATCTATATCAACCCATAAAGGGGTGCCAAGGCCTAAATAGTGAGTGTCGACAGCAAGGCTTCGTTTTGGTGTTAGAGGGACTCCTTGTGAACCAATAGGCCCATCATTGTTTGTAAGCTCGCGGAAAAACACGTATGACTCATTTGTTGACATAACTTCTTCAGCACGTTTTGGATGATCTTGTAACCATTTTCTAATAGCTTGCATAGACACATTGCCACGCTGCAATTCACCATCATCAAGTAATGTTTTTCCAATAGGATGATATGCATGCTTGTTTGTTCCTGCGTAACCTAAGCGCATAACTTCACCTGTATCAAGCTTTACGCGCCCTGATCCTTGTATCTGCAAAAAGAATGCATCAACAGCGCTATCAACCCAAACAAGTTCAAGTTTTTTACCTTTAAAAGCGCCTTTTACAATTTTAGCACGAGGAATTTTTATATTTATCTTTTTATTGCTGGGATAACGATATAATGGCGTTGTGTAACGGCCATGGCGCCGTTTTGAGCCATGTAAAAGCGGTTCATAATAACCTGTAATATGGCCTTCATCATTTGATCCAACCGACATCTTGTAAGGGATAAGATGTTCTTTGATAACTGCTTTTAGTGTTTTTGTAGTGTGGCCATTTTCCAAAATAAGGGTTTTACAAAAGGGGCTCCAATCATTCAAGTGCCCTGTTAAATTTGATGCATGCGGAACTGGGTATTTTTTTGAACTCTGCTGCAACATTTTTATACATGAACGCTTAAGGGCAGTTGCTGTTTCAACGAGGTTATCAGTTTCAAAGTTAGGTAGATCATCAAAAGATACCTGTTTGTAGTTTAAATTACTGACAAGCCGTGTTTCACAACCAGACAATAAAATGGCGCATAAAAGTATACACAAAGAGCAAAAAATATTGATTTTAAACATGTTTTGATTCAGTTTTTACTAAAGTCCACATTGATGAAGAAGATGAGAATGTACGCTTGAATGTCCAAAAATCTTCTACATTTGTTTTTAGGCGTGCAGGGTTATCAAAGCTAACACCATCAGCATCAACGGTTGCAAGCATTTGCTGGCTATAAAAGCGCACCGTGATTGAAGCGCTTGTTTTTGTAAGTTTCACATCAACAATTGTCGCGTCGACAGAATCAATGCTTGCTTCAAGTTTTTGATTACGTTCTTCACGTGCATTGATGGCATCCACAAATTTAGTATAAACATCTTTACTTAGTAGCTTTTTAAGCTGTGGATAGTCAGCATTTGCGTATGCAAGAACAATTTTTTCAAAAGCACGACTTGAACCACGTAGAAATCCATCTTCATCAAAGGTTGGATCATGCTCTTTTATTTGTCTTAAGTTTTGTACAAAGGGGCTTTCATTTTTTTCGTTAATGGCTTCAGGAAGTGGGTTCTTACGGTTAGGCAATACTATTATGTTATCGCCATCAGAAGAGGTCATCATTTCTTGTTGTGCTTTGGCGGCCCAATCATGTTTTTTTTCTTCGCCTGTGCGAGTACCGAGTACTGTCCATAGACGATAAAAAACAAAAAGACTTAATAGTGCGAGTAAAATAATTTCCATTGGTCTAACTAAATCTCTTTCAGGTTTTCCTGTGTTTAATAATAATAACCGCAAACGCGTTTTAATGAAATAGCAGAAGTGCTCATTCTTACCATATAATTATTTTATCTCTTAAAAAATAAAAAAAACCTTAATAGGTTTTATTAAAATGCATTTTTTACAAAAGTTTAATTTAAATAGTATGGATAGTTGAGTTTACTTTTATAATATGATTCATAACTGCCTTGGCGGCACCTTCAGGGCTTAAATTACTCACTTCGATTTCAAGAAAATGGGGATGAGAGATTGAAAGTAGTGGTCCCTTATCTTCGGCATCCTTTGGATCGATAGACTTCCATCGCTCTCTTCTTTTTGGTTGAGTCAAACGTTTTAAGTGTTCGTCTTTATTAATTAACAGACGGACCGGTTTATTAATTAACAGACGGACCGGAATAAAAAGGGATCCTCTTATTTCTGCCATATGCTTCACTTGTTCATACAATTTTCTATCTCTTAAGTTTTCCCCCAAACAATTTGTAAGAACATAGTCGTTTCCTTGAACTTTGGTTAGAAACTTAAAAATTTCAGTTCTGATCTTGGCAATAGAATTCCAAGAAAAATCTGGTATTTTAGCGTATCCATCGTATTGTAGTAGTTCAAAGATAGGATTATTAATGAGCTGATTATCACAAATAATAAAGCTATAATTTTTAGCTAATTCCTTGGCAATAGTATATTTACCCACGCCTGAGTTTGCCGGTCAGATAAATGATAATGGTGTTGTTTTTCATTTTTGTCCTCTTTTAATCAGGGTTCCTTCATGATAGAGTATCCTCCAATGACCATTTATTTGGCGCCAAGTCGTTGATTTTTTTATGATTCTTAATGGCAGCGAGTTTTTTTAAATCTGGATCAATTATTTATTAGCTTATATAATTTGATGTATTAACTATGTTTTTCTTGTACTAGATCTGCTGTATATAAAATATTTTGTCTCATCGCTGCTTGACATGTGGAGACTCAAGCCATTTTAGTAAAAGCCGAAAATAAGAATCAATAAGTGAAGAAAAATCAATATTCATTCTAAGTTCTCCCATCAAAGTGTGTAAGGTGTGTTTCTTTGGATTTTTGTATTTTTTGCTTTATATATTTATTGATAATATTAACTGATTATAAAACGAAACATTGCATTTATGTGATTTATTCATGTGGATAATGGTGATATTTACATGAGTTATGCTACACCTTTCAACCTGTAGTTTGTTAAATGATGTTCATTTGTTACGCATGTAAAATTTGAACTTCTTAAATTTAATAAAAATTAAAGTCGCATTTATGTTCATTTTCGTTTATCTCTAAACAATAGAACTATCAACATATGTTTTTATAAGCAACGTTTTATGATTAAGTTTCCTTCTCTCTCTCATAATTTCCTGCTACAAAGTGCAACGATTTCTGCGATTGTTGTTGCTGCTACTTTGGTCATTGGAAAAGCTTTTGCTTATTCACTCACAAATTCATTAAGTATAAAAGCTTCATTGATAGATTCTTTGCTTGATGGTGGTATCTCACTAGTTAATTTTTTTGCCGTTCGCCACGCGATACAACCGCCAGATGAAGATCATCGTTTTGGTCATGGTAAAGTAGAGGCACTAGCTGGATTGCTGCAATCGCTATTTATTGCTGGATCTGCTATATGGCTGTTAAAGGAAGTTATAGGACAAGTGAGTGCTTCTGAAGAAATTACGTTTCATTCAACAGCACTCGTGGTAATGTTTGGAGCTATATTTTTAACATTTCTACTTGTATTGTGGCAAAACTATGTTATTGCACAAACTCAATCATTGGCAATTTCAGCAGATTCTCTTCACTACAAAACGGATTTATTTACGAACATAGGTGTTCTTTTAAGTTTTTATATAGCACATACTTTTAAATTTTTTTATATTGATTGGTTTGTTGCTGCATTAATAGCTGTTTATATTTTTAAAACATCTTATGAAATTGCAAAAACTTCTTTTGACATTTTAATGGATAAAGAACTATCAGCTGATATTGTTGCCCAAATTCGCGCGATTGCGTGGGAAAATCCATATGTTAAAGGCGTTCATGACTTACGCACACGCTCGTCAGGGAAACATAATTTTATTCAAATGCATCTTGACTTGGATGGATCATTGACTTTATTTGATGCACATGTCGTTGCTGAAGAAATTGAGCAAAATATTATTGCTGTTTTTCCTGATTCTGATGTTATTATTCACCAAGATCCAATTTAAACTCTAATAGATAAAAAGAAATAAAATAAATATGCAAAATCCTGCTCAAATACAGGCTGCTATTGAAGTATGCCAACTCATTTTTCTACAAAGAACAGTTCCTGCTGATAAAGTTATAAAAGTTTATTTTCGTGATCGCCGTTATATTGGTGCAAAGGATAAAAGAGCGATCTCAATGCGCGTTTATATGCTGTTGCGTCGTATGTCGCGTTATGAGCGTGTTACAGGTGAAAATGCACGTTTATTGATGATATTATTGCTGCGCGATGAAGAAGGTCTTTCCTTATCAGATCTTCATTTTGTATTTGCAGGTGGAATGTATTCACCTCCGGAACTCACTGAAGAAGAAATCAATTATATAAAAACACCACTTACATTTACAAAAGCTGAAGAGCTTGCTTTGCCAGAAGCGTTACATGAGTATTTTGTAGAATCAATGTCAACTGAAATGTGTAAAGAGCTAGCTGAAGCTTATTTAACAGAAGGCTCCTTTGATCTTCGTGTAAATGCAATTAAATCAACACGTGAGGCTGCTATGGCCGTTTTAATGGGAGAAGGTTTTGATGTTTCGCCAACTCCACACAGCCCCTTTGGTATTCGTTTCAAAGGCCGCCAATCACTTGAAGGACATCATTTGTTTAAAGATGGTATTGTGGATGTGCAGGATGAAGGGTCACAGTTGATCGCGCTTTCATGTGAAGCATCTGCAAAAATGGCTGTTTTAGATTATTGTGCTGGAGCTGGTGGAAAGACTTTAGCTCTTGCTGCTGCAATGCAAAATAAGGGTCAGCTTTTTGCCTGTGACATTCATGAATGGCGCTTAAATCGCGCTCGTGATCGTTTGCGCCGTGCATCTATTCATAACGTGCGTTTTAATGAAGCAAATGATTCCAAATTTTTAAAGCGTCATCAAAACTTTTTTGATCGCGTGTTAGTTGATGCTCCGTGTTCAGGAACTGGTACATGGCGCCGGAATCCTGATATGAAATTTAAAACTACGCAAAGAGATATTAATGAACTGCAAGTACTGCAACGCTCTATTTTATCAAAAGTTGCGCCACTGGTTAAATCGGGTGGATGGTTAGTTTACGCAACGTGTTCTGTCTTTAAGCGTGAAAACCAAGATCAAATAGCTTGGTTTTTAGAAAATAACCCTGATTTTAGATTAATCACAGATGAAAGGCCTGAGGATGAAGTTGATCCTGCAGCAGAAAATGATGTTCTACCTGTTGAAGCCATTGAAATAATAACTGATTCTGCTAATAATGAGAGGTCTGAAAATACTATTATTGTAGCTAAGCTAACAAAACCTAAAAAAGTTCAAAAGTCTGTATTCTATGCTAACTTATCAAACACATTGCCTAAAGTGGATGGTGCTAATAATGCATTAGGATTACAATTGCTGCCGAACTTGCACGGGACAGATGGGTTTTTTATGTCAATTTTGGTAAAGATATAACAATCACAATTTGACACAAATCAAACGTTTAAAAAGGGAGGTCACTTTATAGAGATCTCCCTTTTATCATGTCATTTTGTACAGGGCATTGTCAGGTCTGTGTTTATAGAGCTATTTACTTCATATAGCACGGGCCTCTCAACTCGCATTGTTCTTACATATCGAGTTGCTTTCGGAAGTAATAATTCATCTCTTAACCCATCTCGTAACATGTTCAATAAAGTATCACATTGAATATTTTTTTCTTCTGAAAGATTGTATTGCTCTATGATTGAACAAACTAATTTTATTTCCTTTCTTTTTCCATATAATTGGATAATTGTAAATGATTTTTCAAGTCCATCAAGGTATATATTGTAATCGATGCTTTTTGGATCTCTTCTAAGATAGAGAGCAATGCCTTCATATGCATTGCTCAAATATTCTATTCGCTTTATTCTGCGCATATTTTCGTCAGCTCCTCTTGCGCTGGTAAGCCAACCCATTATTGCTACACTTATCGCAATGGCAGTTAACCCACTGCCTACCTCTTTATATTCTAAAAGAAGATCAAGACCATAAAAAGTCGTTATTGCACTGCATAAAATAATAAACCAAAATTTTTTCCAATATCGAAAGAAAAAGAATATGTTTGAAAACATTTTTAATCTAACTTCTTCTAATTCAAAATTCATATTTTTTTACTTTCTTTATTCATATTTTTTTTATTTTTTTATTCTACTATTGAGCGCTTTTCTTTGTAAAAGCATATTAATTTGAGTTTTTACAACAATAGACTTTCTGTTATAAAGTGAACGAGTTACCACATCCGCAACCAGCAGTTGCGTTTGGATTTGTGATAACAAATTTAGATGCTACTAAGTCTTCTGTGAAATCAAGTATGCCGCCATTAATAAAGTTAAGTGAGATGTCGTCAATTATCACTTTTGTATCAAATGCTTCAAACACGCGGTCATCAGTTGTTAATGCATTATCAAAAATAAAATTGTATTGAAAGCCAGAACACCCTCCGCCTGTCACGCTAATACGCAAGAATGAGTCAGAAACTTCATCTTTCAATAAAAAATGAATTCTCTTTGCTGCTGATTCTGTAAAGGTAAAAGTCATAAGGTTCTCCTATTATGTCTAGCATTCTGCATTAAGTGTGTCGATAATCGCTTGCATATCCTTTGGTAAATCGCAGCTGAAATCACAAAGCTCATTCGTTGTGGGGTGAATGAAAGAAAGGCGATATGCGTGTAGTGCTTGTCTGTCAAAATTTTGAATACATTCAGGCATGCCTTTTAGACGTTGATATTGATTCTTTCCATACAAAGGGTCACCAATGATATGGCATAAAATAGATTGACAGTGTACACGAATTTGATGTGTACGTCCTGTTCCTAAATGACAATCCAGCAAGCTAATCGTTGTTGCTGATACACTTGGTAATTCCCAATTTGAATCAATAGTTAGGTGAGTGATGGCTTTTTTACCACCTCCATTAATAATCAGTGCCATTTTCTGGCGGTTTCGAGGATGCCTGCCAATAATGCCTTCAAGCGTAAGTTTTTTACGTGCAGGTTTACCAAACACTAATGCTTTGTAGCGACGACTTAACATTTTTTCTTCATTTGCTAAATCTGGATGAAACTGAGCACTTAAAAAATTATGCGCATGATCATTTTTTGCGACAACCATAAGCCCACTTGTATCTTTGTCAAGACGGTGAACTATGCCGGGACGTTTAACGCCGCCAATACCCGATAAACTGTCACCACAATGTGCAAGCAATGCATTTACAAGTGTATTATCATAGTGACCAGGTGCAGGGTGCACAACAAGCCCAACAGGTTTATTTAGTACAAGTACATCGCTGTCTTCATAAATGATATCTAATGGAATATCTTGCGCTATAATGTGTGTGTCAACAACTTCAGGCATAGTCAAAAAGTATTGTTCACCTTCTTTGACTTTATAGCTTGCTTGATAAAATGGTGTTTCATCTCGAACAAGACACCCTTGTTCAAGCCATTGTTGAATCCGAGAACGGCTTTCTGTTGCAAATCGAGAAACAAGAACGCGATCCAGTCTAAGTCCTTGCTCAGATGAATCAACGCAAATAGAAATTTTATGTGTCATTATTAATTAGGGTTCCAGGCTGTATAATCAGGCTTTTTTAAATGTTTGTCAGTTGTAAAATGGTATTTTTTTGGATTATTTGCAAGAGGTGTTCCAGTTAAATTTGGCAAATGACGTGTTTTATCAGTTAATTCGACATTTTGCATCGCAGGCATGTTATCTGATGTGTAATGTAGCCAGCTATGCCAGAGAGGCGGAACTTTGCTAGCTTCTTCTATGCCTTTATAAAGAACAAATCGACGTTTTTGTTTTCCTTTTGCTGATTTCTTTTCTTGATAATAGGTGTTTCCATAAGCATCTAAGCCCACTTGTTGACCATTCCATTTAAGATAGAGACGTACCCACAAATGCATAATGCCTTCGCCTATTCATTTTTTCTTATACTGTACACTATAAATAGCTACTTTTAAACCTTATACGAAGCTTTTGTACAAAACTAATTTTGTAAGATTAAATAGCTTCTTTCATAAATCGTTGTTTAAGATAAGGTTTTAAATAATATCCCGTGTAGCTTTTTTCAATGTGGACAATATCTTCTGGTGTTCCTGCAGCAACAATATTGCCTCCGCCTGAACCACCCTCGGGTCCCATGTCAATAATCCAGTCAGCTGTCTTAATAACTTCAAGGTTATGCTCAATTACAAGAACGGTATTACCCTGATCGACCAACGTATGAAGTACTTCAAGCAATTTTCGTACATCGTCAAAATGTAGGCCTGTTGTAGGCTCATCCAAAATGTACAGCGTTTTACCTGTAGCACGACGTGACAATTCTTTTGCCAATTTAACACGTTGTGCTTCACCGCCAGACAAGGTCGTTGCTGATTGACCCACTTTAACGTAACCCAGCCCTACTTGCTGTAGGCATTTTAATTTTTCGCGTACTTGTGAATGTGCTTCAAAAAAGATAACAGCATCATCTACAGTCAGGTCTAAGATATCAGCAATGCTTTTGCCTTTGTAATGTATATCAAGTGTTTCTCGGTTATAACGTTTACCATGACATTGATCACATTTAACATAGACATCTGGTAGGAAATGCATTTCAATTTTAATAACGCCATCACCTTGGCATGCTTCGCAACGCCCGCCTTTAACATTGAACGAAAAGCGCCCTGGTGCATAGCCTCGTACCTTTGATTCAGGTAGCCCTGAAAACCATTCGCGAATGGGGGTGAAGCAACCAATATATGTTGCAGGATTTGATCTTGGTGTGCGTCCAATAGGAGATTGATCGATATCAATAATCTTATCGATAAATTCTATACCTTCAAGACGATCATGTTCGCCCGGTGTTTCACGCGCACCTGAAATGGCTTTTGCTAATGCTTTGTAGAGTGTTTCAATCACAAGTGTAGATTTACCTCCACCAGACACACCTGTTACGCATGTAAATGTTCCAAGGGGAATGCTTGCGCTTACATTTTGTAAGTTGTTAGCGCGTGCTCCATAAAGACTTAAAGCCTTTCCTGCGTGACCCGTACGGCGTTTTCCGGGAAGTGGAATGAATTTAGCGCCTCGTAAGTATTGGCCTGTTATGCTGTTTGGATTATTTGTGACTTCCTCAGGTGTGCCTTGGGCAATAATTTCTCCGCCCGCTGACCCAGCTGCTGGTCCCATATCAATAACATAATCGGCCGTTCGTATCGCATCCTCATCGTGTTCAACAACGACAACCGTATTTCCAATATCGCGTAAGTGTTTTAGAGTTTCCAGTAAGCGGTCATTGTCACGCTGGTGTAAGCCAATAGATGGCTCATCTAATACATAGAGGACGCCTGTTAAGCTTGATCCCACTTGTGAAGCAAGACGAATACGTTGACTTTCCCCGCCAGAAAGACTGCCTGCAGCACGTGACAGAGTTAAATAGTTTAAACCAACATTCACCAAGAACATTAAGCGGTTACGAATTTCTTTTAAAATACGTACGGCAATAGCTTCTTGTTTGGGTGTTAATGTAAGTGTATTGAACCATTCATAAGCATCACTAATAGAAAATTGACATACTTCAGCAATATTTTTGTCATTAATTTTGACACATAAAGCTTCAGGGCGTAGTCGATGTCCGTGACATGTGTGGCATGTGTTTTCATTCTGATACTGTGTTAGCATGTCCCGAACCCATTCACTTTCAGTGTCTTGCCAGCGACGAGTAAGATTAGGGATGACTCCTTCAAATGCTTTTTTGCTTACATAACTTCGATAACCATCATTGTACGTGATTGGTATAGTTTCTGTACCAGAACCATAAAGAAGAGCGCTTTGAATTTTTGCTGAAAGCTCTGCGAACGGAACATCAATAGAACCGCCATAGTGTGCGACAACTGATTCAAGCATTTGTAAGTAATATTCACGTGTTGCTGCAATGCGTTTGCCTGAGCTTTCTTCTGACCATGGAGCGATTGCGCCACCTCGAATACTAAGTGTATGGTTCGGTACAACAAGCCCAGCATCAAACACAACTTCGATGCCTAAACCATCACAGGTAGGGCAGGCGCCTTGTGGTCCATTAAATGAAAATAGACGTGGTTCAATTTCTTCAAGCGTAAAACCAGATTCAGGGCAGGCAAATTTTGATGAAAAGGTCATTACTTCGCCTGTGTCAACTTGTTCAGCCCACACAAGCCCGCCGCTAAGATTCAATGCTGTTTCAAAGGAATCTGCAAGACGTATCATAAATTCTTTTGTGTCAGCAGAATCAGGTATAACAAAACGGTCAACGACCACAGAAATATCATGCTTAATATTTTTTTTAAGGTCTGGCACTTCATCAAGCGAATAAAGTATTCCATCTACTTTGACGCGTTGAAATCCTTTTTTTTGTAAATCGAGAAGTTCTTTCTTATATTCACCTTTACGACCGCGCACAATAGGAGCTAATAGCATTAAGCGTGTCTTTGTAGGTACTTCAAGAACGCGATCCACCATTTGTGATACAGTTTGTGCTTCGATCGGTAAACCTGTTGCAGGTGAATGTGGTACACCAATGCGTGCAAACAAAAGACGCATATAATCATAAAGCTCGGTGACGGTCCCAACAGTTGAACGTGGGTTTTTAGATGTTGTTTTTTGCTCAATGGAAATAGCTGGACTTAAGCCATCAATTGAGTCAACGTCTGGCTTTTCCATGAGTTGTAAAAACTGACGTGCATAAGACGACAAACTTTCAACATAGCGACGTTGTCCTTCGGCATATAATGTATCAAAGGCAAGTGATGATTTGCCAGAACCTGAAAGACCTGTAATAACAACCAATTTATCACGAGGAATATCTACATTAATGTTTTTTAGGTTATGTTCGCGTGCACCGCGAATTTGAATCATCTGCATTTTGGCACCTCAACTGTCTATCATACAGACATAGACATTTTACGGTGATTATGCAAGAGGCCAAATCAATATTGTGTGTGTATAAGTTGTTTTTTGTACATCAATCAATAATTTGTCTGCTTAATGCGTAATATGAGCATTAAAAAGAGAGAAATTAATCCCTCTTTTCATTTTATTGTATTTTAATAGTGGATTACACGACCAAGTGAATCGAGTGTTGATTCATGCATCATTTCCGACAGTGTTGGGTGTGGGAAAATAGTGTGAATTAATTCTTCTTCTGTTGCTTCCAATGTTTTTGCAATAGCAAAGCCTTGAATCATTTCTGTAACTTCCGCACCAATCATATGCGCGCCTATAAGTTCACCCGTTTTTGCATCAAAAATTGTTTTAACGAGACCATCAGGTTCACCAAGAGCAATTGCTTTACCATTGCCACGGAAAGGGAATCGACCCACTTTTATGTCACGTTTTGCTTCAATTGCTTTTGCTTCAGTTAATCCAATGCTGGCAATTTGAGGCATGCTATAAGTGCAACCCGGGATGCAATCACGTGCCATTGGGTGTGTTTTTAAGTTGGCAATCTTTTCAACGCATAAAATCCCTTCGTGTGAAGCTTTATGCGCAAGCCATGGTGCGCCTGCAACGTCACCGATGGCATAGACACCTGGTTCAGCTGTTTGGCAATATGCATCGACAATAATTTGTCCTTTTTCAACTTTAACTTTTGTTTTTTCAAGGCCAAGATTTTCTGTATTACCAACAATGCCGATTGCCACGACAACGGCGTCATATGTTTTTGTTTCTACCTTGCCGTCTTTTGTTTTAATTGTAGCTGTTACATTTGTGTCTGTTGCTTTTAGATCAGTAACAGATGCTGCTAACATAAAGTTCATGCCTTGCTTTTCAAATGCTTTTTGGGCAAGTGTAGATATTTCTTTGTCTTCTTGTGGAAGGATTTGTTCAAGTAATTCAACAACAGTTACATTTGCACCAAGTGTTTTGTAGAAACTTGCAAATTCAATACCGATGGCGCCTGACCCAACAATAAGTAGATCTTTTGGCATAAAGGTAGGTGTCATGGCTTCTTTTGCAAGCCATACACGCGGGTGGTTTTGTGAGATAAATGGAAGCGTGCGTGCACGAGCGCCCGTTGCTAGAATAATGTGGTTAGCAGATACATTTTCAGATTTACCATCTTTTAATGTGATCGTTACTTTTTTATTACCTTCAATTTTTGCGGCACCTTCAAATAACGTCACTTTATTTTTTTTCAAAAGCCCACGAATGCCTGTTGCAAGTTGCCCTGATATAGTTCGTGATCGTTTGACCATCGCGTCTAAGTCAATCTCACTTTTGCTTACTTTGATGCCAAATTCACTTGCATGGTCAATTAGATGTTTAACTTCAGCGCTGCGAAGAAGTGCTTTCGTTGGGATACATCCCCAATTTAAGCAGATGCCACCAACGTGCTCGCGCTCAATGATTGCTACCTTCATGCCAAGTTGTGCTGCACGTATAGCGGCAACGTATCCGCCAGGTCCAGCGCCTATAATGACTATATCAAAGTTTTGCATGGTAGTGATTATCCTAATATTAATTTTTTATGGGTTAAGAATAAACGAAAAAGGCTTCAAAGAGCAAATAATCCTTTAGATTTCATCGTTCTTTTTCAAATTAAGTGCGCGTTTATAGACTTCTTTCTTTTGAAGTTTATAGGCTTCTGCCACCATGTGTGCCGCATCTTTAATAGAAAGTGTTTGCAATGCCTGGGTGAGGGCATCATCTATTGTTTGATCTGATATAACGTCATCTGCATGTGTGCAACTTAATACAATCACGATTTCACCCTTTGGTGGATGCTGTTCGTAGTATTCAATGACTGTTGCAAAATCACCTGTTTGTACTTCTTCAAACATTTTGCTTATTTCACGGACGACCGCAACCGTTCTATTGTGAAAGGAATCTTTCATAAGTTCGAGAGTTTCGACAACTCTTCGAGGTGACTCAAAAAAAACAAGAGTCCCATTAAATGATGCCCATTGTTGCATGTTTTTAGCATTAAAAAAACCAACAAATGCAAATGCATGACTCATTAATCCTGATAAAACAAGTGCCGATGGCACTGCTGATGCCCCTGGAAGGGTTGTTACATATTGGCCAGCTTCATGGCATGCGCGAACGAGTTTTGTTCCTGGATCTGAGATAAGAGGTGTTCCTGCATCACTAATTAAAGCAACGGATTGTCCGTTGCTTATCGCTTTTAAAATTTGGGGGCGTATGTGCTCAGCATTATGATCATGATACGACCAAAGCTTTGTTGAGATGCCATAATGGGTAAGTAAATTCATGGATACGCGCGTATCTTCACAGGCAATAATATCGCATGCTTGTAAGATTTCAAGGGCACGCAACGTAATGTCTTTTATGTTTCCAATAGGCGTTGCAACGCAATAGAGACCAGGCTTTAATGTCATATTTTTAAATACTTATTAGTTTTATAAAACATTGGCACAAAAATTGCAGGATAGAAAGCGGAAAAGTAAATTTGATTGACTCGTAATAAAATAATGATTATTCGATACGTATTATTTTTTTTGTATATGTTTTTGTTTAAAGCGATTGCACAAAATAGTTTTTCATCCTGTGAAGTTTTTGTTCGTCAGCAGGAGAAATTTTATCACATTCCTATGCATTTGCTAAAAGCTATATCTTTGATTGAGTCAGGCAGGATAATTAAATCAGGCCAACGAGTAGCTTGGCCTTGGACAATTAATGTGGGTGGTAAGGGGTATGCTTTCGAAAGTAAAGATGCCGCTATTAAAGCAGTTCGAAAGTTTCAAAGACACGGTGAAACAAATATTGATGTTGGGTGTATGCAGATTAATTTAAGGTACCATCCAATAGCTTTTCGTGACTTAGAGTCTGCTTTTGATCCCCAATTGAATATTGCTTACGCAGCTCAATTTTTGAATAGCTTAAAGCGACAACTTGGGAATTGGCGAGCAGCCGTTGCTCATTATCATTCAGCTAGTCCTAAGTTTCACCAACCTTATTGTGAAAAAATTCATAAACAATGGGAAATATTGCGTAATTTTTCAGGAAATATAACGCCTGTTGTGCATGATGTTGGTTACGTAACTAACTCAGTTGCCTTTAGATTATTACAACCAACGGCCTTAGCACATATTGTACAAAGAATGGCGCCTCAGCTAAATGTAAATCAGCAAGGTTTAGCCCCTGTGCCAATTCTACTACCTGGTAAAATTCTACCTATTAATGGACACATCGCAAAGCCAGAGCCATATGCGCGTCTAAAATATCGTAAATTTTATCATGCATTACCGTAGAAGTGAGTAGGATCTTTGCCTGTGAAGTAATCTAAGTTAATTAGCAAAAAATTAATGAATAAATTGATAAAAGCTCATAAATAAAAAAAGCTACATAAGTTAAAGTGTTGGCTGAAAAATTTTTGATTTTAGAGCTAAGATAAACACAAAATTTATTTCTCAAGTTTTTTGAGTGTAGCATTATCTACTTTCAGGTTGCTTAAGTGATACTGTTACCTGCGTTGTGAGCTGCGTGTTCCCATAACAATAATAAGTGCAATAAGCGCTGCTAATCCTATGATTGCACTTACGATAAAAGAGTTGTGAAACCCAAAGTTTTTCGCAACCCAACCTCCAACAAGGGGCTCGGTAATCATGGAGGCTGTCGCACTAATTATGTAGTAAATACCAAATCCTGTTCCACGCAAATTCTCTGGGATAATTTCTGCAATAAGGGATGAAAAGATATTCATAGTAACACCGTATTGAAAGCCCCAGAATAATACACCTGTATATAGAATCCAAAGATTTCCCGCAGTTGCTAGAATAATATCAGCAATAACTAGCAAAATAATACCAATAGCAAGTAGCCAGTAACGATTCATACGATCTGCAATTACTCCGATGGGGTAAGATGTTGCGCACCAGCCAATATTAAATACCATAAATATAACAGGTGCGTAACGCATAAGAAGTCCATAATTCGTCGTTGCATGAAGCACGATAAATTGTTCATTTAAACGCGACAACATAAAGATGCCATTGATAAGCATGAGCAGCCAAAAGGAAGAACCTAGTAAGCGTAGATTAGACCATTTGACGCGATGGCGCCTTTTTTCAGCAGGCAAGGGAACTTCTGATGAGATTGCTGAATGTTCGTATCGTTTTGGTTCTTTAATAAAAATGAAAACGAGTATAAACGCAATTGATGAAGGGATGCAAGCAAGCCAGAAAACGGCTGATATATTATCACCAAACGCCCACATAACAAGAAAACCACATACAGCCCCCATAAACGATCCTGCTGTTGCAAGGCTTCGCTTGAGTCCATAAGCACTACCTAAACGACTAGCCGGAGTAATATCTGCAACAAGGGCATCGCGTGGCGCTGAATAAATACCGTTGCCAAAGCGTTCCATTATTTTACCTGAATAAAATAAATTAACACCAGATGCAAGTGCCATAAGTGGACGTGCAATAAATATAAGGAAGTAACCAAGCAACATAATGGGTTTTCGACGACGTAAAGCATCGCTTATCATGCCAGATGCAAACTTCATTAAAAACGAAGCTGCTTCAGATAAACCTTCAAGAAAACCAATACCAATTAAGCCAACACCTAACATTTGTAAATATAGGCCTGAAAAAGGAAGCACCATGACCATAGAAAGATTAAACAAAAACATAGAGGCACCCAGTACCCATACCATTTTTGGAATTTGGTCTGAGTTTAGCGATGAATCAAGAGATATTTCTTGATTCGTATTATTTTTTGTCCGTACTATTTCGTCGGGAGATTCGGTCTTTGTTCTTGAAACCGCCATTATTTCACTCTCGTCGTGTTTGCTGTTATCTCTTACATAAGGGGATAACCTTTAAAATTCAAGCATTAATTTAATTTTTAACAAAAAATTGATTGTTATTGTTTTATAGTGTGGTATTTAATCCTTGTGCCGCTATATATGGTCTATGCTATCACTTGTAATTTAATACATTCCGCCGTTAGCGCTTAGTGTAGAACCTGTAATAAACCCAGCATGTTTGTCTGCTAAAAATGATACGCAATGGGCAATTTCTTCTGCAGTTCCTAGTCTTCCAACAGGAATTGTACCAATAATTTTTTCAAGCACAGGTTTAGGTACAGCACGAACCATTTCGGTATCAATATAGCCAGGTGCAATAACATTTGCTGTTATGCCTTTATTCGCTACTTCAAGAGCAATAGATTTTGCAAATCCAATAATTGCGGCTTTTGCTGCCGCATAATTGCATTGCCCTCGTTGACCTTTTAGTCCATTTACAGAAGATAAATAAATAAGACGACCAAAGTTTTGTGCGCGCATTCCATCAAGAACTGCTTGTGTCAGGTAAAAACATGAATTAAGATTAGTTCGTATTACGCGATGCCATTGATCAGATGCCATTTTTTCAAGCGTAGAATCTGCTGTAATACCAGCGTTATGAACGAGCATAGAAATTGATCCATGCTCTGTCTCTATATAATTTATAGCAGTTTTACATGCATTTTCATCGGCTATGTCAAAAGCTATTGTTTGAATTCCAGTCTCTGCAGAAAAAAGACGAGCAGCTTCTTTATTGGAAGCATATGACGCAATAACACGATATCCTTTGTGTGTTAATTCACGAGAAATAGCTGCGCCAATACCGCGCGTTCCACCTGTAACAAGAGCAAGTTGAGACATGAGATGAACCAAAAATAAAATTTATAATAAATTCTAGTAATAAAATGAGAGCATTATCAATCAAATAATGCTCTCTGAGAAATTAAAAAATTATTTTATTAAAAAATTTGAGATACAAGCACTACGTTAAATAACTATTTAAACGTTTCATTGTTTCTTCTCGTCCTAAGATTTCCATAAGTTCAAATAAGCTGGGTGAAACACTACGATGGGTTAATGCAACGCGAAGTGGCTGTGCAAGTGCCCCAAGTTTTAGATTTAATGTTTGCGCACAGTTGCGCAGCATCACTTCAAGCGTATCGTGTGTAAAATCAGTTGAGACGAGAGCTTCGCGGACGGCTGCTACATGCGCTTTAGCTGTTTCATTGCAAAATGTGAGGGCCTTTTCATCATACTCAAGTTCTTTTGTTGTATAAACAAGTGCACCATCCGCAAGTTCAATCACTGTTTTTGCACGTTCTTTAAGGCCATTCATACCGCGTAAGATGTGATTACGTTCAAGGGGCTCTGGTGTGCGTCTAAGGGCTTCAGTCAAAAATGGCGTGATCAAATCAAGCAAACGTTGGTTATCGGCAATACGTATATAATGCCCATTTAAGTTCGTGAGCTTTAGCATATCAAGACGAGCTGGAGCACGTCCAATTCCATCCACGTCAAACCATTCAACCGCTTGTTCAATGGATATGATTTCATCATCGCCATGCCCCCAACCAAGTTTTAATAAATAGTTGCAGATTGTTTCAGGCAAAAAACCCATGGAACGGTATTCTTCTGCGCTCATAGCGCCGTGACGTTTGGAAAGTTTTGCTCCGTCGGGACCATGAATTAAAGGAATATGTGCAAAGTGTGGGACAGTCCAGCCGCATGCTTCATAAATTTGTTTTTGTCGAAACGCGTTGGTCAAGTGATCATCGCCGCGAATAATATGTGAAATATGCATGTCATGATCATCCACTACAACAGAGAGCATATATGTTGGGGAACCATCTGCCCGTAATAGAATAAAATCATCCAATTGCTTATTTTGAACGCGAACTGTCCCTTGAACAAGGTCTTCGATAATAGTTTCACCGTCAGTTGGGGCTTTAAGGCGTACGACAGGAGATATGTTCGCGGGTTTCAATAATGGATCGCGATCACGCCAGAAACCATTGTAGCGAGGCTGCATACCATTAGCACGGGCATCTTCACGCATTTTTTCTACTTCTTCAGGAGAACAATAACAATAGTAGGCTTTTCCATTAGCTACCATTTTGTGAGCAATTTCAGCATGGCGCGCAGCACGAGTAGATTGGAATACAACGTCGAAGTCGCTGGTAATGCCCAGCCAATTGAGGCTGTTAAAGATAGCTTCAACGGCATCTTCTGAAGAACGCGCCTTGTCCGTGTCTTCAATGCGTAGCAAAAAGCGTCCGCCGTGATGCTTTGCATAAAGCCAGTTAAAAAGAGCTGTTCGAGCTCCTCCGATATGAAGGAAACCAGTTGGGCTTGGAGCAAAGCGGACAATAGGTGTTGTTGATGGTTGGAAGGACGATGTGTTTAAATCAGATGATTCAGTACATGTGAGAGAAGAAGTTTGTTGCGCCATTATTTTCATAAATGTGAGTTATATAAGGGGCAGCTTAGCAAATTGCTAGGAGGAGGGGAAGAGGGGGATTGATTTTAGTAAACTTAAAGCTGAACGCTTTTGCCCAGCTTTAAGTAAATAATGTGTTTAGTTATTTTGTATTTTTTTTAATACCACTTGAGACATAATTTCTGCGCGCGCGCGAAGACCACGTGGACAAGCTTTTGTTTGGGCAATTGCTACATAAATTTCAGATGCTTTTGTATAATCTTTTAATTCATATAAAATAAAGCCTTTAAGTTCAAGAGCTAAAAGTTTCCAAGGAGCTTTATTTTTTGTAAGGTTATCTAAACTTGCAAGATGCGTCATTAGTTTTGCTTTATTAACTTCCGTAATTTTATCAAAATCGAGTAAGTCAATGTCCATGCGAATAAGCGTTAAAAGAGCATAATCACGCATAATTGGGTCAGTCGAATGGCGTGATGTAAGTTGTGTTAGTGTTTCAACTGCTTTCTTTGCATCTTCGCCACCTTTTTCGTACAATGCAGCTGCTTTTGCAATTGAAGCAAGTGATGCGTATGTTGGCGCTGAATCATTTACAATGCTTTCGTAAACACCGATTGCTTCATTAATGTTACCCGAAACAACGCGGTCAGCTGCCTTAGTAAATTTTTGTGAAATAAGATTTAATTGTTTTTCAGAATGGTTGCGCCATAGAACCCAGCCAGAAGAGGAACCTAAAGCAACGATAAGTACCGTTGATATAATCTTTCCATATTTATTCCAAAGAGTTTCAAATTTTTCTTGGCGAATATCTTTTTCAACTTCTTCAATAAACTCATCAAATTTTTCGGCCATGTTGTCTTATTATCCTCAGTTTTTCTTAATTATGAAAGATGAAATCTAAAAAGTACAGTCACTATTTAGGTTTTTTTTGATATTCATAAGCTGCATTCACAAGCCCAACAAAAAGTGGATGCGGTGCAAACGGCCTTGATTTAAGTTCTGGGTGAAATTGCACACCTATAAACCACGGGTGATCTTTGTATTCAAGTGTTTCAGGAAGTGTACCATCTGGTGAAAAGCCTGAAAAGGTTAAACCAACAGATTCAAGTCGGTCTTTATAAGCCGTATTTACTTCATAACGATGACGATGTCGTTCAGAAATCGTTGAAACTCCATAAGTCTTTGCAATCAGTGAGTCTGCTTTTAATTCACATGGATAAGCGCCAAGGCGCATTGTTCCACCGAGGTCACCACCAGCACAGCGTTTTTGAATACCTTGTTCATCCATCCATTCAGTCATCAAGCCAACGGCTGGCTCATTTGTTGGACCGAATTCAGTACTTGATGCTGTTTCAATGCCTAGCAAATTACGGCATGCTTCAATAACGGTCAATTGCATACCAAAACAAATTCCAAGTGTTGGTATCTTTTTTGTGCGAGCAATCTTAATTGTGTCGAGTTTACCTGTTACACCACGCTCACCAAAACCTCCAGCTACAACGATTGCGTCAACAGTTGATAATGTTTCTTCAAGATCTTTATCTTTTTCTGAGTCTACAAGAACAATTTCAACTTTTAAATGACTCGCCATACCACCATGAGCAAGAGCTTGGATCAGTGATTTATATGCATCTGGAAGTTGTACGTATTTGCCAACAATTGCAACCCTAACAGCTTCTTTTGCTTGATCAAGTGAATGGGAAATCGCTTTCCATTTTGTGAGGTCTACAGGACGGTCTTTAAAACCAAAATAGCGACATACTTGCTCGTCAAAGCCTTCTGCATGATACTGCATGGGAACACGGTAAATATTGCTTGCATCAAGTGCCGCAATAACATGGTCAGAGCTAACGTTACAAAATTGTGCAAGTTTACGCTTTTCTTCCACCGGAATAGGTCGGTCACAGCGGCATAATAAAAGATCTGCTTGAATACCAACACTAAGAAGTGCTTTCACAGAATGTTGTGTTGGTTTTGTTTTGAGCTCGCCTGCAGTTGGAATGTAAGGCAATAACGTTAAGTGGACAAACATCACACGATCGCGACCAAGATCATTACGCAATTGCCGAATAGCTTCTAAATAAGGTAAACACTCAATGTCGCCAACTGTTCCACCAATTTCACATAAAACAAAATCAGCTCCCTCTGTATTGCTTAGAATAAAACGTTTCATTTCATCCGTGATATGTGGAATTACTTGAACCGTTGCGCCAAGGTAATCTCCTCGACGTTCTTTTGATAAAACAGTTGAATAAATTTTTCCTGTTGTAACATAGTCGCTTGATTTACCTTCAACACCTGAAAAGCGCTCATAGTGTCCTAAATCAAGATCTGCTTCTGTGCCATCATCTGTTACGAAAACTTCACCATGCTGATAAGGGCTCATTGTACCTGGGTCAACATTTAAGTAGGGATCTAATTTACGTAAGAGAACAGAAAAACCACGAGCTTGAAGCAACGCAGCAAGAGAGGCTGATGCTAAGCCTTTCCCGAGGGAAGACGTAACACCGCCTGTAATAAAGATAAAACGAGATGACATATTTACAAACTTATTATTAAAACGTTATTTTTGTGGAGCCGCAGGTGCAACTGGCGCTGACTTAGGCGTATCTAAAACAGAAGCTGTTTGCTTGATAGACCTATTTGATAAAACTGTCATCAAAACGCAGTTAGCAAGAAAGAGCGCTGCGAGAATGGATGTTGCATGCGTAAGCAAATTTGCGACACCCCGTGCGGAAAACATGCTTGATGAACTTCCCCCACCAAGAAGAGCTGAACCACCGTCACTCTTCTGAACCAAAATCACACCAATCATGGTGAGTGTAATAATAATATGCAAAGTTAGTAGTATCGGCATTTCAATTCCTTCTTTTGTGTTAAATTATTAAGGTATGTATATCAAACCTTTGGCGCCATTATCATCAGCATTTGTTTTCCTTCAAACCGAGGTGCTGTTTCAATTTTTGCCAATTCTTCAAACTGATCTTTGAATCGATTAATGACTTCCATACCAATTTCTTGGTGGCTCATCTCACGGCCACGGAAACGCATTGTGACTTTTACTTTGTTGCCTTCTTTTAAAAAGCGCTCAGCTGCACGGCGTTTTACTTCAAAGTCATTGTCATCAATCATTGGTCTGATTTGAATTTCTTTAACTTCAATAATTTTTTGTTTCTTCTTTGCCTCATTTTTTTTCTTTTGCTGTTCGTACTTAAACTTGCCATTGTCTAATATCTTACAAACAGGCGGTTCAGCATTCGGTGAAACTTCAACCAGGTCGAGATTTGCTTCCATTGCAAGATCAAGGGCTTCACGTCGTGTGACCACACCTACCATCTCACCATCAGCATCAACAAGACGCACCCTTGGTGCTGTTATTTCCTGATTAACACGTGGTCCATCCTGACGACTTTGTTCTCGAGTCGAAGGGGAATCTCCTGACAATCGTGCTATAATTCTTCTCCAAAAAAATTCTACATTATTAACAGTTACAATATCAAAAATATCATTGACAGTCTACCATCTTGTGGAAAGAGGAGTGCATTATATTTGAAGAGCGGATATTTACTGAAGTGGAAGCGCGTGATTCGAAGACCAGCAGTTGAGCTTTTGGGTATTTATAAAGTTTTATTTTGATGTTAATAAAAAAGGCATTTTCACTTTCATGAGAATGCCTTTTTTATTTTGTTGTATAAAGGTTGATTATACAGCAGTTGTTTCCGTTTCAGCAGCAGCTTGGCGACGAACAGAAGCTTCTTCTTCTGATTGTGCAACAATAACGCTTACTAAAATAGTGACTTCTGGGTGCAAAATAACGCGAACGCTATGAATACCTAGTGTTTTAATTGGTGATATAATTTGAACTTGTGAGCGGTTAATTGTGTAACCATCGGCTGTCAATGCTTCAGAAACGTCTTGTGAACGAACTGAGCCGTAAAGATGACCAACTTCACTTGCTTGGCGAATAACAACAATTTGTACGTTTTCCATTGTTTTAGCAACAGATTCAGCTTCTGAACGCAATTTCAAGTTTGTTGCTTCAAGTTGAGCTTTTTGTTTATCAAAGAAAGTAACGTTTTGTGTTGTTGCGCGCATTGCTTTTTTTGTTGGTAACAAGAAGTTTCTTGCATAACCTGGTTTTACAGTAACTACGTCACCCATTTGACCAAGGTGTTCAACACGTTGTAATAAAATAATTTTCATCTGTGTGCTCCTTAGCCGTTAACGTATGGCATGAGAGCCAAGAAACGTGCACGCTTGATTGCTAACGATAAAGCACGTTGGTTGATTGCTGAAACAGCGCTGATACGGCTAGGCATCATTTTACCGCGTTCAGATACAAATTTGTTCAAAACGCGAACATCTTTGTAATCAATTTTCATCGCGTTTGTTCCAGTAAATGGACATGTTTTTCGACGACGAAAGAATTGACGTCTCATGGATGGGCGAGCGCCGCCTTCTGTAATTTCTGGAATTTGATCAGTCATGATATAATACCTGCCTTATGCTTCTATTTCAACATCATCTGAAGTACTTCTTTGGTCATCACGGTAGTGGCGACTTTGCATAAGTGCAGATGGTGAATTGTCAAGTTCTTCAACGCGAACTGTCAAATAACGAAGAACATCTTCGTTTAAATTCATTTGACGTTCCATTTCCTTAATACCTGCTGATTCAACAGCGATATTTAATAAGATATAGTGTCCTTTTTTGTTCTTTTTAATTGGGTAAGCTAATCCGCGTAAACCACAAAATTCGGTTTTGCTGACTTCGCCGCCATGGGCTTTAATAATTCCGGTGTAATGTTGCGCCAAAGTTTCCACTTGATTAGACGTAACATCCTGCCGTGCTATAAATACGGTTTCGTAAAAACGCATAACTGCTCCTTTCGGTTGTTAACTTGATAACGACAAGCCACAGTGCAAAAACATATTTTGCACAAGGGAGTTCATCGAACCTCTGGACTATAACGCATTTAAGGAAAGAAGTAAATAAAATTAGTATGATTGCCTTTGTGTTCTATTACGCCTCAGTTTTTTAAGCTGAGCTAAATATGTATATTTTTTTACTTTTCAATGTACTAAAAAAGAAAAATAAAAAAAACATTTTACAAAACAAGGAAAAAAATAAATAAATTTTGCGTCAAAAAACTGAATAACTGTGATGTGAGCATTCAAACAGAAAATAAAAAAAGCGCTTTGGGAAAAGCGCTTTTAGTTAAGGAAATATAAAATATTAACCTTGACGTGCTTTGAAGCGTGGGTTCAGTTTGTTGATAACATAGAGACGCCCACGACGACGCACAACCTTACAAGCTTTGTGGCGGCTTCTAAGTGTTTTAATTGAATTTGCTATTTTCATAATATGAAAAAACTCCTGTAAACTAAAAGCATTATAGAAAAGTGAGTCTGTACAGTCAAGAGAAAGTTATGTTTGCACGGATTTTGTAAAGATTGAGATATTAACAAGTGGATGTTTTGCGTGCGAGTAAATATTTGGGTGTTTCAAGAAAATACAAAAAGTATCTACTATATCACACTTGCATGAAACGTTAAGGACGGTGACGCTAACGTTTAGAGAGGCTTTTAACAGTAGATAATTATGATATTTTATAAGAAATTACAAGCAAAAGCCCGATAAAGCATGTTTGTTAAAAATATTTTGAAAGAGGGTATTAAGTTTCTGCAGACTTAAAAACAAGCTTTGTGTTTCCGGGAAGTCACTGCATTTTTGAATGCATGTTAAAAATGAACTTATCCAGATTGCAATGTGAAATAATTGCACCTATTCTTATAATTAAATGAAATATGTATTTTCATATGGGTAAAAAATGAAACTGAATGATGGCGCTGTGCCTTTAGAGTTAAAAGAAACAACAAAAAACTGGTTTGTTAAATTACAAAAGCATATTTGCGCAGTGCTTGAAGAAATTGAAAATGAATTTCAGCATCAAACACATTTACCAGGACGTTTTTCTTGTAAGCCATGGAAGAGAATTGATCTAACTCAACCTAACCAAGAAGGTGGTGGTGGCATAATGGGTATTTTAGAAAATGGTGCTGTTTTTGAAAAAGCTGGGGTTAATACCTCAACTGTTTATGGAGAATTCTCAAAAGAGTTTTGTCACGAAATTCCTGGTGCCGATAAAGATCCAAAGTTTTGGGCCTCAGGAATCTCGTTTGTTGCTCATCCAATGAACCCCTTTGTACCTGCTGTGCATTTTAACACACGTCACATTTTGACCAGCAAGGGTTGGTTTGGTGGGGGGGCAGATTTGACACCAACATTTGCGTTTGATGAAGATACAAAAGACTTTCATGATGCGTTACGCCAGTCTTGTGATCAATATCATCCTGATGCTTATGCAAAATACAAACTTTGGTGTGATGAGTATTTTTATATTCCCCACCGTAAAGAAATGCGTGGTGTTGGTGGAATTTTTTTTGACTATATAAACAGCGGTGACACTCAGGGAGATTTTGATTTTTTAAAAGCTCTTGGTATGTCGTTTATTAATGCATATGCAATGATTGTTCGGCGCCGAATGCATGAAAAATGGACAGCTGAAGATAAATACAAACAGCTTATCAAGAGAGGTCGTTATGCCGAATTTAACTTACTGTATGATAGAGGAACAAGATTTGGCTTAATGACAAACGGCAATGTCGAGGCAATTTTAATGTCTTTACCTCCTGTTGCAGCGTGGATATAAACAGCATGGTTATAGACAAAGTGTCATTTGAATTACTATGTGGTGTTGTTGGTGCTTTAACTTTGCTGTGTATTGCTATTTTTATTGGTTATATGCGTAGCCGTAGTCGTTGCCTTCATTTGCTACACAAAAATGCTCATTTGATAGCGGAAATTGATTTTCAACGCGCACACATAAGCGATAAAGAAGAAATTTTATACAGATCTCAACAGCAGTTCCAGACGTTGCTTGAATCAATGTCTCAAAAGGCTCTTATTGCAAATAATGAATCATTTTTAAATTTAGCAAAATCAACTTTTACAGATTTGCATGAGCGCGCCAAAATAGAAATGGATCAAAAACAAACAAATATTGCCATGATGATTGAACCTTTGCAAAAATCGCTTGAACAGGTTGATCAGAAAATGGAAAATTTGGAAAAAGAGCGAGCACACGCGTTCACAGATTTGCGTCGTCAAGTTATTGATCTTATAGCCACACAAAAGGAGTTGCGCCTTGAAACATCAAATCTTGTGAAAGCACTTCGTTCACCAACAGGGCGTGGACAATGGGGTGAAATGCAGCTTAAACGTGTTGTTGAAATGGCAGGTATGTTGGCGCATTGCGATTTTGTTGAGCAAGTAAGTTTAGCTGAAGGACGTCTTCGCCCTGATCTTATTATTCGCTTGCCTGGTAAAAAAACAATAGTAGTCGACGCAAAAACACCATTAATGGCCTATTTAGAAGCCTTTGAATGTAGCGATGATCAAAAAAAAGCACAGCTTTTGCAAGATCATGCACGGCATGTAAGAACACATATACGTACATTGTCACAACGTAATTATTTTGAGCAGTTTGATCAATCACCTGAATTTGTCGTAATGTTCATACCAGGAGAATCAATATTCGGAGCTGCTCTTGAAGCTGACCCGTCACTTATTGAATATGGCGTGCATGAACGCGTTATTATGGCAACTCCAACTACATTAATTGCGTTGTTGCGTGCTGTAGCTTATGGGTGGCAACAAGAAGCTGTCGCTGATAATGCTCGCCAAATTTGGCAACTTGGGCGAGATTTTTTTAAACGCTTGAGTGATTTTTCGACGCATTTAGGTCGCGTTGGGAAACATTTGTCACAATCTGTTGGTGCTTATAATGACAGCATTGGGACCTTTGAAAAACGCGTTCTTGTTTCTGCGCGCAAATTAAAAGATCTTGATCCAGGCTTAGAATCAAGCGATATTGATATTATGCCTTTAGATATTCAAACCAGGTCACTTGAGCTTGCCGACAATAGTGACTTGGTTGGTATTGTTACGCAGTCTTTTAAAGAGGAAGAAAATAAAAATGTATTGTAACTTATATCATAAAATACGTATTGGTTTTTATATTTTATTTTTTTTATTTTGCGCAAATATTACTTGTTTTCCTGAAAAACAAAGTTTTGTTGTTGTGCCAAAAAATTTTGTAGCTGAACCAACAAAAAATTCTGTAGCTGCATCAAATAATGTGCTGGCTACAGCTATTACATTTTATAAAGACGGTGCTCTGATTAGGCAAGGCCAGATATTACCTTTAATAAAAGGAAAACACCCTGCTCATTCAACTGGGATTGCCAGCAGTATTGTATATGAATCATTAATGCTTTCTTTGTCTGCACTACCAAAAGAAGCTAGTATTGAAGAAGTTACGGTCGAAAAAGCTGAAGAAGAAAATACTATGGCTCTTTCTCTTACCGTAAATAGCACAGTTGCTGAACCAAAAAATTATGTAAACATTACGTATCTTCTGCGCAATATGAGTTGGAAGCCTTACTATGCTATTCAATTTACCTCAGGTTACCAAGAACTTATTTTTAATGGTTGGATTGATATAGTTAATAAAACAGGAATAGCGCTTAAAAATGCTCAAATCCAATTTGTAGATGGCAATATTCCGCCTATTCAAGGCGATGCAGCTGATAAAGCACAAGGAAAAGCAAAAGGGTACGCTTATAAAGGTATTCTTGATATGAAAAAAAATGAAACAAAACGTATCAATTGGGTCTTTAGTGGTGCTTTAAAAGCTAAGCAAGATTACCGTATTTTTGTTGGCGGAAAGTTTTTAAAAGACATGGAAAGCAAGGCCGCAAACCCTATTGTGGAAACGTGGGTTTCCTTTAGAAATGTAACAGAAAATGCATTAGGGCAAGACTTACCGCAAGGCACAGCTGTTTTGTATTATCAAGATGACAATGGCCATCTTGAAGTGCTTGGTAATACAAGTTTGCCGCATATGGCAGCTGGGCAAGAAGTTAGCGTTAAAATTCCATCAACTCAAATTGATAAAATTGATAAAAACAATAAAAAAGAGTCAAAGCGTATTGAGACTGAACTTGAGCAAAACCAATATCGTGCATTAAGCGATTTGCACATGACAGAATCTCATTATTGCTTGACACTAAAAAACACAAGTGCTGAACCTGTCGTGATTCGCGTTATGCTCGATTTACCTTTTGATGTTGAGCATTGGGAGGTTATTCGTGAAACGATACAGCATGAAAAAACAGGTGAAACGAGTATTTACTGGAGTGTCCCTGTGCCAGCGAATGGCAGCGTTCAGCTAAAATATCAATTGCGTTATATTAAAGCGGCTGAATAGTTTTCATTTTATAACAAGTTTTTTGAATAAGAATTGTTAATACCGTTCTATTCAAGATTAATGTACGATAAGGTTAATATTTTTATGAAAGGCTTGATTCGGTGTAAATCATATTTGTTCATTTACCCATAAATGGCAGCTGAATCGCTTGATTATAAAAGATGATAATGCGTTAAAACGATTAAGTTTATATTCTATTCCACTTTTCTTTTTTGACCACTGCTCCGCTGTATCAGAAGCCAGTAGTATCTAAGCGAAGTTTAGTTATTTCTTAATTCAGGAAAGATCGTAAACCGCAATCGATTGCGTTTTCTTGTTATTTGAAAACACACAGTCTTTTTTGTTTAATAATATTGATCTAGACTCTTTCATCATAGATAGCATGTGTGTAATATTCCATAATATGGCATTTTAGTCACTAATCATCTTAGAATGTTGTACGATGCCATTTTAAAACATGCGTAAAGCAGAAGCGAAATAAGTTATGGGGATAATACGAACACTTTTAGCTACTAGCGTGGTTTTTGGTCATACATGGCCATGTGGAGCTCTTCTTGTAGGAGGTCAAAAGGCAGTTCAACTTTTTTACATTATATCTGGTTTTCTTATTTCATATGTATTGACAGAAAGATGTAAATATACAAAAATAAGTAATTTTTATATAAATAGATATTTAAGATTGTATCCTATTTATATTTTTGTAGCTCTTTTAACATTACTTGTTTTTATTGCAACTGAAGATGATTCATTTATAAATGTCTACAAATATACCCCTTTATTTGCTAACTTATTTTTAATATTTTCTAATATTTTTATATTTACACAAGATTGGATATTGTTTTCTGGCATAGAAAATAACACTCTTGTATTTAGTGCTAATTATATCAGCAGTAAAATTCAAATGCATGAAGGATTACTGGTTCCTCAAGCGTGGACCCTTGGTCTTGAGCTTTCTTTTTATTTAGTGGCCCCACTTATTCTTCCAAAAAGAAATTTAATATATTTATTTCTATCTATATCAATTTTAATTTCAATTTATTTGAATTGTATTGGTCTTGGAAACAAAGATCCGTGGTCATATAGATTTTTTCCTGCTGAGTTGCTTTTTTTCTTATTAGGGGCTTTATCTCATCAATTATTATTACCATTTTATAAAAAGTTTTTTATTCAAGATAAAAAGCTGATATCTAATATTTCTACAATTTTTTTAATAATATTGATTACTTTTTATCCGTATATTAGTTTTTTTGGACTAAATAAAAATATATTTCTTTTTTCTACTTTTATAATATTTCTTCCATTCTCTTTTGTGTTTCAGAATCAATATAATTTCGATCGCTTAATAGGTGAAATTAGTTATCCAATTTATATTATTCATGTATTGGTAATGTATATTGTAAACTATTTTGCTTGTAAAATTGAGATTGATAATAAATATTTTATATCTTTATTATGTGTTTTCGTTTCAATTATATTTTCATTGTTACTAAATAAGTTTTTAGCTGAGCCTTTTGAAAAAATCCGAAATAAAATTAGGCATTAATTAATCACTTAATTTGTGGAAACTGTTCTATTCAAGATTAATGTACAATAAGGTTGATCTTTTTATGAAAGGCTTGATCCAGTGTAAACCATATTTGTTCATGTGCCCATAAATAGCAGCTGAATCGCTTGATTATAAAAGATGATAATGCGTTAAAACGATTAAGTTTATATTCTATTCCACTTTTCTTTTTTGACCAGTGCTCCGCTGTGTCAGAAACTAGTAGCATCTAAGCGAAGTTTAGTTATTCCTTAATTCAGGAAGGATCGTAAACCGCAATCGATTACGTTTTCTTGTTATTTGAAAACACACAGTCTTTTTTGTTTAATAATATTGATCTAGACTCTTTCATCATAGGTAGCATGTGTGTAATATTCCATAATATGGCATTTTAGTCACTAATCATCTTAGAATGTTGTACGATGCCATTTTAAAACATGCGTATGCTTTAGTAACATTTAACTTTTTAAACATATTTTGTATAGTCCGTAGAGAAAAATTATGATGCCCAACCTTTCAATCGTTATTCCTGTTTATAATGAAGAAGCTAATATACCTCATCTTATTAGTCGTCTTATTACGAGTCTAGATACACTTGGAAAGACCTATGAGGTTATCTTTACAAATGACGGAAGTAAAGATGAAAGCTTGGCTCTTTTAAGAGCTGCGGCAGAACAACATAAAGGTAAAATTCGCATTATTGATTTTAAAGGAAATTTTGGTCAACATATGGCAATCGTAGCAGCTTTTTCTGAGTCCCGTGGTTCAGTTATTGTGACGCTTGATGCGGATCTTCAAAATCCGCCTGAAGAAATCTATAAACTTCTTCTTAAAATAGACGAAGGACACGATTACGTTGGTAGTTATCGTGATAAACGAAAAGATACATTTTTTAGAACGTACGTATCACGTTGTGTAAATTGGATTCGTGAAAAAATTACAGACATTAATATGCGTGATCAAGGATGTATGTTGCGCGCTTACAATCGTTCTGTCATTGAAAAAATTGTTGCAGGAAAAGATCATGTTACGTTTATTCCAGCACTTGCATATAAGCTTGCTCAAAACCCAACGGAAGTTGAGGTGAACCATGCTGAACGTGCTGCCGGCGAATCAAAATATAATCTTTATATGTTGATTCGGTTGAACTTTGATTTAATCACAAGTTTTTCAATAGCTCCTTTGCAACTATTTACAATGTTTGGCATGCTTACATCAACATTAAACGGCCTTCTTGTTGCTTACTTGCTCATTAGACGTGTGATTGTGGGGCCTGAGGCTGAAGGCTTATTTACACTTTTTGCAATTGTATTCTTTTTAATTAGTGTCGTTATTGTAGGTATCGGTCTGATTGGTGAATACTTAGGACGTTTAGCATTGAATTTAAGCCCAAGACCGCGCTATGAAATAAAAGCAATTTACGAGGACTAATATGCGTTGTCTTGTTTTTGCATATAGTCAATTAGGTCATGATTGTCTTAAATATATTATAGAAAAAACAGGTTATACTGTTGTATGTGTTATCACCCATGAAGATAGCCCTAGTGAGCACATCTGGTTTGATTCTGTAAAAGCACTTGCTCAAAAGCATAAAATAGATGTGTTAACACCTGAGTCGCTTAAAAACGAGACAATTCAAAATCAAATAAATGCCTATAATGCTGATGTTTTGTTGTCATTTTATTATCGCAATATGATCCCTGAAGTGATTTTCTCAAAGCCTCCTTTGGGTGCCTATAATATGCATGGATCACTGCTTCCAAAGTATCGTGGTCGTTGCCCCGTAAATTGGGCGATTATTAATGGTGAAACGAAAACAGGGGTTACATTGCATCATATGTTAAAAACTGCAGATGCTGGTGACATTGTTGCCCAAGCCGAAACAGAAATTTCATTTGAAGATACAGCTGGTGCTGTGATGTCTCGACTTAATACACTTGCTGTTAATGTTTTAAAACAATCTTTGCCGCGTATTGCCAGTCAAACTGCATTCAAAATTGTACAAAATGCAAGTGAGTCTAGCTATTTTGGCGGACGAAGCTCAAAAGACGGGCAAATTAATTGGTCTAAGTCTGCAGCTGATATACACAATCTAGTGCGAGCCCTTCAGCCAACACCTCAGTACCCAGCTGCATTTGGTGATATAAATAAAACTGAGTGTAATATTATTAAAAGCATGATTGTTGAAAATTCTTCAACGATAGTTTACAAACCAGGTACTGTAATCCAACAATTTAATGATACTACTTATTACATTGCGTGCGGAGCTAATGGCGATGAGATTTTATGTGTGATTGTAGAAGCTAAGGAAGCAGCGTCACATTAATAGCTGTTACGACGCTATCTTTTGGCAGAACCCATGTTGCTTTAAAAGTAACATGTTCTTGAGGCAATATTGTTGGTTGTGGAAACGTGTATTCAAAACTACCTGCCATACATTTTTCTTGTGTTTTATCCACTTGATTGCAAGGAGCCCAAGCAATCATATGGAGCGGCCTTAGCCTAGAAAGCATTTTGTTATTGTTGAATACTTCACCTATGATGGCAACCTTTACTTTTCCATCTGGCATGACAATCTTATCCCAATGAACGTGCTGTATAAGAAGTGGTAATGATATAGCTGAGCTTTGCATCATCGGATTAGAAATTTTTAAACGCAGCCATTTTTGGTGGAATACATCTTGATAAACGTACAAAATGGAGCACAAAGTAAAAATCAAAAAGGTAAATGATATCCAAAAAATAGAAGCTTTTTCCTCCTTTTTCTGTGAAAGTGCATAATTAATGTTTTGGTGTGGCATTGGTGGTGCTGAAAGTTTGTGCAATGCTCCTTTTTCATCTTTTATTGCTAGCACTGGTAGATTACTAATTTCTTTCCGCGCTTCATTGCTATATGTGTGTTGAGTGCGGGTGTATGGTGATGATTGAGCATCTCTAAAATGCCTCTCGTAGAATTCATCATCTGTATATGTGCTGTTTAGGTACATATCATTTGTACCTGTACGTTTCTTTGAATCAGTTTGTTCGCTTGCTAAATTCAACCACCAATTGTGATCACATGAACCACATTCAAATTTCCAGCCCCAAGATTCTTGCAACTCATTATATTTAGGTGCTGGCATTTTGATAGGAGCAAGCTCATATGAACGGCTACAATGTGGGCAACTAATTTTCACAAATAGAAGACTTTCAGGAAAAAATAAATCTATTTTAATTTATGCATTCTATGGGTAAGAATGCAAGCTTAGAAGAGTAAGAGATGGTTGTAAAAAATATAGTTTTTACATAAAATTAAGAGGGTCGACATCAACATGTAGTTGAACGGCATTTGGTAGTTTTACTTCTGAGAGCCAAGCTTTTGTGAATGCTTGTAGGTTTTGCTTGCGATCTCCTTTGATAAGAAAGCGCATGCGATAGCGTGATCTTAAACGGTATAATGCAGATGGAGCAGGGCCTAAGACGTCAATATCATCTGTGTGTGGAATGTGGTATGAAAGTTGACGGCATGTTTCTTGCAGTATGTCTTCGCGTAAAGAAGAAACCGTGATTGAAATTAACCGATAAAAAGGGGGCATGGCTAGCATTTTGCGTTCTTCAAGTTCAGTTTCATAAAAAACATCACGATCATAGGCTTTTAATGCTTTAAAAAGAGGATGCTCAGGTTCACGTGTTTGTAAAATGACAAGGCCAGGTTTTCGTGCCATGCGGCCCGCGCGTCCACCAACTTGAGATAAAAGCTGAAACGTTTTTTCAGCAGCACGAAGGTCCATCATGCGTAAAGAACGATCTGCATCAAGAACACCTACAAAGGTTAAATTAGGAAAATGATGTCCTTTTGCTAAAACTTGTGTGCCAATAATGATATCAAATATTCCTGCTTCAACGTCATTTAAAAGCTGCTTTGATGTTGCTGGATTAGCTAATGTATCACTTGAAATAATGCATATGCGTGCATTTGGAAATAAACGTTTAGCTTCTTCTTCAACTTTTTCAACACCAAGCCCAAGATCTTTTAATTGTGTGTTTGTGCATTTTGGGCAACAAGATGGTTTTTGTGCATGAAACCCGCAATAATGACATTGCATAATTTGCTTTTCTTTATGCCATGTGAGCAATGCGTGGCATCCTGGACATTCAAAGTGGTGGCCGCAGCTAAAACAAGCAAGCATACTTGAAAAACCACGTCGGTTTAAGAAAAGAAGGCTTTGTTCCTTTTGTGTTAATCGTTTTCTAACTTCATATTGGATGGGGTCTGTGATGATTGATTTTGGGTATTCTTTTTGATCAATAATGCGGACTTCTGGCATTTCAGCGGCGCCGTAACGTTTACCTAAGGTTAGATGCGTATAGCGCTTGTTTTTTATATTGATATACGTTTCAAGAGATGGTGTAGCTGATGTGAGAATGATTGGGATGTCTTCATGTTTAGCACGTAGAATTGCCATGTCACGCGCATTGTAATAACCTTGTTCTTCTTGCTTGTATGAAGTATCGTGTTCTTCATCAATAACGATCAATCCAAGATTTTTGATAGGTAAAAACAAAGCAGAGCGGGCACCAAGTATAACAAGCGGATCGTTTGTTTGAAGTTGTTTCCATATTTTTCGCTTTTGCGCAGGCGTAACGTCACTGTGCCAAATGAGTGGAGCTTGACCAAAGGTATCTTTAAACCTATTAACAATTGCTTCAGTAAGAGCTATTTCTGGAAAAAGAACGAGAGCTTTCTTTTCCATTTTTAACGCAGACTGTATAACAGAAAAATATAATTCTGTTTTTCCTGAGCCTGTGACACCATCTAATGCAAGTGTATTAAATTGATTAAGTGATGCATTACAAATATTAAATGCCGTTTGTTGATCTGCGTTTAAGACAAGACGGTCAAGAATATAAGTTGGCGAGGGAAGGGATTTCTCAGATTTATCAAGGGCATCACATTTGAGCATAATGCTCATTTTTAAGATATGTCCCATTGGAATCATTGTGTAGGTAGAGGCTTGTTTAATAAAGCTAATAAAATTTTGAGTGATATTATATGGTAATGTTGCTTCAATAGATTTAATTTTCCCTGTAAATGAAGTAGTAATATCTTGCGAAAATACAACGCCAACAAGTCGTTGGCTTCTAAAAGGGACAACAACAAGTGTTCCTGCAGGAATGTTGCAATCACCTAGGTACGTTAAAGGAAAATCCAGAGCGGTAGTTGTTAAAACCAAATAGGGTGTGTGCATTAAGAAAATCTAAATAATGGGTTATTTATTTTAACGTTAGTTTACACGAACCTTGTTTTGATACAAGAAGGATGTAAAATAACGTAAAAATAAGTAAGCGAAATATGATTTTATCACGTAAAGATGATTAAAAATATAGAATATAATTGAAAAATTTTGTTATTTAAGGTAGTATTTGCAAACTGTACAAAGACGAATAAGAAAAAAATGACAACCGAATTTAAAGGTATTACTCTAGCGGTTCTTTCTGCTATTTTGTATGGAAGTCTTCCTATAATTGGCTTGCAAATTACGGCCACGGGCCTTTCAATTGAATCAATGCTTTTTTGGCGTTTTTTGCTTTCTTTTCTTTTACTTGCTTGTTTTTTCCCAAAATCTGTTTTTGTTGTTAATAAATTAATGTTATGGAATTTTTTGTTTGCGGTTACTGGCTATGTGATCTCTTCATTTTTTTATTTTAAGTGCGCTGAGTATATAGGAACTGGTCTAGCCATGACTGTTTTCTTTGTTTACCCTATGATTTTAGCGTTATTAAATTATGTTTTATTAAAGGAAACATTGCCTTTTTCACAAAAACTTGGAATGTTATTTGCATTTTCAGCTTTACTGTTTTTAACGGATTTTAAATTCCACTATCAAGGTGACGTTTTTATGGGATTTGTTCTTGGTATTATTGGCGGAGCTGGTTACGCTGTCTACGTATTTTTAACACGTGCAACAGGTCTCAAGGCTATCACATTAACGGCTTGGGTGTGTTTAGGATCTGCCACTTTTTTTGGTGTTCATAGCATAACTAACCATACATTTGTTTTGCCGCCTTTAAGCCTTAGTTTAGAGCTAGCTGAGTTAGCTATTATTGGTACAGTCTTGCCAATTATTTTTTTTATTAAAGCCGTTAATTTAATTGGTACTATAAAAACATCCCTTGTATCAATTCTTGAGCCAGCAACGACTCTTACGTTTGGTATGCTTTTTTTGGCGGAGCAAATTACTTGGGTTCAATCAACTGGGTTATTGTTGATGATTGTGTCACTTTTTATATTAGAAGGCCCTGGTCTCTTTAAAAAAAAATTGATGCCATATAGCACTCAAAAATAAATCAAGTGTGAAAAGGAAAAGGTTAAATTAAGAAGAGCTTAAACAGAAAAACTTATAAACATCTGTTCAATGCGGCTTTTTAATGGTTTTTTCTGCAATCAATTTAATGCTGAGTAGCCATTAATTATTGGAAATAAGTTTTGTTGCTTGCGCAGCAGTGCCGACTGATTCTCTAAGATCCTCTATTTTGTTTGCTGCTGCGTCGCTAATTCTTTCTTCAACTTTGTTAATTATTCCGTTCATTAAATCGCCGCCTAGTCTTCCTCCGAATCCGCCAAAGCCACCAAGTGCAGGAGCTTGCGCTGGTTCTGCTGGCGAGAGAATGGAAGGCTCTTTTATAGCTTGTTCAGTTGTTGTCTGGGGGATGTTTGCTGTTGCTTCAGAAGCCATTTGAACTTGGTTTTTTAGAGGAGAGATAAGAGAACCAAACAGGTTTTTTTGTTCATTTTGAGTTGTAGGCTGAGCAGAGACTTTAAGTAAAGCCTCTGCTTCAGGTTGTGATTCTTTATTGGCGTTTGCAGTTGTTTTGTCTGTATTTGAGACTTTATTTAGAATACTGCTCGTATTTACCTTTTGTTCGTTTTTAGCTACTTTTTTTTTTGGTTTTTATCTTTTTTATCTTTTTTATCTTTGTTGTCAGTTGTTTTTGATCCTGGGGCAGATTGACTCGCTGCTGAAGTAGTTGTTGCTGAAGCGCTTTTTGCTGGAGTTACTGCTTGAGCCGATTTTGCTTTCTCTTTTTTGCTATTACTATTAATTGCTTTTGTTTCAGTGATTTTTGATCCTGAGGCAGCTTGGCTTGCTGCTGCTTGAGGTGTTTTTGGTGCTGCGACAGATTGCCCTGCTGATGCTTGAGGCGCTTTTGGTGCTGGGACAGCTTGGCCTGCTGATGCTTGAGGCGCTTTTGATTTTGAGGCTGCTTGATCTGCTGCTGGACTCGTTATTGCTGAAGGAGGGGTGATTTGTTGGATAGATACTGGAGCAGGTTGAGCTGCTTGAGGGTGGTTTTTTTCCTCTTTAGTGGTAGTCATTTCAGGCAATGCGGATTCACTTGTATTCACAACATTATTTACCATAGGCTTTACTTCAACAGCCTTTAAACTATTAAGTTTCTCTTCTGCAGTTTTTAAATCTTGTTCTGTAGATTTTAGTGTAGCTTCGATAGCTGCTTTTTCAGATTTCTTTGTTTCTCTAACTTCTTTCAGTTGTTCAATTTCCAAGGTAATATTTTCTTTTTCCAATTCCTTTATGTCTTTTTTCTCAGCATCTGCAGATTTTTGAGCTTCAGATATACGGTCTTTTATTTGTGAAATTCTAACTTGATGGTCTATTTTTTCTGCATCTATCTTGTCTTTATGTTCTTTATCTATTTCTTTAAGCTTTAATATATGAGAGTTCTCTTCATCTTTCATTTCTTGTTGCAGTTCTTTTAAACGGTCTTGAAGTTCTTTTAACTCTTTTTTATTTGTTTCAATAGCTGAATCAGCAGTGGATTGATCAGCCGATGGATCTGAGTAGGATGAAACTTCTGGTTCTGAATAGGAAAGAGTCGAGCTTCCCATTAAAAATAAGGTTGCAAAAGATATCTGGGTAAAATATTTATTCATATTATTAACTTTCCAATGTGCTTGTTAAAAAAGGGGGTTAGTAACTAGGATGTTTTTATTTTTTTCGTTTTTGGTGAGGTTGGAGGAGTAACTATTGAAGCTGGCCTTTTTGTTTGTAAATTACTTTTTACATTCAGATCATTTTTTAGTTGTGAATTATTTTTTGTCTGCAAAGCTTTTAGCTGATCACCAAGCTTCTTCTTTTCATTTTTTAAAGCTGCAACTTCTTTTTTTCGAGTAGCTACATCTTCATTATATTGCTTTTCAATTGCTCTTCCTTCAGTCTCTTTTTCTGTAATTTTCCTATCAATGTCTGTAATTTCGGCTTCTTTTGCAGCAACGGCTTCCTTAGCAACTTTTTTAGCAAGTTCAGCTTCTTTTTTTGCCTCTTCAGCAATTTGACGTTCAAGATCATTTTTTTGATTAATTAAGTTTTTCTTTTCTTCTTGTAAATTTCGCAGTTCAACCATATTTGCCGATGGTCCGCTTCCTGACCCCTCATTTACAGAAACGTTTGAATCCGAGGAAGAATCTGTTTCTTCTGCTTTTATATCAATCGCACTGCTAAGTATGAATAAACCGATAGTTAGTGAATAACGTATTACTTCGTTCATTTTTAAACCTATTTTTTTAATTGTTTCTCTATTATATTTTTAACTTTAAAGATTAAAAAAACGTTAATTTTAAAAAATATTTTGAGATCTTTTTTATCTATATTTTTTTATTTATGCTTTTTGTGTATACTTAAAAAAATCTTGTTTAATTAAGTCTTTCATCTATGCGCTACATGTCTAAATCAGGAACCGCTGCCTTAATAATTGGGTATGCTTTTTTGTATCTGCCCATTTTATTTTTAATTACATTTTCTTTTAATGAATCACGATTGCCCGGTGTGTGGACTGGTTTCTCGTTGCGTTGGTATGAGCTTCTTTTTAAAAATGATGCTTTGATTGGGGCGCTTTGGACAAGTTTTCAAATAGCGGGTATGGCTGCAACTTTTTCTGTTATTCTGGGAACTTTTGCTGCGATTGCAATGGTTCGCTTTGGTAATTTTAAAGGGCGCACGCTTTTTAGCGGTTTGATATCAGCCCCGTTAGTCATGCCTGAAGTTATCACAGGGCTTGCTTTGCTTTTAATGTTTGTAACCTTCGAGCGTTTAATTGGGTACCCATCTGAACGAGGGATGATGACAATTACAATTGCGCATACAACACTTGCACTTGCATATGTTTATTTAGTTGTAAGATCAAGACTGCTTGATTTTGACCGTTCAATTGAAGAAGCGGCACAAGATTTAGGTGCGCGCCCAGTAACGGTTTTTTTGCACATAACGCTGCCTTTAATAGCGCCTGCATTGTTGGCGGGTTGGCTTTTAGCTTTTGCATTATCACTTGATGATGTTGTTTTAGCGAGTTTCTTATCTGGACCAGGTGCTACCACTTTGCCTATTTTAATTTTCTCAAGCGTTCGTATGGGAGTGACTCCTGAAATCAATGCTTTGGCTTCAATTATCTTAGGTATTGTGAGTTTAGGGGTGTTGGTTGTAGGGCTTGTGACTATTAGATCTAAAAAATGATTGGTTGTGAAAATTGCTAGCGCAATGGCCTTTATTTAGGTTAACTTTTACGGTTTAGGAAAGACAGCTTTTGACTAATTCAGGCTTTTCTATTCCAGCCATCATTGTAAAAAAAGTATGCTGACGATCAAGATGAGTTATTTTTGAATCTTCCCAAAAGCGTGTCAACATCAGCCATAAGTCTGCCATCTGGCCATTTTTAGTTAAAATAGCTTCTTGATAGATTACGTCAAATAAAGTTATAGCAAGTAGATCATACTTTGATTTGTCTCCAACTATGAGACGATCACATATTTGCTGAATGCGATTAAAAGTTCCTTGTTGTGCAAGACGTAAAAGCTCTATTGATTCTTCGCGATGAAGTAGGAGAGGCGCTGTTTTGCTTTTCTCCTCTAGTGACAATACTTGACAACGAGAACGAATTGTTGGTAAAAGAGTGCCGAGAGAGTTACAAAGTAATAAAAAAAGTGTTTTTTGAGGGGGCTCCTCAAGACTTTTAAGTAGGCTATTTGCACCAAAACGGTTCAAATCCGTAACCTGGTCAATTAATACTACACGCCAGCCAGGAATAAGTGGGCTTTTATGCAAAAAGTCAAATAAAGGAGCTAATTGATCAATAAGAATTTCATTGGATTCTTCATTTTTCTGAAGTGTCATGTAATTTCCAAAAGATCCATTTTTAATGTGGCGTTCGATAAGATCTTCACGCATGCCATGACCATTCACTGGTGATGATAAAATAAATAATGTAAGGTTGTTTGCAAATGCGCGCGTTTGCTCACGAGGCCCATAAATGAGCCAACACGGAGCAAGTTGTCCTCTTTCAAAAAGATGCGCAAGTTTGTTAAATGACGTGTCCATATTTAATCTGCCAATTTATGAGCAAGTGCTGCTTCCAGGAATTCATCAATATCTCCATCAAGGACGCCATGGGCATTTCCTTTTTCAGCGCCTGTGCGTGTATCTTTTACCAATTGATATGGCTGCAATACGTAAGACCTAATTTGATGTCCCCAGCCAATATCTGTTTTATTTGCGCTTTGTGCATTATGAACTTCTTCGCGTAAACGAAGTTCTCGCTCGTAGAGGCGTGCCTTAAGCATTTTATATGCCTGAGCGCGATTTTTGTGTTGTGAACGATCATTTTGACACTGCACGACGATATTTGTTGGTATGTGAGTAATGCGTATAGCGCTTTCTGTTTTATTAACGTGCTGACCACCTGCGCCCGATGCACGATAGGTGTCAATACGTAAATCTTTTTCTTCGTAGGCAACTTCAATGTTTTCATCAACAACGGGATAGACCCATACAGACGCAAAACTTGTATGACGACGAGCATTTGAATCGAATGGAGATATACGTACAAGACGATGTACGCCACTTTCATTTTTAAGCCAGCCATAGGCTTGGTAACCTTTGATTTGCATTGTTATTGATTTAATGCCTGCTTCATCTCCAGGATTTTCGTCCATCAATTCAAGTTTAAATCCACGTTTCTCGCCCCAACGCATATACATGCGGGAAAGCATTTCAGCCCAGTCTTGTGCTTCTGTACCGCCAGCACCAGCATTGATTTCGAGAAAACAGTAGTTTTCATCGGCTTCACCAGACAAAAGTGTTTCGAGTTGTAAGCGCGCGGCTTCTTTTTTGAGTGCTATAAGCGCTTCTTCTGATTCAAGAATAAGGATATCATCACCTTCTTCTTCGCCAAGTGCTAAAAAATCAGTGTTGTCAATAACAGATTGTTCAAAATTAAGAATGCGATCAATTGATGCTTTGAGGGACTCACGTTCTTTTAAAAGCGCTTGTGCTTTACTTTGATTATCCCACAAAGAAGGTGATTCTACTTGAAGGTTTAATTCATTGAGTTTTTTTTGTGCTGAATCAAAGTCAAAGATGCCTCCGTAATAAAGAAACCGATTGAGCAATGGATTCAACGATTTGTTCAATTTCAGCACGCATTTTTAATATTCTCCGGAAGTTTAAAGTGAATCTTCTACTATTTTGGTTGGGTATCCACTTTCGATAAGTGCTTTACAAATCATATTTGCATGATTTGCATCTCGCGTTTCCACAACAGCACATACATAGGCTGTCTTAATCATAATGTTATTGAAAAAGCGTTGATGGCTAATTTCAAATATATTACCACCAATTTTACCAATAATTTGTGATAGTTGTCCTAAGATACCAGGATTGTCTGTAACTTCAATCTTTAAACGCACAAGGCGACCTTCTTGTACAAGCCCCCGCATTAGCAGATTTGATAAAATGCGTGAATCGACATTGCCGCCGCAAATGATTGTGCCAACACGTTTTCCTTTGAAAATTTCGCGACTTGCTAAAATAGCAGCTACGCCTGCAGCCCCAGCACCTTCAGCAATAATTTTATTATTAACAATTAGAGCTTCCATGGCATTTTCAATCATTGGCTCATTAACGATTAGCATGTCATCAAGTACGTCACGTAAAATTTCTAAGGTCAAGTGCCCAGGCGCTTTAACAGCAATACCTTCTGCAATCGTTTGGCTATCTTTGCGTGCATCAATATGAATTGTATTTGGAAATAAAATTTCAGCAGTCGAAGGTGAGTAAAGGGATTGAATACCAATAATTTGAATAGCTGGATTGAGTTTTTTTGCAACGATACCAACACCACTTGCAAGCGCACCTCCTCCAATAGGTATAAGCAAAACATCTAAATTAGGAATATCAGTAAGCATCTCGATGCCTACTGATCCCTGTCCTATGATTACATTAGCATCATCAAATGGATGAATAAGGGCGTGATTGTTTCTTCGCATGAGTTGTAAGGTAAAATCACGTGCATCAAGTATTGTTTCACCGTGAAGAATAATAGACGCGCCATAACTTCGTGTGCGTTCAACTTTTGCAATCGGGGTGCTTTCAGGCATTACAATTGTCGCCGCTATTCCCATTTTTTGAGCATGGTAAGCGACACTATGAGCGTGGTTTCCTGAGGACATTGTGATAACGCCTCTGCTTTTTTCCGCATCCGTTAAGTTTTTCATACATACATAAGTGCCTCTTGATTTAAAAGAACCCGTAATTTGTAAGTTTTCAAGCTTTAAAAATACTTCTCCATCAATAAATTGACTAAGCCATTGAGATTGTATGGTTGGTGTTCTATAAACAACAGATTCAAGTTCTTTTGCTTCTTGTTCAATTTTTTCAAATGTAACTACTCCTGTTTTGCTTTTGTCAAAATCTCCTTGCACGAGTGATAACGCCTGTTCCATAAAAGTTTAAACCAAAAAATAAAAGCTATTATTAACTTATAAAACGTATGTTTATAAATTAAAATCAAAATCGGCTTTTTGTTTTTTGCTGGGCTCTTTAGTTTGTTTAAAAGTTCGGTTTTTGTTGATTTTAATTTAAATGTTCTATTATATAATTTGATATTTTATAAGTTTCTTTGTAATATTAATATTATTTACATTGTTTTTATAAAATTTAACTAATTCAGAACTTTTACGTTTTATTTTATAGCTTTATTTTGCTGTATTATTCCTAAATAACAAGTTTTAATGGTTGTTTTTATAATATGTTGTAAAAGTAACATAAACGTATTCTAAGATAAATCTTCATTAAGAAAAAATTGTTGCAATTTGTGAATGATTACATTATCAATGAGTTATTAGAAAGGATTAAAAATGACTGATACATTAAACGTTTCCACAATTCTTGAGCACACAAGTAGAATCGTTGCAGCTTACGTAGCTAGCCAAAAAACACCAATAGAAGAAATTTCCCATGTTGTGGGACGTGTTTTTCAATCTTTATCGGAGATTACACGTAACCCGTATGGCATGACTTCACGTTCATTAGCTGCTCCTGCTGTTGCAATTGAAGACTCTGTTCATGACGATTATATCGTTTGCTTGGAAGATGGTAAGCAACTTCAAATGTTGAAACGCCACTTAAGCACTGTTTATGGTATGACGTTACAGCAATATAAGGAACGTTGGGACTTGCCACATGATTATCCAGTTGTTTCTCCAAGTTATGCACGCCGTCGTAGCGCAATTGCAAAAAACACAGGTTTAGGAAAAACTGGTCGTAAAAAATCAAAGTTGTCTATCTTAAAAACAGCTTAGTTTATTCGGCGTATTTATACTATATTAGGGTGGCCTATAAAAATAGGTCGCCTTTTTTTATGTTGAAATTTTGAGTTAGTGCAAATATGCTAAATTGGTATTTAACAATGATTGCCAGCAGCATAACCTGATGACCAAGCCCATTGAAAATTATACCCACCTAGCCATCCTGTAACGTCAACCACCTCACCAATAAAATAAAGGCCAGGCACATTTTTGCACATCATTGTTTTTGATGACAACTCATTTGTATCCACTCCGCCTGCGGTGACTTCGGCTTTTTGGTAGCTTTCACTCCCATTGATAGGAACATTTAAGCCATGTACTATATCAGCAATTTCAAAAAGGGTTTCTTTTTTTAGGTCTGTAATGCTTTTATTGAAATTGGGATGCACAATTAAATGATCGATAAGACGATTTGTTAGAAACCCTTTTAGATAATTAGCTGGTGTTTTTTTGCTATTTTTATCAACCATAAATTGTTTTTTTAAATCTATGCTAGGCAACAGGTTTATGGTTATGGTTTTTTTATTAAAATCTTCTAAGTACGATGAAATTTGTAAAATAGCAGGTCCACTAAGCCCTTTGTGCGTAAATAGTATATTTTCAGCAAACGTTATTTTGTTATAAGTGGCTGTTGATGAATTTGATACACCGCTTAATTCTGTAAAAAGTGAACGATGCGATTCGTCAACAATAAGTGGTACAAGGGCAGGTTTTGTTTGGTTTATTTTTATATCAAACTTATGTGCTATGCGGTAACCAAAATCACTCGCGCCAATTTGCGGAATGGAAAGGCCCCCTGTTGCAATAATAACAGAAGAGCATGCAAAAGTGCCAAGGTTGCTAAGAATATTAAAATTACTATTTTTTAAAACATCATCTATAATACAGTTTGTTTTTATTTCAACGTTATATTTATCGCAGAGATCAAGTAACATTGAAATAATTTGTTTTGATGAGCCATCACAAAAAAGCTGTCCTAACGTTTTTTCGTGATAGGCAATATTATAAGATTCAACAAGTTCGATAAAATCTTTAGGAGCATAGTTTGAAAGAGCAGAAACAATAAAATGTGGGTTTTGCGAAATGTAGTTGTTTTTCTTTGCATTAATATTTGTAAAATTACATCTTCCGCCGCCAGAAATTCTTATTTTCTCGGCAATTTTATGGGTGTGCTCAATAATAAGGGTTTTTCTTCCCCTTTTACCGGCACATATGGCAGCCATTAATCCGGCTGCTCCAGCCCCAATAACTATTACGTCGTAGTGTATCATGAATTTCTATAAAGAATAAGAGATGATTATGTAAATAATTTTTTTACTATTTTTCACTGTCGCTTTGTAATAGAATTATTTTTACAAAAACGTGTGTTTAAGCAATGATATCTGGTTGTAAAATACTGCTTAGTTTTAGAATTTTACTTTGTAATTGTTGTTTTTTACGATTTAGCTGATAGTAACCAAAACTTAAGGCTCCCTTATTTTCACGAGGGGTGTCTTCAATTTTTGCTTCAAGTGCATTTTTTTCGCTTTGAAAGTTTTTAAGTCTTGATTGCAAGTCTTTGAGTGTTTCTGAATTAATGATCATGTGCATTACTCCAATAATTTAGTACTACACCATTAAATGGCCTTTTTGTAGAAAAAATCAAGAGTAAAAGTAAAAAAATCATTAACAAACATTAGTTTTATCATTTTTTTACACTATAAATGTGGAGGCACATTAAAAACTTGAGTTTTTCCTTCTATAAACTGTTTTTTTATATTACAAAACTTAAAAAACTTCGTGCAGTTTTCATGAGATTGTCCTAGGCCACGCTGAACCCACTTTTTATCATTCTTGGGCTTGGTTCAAAGATCTGTACTCTTAGAAAACCATATAGGCGATTATTGTTTTGAAAACGTTAGAATATTTGCTCTTGAACTGATAAAGATCACCGGGGTCAAGCTCGGTGATGAATGGAAGTAGGCTGTTGAATGAAAGTGAATGGTAGCATTGTCGCAGGTTGATTTGAAAAAATTAAGAACGTGATTTTATGCGGATATATCTGCATATAAAATGCTCTATACATAATGCCAGAATAATAATACCTAATATTCCAACAAAAGCATACGTAATAGGATGATTGTATGCCAGCCTGATCATCCACGAGGCCCAATCAGGCGTTGCTAATAGCGCATTTTCTAACGGGTTGATTAATTTTGTAGCACCTTTTACCACGGGATTTTGTGCACCTAAATAATGAAAGTCGTAACCAAATTTGGAACAAATGAGTAAAATAACAATCGCAGCAATAATACCAAGATGGGCTCGTGGCAGGCTATAGCAAAATTTTACACCGAGGTGTGAACCAAAAGCGCTACCAAAAAGAAGAGTTAAGGCAAGAGCCCAGTCGCTGGGTGATTGAGTGAATCCGTGTGCAATCATAACTGCAATTGAAATGGCAAACGCAGCAAGAATTGTTGTGCCGGCGACAACAGGGCTTGACCTGCCAATAAGATAGTAGACGATTGGCATCATAAACAAACTGTTTCCACCGCCAAGGGTTGATGTAAGTAAGCCTGTAGCTATTCCAACGCTAATTGGAATAATGATGCTCATTTCCACGCGAGCACGTGTGAAAATTCTGTGCAGAGGAAAGTAAATCATCCAATGGCGCATCATGATTGATCTTTTTGATTTTTGCGGGTGCAAAAGTAACCGTATGTTTTGATAAAGCATCATTGTGCCAAGAGTACCCAATACAAAAAGATAGGTAACAGTGAGTTTATCGGCAGCAGTTATGTTTTTTGCAACCATTTCAAGCAGAAAAATTTCGCCAAAGGCGCCAATAATGCCACCAATAAAGAGATACCATGCAAGAGCAAAGTCGACGTCTCGCTGTCGCCAATAGCTCATAAACCCTATCAAATTTGTGCCAATTGCATTATGTAGTTGAGACGCAACCGCAATCATTGGTGGAATACCTAGCATTACTAGTAAAGGGGTTACAATAACACCACTTCCGATACCCAGCATTCCAGCAACAACTCCACCCAGTACCCCAATTGCAAGTATAAAAAAGGGATTCATTACATGGTCAGAAATTGGAAATAAGATATCAAATGTCATAGCTCTATGATGCCTGAGTTTAATAAAAAAGTCACTCTTCTCACGCGTTATTCAAATTAAAATTTATCTTACTGTGTTTGGTACTTAATCTATGATTTGAATTTATATCCGCTCTACAGATAAAATAGAGCTCTGAGAACGAAGAGATGCCTTCAGCAATAGTAAATGATCAACATCTTTCACTTCGACATCAATAAATAAATCCCAAAAATCCATGGTTCTATTTGTGATTTTAAGATTCACAATGTCTGCGGATTGTTTGCTTATTGTGGTTGTCATGGCCGCTAAGCTTCCTGGCTTATTTAAGAAAGTCACTTTCAATCGGCCAATATGGCGGTACGAGTGCTCTTTTCCGTGAATCTCATGCCATGCTAAGTCTAAGACGCGCTCTGGGTCCAAAATTGTTGTGATAACTTCACAATCATTCGTATGAATTGTAACACCTTTTCCTGTAACGACAACACCTACGATATTATCCCCAGGTAAAGGATGGCAGCAACCAGCAAAATGTACAGACATGCCTGAAATAAGCCCTTCAATAAACTGCGCTGGATCATGAATAATTTTAGAGCTTTTTTGCTTAGGTGCTGATGGAATGTTTTCCTTTTTAGGAAGGTTTTGTTCTGGATATGTTGTTGTTAGCACTTCTTTTGCTGATTGAATGCCTTCGCCAATTGCTGCATATAAGTCATCTAAAATGTGATAATGAAATTTGCTAAGAATTTTGGTAAAGTTTTTTTCGTTAAAGATTTGTCCTTCTTTTATGCATGCTTTTTGCAAAAGAGATTTTCCTAGTTCACCGTATTTTTGACGTTGTTGACTGCGAATAAAACGACGGATGCAAGCACGTGCTTTACCGGTTACAACAAATCGTTCCCATGTTGGTGATGGGCTTTGTGCTTTTGCCGTGATGATGTCTACTTGGTCGCCGTTTTTAAGTGGCGTACGAAGAGGCATTTGGCGCCCATTAATTTTTACTCCAACTGTTCGATTTCCAATTTCTGAATGAATTGAATAAGCAAAGTCAACAGGCGTAGCACCGCTTGGAAGATTGATAAGTTCACCTTTTGGTGTAAAGCAAAAAACCTGATCTTGAAACATTTCAAGTTTAGTGTGTTCTAAAAATTCATCTGGGCTGGAAGCGTGCTCTAAAATTTCAAGTAATCCACGAAGCCAAGCATATTGCTTACCATCATGCATTTTACTGCCTTGTTTATATTGCCAATGTGCAGCCACACCATTTTCGCAAACTTCGTGCATTTCAGAAGTGCGTATTTGAACCTCAATACGTTGATTAGCTGGGCAAATAAGGCAGGTATGTAAGGATTGGTAATTGTTAGGTTTAGGTGTGCTTATATAATCTTTAAAGCGACCCGGTACAACCATATAATGACTATGCATAATGCCAAGTGCTTGATAGCATTCGGACATTGAACCGACAAGAATACGAAACGCCATAATATCGGATAGCTGTTCTAAAGTGACGTTCTTTTGTTGCATTTTACGCCAAATTGAATAGGGCGTTTTTAAACGACCACTTACCATGCAGCTTAGGCCAAATTTTTTTGCGACATCTTTAATATCTTGAAGAATATGTTCAATTGTACCCACAGATGCTTGGTGAATGAATTTAAGACGGCTTTTAATTGATTCGTAGATATCGGGTTGAAGTTGTGCAAAAGCGAGGTCTTCAAGTTCATCTTTAAACCAATGAATACCCATTCGTTCAGCAAGGGGGGCGTAAATTTCAAGTGTTTCATGTGCAATGCGACGACGTTTCTCTTCAGAAACTACATGATGCAGCGTTCTCATATTGTGTAAGCGGTCTGCAAGTTTTACAAGAAGCACGCGGATATCACTTGACATAGCAAGGACAAGCTTTCGAAAATTTTCAGCCTGTTTTGTTGCTTCTGATTGGAGTTCTAATTTTGATAGTTTTGTAACGCCATTAACAAGTTGCGCAATTTCAACGCCAAAGCACGATTCAATCTCTTCGATCGTGGCTACCGTATCCTCTACGGTATCATGCAATAAACCAGTCACAATGGACTGGCTATCAAGCTTTAATTCCGTTAAAATGCCAGCGACTTCAATTGGATGTGAAAAATAAGGATCACCTGAATCGCGTACTTGGCAGCCGTGACTTTTGACAGAAAAAACATAAGCACGGTTAATAAGATCGTCATCAACCGTTGGATCGTATGCTCTTAATCGCTCAACCAATTCACATTGTCGTAACACTTGGCTATCGCTCCACGCTTAAATGTCTGATTCAGTATCTAAGTCGTCATCTTCAGCATCATCTAGCTCTAAATCATCTACATCATCGCCAAGCAATGCGACATCTTCTGTTTCTGTGCCAAAAACGATGTCTTCTGCATCATCTTCCCAATCTTCATCAACTATATCAATAGCATCTTGTACTTCACTATCAAGTTCTGATTCACTATTATCAACGAAGACATGGCGTTGCATGCTGCGAACTAAGTTTTCACGAAGAGCTGGAATATCGATTGAATTTTCAGAAATTTCACGCAAGGCAATTACTGGATTTTTGTCATTATCACGCGTTACAGTTAATGGTGAGCCAGCAGAAATTTCACGTGCACGCTTTGCGCTCAAAAGAACAAGCTCAAAACGATTTGGGACATTTAAAATACAATCTTCTACAGTTACGCGTGCCATTTCTTATCTAGCCTTTTTCATATGTTAATTATTGATTAATAATACTAACACGTTCTAAAGTGAAACATCTACTGAAAATCAAAGTTTTTTATGGCTACGATCAAGCTCACTAACACAATTACGCATAAAAAAGAAATTTTTACGCCGCTCAATCCAGAACATGTTGGTCTTTATTTGTGTGGGCCCACCGTTTATGATCGTCCACATATTGGTAATGCGCGTTCAGCAATTGTGTTTGATGTGCTTTTTCGGTTGCTTAAAAAGACATTTTCGAGCGTGACATATGTTCGAAATGTAACAGATGTGGATGATAAAATCAATATTCGCTCGCGTGAGCTTAATATTTCAATCCGAGAACTAACAAAGCAAACGCTTGCCTACTATCACGAAGATGTTAGTGCGCTTGGGGCTTTACCTCCGGATATAGAGCCGCGTGCGACAGAGCATATTGCTGAAATGATTCAGATGAATGAGGCATTGATTCAAAAAGGTCATGCGTATGCTGCTGAAGGGCATGTGTTGTTTGATGTAAGTTCCTATGCGCACTACGGCAAGTTATCACGTAAAAATCAAGATGATTTAATCGCCGGTGCCCGTGTCGAAATTGCACCTTATAAACGAAGCGCTGCTGATTTTGTTTTATGGAAGCCATCAGATGAGAACACGCCAGGATGGGATAGTCCGTGGGGAAGGGGGCGTCCCGGTTGGCACATTGAATGTTCCGCTATGAGCGCTAAATATTTAGGTGAAACCTTTGATATTCATGGGGGGGGCGTTGATTTAGTATTTCCGCATCATGAAAACGAGGTGGCGCAAAGTTGCTGTGCGCATGGTACAGAAAAAATGGCACGGGTTTGGTTGCACAATGGTCATCTTACTGTAAATGGCGAAAAAATGTCAAAATCTCTTGGTAATTTTGTTACTGTTCAAGACTTGCTGCATGACCATGACGGAGAGGTTATTCGCTTAGCGTTATTGCTTACACATTACCATCAACCTTTGGATTGGACTGATCAACAGCTTGCTTCAGCTAAGCAAATGCTTGACCGCTTTTACGGCGCACTTGATTTAGTTAATGCATCGTTGGATGACAAAATTGAATCATCGGAAATACTTGACGTGCTTGCTGATGATTTGAATACGCCAGGCGCTTTGGCTGTGTTGCATGACCTTGCGAATCAATTGTATAAAGCGCCGTCTGCTGAGGTAGCCGCGCAGCTCAAGAATGCTGGTAAATTGCTAGGTATTTTACACCGCACACCAAAGGAATGGTTCCAGGGAGTGACGACAAAGAGCGATCCGTTGGTTGACATAGGTTTGCTGATTCAACAACGTATTGATGCAAAAAAAGAACGCAATTTTACCTTGGCTGATCAAATTCGTAACGATTTGTTGGAAAAAGGTATCATATTGTTGGATACTAATACAGGAACAACGTGGCGTCGCGCGTAGACAGCTTATAACTACAACGAATAAAGAATTGAGAGTTTTAATGAATAAAAATTTTATTTACGGTATATGCGCGGCATTTATTGTGGTTTCAGCTTATAGCACTAGTAAAACATTACTTAATAAAAGCGTTACTGTTGAGCAAGAAGAGGTTCCATTAAGTTTGATAGACATCAATTTTGTGCGCGATTCGAATCCAAAAAGCATGCCTGATTACAAAATCACAAAGCATGGCGAAAAGGGTGAAGAGTTCAAATTAGGTGATCTTAAAGGAAAATCTGTTGTTGTGCATTTTTGGGCAACGTGGTGTCAGCCATGCCAAAAAGAATTGCCGTTTTATGATAAGTTTATAGCTAGTCGTCCTGAGATTGTGCATGTAGCATTAACGCCTGATGGCACGAAAAAAGATAAAATTAAAGCATTCTTTGCACAAAACGGTTTAAAAAATATCCCCGTTATGACGGATGAAGCTGGTATCATTTCAAAATATTTTGAAACAAAAGCCTTTCCAACAACTCTGTTTATAAGCAAGGAAGGTGTCCTTGTCGGTCGAATTATGGGAATTGTTGATTGGCAAGACCCAAAGACGGTTGAATTGTTGGTAAAGACATTTGCTGAATAAGAGGTTAGGTGAAGCTAAAGAGGTTAAGCCCAAATATCAGGGGTGAATTTAAATTCGTCGAGGATTTGACAAAAACCTACAGATTTCTTGTCTGCCCAAAGATCTAATATCCCCGGGTCTTCTCTAACCAGTATGTTCTCTAAATCATCAAACTTTTTACAAATAGTAACCCACAAGAGTATAAAGTCTTTATTACCATCGCGAACAACATTTAAAGCATTTCGTATTTTAATAGGAGCATCCATGTTAACGCAAAAATTAGCTTCATTAAAAATATAAACGGTTTTCTTATTTTTTGAGTTAATAAATTTTTCTTTTAAATATTGCATTTTAGATTTATCTCTTTCAAAAAAATTATTAAAAACTTCTAGTTTTTTATCGTTTTCGAAATCTTTGGAAATCTCACTCTCTAACATATGAACCCAGTGCATCATATATTTCTGATTAGTAGGAGTAAAAATACCATTGGCATCAATAAAATCTTTTTTTTCGAAAAAATCATCTAATTTGTTTACAAGTGCCTTTGCAAAAAGATCATAATGATCAATAACTAGCCAATCAAATAAATCTGACGTCCCTTCTTTAGAGGGCCATCTGCGGTCAGTAAAATAAAAATTAATGGATCCTTTTGTCAAACAATTACTACCCAATGGTATAACCCTCTCGAATATTGTGTCCATCGTTGCATACCCCCCCAAGATGATCATCGCCTTCCATTGGTGGTATCGCAGGTGGAATAGGAGCAACGCTTGTATTCGTTTGCCCCTCATGCTCACTAATTTCAGGTGGTACTACACCTGCAAACACATTAATGCTCAATAAAAAGCATAAACGCATTAATTTAAAATTATATTTCATGTTTGATTATTCCTTTAAAAAATAGATAAAAATAATAAATAATAAATAATAAATTATACAATATTTATGTAGTTTTTATTTATTAAATTAAATTTAACACGTTTTTGAAAATACTTTATTGGAATCATTAGGCTGCAAGGCTCTAAAATAGCTAATATGCTTAAAATGAGTTGCTTTATAAGCACAAAATCTAAGATTTTTTATTGGGAAGTGTTTCATCTCTTTATTAGAGCCTTTGCCTATACCAGCTTCTAGAAATTTAGTTGGCATATAACCAGCATTTTTGATATAGTTTCTTTGGAAGGTCTGTGGGTAGACATTGTACTTGTGAACCCGGTCAGGTCCGGAAGGAAGCAGCCGAAGCAAAATACAATGGGTTACTTACGTGACCTTCTGCTTATTTACATTGATTAAATCCCAACAAAATCACTCCAACCTGAGAAGTTATGTAAGGTCTATGAGTCAAAAAGGATACACTGTTCTAGCGCGGCGTTATCGGCCCACGCGACTTGCAGATTTAATTGGACAAGAGTTGCTCCAAACAACATTAACAGAAGCTATTTCCCAAAATCATCTGCCTCATGCTATTTTATTGCATGGCATTCGAGGTGTTGGAAAAACAACGACAGCCCGTATTATTGCGCGCGCGTTAAACTGTGTAGGTGAAGATGGAAATGGTCCAATTACGCCTAATCCATGTGGGGTGTGCAGTTCATGCCGCGATATCCAGGATGATCGCCATTTGGATGTAATCGAGATGGACGCTGCCAGTCGCACAGGTGTGGATGATGTACGCGAAATTATTGAATCATCACGCTATAAGGCTGTAAAAGGTCGTTTTAAGATATTTATCATCGACGAAGTTCATATGTTGTCTAAAAGTGCATTTAATGCGTTGCTTAAAACATTAGAAGAGCCGCCTGCGCACGTTAAATTTATTTTTGCAACAACTGAAATTCGTAAAATTCCAGATACGATTTTATCGCGTTGTATGCGATTTGATTTAAAACGTATAGAACCCAAAACGATTTTAGATTACCTTGCAACATTGTGTGTGCAAGAAGGAATTACAGCCTCTACAGAGGCGCTTGGGCATATTGCACGTGCGGGTGATGGATCTATGCGTGATGCATTATCACTGCTTGATCAAGCAATTGCTTTGTCTTTATCTAATAATGTAGCCGGTGTAACAGAAGATCTTGTTCAGCAGATGCTGGGGGCAACAAATCGGGCACATTTATTTACGCTATTAAAAGCGCTTTTTGAAGGTAAAACGGACGAGTTGCTTACGCTAACAGATACTCTTTTTCATGATGGTGCTGACCCACTTTTATTGATGCAAGAAATTTTAGAAGGTGTGTATTGGTTAACGTGCTTTAAAACAATGCCGCGCATGAAAGATGACCCTACTTGGCCTCAAGAAGAGCGTAATCAAGGCGAAGCAATAGTAAATGAATTAGGAATTACATCTTTAGCGCGCGCTTGGCAAGTTTTATCAAAAGGGTATGAAGAAGTTCAAAAAAATCCACTTCAAAAACAAGCATGCCAAATGGTTTTAGTTCGTTTTTGTCATATGAGTAACATGCCATCTATTGATAAAATTATTGAAACAATGTCATCTGGCGGCGGTGGTTCATCTGGAAACTTTATGCCTGGTGCATCGGGTGGATCAGTCGGTCCAACAGGTAATGCCCCTGTTGCCGCTTCATCTATGAATGTAAAAGAACAACCTGTGTATATGACTATGTCTAAAGCTACAGATGAGCAAGTGCAAAATACTTCTTTGCCTCAATCATTTGAAGAGTTGGTTGATTTCTTACAAGAAAAGCGTGAGCTGATGTTAATAGAATCATTGATTCATGATGTGCGCGTAACTTCATATAACGTTGGTGAAATCGTTATGAATATGGATAAAGCGCGTTTTGGACAATTGTCAGCTCAATTACGTGCTGCGCTTAAAAAATATACGAATTTAGATTGGACGTTGCATGTCACATCTGATGTTTCTGGACGAACGATTGCTGAAAAGCAAGAAGAAGTACTTTCTTTAAAAATGGAAAAAGCTAGACAGGATCCATTCTTAAGTACATTTTTAACAGCATTCCCCAACACAACTTTACAACTTATGGAGCAAAATTATGCGCGGAATTAATCAAATGTTGCAACAAGCACAAAAATTACAAAAACAAATGGACGATATGCAAAAGCAACTTGAATCTACTGAGGTTGAAGGTGGATCTGGTGGTGGTATGGTAAAGGTTGTTGTTACGGGAAAAGGAGATCTGAAGAAAATAAAAATTGATCCATCTTTAGTTGATCCTAATGACATAGAAATCCTTGAAGACCTTATTATTGCAGCTATGCACGATGCAAAAACAAGAGCAGACGCTCAATCTACTTCTGAAATGTCAAAGCTTACAGGTGGTTTATCTTTACCTGGTGGTATGAAGTTGCCATTTTAAATTAATTTTTGGTATGTGATTTTCATCCATTAAATTTAATGATTTAATTTACATTAGTGTAAATTTATGAAAAATTTACTTTGTTATTTAAAAGAGAAATAATTTAATTTATCTCTCTTTTAATTTTTTGTTAATACATTGCACTTTATACTTAAATTATATCAACATGATAATTTAATAAAGTTTTATGTTTCTTAAAAAATGCACCATTTCAGTCGTTGTTTTTGAATTTGTATTTGTGATAAATGCAACTGCAACTGTATCTACTCCTTCAGTGGTGCCAGCAACAACTGTTCCTGTTGTTCCTATTGTTGTAACTAGTCCTTCTTACACAACACCGGTAATTTCACCTTATACAGCACCGCCGTCTCCTCCTATAAATTATTTAGCTCCACTTTCAACAAATTTGCCTGCAACGAACTATATTTCACCTGCTCAATCAATTGCGTTTAAATCTCAATCAATAGTTTCTCAGCCTAGCAATGCGTATGTAGCAAGTGCCTCGCAGTCACAAAATGAAAACTTTTCCTCAAATGTCGTAAATACTAATCCTGTAGTAGTAGCGAGTAGTATTCAAAGTGATGTAGCACAGAGGAGAAAAGCGCAACTTAAAGAGCTAATGATTGAATCTGTAGAGCTTGCTAAAGAAAAAGAGTGCATTGAAATTGAGCTTCAAAAGCAACTTAGAAATCAGCTAGAAGCACAAAAAAAGGTTTCTGTGTTACGAGAAAAAACAATCTCAGAAATGCAAAATCAACTTTTTATGGAAGCCATTCGCGAAAAAACAGAAGAAGAAGAATTAAAATCTAAAATAAATTCCTATATGAATTTGCTAAATGCAAATAAAACAGCACAACAGCAGAGCCCAGTGAATAGCATATTAGGGGCGTCTGGTTTTGAAAATAGTCAAAATACCTCACAACAGGTAAGTGGATCGCACCTGCAAAATAATACGTATCCACAAAATACAGCGTCAAAAGTAGCAATAAAATCAGTTGAGACAACAAACTCAGTGAATGTTCAGAGTAGTTCATTTTCGAAAATTAAGCCAGTTGGAATAGCTCAGCAATCACAAAATAGTATGTACTTGCAAAGCAATGGCATATATTCACAAAATGGTGTAGCTCAACCAAATAATAGTGTGTATCAGCAAAATAGCATGGCTCAACCAAATAATAATGTGTACCTGCAAAATGGTGGGGCTCATTCAAGCAGCAATACGTATTCGCAAAACAGCATTATTCAACCAAGAAACACTATGTATTCACCAAATAATGTTACTCAACAAAACAATGGTGCATATCCACAAAATAGCCTGGTGCAACAAAACAATGGCGCGTATCCACAAAATAGCATGGCTCAATCAAATAATAATGTGTATCCGAAAAATGGTATGACTCAACAAAACAATGGTGCATATCCACAAAATAGCATGGCTCAACCAAATAATAATGTGTACCCGCAAAATGGTGTAGCTCATTCAAGCAGCAATACGTATTCGCAAAACAGCATGATTCAACCAAGAAACACTATGTATTCACCAAATAGTGCTACTCAACAAAACAATGGTGCATATCCACAAAATAGCCTGGTGCAACAAAACAATGGCGCGTATCCACAAAATAGCATGGCTCAACCAAATAATAATGTGTACCCGCAAAATGGTGTAGCTCATTCAAGCAGCAATACGTATTCGCAAAACAGTATGATTCAACCAAGCAACCCTATGTATTCGCCAAATAGTGCGGCTCAGCAAGATAATAGCATGTACTCGCAAAATAGTGTGGTTTTACAAAGCAATATAATTCCGCAAAACAATCTGAACAATATGATGGGAATGTCTGGTGCATCGTTGAATCAGAGTGCCATGTTACAGCCAGCTAACGATCAGTTTAACAATAGTATGAGTGGTGCGCAACATCCATTCCAAAATACTCTGTATCTACAGCAATCAGCAATGGCATACCCTGCCGGGGCGCAACAAAATGGCATATATCCACAGCCACAGTATGCAGGGATGTATCTGCCACAACCTAATAATATCATGTACCCGCAGCAACAAACTAATGTAAATGGAATGTACCCACCACAGTCACAAATGGGTGGAATGATAGGAATGTTAGCGGGGCAAAAACCAATGGCGCCTCAACCAGGGATGGTTGGATCTTATTATGGGCAACAACCAGGGATTTACCCACCACAATCACAAATGGGTGGAATGATAGGAATGTTAGCGGGGCAAAAACCAATGGTGCCTCAACCAGGGATGGTTGGATCTTATTATGGGCAACAACCAGGAATGTATTCACAACCAAATGCTATGGGGATGATGCCTGCTGTAAATTCAATTAAGGGTCTTATGAGCATGTTTGGCAAAAAGCGTTAACAATCATGTATTTGCTAATCCTTAGTTGAATTATTTGAAAGTTTTAAGCAAAAAGTTCTTGACGCAACGTTCAATATTTTATATAACTATAAAGGTTGATTCAGTGCAAATTGAATAAAAACAAGGGCCCTTAGCTCAGTTGGTAGAGCATCTGACTTTTAATCAGGTGGTCGAAGGTTCGAATCCTTCAGGGCCCACCAATTATTCTGTGTTTAAGGCAGATTTTCCATAAATAAAAATTTTAAAATAAGCTAAAACCCAGCACTTTCTAGATGTCAAATTTTATTGTACTTTTTAGAAAAAATAACAATAAAATTTTAAATGTGACTTGTGTATACCGTTGTAGCCTGTATGTGACTTACTAAATAAAAAAATCACATGCGCTAATATTGAAACATGCGTTAGATTCAGCCAAATTAAGCTATATGAAATAGTCATATAAATGCAATTAATAAGCTATAGATTAGTTTGAAGTGGCTATAAATGCTATATTAGCATGGCAGCGGCTCTTTCATAAAGGCCCAAGACGCCTAGCGTCATTAGGTTATTTATGGTTTTTTTCTAATAGAGTCTTAGCAAAAAAACTTTTTTGTATGATGGGCTTAATGTATGGAAAGCAAGAAGATCTTTATAAAAAACTTTCTTTACTATTTTAGCGTATACATTATTGCTTGGAAATAAGAAAGTAGAATGTTTAGTATGATTTTAACTTTTTGTTAGAATGCAATTGATTTATAAGTAAAATATATAAATTTATAAGAAATAAAACATAATGGGTTATTTTAGTATTTTCAAGAACAAAAATAAATTAGATCGTCAAAATCAAATTCTTCTCCTTGAAAATATTAAAGGAGAATACGATAAACTATTTTTAATTAATCAAAAATTACACTTGTTACATAGCAATGAAAAAATAGATACTGGTGTTTGTGAATTTTCTATTGAAAGCATTTTAAAGCAAATTACTATCTATATTGATAAATATAATCTTGATGAAGATGTTATTGATTCACTTCTTGAAATTGGAGATATTACTACTTATTACATACATGGTTCATTTGAAAGTTTTAAGTCTCTTAAGTTTAAATTTTAACTTTGCTTGGTTTTGTCGTTTCAACTAAGAGTTAAAAATAGATTTTTTTGCCTTGTAAAATGTTTAACCCACAATTAGGTGCCGTGATGCTGCATTTAAATTTGTTTTTAGAACAGTGGTTTTAACGGAATCAATTTTTCATTGCTAATTATAAGATGTGCTAGAAAATTGCTTTTGAAAAATAATTATTTAAGAGTAAAAATTACATCCGCACAAATGAGAGAGATAACCTGAATACATGTGTCACTTTATATTTTATAGCCTCCCTACCATCGCTTGGTGCAAGTAAATTAGAATTAATTCTTTAAATAACAAGCTTAATGATTTTAATGAATAGTTGTATATTCACTGAACAACAAAAAATATTTACTAGTATAAAATTTCTCAACCTCACTTTTCTCGCTACAATTATTAGTGTTTTCCTCATTAAGAAGAGACTTAGCCATTCTATCTTGTGATTGGAGAATAATACGTTCTTTTTCTAAAAAATTATCGTCAAATTTCATTTTTTTCCTTATACATAATAAGTTACAAAATTATTTTTTATACGAAAACATTTTATACAGTATTAAATTTTTGAAATCAACGTAATTTTTATTTTTTATATAGAAAATTTTATTTTCTAATGGTTTTTTATTTGTTTAAGCGTTAGATTATTGTCTGTGAACGTTGCTGCTAATGTGGCAATTATGTAGTAATCGAGTTGCTTTGAAAAAAGTTTTAGAGGTAAGAATTGTTACTTATGAAAAAATATTATTTTAAAAATATGAAGAATTATTACTTATATTAAGTTTTTAGTTTATTAGCTTTTTTACTGCTTAATGCATAATAAACAACACTTGTTACTAACTAGTATCATCACTAATCACCCAAAGTGTTGTTCTACAGTTTATAATATAACGGATAAAATTATAATTTTATTATATGGTATGCAAAAAGTTTGTGTAGAAGGTGTTTTTAATTAGTGTGCGTATTAATCAGCCAACCCATGAGATCTATTGGGCAAAACAACTGATTTTGCCCAATAGTTTGCTAGTGTGTTGAGCAAATTTAGAAAAACATCGTAATCATAAGGCTTACAAATATACCCTGATGCATAAGCTTTATAGCAAGAAACCATATCTTGAAAATTAATTTTATTTGTCATGATAATTACAGGAATATCACTAAGAGTTTTATCTCTCTTGATTTCTCGAAGGACATTTTCTCCATCACGTTTTGGAATACTGAGATCCAGTAAAATAATATCTGGTCGCGGAAAATTAGTCGATACAAGCCTATTTCTCAGAAAATCAATAACAGCTTCTCCATCATGTAGTACAAATAAGTTAACATTAACTGAACATTCGGATAAAGCACGTCTTGTTAAAAATTCATCTGCAACATCATTTTCAACAAGAAGCACATTAAGAACGCTTTCATAATCTGGAATAACTGTATCTGATGTTGTAAAGTTTAGCTTTTTTTTAAAAGTTAGAAACCCTTGAAAAAAAAACTTTGATTCAACACCCATTATTTCTCCTAATTGATGAAGAGTAGTAGCTGATATACGAGATTGCGCTTGCTCGTATTTTTGGACTTGTTGCAGTGAAATGCCAAGTTTTTTAGCAACTTCTAATAAAGTTAATCCTAACTTTTGACGTATAAATCGTAGGCGCTTACCAATGTATATATCAAGTTCTTTTTGTTCGTCACAGTGCTTATTCATTGTAGTTTCTCCTTATTTAGAATTGTGTTTTGGGTAACCAAATAGTAAATTCACATCCATTCACAGGATTGGATTGAATCGTTATTGTTCCTCCATGGGCCTCTAAAATTTTTCGACAAATCAAAAGTCCTATTTCAGCTCTTTTGCAATGCACGTTTCTTTTCAAGTAATTGGCTTCTTCAAAAATGCTTTTGTGGTATATATCTTCAACGGCAATTGCATTATCTTTAATTTTTATTTCCCACATCGTCTCTTGGTCTTCTGCTGAGATAATGATGTTTAGAGGTTCTTCTCCCTTAAACTTAAGTGCATTTCCGATAATAGTTTTAAAAAGATGATGTATTTGTTTTTGCTTAGCCATTATGATTGGCAATCGATTAATTTGCATGAAGTCTTCAGAAATTCCTAATAAGCAAACAAACTCATCTTTGATAGATTTTAAAACTACATTTAAATTAATTTGGCTATAATCTTTTTTTATCAATAAATATTTTGAATAATTTAAATTAAAATTAGCTGCAGTACTTTGATTCTTACATAAGAATTTTGATTCATTTTTCATCATGTTATATATCCTAAAAGCTTATATTTTTTTAAAATGATTGATGACACTGTCGCTGATTTCTTTTTCAAAAAATGATGTTAATAAATGTCCCATTTTTGAAATAATTTTAAGGGTTGAATTTGGAATAATCTTTGCTGTTGTATGCGCATGTTGAATGGAAATAATTGGGTCATCACTGCCATGAATAACAAGCGTGTTATGAGTTATAAAATTGCTTTTAAAAAAAAGATTACTTTGATTTTTTGCTAAAAGGTGGTTATGTATGAAAGAAGGCGCATTATTTTCATTTATTCTTTTCTTAAGAAGGTAGGCAAACGCTTCTGCTTCTTTTTCGTTAAATGGCGCATAAGGACCGTTCAGCAGCTTTAAATGGGAGATTGCTTTTGAAAGCCACTTTGGGTCATCTACTAACATTCTGCTGACACGTTCTAATTTTACAAAAATACCAGGTGATGATTTATGAAAAGTTTCATACTCATTTATTCTGATTTCTTCAATATCCATTGCATTATAAGTTGTCATAAGAAGAGCAAGAGAGGATACTTTTTCAGGATTGTTAATAGCGATCATTTGAGCAAGGTATCCGCCCATTCCGCTACCAATCAGGTGAGCCTTTTCTTTTTTATAAAATTTAATAATGCATAGGACATCATTAGCCATGTCATGCAAATAATATGGAGAATGATTAAAGTTAATATGCTGTGAAAGACCTGTGTCTCTGTTATCAAAACGTACAACAAGGTAGCCTGAATTTGCTAATGTATTGCACCATGAATCACTCCAATAAATTCCCTGTTTTTCAGCACCTGAAATTAAAATAATTAGAGGGTCAGATAAATTGCCAAAAGACTCTGTCCATAAATTTGCGCTTAAAGATTTTACGTAACAGATATTCGACATGTCTAGCCTTGAAATTTCAACTGTTTAATATATGAAACTTTTAGGTCTTTTCATAAGATGCAGCAAGCTACTAAATTTGATAGATTTCAACAGAGAATTTAAGTTAGTTAGAAATGTTACTTTTAGTCGAATTTATGTTAATAAATTATTTAATATTAATAAAGACATTTAAAAATATATTAATACATAACATATAAGAATTTTTATTTTTATTAAAAGTTATCATATTACGTGATATCCTTTTTAAAATCTATTAGATTTGATATAGAAACGGTATGCGCAATTTCTCACTTTTTCAACTTGCGTTAAAAATATATAACTTTATCTTTCACATATTGTATGATTTTTATTCATTACATGTTTTATTCATCGAACTACGCGTTCAAAATTGCGCACAAAGAACTGGTGATGGACTATTTCCGCATGATGCGCGGGGCGTTTGGTAACTTGCTAAGGCGTCATTAGGAGCTTCAAATCTTATGTTAAATAATGTTTGGGAAAAAAAATGAATCAGCTAAATATCCACTTTTTAGAAGATAAAGAATGTATGAGTGAGAAAATTAATAAATTTATTACAATATTATTTTTATTTACAAAAAAATTACGTTCCTTTATAAGATATACAATGACGCAATGTAGAGGAAAAATATGAGAAATATAGATAAAATTTGCCATAAGATCTACACTGAGTCTTTTGGTAATGAACAAACAATAGATGGCGTAAACAAATGCTTTCAAAATATATGTTTGCTTCATCAAATTAAGCGTTTTTCTATTGTACAGATTATCAATGATGAAAAGAATAAAAAGAACAAATCAAACTTTTTTAGTTACCACACTAGTTATCCAAGCGCCTGGGTGAAAATATTTAGACGCTAAATACTATGAATACGACCCTGTTTTAAAAAATATAATAAGCATGCCTTTTCCATTTTATTGGGAAAAAGATACATTTAAAAATATGTCAGAAAAAGAAAATAATTTCTTTAACGAAGCCAAAAATTTTAATATCACAACAGGAACAACTATTCCACTTACACCGAATAATAATAAAACTTCTTATTTAACCATACTTGATCTTGATTTAACAAATAATTTTAACCTTCTTTTTTGGCTGCGGGCTTCAGCAAATGCCTACTTTAAAAAAAAAGATGAAATAACTAATTTAAAAAATAAAGATTCTTGAACTGAGGGCTGTTATGAACATTTGTGAAATAGAAAAAGATCCTATAAATTTTATTTTTGAATCTGTTTCCTTAGGAGAGCTTCAAGGAAGGTTTAAGGATATTTGCGAATATTATAATATTGAAAAATATGCTTTGGTAAAAATACTAAAAGAAGATAAAAAATCTTTAGATAATAAAAATGAATTTACATGTTACGATAATTATCCAGAAGAATGGATTAAAATGTATAATAGTAACAAATATTACTTAAAAGACCCAGTTTTGATTGATATTAAAAATATGAGTCAAGCAACTTATTGGCACATTGAAAACTTCAAAGATGCTACTATTGAACAAAAAAGAATTTTAGACGAGTGCGCTGACTTTAATATAAAAAGGGGAACTACAATCCCCTTGCTGCCGAATAATAAATATAATAGGTTTTTAACCCTAATTGGCACTGATATTCATGATCCAAAAGTTATTTATAATTTAGCTAACGCAGCCGTTATTTATTTTGAACGTAATGAATATTTTGTGAATAAAAATAAAAGAGGTATACTTACAACAAAAGAACAAGAAATTATGGAATTAAAAGCGCTTGGATATCACAATAAACAAATTTCTGAAATCTTATCACGTAACTATGAAACAATTGCGTTGCATTTAAAGAACATCCGCAAAAAATTTGGTGTATTCACAACAGAGCAAGCCATTGCAAAATACTACCAAGATTTTTTTAATAGTTAAGAATGTTAGTTCTAGATTTTTTTTCATTCAAATTACCTAAATTTAATCTAGATTCATACTTTAAAGATTCATTTACTCCAACCATTAGTTTATCTGATGAATAAGTCATTGGTGGGAACGCAAAGATAGATATTTTTTCTCCATGAAATAACGTTTCATTAATATCATACATGTATAAACCACTTCTTTTTGTTAATCTTTTAACTGCCGGATAAGCTAGCGTTAAATATGTTTCAACTTTTTTTGATTCAAGCCCAAATTTCATTAAACCATATAATAATAGCTTTGATATAGCTCCTTGCATTTCCGACTGATAATCCTCATCTAATGCTGTGTCCACTGCAAATCGGCTTGTTTCCCAGTAACCGGGCCTTTTAAATTCATGTATATCAGGCAGGGTATCTGCAAAATAAGTATCGAACATACACGGATGTATCATTTCAATAAAACGAATACATCCACGAACGATTCCTTTTGCATCTTTATATATTAAATAATAGGTACTATTTTCATCGTACTCATCTTTTTCGATTTGGTTTTCATGATTAACCTTCCATTTCTTTTTTTCAAAAAAAACTTTATATCGCAGTCGATACATACTTTCAAGGTCATCACGAAATACGTCATAATTAGTCGGCTCTATTAAATGTAGCATTCCCAAACTCCCCTAATTTTTGTTTCATATGCAAAAAATATTCAGTATCATCCTTGTACATTGGAACAAAACTCCACAAAACAGGCTTTTTTTGGTTTATATTTATTTTTTTGGTCATTTTGGTGTAGCAATAGTTAAGCGAGGGGAACGACGAAACAACAATTTCTTCTTTTGTTTCTTCATTAATCATAATCCTGTTGATTTCTGAAATAAGTAAGCCATTCATTTTGAATAGTTCAAGTGTTTTGGGATAAGCAATTGATAAGGTACATTGAATTTCTTCAATTTCAATAGCAAAGTAAAGATAGCCAGTTGCAAGGTTCAAAGAGATGTTTTTAGCCATTTCAGGTGTATATGTTTCATTGAAAATAGGGTCAACAGCTAAGCGGCTTATTTCCCAATGTCCTGGTCTTTTAAATTCAGTTAAATTGGGCAAAGCAAATTTAAAAGGTCCATCAAACATGCAATCATTTGTCATTTCGACAAAACGCACACATCCTCTAATTGTTCCACATGCGTCTTTATAGACAAGATAGTACATATTCTTTTCATCATATATGTCCCTTTCCATTCCATCATCACTGTCTACGTTCCACTTCATATTTTCAAAAAATACTTTGTGACGTAAACGATACATTTCATCAAGATCATTTCTATGTAAATGATAATTCTTTGGGTCTATTAAAATTAACATAATTTAATTCCTCGTAATTAACTTATACTGTATATGTTAATTAATTTCACATTTTCAATATATGTAATGACTAAATCGTAAATAAATGTTGAAAAAAATAATAGATATCAAATTTAATAGTATTGCTTTAACTGTTTTTTAATTATATGTTTACGTATTTTTATTTTTTAACATATTAAGTTAATTAAATTTATTTTTTTAAAATTATATTATTTTTTAAAATTTTTACTATTAAATAAAATAGTTATGATAATTTGCAATCGTGCTAACTTTAAAGGAATTTTCTATATGTAGGCCACGAAATGAATTTATTTTTCCACCATTAATTTATTTTCATTTTAAATTTATTATTTTTATAAGTAAATGTGTGTATTGAGAGAAAAATTTAGTTTTTTTCAACTAATGTAATAATGATTGTAATGATTGTTTTTCAATGGTTTATCTTGAAAGAATATTGACTGTAGTGCGCTTTCAATAAAATTATTTCCTTTTTTCGGGTAAGACGTTGCTTAAAATAAAATTCATTTTAAACAAGAATATCTAGACATATTTCAACTTGAATGTATTTTTTTTTATTCATACAGTTCGAATAGTTATGCTTTTTAGCAGGTGATGATTATGTCTTACCCTCCAATTAAGGTATCAATGCCATTTGAAACAAAAAAAATTGTTTCAATTGTATTAATTGGTAATTTTCTTGATTTTTTTGACCTTATGTTGGCTGTGCACTTAACTCTTGTGCTCAGTAAAATTTTTCTACCTGTTGAATCGGCATTAGCCCCACTTCTAATGACATTTACTTTCTGTTCTTCCTTTTGCATTCGACCTCTTGCTGCTCTTTTTTGGGGATACATAGGAGATAATATTGGTCGTGTACCTGTTTTGATTGCAACAACATTTTTAATGTCAATTTCATGCATTATAATTCCTAATATCCCTCCATACGCTGAATGGGGGATGTTATCAGCTGTTTTATTTTTAACATTGCGCCTTGTCCAAGGATTTGCATCAGGAGGCGAATGCATTGCCGCAGACGTTTTTATAACTGAAACAGTTCCAAAACCAATGGTTTATTTTTGCAGTGCCCTCGTTGAGGCAACCTGCTCACTTGGTGGTTTAGTTGCATGCGGCATTGGTGCTCTTTGCTTATATTTATCGCCAGAAGATGGATGGAAAATACCGTTTTATATCGGCTCAGGAGTTGCCGTTTTAGGCACAATTGCTAGAAAAACATTGAAAGAAACACCTGAGTTTTTAAGAGAGTTACAAAAAAGAAAAAAACGAAAAAAAATGATAGAGCACTATACATCTCTTAATTTAAATAATCGTAATATATTTGCCCTTTTTGCGATGTATTTTTTTCCAGCAGTGGCGTTTTATTTTTCATTAGCATACATACCTTCTTTGCTTGTAAATGAATATGGCATGAGTCCAAATGTTGTTATGACGCAAACAACGTGTGTTTTGTTTATTGTTATGTGCTCCGAAATTTTTTATGGCTTACTAGGTTTGAAAATTGATCCATTTAAAATTCTTAAATTTAAATTAATTGCGTTGCTATGCATTTTGCCGATTTTGGCAATCGGCTTTAATGGTATTCGCAACTACTGGGCATTAACCTTTATTCAAGTCATTGTAAATTGTTTAGGGCAAGGTCTTACGCCTGCAACTCCTAAAATTAACAAAAGCTTTCCTGTAAGTGCTCGATATACTTATCTTTTGTTTATATGGGCATTTTCTCATTCGCTCATGTATTTGTTAACAGCTTATGTGTGTGAGCAAATTACTAGCTTTTCTTTGCTTTGTCTTGTGTTGTTTGTTGCTGTTTTAATATCACTTATTGGTGCAAATATATTTGTGTCTGAAGGAAAATCTTTAGAAACAACACTAAACTCTGATAAAAAAATTAAAGAATCTCCTATTTTGCAGGAAACAAAAGCATGCGCGCAAGATAGTTCTGCAACTGATATTATTGAGGAATTATATAAAATAAAATTAATAAAAAAGTGGATTAAAAAAATATTTATATTTTTGGCTTATTTTAAAATTTCAGTGTAGAATGCCATATATTTCATAAGGTCGGTTTTGATCATTATGGGTTCTTATTTTAGACCTTAAATCCCCGTCTTTACCTGTAGACTTTTGGGGCGAAGTCTTTTGTGATGATATGTTAGGGGCTTTCTTAAATTTGTTTGAGCATGTCTTTTTTTTTGCTCTTTATAAGTTCTTTTTCTTGAACAGGCGCGTGTTCATTTTCATTTGTTTGCTTACACAATAGGTTCTCATACCTCAGTTTCTTTGGCACCGACTAACACTTCTTGTTGTAATTGTGCTTTATATATTCTGATTTTTTTCGACGCGGAACATACGCAAAAGAATTTTGTGCCACCTCAAATGATGTTGCGGCCGATTAAGTTGTAGTCGCTACGTGCTCAACCTGTCTTGAACTAAAACTTATTTTTCTTAAATAACTCTTTTTTCTTTGCTCTTTTTTATATTTGAATAGGATTTTCAACAAATGTTTGGCATCTAATTTACAAACTTGTTAGACTAATTTATCTCTCTCTAATTTTAGTTAAGCATTCCATGTCCGATTTTATTTTTCAAGCATTTGTTACTTTGCTTGTTATCGTTAACCCATTTTCTGTTGTGCCTGTTTTTGTATCTCTAACACAAAACGATTCTATTGAAGTGAAGCGCAAAGTTGCGAAAAAAGCATGTTTGATTTCTGTTGTTTTATTGCTTTTGTTTGCATTTTTAGGAGATTGGTTGCTTACTCTGATGCATATATCCCCTGAAGCGTTTCGCATAACTGGGGGATTGCTCTTACTGCTAGCTGCTATTCAAATGGTTCTTTCGGATAGAAAGTCAAGTCCAGTTTCGTCTAGCGAAAAAATTGGATCAAACACGTGTGAGGATGTTGCTGTTTATCCTCTGGCTATTCCTTTACTTGCAGGGCCTGGAGCATTAACAACTGTTGCATTGTTAATGAGGCGTGCGCATGACATGCCTTTTTATGCTGAAGCCAGCATCATAGGTGTTGTTCTTCTTATTTCGGCGATTTCTTTAATGTGCTTATTGATAGGCGATCGTTTGATGCGTGTTTTAGGTGACACAGGCACAAATGTTCTTACTCGCGTGTTTGGAATTATTTTATCCGCTGTTGCCATTAACAATATTATTGATGGTTTAGTTTCTGTAATTAAGCAAGCACATGCGTAAAGAATTATGGCAAAAATAACACATCGATATGTTTGTCAAGATTGCGGTACACATCATTCAAAATGGACAGGGAGATGCGAAGGTTGTGGCGCATGGAATCGTTTAGTTGAAGAAAGCGTTAGCTCAAAAAGTACAAAGCCATCACGTATTTCTTTGGATCACTTTTTTGAAAACTTAGCTATTGATGAAGAAGATAAAAAAAACCAAATACGATTACAAAGTCATTTAACTGAATTTGATCGCGTATGTGGAGGCGGCATGGTGCCTGGCTCTGTGTTATTAATAGGTGGTGATCCTGGAATTGGAAAGTCCACCTTACTTTTGCAAATTGTCTCTAAAATGGCGGGTGAACATGCTTGTGTTTATATTTCAGGCGAAGAGGCTACCTCTCAGATTCGCCTTCGCGCAAATCGATTAGGATTAGCTAATACTCCTGTTCATTTAGCAGCAGCGACTCAATTAGCTGATATTATTGGCGCATTAAATCGAATGCCTGCTGTTGACGTGGTTGTTGTTGATTCAATACAAACGATTGCCAGCGATATGATCGAGTCTGCGCCAGGTAGTGTTTCACAAGTGCGTGCATGTGCATTTGAACTTATTCAGCTTGCCAAAAAAAAGGGATTTGTGCTTGTTCTTGTTGGGCACGTGACTAAAGAAGGTACGCTTGCGGGGCCGCGTGTATTAGAACACATGGTTGATACAGTTTTATATTTTGAAGGCGATGGTGCCTATGACTATCGCTTACTCCGATCTGTTAAAAATCGCTTTGGTCCATCGAATGAGATTGGTGTTTTTGCGATGGAAGAGGGAGGCTTGCGGCCCATTGATAATCCATCTGAACTATTCTTATCGCAGCATGAAACGCCAGTTAGCGGAACAGCTATCTTTGCAGGCGTTGAAGGAACTAGACCTTTGTTAGTAGAAGTGCAAGCTCTTGTTGCTCCTTCCTCTTATGCGTCGCCTAAACGCACGACAGTGGGGTGGGATGTGAACCGCTTGGCTATGATTGTGGCTGTTCTTGAAGCGCGCTGTGGTTTGAGCTTTGCTGGAAAAGATATTTACTTAAATGTCGTTGGTGGTTTGAAGATTACAGAACCTGCTGCAGATTTAGCTATGGCAGCATCACTCATTTCGGCGCTTAGCAATAACCCAATTTATGGAAAATGTGTTTATTTTGGTGAAATTGGACTAACGGGTGAAGTTCGGTCTGTAAGTCAAGCAGAGTCACGATTGAAAGAATCAGCAAGGCTTGGGTTTGAAAATGCCTATTGCGCGCCAACAACAACGCGCTATGTCGATGTTATTCCACAGAATGACGTGCGTTTTGTATTGGATTTGATCAAAATATAAACAAAGCACGATGCTCATTCATATTACAATTTTAAGCTCATCCCAGCGTGTTGTATATCTATTACTTCGTTTTCCTTGATGTGGCACATGCTTGGGGTTAATACCACTTGATGCCCAAAAGACGGTATCTTTTCCTGTACGTTTGTTAATGATGTCAATAGCTTCATTTAAAGACCTTGATCGTTTGTTTTTTTCCTTTGAGGATAAATCATTTGATGGGGTAAACAAAATCTTTTGTATGACTTGGCCTTCTTGCAATAAACCCATAGCATGTACGCCAGCTGATTGAAATGAATGGCCTAATTGATATGCCTGGCTTAATGCTTTAATAGCACCTTTAATGAGTAGCTGTGTATCATTTGTTGGTGTATCAAATCCAGTAACACCAATGCCTTTAAAATAAGGAGAATTCCCAAAAGGACTGGTGCGGCAAAAAACTGAAATTGTAGGCGTGATTAATTTTTTCGCGCGTAATTGTTCGCCAAGTCGTGTTGCATGTAATGATATTGCTTCCGCGATATCATTAAATTCTGTAAGTTTAACACCAAAGCTTCGAGTTACTTGGATGCTTTTTTTGTCGTCTTCATCTGCATTGAAGGCAATACAAGAAGTGCCTTGAAGTTCACGCACGAGACGCTCTCCCATAATACCTATCATTTTACGTGCCCATCTCGGGTCTTTTTGTGCAAGGTCAAAAGCTGTATAAAGCCCTATTTCTTTTAATTTTGGAGCAAGAGCGCGCCCTATACCCCAAACAGCTGATATGTCTGTTTGCTTTAATGCACTTTCTATTTCATGAGGCGTTTGAATAGATTTGACAGAGGTTTGAGTCTTCTTTGCAATTCGATTTGCTATTTTTGTAAGTGTTTTTGTAGGTGCAATGCCAATCGTTACGGGAATTCCTATACATTTAAAGATAGTTTTATGAATTGTTTGGGCAAAGTTTTCCTGATCAATATTGGGTATGGAAGATAAATCAAGAAAAGCTTCATCAATAGAAGAAATATCAATATTGGCTGTGAATGTTTGCAATACTTTCATCATGCGTGTGCTTAAGTCTGAATAGAGTTCAAAGTTGCATGATAGCAATTGTATATCATGTTGTTTGACTAGATGTGAAAAAGTGTGGAGTGCGGCGCTCATCGCTATATTAAGAGCTTTTGCTTCATTGCTACGTGCAATAGCACATCCATCGTTTCCAGATAATACAATAACAGGTTTATGGTTTAAGTATGGATTAAAAACACGCTCGCAACTTACAAAAAAGTTATTTCCATCAATAAGCGCAAACGTGGTTGGACGGTTAGCCGCGCAGACTGTGAATGACATTGGTGACAACACCCCAAAGGCTAACAGACATTTCATCAGTTAATTCAATATTTGAGAACTCAGGATTTTCAGCTTTTAATATTGTTCTGCCATTATTAAAAATTAAACGTTTGACTGTTAAGTCGCCATTAACTGCTGCAATAACAATATCCTGGCTTTTTGCTGTTAATGATCGATCAACAACAAGCAGGTCTCCATCGTGTATGCCTGCTCCAAGCATGGACTCGCCTGATGTGCGTACAAAAAATGTTGCGGGTGCGTTTTGAACAAGATGTTTGTTAAGATCCATTGTAATGCTGAATGAATCATCTGCTGGCGATGGAAATCCTGCTGAAACAGTGCAATCGTAAAAAGGAATATCATATGAAATAGATGACGGTTCTGTATGCAGGACATGAAGTGGCTTAGTTTCTTTTTTTAAAAATGGACTTTGCGTTTGATTGCTTAGATGTTCAGTAGGTGGCGTGATGACAGAATCTTTGTTTGTTGTGTTTTTAATTTCAGCAAGCCATTCGGTTAATGGTTGTATGTAGCTTTTGGGTACGCGAATAGCTTGAGTTGGTTCTTTAAATTTGCCTGAATTTGGTTTTCGGCCGGCACCTATTCGTTTTCCACCGCGTGCTGTCATAAAAATGCTCACTTTTGATTAATGTACCCTAATCTTACCTTATGTATGAGCATGAAGTAAATAGTAATGCACGGGCAATTAGTGTGATTTGCGTGTCATTCAGTTCACATTTTTTAATTTTTTTTTTTAAACAAGCATAGAAGGGCTTGATTGCGGGTATTGTTTTGTTACAGGATAAGAAAGTTTAATTTTCCATAAGGATTTATCATGTCTACACTTTCAAAATCAGAATTAATTGCGCACATTACAAAAACAACGAAAATTTCATCAGCTGATGTTGATGCTGTTGTGACAACATTGCTTGATACTATAACAGAGACGCTAAAATCTGGCGGTGAAGTTAAATTCTTAGGATTTGGTTCTTTTGCTGTGCAATCGTCTGCTGCTAGAGAAGGTCGCAACCCACGCACTGGCGAAACTTTACAAATTAAAGCTTCAAAGCGCCCGGTTTTTAAAGCTGGTAAAAACTTTAAAGATGCTGTTAATGGGTAATAAATTTCTCATGCTGAACAAAAGATAAAAATGGTTGCTTAAATTGGCCTCATTTTCTCTCTTTTCTTGTTCAGTGCTGTTAGCCTAAGGAAAACCTATTTATGGTTTTCCTTGGCAATGGATTGCGTTTTGACGATAAACATATTATTTATTATATAATATATTTAATTTTGAACGTGACTAATAAGACTTTCAATATCAAGTAATAATTCTTTTTCAAAAGAATCTTCTTTGGCTTTTAAATCTTTTACTGTATATTTCCCTGTTTTAACTTCATCTTCCCCAATAATAACAGCGTAAAGCGCACCTTTTTTGACTGCAGCTTTGAGTCTTTTCCCAATATTGCTTTGTGTGAGTATTTCAGAAGATATGTTAGCTGTTCTTAAGTGTTGTGCTAGGATCATTGCTTCTTTTTCTTGTTCTTCGCTAAATGGAATGATACAAGCAATGGGTGTGGGAATTGTAATTTTGAGATCTGTTTTAAGCAATGCAAGTCGGTCTAAGCCGCATGCCCAACCAACAGCAGGCATAGAAGGTCCTCCCATTTGTTCCATTAAACCGTCATAACGTCCACCGCCAAGAAGTGTGTCTTGAGCGCCAAGATCGGCTGACTTGAATTCAAATACTGTGTGACAATAATAATCCATACCGCGTACAAGGTTTTCATCAATGTGGTATTTTATACCTAATGCTTTAAGTGCAAGGCAAATCTTTTCAAAAAATTCAGATGATGACGTGTTAAGGTAGGCGTTTAATTTTGGAGCTTTTACACATAATGCTTTATCGTCTGGATCTTTTGAATCAAGGATGCGAAGTGGGTTTTTTTCAAGGCGAATGCGACTGTCTTCTGAGAGTTTTTCTTTATGTTGTTCAAAGTATGCAATAAGTGCTGTTCTATAGTTTAAACGGCTTTCCATATCACCAAGAGTGTTGAGATGCAAAACGCTATTTTTCACACCAATACGAGACAGAAAGTCATGAGCCATTGAAATGACTTCAACATCGGCATGGTAGGTTGTAATGCCAACGCATTCAATGCTTATTTGATAAAACTGACGATAACGTCCTTTTTGTGGACGCTCATAACGAAACATTGGGCCTTGCAAAATGCGACGTTGCGGTAATGTTTGTGTAAGGCCTTCAGACATGATTGCACGAACAACGGGGGCTGTTCCTTCTGGACGAAGCGTAATCGATTCTCCACCACGATCATTGAACGTATACATTTCTTTGCCTACAATATCTGAGGTTTCACCAAGTGGTTTTGTAAAGACAGATGTGTATTCAAAAATAGGCGTTTCAATAGGGGCGTACCCATATAAGGTTGCTGTTTCATCAGCAATACTTTGAATCGCTTTATAGTGCAAAAGTCGTAAATCAAGTAAATCACGTGTGCCACGAACAGGTTGTAATTTTGTCATTTGAATATGTTTTATAATAAATTATTTTATTGTATCCTACATGAAAAGCTTCTTTAACAGCAAGGTTGACGTTATGCCTCCTCATCTAAAAGCCTCCAATTTAAATGATATCCCGTGGTTAAAACATGGATTTTTTGGACGAAAAGGCGGAGTTAGTGAAGGTGAATTTGAAAGCTTAAATATTTCATTGCAAAAAGGTGATTTGCCTCAAAATGTATTGAAAAATAAGCAGTTTATGGCAAGTGCTTTACTGATGGAATCTGCACCTGTTGTACTTGCATATCAAAAACATACAAATATAGTAAAAGTGATTGATGCACCTTTTGGTGAAGATATTCCTATAGCAGACGCGTTGGTTACAAGACAAAAAAATCTATTGATAGGCGTTCAAACTGCTGATTGTGTGCCTGTTATTTTTGTAGATCCTTTTACAAAAATAATTGCTGCTGCACATGCTGGATGGAAAGGGCTAGCCGATGGAATTTTACAAAATACCATTAATGTTATGCTTGAAATGGGTGCTAATAAAAAAAATATTAAAACAGCCATAGGTCCTTGCATTTGGTCTGAAAGCTATGAAGTAGGCTCTGACGTAGTTGATTCATTTCCTCAATTTTCTGATTTATTCAAGTTATGGGAATTACCCTCTTGTGCCGAAAAAGAGAAAAAAACTTATTCATTTGATTTACCCATGGCTGTTTATCGTACGCTTCAAAGTAGTGAAATTTCCTGCATAGATGCATCTTCTGTGAACACTTACGCGCAAGAAGATGATTACTTTAGCTTTAGAAGATCAACACATAAAAGACACGAACGCTTTGGTGGGCAAGCTTCTTTAATAGGAATAATAAAGTGATTTTCTAAAATTAGTGATTTTCTGCTTTCTAGATAGATGAATGCTTGCTATCGTTAATATGCAGTTAATAATAAAAAAAATTGATTAAAAGTTTATGGATACAAAAATTAAAAACACAACGTTATTTATACTAATTTTTATTTGGGTTCTTATTTTGAGCGCAGTTACATATAGTGCGAATAACTCTACTCAATTAGAAATTCTTCATTGGGGTATTGTTGCTGCAATCACCATTTTTGGCGTCTCCTTTTTAGGTCTAACATTTAGAGATCGTCGTTTTCTTAAATTTTTATCGCAGCATGTGCAGTTAACGCGTGCAATAGCAAATGCTCTTGGGTATCACCACGAAATTGTTGTCTTTGACGAAGATGGCCAAACAATTTTAACAACGCATCCTCATGCATATCCTAGTAAGCGTGAATTTTTAAGAAAAATTATGCTTCGCTTATCCCCAACTGCAGAGGCTTCTCAATTTAAAATGTGGGTTGACGACTGCCAGCCTGGTGTCTGTTTGCTTGTTGGTGGTGGTGATGGGCTTGGGCAGCAAAAGCGCTGGTGGTTGTCACATGTGTCTCCACTTGATCATTTGCAAATGAATGGCAAACATTATGTCCTGGTTGCACTTACAGATGTGACTGAATATTTTGATGGGTATGATCAAACAAGAAACAACTACAAGCAGCTTGAAAATTTTGTAGATACAATTCCATTTGGCCTTGTTTATCTAAATAAAACACAGCATCTTGTGGGGCTAAACGAAACATTAACAAAGTGGCTTGGTCAATCGAAAGAACGTGTATTAGGGCAACCTTTAAGTGATTTTATTGATTTTCAAAAAGGCGGAGCAGCTAGCACTGGTTTAGTTACCGTCAAGCCAAATAAAAAGCAAGTGTTTAAAGCACTTTGGTTTCCGCCCGTTAGTGAGAATGGGAAAATTTCTGCTGGATTGCTATGTAAACTTGATCCGTCAACAAAATTTGAACATATGGAAGACGATAATGCTTCAACACAAGAATGTTTTTTATATGCACCAATTCCATCTGTTATTTTAGAATCAACGGGTGTTATATCTGCATTAAATTTTGCATTTGAAGAGCTTATAACGGACATCAGTTCAATTGATGGTACATCACTAAAAGTAGGCGATAATTTTTACGACATAATTGAATCTGCACAAGTTGATGAAATAGTTCGAAAGCTTAATTGTTCAAGGGAAACTGATGGTGATGTTGTTCCATTTGATATTCGTTTTAAGGGCGGAAAAATGCATTCAACCGCTTACGTGCGTGTAATTAAAGATTCTATTGTTGTCACTAATGATTCACCTCTTATTGTTCAATTTATTGATACATCAGAGCAAAAACGTCTTGAGCAACAATTTATTCAATCGCAGAAAATGCAAGCAGTTGGACAATTAGCTGGCGGTATTGCACATGACTTTAATAATCTTTTGACAGCTATGATTGGTTTTTGCGATTTATTGTTACAGCGATATATGCCAAATGATCCTTCTTATACGGATATCGTTCAAATTAAGCAAAATGCGAATCGCGCAGCAAATTTAGTACGGCAATTATTGGCATTTTCACGTCAGCAAAATTTACAGCCTAAAGTGCTTAATATCACAGATACACTTGCTGAATTAACTGCTTTGCTTCGTCGTTTAATTGGTGCACGCATAGACTTACAAATGGTGCATGGGCGCGATTTGTGGCCTATCATGGTCGATGCAAGCCAGCTTGAGCAAGTCATTATTAACCTTGCTGTAAATGCACGAGATGCCATGGTTGAAGGTGGAAAACTTATTATTAGAACAAGTCAGCACACTAACAAATCGTCCAGACAGTTAGGACATGATGCAATGCCTGTAGGTGATTATGTTTTGATCGAGGTAATTGATTCTGGTCATGGGATTGATCCTGAAACGATTGAGCATATTTTTGAACCATTTTTTTCAACAAAAGAAGTGGGTGCAGGAACTGGGCTTGGATTATCAACTGTTTACGGAATCGTAAAACAAACTGGCGGTTTTGTTGGTGTTGATAGTGAACTTAATAAAGGGACATCCTTTAAAATTTATCTACCACGCTACACGGGTGTAGAAGTAATTCTTGCACCAATCGTAGAAGCACCTGCTGGTGATTTGACGGGAAATGAAACTATTATGCTTGTAGAAGACGAAGATGCTGTGCGTCTGTTTAGCGCACGTGCATTGCGTGATAAGGGATATACGATTATTGAAGCAGAGAATGGAAATAAGGCATTAGAACTTGTTGAGCAAGGCGAAAAATTTGATTTGCTTGTAACCGACGTTGTTATGCCTCATATGGATGGTCCAACGCTTTGTAAAAAAATTAGAGATATTTATCCTGAGATGAAAACTATTTTTATATCAGGATACACAGAAGATACATTTAGAAAAAATTTAGGCCACAATGCAGATATTCATTTTTTGCAAAAGCCATTTACATTGAAAGATCTAGCACAAAAAGTGAAGGATGTTCTTAGAGCAAGCGATAAAGCTGCCTAGAATTTATATTTTTTTAATTAATATAGGTAAAATGCGATCGAGTTCTTTTAGTGGCTTAAATTTTTCAGGCCATTTTTTTCTTGCAAAAACTGCATGTTGAGCCTTTATTATAGCTTTATAAAAACGATCAAAGCGTTTGTTACAAATAGGAAGTTGCCAAATTTCAACGGGTTTCCCAAGATAACAGGCTTCTGAAATCATGCTGATTGAATCGCTTGTAACAAGAATTTCATTCGCTGCCCCTATATAGGAAAAGTAAGGGTTCTCGCCTGTGTTGTCCCAAATAGTAGAATCAATGTGAGCTAACTCACGTCTTAGTATGTCAACACCAAACATAGGTGTTCGGCGTGAGGGGGAAATTAAAATTTTTGTGTGGGATTTGCTTGCTGCTTTTTCTTTTAAATAAGTAGAAATTTCAATAAAGTCTTTTTCTTGAAAGGTGTAATGTTTGCTATTTCCACCTAAAAGAACTGTGATTATATTGTGGTCTTTAAAAGGCTTTGTGGTAAAAGATGCACTATTATGAGGATGTAATGATCCTAACGTTTCAATAACATTTGTATGCTCTCCAATACCGTCATGTTGCGGCGGGATAATAACCTTAAAATAATTAAGTGGGCAGCGCGGATTTAGAAGCGCAATAGTTGGTATGTGTTTTGCAACCGGTGATGCAAGTAAAAATGCTTGTCTGCCTGCTGCAATGATAAGAGATGGTTGTTTTTTGATGTTTGTAGGTAGTAGTGCTATTGGCCAATGGCGTGTTAAGCGTGGAGTCAGAACTTTAAACCAAAAAGGAAGATTAACATCTATATAAATAAGTTCGGCATCAAAATGGTTTGCTAAAGGCTTTGCAAGCGCCTCACATTGACGAAGTGTACCAATTTTGCCTTTATCACACAGAATAAGAATGATCTTTTTCTGCTTTGTAAAAATTTTATTGTGCACGCCTAAAATTTTCTGCGTAGGTACGTCTTCGTGGAGATGCGATGTGCGCTGCGTCAATCGAATATTTTAAGTTATGACTATCAGCGAAGGTACGTGCCGATATAAGCGAGTCAAAAGTGATTTTAATCTGTCGAAGTGTATCTGATGTTGCATTCCAGGCTGTTTCTAGATCCCTAATGCTACCTGGGTTACTTTCGACGTCAAGGACCCATCCGGCTTGTCTGGCTCTACCTGATTGTGTAGGGGATTTTTTTGTTGGGTATATTTTTGCATAAATCATTTTTATGACCTTTAAATATAAGTGGTCGGGAAGAGAGGATTTGAACCTCCGACATCCAGTACCCAAAACTGGCGCGCTACCAGGCTGCGCTACTTCCCGAACTTATTGTTTATTTATAGGAGAAAACGGACGGTTTGGCAAGCACTATTTTTTTATTTAGTGGAAATTTTTCGTAGATTCTTTATAAAAATCCTCCCAAACTTTTACCACTTTATGCATTAGTGTAGGCATTCCATACTTGGAAAGCTCGTGCGGAGATACCCAAATGCCATCAGTGATTTTTTTGGTACTTGCCATAATGACTGTTAGTTGAAGATCAAAGTGGCTAAACACATGTTTGATAGGTTTTTCATATTGTTTTTGAATGACCAGATCGGGCAAAGAAATAGGGTCAAATTCAAAGCATGTTGTTGGAAAAATAAACATATTTGAAAATAATCCCTTATCAGGACGTTTTTCAATTAATAGCTGGTCTAGTGGATTTATTATAACGTAGGCAGTAGCAATTCGTTTTGGCTTTATAGCTTTTGCAAGAAGCTTAGGGTAAAGATCAATTGTATTTGTTTTAAATGCTTGACATTCAACTGATAAAGGGCATTCGTTGCACAAAGGATTTTTAGGTTTGCATACAAGCGCACCAAGTTCCATGAGTGCTTGTGCACTATGGGTATTGTCTTTTTTTGCTGCAAACATAGATACGCAATTTTGTACAAGATCGTGGAGTTTTGGTCCTTTTGGTTCTGGTAGAGTAAACAAACGCGATAAAACACGCATGACATTTCCATCTACAGGCATTGTTGGGTTATCAAAAGCGATAGCTGAAATAGATGCACTTGTGTAGGGTCCAACGCCCGCTAAGGTTTTTAGTTTTTCAATATCTTTGGGGAAGTAGCCAAATTCACAAATTTGTTGGCATGCTTTGTGCAGGTTTTTTGCCCGCGAGTAATAACCAAGGCCTTGCCATAAAGCATAGACGTCGTCTAGCGAAGCGTTTGCTAGCGATTCAAGTGTTGGAAACTTCTGAATAAAACGTTCAAAGTAAGGAATCACTGTTTGCACGGTTGTTTGCTGCAGCATAAATTCACTGACTAACACATAATACGGGTTTGGTTCTTGGCCAATTTCTGCACGCCATGGCATTTTACGTTTAATTAAAAAATACCAATCTAAAAGCCGTTTTCTATTGGATGAATTATTCACTAAAGTGACATCAGAATTGACAAAAAGTTGTGAAGATTGCACAGTGTTGCTTATGATGAAAAAAAACTATACTCAATACCTAACTGATTCAGCGCAAAAACGCCATGGAATTAATCGAATTTCCGTAACAACAAAGGTTCTTTTGAAACCTTTGATGGATAACTATGGTAAAGCCTATGTTCAAATTTTGCTCGATTGGCCGGATATTATTGGCAAGCATTTTGCTGACGTTACAAGTTTTATGCAGTTGAAATTTCCACTCGGAAAAAAGATAGATGGTGTCTTGCATTTGCGCTGTATTTCAGCGGCTATTCCTTTGTTGCAGGCCCAATCTCCGCAAATCATCGATCGTATTAATCGTTATTTTGGTTATAAAGCGGTTGTTCAAATTCGGTTTCAAGCGGGTTTGGTTATAAATAAAAAAAATAAAAGTTGTGTTAATCAAATTGTTTTATCTGAAGAAAAAACCTCAGAGATAAAAGAAATTACACGAACGATTAAGGATGATAAGTTAAGAGAAGCGCTTGAGCGGTTAGGCGCAGGCATTTTTAAAGAAGAGGAAGCTGCACATGTTAAAAAAAGCTGATTTAGTGGCTGTTTTTCAAAATGCATGTAAATCTAGAAAACGATTTGCAATTGGTATTGAGCATGAACAATTTGTTTTTCAACCTAATATGACAAGAGCAGCCTATGCTGGAAAATCCGGCATTAAGGAGCTACTCGTTTTTTTTAAACAATTTGGTTATAAAGATGTTCGTGAAAGAGGAAAGCTTATAGGGCTTTTTAATCCTAACACAAGGCAGTCTATTAGCTTAGAGCCAGGTGGACAATTTGAGCTTGCAGGTGCACCGCTTAAAACGATAGAAGAAGTGCGCCTTGAAATTACGCAACATTTTGAACGTCTTGATATGGCATCGAAAGAGTTAAATATTTCATTTTTGGCAGCAGGCTTTGATCCCTATAATACGCGTGAATCAATGCATTGGATGCCTAAAGGGCGTTATGCTATTATGAGCCGCTATATGGAAACTGTAGGTTCCATGGGGCTCGATATGATGACGCGCACATGTACGGTGCAGGTTAATCTTGATTACTCATCTGAGGCTGACATGGCACGTAAAATGCGTGTGGGTATGGCATTGCAGCCGTTAGTTGCAGCATATTTTGCGAAGTCAACGATGGTGGAAGGAAAAGATTCGGGGTATAAACAATATCGCACACTTGTTTGGCAAAACACAGATCCAGCACGTTCAGGAATTTTACCGTTCGTCTTTGATGATGATTTCGGCTTTGAACGTTATGTAGATTATTTACTTGAAGTACCTATGTACTTTGTTAAGCGTGATGGTCAATATTATGATATGGCGGGGCATTCATTTTATGATTTTATGAATGGTATTTTACCTGGATTTGAAGGTGATTTTGCAACACTGAGCGACTTTGACGATCATATATCAGTGGCATTCCCAGAAGTTAGGTTGAAGCGCTTCATTGAATTACGTGGCGCAGACAGTGGCGATGTTGATCATATTATGGCAGTTACGTCTTTTTGGGTGAATTTGTTTTATAACAAAGCAGCTCTTGATGCAGCTTTTGAATTAATAAAAAATTGGACCTATGAAGATGTACTTGATGTTTACATACACGTTCCGAAAGAGGGAACTGAAGCTATTATCTGTGGAAAGCCGATTAAGGATTGGATGCAAATATTATTAGAAATAGCAGTGCCTGTATAAAGTTTAGTACTTTTTAACGCTTATAATTTAAATTTTATTTTAAGGTGTTTATAGAAACTTTGTATAATTAGGCAATAAATTCTGTAATGCATCTACCATGCGGTTCCGTCTCATCTATGAAGGATATGTCTTTTTTTGAAGTACAGTTCACTTTTTGTCAAAGAGTGGCTCAATTTCTAAGACATAAAACTCTGAATAGTAATATCTGTTGTGTTGTAATGTCACATACTACCTCGATTCTTTGTTGTCTAACACATCAATGGGCATCATTAATTTTTGAAATATATCTCATATTTACCCAAATTCACTACACAGATGAGCTGCACTTTGATCAAAATAATATTTAGTTAACTTGTCTTTGAAAAAAAACAGAAAAAAATGCACTCCACTTTTAAAGAACTATTTCAAGTTTGGCAGTTTACCTCACACGCAATTGAACTCTACTTTGGAAAATGACAATTTTCTTTTATGCAACACAGCCCCGATCACCCAGTTAAGTGTCTCATAATCTAAAGGTGCGATATTTTTTTAAATATTAATTACAGATGAAAAATAATTTATGTTGAAATATGAAATATAAATAACTATATATTAATACATGTTATCTTTTTAAAGAAAAATATCTTATAAAAAAATACTTTATTAGCTGCTTAACGATGATTTTTTTAAACAATGTTGCTTGTTTTTCTGCTCAAAATATTAATGATTCTTCTGATTCTTATATAAATCTATCTCAAGTAAATTTGACTAGCATATCAGATATTGATTTCGCGATTAGTTTTATTAGAAATAAAGAAAAAATATCAATACACGAGCTGAAATTGCAAATAAATTTTTAATAAATCGTGCATTGGATCAGTATCTCGATATTGTTGCGCCAATCGCCACTATACTCACGCAAGACGAAAAGGTTAAGATCAATACACGAGCTGACCTTGCAGTATCCATTTTAGCACATGCTGCATTAGTTCATTACCATCAAGAAATTGCACCAATCGCTATTACACTGACGCAAAACGAACAGGTGGATATCAATACACGAGCTGAAATTGCAAATAATATTTTAACACATCGTGCATTGGATCAGCATCTCGATATTGTTGCGCCAATCGCCAATATACTCACGCAAGACGAACAGGTTAATATTAATACGCGAGCTGGCCTTGCTATATCTATTTTAGCACGTGCTGCATTAAATCAGTACCATAAAAAAATTGCACCATTCGTTACTACATTCATGGGAAACAAACAGGTGAATATAAATGCAGAAGCTGGACTTTCTTCAAATATTTTAGGAATTTTTGCATTAGATCACTACCATCAAGAAATTGCACAAATCGCTATTACACTGGTGCAAAATGAACAGATGGATATCAATACACGAGAGCGTATTGAAAACTTTATTACTGTGCAAGCATTAGTATCACTTTCTAGTTCAAAAAGAAAAAGACCATAATACGCAATGTGCAAAGTTTTGTACAAGTAATTTGAAAGAGTCACAGAGTTCTGTTTAGGGGGAGTAGTGTATAGAGTAATCCTGGGCTGGCTACTCGACTATATGGAGTGCTAGAAGCTAATAGGGGTCTTGTGGAAGAAATGCCAAAATTGTTCATTTTGGGATTAAATCTCAACATCTTTTGTTTTTTTTCAATGATTTTGGCAATAATATTTTAATTAATCTAATAGTAAAATATTGTTTGGATCTTAAATATTAAAATTTTCATTTCAATAAGGACTTAAACTGGTAATGAAATAGAAAATGAGCAGTTTTGGCATTTCTTCCACAGGTCCCCATTTAATAAGCTTCCTATAAATAACTATAGAAATAAAATGGCTAGAATTTTACTAATAGATGTAAAAGTTCCGGCAGCTCGACCATAGCCTAAGCAGAAATAATACCTAAAACAAAAAAGATTAATATGTACGTTATCATAAATATTTCCTTTCAATTGCAAGATGATTTTCAAATGTTATTAAAGATACTATTGTTATTAAAGATACTATTATAGTATTACAATAAACATATTAAACAAGTGGAAAAAGAACGGATAAAACTTACGGCATGCTCTTTTTTTGTGCAACACAGCCTAATCTTTAAAGCTTTTGAAAATAAAAAACGGCGATCCATGTTAATTCTTCTTTTTTTAAAAGAAATCTAACATGTCTCTTAACTATTTACCCATCTATTTTTAATAAGAGCCATTTTTAATGCTAACAGGGTATTTGAATTTTTTTATCATCAGCTTTTCTATAAAAGATTAGTTCTATCCAGTTAACACAATACCATTTTCCGGACGCCAATAAAGATAAACTTCATCATCCCACTTTACGTCACGATCTGTTAAACGTAGCAAATTCGTCATAGCAGCTTGCACGCGTTTACCTGATTCAAGCTCAATATGATAAATAGACATATCTCCTAGGTAGCCAATTTCACGTACAATCCCTTTGGCACAATTGCGTTTTAAAGGGACTTCCATTTGTTGCTCTAATTGAGTTGCCTCTTCATTAGATTCATCAAGAATTTCTTCCTCTTGGAATGTTTGCAAAGGATATTCATCTGGTGAAATAGTTGAAATTGTTATTTTTTCAGGCCGAATAGCAACAGAAACATGTGCTCCTAGTGGCATTGCTGCTGTATGTGTAATATAAAGTTGTCCACCAGCTTCTGGAGCATCTATGACAACATGGTCAGGTTCATCTGCAATAACTACGCCATTAAAAACGTTCATTGTGCCAATAAATTCTGCAACATAGCGAGAGTTTGGAAATTCATAAATATCGTGCGGAACTCCAATTTGACGAATGCGACCTTCTTCCATGATAGCCATTCGCGTTGACATGGTCATTGCTTCTTCTTGGTCGTGGGTAACAACAATAAACGTCACACCCACTTTTTCTTGAATGTTAACAAGTTCAAATTGAGTTTGTTCACGTAGTTTTTTATCAAGTGCTGCCATAGGCTCGTCAAGCAATACAAGTTTTGGTTGTTTAACAAGACTTCTAGCCAATGCGACACGTTGTTTTTGACCACCTGATAATTGATTTGGTTTGCGATCCGCAAAGGATGCCATTTGAACCAATTCAAGCACTTGAAACACGCGCTGTTTAATTTCTGATTTTTCCATGCGTTCTTGTTTTAGTCCAAATGCAATATTTTGAAAAACAGTCATGTGTGGAAACAATGCATAGGATTGAAACATCATGTTAACAGGGCGTTTGTATGCAGGCCAGTTAGTGATGTCTATACCATCAATCAAAATACGCCCAGATGTTGGATTTTCAAAGCCCGCCAATATGCGAAGCAGCGTTGTCTTTCCGCAGCCTGATGCGCCGAGCAATGAAAACAGTTCGCCTTTATAAACGGATAAGTTTAAATTTTTAACAGCGTGAATGTTATCAAAACTTTTACTAATGTTTTCCAATTGAATGTAAGGCTTTGCTGTAGGATCTTGCCACAGCTCTAATACATTTTGTCCGGTACGGTGTTGCATGTTTGTTCTCTTTTATTTTATTTTATTTTTTATTTAAACGAATATTGATCCATGCCTTTGTTCGCTCGCGGTCAAATTTAAGGCTTTCATGACTTGTTTGTGGTTTGTTTAAATGTAATTTTTTCATCACTTCTTTATTTGGATAAATTGATTTATTTTTTTGAATTGCCTTTTCTATCATAGGAAAGGCAGCATCGATTGTTGTTGGCAATTTTGTTTTATTTGTAATTTTCGCACTTATTTCAGGGCGCAGCAAGAAATTGATAAATTTATGTGCATTTATTGGATGAGGAGACCCTACAGGAATAGCCATGCAATCAATCCATAAAGTTGTTCCTTCTTTGGGAATAATATAGGCGATATTTCGCTTAAGTTCTTTTGCGTCAATTTCAGCTTGTTGAGCATCACCTGACCATGCTTGGGCAACGCATACGTCACCTAGAACTAAGTCATTTATAAATCGTGAAGAGGTAAAACGGCGAATAAATGGTCGTAACTTTTGCAAGTGATCAGATGCCTTTTTTAAATCTTCATCATTTTCACTATCAGAAGATGACCCTAAATACGCCTGAACAAGAGGAACAACATCGATTGCTTCTTCAAGAAAGCTAACGCCGCAACTTTTAAGTTTTTTCAAATTTTCAGGGTTAAAAAGAATTTCATTGCTTTCAAGATCAACATTAGGAAGACGTTCTTTTAACTTATCTTTATCATAAGCAATACCAAGTGTGCCCCAATAATAGGGAACCGCGTACATAAGACCAGGGTCAATAGATTGCATTTGTTCGACAATTTCTTTATTTAAACCATTCAGTTCAGATAGAAGTTGTTTATTAAGTGGTTGATAGATACCAACTTTAATCTGTCTTGCAACATATGGACTTGCTGTTGGAAAGACAACATCGTAACCTGAATTGCTAGCAAGTAGTTTTGCTTCTAAAACTTCATTATTATCGTAAACATCGTATCGAACTCGAATTCCTGTTTCTTTTTCAAATTCTTGTAGTACTTCTGCTGGTATCATGCCGTACCAGTCATAGATATTTACAATTGCATCTTCATATTTTTTTTTATTTGGAAATATGTAAAAGAATAAAGAAATGAAAAAGATAGAGATAATTATCCGGCTGAGTGTCTTCATGTGTTTTTCTATACTATAACGTTGGTAAAATTTTTAGAATTAGAATATTCTTAACCGTATCAAATTAAGGCTCAGTTTAAAATGATTATATTCAGTAATGGGCTGGAAATTAAATTGATTATTTTTGTTGAATGCACCTTCTTTTTAAAGTAAGTGCGTCATATTTTATGCCTCGCTGGTTCCAAATTAAGGCTATCCGCAAATTGTAAGGTTGCAAGTCGGCGGTATAATGCGTTGTGTTCACATAGTTCTGCGTGATTTCCAATAGCTTGAATGCACCCTTTATCCATAACAATGATTTTTTCAGCGTGCAATACGGTTGCAAGTCTGTGGGCAATAACAAGAGTTGTGCGTGTGCTTGTTAGGTATTTTAGGCCTTCTTGAACTGCACGTTCATTTTCTGCATCAAGCGCACTTGTTGCTTCATCAAGAAGTAAAATTCGAGGATTACGAAGAACTGCACGTGCAATAGCCACGCGTTGCTTTTGGCCACCAGAAAGACGAACACCACGTGTTCCAACATAGGTGTGAACGCCTTGCGGTAGTTGCCTGATAACATCTTGAAGTTGGGCAATTTTAATGGCTTCAAAAAGTTCTTTATCTGTTGCGTCAGGACGGCCATACATAATATTTTCAAGTAAAGTTGCGCTAAAAAGAGCGGGCTCTTGTGGTACAATACCAATACGATGTCTTAATTCATGTAAGGGAAGGTCGCGGTAATCGTGACCATCAATAAAAATAGATCCACTTTGCGGTTCGTAAAAACGCATAAGAAGCGAGAATAACGTCGATTTACCGGAACCAGAAGCCCCAACAATAGCAAGGCGTTCTCCTGGATTTACAGAAAAAGTAATATGATTTAAAGCTGCTTGTTTGGTATTAGTAGGGTATGCAAAGTCCACATTGTGCATAGCTACAGTTCCTTGTGAAGGAAGATGTTTCATTTTCCTTGCATGTGGTTTAAAAAGCGTTGATTTAATACGAAACACCTCAATAATGCGCTCTGCAGCGCCAGAGGCACGCTTTAAATCGCCAAATACTTCGCTAAATGACCCAGCCGTCCCAGCAACCAAAATTGCATAAAAGAGAAATGCTGAAAGTGTTCCTGATGTTAAGTCGCCACTATGCACGTCTGATACACCTATCCAAAGTAGGATACCTATTGCACCAAAAGAAACTGCCATTACAAAACTAGTTAAAAAAGATCGTTGTAAAGAACGTTCAACAGCTGCATTAAAGGCGTTTACTGTGTATTCATTAAAAATTTGTCTATCGATCTCTTCATGCGTAAATGCTTGGCATGTGTGTATGTTTAATATTGTTTCATTTAAAAATCCGCTGAGGTCACCAAGACGTTCCTGAGCTTTTTTTGAAAGACTACGAATCTTTTGTCCAAAAATCATAGCAGGAAATATAATGACAGGAACGAGTGTAAGTGCGTACATTGCTAACTTTGGCGATGTAATAATCATTAAGGTAAGGCCACCAACAAGTAGGACTGAATTACGTAGAGCAATCGGTAATGACGTACCTAAAACAATTTGCAGTAAGCTTGTATCTGTTGTTAAGCGAGAAACAAGTTCGCCTTGCTTGACTTGTTCATAGTAGCTCATATCAAGGTTAAGTAGATGATTAAATGCATCTTGTCGCACCGCTGCAATAATACGTTCACTTAGCCATGATACAAAATAACAGCGCCCAAAGCTGAAAAGAGATAGCAAAATCACAGCAGCAAAAATGCCGCCAAGGGTTGCAAGTAAGTGTATGTTTTTCTCAAAAAGGAAGCCCTGATCAATAACTGCTTTAATTACTGTGCCAAACGCTAGAACAATGCCGCCAGCACCCAGTACGGATAAAAAAGCAATTATCACGCGTGTTTTATGTGGCTTGGCGTATCTACAAAAAAGAGATAGTTTTTTGATGCTATTGCTCATTGAATCTAAGTTTTGTGGACGTGTTGTATTTCGAGCGCCGTCATAGGGGCTATTTTCACGCATAAAAATTATCCTTTTGGGATAGAAAAAATAAAAATTTGGAGATTTGGTGGAGCCGAGGGGAATCGAACCCCTGACCTCTACAATGCCATTGTAGCGCTCTCCCAACTGAGCTACGACCCCAAATTTACATTATTATTTATACGTTTTTTAAAAAAATGATGCAATAGAGTTTTAAATTGCTTTTAAAGATTTGCTTATTTCCTTTGGCATAATGTTAATATTTCCATCTGCGTAATGTAGAGTGACTGTTGTTGTTTCCATTGGAAAATCGGCAGCTTTTGACACTACTGTATTATTGACGGATGTCCAAGCAAATCCTTTTTCTAAGATTTTTGAATAAGATGATTGATCAAGACGTCCTGTTAGGTACATTATTTCTTGTGTTTTAGAATCAACGAAAGCACGTGATGCGCGTAAAAAGCGTTCACTTAAGTGATTAAAATTTTGCATATGCATGTTAATTGATGCTGTTGGATGCTTTGGTTGTTGGCTTTGCACGCAGTGCGTTGCCAATGTTAAAAAATGGTTTATTCCGCGTGTTAAGCGTTCAAAGCGATCATCAAGGCGTTGCATAGATGTTTCAAGTAAATGTTGTGGTTGTGGCAATCCGCGAGCTAGGCCTTTAACTTTGATCCATTCTAAACGTAGCATCTTAATACTAAACTGATGCATACGTTCTTGCATATGCCTTATTGTAAAAATGAGCTGCGAACGAACTGGCGTTGCAAGCTCAGCTGCTGCTGTTGGAGTAGGGGCTCTTAAATCTGCAGCATAGTCAATCAGTGTTGTATCTGTCTCGTGTCCAATAGCAGAAATAATAGGGATAATGCTTGTTGCAGCTACTCTAACTACTGCTTCTTCGTTAAATGTCCATAAGTCTTCAAGACTGCCGCCACCACGCGCAACAATTAGTACATCAGGCCGCATTTCAGGAGCAAGCACATTCATACCACGAATAGCAAAAGCGACCTGTTCAATGGATCCTGGACCTTGTACTTGTGCTGGCCATAAAATAACTTCGCAAGGAAAACGGTCCTCAAGACGATGCAAAATGTCGCGTATAACAGCTCCTGTTGGGGATGTTATAATGCCAATGCGTTTTGGGAATGGTGGAAGTTGGCGTTTATTATCAAATAGCCCCTCAGCTTGTAAGCGCTCTTTGCGTTCCATCAAAATTTTCATGAGGGCGCCTTTTCCAGCAGCCTCAAGGCGTTCAACAATTACTTGGTATTTTGATCTGCCGGGATAGGTCGTAATTCGCCCTGTTATGATTACTTCAAGACCATCTTCCAGCTGCACAGACATAGGAGTGCCGCGCCAAGCAACAGCATCAATAACAGAATCTTCATCCTTAAGAGTAAAATAAGAATGCCCCGATGTATGACGTTTATAGCCGCTAATTTCCCCTCTAATTTTTATATTTCGAAAATTATCCTCGACGTATTTTTTGAGGCTCAGACTTATCTCTGTAACAGAAAGTGCTTCTGCTTGAGGCGGGAGGAAATCAATAATTCTTTGTGTGTTCATTAATTTTATTCCACTAAGCTTTCAAGCTCGTCAATTAAGCCTTCAATCATAGAAAGGCCTTGCGTCCAGAAATTTGGGTTGCTTGCATCTAAACCAAAGGGGGCAAGAAGTTCTTTATGGCGCTTTGATCCTCCTGCTTTAAGTAAGTCTATATACTTTTCTTGGAACCCTTCAGGGTTGTTTTGATAAACAGCAAATAAGGAGTTTACTAAACAGTCACCAAACGCATAAGCATACACATAAAATGGTGAATGTATAAAGTGTGAGATATATGCCCAGTAGCTACCAACGAGTGGATCTAAATGTACAGCCTCGCCAAGGGCTTCTTTTTGTGTTTCAAGCCAAATTGAATTAATATCATCAATAGATAGTTCGCTTGTCTTTCGTCGTGTATGTACCTGCTCTTCAAATAAGTAAAAGGCAATCTGGCGCACAACTGTATTGAGCATATCTTCAATTTTTCCAGCAAGCATTTGACGTTTTTCTGAAGGATTTTTTGCATGTTTTAGTAAGTTTTGAAAAGTTAGCATTTCTCCAAAGACTGATGCTGTTTCAGCAAGTGTAAGTGGGGTGTCTGAAAGTAAATAGCCTTGATCTGCAGCTAATACTTGGTGTACACCATGACCTAATTCGTGCGCCAAAGTCATAACATCACGTTTTTTACCATGAAAATTTAGCAAAACATAAGGATGTACAGTTGGTACTGTTGGGTGAGAAAATGCCCCAGACGTTTTACCGTCGGTTGATGGAACATCAATCCAGTTTTTATCAAAGAAATCACCTGCAATAGCGGCAATTTTAGGACTAAAAGCTTGGTATGCATCCATTACAATTTTGCGTGTTTCAAGCCATGTAAACGTTTCATCATCTGCGTCAGACAAAGGTGCATTACGATCCCAATACTGTAAAACTGGAATACCCATCATTTTAGCTTTAAGTGCATAATAACGATGTGAAAGGCGAGGGTAGCTTTGCTTTACAGCAACAACAAGTGCATTAACCACATCTGCTTCAACTTGGTTTGCAAGGTGACGTTCATGCATAGGCGATGCATATGTACGCCACTTGTCTTCAATTTCTTTATCTTTAGCAAGTGTATTCGTAATGAAGGCAAATAGAGAAGCTTTACTAGACAAACCTTCTGCTAATGCCATTGCGCCCTGGCGACGTTTTGTTGGGTTTGCATCGGACATTAATTCAGTTACACCCGATAAAGATAAAGCAGTTCCATCAACATTAAATGACATACTGGCAAGGGTTTCGTCATATAAACGATTGAGTGCTCGTGATGAAGTTAGAGACTTTTCTAAAAATACTTTTTCAAGATCAGGCGTTAATTGATGATTTTTAAATGTTCGAATTTGATCAAAATAAGGACGATAACGTTCAAGCTCTGATGATGTGGCAAATGCAGCTTCGAGACGGGTGTCCTCGATTTCATTAAGTTCAAGCGTAAAAAAAATAAAGCGAGAACTCAAATTCGTTAAGCGTTCTTGAGTTTTTTGATACATCAAAAGAATGTCTTGATCCTTGATGTTTTTATAATAGCGAAGGCCAGTGTAACTTCCTAAGCGACCAAAACGCTCTTGAATGGTTTCGTATGTAGTAATTGCTTCGAATAAATTACTTGTTGTCCACGCTGATCCGTTGAACACACCTTTGAATTTAGCTTGAAAAGCTGCTGATTCAGTCTCGCAAAGGGCCCAATCGCGCTCTATGGCAGGATCAGTATCACTGCTGTATAAGTCAGTTAGATCCCATTCAGGGTAATTCTCAATACCAAGTACATCTTGCGCCATGCTACACTTTTCCAAAAAATTATATGAATTTGGCTAAGTGTAACATGATCAAGGATTATGGGAAAAGTCTTTAAGCTACTTTTTGCTTCATTTTTCCAAGTTTACTTATTACAAACAGTAAACCTAGCGACACTGAGGCAATGCATCCGCTTGCAATATACATTATTGATATTGAGAATATATCAGCAATCATACCTCCAAACACTCCCGCAAGCACGATTGATCCGGCACTAAACAGGTAGAAAATACCAAAACCAGTTCCACGTAAATCTGCAGGCACATAATCAGCAATAAGTGCTAAAAACATGCTTTGAGTTATACCTACTTGAATTCCCCAAACACCAACACCAATAAGCGCAACTGTAAGGTTTGGCGCAAATGCGAGTAAAGCATCGGCAATAACAAGGCATAAACATCCAATTGCTAAGATGTAGTGACGCGGGATGCGGTCAGAAAATCGTCCAATTGGATAGGCCGTTAGTGAATTTGCTGCGTTATAAATAAGAACAACCATTGGTACCCATTGTTCAGGCATCTCAAAATTTTTATGTGCGTGGAGGCTTAGTAGCGATTCACTTACTCGTGCAAGCATAAATACGGTAACAACGATCATTAAATACCAAAAAGGTTTTCCAAGGCGATTCATATCGGTGAAATGAAGAGGGTGTTTTTTAGGAGTTTCTTGATTTTCCATTTCTTCTGGTTTTAATTTAGAATCTTTTACAAGCACAACCAAAATAATAAGAGCTAAAATTGCGGGAATGCATGCCATCCAAAAAATTTGTTGATAGTTGTTTGCTGTCCACCACATGGCCAATACCCCAAGACCTGCGCCAATGAATGACCCCGCATTGCTAAGTGCTGTGCGAAGACCAAAGCATTCTCCTTTGATATCATATGGTGATAGGTCTGCGACAAGTGCATCACGCGGTGTTGCTTGCATGCCATTGCCTATGCGTTCAAATACACGTGAAACAAAAATGATTGTATATGCCATGCCAACTGCAAAAAAGCTTACAGAAAAAGCAAGAATAGGACGTGAAAACGCCGCCATACCAAAGCCAATAACCATGATCATCTTACGGCGTCTAAAATAGTCACTGATGATACCTGAAAAAACTTTCATAATGTAAGCGATGCCTTCAACAATGTGTTCAAGTGTAGAAATCCACTGAATGCCAACACCTTGACCATTCAAATAGATCGCTGATAATGAGAACACAAGAGCTGAGGTCATGTTAAGTAAACAGCTAGCTAGACCAATTGCCCAAATTGATAAGGGGATTGGTGTTTTTATTTTTTTTTCATTGTTTTTCATAAAATAGTTTAACCATTTCCAAAAAATTAACAGCTCGTCGCTATACTTAAGGTATAACGGGAATTATTAATATATAATATAATGTTAGGAGAACACCGTGTTCAAAGATAAAACAGTTTTAATTACAGGGTCAACGAGCGGAATAGGATTAGCTATTGCTCATCTTTTTGCTGCACAAAACGCGAATATAATACTCAATGGGATTGAATCTTTAATTGAAATAAACCCTATTTTGGAGGTTTTGTCAAGAAAAACACAAGGACAAGTTATTTATGAGAGCGTAAATGTTTCAAAACCTGATGAAATAGAAGAAATGATGGCGCGCGTGTGTGATAAATTTGGTGTGGTTGATGTGCTTATAAATAATGCATGTGTACAACATGTATCTCCGATTGAGTCTTTTTCAATTGAAAAGTGGGATTTAATTATTTCGTTAGGATTGTCATCTGCTTTTCATACCATACGTTTGGCTTTACCAGGGATGAGATCAAAAGGGTGGGGGCGTATTATCAATATAGCATCTGTTCATGGGCTTGTGGGGTCTGCAGAAAAATCTGCTTATGTGGCTGCAAAACATGGGATGGTTGGTTTGACAAAAGTCGTAGCGTTGGAGACAGCTCAGGAAAGTATTACATGCAATGCGATTTGCCCAGGTTGGGTATTAACACCGCTAGTGCAAAAACAAATTGATCAACGTGCAACTGCAAAAGGAATATCTGCTAAAGAAGCTGAGCATGATCTGCTTCTAGAAAAACAACCGTCTTTAAGCTTTGCTAAACCAGAGGATCTGGCAGCATTAGCCTTGTTTTTGTGTAAAGATGACGCTGCTCAGATGACAGGTGGAGCCATCACAATGGATGGTGGCTGGATTAGCCGCTAAGTTATAATCAAACTTCCCAGTACAATTCAGGGCCACAATTTGTAATGATGTTAAGCAAATCTTTTTTTTGAAGGGTAAGGCACCCGGCTGAAGATGAGAAATCAGGAGGGGTAATGTGTATAAAAATAGCGCTTCCTTTTCCTGGGATAATAGGGTCTGTGTTGTGATTTGTTAGTAGAATTAAATCGTATAAACTGTCTTCTCGCCAAAGATCTTCGTGACTTGAACAGAAGGGTTTTGTTATTTTTTGGTTGTAGAGTGGGTCCATTGGCTCGTCACACCAGCCATATGAAGGATGTAATGGATGTAATTGAATGGATGACTTTGGTGGCGTTATACGATCAGGTCTGTAATAACCATAAATGACTTTATGTCGTCCCGTAGGAGTCTTTTTGTCACCTTCGTTTTTTAAGTTAGAGTTAATAATTCCATTACTGCCAATGGTCGCATTAAAAAGAAAATCGCGCCACTGTATATGTATGGATTCAGCTGAAATGATGGTTTTTAATATATCCATTATCTATGTGTCTTTATGCTATGCCTACAAAGCCATCTCCGTGGCATTGGGGACATTGTGACATGAGTTTTATAAAAAGAGAAGGACGATAGCGCGTGCGTTGTAGCTGAAGGAGGCCAAGTTCGCAAAAGCCAAGCACGCGTACATCTGTGTTTTTAAATGCATTTCGAATGGATTTAACAAAATCATTTTGCGCTGATTTTGTTAAGCGTATGAAATCAATAAGAATATTTCCGCTAATATTACGCCACCTAATTTGTTGCTCGATGGATTTTAATGCATTCATATTGATATCTAAAACGTTATCGCACTGTGTTCCTGCATTGACATCGATTAAAGTTGCAGCGGGCAGCTCACGAATATCAATACTGCAACCCGCATCTAGTATGACGTGTGGTGTTAGTATTTCCGCCCATCGATCTTCTATACCAAAATGTTCAAATAATGGTGATTCAGTTTGACGTGCTAGCCTTACTGAGTCACTTTTTTCAGGATAAAAGCTTTTAATCCATTCTTTGACGTAACTTGCGGTTAAAGGCGTTTCACATGTGACCACAAGATCGTTTGAGCTATCACGAACCCAGCGTTGCCATTGCGTGAATCCTCGATCGGCAATGCCTATTTTTATTGGAGGAGTTAATAATTGTTCTGCTTGTTTTGTGAGTTTCTTTTTTTCATCGCTAAGTTCTACGCAGTCATCGAGCATATCAGTTGCCGCAGAGCGACGAATCCATTTAGAGTTTGGCTTTGGCGTAGACAATGGATTGTATACCCAATAATGACCTGCAAGTGTGATGTTTGGAGTAAGTCTATATCCTTTTTCATTATACCCAAATTTACCTACCTCAGGCCAAGGTTCTCGTATGATTTGTAGCCACATGAGCCTGCCTTCACATAGCTTTTGCTTATGAAAAAGAGACGTTTTTGCAACTCCTTCTATGTTAAGTCCTAAAGTAAACCACACAAAATCATTACGAATTGCAGTTATTCTGCCACATACGATATCGTCAAGCTGAGCTTTTTTTTCTTGAGCAGGATATTGAAATGAGAAATCAGCGAGCTTGCCATCCTTTAAGAGAGCGCAACGCCATCCAGATAAAAAGGGTTGAATCAAAATTCGTTGCATTATTATTTTTGACGAAAGGTTATTCGACCTTTTGTTAAATCGTAGGGCGTCATTTCGACTGTGACTTTGTCACCTGCTAAGACACGAATTCTATTTTTGCGCATACGGCCTGACGTGTGTGCAAGTATAATATGGTCATTTTCAAGTTTCACCCGAAACATAGTGTTTGGCAAAACTTCTGCAATAACACCGCTAAATTCAATTAGATCTTCTTTAGACATTAATACTACTTAATACAATTAACTACGGTTTACTATAATGCAAAATTTTAAATAAACCAAGTATTTTTATAAAAAAGAAAAAAAATAGATAAGCAATCTGAATTTTTTAGTAACATACTTGATTGAAAATTTGCTAAAATTAGAGACTAAATGTATTATGTTAGTAGAATTAATAAAAAATATTTTTATGGTTATTAAGCATTATTCTGCTTTAATGAAATTCATTCATTGGGCTATGGCTGTACAAATTATAGTTCTTTTAGTTATTGGGTTTTATATGAGTGACCTTTCTTGGGGTGATTCCAGGAAAATACTCGTGATGGTGCACAAATCATGTGGTGTAACGGCCATTGTTTTTATTATTGCTCGTATTTTTGCCCGTCTATTTACGCAAGTACCTGAATCGTCAGGAAACTTTGCTGTGAAGTTTACCTCTCAGCTGACATCATTTTTTTTGTATGTATTTATGGCTGCTATGGCTTTTTCTGGATTCATTATGTCAGATATGGGAGGACATGTAATTACGTTTTTTAATTTGATAGATTTGCCATTATTATTTAAAAAGAATGAAGATTTGGCTAAAAAATTTCATGCGATTCATGTCTGTATTGCACTGCCACTTGTGATTCTTATTGGACTTCACTTATTGGGCGCTCTCTACCACCATTTTATTTTACGAGATAATGTGCTGACAAGAATGCTACCGCGTGTTTGTTCAAGAAAGTAATGTTGATTTAAAAGATATTGTATAAAAAAGAAGAGAGTAATGGTTTTTCCTTTTTCAAGTGTATGTTTAAAAAAATTAAAATCCTACGTCTTCAATTAAATCTTTTAGTAAGCCACGAAGATGTTCTTTTAAGTGTGGTAGACCTGCTTCTGTAAAACTTTCAAAACGCGCAACTAAAATTGGCGTTGTGTTTGATGGTCTAATTAGCCACCATCCCATTTCAGTTTTTAGCCGCACGCCATCAACGTTACAATATTCAATGTTTGCTTCTTTTAATTTATGCTTTATTTTCTCAACAACATCAAATTTTTGATTGTCCGGGCATGGTATTTTAATTTCTGGAGTTGAATGAAAGCGCGGTATTAAATCTAAAAATTGTCCTATATCATAGCCAAGTGATGTCAATTCAAGGACGCGAAGCGCCGCGTATATCCCATCATCGTAGCCATAATATCGGTCTTTAAAGAAAAAATGACCACTCATTTCACCACCAAAAACGGAACCAATTTTGGGCATTAAGGATTTAAAATGTGAATGTCCTGTTGGTAACATGACTGCTTGACCACCGGCAGCTTCAATAGAATCAAAAACGAGCTGGCTTGTTTTAACGTCAGCAACAATTGTTGCTCCAGGATTTGCTTTTAAAATTGTCATGGCGAAAAAAAGTGTTAGCTGGTCACCATATATCATACGTCCTTCGCGGTCAACAATACCAAGTCGATCTCCATCACCATCAAACGCTAGGCCTAGGTCTAGCTTCTCAGATTTCACACGTTTGATTAAATCTTCTAGATTATGAGCTTCAGCAGGATCAGGATGATGATTTGGAAAACTTCCGTCAATGTTTGAAAACAAAAGTTGGCTGTGAATTTGAGGCGGTAACTTTTTAACAAGATGCTCAATAACTTCGCCGGTTGCCCCGTTTCCGCAATCAATGCCTATACGTAAACCCACATCACCCCATTTTAGATCTTTTAATAGGCGTGTGATATAAGATGCAATTACTGAGACTGAAGAAAGTTTTCCAGGCGCTTCGCCCTTAAAATCGTACAAAGCTTGATCGTTTAAGCTTTGTATGTCGTCACCATAAAATGGGCGGTCTGAGAGTGTTATTTTAAATCCATTATCGGCTGGCGGATTATGGGATCCTGTAATCATAATTCCAGCATCAGCGCCAAGTTGGTTAACCGCAAAATAAAGCATTGGTGTAGGCCCTAAACCAATATCCGTTACATCAACTCCACGGCTAAGCAATCCTTCAATAAGGCCATCACGTAAGATAGGTGAACTAAGACGGCCATCATAACCAATAGCAATCGTTTTTTTTTCGTGCAACTTAAGCCATGCGCCAAATTGTTGTCCAATAGAAACAGACACATCACGGGAAAGTGTGGTGCCAAAAGTGCCTCTTATATCGTAAGCGCGTAAAATAGTCGATTCAATCATGAGGATCTTCTTTTGTTAAAGTGCCGTTGGTAATTGCCTAATGTTTTTGTAATCTAACGTATAATGGGTTGATTGTGCAAGAATCTTTAGGTTAAGCATTTATGAAGATTGCTATCGCTACAAACAAATTAATACTGTAAACTGACATTTTTATTGCTGTATGAAAATAAGCAACTTTATTGCTGTATGAAAATAAGCAACACTTCAATTTTTTTATGCTTTTTCAGAAAAAAACGCTAAGAAAGTCGATCATCCTCATGTTATTCTTTAGCATGTTTTAATATGAAATAGAGTGTAGGTTGATATTATGTTTCCAGAAATTGATTCAAAAACATTAAAAAAGTGGATGAAGAATCGTGACGTATTGCTTGTTGACGTTAGAGAGCCAAGTGAATTTGAAAGTGAAAGAATTGAGGGGGCTTTATTAATACCTCTTTCTCTGGTTTCGTACGAATGCCTTCCTTTAGAAGGAAAAACAAAAATCGTATTTCAATGCCGCTCTGGCAAGAGAAGCCAATTAGCGTGTTCTAAAGTCCAAGATGACATTGATGACAAGTTTGAACTTTACTCACTTGCAGGTGGTATTTTAGCGTGGAGAGAAGCTGGCTTTTCAGTTCTTTCTGGTCCTGAAAAAGAAAAACTGCTGGATAAGATATGCAGCATAAAGAACCTAAAATCTTTATTTGCTTCAACAGCGCACCAAGCCTGTTTCATAGGAGGTGCATTACTTCTGTTTTGTATTTTTCTTAGTGCTTTTGCTAGTCCGCATTTTGCATGGGGGTTCTTACTAGTGGCAATTGGTCTGATCGTAAGTGCGTTTAAAAAAAGTTAATTCGTTTTTGTATAACTATTGAAAGATGATTTAAAAAACGTGCAATATATCTTTAAAAAGCGTCATTAGAACTTCGGTTACAATTAAAAGTATAATAATCCACTCAAGCCTTGATGAATGTGCATGCTTTAATTCATTTGATAAAATATCATAAAGCTCATGGATAACATCAAGACGCTTGTTTAAAATATCAAGTCTTTGTTTAATGTCCATATATTCAGATGCCATATGGTAATAAGTTTCATAACGTGGTCTGCGCCAGAAAAACTCGGGAGTATCAAGTATGTCACAATGTAAATTAATAGAATTTCGTTCCGCAAATAAGGCGCCAATTTTTTGTGATATTTTTTTGCGTGACATCGATATTTTCCCTGTTTGAGCAAGCTCAGCAGGCAATTGGTATGTGCGTTCAATCGTGCGAGCAATACTTTGCTCAAAAGCTTCCATTTTTACAGATTGTGTTAAACCATGTGAGATGGATAATTTTATGAGGTCATCACCAGATTCCAAAATGATTTCGTCATCTTCTTCATTAATCAGCGTGGTTTCGCCGTAATCATAAATAGATGCGTCCATTGTGGCAGAAGAAAGTGAAAGAATTTCAAAGGCTTTAATTTCTGAAATGAAATTGTGCTCTTCTTCTTCCGTTAAGCCCCAAAGACTGACACATCCGTATGGAAATATATAAATCTCAGCATCTTGGCTTTCATCTTCATTTGATTCACGCATTTTGTGAATATGGATTACATTGTCATAAAATTTAGGATCCATGCCTTGTTTGCGTAGGAAGCGTGCTAATTCATCTATTTCATAACGTTCAGCATTACAGTATGAAGCACATCTCATTGGATGGAATTACCTTTTGAATTATATTTTTAACATAATTATATAGAAAAATATTATTAATACAAGATTTTGACAGCATAAAAAATAAAGGCTCTTTCAAAGAGCCTTTATAATGCGGTTTAGTTTTATTAGCAGGAGAAGCGTTCGCGCGCTTCAACAACAGAAAACGTTGCCAAGTTAACAATGGTGCGAACAGATGCGCCTGGACTTAAAATATGAGCAACGCCATCTAGCCCCATTAAAATTGGACCAATAGTTGAGCAATCAGTAATTGATTTAACCATATTGTATGAAATATTAGCAGATTCAATGTTCGGGAAAATTAAAAGATTTGCACTGCCTGTTAACTGTGAATTTGGAAATAGTTCAGATCTCAGTGTTTCATCGAGGGCAAGGTCAGCATGCATTTCACCTTCAATTTCAAGTTCAGGGTAGTTTGCTTTAAGAGAAGTTAAAACAGTTCTCATCTTTTCAGCAGATTCGAGCTTAGATGAACCAAAGTTAGAATGCGATACAAGAGCAATTTTTGGTTTTATACCAAACCTTCGAATTTGATTGATTGCAAGTTTTGTCATTTCTTCAAGCATTTCTGCTGTTGGATTCTCATTAAGATATGGGTCACAACAAAAGAGAGGGCCTTTGTCATCTATAATAAGTGTTGTCATTGCTGCACACAGTTTTGCGTCTTCACGTAATCCAAGAACGCGGCGAATATATTGGAAATGTTCAACGTAGCGTCCTATAAGACCACAAATCATAGCATCTGCATCGCCAAGATGAACAAGAAGGCTAGCTATAATCGTGTTTTTTGTGCGTACTTGAACTTTTGCTATTTCAGGAGTCACACCTTTACGTTCCATCAGTGAATGGTATGCCTGCCAATATCGTGTAAAACGTTCATCACAATTTGGATCAATAATGTTGTAATGAATTCCTTTTTGGATACGTAATCCTAAGTGTTCGATACGCCATTGAATAACATCTGGACGTCCAATTAAAATACAATGCCCAATTCCTTTGTCAGCTAAAGACTGCACAGCTTGCAATACACGTGTATCTTCGCCCTCAGCAAAAGCTAGTTTAATAGGACGATCTGTTGGTTTTGCTGCTGCATCAAAAATAGGGCGCATAACTGAGCTTGATTTGTAAACAAAGCTTTCAAGCTCTTGGTGATAAGCCGTCATGTTTTTTATAGGGCGCAGCGCGATACCTGAATCCATAGCCGCTTGTGCAACGGCATAGGAAATTTCTACATATAGACGTGCATCAAATGGTTTTGGGATGATGTAATTGCGACCAAAGCGGTGTATTTCACCACCATACGCATTTGATACAATGTCAGAACTTTCTGCTTTTGCAAGTTGAGCTATTGTGTTAACGCAGGCAATTTTCATTGCTTGATTAATATTTCGTGCGCCAACATCGAGTGCTCCTCTAAAGATATATGGGAAGCAAACAGCATTATTTACTTGATTTGGAAAGTCAGACCGTCCAGTTGCAACAATTGCATCAGGGCGCAATTCTAAAACGAGTTTTGGGCTGATTTCAGGCTCTGGATTTGAAAGAGCTAAAATAATTGGATTTTCAGCAAGCGTTAGTAACATTTCTTTTGTCATGATGTTCGGGACAGATGACAGACCAAGGAATATATCGGCGCCGGCAAGAGCATCAGCAAGCGTGCGATTTTCTGTATGTTGGGCAAAAGCAAGTTTGCTTGGCTCACTTAAGTCGGGACGATTCGCGTAAATAACACCTTTGCTATCACAGACCGTTATATTTTCACGTTTCATGCCAAGTTCAATAAGTAAGTCAAGGCAAGCAAGAGCACTTGCGCCTGCACCAGCTGTAACAAGACGAACGTTATTGATTGATTTATTAGCAAGTTCTAAAGCGTTTTTAATAGCTGCGCAGACAATTACGGCTGTTCCATGTTGATCGTCGTGAAATACAGGAATATTCATGCGTTCTTTAAGACGACGTTCAATTTCAAAACATTCAGGTGCCTTAATATCTTCAAGATTTATACCACCAAATGTGGGTTCGAGTGAGGCTATAATTTCAACAAGTTTATCTGTATCAGTTTCGTCTATTTCAATATCAAAAGCATCAATGTTTGCAAATTTTTTGAAAAGAATTGCTTTTCCTTCCATTACAGGTTTTGATGCAAGCGCGCCAATATTACCAAGGCCTAAAACAGCCGTACCATTTGAAATAACAGCGATTAAGTTGCTACGTGACGTAAGCTCTGCTGCTTCATTCGGATCACGATAGATAGCCATGCATGGTTCAGCTACACCAGGTGAATAGGCAAGTGCCAAATCTTCTCTATCATCAACAGGTTTTGTTGGCACAACAGCAATTTTTCCATAAGGCTTACGACGGTGATAAGCAAGCGATTCAGTATAAACATTAAAATTCATAGTATTCCTTATTTTTTTATAAGTCTCAAAGGTTTCAAAGAATGATTTGTTATACCACGAGAAAGTGCACAATGCATCAACCAACTCTTCATTTTATGAAAAATAAGTAATATTAAAGTGGAAGTAAAATCAAGCGATCCAGGATTAAGTTTTTTGAAAAAATGATTTTCCTTAGCATTTTATTATTCTGTAAAGCAGCTGTAATATGTTAGGATCACACAAATCTTAGTTCTATTGTGTGCGCGAGTGTCTTTGATCAAAGCTATATTACAATCGGTTTTTAATATTCGTTTAAGTCTTATTGTAGGATTGTTTTTTGCCACATTATGGAGCGGGTGTAATCATTTTAATAAGCAGGATCATGCTATGCCTAAAATTGAAATCTATTCAAAAGAAATTTGCCCTTATTGCGTACGGGCAAAAAAATTATTTGTTAAAAAAGGTTTTGAATTTATCGAAACTGATATAGGTAATGATACTGCATTGCGTGACTTTATGATAAAGCGTGCAAATGGTAAGCAAACAGTGCCGCAAATTTTTATTAATGACCAGCATATTGGCGGATGTGATGACTTATACGCACTTGATTCAGAAGGTAAACTTGATGCTTTATTAAAGGATCCAGAATAAATGTCTACATTTCAAAATCAAATTGAGCAAAACGTAATGCGAACTAAAATGCTTATAATAGGCGGTGGACCAGCAGGTTATACAGCAGCTATTTATGCGGCACGCGCGAACATGAAACCGATCCAAGCGCTTGGGATTCAACCTGGCGGCCAATTGATGATTACAACAGATGTAGAAAATTATCCAGGGTACAGCCAAGTGATTCAAGGACCATTTTTGATGTCTGAAATGCGCGCACAGGCTGAACACGTTGGTACACGTACAATTGAAGACACCATTGTTGATGTTGACTTTAGTTCACGACCATTTCATGCAATAACAGAAGATGGTTTTACAATTATAGCAGATACAGTTGTTATTTCTACTGGTGCAAAAGCACGTTGGTTAGGGCTTGAATCTGAAACAAAATTTAGAGGTTTTGGTGTTTCTGCATGTGCGACATGTGATGGTTTTTTCTTTAGAGGGAAAAAAGTCGCTGTTGTTGGCGGCGGAAACTCTGCTGTTGAAGAAGCCATTTATTTAACGAACCATGCAGAGCATGTGACGTTGATTCATAGACGTGATGCATTGCGGGCAGAAAAGATTGCGCAAGACCGTTTGCTTGCTAACCCTAAAATTTCAGTAATTTGGAATGCAGATGTGATGGAGGTGTGTGGTTCAGAGAATCCATTATCGGTTACGCATTTAATGTTAAAAGACACTGTAACAGGCGGCACGTCAAAATTAGATGTAGATGGCGTATTTATAGCTATTGGACATGATCCAGCAAGCACTTTGTTTAAAGATAAAGTTGATCTTGATTCAGAAGGTTATATCACGACAAAGCCAAATAGTACTGAGACTTCCGTTTCTGGTGTGTTTGCTGCAGGTGATGTGCAGGATAAAGTTTTTCGCCAGGCAGTGACGGCTGCGGGGCAGGGATGTATGGCTGCCCTCGAAGCTGAGCGTTTTTTGAGTCATTAAACAATTATGGCACAAATTACGTATTCTTATATAACGGATATCGAATTTGAGGAGCTTATGGCTCCTTTTTTTATAAAAGACCATTTTGCTGTCGCTGTTTCTGGTGGTGTAGATAGTATAGCACTTGGTTATTTAGCAAATCGCTATGCTATAAAGAACGACTTGCAAATGACGGCGTTAACTGTTGATCACGGACTGCGCTTAGAATCTGTCGAGGAGGCTGAATGGGTGCATTCTTTGATGGCTCAAAATAATATTGTGCATGAGGTGCTGCTTTGGAAGCATGCTGGGGAATTGCCACAAACCAAAATTCAAGAATCTGCACGTATTGCGCGTTATGATCTACTTTCTACTTGGTGCAAGGCTAATGCTGTTCAATTCCTTTTAACGGCACACCACTTGGATGATCAAGTTGAAACATTTTTTATACGCCTGGCTCACCGATCAGGTTTAAAAGGATTATCTTCCATGCGTCAAACGCGCGAGACTCCTTTTGGTTCTTTGCTACGCCCACTTCTACCTATATCAAAGGCGCGCCTGGTTGCAACGTTGCAGCATTATAATGTTGAATGGCGCGATGACCCCAGTAATGCAAAAGATCAATTTGAGCGGGTTCGATTTCGTAAAGCATTGAGTCAAATGTATGATCAAGGCCTTTTAGATCCTTCAAATATTACAGAAAGTATTAGAAAATTACAAAATATAGATGATTTTTTTGATGAGAGCGTAAGGTTTTTTTTGAATACATATGATTTACAAAATTTTCCGCTTAAGGCATTTCAACAGCAGCATCCACTGCTGCAGTGTCGTATTTTATCTTTCATTGTGAAGAAATTATCTTTAAAACGTTATATGCCGCCAGATGCTACTTTTGAAAGAGCACGTCAGAAAATGATGAATTCTAATTTTAAAGGGTTAACTTTAGGTGGGCTTTATTTTAGGCGTGCTGCGGGTAGCACGATTCAAGTGAGTTATGAAATGCGAAAGATTTATGATTGTTAAAAATCATCTTGGTTTGTAATTATTGTCTCTTTGTGCTGATGATCACTGTGATATGCGTAATAGAGTTATAAGGGGTTTTACTAACGTCTCAGTGTGTTTGTGCGCCTTTATGTATTATCATCACTGCTTGATAAAAATGGCTAGGTGATACGGATTTCTGCTAAACCTACCCCTAAATACTTCATAAAATGAACTCTCTTTAAGTTAGAACTGTTTATATATTATTTAAACACCTTAATTTAAGAAATGAAATATTTTTTATGTAGTTTTGGTTTTTGCTTAAATAACCGCAGATTTTCGTTTGCGCTGACTTTCAGATTTAAGTTGTCCACATGCTGCTAAAATATCACGGCCTCTTGGTGTTCGTACAGGTGATGCATAGCCCGCACGATAGACAATATCTGAAAAGGATGCGATACGCGCAGGCGTTGAGCATTCAAAGGATGAACCTGGCCACGGGTTGAATGGAATAAGGTTGATTTTAGCTGGAATGCCACGAATCAAACGAAGCAATTCCCGTGCATCTGCGTCTGAGTCATTGACATCTTTCAACATCACATATTCAAATGTAATACGGCGTGAATTATTTACACCAGGGTAATTGCGGCATGCCTCGATTAGTTGATCAATTGGATATTTTTTATTAATAGGAACAAGAATATCACGAATGTCATTGCGTGCAGCATGTAAAGATACAGCAAGGTTTACGCCAAGTTCATCTCCGCAACGTTGCATCAAGGGAACAACGCCTGATGTTGAAAGTGTGATGCGGCGTTTAGATAAAGAAATACCCTGATGGTCCATAATGATAGTCAATGCTTTTGAAACATTTTCAAAATTATAAAGAGGTTCGCCCATACCCATCATGACAATATTTGATACATGGCGTTGTCCAACAGGCGATGGCCATTCATTAAAGACATCACGCGCAACCATCATTTGACCGACTATTTCAGCTGGGTCAAGATTGCGTACAAGTGTTTGGGTGCCTGTGTGACAAAATTTGCATGTTAGCGTGCAACCAATTTGCGATGATACGCAAAGTGTGCCACGATCTACTTCAGGAATATGAACTGTTTCTGCTTCCTGTCCATCAGCAAACCGTAATAGCCATTTTTGTGTCCCATCTGTTGATGTAAGTGCCATTGCTATTTTGGGGCGTTCAATAACAAATGTATCTTCTAATATTTGACGTACAGGTTTAGGCATATTTACCATGCGATCAAATGATGTAACACCGTGATGATAAAGCCAATTCCATAATTGCTGGACACGATAAGCCGGTATATCATGTTCTGCTAAATATGTTTTTAATTCGCCACGGTCAAGGCCTATAAGATTTTTCTTAGTCACGGTATTGTCCATTTTTTGTACTCGTATTTTAATTGGGTCTGTTTTTATGATTTTCAAGTTTATTTTAGGCGCATATTGCTTTTAAAACGACCTAAATTGAGAGCGCCTGTTATCCATGCTGAGGTTGCAAAAACACTAACTCCTCCAACAGAGGCAAGAAGAATAAATATGGCTTTCCACCAAACGTTGTATAAGATAACAGGGTGCAGCCAAAATTTTATCCCATAGATAAAAGGCAGAGCAATCATGATAGATAGTAGAAGGCGCGCACAAAAAATTTTAAGTTCGTTAGATATTACAAATTGTTTTCGCTTGTGGAGTAGGTATGCAAGTACAAGTGCATTTAACCATGCCGAAGTTGCTGTTGCCATGGCAAGACCAACATGCATATATCTATCCACAAGGAGTAGGTTTAATAGAAGATTTAGTACAACAGAGCAAACAGCAACAATAACTGGTGTTTTTGTATCTTGATTGGAAAAGAATGTTGTTGAAAAAATTTTAATCAAAATATAAGCAGGTAAACCTATGGCAAATGCGATTAAGGCTGCAGCTGTTGCTTGTGTATCTATAAGTGTGAATTTACCATGTTGAAAAACCATACCAACAATAGGCACTGCCCAAACAATAAGGCCACACATAGATGGTAGTGTAAGTAGCATTGCAAATTCAATAGAATCGCGTTGAGTTGCAAGTGATTCTTCAGCTTTCCCTGCTGCAACGTGGCGCGACATTAAAGGAAGCAAAACGGTACTAATCGCGGTTCCAATCACACTTAATGGAAGTTGATTTAATCGTTCTGCATAATCTAAATAAGATATGTAGCCAGCAGGTAAACGTGATCCAATAATCATATCAATTAAAATATTAATTTGAACCACGCCAGCACCAAGGGCACCAGGTCCAACTTTCCTAAAAAAAACTTTTACACGTGGCGATATGGTTGGAAACTTAAGATTAATACCATAGCCTGAATAAATAGATGGAATAAGAACCCATAATAATTGCACGACGCCGCATCCAAATACAGCAATTGAAAAATCTATGCCTGGTTCACCCGACAGTACTTTTGTTGCAAATGTGACAAATATAAGAATGAAAATATTTCCAATAACTGGGGATGACGCTACAAGAAAAAAGCGATCAAGAGAATTTAGGATGCCGCTATAAAAAGCAGTGAGAGAAATAAATAAAATAAAAGGAAATGTAATGCGTGTGAATTTTATAGTAAGGCTTAAACGTTCTGGGTCAAAGCCTGGTGCTAAAATTTTAAAAATAGATGGCAAGAAGATTTCTACAATAATGATAAGAATGCATAAAAAAAGTGTTAGCCAGCTTAAAATTTGTTCAGCAAAAGTAAGTGCCTCCTGTCTATTTTCGGGTTTGCTAAAAAGTGCTGCGAACATAGGAACGAAAGACGCATTAAAGGCTCCTTCAGCAAAGATGCGACGAAAAAGAGATGGCAGTTTCATTGCAATTTTAAGTGCATCAGATGTAGCGCCAGCACCAAGAAGCGATGCTGTTAGAATTTCGCGTAAGAATCCAACGATTCGACTTAATATTGTAAGTAAGCCAACCGTGAAAAATGAACGGTAGAGAGCCATAAAAAATGTCTATTTTATAATTATTACTATGGGCCTTCATAGCATGTTTATGCTTTTAATAGTAGTTTTATTTATCAGGCATAACTTTAGATTCATTGCCAGACATAAGTCTTTTTATGTTTTCACGATGTGTAAACACGATTAAAATTGCAAAAAAGAAAGATATTTTAAAAAGATAGCCACACATAAACTGAGATAAATAAAAAGCATATAGTGGCGATAGCACGAATGCAATAAGTGCTGATAAAGATGAAATTTTAAATAACTTTGTTGTTATTACCCATGTACAAACGGTGATGGTTCCTAATAGTGGATTCAAACCAAAGTAAACACCTAAGGCTGTTGCAACACCTTTTCCTCCTTTAAACCCTAGCCAAACAGGAAAGACATGACCAATGACTGAAGCAATCGCTATGCTAAATAATAACACATTTAACATGTTAGTATACTCAGGTGAATATGTTCCAGAAATGGATGATTCTATTGCAGCTAGTTTTGCAGCAACACAAGCAACAGGAATAAACCCTTTTAAAAAATCACAGAGCAAGGTCGTAATCGCTATTGTTTTATTTCCAGTACGTAAAACATTCGTAGCACCTATGTTTCCGGATCCAATTTTTCGAATGTCACCCATACCTGCAAGTTTTGAAAAAATCAAACCAAAGGGGATTGATCCAAGGATATAGGCGAGTGTAGTTAAAATATAGACCATGTGGTACCAAAAACTTATAGATTTATTTAAAAAATAAGCTTAGAATCCACGTTAAGTCAAGAAAAAGAAAAAATTTTATGATTATCGCTGTTGATGGTCCTTCAGGAGCTGGAAAAGGTACAATATCACGTGCAATAGCACAACATTTTTCTTTAAAGCATATTGATACAGGGCTTTATTATCGCGCGATTGCTTATAAAGCTATTCTTGAAGGGATTGATTTAAAGCATGAAGACGTACTCGTGCAATTGGTCGATCACATTACGACAGATGATTTTTTACTGCCAGTTTTGCGGGCAGAAACGATTGGAAATGCTGCATCTAAAATTGCTGTTATTCCTATTGTTCGCGAACAAATTACACGCCGTATTCACCGTTTTTGCCAAGAAATAGCCTTACCTTATAAAGGCGTAGTTTTGGATGGCCGTGATATAGGAACAGTTGTGTGCCCCAATGCAACAGTCAAAATTTTTGTAACAGCAAATCCCGACGTGCGTGCAAATCGACGTTCAATGGAACTTAAAATATTAACGCAACAAAATTCAAATGATATTTTAAATCAAATTAATCAACGTGATGAACGTGATCAGCGGCGAATCGTTTCTCCCTTATCGCCAGCAAGTGATGCAATTTTTTTAGATACAAGTGAACTATCTTCACTTGAGTCATGCAATTGTGCAATTAACATCGTGTTAAATTATTTAAGTACGAATTCTGGACTGGTGCAAGTTACTAGCTATTAATTGTTCTTGAAATCCCATTAAAGTTAGGCCTCCTCCAGAGTGAATGATTAAACAATTACCTTTGATTTTATCATTTGCAATAATGTTGCGAGTTGTTAGAAAGAGCTTAGCTGAGTAAACAGGATCTGTTAAAAAGCCTTCGGTTTGAGCAATTAGATTTATTTCTTTAAATATTGACTTATTCGTAGATCCGAATGATCGTGCTTGTTTAGGGTGATAAAATTTTAAGTTGGCTTTTATATCTGATTCTGTTGGACATACTGCAAGCAAAGCTGAAAATCGTGTTTTAAAAGTACTTAATGTTTCTAAAAAATCCCTTTCTTCTTCTGCCATCAGCACGACATGGATTAAAGTTTTTTTCCTTAGCCAGGTAAATGCCAAAAGTGTCGCACATGCCATCATTCCTGTTCCTGAATCAATAAAAAGATGATCAAAGGTTAGACCTGTTTGTTGTTCATTTTTTATTATATCAAGCGCAAGGGTTAATGCCCCAGGAAGGGCTTCAAGCATGCTAGCGCCTTCAGGAATGATGCATATTTTTTGCGACTTTTTAGCATAATCTTTGGCCTTTTCATTAACATTTTGCCATTCTTCACGGCTAACCCAATGAATAGAATCTTTTGGAACCAGCATTGAAGTTAAAAGTAAATTACCAGTTTTTTGTGTGTCTATGTCTCCTTTTAGAAAGAGTGTAGGTTTTATGCTATTTTCAATAAGAAGCTGTGCTAATCCAACAATATTATTTGAATATGCACCACCAATTAAAACAGCTTCTTCGACTGCGTTTGTTTGAAGATAAGGGATGAGTGAGCTGTATTTTCGAATTTTTGAACCTGATACCCCAAAGCCAAGTTCATCTTCACGTTTGACATAACAGCGAGTTTGTGAATCACCAAATGTTCGAAGCAAATGAATGCGAGAATGCAGTGGATAGGGGGCAAGTATGCCTAAAGATTCTTGCAAGTAATTTAGTTGTTTGCCAAATGAAATTTGAGTAAAAAAAGGAAGCATGCTATACATTCAATAATTCAGGTGCAAGTGTTATTCCCGCGAGAGCGGGAATTCACAGTCTCTTATAAAATAGTAGCCTCTAAGCTACCTTTCTACATTAATGTTCGTGTTTCTTCTATTGAAATGGGCATTGCTAAATCCATTTTTCCTATATTTTTATCTAAATCATCTGATTCATCGATTGGAATTTCAATAGGATAGCTAGTTAAAGCTATGCGCAAAACTTCATCTACGGTTTTTACAGGAATGATTGTTAAGTTCTTTTTTATGTTATCCGGAATTTCTGGCAAGTCGCGCTTGTTTTCATACGGTATAACTACAGTTTTTATGCCACCTCGATGGGCTGCCAGTAGTTTTTCTTTGAGACCACCAATTGCTAAAACACGCCCACGCAAAGTTACTTCACCTGTCATTGCAACATCCTTGCGGACGGGTATCCCAGTAAAAGCTGAAACAATCGAAGTGCACATTGTAATACCTGCTGATGGACCATCTTTAGGAGTTGCGCCTTCAGGTACGTGGATATGAATATCTTTTTTCTCAAACAAAGATGCACGTAAACCAAATAAATGTGCGCGTGCCCGCACGTAACTAAGTGCTGCTTGTGTGCTTTCCTGCATCACGTCACCAAGCTTACCTGTGATTTTAGTATTGCCTTTTCCTGATACGATAAGTGCTTCAATTGATAAAATTTCGCCACCAACTTCAGTCCATGCAAGCCCTGTTGTAATGCCAACTAAATCATTTTCTTCAATTTCACCGTAGCTATATTTTTGTACAGATGCATATTTTTCCAGATTATCAAGTGTGATGTGAATTTCCTTTGAATCGCCTTTTACAATTTCACGAATAGATTTGCGTGCAAGGTTAGCAATTTCACGTTCCATATTACGAACGCCAGCTTCACGAGTATAGCAGCGAATAAGCTGAATTAATGCATCGTCTTCAATTGAAAACTCATTTGGCTTTAGACCATGCAGTTCTATTTGTTTTTTTACAAGATGCTGTTTTGCAATTTGCAATTTTTCATCTTCTGTGTAACCTGGGATACGAATTACTTCCATACGGTCAAGGAGAGGTTGCGGCATGTTTAGCGAGTTTGCTGTCGTCACAAACATAACATCTGATAAATCGTAATCAACTTCAATGTAGTGATCGTTGAAGCTGCTATTTTGTTCCGGATCAAGTACTTCAAGTAATGCTGACGCTGGATCTCCACGATAATCGTTACCAAGCTTGTCAATTTCATCAAGTAAAAATAAAGGGTTAGATACTTTCGCTTTTTTCATCCCTTGAATGATTTTGCCTGGCATTGAGCCAATGTACGTGCGACGATGCCCACGTATTTCAGATTCATCACGTACGCCCCCAAGAGAAACGCGAATAAAGTTGCGTCCTGTTGCCTCTGCAATGGATTTTCCTAAGGATGTTTTTCCAACACCTGGAGGGCCAACAAGGCATAGAATTTGACTTTTAACTTTTCCGACGCGTGATTGTACCGCAAGGTATTCTAAAATACGCTCTTTAACTTTATCTAAACCATAGTGATCGTTATTAAGAATTTTTTCAGCTTCGATAAGATCTTTACGGATTTTACTTTTTCTTTTCCATGGAATAGAAAGTAGCCAATCAAGGTAATTGCGAATAACAGTTGCTTCTGCAGATGAATGATTCATCATTTTAAGCTTTTTTAGCTCACTTGCTGCGCGCGCTTCAACATCTGTTGGTAATTTTAAAGATTTAATTTTATCTTCAAGTTCAAGAAGCTCATCACGCGCTTCATCGCCGTCTCCAAGCTCTTTGTTTATTGCTTTCATTTGTTCATTTAAATAGTATTCACGTTGCGTTTTTTCCATTTGCTTTTTAACGCGTGTACGGATCTTATTTTCAACATCCATGATTGTTGATTCACCTTCGATGAATCGAAGAACTTTTTCAAGACGTTGATTGACATTTGTTGTTTCTAATAACTCCTGCTTTTCGCTAATTTTAAGGGTAAAGTAAGACGCAATTGTATCGGCAAGTTTTGCAGGATCATCAATTTGATTAATTGAAACAAGAACATCTGCGGGGATTTTACGATTTATTTTTACATATTGCTCAAATTCACTTATAACTGTGCGCGTCATTGCTTCAAGTTCTGGATCAAAACTCAAGGATTCAACTAATGGATCTGTTGTGGCTGTAATGTATGTTGAGTCACTATTGTAAGTGAGTACTTTCATGCGGTTGACGCCCTCAACAAGTACTTTCACAGTCCCATCAGGAAGCTTTAATAGTTGAAGAATATTTCCAAGCGTGCCGACACTGTAAAGTTCATCAGCCGTAGGATCATCACTTAACGGATTTTCTTGAGTAACGAGTAATATTTGTTTTTCATCTGAAAGCATAACTTTTTCAAGTGCTGCCACTGATTTCTGGCGTCCCACAAATAGTGGAACAATCATATGTGGAAATACAACGATGTCACGTAAAGGAAGTACGGGATAAGTCATCGATTCTCTTTTAGCCATAAGTTTTCTCCAATCAATCACTTTGTAAAACTATATCACACTTTTAATTAAGGGAAAACGAAGGTATTTGCAAAAAAAGCTTAAAAAAGCTAAAAATTATGCATTTTTGTGCATAAAATACGACTTCACTAATGATAAAACACACATTCATTTAAAATCAGTGATAGGGGATTTAGCTGCCGTTTTTGCAAATTGAGTTTGTTTTTTTTCTTTCCAGCCGCATATAAATATCAAGTCAACAGAAACTTTTAATGATTGGTCTAAATCAGAAAATTGATCTTTATAAAGTTGATTTGCCAAGTTTAAAAAATTACGTGGAAGTGGTCTTTTGTCATTTGTTGAAAAGTTGTTTTTGTTAAAGTTACTATTGCGCAATTTTATAATTAGATTTTTGACAGAAGAAATGTTAAACGTTAAATGTTCAATGTCTGCAGTTGGGCAACTAAAACCTGCACGCTGAATAAGCATAGCGGCATCTTTTGTATGGATGGTTGGAATAAACCGTTGCTCAAGACCTTTATTATGGTCAAGATCAATTTCCGCACAGATTGATTTAAATTCATATAACGTATTTTGACCAAAAAAGCAGGCTGCAAAAAAACCGCCTTCTGCAAGTGCTTGGTATGCTTGAAAAAGCATGCCGGGAACATCGTGCGTCCACTGCAAATATGGACTTAATAAAATAAGATCATGTGCGTTTTGCTTAAGGTCTAGAATTTCTAAGTTTGAAATAGAATGAATTCGGGGTTCATTAAAATTACCGCATAAAGGAAAATTTGATAGTGGGTAATTTTTATTTTGAACGTAGACAGGCTTTTTAAATCGTTTATTTATAAGAGATGCGCGATCAATTAGACCTGTCCTCCAATGCGTACTTAGCGCGTTCCACGTTTGAAATGTTTTGCGTGTTGGTGATGAGTGTGCAGTCTCAAGGTAAAACTTGGGGGATGCACTGTTTGGTAACTTCTCATTTTTAAGCTGAGTGGTGAGCCGTGTCATCAATATGTCCAAGTTTATTTTTTAAGCCACGTTTCTTAGATGTAAGGTATGTATACATAACTGGAACAACAAAAATTGTGAATATCGTTCCAAGTGACATACCACCAATAATAACACAACCTAATTGACGACGACTTTCACCCCCGGCTCCGCCAAGCATAAGAGGAACAGCGCCAAAAACCATGGCAAGTGTTGTCATTAGAATTGGACGAAGGCGCATTTTGCTTGCCATAACAACCGATTCAGAAACTGTATTGCCACTTTCACGCAAGCGATTGGCGAAATCTACAATTAAAATACCATGTTTTGTGATTAGTCCAATAAGTGTAATAAAGCCAATAAAAGAATACATGTTTAGAGTTCCTTTATCAATTAGACTAAGTGCAATAACACCGCCGATAAGTGATAGTGGGACACTAAAAAAGATGATGAAAGGATCGCGCCAGCTTTCAAACTGTGCGGCCATGACAAGGTAGATAAAGCAAATTGATAGCAAAAAGACCATTAGCATGGATTTGCTGTCATTGATAAACTTTTTAGTTTCTCCGATAAAATCGCACTGAGTGTCTTCTGGAATGTATTCTGCTGCAGCTTCTTTTACCATTTTTATACCATCGCCTACTGTGTTGCCAGCTTTAAGACTCACTGAAATAGAAGAAGAGCGCATTCTATTATATCTATGAATCTCATGTGGACCTGTGCGCGCATCAACAGATACAAGATCTGAAAGGGGGATAAGCGTTGGATTCTTTTCAGTGCCAGCAGTCATAAATAGCCTTAAGATATCTTCGGGAGTTTCCTTAAACTCCATAGCAACTTGAAGTTTAACATCATACTGCTTGTTATTTCGTTTAAACTTACCTGCTTTACGGCCTTTTACAAGATGTTCAATGGTATCTGACACATCCTTTGGTTGTCTTTTAAGATGCGAGATTTTATCGCGTTGCAAGGTTACAATATAGTCTTCATTATCGTTATTATTTACAGCACGCACACCTTGGACAATGCCGCTTTGATAGACGCCTTGAACCATATTATTAACCATATCTTTTAATTCTGTTTGGCTTTTATTTCCGCGTACAACAAACTCAACCACGTTGGCATCACTTGAACCACCGCCAGTGCGAATTTTTGGATCTAGGCCTGTAATCATTTCAAATTTTTTAGTGAGCTCCAAAATTATTTCTTCTGTTTTCTTCTGATGTTTACTAAAGAAAGAAAAAAGCGATCTAAACAGGGATGATTTTTCATCAACAAGTTCAATGGTTATGTCAACAGTTGGATTGTTGATAATGGTAATCCGTCTTTCAATTTCTGGATAGGTAAGCAAAATTTTATCTAAGTCATTGATATGACGCTCTGTATATTCAACCGTTGCTGATTGAGGTGCGTTTGCTTCAATTTGAATAGATCTGGTGTCTGCTTGTGGAATGTACTCGGAGCGCAAAAAGGCATATACCCAGACACCTAGCAATGTTATAGCAGCTGCTAAACTTAATATTTGAAGGCGTTGTGATAGTGCATAACGAAGCATTTGCTCATAGTTTACTTCAAGTTTGTCAAGCCACTCATCTGTTCTTATTTTTGCTTTTAACTGGTTCCATAAAGATTGATTGTTGTCATTTTCAATAACCTCGTGTGTTTTTGTGAGTAAACGTGAGCACATCATTGGAGATAAGGTTAATGCAACAAATCCTGAAATTAAAACAGAACCAGCAAGTGTAATAGCAAACTCTGTAAAGAATTTTGCCATTTTACCACTACCAAGTGGAATTGGGGCATACACAGCAACAAGGGTTAGAGTCATGGCAATAACTGAAAAACCAACTTCACGCACACCTTTTATGGATGCTTGAAAAGGAGAAACGCCGTCTTCAATATGTCTATGTATATTTTCTAACACAACAATTGAGTCGTCTACGACAAGGCCGATCGCAAGAACCATCGCAAACAATGTGAAGTTGTTAAGACTGTAGCCGAGCATATACATTAAAAAAGACACACCTATTAATGAGACGGGAATTGTAATTAATGGGATGATTGATGCGCGTGCTGATCTCAAGAAAACGAGTACTACTAAAACGACAAGAATGCTTGCTTCAATAATAGATCCGTACACATTACGGATGCTTTTTTGAATAAATTTGGTTGGATCGCGGGCAATATTAATCTCATAACCTGCGGGTAGTCGTTTTGAAAAATCTTTTAAAGATGTTTTTACTGCATCTGCAACCTCAAGTGGATTAGTATTCGATTGTTTTGCGATAGAGATATTAACACCGCGTTTTCCATTAAAGTTTGTACGCGTACGTTTGTCATCTGCTTGAATATAAGCTTTTCCAATGTCTTTAACACGAATCATGCGGCCATTTATTTGACGAACGATAATTTCTTCAAATTCTTCAGGTTTTTCAAGTGTTGCTACAGTTGTAATAAAATACTTTCTGTTTTTGCTTGTGATTTCACCTGCTGGTGCTTCTACGTTTTGCTTTTTTACAGCGGCGTAAACATCGTCAACTGTTACGTGGTGGGCAGACATGCGAATTGGATCAAGTTCAATTTGCATAATGTATTCAGATGCACCCATTACGTCAACACGTGCAACACCAGAAACTGATTCGATAACTTTCTTAATATCGTTATCAGCATAGTCAAAAAGTTCGCTTGGTTCTGCTTTGTCACTGGTAAGAGCAAGGATAAGAATTGGACGCTCATCTAGACGTGTGCGATTAATTTGTGGATCAGTGCGATTCCCTTCCGCAGGTGGAAGCTTATCTTTGCTTCGTGCTAGACGGTCACGAACATCATTGACGGCGTTATCCATTTTGATGCCAGGGCGAAATTCAACTTGAACTTTGCTGTCGCCAGCTGTGCTAACGGACGATATAGTATCAATGCCTTCAACACCAGACACTGCGTCCTCAATAACTTGTGTAATTTGCGTTTCTATAATATCAGGACCAGCGCCAGTCATTTGAGTTTCAATAGTCAAGAATACGCTTTCAAAATTAGGATATTCTTGAACAGGTAAACGTATAAAACCAACTGTTCCCATAAGAATAACAACTAAGGTCAAGACCCAAGCTAATACTGGGCGTTGAATGCAAACTTCAGATAATTTCATAGAAAATATGCCTCGTTATTTATTTAGATCAGATTTAGCTGTCTTCTTAACTTTTGTTGTTTCAACAGCTTTAATGGAGGCTGTGTTTGTATTTGCTGTGACAGTTGTTTCAACTTTCGGCATTTCTACAGGAGGTTCTTTTTTTGCTTTTTCTTTTTCTTTAGTTTCTTTATTAGTCTTCAGCATTGTCTCTTTGTCAGCTTTTTTTTTAGCTTCACGCGCTATTTCTTCTTTATCGTTGATAACTCTTACGCGAACACCTTCAACCAAGCGTGTATGTCCTGATGTTACAACAATTTCACCTTGTTGTACGCCGGCCACTATTTCAACCATGTTTTTTTCACGAACACCTGTTTTTACAGGTTTGCGACGCGCTTTTCCTTTTTCAACAACCCAAACAAACTCAATTGTTCCTTCACGAAGAATGGCCGCTTCGTCAACCATTGGAGTATTGCTGCGTTCACCAATAATAAGGCTTACATTTGCAAATAAGCCAGCAAGCAGATTATTGTTATCATTTTCTGTGGTTGCTCGTAAAGCAAGACTGTGGCTGTCTGAATCAACTTTTGAGTCAACGGCTTCAACAGATGCATGGAACACGCGATCTTTAAATGCGTCAATTGTTATTTCAGCTGATTGTCCAACTCCTACATCATGAACGAATTTTTCTGGAACTTTAAAGTCTATTTTCATTGGATTAGTTTGTACCAGTGTAACAAGCTCTGCCCCTCGTTGTACGAATCCTCCAAGGCTAACGTCTTCTTTTATAATACCAATTTGACCACTAAAAGGTGCTTTTATAATTGTTTTTTCAAGCTTTGCTTTTGCAACAGCAACACGTGCTGTTGTTGCGTCAAGTTTGCCCTTCATTTCGTCGAAGTCTTTTGTGCTTCCAAATTTTTGCTCGTGCAATTTTGATATGCGATCATAGTTCGACTGTGCAAGTACTTGCTGTGCTTCTGCATCTTGTAGTTCAGCTTTATAGTCGGCATCTTCAAATTGAATAATAATATCGTCTTTTGTGACAGTGCCACCTTCTGTGAATTTTATTTCTTTAAGGCGCGCGTCAATTTCTGATTTAATAGCGACGTATTCACTTGCGCGTGTTTTACCAACAGCCGTAATGCGTTTTGTCATTGTACCCAGTGTAACAGGTGATGCTTCAACGTTTATTAAGCGGTCCGCGCGTGCTTGTGCAATATCTGTTGCGCAAAACCTTTCACGAATAACGTTAAGGGTCCCTCCCATCGCTTGGAAAATAACGCAAAATAAAAGAATGCCTACGCCTAAGCCGAGAAAGAAAAATACAATTTTACGACGTTTGGTGAGAGACAAATCATTATAATAATTTCGCATACAACTATTTCCCTTTTATACGATGCTGCTTTTATCTACTTGTTGGGTCTTAATTGACCTGTTTAGCGAGCATTAAGATCTACTATAACATAGTTCTTTGCAAAATTAGATACGGTAATTGCTCTTTTAAAACACAATTTCTTATTTTTTTGTTTTATTTTATTTTTTTAGATATACTAGTAATGTTTTTCATGAAAAATGTTTTGATACATTGATTTTTAATATGCAAACATCTTAAAATGCAAATGCATGCTAAATTTATAAAGGTTAAAAGCAGTGACACAACGCCGTACTCCTGTTGAAATCGTTCGCTTCGACCACGTTAGCTTGTGTTATCCTGCAGGCATACCGGTTTTTTTTAATTTAAACTTTTCGCTTTACGAAGGAAGTTTTTATTTTCTAACTGGAGCCAGTGGTGCTGGAAAAACATCAATCATGAAATTGATTTATCGCGATCTAAGATCTTCGGGCGGAACGATTACAGTATTTGGCCATGATATTTCTGAAATCAATGACACGCAATTGCCTAAATTCAGACAAAAAATGGGGTTGGTTTTTCAAGACTGTCGTTTGTTGCCACATCTTAACGCACTTGATAACGTTGCATTAGCGCTGCGTATTGCAGGTATGGATTTAAAACGTGCACGTGCTTATAGTAAAGAGTTGTTGCATTGGGTTGGTTTAGGTGACCATTTTGATTTTTACCCGCCGACATTATCAGATGGACAAAAGCAGCGTGTTGGTATTGCACGTGCAGTTATAACAAGGCCTCTTGTTTTGTTAGCGGATGAGCCTACTGGAAATGTAGATGACAAATCTGCAAATAAATTAATTCTGTTGCTTGAAGAGCTAAATAAGATTGGAACAACAGTAATGGTCGCAACACACAACAGAATGCTTGTTGAGTCATTTTCTCATCAAGAGTTGCATTTAGCGAAAGGTGAGTTGATTGTGAATAATGCACAAGGAAATAGAAATAAAAGCACATATAATATACGCCCATATTCGAAAGCTGTATAAAATAAGATGATTAGAAAAAAAATCAAACGTAATGTAAGGTATACCTTGACAGATATTCCTCTTGAACAAGAATCTGGAAGGAAGCATTTGCCTATATTAATGTGTCTTCTTGTGTTTCTTTTAATCATTGTTTTAGGTGCAGGAACATCTATTAGTGGTGTATTGAAAAAATGGCAAAACTCCAATGATCAAAAAATTATAATTGAAATAACGCAAGATATCAATGTGCCTATTGATATTGAACGGGTAAAAAAGATTTTACCAACTATTCCAGGAATTTCTTCTTTTGAAATCGTCAAAGATGATAAAATAATCCTTCTTTTAAAGCCGATTGGTGAAACAGATACGCTAAAAGATTTAAAATCACCAATAGTTATAAACGTTGATCTTGACCCAAAGAGTACATTTAATATTACAGAAGCACAAAGATTGCTGAGCACTGTTGCCCCCAATTCACGTATAGAATCTCATGCAAAGTGGCATCAAACACTCATTAGCTTGACTAATTCTTTGTATATAATTGTTTACAATTTAATAGGATTTATATTAATTGCAATTTTTACCATAGTAAGTCTTATGACAAGGGCATCTTTAAATGTGCACAGAAGTACAATTGATGTCTTACGTTTAATGGGTGCGCGAAAACAATATATAGCAAGTTATTTTCAAAACAGCTCATTTTATTTGTGCCTTAAAGGCAGTTTTATGGGATTATTAATTGCTATTCCTACGCTTATTTTTATAGAATGGGTGTCAAAAGGACTTGGTATTCCAAAACTGTTTGGGGCAAGTACGGAGATATGGCTGTGGATTTTCCTTACATCAATACCATTCACTATTTCATTTTTTGCCATGTTTGTGTCACGGTTAGCTGTTATTGGCACACTTATACGAATGGATGCATGAAACAGATTTTTCTTTATATTAAAATTGTTTCTTTAACGATTGTTGCGATTATTTCATTGTATATGGTGGGATTTTTAATTTTTGCAACAACGCTTCCAACCCAGCCTTCTGATACTGCACAAAAAACAGATGCTATCGTAGTTTTAACAGGTGGTAAAGGACGGGTTGAACTTGGTTTTTCACTTTTAAATGCAGGCCTTGGAAATAAACTATTTATTTCTGGTGTGTATCCTGGTGTTGGTATGGAAACACTTATAAAGAAACAAAAAGTACCTGTGCATTTAACAAAACGTCTTGCTGACACAGAGCTTGATTATAGTGCGCAAGACACTGTTGGAAATGCTAAAGAAACAGCGAAGTGGGTGAGGGCTAATAATATCTACACTATTCGTCTTGTCACAGGTAATTACCATTTATGGCGTAGTTTAATCGAATTTAAACGCATATTACCTGACTTAGTTATTATTTCTCACCCCATCCCTGAGCAGCATTCGTTAAGTCAAAAAACATTTCCGTTATTATGGAATGAATATGTAAAGCTTAGTCTTGTTTGGTTTGGGTACAAACTAACGGTTTAGGTATTGGGTGGACGTGAAAATAGTTTTTTTAAATAAACCCATAAGCATTAATTCTCGTTTAAAAAATATACTACACGTTAAATTCTAATTTTGTTTAAAAACTGAATGATCCAAAATGTTTTAACCATGTTTCATCTCCATCGTAGAGTTGGCGAATATCTGCAATGCCGTTTTTTATCATGCAAAGACGCTCAAGTCCCATGCCAAACGCAAATCCTTGATATTCAAGTGGATCGACATCACAATTAGTGAGAACATTTGGATGCACCATGCCACAGCCTAAAAGTTCTAGCCAATCACCACCTTTGCCAATAACAAGTTTGCCATCTTTTCTTGTGCAAGCAATATCAACTTCAGCTGAGGGTTCTGTAAATGGAAAGAAGCTCGGACGAAAACGCACAGGAACATCTGCTACGCCAAATAGCGTACTGCAAAACTCACGAATGAGTCCTTTAAGGTGTCCCATATGTATATTCTTATCTAAAACAAGGCCTTCAATTTGGTGAAACATCGGCGTGTGCGTGGCATCTAAGTCATCGCTACGATAAACACGTCCTACTGAAATCAAGCGAAGAGGTGGTTTTTGTGTCGCAAGAGATCTAATTTGCACGGTTGATGTGTGTGTGCGTAAAAGATGTGTTGGGTGGTTTTGAATAAAAAAAGTATCATGATTTTGACGGGCCGGGTGATGGCTTGGAATGTTCAGTGCGTCAAAGTTATGCCATTCATCTTCAACTTCTGGTCCTTCAGCAAAAGTGAACCCGCGCTTTTGGAAAAAATCAGCTATTTCTTCTTTTAGTGATGTCAGTGGATGGATGCGTCCGATTGAGCTGTTTTGCGTGAAAGATGAAAAAGGCAGTGTTATGTCAAGCGCTTCTGCATTTAATTTTTGTTTAATGGCGTGTGCTTCTAAAATTTGTGTTTGTGATTGAAAATTTTCAATGAGGGCATCACGTATCACATTAATTTCAGCACCTTTGGCTTTTTTTTCTTCAATTGAAGGAAGTTGAGCAAGGCCTTTTAATGCTTGCGTAACGGCTCCGCTTTTGCCTAGCAATGCTGCTTTGAGTGCTTCAAGCTGGGGTAAATCAGTTGTTGTTTTTATTTGATTAAGCCAAGTGGGTAACTGAGATTGCACGGCATTTATTCCTATACTTTATGTTATAAAAAAGCCCCAATACATATGTGCATGGGGCTTTTATGAGTAGTAGCTAATTTTAATTTATAAAATAAGACTAAGCTGCTAATGCTTTTTTAGCTTTCTCAACAAGCACCTTGAAGGCTTCAGGTTGATTCATAGCTAAATCAGCCATGATTTTGCGGTCCACTTGAATACCAGCTTTACTTAAACCATTAATGAAAACAGAATAAGTTAAACCAAGTTCACGTACACCTGCATTGATACGTTGAATCCACAAACCGCGGAAATCGCGTTTCTTGTTACGACGGTCACGATAAGCATATTGCAATGCTTTCTCAACACGTTGCAATGCAATGCGGAAACAGTTTTTTGAGCGGCCGCGGTAGCCCTTCGCCATTTTTAAAACTTTTTTGTGACGAGCGTGTGACGTGACGCCTCTTTTTACGCGTGACATAGATTAGATCTCCTTATACGTGTAAAAAGTAGGATTTGACTTTTTTTGCATCACTTGGGTGCATAATAGTCATACCGCGTGCATTACGAATCATTTTATTAGTACGCTTACGCATACCATGACGCTTACCAGCTTGCCCCATTTTGACAAGTCCGGAACCAGTTACGCGAAAACGCTTTTTAGCGCTGCTTTTGGTTTTCATTTTGGGCATTTTTTTCCCCTTAAGGTTAAATTTAACTTTTCGTAGATTAGGCATGCCCGGGTTTTTAATATCATTGGTTGTTAAAGACCGCTGATCTACCCTTGCCACGCTACGATTTCAAAGTAAAAAAAGTATAAAATTTATTAGAGGTAAAGTCAAGTTTTTCCTAATGTTTAAAAAAAGAAAGAAGGCTTTTTTTAAGCTTCTGCTGCTACTTTGTACCGTTCAATATGAGCACCACACTGTGTCAACTTTTGTTCAAGCTTTTCATAACCACGGTCTAAGTGGTACACACGACTTAATACGGTATCCCCCTTAGCAGCAAGGCCTGCCAAAACCAGCGACACAGATGCCCGTAAATCAGTCGCCATTACCTCAGCACCACTAAGTTGTGAAACGCCCCGAACTAAGGCTGATGATCCATGCACTGTAATGTTAGCACCCATACGTGCCAATTCGGGAACATGCATAAATCGATTTTCAAAAATTGTTTCTGTAATCATTGACGCGCCGGTACAAAGTGTCATGAGTGCCATCATTTGTGCTTGAATGTCTGTTGCAAAGCCAGGGTACGGCTCTGTTATAACATCAACACCTGTGATAATGCCTGAATTTGCTTTAATTGAGAAACCATTTGGTGTTTCCTTAATGATTGCACCTGCACGTGCTAACGCTTCGCTAACCGTTGGGATAAGTGACAAGTCTGTGTGAGTAAGGGTAAGTTCACCTTGTGTGATGATCGCGCCAATAGCATAAGTTGCCGTTTCAATGCGATCTGCAATAACACTGTGTGATGTACCATTAAGCTTTTCGACACCTTGAATAATTATGCGATCTGTACCTGCGCCTTCAATAATTGCTCCCATACCTTTTAGGCAATTGGCAAGATCTATTATTTCAGGTTCACGTGCTGCATTTATGAGGACTGTTTCTCCTTTAGCTAGTGTTGCTGCCATAAGCAAGTTTTCAGTAGCAGTCACAGATACCATTGGCATGCTAATTGTTGCGCCAACTAAACCATTTGGCGCTGAGGCATTAATATAACCTTCTGATAATTCAATTTGTGCACCAAGTTTTTGCAAGCCTTTTATGTGAACGTCAACAGGACGCGTGCCGATAGCACAACCACCTGGTAATGAAACACGTGCAACACCAAAACGTGCAATAAGCGGTCCAAGAACAAGAATTGATGCACGCATGCGACGGACAAGATCATATGGAGCCGTTGTGTTTGTGATATTGTCTGAGTTAATCCCAATATTGTTGCCATCAACAGATATAATGCAGCCATGTTGTGTTAATAAATCTACCATAGATGTAATATCCGCAAGCTGCGGGACATTTGATAAATTGTATTGTCCTTCGCAAAGTAACCCTGCTGCAAGTAAAGGTAGCGCCGCATTTTTAGCGCCGCTAATTTGTATAGAGCCATTGAGTGGTGTTCCACCACGAATAAGAATGCGATCCATTTTTTCTTCTTTTATATTGAGGTTGATCGTTGAAAATCCCGCTATTGTGGGAGGTTTTTATACATTTTATTACAGACGTGGTAATGTCACGCCCTTTTGCCCCATGTATTTTCCACTGCGATCTTTGTAGGATACATCGCATTCACGGTCAGCTTTAAAGAAGAGAAATTGGCAAACACCTTCATTTGCGTAGATTTTAGCTGGCAATGGGGTTGTGTTAGAAAATTCTAATGTAACGTGACCTTCCCATTCAGGTTCAAGTGGAGTTACGTTTACAATAATACCACAGCGTGCGTACGTTGATTTGCCAAGGCAAATAACTAAAACATCTCGAGGGATTCTAAAATATTCAACGGTTCGACCAAGAGCAAAACTGTTTGGTGGAATAATGCAAACATCCGTATCTCGTTCAACAAAACTATCTTCAGCAAAGTTTTTTGGGTCAACAACTGCGCTATTCACATTTGTAAAAATTTTAAATTCTGGAGCTACACGCGCATCATAACCATAAGAAGAAACGCCATAAGAGATAATTCCATCACGTTTTTGGCATTCGATAAAAGGCTCAATCATGCCTTTTTTGGCTTGTTCACGGATCCAGTGGTCAGCTTGTATTGACAATGCACGTCGCTTTCAAAAAAGTTTATTAGATAGTGATATCATGATTATGGTTAGTCAGCAAGATTGACGCATTGTTTTTTTAATAAATGTATTTGATAATTTGCTTTTGCCTGAATTATTTTTCGTGAAAATAATCATAAATCTTTTGAGCGACAGCGTGACTAATACCTTCAATGCGTTCTAAATCAGAAATAGCGGCGATTGATACATTTTTTGCAGATCCAAAGTGAAGCAGAAGTTTTTTCTTGCGAGAGGCACCAATGCCCGGAATTCCATCAAGTGCTGATTTGATAAGTGTTTTTCCTCGTTTTTGTCGGTGCGTACCAATTGCAAAACGGTGTGCTTCATCGCGTAAGCGTTGTAGAAAATGTAAAAAAGGATCATCAATTGGTAATTGAAAAGTTTCTTTGCCTTTCATAAAAAATTGCTCTCGGCCTGCATTTCTATCAATACCTTTTGCAATTCCAACAACCGGGATGCTTACCTTAAGTTCAGCTAAAGCTGTTTCAACAGCTGAAAGTTGTCCTTGTCCTCCATCAATAAGCAACAAATCAGGTTTTCCCCAATCTTCAATATGTTGAAAACGCCTTTTTAAAAATTCATACATCATGCCAAAATCATCATTAGATGCAGCTTCTTTTGGATTAAATTTACGGTATGATTTTTTATCAAAGCCTTTTTGAGTAGCAACTACCATAACACCACAGGCATGTGTTCCTTGTAGATGGCTATTGTCATAGATTTCAATGCGTTCAGGTGTTCTCTCGAGATCAAAAAGGGGCTGCATACCTTCAAAAAGTTTTTTCATATTATCAGAATCAGCAGTTTTTCGAGAAATTGTATCATGCGCATTTTTAAGAGCAAGTTGGATGAGCTCTGCCTTAAGTCCTTGCTTTGGTGTTTCAATAATTGTCTTTTCAGAGTGGAGCAGAGTTAGTGCATTTTGAATAAGCTCTCGATCGTCAATTGTATGGCTTAGCAAAATAAGTGGGGCAGGAGAGCGCTCTTGGTAAAACTGTGTAATGAAGGCATTGAGGCTGCTTGACTCTGTTTTGTCACAAGCATGCGCTAGAAAAAATGAAGTTGTGCCCAAATTTTGTCCATACCTAAAGAAAAAAACTTGCACGCAAGTTACACCTTCTTTTTTTACAATTGCTATAACATCTGCATTGCGAACGCCGCTAACATTTACACGTTGGTGTGCTTGTATTTTTGTTATGAGTTTTAAAGTGTCCCTTATTTGGGCAGCTTTTTCAAATTCAAGTTCATCACTAAGTCGCATCATCTTTTCTGATAATACTTTTTGCACGTTATCTCCCTTGCCAAGTAGAAAGTTTTTTGCGTATTGAACTGAGTCTTTATACTCCTCTTGCTCGATCCTTTTAACGCAAGGCGCAGTACACCTCTTAATGTGATGTTGAAGGCAAGGTCTTTCGCGGTTGCAAAAATAGCTGTCGGTACAATTACGGATTTTAAAAACTTTCTGGATGACCAGAATAGCTTCATCAACGGCTGCAATGTTTGCAAATGGACCAAAATAGTCTCCGGGGATGGTTTGTGGACCTCTGTGCTTTAATATGCGCGGGTATGCATGGTCTTTTGTTATTAGAATATACGGAAATGATTTATCATCTTTCAATAAGATATTGTATCGAGGCTGATGTTTCTTAATTAAATTTGCTTCAAGTAAGAGAGCTTCTGTTTCAGTATGAGTTGTAACGATTTCCATTTTAAGTGTTTCAGAAACCATACGTTGCAAACGATTAGGTAGTTTATCTGTGTGGGTATATGCAATGACTCGTTTTTTTAAGTTTTTTGCTTTTCCTATGTATAAAATAGTATCTTTATCATCCAGCATACGATACACACCCGCGTCTGAGGTGAGAGTGCGCACTATGTCACGAATGATGTTCGCACCTCGTGCAAGACGATCAGTGTTGGTATTTTTTTCAGTAAGATGTGTCTGTTTCATTTTATTGAGCGATACATTGGGAGCATAGTTATAATGTCTTTATAGTGCTACATTAATCTATTCTGGCAAAACAAGCTATATCCATCCTAAATTAGTAAATTGATTCAAGATAAAAGTTTTTAAAAGTGAATTCATATTGACTCAATTTATCAGTGCTTTAAAGTAAATATAAGACAGTCATATGATTCATTTTTAAATGTTTCAGTGAGAAATAGAAAGTCTTTTTCTCAGTATTTAAGGTAAATGCTCATGAATGAAAACACAGATGAAATGATACGCGTTAATCACGCTGGCGAATATGGTGCTACACGTATTTATGCGGGACAGTTGTTTATACTTACGAATGATGAAACAATCCGGCATATGGCAGAGCAAGAACAAGAACATCTTGATGCATTTCAACAGATGATAATCGAACGTCGTGTGCGCCCTTCTTTGCTGCAGCCAATATGGTATGTGGGCGGTTTCTTGATGGGGGCATTAACGGCCGCCATGGGTAGAAATGTTGCACACGCATGTACAGCTGCTGTAGAAACAGTCATTGATAAACATTATCAAGACCAAATAAGTGAGTTGTCTATCTCTGCAGATATTGAATTAAAGGATTTAGTTACGAAGTGTCATAAAGAAGAATGCGAACACCACGATATTGCTATAAATGAGGCAGGCGTTGATCTTGCAATGACATATCCTATAATAACGTCTGTCGTAGAGCGTATTACAAAAGTAGCTATTGAGATTGCAAAAAAAGTTTAACTTTCAAAATGTATTTAAAAAACTTCTTTTTCACAACGTAACCTGTTGAGTAATAGATTAAAGTCATCTTTTCTTAAATCAATATAATCATCTGCAATGCGAATTAACTCTCTTAAGTTAGTAGGATCTGTGTTATCCATCTTACTGTTTTCAGGATTTAGTCTTGGAGTCCAACGGGTGTAATCTCCTGAAAAAATAGTGTGAGGGATACCATGTGAGTCTTGTTTTGGAGAAAACATGTTTTTTAGAAATTCATGATCATTTTCTGCCTGTGCGTTTGTAAAAATGCGCACAAGATGTGGAGCCCATTTTATAATCCCTGCATCTTTCATGTTTTTATAATAAAGAGGTTTGTTTGCTTTTCCTGAACCAATAGAAACAACTTCAAAGCTTGTTGCCTCTGGGTAGAGATCGCGTCCTTTTGATAAAACACTAAGTGCGGGGTTATTTGCCCCTGTTCCACCATCAGTTAATACATATGGATTTGCTTTTCCTGCGACAGGGTGAGCAAAACAGGGCCTGAAAAAGCTAGCTGCAGCTGATGTTGCGGAAATAGCATCAACTTTTGTAAATGTGGATTCATTCTCCCAGCTTGTAATAATTTTAAAATTTTGATTGACTATATTGTAAGTAACAACCGCTGTTGGTATAACTGTGTGACTTGTTATGTCATCTCCCAAATATTCGTGGGTAACTGAGCGAAATTTTTCAGAGTCATATTTGGGGCCCAATAATCCATTTAAAGAGCTATATTGCGGACTAAATAATTCTTCCGAGCGCTCTAATAAAATATTAACAAGGTCTCGTGCTGAGTATTTAGGTTTTGTGGGATCTCCTTCACTAGGAGCCGTTAAGAATGTTGCAAGAATACCGCCTGCTGAAGTACCCCCGACAAGATGAAATATTTCGCAAATAGGTTTTTCTAAATTTTCTTCAATATGTTGTAAAATGCGAGCTTCAATAATACCTCGAACACCGCCACCATCAAGACTTAGAAGACGAACTTTTTTTTGTGGTTGGGTTTCTTTTTGTAATTCAGCATGTGCAGGCAGTATGTATGTCTGAGTAATAGGAGGGGGGATTAATAGCCCAAAATCATTTTGAACTGCACATGCGTTAACACTTTCTAGATGTATGAAAAAGAATAATATGGAATATATATTTAAATATTTAGATATATGTTTGATATTTATAAACATTTATATTCCTAATCTTAATTGTATATTTAACTATACAATGGTAATTAGGGTTTAAAATTTAACAAAAGGTTAACAGATGGTATATGATGTTAATTTTAATAAAAACAAATTTAAGAATTTTTGTTTTTTGATCTGAATTAATATAAATTGTTATTTTATTTTTTAATACCTTTTTGCGGTTTAATTTTTAAGTGGGAATAAAAATACATTTTTTGGTTATAACATGTATTTTCAAAATAAATGGTATATCATGAAATAGATATATCAATCATTGTGCGTGAAACTTTTTTGAGAGCTTTTTGCTGCCATAGCCAAACAGGAACTCCAGCAATTAAAATAATACATGACCACATAATCATAATAAAACTTGCTCCCCAAATTGCCCATATGGAAAAAAGAAGTGAGAATAAGCCAATTAGAACTTTGTTTACTGTAAAATGATTTTCTCTTCTTAATATAACAAAGTAGGATGCTATGCATGCAAGATACACGATTAAACACAAAGTTAGAGAAAAATCTATGATGAAGTTAAATTGTTGTAATAAAGACGTAGACATCGATAAAGCAACAAATGGGATTGAGCACAAAGATGAAATAACAATTCCCCAAAGTGGAGCCCCTTTTTGTGTTGTGCCTTTAAATATCTTAGGAAAGAGACCATCATTAGCAGCGCCAAATGCTATTCTGCCCACAACAATTGTCCACCCGTTAAGAGCTCCAATACAGCAAAGTGCAGCAACTATAGCGACAGGTATACCCCATTGCCCACCAAACAAAATTGATGCTAAATCAGCATAGGGCGCTTTTGAATGAAGTAATTCTGCGCGTGGTACAACTCCCATAATAGCAATTGTTCCAATAATGTAGACAAATGCAGCAATGAGGGTGCCAATTAAGATTGCGCGTGGAATATTTTTTTTGGGATTTTCAACATCAGTTCCCGGTACTGTTCCCGTCTCAAAGCCAATAAAAGCCCACAGTGCAAGTAGAGCTGTCGCATTAACTGCAGAAAGATCTGATAAAGATGAGCCGTTAAAGGGTGAAAAATTTTTAACATCAAGGTAAAACATGGCAATAACAGGGATTACAATAAGCGGAATAAGTTTTAGAATCGTTATTATAAATTCAAAGCGTCCGGCAAGTTGCAATCCTGCTAAACTTAAACTAGCTATAATAACAATTAATCCTGATTCCATTAAAAATGTTGTTATATGAGAAAAGCCACCACATACAGAGGATGTGTAGCCTATAGCGGCGACAACAAGAGCTGCGTTACTAACCCACGAAAGAACCCAATATCCCCAAGCTATAAAAAAACCAGCTGATTTTCCAAATGCTTCTTCAACGTAGGTGTGTGGACCACCAATCTTGGGGCTACGTGAGCTAAGTTCAGCAAACACAAACGAAAGTAGTATTGCGCCAATTGATGTAACAATCCAACCACCTATACAAAGTGTACCAAATGCGGCAAGTGTTGCAGGAAGCATAAAAACACCAGAGCCAATTAAATTTCCAGTGACAAGAGTGACAAGAGTCCAAAGACCCATTTTTTGTGAAGATGAGGATGTCATAATAGATATTCCAAAGACAAAAGATTAAAGAGAAAATAAATTGTTTATAAAGAAATAAAATTTAAATATAAAAAATCGCACGAATATGCGCTAAAAAAAATATGTGAGCCTCACGGGCTTTCGTTTTATTTGGAATAATTTCACAGAAGTATCTTTTACACCTTAATAGTGTGGATGATATTAGATTTTAACGCCTTTGTGCAACACTTTTTTGAAATGGTTGCAAGAATGTCTATCCATGAATAAGAAAGGAGATAGTACCGCTTGTTTTGAAATGAGTCATTGATTAATTTCTATTTCTATAGAGCTCGTTTTGCAAAACTTATAATTCAAAAAGAATCCGGTGAAAAAAAATTGTCACAAATACATTAAAAATAAAAAAAATCTGAAATGTTTTTTTCTTTAAATCTTACTATTCTATCTATAAATTATTGATCATTTTCTTTAAGAATGATAGATTACTATGACTTACCAATTACGCTCTTGGGATGATTAATCATACCAATTTGTGTCAGATTTTATTTGTTAATAATAAAATGATTCTTGCACAAATGGGCAGGAGACGTTAAAAAGAAAACAGCTATATGAAAGGATAACCGGCAGTTGATTAACCTTAAACCTATTTTTATTTCCGGACGAGAAGTTTTGCCTCTTATTGAAGGTGGTAAAGGTATTTCTGTTTCTAATGGGCAAAGCTCTGGAGCATGGGCTGCTGCTGGCGGTGTTGGTACTTTCTCAGCAGTAAATGCAGATTCATATGATAAAGATGGCAATATTATACCTATTGTTTATCACGGAAAAACACGTCGTGAGCGTCATGAAGAACTTATTCAAAATGCAATTAAAGGCGGAATTACGCAAGCACGCCGTGCTTATGATACATCTAATGGTAATGGTCGTGTTCATATGAATGTGCTTTGGGAAATGGGTGCGGTTGAGCCTATTTTGCATGGTGTATTATCGCAGACAAAAGGAATCGTTCATGGGGTAACTTGCGGCGCAGGTATGCCGTTTAAGCTTGCTGAAATTTGTGTATCTTACGGTGTTCATTATTATCCGATCGTATCATCTGGTCGTGCCTTTAATATCTTGTGGAAGCGCGCATATAGCCACTTTGCTGACTTTTTAGGCGGTGTCGTATATGAGGATCCATGGTTAGCTGGTGGACATAATGGTTTATCAAATAGTGAAGACCCACAAAAACCAGAAGCACCACTTGAACGGGTAATCCTTTTGCGCAAAGTGATGCGTGAATGTGGTATTAGTGATACCGTGCCAATTATTATGGCTGGTGGTGTGTGGTGGCTTATTGAATGGGCTGAGTGGTTAAACAACCCACTTATTGGTGCAATTTCTTTTCAATATGGAACAAGGCCTTTACTTACACAAGAAAGTCCTATCTCAGATGCCTGGAAGCGTAAGCTTGTTACGTTAAAAGAAGGCGAAATATTCTTAAATCGTTTTAGTCCAACAGGGTTTTATTCTTCAGCTGTTAATAATGACTTTATGCATGAGCTAGATGGCCGTTCAAAGCGACAAGTTGCATATAGCGTTAAGCCAGTTGGAGATCATGTTGCAACATTTTCAGTAGGCGCACGAGGACGAGTTGTTTATTTAACACCGCATGATAAAGAGATGGCAGAATTTTGGGTGGCAAATGGTTTCGCTGAAGCAATGCGCACACCAGATACGACATTAATTTTTGTGACAGCCGATTCAGCGAATGAAATCTTGAAAGATCAAATTGACTGTATGGGATGTTTGTCAGCGTGTAAATTTAGCAATTGGGCACAAAATGAAGAAGGGACTACTGGCAAAAAAGCAGATCCACGGTCATTTTGTATTCAAAAAACATTGCAAGCGATTAGTCACAGTGATGACGTTGATAATCAACTTATGTTTAGCGGCCATCAGGCGTATCGATTTGGGAAAGATCCGTTTTACGCGAATGGTTTTGTACCAACAGTTAAGCAATTGATAGAACAAATTCAAACAGGTTATTAGTTTTTTCTGTTAGTAATATAAAAAAAGGCTTCTTAAATATAAGAAGCCTTTTTTTATATCTTATTTGTGTGTTACCCTAATTCACTTAAAACATACGGCAAAATACCGCCGCTTTGCATATAGCAAACTTCTTCACGTGTATCGATGCGACAAAAAAGTTCCACTGTCTCAGTTTTTCCATCAACGCGATGAATATGTAATAATACATTCATGCCCGGTGAAATTCCATCTTCAAGGCCTGTTATATCAAGTGTTTCATGTCCAGTTAAATTGAGCGATTTGCGTGTGATTCCATCTTTAAATACAAGAGGAATAACGCCCATACCAACCAAATTTGATCTATGAATACGTTCAAAGCTTTCAGCAATAACAGCGCGTATACCCAATAACCGCGTTCCTTTTGCAGCCCAATCACGTGATGAACCTGTTCCGTATTCTTTTCCTGCTATAATAATGAGAGGCGTATTTTTCTTTTGATAGCGCATTGCTGCATCAAAAATAGACATTATATTAGCATTTGTATCTTTTTCGCCTAAGAATCGTGTTACGCCTCCTGTTTGTTCCGGGGTTAGCTCATTTTGTATGCGTATATTAGCAAAGGTGCCACGCATCATAATTTCGTGGTTTCCTCGGCGTGCACCGTACGAGTTAAAGTCTAAAATATCAACTGAATGTTCCATCAAGTAACTTCCAGCTGGCCCTTTAGGTTTAATATTTCCGGCAGGTGAAATGTGATCCGTCGTAATGCTATCTCCAAGAAGTGCTAAAATACGTGCTCCCTTAATGTTGCCATGCTCTATTGCTTTCATATCGTTGTTGAAATAGGGAGGGTTTTTAACATAAGTGCTGTTGTTGTCCCAGCTATATGTTTGAGTTGGTTTTGCATCAATTTTTTTCCAATATTCATCGCCATTAAAGACAGTGCTATAACGTTTCTTAAACATTTCAGGTTTCATCACATTTTTAATAACGGCATCAATTTCTTCTTTTGATGGCCAAATATCTTTTAGATAAATAGGCGTGCCGTTTGCAGCAATACCAATTGGTTCTGCTGTTAAATCAATGTGAGTTGTGCCAGTTAGTGCAAAGGCGACCACTAGAGCCGGGGAAGCTAAATAGTTTGCTTTAACTTGCGCATGAATACGCCCTTCGAAGTTACGATTCCCTGACAGCACACCAGAAACGGTTAAATCACCTGCTTCAATAGCTTTTGCAATAGGTTCAGCAAGAGGGCCTGAGTTACCAATACATGTTGTGCATCCAAAGCCAACAATGTAAAAACCAAGTTTTTCAAGTTCAGATAGAAGACCGCTTGTGCTTAGATAATCTTGTGCAACTTGAGATCCTGGTGCAAGTGATGTTTTTACCCATGGTTTAGACGTAAGACCTAATGCATTTGCTTTTTGAGCAAGTAGACCAGCTCCAATGAGTGCGCTTGGATTGGATGTATTTGTGCAACTTGTGATTGCTGCAATAACGACATTATGGTTGAAAAGTTTATAGTCTGCATTAGGAACATCAATGCCATCACCTACTGGTATTAATTCTGCAGCTGTTTTTTTTATTGTTGTTAAGTTAATCTTATCTTGTGGACGCTTAGGCCCAGCTAGGGATGGTACTACTGCATTTAAATCAATTTCGACAACTGTGTTATAATGAATTATTTGGTTTGAATTGCGCCATAATCCTTGTTCTTTAGTATATGCTTCAACGATAGCTATTTGTTCTTCGCTACGTCCTGTTAAGCGAAGGTATGCCAGTGTTTCATTGTCTACAGGAAAAAAACCGCATGTGGCGCCATATTCTGGTGCCATATTTGCAATGGTTGCTCTATCTGCAAGAGTTAGCGAATCTAGGCCATTTCCGTAGAATTCAACAAATTTTCCGACGACTCCTTTCTTTCGCAAAATTTCTGTAATCGTCAACACAAGATCTGTTGCTGTACATCCAGTTGGAAGGTTTCCTTTTAAATCAACCCCAACAACTTCAGGGATCAACATGGAAAGTGGTTGCCCAAGCATTGCAGATTCAGCTTCAATGCCGCCAACACCCCAGCCAAGTACACCAAGTGCGTTCACCATAGTTGTGTGGCTATCTGTTCCTACCAAAGTGTCTGGATATAAAAGACATTCATCTGTTTGAAGTTCATGTTTAAAAACAACAGAAGCAAGGTATTCAAGGTTTACCTGATGGCAAATACCTGTTCCAGGTGGAACAACTCTAAAATTTTCAAAAGCTTGTTGGCCCCATTTTAAAAAGGTATAGCGTTCAAGATTTCGTTTATATTCAAGATCAACGTTTTTACGGAATGCATCTTTTGAGCCTGCCTCATCTATCATGACAGAGTGGTCAATAACAAGATCAACAGGAATTTGAGGGTTAATTTTTGATGGATCACCTCCTTTTGCAACAATAGCGTCACGCATTGCAGCTAAATCAACAACAGCCGGAACGCCTGTAAAATCTTGCATTAAAACGCGTGCTGGAAAAAATGAGATATCTCGTTCACCCGCTATTGGCGTATCGAAAAATTGTTTTTTTATGGTGGCTTCTGTTGTTGTAATGCCATCACAGTGACGCCAAACGTTTTCAAGTAAAACTTTTATGCTATATGGCAATGTGTGCCAGTTGCCTAAGTGAGCTAAATCACTTAACGCCGCAAAGGAATATTTTTTTTCATTGATAACGAGAGTTTTTAAATTGCATTTCACCGAAGATAGTCCTATTCATATTGGATTTATCTAAAAATACAGCAAATAGTAAAGCTAATACAAGTATGTTTTGTAATGTGAGAGTGAATATAAGAAAAAGGCAACTTAATAGCTGCCTTTTTTGTTTTAATGAGTCTTAATCAGTTATTTTAAATTATTTCTCTGATTTACGTTCTTCGCGTTTACGATCGTTTGGATCCAAAAATGCTTTACGTAAACGAATGCTTTTTGGCGTTACTTCAACGCGTTCATCATCTTGAATGTATGCAATTGCTTGTTCTAATGTCATTAAACGTGGAGGAGCCAAACGAATTGCTTCGTCCTTACCTGATGCACGAACGTTTGTTAGTTGTTTAGCACGCAATGCATTTATTTCAAGGTCATTCTCACGGCTGTTTTCACCGATGATCATACCTTCATAGATTGGAACGCCGCCACCGATAAATAATGTACCGCGATCTTCTATTTTCCAAAGGGCATAATCAACTGATTCACCATCGCCATTTGAAATCAAAACACCGTTACGACGACCTTCAATAGCACCACGATAGGGTGCGTAGCCATGGAATACGCGGCTCATAATACCTGTTCCGCGTGTTTCTGTTAAGAATGAACCATGATAACCAATAAGGCCGCGTGATGGTGCGTGGAAGATGATACGTGTTTTTCCGCCGCCAGATGGACGCATATCTTGCAATTCTGCTTTGCGCAAGCTCATTGATTCAACAACCGAACCTACATATTCATCGTCAACGTCAATTTGAACTTCTTCAATTGGTTCAAGGCGTTCATCTGTTTTTTCGTCGCGCTTATAGATAACACGTGGACGGCTAATAGAAAGTTCAAAACCTTCACGTCTCATTGTTTCAATAAGAACGCCTAATTGTAATTCTCCACGCCCAGCAACTTCAAAACCATCTTTTTCAGCTGTTTCTGTAATTTTTAAGGCTACGTTACCTTCAGCTTCACGCATAAGACGTTCGCCAACAATACGTGATGTGACTTTTGTTCCTTCACGTCCAGCAAGTGGCGAATCATTTACAGAAAATGTCATCGCAAGTGTTGGTGGATCAATAGGTTGTGCAGGAAGCGGAACACTGATTTCTGTTGCGCAAATAGTGTCTGAAACGTTTGCTACTTGAAGGCCCGCAATAACAACGATATCTCCAGCAGAAGCTTCTTCAACAGGAGTACGGTCAAGCCCACGGAACGACAAAAGCTTTGAAATACGTCCTGTTTCAACAAGATTACCTTCATGGCTTAATACTTTAATCGCGCTGTTTAATTTTGCAACACCACTATGGATACGACCTGTTAGTACGCGACCTAAATATGGGTCATATTCACGTGTCGTCACAAGCATACGAAATGGACCTTCTTCAGACTTTGGCGCAGGGATATGGTCTGATATCTTTTGGAATAATGGCTTTAAATCCAGGCGTTCATCTGTTAATTCATTGACAGCCCAACCAGCACGACCAGACGCATAAAGCACTGGGAAGTCAAGTTGTTCATCATTTGCATCGAGTGCAATAAATAGGTCAAAAATTTCTTCAAGAACTTCGTCTTGGCGGGCGTCAGAACGATCAATTTTATTGATTACAACGATTGGTTTAAAACCAAGCTTTAAAGCTTTAGTTAAAACAAATTTTGTTTGTGGCATTGCACCTTCAGCTGCGTCAACAAGCAAAACAACTCCATCAACCATACTTAAAATACGTTCAACTTCTCCGCCAAAGTCAGCGTGTCCTGGGGTATCGACGATGTTTAAGCGCGTATCTTCCCAAAGGATAGATGTACATTTTGCCAAAATGGTAATACCACGTTCGCGTTCAAGGTCATTAGAGTCCATAGCACGTTCTGCAACGTTTTGGTTAGCTCTGAAAGTGCCACTTTGCTTAAGAAGCGCATCGACGAGGGTTGTTTTTCCGTGGTCAACGTGGGCGATAATCGCAAGATTGCGAAGTTGGGTCATTGTAAAATCTCTTGGAATAAAAGTTAATTTTAATTATGGTTGTTTTAAGAATTTTATAGTGTAAAAATGGCGCGCCCTAGAGGATTCGAACCTCTGACCTACAGCTTAGAAGGCTGCCGCTCTATCCAGCTGAGCTAAGGGCGCACAAAGTATGATTATGATTCTTTAATGATCTCTTAAACACACAAGTAATTTACATTAGATATATTTTTTTTTCAAGTGTATCGGGTGATTTTTTATAAAAAATATTGAAAAATGAAAAATAATCTATTGCGGAGCTGCATTATCATATGGAATACAAACTAATTTTCCATTATTGTTTGCGATGTCTGCGCAATTTTTTAATTGGCCATTTACGTTTGAACGAATACTAATCGAGCGTTGATCTAAATTACGAACAACTAATATAAGGCTTAAAGTGGAGTCAAGAATTGGAATGCCAGATCCACTTAGGCATGTTGCATGAATAGTATATATGCCATTTTGCTCTTTAACTAAATAAGGTTCATTAAGTTTTCCATATTTAGTATCATTGTAACTTTGTTTGATGCAGCTTGTTCGAAATGTGAACGTTGAAGGTATGTCTGTTATTTGGGCATCAAGTGTTTGTTGTTCTGCTGGAGGAGTCGTCGGTTGTAATACAACGTTATTTGGGTTATTAACAACTACAGGCGGCACTGCAGGTGCTTGTTGGGGGATTGTTGGCGCCATTACAGGTGCTTGTTGTGTTAGCGGTTGTCCTGTTATATTATTTTTTGCTTGTTGATTATATGCGTTTGGGTCCACTGGATTAAAGGGGGTTGGACCAATCGAGTATGGTTGAGGTACGTTGTTGTATGGTTGGAAATCTGCTTTTAAGGCTTCTGTATGTACCAACCCACAGATAAGCACAATGATATAGCTTTTTATATAAATTCTACTTTCCAGTGAAGCCATTTTTTTGGAAGAAGTTTTGTATGAATAATCTGATTTCATTTTCATTGATTTTTAAATAATTTGCATACTTACCTATCTTTAAGTTTGAAAGAAGGATGTTAATAAATCATTAATATTGAACGTAAGATGATAAATTCAGTTATTTCTTCTTTTAAAATGATACTTTTTTAGTTACAACAATATAAATGATATTTAATTAAAGGTCATGACAGTGCTAAACAAAATAATACTTCGAGGCGCCATTGTTTCATTCGTAGTTGTTGGTGCTGCGCTGATTGTTCCATCGTTTGTCAATTGGAATTCTTACAAAGGTACGTTGCTTAATCAAATTAATGTGCATACCGGATTAGTTGTGTCGGTTGACGGTCCTATAAAATTTTCTTTATTCCCAAGTCCTCACCTTATTTTAAGTGATTTAACTGTTCAAAATAAACAAGTTGAAAATACAAAAAATCAATTACCACCTCTTATTAAATTAAAGCATTTATCTCTGTATGTTGACATGCTACCGTTGTTTGAGAAAAAAATTTCGATCAGCAGTGTTGAATTAATTAAGCCTTTTGTTTTTATCGAAAATGAGGAGGCTCTCAAAACTGAGTCTGCGCGAAATTCAATTGGTACTGAGCAACAAAATCCTGTTGCAAAAGAGAATGCTTCACAACAACTTTCCCTTAATATTAAGCATCTTTCAGTTGTGGATGGGACTATTATTTTAAGCAATACCAAAGAAAAAAGTCGTAATGAAATTCAGAAAATAAATCTTTCTGGCGCCTTTGGTTTTGATAAGGGATTTGATCTAAAAGTTGCTATAGACGTCAATGGTGTGAGCATGAAAGGTTTAGTAAAAGGCGGTGCATTTATTGAAGGAATGCCACAAACGTTTGATGCTGTACTTGACGTTGCTAACGGTGATATAAAAGGCAAAATCACAGCTTCAGGCGCAATGAAGGATGGCGGGCATGTTTTAAGTGCTAAGTCAGATGCAATTAAATTGCCTCTGTCATTTTCGATTGGTGATTATTTGGTTGATTGTACAAAAGGTTTATCTTTTAACGCAAATATGACGTTTAAAGATGAAATGATTACGATTGAGAATTTGAGTGCTAAGCTAGCTGATATTGCGTTGACTTCAAAGGGAAGTTATCAATTAAAAGAAAGTAAAGGTGAACTTTCATTATCTCTTGCTTCAAGTTTGCTTAACGCATCTGGCAAGATAGCCGCTAATTTAAGTCACGTAAAACCAATGTTAACAGTCGATTTGATTATACCAAAGTTAGACGAGCAGAGTTGGGTGAAATCAATAATGGCTTCTGATTCTACAAAGTCGAGTCAATCAAGTGAGACACAGCAAAAGACAGGAAATGAGCGGTGGTCAAATGAACCAATTGATTTAAAAGCGTTACAAATATTAGATGCAGATGTATCACTTTCAATCGACACCTTGAAATTAAGCGGAGTTGATGCAAGTGCAGTAAAGCTTCATTTAAATCTTAATAACGGTACTGCAAAAATAAAACAGCTAACATTTAATGTTTTTGGGGGAAATACTTCTTTTTCAGGAGTAATCCACAGTCACACAGCTAATCTTAATATTGTTGCTAACATGATGGGACTTGATATTAAAAAACTTCCAGGTATGAAGGACTCTCCGGTAAAATCAGGGCGATTAAACGCGTCAGCAAATTTTGCAACAAACGCAAGGTCAATGTATACTCTAGTGCAAAAGCTTTCAGGAAAGGGACATATTCAAATAGACAAAGGTATTGTTGAAGCCTTTGATATAGAGCAATTTATCGCTGATTTAAAAGCGAAAGATGTTTCAAAATTAAAAGGAGGTTTTGACCGTAAAAAAAATATTTCTTTTAATCATATTCGTGGTGATTTTACCCTTACGAACGGTATTGCAAATACACAAAACTGCGAAATTGATTTCAATGAGGGGGGTATTATAACTGTTGGAACAATTAATCTTCCTGATTGGACACTTGCCTTAACTTCTACCCTGAATGTGCGTGCAGACAAAAATATTCCAAGTTTAGCATGCAATATTACAGGTTCATTAGATAGTCCAAGTTTTGCTCTTGATATGGGATCTTTGCAAAAAGAACTTGTTAAAACTGCAACTAACCAATTAGCAGATCGTGCTAAAGCTGAAGTTCAAAAGAGCGTAAAAAAACACCTGGGAGACGTTATCCAAGGTGGTGCCGCTAATAATGTTGGCAAAGAAGTATCTAATGCTCTTGGTAAACTTTTGCCAGGTTTGCTAGGCTGATAGGTTGGGCTTTAAAATTATTCCTGGTTCTTATGCTGCTACTAGCTTGTTCATGTAGCAAAGATTCAGTATATTATTTTTACGAAACAAAAATGGAAAACGTTTATGCATATTTCAGTCGAAAAGGCTTCATTTCTAAAAGCGCTAAGTCACGGACAAAGTGTCGTTGAAAAAAAAACTACAGTTCCTATTATTAGCACTGTCTTGCTACAAGCAGCTGATGGATTTTTATCAATTACAGCAACCGACATGGATATGGCGCTTATTGAACGTATACCAGTTGAGGTGAAAGCATCTGGTGCAGCTTGTGTGTCAGCATCTTTGTTGCATGATATTGTTAAAAAACTAAACGACAAAACAGTAATTGACCTTACTATTAGCGATGACGCATCTCGGTTGTTTATTGTATCAGGTCGTTCACGTTTTGATATGGGCTGCTTACCTGTTGAAGATTTTCCACAACTTGTTCAAAGCGAAATTACGCATAAATTTACATTGCCAGCGCCAGTATTCCGCCACTTAATTGACGCAACACGTTTTTGTATGGCCGTTGAAGAGACTCGGTATAACTTAAATGGTATTCATTTTCATGACCATGAAGAGGGCGGTAAGCAATACCTACGTGCTGTTGCAACAGATATGCATCGTTTAGCCTGTATTGAATGTGAAACATCTGATGATATTAAAGGCATGCCGCACGTTATTATTGCGCGCAAAACAATTCAAGAAATTCGCAAACTGCTTGATGATGCTGAAGCTCCAATTGAAATTGGTTTGTCTTCAACACGCGTTGAATTTAATGTGCAAGGGGCAGGGTATAGTGCAATGTTGACGGCGCGTCTAGTTGATGGAACGTTTCCTGATTATAAATCCGCTATTATTGTTGATAATGATAAATCATTGATAGTTGCCACAAAATCTTTTGCTGAGACGATTGATCGTATTGGAACTGTTGTAACGAATGATAAACTTCGCGCTATCCGTTTGAATGCTTGTGATAATCAGGCCGTCGTTTCTGCTGTTAGCCAAGAATTTGGTAGTGCTACAGAAGAAATGGACGTTGATTTTGCTTATAGTGAGCCAGTAGATGTCTGTTTCAATGTGCGTTACTTAATTGAAGTTGCACAACAAATCAATGCGGAAGAAATGGAGTTGCTTCTTCTTGATGCTGATTCATCTATTTTGATTAAGCCTGTTGGCAACCCACATATGGTTTATATTTTGATGCCAATGCAAGTTTAGTATTGTTTAATGATATTCCCAGTCATTCGGGAATAATAAAAATGTTACACTTAAAAAGAAAGCTTTCATGCACGTCTCTAGGCTTAACCTTAGTCATTTTAGGAATCATGCATTGATTGATGTTGAATTGACTTCGGAACCAACGGTGTTCTATGGGGTTAATGGTTCAGGCAAAACTAATCTGTTAGAGGCTATTTCTTTTTTTACGCCGGGGAGGGGGCTTCGTAGTGTTAAGCTTGGAGCACTTTCTCAGTTTGATCAATCAAATTCTTGGGCAGCTAGCATAACACTTGACGGCAATGTGCGTTTAGCGTCTTCACTTGTTGGTGATAAACGTCTAAATAAAATTCATGGCGAATCTGTCAAAAGTACAAATGCTTTTAGTGAATGGCTGTCTGTGCATTGGTTAACACCTGATCAAGATCGTTTGTTTATTGATTCTAGTAAAGTACGTCGCCGTTTTTTAGATCGCATGGTTTATTCGTATGATCCTTTGCACAGTGATCGTTTGATGGATTATGAAACTGTTGTTAAAGAGCGCATGGCCTTGCTTTATAAAACTCCAGATGATCGATGGTTAAGCCTGCTTGAATCTAAAATGGCCGAGCTTGCCGTTGCGATTGCTTTTGCTCGTAATGATTTGCTTGTACGCTTGGAATTAGCCGCTCAAGATTTATGCCCCTTTTTTCCTAAATTTAAATGTACGCATACTGGTGATATTGAATCTAATTTGCTAGAAAAAAAAGCCATTGAGTGGGAAGATTGGCTTAAAGATCAATGGCGAAATAGCCGTTCACGTGATCGTGAGGCACATATGACACATATTGGTGTGCATCGCAGCGATTTTGGTGTCATTCACCCTAAAAAGGGGGCTGGTGACACTTGTTCAACGGGTGAGCAAAAAATCTTATTAATGGGCGTTGTGTTTGCTTTTTTAAAGAATCGTCTCGAATGGGATGATAAATTAATTGTAATGTTGTTTGATGAATGCGTTTCTCATTTCGATTTTCATCACCGTGTGGTATTGTTTGAGCAGATTCGTTTGTTACATGATGCTAAAACTAACAAAGGCTCATTCCACGCGTTTATGACGGGGACGGATAAAGATTTGTTTTTGCCGCTAAACGGGCATGCTGCTTTTTACCATGTAGCCCCGTCTTTAATTCAGAAAGGATAAAATGCGCTATGACGCAAGCTGCTTCATCTTATAATGCTGATTCGATTAAAGTTCTAAAGGGACTTGATGCTGTTCGAAAACGGCCCGGCATGTATATTGGTGATACAGACGACGGAACCGGGTTGCATCATCTTGTCTATGAAGTCATGGACAATGCAATTGACGAATCCTTAGCTGGTCATTGTGACAAAATTGTTATTACTATTGAAGCAGATGGTTCAGTATCTGTGCGTGACAACGGTCGTGGAATTCCAACAGGAATCCATGAAGAAATGGGTGTCTCTGCTGCCGAAGTTATTATGACTCAGCTTCATGCGGGTGGTAAATTTGACCAAAATTCATACAAAGTTTCAGGTGGTTTGCATGGTGTGGGTGTTTCTGTTGTAAACGCACTTTCTGAATGGCTTGTACTTGAGATTTATCGTGATGGTAAAAAGCATTCAATGCGTTTTCAACACGGTGTGCCTGAGGCACCATTGGCTATAGTTGGTGACGCAAATGGTAATAAAGGTACATGTGTCCGCTTTATGCCGTCAAAAGAAACATTTAGTTTTATTAATTTTGATCGCCCAACAATTGAACATCGTTTGCGAGAACTCGCATTCCTTAATTCTGGTGTTTATATTGAGTTACGTGATGAGCGTCCTGACTCAATTTATGAAACAATCCTTCATTATGAAGGCGGTCTTGTTGAGTTCGTAAAATATCTTGAAAAGGGAAAAACAGCACTTCATAACCCACCAATTAATATTGTAAGTACTGTTGATGGTATTACCGTTGAAATGTCGATGGAATGGACTGATAGTTACCATGAGACAATGTTGTGCTTTACAAATAATATTCCTCAACGTGATGGTGGAACTCACTTGGCGGGTTTCCGTGGTGCCTTAACACGTACGATGACTCAGTACTTAGCAGATCTTACAAAAAACAATAAAAAAGACGCTAAAGTTTCGCTTACGGGTGAGGATGTTCGTGAGGGTTTGGTGTGCGTTTTATCTGTTAAAGTGCCTGATCCAAAGTTCTCGTCACAAACTAAAGATAAGCTTGTTTCATCTGAAGTGCGTCCTGCAGTTGAAAATATTATTGGTCAAGCTTTGAGCCAATGGCTTGAAGAAAACCCAGCTGCAGCAAAATCTGTTGTGTCAAAAGTATTTGAGGCAGCAGCTGCACGCGAAGCAGCGCGTCGTGCGCGTGAATTGACACGTCGTAAGGGGGCACTTGATATTGCTTCTTTGCCAGGTAAATTAGCCGATTGCCGCGAACGAGATCCTGCACTCTGTGAATTATTTATCGTTGAGGGAGATTCAGCTGGTGGTTCAGCAAAGCAAGCACGTGATAGCAAATTCCAAGCTATTTTGCCGATCAAAGGTAAAATTTTGAACGTTGAACGTGCGCGTTTTGATAAAATGATCGCTTCTGCTGAAATTGGTACATTGATTACAGCACTCGGAACGGGTATTGGAACGGAAGAATTTAATCCGGAAAAAATTCGTTATCATAAGATTGTTATCATGACCGACGCGGACGTAGACGGCAGCCACATTCGTACATTGCTTCTCACGTTCTTTTTTAGACATATGAAGCCTTTAATTGAACAAGGTTATTTATATGTAGCTCAGCCGCCGTTGTACCGTGTGAAACGTGGCCAATCGGAAGTTTATTTGAAAGATGATTCTGCTTTAGATAAATATTTGCTTGATTCAGCAACATCTGAAGCACGTTTGATTCAAGCAAATGGAGAAGTTCTTGCTGGCGCTGATTTGCGTCAGGTTGCAGACACAGCATTGAAAGCACAACGCTTGACAAATTCATTAATGACACGTGTGAATCATGTTGGGATTCTTGAAGGTATGTTGATTCACGGGTATTTTAATGATTTTCAGTATGCAGATGACCATAAATTGTTAGAATATATTGATTGTCAAGAAGCAACAAACGCAAAGTGGACGCTTGTTCGTAGCCCATTTAATGTTACATTAAGTCGTATGCACCTTGGTGTCAGCGAATCATGGATTATTGAATCATCATTATTTGACTTGCCTGCTGCGCGCTCACTTGCAAGCTTAAAAGAATCCCTTTCGGGGTCATTCAGAGGGCAAAGTATCCTTGAAATGTCACAAAAAGTAGATGCAAAAAAACATAAAATTTATGGTCCTTTTGCACTTGCAACCTTGTTGCTTGAGCAGGGACGCCGCGGGATTGCCATTAACCGTTATAAAGGTTTGGGTGAAATGAATGCGGAGCAATTGTGGGAAACAACACTTGATCCATCTTGCCGTACATTGCTTCAAATAAAATTATCTCATGTGGAAGAAGCAGAGGAAGTATTCTCTACTTTAATGGGAGATGTTGTTGAGCCACGCCGTGAATTTATTCAAGCAAACGCGTTGAATGTAGTTAACCTAGACGCTTAATTAATTGTTAATAGTGGGAATGAAAGGCGCTCCTTTTATGGAGCGACTTTTGATTGCCATTTTCACGAAATTTAGTTATAAATAATAAAAACTATGTAATTCATAAAAAGGAAAATAAGTTGTGGTTAAATTAGAATGGGGTACTAAGCGTACATGTCTTGGTTGTGGATCAAGGTTTTATGACTTGCAAAAGTTACCGCCGTTATGCCCTAAATGTGGAACAGTATTTGAAATTCAAACAGTAGCACGCGGGCGTCGCGGTAAAGCTGCAATTGTTGATGTATCTAAAGATTTGCTTGCACTTGATGGTATTGGTGCAGATCTTGATATTGATTTGAACGACGACATTGCTGTTGATATTGACAATGATTTAATCGAAGATGCAGATGATTTAGACGAAGGCTTAAGTGATATCCCAGAATTGGGTAATGATCACGGCGATCACTAAAAAGTAGTTGGTTTTGTAAAATAAAAAACCCTCATTGATTTAAAAACAGTGAGGGTTCTTTTGTGTGATTAATTTAACCTGTAACTTCAAATAATAGACTTTTTTCGAAACTCATGATTTAAGTTCCAAGTTATAAGTGGCGCAAATGAGATTGAATCTGAGACTAAATCTTTTTCGCCGATTTCGATAATGATCTGCAATGATTTTGAAGCGTTGATCATACCAATAACATT
>JAUYTZ010000017.1 GCA_030694965.1 Candidatus Paracaedibacteraceae bacterium
AGCTTGCCCAACTCCATCGTATCCAGGCGTTTCTTCGTACGCGGATGGGTGGAAACGATCACGGGGCAATCGTAGGCCGCTGCCAGGGCATTGAGCGTCTCGACCATGTTCGACATATTCTCCGGACTGTCGATATTTTCCTCGCGATGCGCGCTCACTATAAAGAACTTGTTCGCGGTCAGCCCCATACGCTTCAGCACATCCGATTGTTCTATCTTCGGCATGTAATGATCCAGCACCTCATGCATGTGCGAACCCGTCTTTATGATGGTCTCGGGCGCAATGCCTTCGGCGATCAAATAACGGCGGGCGTGCTCCGTCAGCACCAGATTGATATCGCTCAGATGATCCAGCACTTTGCGGTTCAGCTCCTCCGGCACGCGCTGGTCGAAGCAGCGGTTGCCCGCCTCCATGTGGAACACCGGGATCTTACGGCGCTTGGCTGCGATAACGGCCAGACATGAATTGGTATCGCCATACAGCATGACTGCGTCGGGCTTTTCTTTCTCCATGACTGCATCGGATTTCTCAATCACCCGCGCGATGGTTTGCGCAGCGTTCTCGCCCACCGCTTCAAGAAAGTGATCCGGCTTGCGAATGCCCAGATCTTCAAAAAAAAGTTGGTTCAGTTCGTAATCGTAGTTCTGCCCGGTGTGCACCAAAACATGTTGGGTGTGCTGATCGAACTCGGCGATCACGCGGCTCATTTTGATCAGTTCGGGTCGTGTCCCGACGATGGTCATAACTTTAAGCATTTTTCAGTTCTTCCTTGATGAAATCCAGTTTCGACAACAGTTTTTTGACCTGCTCGACATTCAGGCGCTCGGTGTTATGCGAAGTGTAATCATCCTGGTGCGATATCTTTTGTTCGCCTTCGCTAAAGTACTGCGCGTAGTTAAGATCGCGATTATCGGCAGGAATGCGGAAATAGTCGCCCTTGTCCTGCGCTTTTGCCATTTCCTCGCGGGAAATCAACGTCTCATACAATTTCTCGCCATGGCGAGTGCCAATCTCACGTATCGGATTTTCTTTGTGAAATATTTCCCTCAAGGCTTGCGCCAAATCACCGACGGTGGAAGCGGATGCCTTCTGCACGAAGATATCGCCTTGCTTGCCATGTTCAAAGGCATACAACACCAAGTCCACCGAGTCTTCCAGCGACATCAGAAAGCGCGTCATTTTCGGATCGGTGACGGTGAGCGGCTTTCCTTCCTTGAGTTGCGACACGAACAAAGGAATGACCGAGCCGCGCGATGCCATCACATTGCCATAGCGAGTTGCACACACTACTGTCTCACCTTCGCCCTGCATGCGCGCCTTGGCGACCATCAACTTTTCCGCCATCGCCTTGGAGATGCCCATGGCATTGATCGGGTACACCGCCTTGTCCGTACTGAGTACAACGACCCGTTTGACGCCGTTGGCAGTCGCGGCATTCATCACATTCTCAGTACCAATTACATTCGTACGTACAGCCTCCATCGGGTAGAACTCGCAGGAGGGAACCTGCTTCAATGCCGCCGCATGGAACACATAATCAACGCCCTTCATCGCCTGGTGAGTACTGTCGTAATCGCGCACGTCGCCGATGTAGAACTTCAGCTTCGAATCGTTCAGCGCGATCCGCATCTCTTCCTGCTTCTTCTCGTCGCGGCTGAAGATGCGAATCTCGCGTACTTCGGTCGATAGGAAACGCTTGAGCACTGTGTTCCCGAAAGAGCCTGTGCCGCCGGTGATCATCAATACTTTGCCTTTGAACATAATTTCGACCCGTATCGTGTTATTTATATGCGTGCATGGTTTTGATCAGCTCGATCCACTCAGGCGCGATGTAGCCCGTCGCCTCCTGAAAACGGCTGGCGTCGAGCGAACGGTCGATCACCAACTTGTCATCCGGTACGATGTCGATGTTCTTGCCGTACACCTTGGCGATCAACTTCAACAATTCGAACTTGTTGATCGGTTTCGCCGCCACGTGATAAAGGCCCGATAGTTCTTTGTGCGGTATCACCACGTCGCGTACCACCTGAGCAAAAACCACCGTCGGCAGACCGGAAAATACGGCGCGAGCATATCCTTTGCACCGCGTTTCCTGCGACAGGAACCAATCCAGCAGCCCGTATTGGCTTTGCAATTCATGACCGATGGTCGAGGTACGCAAAGTGATGGCGTGCGGGTGGTCCACCTCCCCCAACGCCTTGGATTTTCCATACACATCGCGCGCATCGGCGAAATCATCCTCGGTATAACTACCCTTCTCTCCCGAATAGACACAGTCAGTACTCACATGGATCAAGCGAGCACCGGCCAGTTTGCACAGTCCGGCCAGGCGATGCGGCATCAGCGTGTTGATCGGAACGGAAATCAACGGGTCTTCCGCCTCCGGCTTGTGTTTGGTCAGCCCCGCGCAATTGACTACAACGTCCGGTCGCGTCTTTTCCAACACCCTGACCAACGCATCCGGCTGTTCGACATCTATCCCTGCTACCAAGCGTTCGCCGACAGGGGCAGAGAAAAATCGCTTCACGCCGTCGTCACGAACACTGCCGTAAACTTGCCAGTCTTTTTTCTCACCCAGAACACGCAGCACCGTGCTGCCTATCATGCCGCTGGCGCCAATCACCAAAACTCTCACTGGATATCCTTTCCAACCCCGGCTGCCGCCTGCAAATGCCCAATCAGTTCATCGACCAGATGATCGTGATCAAAATGTTCCTGATAATAACGACGACCGTTCTCGCCCATCTTTTCGCGCTCGACAGGAGATAGTCCATATAGCTGCAAGATCGCCTCTGCCAAAGCGCGTGCATCTTCCGCCGGGCTAACCAAGCCAGCTCCGGCTTCAGCCACCAAACGCGCCCCTTCGCCATTCAGGCAGGCAATAATCGGCTTTCCAGATGCCAGATAAGCCTGCACTTTATTGGGCACGGTCGCCGCAAAAATCGGCCTGTCTGCAAGCGTCACCAGCAATGCCGATGCCTTCTGCATAAAACAGGGCATTGTCTCCACTGGGAACCTCCCGGGCAGATGCAAATTAGTCAGGCCGTTTCGCTCCACTGCCTTCAGCATCGACTCGCGGCAACTGCCATTCCCCAACACGACGAAATGAATATCCGCATACTCTTTCAGCAGCGATGCCGCCTCCACAATCACGTCAACGCCTTGCGCCGCGCCGATGTTGCCGGCAAACAGGACTGAGAAGCCGTTATCCAGCCCCGTCACTACCGGTGGATCGCACCTAGCTGGAGCAGCAAAAGAATCATCTACGGAGTTGGGGTAGTAAATGATTGGAGTGTCCGATGCCAAAACCCGGACCGGCTCTTCAAAAGCCCGGGATTGCACCAGCAACAAATCCGCGTGCCGGTAGATGAAACGAACTGCTTGGCGCACCGCACTAATGATGATTTGGTTGCGGATATAGCCTGTCGCCAAAAGACTTTCCGGCCACAGATCCTGGACCCAGATGATCACTTTCTTACCCTTCAACCACCCAATAAGTAGCGCCGGAATGGCCAGCAGAATGGGTGAAAGCCCGTACACGAAGATGACGTCATATTGGCGCTTGCGCACCATCCATGATCCGCAGACGGATCCAAAAAAAATGAACGATAGATAATTGAGCAGCAAGCGCAAATGGCTGTTTTTCCCGCGAGGGAACAGCGGAACACGGTGCACCGTCGCTCCTTTGCGCTGCTCTCGCTGACAGCCCCAAGCACGATATCCGGAAGTGATTTCACCTTCCGGATAATTGGGCTTGCCAGTGAGGATCTCGACTTCGACCCCGCGCGCAGCAAGACTCTCCACGATCGCATTGATGCGAAAATCTTCAGGCCAGTAGTACTGGCTAACCACTAGAACCCGCACGCTATTTCGCTCTTTCCAAAATACACCTCACGAAGCCGGAAGCATCCTGTAGTGGCAATGCCCGCTCTTCTATTCTTAAAAATCTTTTTACCGCTCTTGCGATGGAGACGGCTGATTCGGGATCGAACGTCTGCTCAGGGTCAACGACATCGCGCACATAGTCCAATTCCGATGCCAATATGGGCAATCCCGCTTGCCTAGCCTCGATCAACGGCAAACCGAATGATTCAAAGACCGAAGGATAAACCAATGCGCCTGCCTGAGCATAAAGCTTCTTCACTTGCTCATGCGGCAGGTTACCCAGATTCACAATATTCAGTCGGCACCGTTCAACCATTTGTTCTATCCAGCCGCACAAGTCAGGAAACCGCTCCTTATCCAGCGTCAGCGTTAGCATAGGGTTAATCCCCTCCTTCGCCAACAGACACCAGGCTTCCATCAACTGCCGGTGGTTCTTATGCGGCTCACCAGATGCGACATAGATGAATTCGCAGCCATCCTGCAGTTCCGGCATCTGAATACTGCGCACGTACTTTTCATGGTTCGCCATGAAAGGCAATATGCCAACTGGAATGCGGCCTTTTGTCCGCAGTTCCAAAAGATTCTTCATCGATGGCGTTTGCACGACAAACTCGTCGGCATTTCCCATCTTGGCGGATAGCCAAAGACGCTCCACAGCCAGCCTTAATCTGGTCTTCAGCGGAAAACCGCTCAATTTTACGTCATCAATCAGATACCGATTCTGGACGAACACCACCGTGTGACCGCGCAACTTGAACAGTGGCGGCAGGTTGCCAAAGCACAGCACCACATCCTCTGCCGCCACGTTATCGGCCAGCCATCTTTCAGCCAGAAACCGCTGCGCCAGTTTCGGGGCAACCCGCTTTATTTGCACATCTTGCGCCATCCCTTCCGGCAAGCGCATGCGCTCATCTAAAGTGCATACTGTTTGCATCCCCTTTGGTAGCGAGTTCAATATCGACGATAACAAAGAATGGCCGCCGCCCTGATGAACATTCGTAGCATGAACAAACAGACGGCGTGACACGATCAGGCCCCGCTCTTCATGTTTTTTGTTAAACCGGTCTTCTGCAAACCCCTGGATAAATATTCTGACTGAACAAACCAGATGGCAGCAATCCCGCAAATCATTTCGAACAAAGTAATCAATAGGCTTCTGGGAGCAACGCCAAACTGAGTCACGGCATTAGCCGTCATTCCTCCCCACAAAGCGCACAAAATCGGATTGCCGGTATATTTGGACACCAGCGCCTCGCTGGCCAGTACCGCCCAAGCAAAGACAAACATACCCAAGGCTACTATCCAAAGTTTGCCTGAGTAATATAGGAAAGCCATTGCTCCAGGTATCTCAGTGAATTGAAATTTGGTTTTATCTGCAGCTCTAAATGCGACCGCGCGGCTTATTTCAATGTACAAAGTGTCTTTACCGACTTCTCTGCGCTCTCGAATTCCTTCCCAGAACAAATCAGATCCTTTCCCCGGATGAGCCCAAACAGCCATAAGGCCTTCCGCGCCAATCCAACGGTCAACTCCAAATCGCGCCAGTTTGTTCAACTCGCTAACTCCAGTATCAGTATCGGCATCAGCATCAGCACCCAATACGCTAAATTCCCCAGCCATAGGAGCGTAAGAGTAATAATGAGCACGTAGCTTGTTTACCAACGGATAGGAAATCGCGAACAACACGATAAACGTTGCACTTACTGCAATGATGTTGTTTCGCGACCATCCTATTACTCTGGATCTGTTTTTGAACAACGAGAAAAATTGTGGGATCACATGAAAAATGTAGGCTCCGCGACTAAAAAGAGAGAGCGTTGAAGTAAAGGCTTCAATCAGTACGAAATACACCACCAAAGATACATTCTTTCCAAGAACAATGTCCCACCATAACAGGGTTGCGATACCCAATGTAAGGCCATATCCAACCAGCCAAGAAATCACCGCGTTAAGTGGCCAAGGTAGGATCGTTCGCGGAACGAGACCGACCTGCAGGATCCCCAGCGATGAGTTGATAATTGCCAAACCCACGCAGACAATAATCAAGCCTGCCCATACCCATCTCCGTTTTGCCAGATACCACACCGGGGCCAAGAATTTCTCATCGTTCAGGCGAACAACCATAGAAGAGCTTACTAAACTAAACCGCTGATAGAGTGCACGCGCCACAACCACCCCAATGCTCCCCATTGTTGTAATCAGCAATACCTCGTCCCATGCTGATGGAGATTTATCAAACAACCCAGTAGATTCGCCGAACGGGTAATCCACCAGCAAGTGGACCGTTATCTTCAACCAAAAACCAAGCCAAAGCATGACCACCAGAAAGAGATAGCCGTAGCTGACCTGCCGGTAGAGGCCGCTGAGCAACATCGCCAGAAATACCAGAGAGAATGTCGTATAGGTCAACCACGAACCAGAATAGTTGGCAACACCACCAATAAACAGAGCGAGCCAACCGCACCATAACAACCATTTCACGACTGAACCAAAACTTACCTTAGCCATCATTCCTGTCACCCGCATCAATTAGCGATTTACTTGCCACACATACGGCGCATGATACGTTTATCCCGCATTGGCTGGTATATGCCAAACGGCATATTGTCATCACTCACAAAATGTGAATATAACTCTATGTTTTCCTCAAAAACAAAGGCAACATGACAACATATGGGCCATTTATTTTCCCGTTACCTGCTTCATATATCTCAACGGCAACTTTCCCACCTTGCTCAATCCCATTGAGCTTGCCAGCATCACGTACAAGCCAATGAGCAAAACTAGCAATCCGCGTTTTGTCCTGGTTGCCGCCCTGAGTGCATCCATAGAAATGATGTCATGCAACAACTCGCTTGCCTGACTAGAACGATCCATAAGCATCAAGTTAACTGCCCGCATCGCCCTGTCCCTGCGTTCCAGCCACCGGTAATTTTGAAAAGCTTCCACGTCAAGCAAATTGCGTATCGGCACTTGCGCCAAATAGTAGTCTGTCACGAGAAAGAAATCCGCCCGTTCAGTACCCATGCGAATTTTTGCAGACCATTGATTGCGACTGATTCGATAGCGTATCAGCCTTTCAGCTAGATAACCGATTGAGTGGTGCTGAAGAATGCGCAGCCACAAATCCAAATCAGCACTGGTATTGAACAATTCTCCCCGCCAGCACTTGATCTCTTGCTGATAGATTTGAGTGCGCACCATCACACTGGGGCAAATGAAAAAATTGGAGTGCCGTAACACAGCTTTAAACATCGTTGCAAAATCATAAAGTCCATTCATGGACTCAATATGTTGCGGCAATCGAATCTCACCGATCTTGTTGCCATACTCGTCTATCGTACTTGCCTCGGTAAATACCGCCCCGGCAGTCGGATGAGCCTCCAAAAAGGCCACCTGTTTGGCCACCATGTCCGGTTCGTAGACATCGTCGGCATGGAATATCGCGGTGTATTTACCCTCGGCCAACTGAATGCAGCGGTTGAAGTTACCTTCGCCGCCAATGTTCTCTTCGTGGCGATGGATAGTGACTCGCGGGTCAGCAATCGACTCGATCACTTGTAGTGTGTCATCAGTAGAGGCATTGTCCGAGACATGCACGACCAGATTGGGATAACTCTGCGCCAGAATGGATACCAGCGTCTCGCGCACTGTGCCTGCTGCGTTATAGGTCGGCACGCAAATGCATACCAGCGGCACATTACCCATTCAGCAAACCCATTCGCTCAAACACCATTTGAAAGCGTTTTACAAATGTATGGTCTTGCAGCGTTCGATTGTATGCAGCCGTGGCCATGGACTCGCGCAACGATTCATGTGCCAGATAGAATTTGACCTTGTCGATCAGATCATCCGCATCTGCATACACGCCGATCTCCCTATCTATGTCATAACAATGTGCCAACCCCTCTACGAAATACGAGAGCTGGAATGCGCCGCAGCCGTTCACTTCAAAGATTCGGGCCTTCATCTGCTCGATATTCTTTTTGCTGCGCAGGCGATTGACTATCGCCCAGGGAGACGACACCAGATAGCGCACATCCCACGAGGCCGAGTTGGAAAGGTTCAAGTTGATACGGCTCTCATTGAACAACTTCACCATACCTTCCTGATCTACCTCTCCCTTGGGCCAGCGGTAACCCACGACCTCGACATTGGCCCCCGCCTTTCGAATACGGTTAATAAGCCATTCGCGGTACGGATGCCAGCCGCCGACAAATGACACGTCGTATTTCTTGGGAACATCCAATTTGCGGGATATCTGCTCGTTGCAGCCGAACGGGAAATAGATCGCATTGGGCAAACCGATCTCGCGATATTTTTCTTCACCGCGCAAATCAGGCGTTGAGAAATAGTCAAAGTGCCGTGCCCAGTAGCGCGAATAGTCCACACGCCAGGTATCGTCGTGAAAAAAGCAGAAGGTCTTGGTGTGGGCGCGCAGGGCATTGACGGTCTCGGGCTCGAACTGGTCGGTATATAGCGAGAACACCGCCACTGTCGGCTGCCACTCGCGCACCCGCGACAACAGTTTTTTGTTCATTCCTTCTTTTCCCAGCGCTTTTATCTCGGCCATGTAGTCGAACAACTCAACCTCGTGTCCCATTGCCTGAAGCACCTGGTAAAAGTTGAAATATTCAAAGGAATATTCGCGCTTGGGGTCGCCATAGGTGTGCAGCATGCAAACTACTAATATTTTCACGTATCACTCTTTTCCATCAGATGGTTCACAACAGTATTAGCTACCTTCAGCCACGCATTAAAAATTCACTCGCTCTTTCTCGACAACCAAAGGACGTCGCAAGATTTGCGTATGAATGCTGCCCACATACTCACCAAGCAACCCCAAGAAAAACAACTGGACAGAAGAGAAAAAGAACAGCCCAATCAACAAAGGGGCCGTACCAAGTTGAAAACTATCCCATGCCACCAACTTCAGCACGAGATATATAAATGCAAGCAGCAAACTTAGCCCGGACAACAGAAAACCTCCAAATACAGCAAGACGCAGTGGCACTTTTGAATGACTGGTTATGCCCAGCATCGCTATATCATATAAGGTATAAAAATTATTTTTTGTGATCCCCCGTTTTCTTGTCGGCTGTTTAAATGCCACCTGAGCCACATCGAAGCCAATTTCGCAAACCATTCCTCTTAAGTAAGGATATGGATCATTCAGACTACGCATAATTTCGATCACTTTTTTGTCATACAACCCGAAGCCAGTAAAATTATTTATCAACTTGATATCTGCGATTCTCTGCACCAGAGCATAGTAGGCCTTGCGAATCATGAAAAATATCCTTGATTCCTCGCTAGTCGTTTTTACCCCGGCAACTATTTTGAATCCGCTTTCCCACTGGCTGATGAACTTTGAAAGCAGTTCAGGAGGATCTTGTAGATCAGACGCCATCAGCACCACGGCATCCCCATTCGCCTGCAACAAGCCATAGTAGGGTGAACGTATATGCCCAAAATTCCTTGCATTAACGATTAGCCGAACGCTTTTGTCCCTTTCGATTAATGCTGTTATTTTTTTCACAGTGTTGTCTGTCGATGCATTATCGATATAGATAAGCTCAAACGAATACTGCGGAATAGTAGCAATCACAGCTTTTACTCGATCATAAAGCAACTCGACATTGGCTTCTTCATTGAAGCAAGGGGTAACGATGCTAATTGTTCTCATAGACAAACCGCCGATTCAAAAAATAACCAAGACCTGCAATGAAAATGATGGCCAATGCATTCGCCGCATAAACATTGCGCATAAAGTATAGAAATCCAAAAACAAGCAATACGTTCACGGCATATAAGACGCCGTAAACCGCTACAAATTTCCACAGCAAACGCCACTCGCTTTGCTTGAACACCAATTTGCCAAACGTTTGAAAATTAAAAATGACCCCGGCAACGGTTGCAAATAGGAGCGCTATCGAATAATGCCAACCAATAAAAATCAACAAAGCAAACACCGAGTAACCGAATACGGTGTTAACCGCACCTACCAATAAATAGCGGATAAAGGCAGGGCTAATTTGCATGTAACTTCCCCCTTTTGCGTTTTTTCTGCCAATAGGCAATCAGGCACAAAAACAAAACGATGTAGGGCAGCAAGAGTAGCGTTACGGTTAGCATCGGTCTAAATTTGAACACTACGTCATAACTACCCGCCCCCTCTAAGAATACCCCCTGGAAGATTCGATTGGCTCTAATCAACTCTGTTTTTTTGCCGTTTACATATACCTCCCACCCCGGGTGGTCGACATTATTGAAAATAAGATAGGCCGCAGCATCGATTGTGACGCGCATGCTCGCCATATTCGGCTCGATCCTTAACTCATTCAGTTGCCACTTAAAGTCGTGATGATGCAGCACGTTGAGAAAATGTGGCGCATCAATGGTTGGCGTGCCCATGTCTGCAAGTACATCACTCATCATCGTCTCGACAAACTTATTGTCTGAAGCATAATTACTACGCTCAACTATTTTTTCCTGCCGTACATTCTGCGTGACAACAACTAGGCGCTCAAGAAAAGGTTCGTTTTTGACATACCAATAATAGGGATTGCCCAAATTGTTATACCCGTGCGAAAACGGCATCTTCTTTAACAGCCATTCCTCGTCGTTATAGATGTAATCATGCCCCTTACCCAGCTGCCTGGTGTTTTGAGCAATGAACACTTCTTTCGCGCGTGCGGATACTTGTTGCGAATAACTGTCAGGCCCAGTATTCGGCAGATATGTGCTGTTCTCTGGATAGCTGAATTGCATAGATGCAATGGACAACACATTGAATCCCATCAATACAATCAGCAGCCTTTCCCATCTAATTTGATCTTTTTCTCTGGCCAGCAGCCAAACTAAACCAAGCCCAATAGCCAACAAACCAAATTCAATTGCTGATGACTTGAAGTGCACCAATAAATATAGTGATGTTATTCCAACTAGGGGCAGCCTCCATGCATCATCATGTTTCGCACACGAAACGGCTTCTTTCAATGAAAGTATTTTCCCAACCACCACAATAATCAGGAAAGTTGTTACATAGAATATTCCCAGAATCCACCAACGATTCGCATTGATGATAGGGAGGTGTCTCACCCAATTTCCAAGGAAATTCCCGTTCCCTGCCGAATACATCAGCGCAACAAGCAATAGCGCCATCCAGAATGCGGGCTGCCCAAACGGCCTCCTTGTTGGAAATACCAGGAAACAAATCCACAATACCCAGCCGGCCCCATATGACCATCTGTGCAGACTGGCTACCCAAATTTCGTTATTGATATATATCCTTGGATCAATGGCTGCGATTAATGCCTGGGAAATATTTCCATAGGAATGGTATTGCGCTTGAATGTTAATGCTTCTGAGACGCGGCTCCGGGCTTGCATAATTACCTGAGAACAATTCATAGTTGAACTGCATGCTCAGATAGCCCGGAAGCTCCAGACATCCATATATTATCGATGCTGTACCCAGCAGGAAAAACAGATTCTTTACTTTTGAACTCAAAGCTTTCTTATCTTTGGTTTCCGCACCCATGAATTTTGTTATGAACAATCCTATTGAAAAAACTGCTGCTATCAATAGATTTATTATGTTCATCCACAAATAACCGGATACCACATATAACGCCCCAATGGCACCCAATGCTATGTAGTGATATGGGCCGCCTCTGCCGCGCTCTATGTTTATACATGCCAAAATTATCCATGGAAAACTGCTCAAGGAAACTACGAAACCGATTTGGCCAACTATTGGAACTAATACAACGGCTGCAAATGCGGTTGCACCAAATAAGGCGATCAGCCGTTCATTTGTGTAAGTACGAAATAGCAGGTAGCTGCCGATGCCACCAATCAGCACTGCAAACTGGATCATTAGTTCATAGGCGTAGACCGGGTTGATCATCCAACTCAGTGCAACAAAAAACAATTGGAAAGGAGAATAAAGGCCTGCATTGTTGAAGCTTGGGAAGAATGTTCCCGCTTGAAGGAAGTGATTCCAGAGAGGAAATATTCCTTGCCTCAATGAATCGCTGAAATACAGAAAGTTAACAAACCCTAAATCATGTGTATCCCACGATGTATAGGTTTTACCTACTATTGGTTTAATAAAACAAACCAGCCATGTTAACGTGGCAATAATTAATAACTTCAAATTGCCATTCTTATTTTGTAATGAAATCCATATGGACAATTTATCACGCAAAACTTTCACGTTTCCCTCTTTTCCATCAAATGACGCCGCAGAAACACATATTGCAGACCCATATATGTAATTCCTGCCAGCAATAATACGGTCATGACTTCTGCCCAACCTGTTGCGTCCATCAGGTGACGAAGTCCCAGCGTCATCCCCCAAAGTACCGCTGCTGCCAACGCAGCTTCCATCACAGGCCGTACCGGCACCCCTCCGCCCACGCGATGCGCCAATAATATATGCAGCATCGCTACCACCACGAAACCGGCTGATGCCAACCCGACCCCTGCGCCCGATGCTCCCAAGCCGGGGATCAACAAGGCGCACAATACGATCGAGAGCACCGCTCCCACCGAAGTCGGCAGGATTAGCCAACGCGTCCGCATATACACATGTGCGATCAGCGAGTAGATTCCCGTCAACACGCGCGCTGCTTCAGCAAGCGCGCCCCACACGACAAAACTTGCTGCCGACTGGAATTGTTCGCCCAGAAACAATCGGGTCAACTCCGGTGCAAGCATTATGATCAGCGCAACCGTCAATATCAGAGACGGAATCACCGCCGCCGCATAGCGATGCCAAGCCTGCGCCTGCTCGGCAGGATGATTTATGTTTGCATCACGATACAGGCGTGGTTGGAAATAGGTCGTCAAGACTGACTCGAACCCCGCGATCATTCCCGCACTGATGCCATACCCCGCGACGAATAACCCCAACTGCGCCAAGCCAAGCTGGCTCTCCATAAGGTAGCGGTAGCCTTGCCCCTGCACCCAACCCAGCCCGGCGGCAAGTGCTACAGGCCAGGCAAAATTGAACAATACTTGCAGGTGTCGCCTGACAATGACGGGCGACTCTTGAAAAGTTGCGCGCTTCTGCAATTTAGAAAACAGGACCTTGGTCCCAATTACCGCCAGAAGCGTCTGCCCCATCAATAGCCCGAGCAGCCAATACTGTGCGGATGGTTGTACGTTCCGAACCAATATCACTCCGCACGCAAAGCTAGCTGCTAACGTGGCCACCGACAGAATCACAAAATTCTTGCTGTCGCCCAGCATGTTCAACGACGGGATCGATGTCTGGTTGATTGTGTTGAAGAGCAATGAACCGCAGACCAGCATGATCAGCCAACTGATGGATATTCCAAAATTCACCAATCCGCTCATGTTGAAAAGGGGCAGACTTATTGCAGCAATGAGCGCAACCAACAGCAAATAGTTCACATAACGAATCAAATAGTGCCTGGCTACACCGCTGGCTTGCCAGGCATGCAGGCGGCGATTGATGAACATGCCGACGGGATTGACGAGAAACATGGCAAAGAAGGCGATGGTCGTCAGGATCAGCGAGACTCTACCCATCTCTTCAGGCGACAAAAGCGTTGTCGCAACACGCAGCATGACGAGCGCAAGTAAGAATTGTGCTGCCCTGCCGATAATGATGGTGATCAATGCTTGATGGCCTGGGGAATTTTATGTTGGAGCATGGCACTCGCTTCCATCAACACCCCCTCAATGGAAGTCAGCGCAGGTTGATATCCAAAATCCGCAGCTCGCGTATTCAGCGAGTAGTAATGCGGCTTGCTACCTGTCGCGTTGACACCGGCAGTTGCATCGGCAACCTCATAGCACAACCCGAATTCTTTTTGCATGGCCGCCAACAGGCCCGGCTTGTCTACTGGTGCATGGCTGTAACAATCCACTGCCGCGTTCGCGGCTGGTGCGGCAAGCAGCGCACTGACCAAATTGTAGAAATCGGATGGATGCAAAAAGTCGCGTACGATGTAATCGGGCGAAGTCTTCAGTACGGTCTTGTCGCGGATGGCGCGCAGCATATCGGTGATCAGGAAGCGCGCAGAGATATCCTGGGTGCGGCTGAAATAATTGAACACGCGAATATCGATGATGTGCAGTTCAGGATGGGCACGGTGCCTGCACTCCGCGTGCAGTTTCGCCACGCCGTACCATTCATGCGGTGCCAGATCGTTGATCGCCACAACTGCAGGTGTATTGCGTTTCGCAGGTTCGTTGAAGCTTGAACCATAGGCTGCCCCACTGCTCAGGAACAAGTAGCGGCATGCAGGATGGGTCTGCAGGTATTCCAGGACCATCTCATCGAAACGCAGGGTGATGTCAAAAATCGAATTGCCCATCGCCACTGCCTGTGCCGGATTGCCGACTCCGACGAAGTTGATGACGGCATCGAACTCCTGCTTGGAAAACTCGGAAAAGTCATTTACCGGATAGCGGCCCAACAGCCCCGCGGACGCCAGCCATTTCGTTACCTCATCAGGGCGGCGCGCGAACAGATGCAGGTGCCTAGTCGTCACCACAGAAAATGAAGTTATCAGGTCTTTGGCAATCTGACTAGTTGCCCCTAAGATGGCGATGCGCATAAATTAGACCGCCTTTCTGGCGTTTTCCAACTCGGCATCAACTTCACTCTGGGGCAGGTATGGGTACATTTCGTGAAGCGGTTTTGACTGCATCCGTCCGTCAGGCAACCGCTCTGACATCACGGAGGGGATCATGCGCTGGTCGCGGAGAGCCTTAATCTCGATAAGTACCGGCCCTTCGATAGCCAAAGCTTGATCAATAACATTATTTAGATTGGCGGTGCCTTCACAGCGCAAGTATGGAAGTCGATATGTCTTTGCCTGGCTCTCCAGCTCAGGGATAAACACACCGCTATCTGCGTCTGTGCCTACAAACATTCCATTAAAGAAATCTCGCTGAGTATTCCGTATCGAAAGATAGCCCTCATTATTCAATACAAATATTTTAACGTTCAGCTTGTAATGACTTGTAACGGCCAAATCATGGATATTGGTCATCAGTGAACCATCGCCTGTGACACATATTGTGGCAGTGTCACTTGCCGTTGCAACACCGTTTGCGGCAGGCAGTGCAAAACCCATCGCACCCAATGAACCAGATGAAATGAAGCGTTGTTCTTCTTTGGCGCGAAAGCCTTGCCCCATGGCATAAAACGCTGAACCTGCATCGGTCACAATGCATTCGTGGCCTTTTAGAGCACAACTCAATGCTTCGGCAAAGTCGTAATAATTTACGGCACCATCCATTCGATCATGCGGTTCGCGATTAACTGCGTATCGCGTTTTCCATGAAAGACAGTTATTGCGCCAAGCATCATTAGCAAAACCCACCCCAATCAACGGCTCGATACCCAGCAAAAACTCGGACACGTCAGATTTTATTTTTAAGTTGACATTGAGTTGCTCGCGCACCAAAACAGCTTCATCAATATCGACTTGGATTTTCACCGCGTCAGGGGCAAACAGGCTGTTCTCCCATCCCGTAGTCTGCGAGTGCAAACTGCAGCCCAAGCTCAAAATTACATCCGCAGTCTGTATGGCAAAATTCCCCGCTCGGTCTCCCTTGGGTCCAGAATGCCCAACAAATAACGGGTGATCATAATAAAGAGCATCCTTGCCCAGTTGGGAGGTGACAACCGGGACGTGCATGCGATCAATAAGGCGGCGAAACACTTCGACCGCCCCTGCAGCTCGAATGCCAACACCTGACAAAATCAATGGTCGTTTAGCATTTCGTAGGATGTCGACCACTTTTGCCAGATCGTTCGTACTGGGGTGCTTTGCGACATCTTCAGGAACATATCCTTCCTGATTTTCCGGCTCAATGAGCGCCCCTTGCACATCCAGTGGCAAGTCCAGAAGCACTGGGCCTGGGCGACCTGTTGTAGCGAGATGGAATGCTTTTTCCAAGTGGTAGCGGATGGTTTTTGGATCGCTAACCATCACTGCATATTTTGTCACCGGTTTAACGATTGGAACAATGTCAACTTCAAAAGTACCAAACTGACGCAGCCCCGCTATACCCGAACCCTGAATCGTTTGTGTTGATTTACTTTGTCCTGTCACAAACAACACGGGGCTGCTGTCCTGCCACGCACCCACTAAACCCGTTAATATGTTCGTAGCGCCAGGCCCACTTGTTGCGTAACAAACCCCAACTCGCCTTGTTAGCCGCGCTAGCGCATCAGCAGCAATAGCAGAGCACTGCTCATGATGATTGCAAATCGCATTTAAGCCATCAGCACGGCCTACAGAATCCACCAAATGCATCATGCCGCCGCCCGACAGCATAAAGACAGTATCTACGCCCCACTCACGAAGACGAGTGGCAATATAGTCAGCTGTCCGGATCTTCATGTCATTTCCTCTTTAACAAATATATATGCTGAATGCTCATCGTGCATCTGCAACGCCTTGCTTGAAGGCTGCAACTGCACCTTTTGCCGCCTCGCTCAAAATTGCGGTGTCAACGGAATACACCATGAAACGTGCCCCGAGTTTAGTTGCGCTCGCTACGTCTTCTTTGCTTCGCACCATTAGACCGGCAGTCTTGCCGGACGACTTCACTCTTACTATCGTTTGATCTACTAACTGGCACAGCTCGGGATTTTTTGTATTACCTTCGTAACCAAGCGCAATCGACAAGTCGTAAACACCGATATAAACCATGTCCAAATCATCAATTGCCAGAATTGCATCCAATTCATTCAGCGCTGTTTGGTTCTCCACAATTACTGAGGAAAGACCAAAATCATTGCGCAGCTTCCCTATCTGATTACTGTTGGGCGCGGAGTAGCCTGCAACACGGGTGAAAGGGTTGTACCCACGCACACCATCAGGCGCGAATTTTGTCATCTCTATCGCCAACCTGGCTGAAGCGGCATTACCTACCTGTGGCACAACAATACCGTGCGCACCCATATCCAGCGCCCACTGCACAGCCGATGGATTTATGCCGGGCACACGCACAATTGGTGCGCAACCTGCCGCCTCACATGCTCTAATACAAGCGTCCAGTGCGGTCTGATCATAGATGCCATGCTCCATGTCCAGTATCAAAAAATCAAAACCGGACAACGCTAATATTTCAACAACGATTGGTGAAGAAATTATCGACCATGTGCCAACAACAGGCTGGTCGTCTTTCAGCTTTATCTTTAACTTATTTTCGGTGAGTATCATTTAGAGGTTTCTCCCTGCCCTTCTAAAATTATTTGCTCTGCATGCGATGCCACTGCGCAGTTAATCTGATCGCCTCATCCATAGGCGTGAATACAGACAATCCATATTCGTTCTGTGCATGCGTCGTATCCGGCAACAATTGTGCGGCTCTGCCGGCGCTGCGTGGCGCAGTGTTGAACATGATCTCCGGGGATGGTTCAAAGTTTTTTGCGACCTCTTTTGCCAAGTCCTGCAAGGTAATGCCAACTGGGCTGCCCACGTTGACGACATCGCCGCTCTGCCCGGCGGTCAATATCCGCAAAAACCAATACGCCGCATCGCTTCCGTACAAATAGCTGCGAACCACCTGACCGTCTCCCAGAACGCGGATGTGGTGACCGCGCAGGGCATCGGATAGGAACGTCGTTTGCGCCCAGGGCGTGTCCAAAGATTGGTATGGTCCGACGAACGAGAACGGACGGGCCACCAGCACCGGAATGCGGGATTGCGCTCGCGCCGCAGAGCAGAGTGTTTCGGCGAATCGCTTTGCATTGGCATAGATGAAGCTGGCATCCGGGGCTGGAGCGCCTTGTGCATTTTCCGCCACGCCATTTGCGGTTGCAGGTTGCGTACCGCACACCAGACCAGAACTCAGATAAAGGAGTTTCTTGAGCCGCCCCAGACGCTCCGCAGTCCGCATCACCGACATCGTGCCGTCAACGATGACCGAAGCCGTATCCAACGGATTTGAGGCATGTGTTCGAACATCCGGGTTCGCGGCCGCATGTATTACCCAGTCCGCGTTGCTCGGGAATTGTCCGAGCTGCCGGACATCGGATTTGATCAGCGTGACATCCGGACGATTGGCCAAATGCGGCAGGCGATTGGCAAACTGATCGGTACTGCGCGAAATCAACGTTAGCTTGATGCCGAATTGATATCCGTCGTTAAGCGCTGCAACCATTTCGGCGATCCATGTACCAACAAATCCTGTTCCGCCGATCACAACCAGCTCGGATTGACGCAAAGGTTCAAGCGCCTTATCGCGACCATCCAGGATTCGCAGGCAATCGTGGCGCGTTCTCTCTATGCATTCTGGTTTCATTTGTTTCCTTTCTTGGCGCGTTGGGCCAACTCTTTCGCGACCTCTAGGATTATGTCTTCCTGTCCTGCGACGATCTTGCGCCGCCCCAGTTCAAAGAACACGTCGCGCGGATCGACTTTGAATTCATTGGCGATGCGCGCAACCGGCTTCATGAACCCGGAAAACACACCTGCCATTCCGCTTACTACGCTGACGGATTTTATTGACGGGATTTCTTTTATAAGGAGCTGTTCGGCCAGATCGGCCGCATCCAGAATCTTGTACAAATCTACCCCTGTGGCATAACCCAAACGTTCCAATACGGCAATAAGAACTTCCAGTTGGGCATTACCCGCGCCCGCGCCGAACCCTCTCGCACAACCGTCCAGCAAGGTCGCTCCTGCATCGGCAGCAGCCACTGAATTTGCAATGGCCATTCCAAGGTTGTTGTGCGCATGGAACCCGACTGCGATTGAAAGACCGTTCACCAGTGTCTCCACTCGCTGCCGCACATCCTCAGGCAGGAAGTGTCCTGATGAGTCCATGAAAACGACCCCTTCCGCACCATACGACTCCATCTTCCTGGCTTGCTCCAGTAGCAATGCCGGGGAGATCATATGGGACATCATCAGACAGCCCCATACACCCACTCCCTGGCTGCGGGAATAGCTGATATGGCGTTCGCAGATGTCCGCTTCGCTGCAGTGCGATGCCACCCTGACTACATCAACACCCAGTTCAAGCGCCGGTTTCAGGTCTCTTTCTATCGTGGCAAAACCGGGAATGACATGGATGCCCAGTTTGGAATTGACCAGATTCTGTCTTGCCGTCGTCAGGGCGATGTGATCAGGTGTTTTCGATTCCCCCAATTGGAGCGAAGACGCACCAAGCCCGTTGCCATGCCCGACTTCAACAATAGTCACTCCGGCTGCATCGGCTGCTTTGCAATAGGCTGCAATATGTTCTGCGCTCAGTTGATGTCCCACTGCGTGATTGCCGTCGCGCAGTGTCGGGTCGCTGATCAGGATTTTCTGATTATTCGTCATCAATGCTCCTTCGACTTTGGACTAAGCGAGACACGCGCATATTCTTCCGCCATGGCAATCGCGGCACAGTTGATGATATCCAGGTTGCCCGCATAGGCAGGCAAGTAATCACCCAACCCCCGCACTCGGGCCATCACCACGATGCGGCCATTCTCAACAATCGGCCCAAGGATGATTTCATACCCAGGGACATATTTGCGAATCTTCTCTACCAGTTGGGCCAGAACCCCGGTCAACTTTTCAATATCCGGATGTTTTACTTTGGCGAAAATGGTGGTCTGCATATCGACACAGGGCTCTGCGGGATTCAAGTTAAGAATGGCTTTGGTTCGGGCTGCGCCCGAGAATTCCTTGATGCCATCCTCGGTCGTCTTGATGTATTCATCCAGATTTTGCCTGGTTGCCGGGCCAGCACTCCGCGAAGCAATGCTGGAAACAACTTCGATATATTCGACGTCTACCTGCGTTTGCCCGATTGCGTAAGCAACCGGAATGGATGCCTGGCCGCCGCAGGTCACCATATTGACGTTGAACTCGGTCAGGCAATCCTCAAGATTGACACTGGGCACACTCATTAAACCGACCTTCGCTGGCGTCAAATCAATGACCCGCTTGTTCAGCTTTTTCAGGATGGGCGCATGTTCAAAGTGACTCTTGGCCGATGTCGCATCGAACACCAGCTCGCAACAATCCGGATTCTTCACGATGTAATCGATTCCGTCAGCTGATACAGGCACGCCAAGCGATAGTGCTTTCATCATGCCCGAAGAGGAGAGGTTCCGACCGATAAAGGCGCCACATTCAAGATAGGGGGAGCGCAGCACCTTGATCAATAGGTCTGTACCGATATTCCCGCTACCGAGAATGGCTACTTTGAGTTTGCCTGTTGGTTGAATCACAGCTTCCCGATTCATCAAAATTAAAAGTTCACGCCGAAGAACGTCTCGATCTTCTCGACCACGAAACTCAGCATCTCTTCGCTCAGTCCTGGATACACACCGATCCACAAGGTGTCGTTCATGATCTTGTCGGTATTGGTCAGTTCGCCGCTGATTCGATAGGTGCGGCCCTCGAAGTACGGCTGGCGCGTGAGGTTGCCCGCGAACAACAGGCGCGTGCCGATCTTGTACTGATCCAGATATTTCAGCAGTTCTACGCGGTTCACATTGGCCGCTTCGCGCAAAGTGATCGGAAAACCGAACCAGGAGGGTTCGCTGCCTGCAGTGGCTTCAGGCAGGATCAGGAATTCTTCGCACGACTTCAAACGCTCTTTGAGGAAAGCGAAGTTGCGTTTCCGAGCCTGGACGAATTCCGGCAAGCGATCCATCTGCGCCAGTGCGCAGGCGGCTTGCATGTCGGTGATCTTGAGGTTGTAGCCCAAGTGCGAATAGGTGTACTTGTGGTCGTAGCCTTCGGGCAATGAGCCCAGTTTCCAGCCGAAACGCTTGCCGCAGGTGTTGTCACAACCCGGTGCGCAATAACAATCGCGGCCCCAGTCGCGGAAAGATTCGATGATGGTGCGCAAATCGCGGTCTTTGGTGAATACCATGCCGCCCTCGCCCATGGTGATGTGGTGCGCGGGATAAAAGCTGCAGGTGGCGATGTGGCCGAAGGTGCCGACATGACGGGGAACAGGACTGAGGTCTGAGGACTGAGACTTGGATGTGTAGGTGGAACCTAAAGCATCGCAGCAATCTTCGATCACCCAGAGCTTATGTTTGTTGGCTATTGCCATGACCGCGTCCAGGTCGAAGGGATTGCCCAGTGTGTGCGCCACCATGATGGCTTTAGTCTTGGGGGTGATCGCCGCAGCGATCTTGTTCGGGTCGATGTTGTAGGTGGGGATGTCCACATCCACGAACACCGGCACCATGCCGTTCTGCAACATGGGGTTCACAGTAGTGGGGAAGCCTGCCGCGACGGTGATGACTTCATCGCCCGGCTTCAAGGCGCGCGCACCGAGCTTGTGCGATGTAAGCGCTGTGAATGCCAACAGGTTCGCGGAGGAGCCGGAGGTGGTGGTCAACGCATAAGGCACGCCGACATATTCGGCAAAACGTTTCTCGAACGCTTCGTTGAAGCGTCCGGTGGTGAGCCACCCGTCCAGCGATGCCTCGACCATGTTCTTCAGTTCGGCGGCACCCAGCACCTTGCCGGAAGGCGGCACGACACTGCTGCCGGCCTGGAAGGGTTTCGCCGCATATTGCAGCGCGCTGTATTGCTCGACCAGATTCAGTATCTGTTGTTTGATTTCTGCCTTGTCCACTTCAAACTCCCACTTAGTGTTTTTGAATACTATCGTTGTATTTGCCGATCTGACGCAACGTCAGTTCGTGCATGTCTTTGCCATCGCGGTGCGCACGATGCCACTCGATGATCGCGCCCAAGGCATCCTCAAGATGCCATCTTGGTTGCCAGTCCAGACGCATTTTGGCCTTGGAGCAATCCAGCTTCAGATAATGCGCCTCATGGGGATGGTCGCCGCCATCCAGCACCCAGCTTGCCCCTTCGCCCCATTGCTGCGTAAGACGTTCGACGATCCATTGCACCGGCTTGGCATCCTCGTCGTTGGGGCCGAAGTTCCAGCCTTCGGCATAGGCGATGCCTTGCTCGTAAAGTTTTTCGGCCAGCAGCAGATAGCCGGAGAGCGGTTCCAGCACATGCTGCCAGGGTCGGATGGCATGCGGGCTGCGGATGACGACAGGCTTGTTGTCACTGATGGCGCGCAGGATGTCCGGGATGAGCCGGTCTGCCGCCCAGTCGCCGCCGCCGATGACGTTGCCTGCGCGCACCGATGCCAGCGCGACTTTGTGTTCGCTGTATTTTGCCGGGTTAAAGAACGAATTGCGGTAGGCCGACGCCACCAGTTCCGCACAACCCTTGCTGTTGCTGTAGGGATCGAAGCCACCCATGGGTTCGTTCTCGCGGTAGCCCCACACCCATTCTTTGTTGTCGTAGCACTTGTCGCTGGTGACGTTGACCACAGCACGCACCGTGGGAGTCTGCCGCACGGCTTCCAGCAGGTGCACCGTGCCCATGACGTTGGTGGAATAGGTCTCGACCGGATTCACGTAGGAATAACGCACCAGCGGTTGCGCGGCCATGTGGATGACGATGTCGGGTGCTGCTTCGCGCATAGCCTTGGCAAGCGCTTCGGCATCGCGGATGTCGCCGATGATGGAGGTCATGCCTTGCTCGACATTGGCCACTTCGAACAGACTTGGATTGGTCGGTGGTTGCAATGCAAAACCGGTCACCTGAGCACCCATGGATTGCAGCCAGAGCGATAACCAGCCTCCCTTGAAGCCGGTGTGACCGGTGAGGAACACCTTCTTCCCACGGAAGAAAGTGTTCGTTGATGGTTGATGGTTGATGGTTGTTGTCATTGTTCTGCCCGTTTCAATTGCGAAGCTCGCAAAGCTGATATCTTTTTTATCAATTCCATGATCGAAGGACGCAACTTCTGATACTCGCCCTCCCCCACAAAGCCCAGATCAAGCGACAGCTGGCATTGTGCATCCAGTTCCAGCAGTGAACCAAAAGCCAGTTGCGAGAAATGCGCCTGATCCCGTGCGCTCGTTCTTCCGCATCCTTCAGCCAGATTGGACATGACGGACACTCCCGCTCTGCGCATTTGGTCCACCAGCCCGAACCTTTCTTCTTTTGGATAGCTGGATGTCAACTCATACACGTGTTTCGCCAACATCTTCGCAAGCTGCCAAGCTTCCAGCTTTTCATGGGGAAAGGCGGTAGCGGTTGATTGTTGATTGTTCATAGTTGAGTTCATGACTTCTCACTATCCACGATTCACACCATCAACCATAAGCCATAAACCATCATCAGCTACTTCCACACTTTCCAGGGAGCTTTGCCGGATTGCCACAATTCTTCGAGATGCATCTTGTCGCGCAAGGTGTCCATTGGCTGCCAGAAGCCCTCGTGATGAAACGCGGCCAGGTTTCCTTCTTCTGCAAGGCGCTCCATGGGGTCGCGCTCCCAAGTGGTTTTGTCGTCGGCGATATAATCAATGACTTGCGGGGATAGCACGAAGAATCCGCCGTTGATCATGGCGCCGTCACCCTTGGGTTTTTCGCGGAAGCTATTCACCTTGTTGCCCTGCATATCAAGCGCGCCAAAACGCCCAGGCGGCAAGGTGGCTGTCAAGGTTGCTTTTACCTTTTGTGCCTTGTGGAACGCGATCAAATCGGTGATGTTGACGTCGCTCACACCATCGCCATAGGTGAAGCAGAAGGCTTCTTCATTCTTGACGTAATCCGCCACGCGCTTCAAACGTCCTCCGGTCATGGTTTCTTCACCGGTATCGACCAGCGTCACTTTCCACGGCTCGGCGTAGCGCTGATGCACTTCCATCTTGTTGTGCTCCATGTCGAAAGTCACATCCGACATATGCAGGAAGTAGTTGGCGAAATATTCCTTGATGACATAGCCTTTGTAACCGCAACAGACCACGAAATCGTTGATGCCGTGCGCCGAGTAACCCTTCATGATGTGCCACAAGATCGGCTTGCCGCCGATTTCCACCATTGGCTTGGGACGAGTCGATGTCTCTTCGCTGATCCGTGTACCCAGCCCGCCTGCAAGAATGACTGCTTTCATTGTTTTTCCTTATATCTTGGCAAGTGCCTCAAACGCTTCCGGTATCGGGTAATGATGATTACCCACAAACAGCCCGTTCTGGTCGATGTGCTCGGCATTCTTCAGCGTACCATGCACTTCCGAATCGAAATATTTCACCACTTCGTTTTTTGCAAAATTCCCCGCGACGATCGGTCGGCATTCAAAACCCAGTTCATTCAATTTCGCTACCAGTGCTTTGCGTGTGAGTTTGCTGCCGGGGCGAATCACCAAACTGAAGCCGAACCAGCTGCTATCCCCGATTTCTTTCTGGATGATGATGTCGGGATGATTGTCCATCGCAGCTTGCAGCAGCTTGCCGTTTTTGCGGCGCTCTTCGATCAACATCGGCAAGCGCTTCACCTGCTCGACACCCAGCGCGCCTTCGATTTCCAGCGGGCGCACGTTATAACCTGGCAATACAAAACGGAACGACTCTTCGAACGGATCGTCGCTTTTTTCGCCACACACCAGATTATTCTTGGGCAGATTGCGCGTCCAGCCGTGCGCTCTGAGCGAC
>JAUYTZ010000022.1 GCA_030694965.1 Candidatus Paracaedibacteraceae bacterium
CGTAACTGGAACAGTAGACTTGAAAGAAGGCGTTGAAATGGTAATGCCAGGTGATAACGTAAGCGTTACCGTAAACTTAATCGCTCCGATCGCTATGGACGAAGGTCTTCGTTTTGCGATTCGTGAAGGTGGTCGTACCGTTGGTGCGGGCGTCGTTGCTAAAATTTTGAAATAAGATTTTTTAAATAAATTTTTAAGAAACCTCACTTAATGTGGGGTTTTTTTATGTCTTTAGTTTTGTGTGAAATTAATTAATTCTACATTTATAAATTCATAAAATTTGTTTAGTATTATTATTAAAATTAGAATAAGTATGTTTAAAAAAACTTTTGTTTAAACAAATTCTACCTGTTTTATGTGTAAGCACGGTTGTTTATGCATTTCTCATTTGCCTGATTTTCCTGATTTGGTAAACTAAACAAGGGGTATGTTCACCTCGGTGCTGAGTCATCAAATGCAACAGCATGTGTATCAACCATATTTTATTGGTACACAGTTTTTATTGCATCATTAAGCTCAAACACGTCTTTACTGGCAGGTGGTGTTCCTTTTTTGAGTGTGCTTTTAGATATTAAGTTTTTTTATTTTACAAAATAGTAAGCATCTTTTGAAAACATGGGGCTTTGCCAACTTTTAAGGTAAGCGAGGCTGCCATCATTTCAACGCCATACTTTTTAGCTGTGTTTGATGCTATTGCATAAATAGGATCTAAATCGCTTGCAATAGCAAATGCTTCACAATCATCTCGTTGTACTAAATATAATACTGCTGCTTTTGTGGTCGGATTGATAATTTGGCTAAGTTCCCACATGTGTTTTGCGCCACGTTCTGTCGGGCAGTCTGGAAACATTGCAGTTGTACCGCGACGCATGTGGACGCTTTTGACTTCAAGGTATAAGCGCTGATCTGCGTTTTCTAATAGAAAATCAACGCGCGAGTTTTGTCCATATTTAACTTCACGGCGAATGTTTTGGTATTCCTCTAGTCCGGGGATTTGTTTACTTATTAGCAACTTGTGCACAATGGTGTTTGCATCGTTCGTATTAATTCCGACCCAAGTTTCTTCATCTTTAAAATATTCCCACGTGTAACGAAGTTTGCGCTTAGTATCTACGCCATGATCGGTTAGCAAAATTGTAGCATTCTCAGGAACGCCTAATAGTTTTCCGGTATTGCAGCAATAAGCAGCTATAACCTCACCAGATTCAAGTTGCACATCTGCTAAAAAGCGTTTGTAACGTTTAAGAAGGGTACCTTGAACTTTATTCGCTGTTAAATTCATATGGTTTAAATAACACCTGTGCTGTTAAGAGTTAAAGAGTAGCATAAAATTCATTAAAAGTAATAGTTCAGCATGATTATATCTATAATTTTTTGTCTTAAAATCTATGTTTTTAAAAATGAAATACATAAAAAATCATTGTTTAAATAAAGTAAGGCTTTGTTTTTTAATTAAACTTGCATTTATTAACGATTTGTTATATAGTTTCTGAGTTGGAAATGGAATTTTCACTTAGGGCAATTGCTCTCAGTGTCTCTATTTTTAACATTTACAAAAATAAACGCCGTAAAAACAGAATAAAGAATGTTTTTGCATCAAGTCAATTTTAAGGAAAAAAAATGAGTAGTGCATCTGATACTAATCAGCCCGAGTTTACAGGTATACGCGCCGTGCTTTGGCCAATACATAACCATGAATTAAAAAAATTCATACCTTTAGCTTTAATTATGTTCTGTATTTTGTTTAATTACACGATACTTAGGGACACCAAGGATACCCTCGTTGTGAACGCTGGTGGTGCTGCGGTAATTCCATTTTTGAAAGGTATTGCTGTAACAATCGCTGCAATTGCTTTTGTTATTATATATGCAAAACTATCTAATATTCTTTCAAGAGAAAAATTGTTTTATACAATTGTAACTCCGTTTATTGCTTTTTTTGGTCTTTTTGGGTTTGTTATATATCCAATGGCTGACTTTTTGCACCCGGCGAGAGAAACAATCGTAGCAATGCATGCTAACTATCCTGCACTTTCAGGCTTTATCGACATTTATGCATACTGGTCATATTCAGTATTTTATGTTTTTGCTGAAATTTGGGGAAGCGCTATTCTCGCACTTGCGTTCTGGGAATTTGCAAACCACGTTGTTCGTTTTAACGAATCAAAGCGTTTTTATGGTTTGTTTGCTGTAATTGCTAACACAGCATTAATTATGTCAGGTGGTGTGGTTTATTTCTGTTCAGAATCTATCAAAAACTTCCTTCCAGCTGGCGTTGATGCCTGGCATGTTTCAATGTATCTTTTGATGGGTGTTGTTGTTGCTATGGGGCTATTTTGTATGTATATCTACCGTTGGATGTACTTAAATGTTCTTAATGATAAGCGTTATTTTGATCCAGAAGAAAATGCAGGAAAAACAAAAAAGAAAAAAAGTAAGCCATCACTTGGTGAAAGCTTTAAGATTATTGTTCAGTCTCCAGAGCTTGCTTTAATCGCAATGTTGATTATGGCTTATGGTGTGACAATTAACCTTGTTGAGGTTCAATGGAAAGAACAGCTTAAGATTTTCTATGCTGGTGATAAAGGTGGATACAATGGTTTCATGGGTATTTTTTCCGCGATAACTGGTGCATTTACAATTGCATTTGGCCTTTTTGTTGGTTCAAACATTATTCGTAAATTCTCATGGTTTACAGCCGCTGTTATTACTCCATTCATCATTCTAGTTGGTGGTGCACTTTTCTTTATTTTCACATGTTCTGAAAATCTAGTAGCTCCATTGCTTGTATTCTTGAAATCAACACCAGTTGCCGTTGCAACGTTCTTAGGTGCTGCAGTGGTCATCGTTTCCAAGTCAGTTAAATACACATTGTTTGACCCGACAAAGGAAATGGCATACATCCCACTTGATGCAGAATTGAAATCAAAAGGTAAAGCTGCTGTTGACGTTATTGGCGGTCGCTTAGGTAAAGCTGGCGGTGGATACGTTCAAATGGGCTTGTTAATGGCGTTTGCAACAAAAGATGTTGTTGCTATTGCACCTTACGCATTTGGTACATTTGCACTTGTTTGTATTTTATGGCTTTACGCTGTGAAGGGGCTTTCTAAAAAAGTTGCTGCAGCTGTAAAGCTTCGTGAAGATGAGCGTGCTGCTGCATAATACTGTTTTCCTTCTGGAAAATGAGTGTTTTAGAAAAACAGCCTGACTCAAGTCAGGCTGTTTTTTTATATGAATGAATTTATAAAAAAAGCTTTTAAACAAAAAATTGAATTTGGAAAGCAAAAAGCCTGATATCTCTATCAGGCTTTTTGCTGTGATAATGAACATTAAGCTCATAAAATTAATCCCGAAACATAAAGTCGATAAGCCGGGTTTTGTAAAAGACAATCTTACGATATCTTCATGGCTATCATTCATCTAGAGCATACATTACTGTATACCTCAAGCGACCTACCCGAATAACTCAGATAACAAACAATCTGTCTTTACAGAGCGTTATTCCTATTTGGTCTTGCTCCCGGTGGGGTTTACCCTGCCACGCCTGTTACCAGTCGCGCGGTGCGCTCTTACCGCACCATTTCACCCTTACCTTATTCATCGATGCCCGAAGGTTGTTTTGAACAAGGCGGTATAATTTCTGTGGCACTTTCCCTAAGTGGGTTTCGAGAACCACCCGCCGGACGTTATCCGGCACCGTTGTAGGTTAGGAGCCCGGACTTTCCTCTCGTTATGTTTTTGCAAGCATAACCAGCGATAACCTGACTTCAAATTATATATAGCACGTTAATTAAAATAATAGAATATAAAAGAATTGGTACTGGATAGGGAAGGGGCTATTTTTTTTGAATCATCATAATGCCGTCGTCAAGTGGGACAATTGATAGCCTTATGTCTGTACGCTCAAACATCCGCTCATTGAAGGCATGAATCATTTTTGCAATGGGGTCCACCGAATCAGTTTTAGCAACTTCGCCGCGCCATAAAACATTGTCTACGATGATTAACCCACTGGGGGCTAATAGCTTAAGAGCACAATTTACATAGGATTCATAATTTTTTTTGTCTGCATCAATAAAAATGAAATCATAAAATGATTTTTTTTGTGCAATAATATCTGTCAATACAGTGAATGCATCTCCATAGATTAAATGTATACGATCACTTATTTTTGCTTCTTTCCAAAACTGCTCAGCAAGTTTCGTCCATTCTAAGTTACGGTCAATGGCTGTTATTTTGCAGGATGGATCTGTTGACTCTGCGAAAGTGAGAGCACTAAAACCTGTATACGAACCAACTTCTAAGATCGATTGAGGTTTTATTAGGCGCAAAATGAAACCTAGAAAATGTGCAAGCTCTGGGCGGATTTGCATACGACCTTCAGGCATTATATTGTTTTGCGCTTGTATTTTTTTTTGAACAGGAGAAAGCGTAACGCATTTTGCCAAGTAGGCGCGTACATATTCAAGCTCTGTATTGTAAGGAGCTACAATTTTACGCTTTTTTTGAAAAAAAGAAGGCTCTTCTGTAGATTGCTTAGATATATTTGAAGAACCTTGATCATTTATGTTTTTCATAGATTTAACTACATAACCTACTTTATTATTACGATTGTTTAACACTAAAATCATTATGGCATTAGCCGCCAGAATTAGCGATAATACACCGTTGCGTGCTTGCTGTGAATTGATAGTTATTTTATGCAAAGTCAACTTAGAGCCGCTATTTGTTTATGGCCTAGGTCATTTTAGATTTTTTTGCGCCTTACAGTTAGTTGTCTTATTCAGATGATTCTTCTGGTTCTTCCTTAACTAAAATTTCCTTAGGAATCACATCTTCAAGAATTTGACGAATGCGATCTGCATTATCAAAGCTATTATCAAGTGCAAAGTGCAAATCAGGGGTGTGGCGTAGTTGAATTTTTGAACCAAGAAATTTACGTAAATATCCCTTGTGCGCACGTACAAAATAAAGAGCTTCTTCTTGTTGGTTCCCACCTAAGGGCATAATGTAGGTTGTCGCGTGTTTTAAATCAGGAGACACTTCAATTTTTGTTACCGTTATTGGTGTGGGAAAGGTTAGAAAACCACCATTCTTTGACTTTGTATTGCGAATAGGTGGCAGATCACCACGTGAAAGAGCGTGTGCCAGATGATGTTTAATTTCCTCTGACACCTTCTTTTGACGGTGCGACGACGCTTTTGTTGGGACGAATAATTCTAAACGTGACATTTATATTTCCTATAATTGACGCGCAATAGATTCAATTTCGAAGCATTCAACAACGTCACCTTCTCTAATATCGTGGAAGTTTTCAAACACCATACCGCATTCAAACTGTTCTTTTACTTCTTTTACTTCGTCTTTAAAGCGTTTCAAGGACTTTAGGTCGCCCTCATGGATAACAACGTTATCGCGAAGTAATCGCACTTTAGCGCCACGTTTAATAGTGCCTTCTGTGATATAACAACCTGCAACTTTTCCAGCAACTTTTGAAATACTAAAGACACTACGAATTTCAGCCATACCTTGATGTTTCTCACGAAGTGTCGGCGCAAGAAGTCCACTCATAAGGCCGCGAACTTCATCAATGACATCATAAATAATGGAATAGTAGCGAATTTCAACACCATCGCGACGCGCAAGATCTCGTGCTTGTGGATTTGCCCGAACGTTAAACCCAACAATAAGTCCGCCGGATGCGCGAGCAAGTGTCACGTCACTTTCATTTATACCACCAACTGCACCATGTAGAACGCGTGTAGATACCTCTTCGTTACCAAGTTTTGCAACGCTTGCGATAATTGCTTCTAATGAACCTTGAACGTCCGCTTTAATAACGATTGGCATCTCACGAATTTCGCCATTAGCAATACGACTCATAATATTTTCCATACCGCCTTTTGTCTTGACGATTGATTGCTTTTCACGCTGACGACGTTGGCGATATTCTGCAATTTCACGTGCACGTTGTTCTGATTCAACAACAAAAAACTCATCACCAGCGGCTGGAACACCGTTGAAACCAAGAACTTCAACAGGCATAGACGGAGATGCTTCACTAATTTTTTTTGCACGATCATTTACAAGTGCTTTTACGCGACCCCATTCTTGACCAGCAACAAAAATATCTCCACCTTTTAAGGTGCCTCTTTGAACAAGAACTGTTGCCAGTGTGCCGCGGCCTTTGTCAATTTCAGCTTCAATAATAATACCATGGGCGCTTCTATTCGGGTTTGCCTTTAGTTCAAGTATTTCTGCTTGTAAAAGGATGATTTCTTCTAGCTTTTCAAGATTCATGCGCTTTTTAGCAGAAACATCAACAGCCATAACTTCACCACCAAACTCTTCAAGAAGAATACCATGTTGGAGAAGTTCTTGACGGACACGGCTTGAGTTTGCGTCAGGTTTATCCATTTTGTTTATAGCAACAACTATTGGCACATTGGCTGCTTTCGCATGATTAATAGCTTCAATTGTTTGTTCCATAATACCGTCATCAGCTGCAACAACAAGGATAACAATGTCTGTTGCATTCGCACCACGTGCACGCATTTCACTAAATGCAGCATGACCTGGTGTGTCAATAAATGTGATTTTTTTGCCAGATTGCATTGTTACTTGGTACGCACCAATATGTTGCGTAATGCCACCTGCTTCACCGCTCACAACATCTGTTTCTCGAAGTGCGTCAAGTAATGATGTTTTACCATGATCAACGTGACCCATGACAGTTACAACTGGTGCACGTGGTAATAAATCTTTATCTAGATCATCATACGTACCGCCTAAACCAATTTCGATATCAGAATCTGCAACACGTTTTGGTGTGTGACCAAACTCACCACATACAAGTTCAGCTGTATCTGCATCAATAACTTGGTTAATGGTAACCATCATTCCTAAATTCATTAGTGATTTTACAACATCAGCGCCGCGCACAGCCATACGGTTAGCGAGTTCACCGACGGTCATGCTTTCAGGGATAATAACGTCACGTACAATTTTTGTCGCTTCTGCTTGTTCATTATGATGCTGCTTGAAATGCTTTTGGCGTGCACGTTTTACGGAAGCAAGTGAACGTCCTCGGCTTTCAGTATCTCCATCAAGAACGCGTGTCAGTACATTGCGATTTAGTTTACGTGGAGCTTCTTGAGTTTGACCAGTGCGTGTTTTTACAAGCGCCTTTTTTGGATCAAGCTTATTTGCTAAAGCTGCGTTCGCGGCATCATCTTCATCTTCCTTGCGGCGCGGTTTTGCGATTGGTGTCCTGTGTTCACCACGATTTTTTTCCAAGATAGGGTCAATCGTAAGTGGAACTTGGGCAACAACGCCGGCTTTAGATCCAACTGGGGCGCCTGGACGTGGTTTTGGTGCATAACCTTCAGCACGAAAAATAATTGGTTGAATATCATCACGTGATATCGGTTTCTTTTTAAGATCAACATTACGCGATTGAAATGGAGGTCTGCTACTTGTTTGTCCAGTGCGGTCTCCAGCACGGTCGTTTGGACGAGCTGATGTACTGGTGCGATCCGCAGCAGGACGGTCAGTTCCTGGGCGATTCGAATCATAGCGAATTTGAGATGGTTTCTCTTTGCTGTAAACATGAGGCGTAGATATTTGCGGTGTTCTTGGGTTTGTGCCCTTATAGCCGCTTGATTTATCACGTGACTCGTAAGGAGGTCTCACTTCAGCAGTTGGTTTATGTGTTTCTTCCCCTAGGGCACTAAGTGTTGCAGCCGTTTTTTGTTCAGCAGGAACAGTCACTGTTGAATTTGCTAGGGTAGCTGCTTCGGCTTCTCTCGCCTCAGCAAGTGCACGTTCAGCTTGTAATTTTTTCTGAATAATTTCTTCTTTAGCTACTTCTTCATCATGAATTTTTTTCTTTACGTCTTCTTCATTTTGACGAATCATTGATTCACGAAGAACTCGCATTCTTTGATCAAATTCATTACCAGTTAAGCCACGTGAAGCTGCTGCTGCCGCCATGGGATCGTCTTTACTACGATCGTGCGTCGTGGCACGCTTTTTTCTCACTTCAACTTCAACAGTTTTAGAGCGACCGTGAGCAAAACGCTGGCGCACTTGATCGCGTTCCACTAAAGGGCGAGCTTCGGTTTTTCGAGCCAAGGTTAGCGTTTTTTTTTGCTCACCGTTGTCTATTTTTTCATCAGTTTTATCAGTTGTTCCAGTCATTCCGGTCACAATACTCAGTTTATGTTTAAATTTATATGATGCGTGCTTTTAGTTTTCAAACCAACCAGCACGGGCGCTCATGATTGCTTCATTGGCTGCATCAAGCGAAATTGTATCTTCACCAAGTATTTCAACAACTTCATCCCCTGCCAAATCAGCAAAATCATTTAATGTTTTTATACCAGCTTCTGATAATTTAAGTAAATTCATTGCATCTAGGCTTTCGAAGTTAATTAAATCTTCACTTGTGCCTAGTGTTTTGCATTTTTCACGAATCTCTTGGTCGCGTCTATTCATGTAATCAAGAGCGCGTTTTTGAAGTTCCGCACCAATATCTTCATCGAGTCCCTCGATAGCTGCAAATTCAGTAACATCGCTGTATGCGATATCTTCCACACGTTGGAATCCTTCTACAGCGAGAAGTTGCGCAAGCATTTCATCGACATCAAGTGACTTCATAAATAAATTGGTGCGCGCACTTAAATCACCTGCGCGACGTTCTTGATCTTCGACTTCAGTAATAATATCAATGCTCCAACCTGTGAGTTGTGAAGCAAGTCTCACATTTTGTCCACGACGTCCAATGGCAAGGCTTAATTGTGATTCCGTTACAACAACCTGAACGCGATCTGTATCTTCGTCTAAAACAACACGTATAACTTCAGCAGGTGCTAGTGCATTTACAACATATGTCGCAGGGTTTTCAGACCATGGAATAATATCAACTTTTTCACCGTGAAATTCATTAACTATGGCTTGTACGCGTGAGCCGCGAATACCAACACATGAACCAACAGCATCGAGCGATGAATCATTTGTTAAAACAGACATCTTCGCACGGCTACCAGGATCACGTGCAACACCCTTTATTTCAATGATTCCATCGTAAATTTCAGGAACTTCTTGTTCAAATAGGCGTGCCATAAAATGTGGATGTGTACGTGATGTTGAAATCATAGGGCCACGTGCATCTGGACGAATCTCTGTAATAAGCACACGCACACGGTCGCCAACACGAAATGTTTCGCGTGGGATAATCTCCTCACGACGCAAAATACCTTCACCGCGTCCCAAATCAAGTATAACGTTACCAAATTCAATACGCTTTACGATGCCACTCATGACTTCGCCAATGCGTTCTTTATATTCTTCGTAAACGTGTGAACGCTCTGCTTCTCTTACTTTTTGGAAGATAACTTGACGCGCACTTTGTGCCGCCACACGACCAAATTCGATAGGTGGTAAATCTTCGCTTAACTCGTCATCAAGCTCAATAGCAGCATCAATTACTTTTGCGTCACTAAGCAAAATCTGTGTGCTTTCATCTTCGACTACTTCAACAACGCGTTTGTATCGTGTAATTGTCACTTCGCCTGTTGTGCGATCAATAAGCACTCTTATATCATGCTCAGGACCATACTTTGCACGAGCAGCTTTTTGTATAGCTTGTTCCATTGCAAAAAGAACTTCGTCACGCTCAATATTTTTTTCGCGTGCGACAACATCTGCTATCTGCAACAACTCATGACGTGGCTGTGAAGTGAAACCTTCATTTGGTTTAATTTTTCTGCTAGCCAAAGTAAAACCCCTTTAACACAATTTATTTATAATAAGGTACATAAGCGAGCGGAACGTATATCTGTATAGTTCAGCTCAATATGAGTCGATTTATCATTGTTTTGTTGATCCAATAATACCCTTATAGCGGTTTCTGAAGCAAATTCCAATGTTCCTTGAAATTTCTTACGATTATTTATTAGAAAGTTTGTTTGAAGTGTCACAGGCTTACCAACAAACCGAATGAAATCTTTCGGTTTTACAAGCGGACGATCAAGACCTGGCGATGAAACTTCAAGTGTATAAGCATCTGAAATCCAGTCTTCAACATCAAGCATTGGTGACACGAGACGGCTAACGTTTTCACAATCTTCGATCCCTACATTAACATCATCTAAGCGTTCAATCATAATTTGCAACGTTTTACGTATGTTTCCTGAAAGTTGAAGACGCACAACTGCATAGCCATCATTTTCCATGACAGGCGCAATCAGTGCTTCAATACGTTGACATAATTCCATTTTTTTCCTTGTTTATTAATATAAGTATATTTTATATGTTTATCAATTTATTTTTTACGAAACGTATCTAGCGTTACAACGTTACTCTCGCCTTCAGCTAATGGTTTTAATTCTTTTTTTTCGGGCTCAAGTAAAATAGATAAATCTAAATCGTCATAATTTTCAAGTGAAGGTGTGAATTCTAGCCCAAAATTTACAGAAGGATCTACAAATTTAATAATAGCATCAAAAGGTACAACAATACGTTCGTTCATATTATCGAAGCTAAGCGTCACAGCAAGGTAGTTTTCTTTAACTTCAAGATCCCAGTACTCATGTTGCAAAACAATCGTCATATCTTCAGGATAGTCCTCTAGAAGGTAGGCTGGAATTTGCACGCCCGGATAATTTGTTATAAAGTCTATATAAAAGTGGTGGTTTCCAGGTAGACCATTTGCCGCAACATCCGATATGACATCACACATAACTTTACGAATAGCTGTTTGCACTAATTCTTCATAGTTAATAACATCTTTTTGCATCACAAAAAAATCTCCTCATCCAAAACAAAAGTGGGGGGCATTCTGTTGCCCGGGGCCCCCCAAACCGCTACTGGAAAACTACTGTATTATTCGTAAAACGAACTTTTAAGCAGCTTTAGCTACTGCGTCACGACGCGTATTGCTATTGCTAGCTCTGCGGTTGTTAGCATTAGCTGCTGTACGTGTTTGACCACGAGCAGCACCAGTTGAAGAAGAACTTACGTTGCCTCTTATCAAATTTAGTCCGATAACGTTGGTACCATTCCGAGCAAAACGAATATCTTTATTACGCACGTCGATCCTGTTTCGTCCCCATAAAGGAAATTGGTGGAGACGCCGGGTACCGCCCCCGGGTCCGCAACGCCTATTACATAGACGGTTTATTGCCATAGATAGTCAGACTATCAATACATAAAATAGTCTTTTTTAAGAAAAATTCAAGACATTAATTCAAAAAGTAAGAATGATTATCTTTGAAATATAATTAATTGATGGCAGAATAATTTCTTTTTGTTGAAAAAGCTTATTTTTGCTTAGAATGAATTGACTCTTTTTCTTTTGAGTGGGTGATAAGTGGTAGTAAAAAAAGCCACGTTGCCCACCACCAAGATTGCCAGAATCCAATGCTAAAAAGGAAAATCATAGCATTTGAAGAAAAGAAAGCAAAAGAAACTTTTCTTTCGTCAAGGGGTGACTTGCGAATTTTTTCTATAAGGAATACAAGAAGTGCTGCCCACCAAAGTGCACCAAAAAAACCCATTTCAAGCCACCATTGTAAAATGGCATTGTGGGGATGTGATGGAATTTGCTTGCTTGTTATAGGGGAAGAAAGAACACCTTTTCCGTTTTTAAAATCTTTATAAAATGGTTTGGTTATAATTGTGCCGCCAATTGCGTCTTGTGATACCGCATTAACGCCAAAACCAATGAGTGGGCGTTCCATAATTTTTTTGCTGATGTATTGCCATATGTAAAGGCGGTGGATGTAGCTGTGTATTGGGATGATTTTATTGATGCTATGAATACGTTCATCCGTTAAAAAAGTATTGAAAAAAAATGGCAAAGTTAAGCAAATAATGACGATTTTAATTTGTATAAACCGCCAAAAGCTTTTTGATTGAATTGAAGCTAAAAGATATGCTGCAAAGCCAAAAAGCACACCTAAGATGGCCGTGTCGCATTCAAGTAGAGGGATAATGGTTATTATGGTACCGCAGAGAAAAGTAATTTTCCAAAGTGATTGTTTGTAAACGGCGGGCCACAAGGCAATACTTAATGTCATGGACACAATTGAGAAAATAAGCGCCCTATTTCTACCTGTTTTTTCAGCTAATGAAACAAGGGGGCTACCTACAAGCTGATGCGATGCAATGATTACGCAGCAAAAGATGATGCCATAAAGTAATACCTGGTATAGTTTGTGCGGTGATTTTTTAGAATACTCGTGAATAGCGTGCCACCAAATAAAACCGCACAATAAGAGGCTGCAGATTTGAAATTCAACAGAGTGGCTTTCATATGGCCTGAATAAATCAAAGAATGTAAGACCAACAAAGCTGTAGTTTAGGTAGCGTTCGGCTTTTGATGCTGGATTCATTTGCCTTTTCAATAGATTCTGAATATCTTGTGGCGAATAAACATTTTTTAAGTAGTTAAGTGCCCAAAGGGTGCTGCAGATAAGCAAAACAACAGAATATCTTTGAAAGAAAAACACGAGTGAACACAGTATGAACACTAAAAAAAGAGGGGCATACCTCACTAAAGAGATGCTTTGTAAAGATTGGCATGAAATTCGCATGTTACTTGATTGATAATTTTTATTAAATAATTTTGCCATGTCTGGCATACTAAGTAAACTAAAAGTTGGTGTATGTAATTTGAAATTTTTGTTTGAAAGCTAAGAACGAGCTTTTTTTCTTCGTAAAAGTTTTAGGGAAGGCTAATTAAATGAGATTCACAAAACAGCTTAAATGCAATGAGTCCTCTCTGTTAGGATTTTTATTTGCTACACTTTGCTTATGTGCACTTGTGTGTGAAAAGTTTGTAGCTTCGGAGTTGTATATCTTTTAATAGACGCAAGTGCGCTTCCTGATCCAACTTTATTAGTCAATGAAGGACGAAGAAAAGTGGTGGTTTAACGAAATTTTGAGCGTGGTTTTTTACTCTTTTTAAAAGCTTAAAAACAGCTTAAACACGGCATCAGGCCTCGTTTTATAGGCATTACAAAAAAAGAAAAGTAAGGCTTGACTTTTTTTTAAGATTCAATTATTCTCCATATACATGTTAAAACTATGTCTTATTAGATAAAATCAGAGATTATAATGCCAACAATCAATCAATTAATACGTAAGCCGCGCGTTCCTAAAGTAGCAAGAAATAAAGTGCCAGCTTTGGAGGCTTGTCCGCAACGTAGAGGTGTTTGTACACGTGTGTTTACAACAACACCTAAGAAACCAAACTCAGCTTTACGTAAAGTAGCTCGTATTCGCTTGACTAATGGTTTTGAAGTAACCGGTTATATTCCAGGTGAAGGTCATAATTTGCAAGAGCACTCTGTCGTAATGATTCGTGGTGGTCGTGTAAAAGACTTGCCGGGTGTTCGCTATCACATTATTCGTGGTGCGTTGGATACCCAAGGCGTTAAAAATCGTAAACAATCTCGTTCCAAATATGGTGCGAAGAAACCAAAATAAATAAATCTCGTTTTAAGTGATCTTTTAAAAAGTAGAGTAAAGGAAGAAGTGCATGTCACGACGTAGAGCTGCGGTAAAACGCGAATGCTTGCCAGATGCTAAATTTGGCGATACAATTCTTGCCAAATTCATGAATTGTCTTATGTATCAAGGTAAAAAATCAGTAGCTGAAACTATTGTTTACAGCGCGCTTGATCGCATACAAGTTAAAGTTGGAAAGAATCCAATTGAATTGTTCCATGAAGCAATGAACAATGTGAGGCCAGCTCTTGAAGTTAAGTCTCGCCGTGTTGGTGGTGCGACGTACCAAGTTCCAACGGAAGTTCGCCACGACAGAGCTCAGGCTTTGGCTATTCGTTGGTTGATTGCTTCATCACGTAAGCGTTCTGAAAAAACAATGGAAGAGCGCCTATCTGCAGAATTTTTGGATGCTGCAAATAATCGCGGTGCTGCTGTTAAGAAGCGTGAAGATACACATAAGATGGCTGAAGCTAACCGTGCTTTTGCCCATTATCGCTGGTAATAGGTAGTATTTATGTCAGAGTCAAAAAAAGTTCCATTAAATATGTACCGTAACATCGGTATTATGGCGCACATCGACGCAGGTAAAACAACAACTACCGAGCGTGTCCTTTACTATACTGGGAAATCCTACAAAATTGGTGAAGTTCATGAGGGTACAGCCGTCATGGATTGGATGGAACAAGAGCAAGAGCGTGGTATTACAATTACTTCAGCGGCTACAACTTGTTTTTGGAATGATCACCGTATTAATATTATCGACACACCAGGTCACGTTGACTTCACGATTGAAGTTGAACGTAGCCTTCGTGTTCTTGACGGTGCAGTAGCTGTATTTGATGGTGTTGCTGGTGTTGAGCCTCAATCTGAAACAGTTTGGCGTCAAGCTGATAAATACAGCGTCCCGCGTATCTGCTTTGTAAATAAGCTTGATCGCATTGGTGCTGATTTCTTTCGTTGTGTAGACATGATTGAAGATCGCCTTGGTGCTCGCCCCCTTGTTTTGCAACTTCCAATTGGATCAGAGGCTGACTTTATTGGTTTAGTCGATCTTGTTGAAATGAATGCAATTATTTGGCGTGATGAAAGCCTTGGTGCAAAATTTGACATCACTGAAATTCCTGCTGATATGCTTGAGAAAGCAAAAGAATATCGTGCACGCCTTGTAGAAACTGCTGTTGAGTCAGATGATGCTGTTTTAGAAGCGTACCTTGATGGTGTTGAGCCAACCGCTGACCAGCTGCGTCAATGTATCCGTAAAGGTACTCTTGTTGGATTGTATGTTCCAGTTGTAACAGGAAGTGCGTTTAAGAACAAAGGTGTTCAGCCACTTCTTGATGCTGTTGTTGCTTACTTGCCGTCACCACTTGATATTGGTGAAGTTGCAGGAACTGAAGTTGAAACTGATGTTGAAATGGTTCGTAAGCCAGATGAAAACGAGCCGCTATCTGCGCTTGCATTTAAAATCATGACTGACCCATTTGTTGGATCAATCACCTTCGTTCGTATCTATTCAGGTAAGCTTGAGTCAGGGTCAATGATTTTGAACTCAACAAAAGATAAAAAAGAACGTATTGGTCGTATTTTGTTGATGCACTCAAATAACCGTGAAGACATTAAAGAAGCCGTCGCTGGTGATATTGTTGCGCTGTGTGGTTTGAAGCTGACAACAACGGGTGATACGCTTTGTGATTCACTTAAGCCAATCGTTCTTGAAAAAATGGAGTTCCCAGAACCCGTTATTGAAATTGCAATTGAACCAAAGACAAAAGCTGACCAAGAAAAAATGGGCCTTGCATTAAACCGTTTGGTTTCTGAAGATCCATCTTTCCGCGTAAGTACTGATCAAGAAACGGGTCAAACCGTTATGAAAGGTATGGGGGAATTACACTTAGAAATTAAAGTCGATATTCTTCGTCGTGAATATAAGGTTGAAGCAAACATTGGTGCGCCTCAAGTTGCTTATCGTGAAACAATTACGAAAAAATCTGAAGTTGACTATACACACAAGAAGCAATCTGGTGGTTCTGGTCAATTTGCACGCGTCAAGCTTACATTCGAGCCGCTTGAACCAGGTGAAGGATTTGTATTTGAAAATAAAGTTGTTGGTGGTTCTGTTCCTCGTGAATACATTCCAGGTGTCGAAAAAGGTTTGAGGTCTGCTCTTGCAACAGGTGTTGTTGCGGGTTATCCAATGATCGATTTTAAAGCAACGTTGACTGACGGTGCATATCATGATGTTGACTCAAGTACACTCGCATTCGAAATTGCTGCACGTGCTGCCTTCCGTGAAGGTATTACAAAATGTAGCCCAAAGATTCTTGAGCCAATTATGAAGGTTGAAGTTGTTACACCAGAAGATTATATGGGTGACGTTATTGGGGACTTGAACAGCCGCCGTGGTCAAGTAACAGGTATGGACCAGCGTGGTAATGCACGCGTGGTAAATGCAATGGTTCCTTTGGCAAATATGTTTGGGTACGTAAGTACATTGCGTTCTATGAGCCAAGGTCGTGCACAAAATTCGATGTCGTTCGATCATTATGAGCAAGTTCCACAGAACGTTGCTGAAGAAATAAAAGCAAAAGTAGCTTAAGTTTAATTTAGGGGATATTAAAATGACAAAAGCAAAGTTTGAGCGGAATAAGCCGCACTGCAATATTGGAACCATTGGCCACGTTGACCATGGTAAAACATCACTAACTGCCGCCATTACAAAAATTCTAGCGGAAGCTGGCGGCGCGAAATTCATGGCTTA
>JAUYTZ010000001.1 GCA_030694965.1 Candidatus Paracaedibacteraceae bacterium
GTGTTTTACGCCGGTTAAACGACGAAATTGCTCATCATTTAAGTATTTGATTTGATCATATTTCATCCATACCTCCATATGAAGATATTTTTATATGAACATATCTTTATACGATTTCGACTCTAAAGGCTAGTTTCGAAATAAATCTATTGCTTGAAATGTTTAATTCAATCTTAAATGCGTCACTTATGGATTGCAAAATTCACAATTTTCTGGATCCGCATACCGCAATCCATGGGCTGGCTTATGCGTTTCCTTATAAGAACATTTCGCACAACCAAAGATTTCATGATTGATAATCTTTGTTTCTGATTTGCACCACTTACAGGGCATACCAGATTCTGCACGCACCTTGCCCCAACCCGGGGTCTCACATGCTGGACAATGCGACGCAAGTCTATCAGCAAAATTTTCTGCCAGCTCTTTAATCACGGCCATTCGGGATGGGTTGAATTGTGCACGCATGTCGGTTTCCACCCATATCCTTCCATTTGCGGCCTGCTTCATACATTCCTCAAAACTTTCCTCTAACTCCTGTTGAGAGTTTACACCTTTAAAAATAAATGTTTTGGTTTCTCTATCATTCGGACGCAGGATCAATGCATGAGATGGAAATTGCGCAGCTTTAGCAAATTTAAGTAGTCCTTCCATAGAATCTATTGATTCTTTTCGGTAGTTTGTTTTTTCGCTAACATGTGATAAATGCAGGTGAAAATCATGTTTTCGATCAATGAAATACAAAATTTCATGATCACAGGACAAGAAAGGAATAAACGGGTGTGGACCAAAGCTACCCTCACTCGCTAAAGCATATTTAACATTATCACCAAGCTGATCAAGTGACCATTCACACTTTTTACGAGCACATTCAAGTGCATTTCCACTACGCTCAACCTCACCGGAAAATGTGCCTAGCTGATCAGTATCAACCACGTATTCTAATACGCTTGCTTTTAGTTTGTCAAAAAGCGGCGAGGCTATAGCAATTGATTTGGCATGCTTGGTGGTCAGTACGATGCACCTTCGGGCATAGGCAGAGCGGGGTTTTAATGAATGCTTTGCCATGTGAAATCTCTATTCAGTAAATAGATCTTGCGTGTGTCTGGTTCAATACAAGCCAGTTTTATCCAACCATTGCAAAAAAGTTTTTGCAGCACTGGCTGCGCCTGAATGATTGAATCAAGCATCTCTATCGGAGCATATACAACTGTCATCAATCTCATTGTCTGGTGATAGGCTTCAGTATCGCTGCTATATACAGATTGCAATGGCAACCCCGTCATCAAGTCACTTGCGTTGCCTTGCATAATCCCCATTTTACCCGTTATGTTTTTGGTGATTTTGCTGCCGCCACCATAGGCTACATTATTCATCGTTGAAAAAAGATACTGGGTGTTTATCCACTGCGCAACAACCATAGGCGCTGTCAAAATTGTCGTAAGGTAACTGCCTTCAGGATCATTTGTATAATCGTAGGAATGTAGAAAACAACGCCCTTCTAAGTCAAGTGATGCCGTGATATCACGTGGCCCCACAATAAAAGCAGCATTGCCCGCCAATCCCCATTCAGGACGAACTTGCGCCCAGTCTAGTGAACGCAATCTGGTCTTTGACGCAGCCTTGGTTTCAGCAATTCCCTTTTGCATCTGGTCAAGGCGTGTTGAGCTATTTGTGATTCTAACTTTTTCTAGATTTTCCTTAAGCTTTTGTATATTACGGCAATCTTGATGGCCATAGATAGTCATTTCATCTGTTGTTGTATTATGTTCAGCCGCAATAAAACGCGTTGTTTTAGGAATATCAATACCATTTTCTTTAAGATACCTTCTCACCTCGGAACGATTTAGAATCATTGCTAGTATTCGTGCATTGCTGCCTCCGTGTCGCCCACCGCAGGCTCCGCAATCAAGTGCCGTCGCATACGCGTTATTTTGTGTCGTACTTCCATGTCCGCACAACACAACGATTGTCGCAAAATGGTGCGTTAGTCCCATCATAGTGAGTGCATTTTGTGCATAACTGCATTGTTCCGCAAGCGTGATATCTTCCAGAGAGGGCGCAACTTCATAGGATTTGCTTATGGTTTTAGTAATAGTGTTTTTTAATATTGAAGCAAGCTTTGGTGAAAAACTACGCAGCCCCATCCACATCCCACTTGCAATTCCAAGCGTTTCCACTAATGCAAACGGCGTGGTGAACGTATATTTCAAAGACTGATAAAGTCTTTGAAATTCGATAACACGTTCGTGGTCTTTGGAAATATGCTCACATCTTTTATGTTCACATGGAGACTCTTTGACTTCATGTTTGGGGGAAAGTAGAACTGGACAAGACGCATAAGATTCCCCCTTCACTGTGTCGGTAATTTGAACGGGTATACCAAAAAAACCAGCAAAGCCAAAGGTTTGATAATCACCTGTTGATTCTAAGGCTCTGCGGAATGGCTCAGAGCGTACATCAATACAAAATACAAGCTGTGCTTCGGGTACATGTGAATCGTGAACTGGCTGCCTGGCCAATTTTTCTAGTAATGGGAAATGATAATCGTTTTCCAATGTTTGTATATGTTCCAGGACACTTGTTTTTACTTCTGACTTTCTCAAAGCGCTTTCATGCCAGACAAGCAATTCCTTAGATTCAGGCCAGAGCAACGCGGTGATAATAATTCTAATTGCTAAATAATCTGCCTGGTTTACTGGGTGAGAATGGTTCGCATTCCCCCTTGACCATTCGGTGCGATATTTGACATGTGCTGCCCAACCTGGAAGCGTTGTCAGCATAAGCGTTGCAAATTGTTGATGATCTTCTTTGGCTATACCGAGGTGTAATAAACATATTGAAATTGTCAGTTCAGCTTTTTCTGGCAAATTCTTAAGCCAGTTTCTCTTGTATTTATCATTGTTATGCAGTTTTGCATCATACATACTGAGTTGTCGCCACGCTGTATAGAGACCCTTTTCTTTAAATGGCATCGAAATAGTTGCCTGACCTTCATCAAACAAAACTTGCAGCCATTTGATAGTTTCACAGTTCACTTTTTCCATTTTTTCTGGAAGTTCAGCTTGCTCGAAATAAACGGCCCCTATTTTAAGGGCATTCTCTATTGGCAGATCTTCCAAACCTTGCAGTGGATTCACGGCAATTAAATTTTTAAGAGGCCAAAAAGGTGAAATTTTCTTAAAACTTTCGATTGCTAAGTTTGATATGGCTGTTGCTTCGCTATTTTTCATTATTATTTCCTGTTTATGTATGCGTGCTATTTTCATGAAGGCCCTCATATATACGCGTATTGATTACGATGTGCCGTGATCGTGGAAGAGGCCGGCTGACTCGCATTTAGTGCGGCAACGTATCCCTTGAGTACCCACGTTGGGGGTCTATTTGTTTTTTTGTGGTTGGGACTAAACAACATCGCTAGCCATGTCAAAATCAAAGCAATCATCCCAGCAAAATGAAAACCGTTCAAAGGTTGCGTTTGTATCAGTTTCATTGGGTCCATTATCGTCGTAATAAGCTGAACGCTTGCGCCGTAAACTAAACCAAAAAGTCCTGTAAGAATGAATACCGGCACTAAGTTTTTTAATGTTTTGTTGGTTAACATTGTTAATGAAAACTGACTGGCAGAAAGAAAAGAAACAATCATTAGAACAAGCGTCGTATCGCCTGAAAGCCATGATTTTCCACTTGCAAATGCAAACCCAAAACTACCCATCACACCACAAATAATGGCACAGATAAAAGCAAGTGACTTTGGTGGGTAACGAAGATCTAAGCGTTTTTCTTGGGCAGCACCTCCACTGCTAAGAAACAGGTACGCTTTAAACATTCCGTGCCATACAATATGTGCAACCGCTGCTGGAAATAATCCCAACCCACATTGTGCAAACATAAATCCCATTTGCGCTATAGTAGAACAAGCAAGCATGCGCTTTACATCGCTTTGCATTAACTTCCACATACTGCCAACCAACGAAGTTCCAATACCGATCAAAAAGATTGTGGTAAGCAGATGAGAGTGCTGAAGATACAGCGGAGCGAAGCGTGTCAGTAGAATCCCTCCACCATTGATTAAACCAGCGTGCATAATTGCAGAAACAGGCGTCGGTGAGTTGAGCGAGCTAATGAGCCAACGGTGAAATGGCCAAATGGCTGATTGCGTCATCGCACCAATGAGTAAAAGTGACAAGGCGGAGAGTATTAGAGTTGATTCAGCAGAGTAATTGAATTTCACTAGTGCCTGCAAGCTTGTTTCGCTAGTTACCCAGTAAAGCAGCACGAATGCCACTGCTATAAAAACGGCGCCTGCAATATAATTTTTTAAGGCAAGCATTCCTGACGCTTTTGCGGCCTTCCAACTCTTTTTGTGAATCATCAGCTTCACGAGCAAAACATTACTCAAACACCATGACATGAATAACATAATAATATTATCAGCGCTTACCATCACTGAAACAGACAAAATAAGTAAGGTGAGCTGAATAAAAAATGACCGGTACTTTGTATTTCCCATTAAATAGCGGTACGCAAAGCTGCCAACACATAAACCAATGAAGGTAACCAACGTCACCATAATCACGGCGAGTGCGTCAAAATTAAAGAGCACACTCAAAAATTTGTTATTCATAAAAAAATTCGATCCCATAAGAAATATGTTTATTCTTGCCTTATTCTATTAACATATCTAATATAAGTAAAAGTCAAAATTCTTATAAAAACTATTAGGAATCCTAATGAATATTGATACCGTTACTCTGCAATGCTTTATTGCAGTAGCAGAAACAGGCAGCTTTACAAAAGCAGCTGAGCGGGTGGGACGTACACAGTCCGCCATAAGTCAACAGGTCAATAAATTAGAAAACATGTTGAACACGTCACTCTTTCTGCGAGGAAAAGCTTTTGCTCTCACGCCTGAAGGACAAATGTTGCTGAGTTATGCACGTCAGATTTTTGCTTTGCACCGCGAGGTGATGGATCGATTTAAAGAACCGGAATTACAAGGAGAAGTGCGTTTCGGGTTACCAGAAAATTTTGCGAGCGCTTATCTTTCTGAGATACTTGTTAATTTTTCTCGTATCCATCCACGCATCTTGCTTAACATTGAATGTGATTTGACCTTAACTCTTTTTGAACGATTTAAAAGAAAAGAATTTGATATAGTTCTAGTTAAAATGAATCGACCTGAGGATTTTCCAAATGGAGTAGATGTATGGTCCGAACCACTGAAATGGGTAGGAGATCTAAGTCTAATAACTCCTAATAAACCCGTTCCATTGGTATTGTCGCCTGAACCTTGTGTTTACAGAGCTTCAGCAATTAAAGCTTTAGAAGAAGCAGGCCGTTCGTGGCGTCTCGTGTTTTCAAGTCCAAGTCATGCCAGTACTGTTGCCGCAACCAAAGCTGGCATGGGAATTACGGTGATGCCGCACACGATGATACCTAAAGAACTTAATATTGTAGAATTATCACTGCTTCCGAATCTTGCTGACAGTCATGTTTCATTACTTAAACACAAAGCAAATAACACAGCTGTGAATACGCTCGAGAATTTTGTTTTAAAAAAATTGAAGCTTTAAATAGAAAAACCGTCTCCTATAAATTAGATTTTTTTTGCCTTTCTTTGTTTTCAGAAGGGGGACTTTAGGACTATTCTCAATTAACAATACTTATAAGTTGTTCTGAAATTAATGAAGAGGAGCACGTCACAACAAAGCGTAATGTTGATTTAACCAATCTGCTTCCGATCAATTCCCTATTGTCGGAATAAACTTATTTTTATTTAATTCAGAGACAAAATATTAACCATTCATCTATTAAAATATAATGTACGTTAGTAATTTTAGGTCTCAGTATGGACAAGAAACACTATTGGCAATCCAAGAGTTGATGGCTATAGCTCAATTTGATCTCGAGGGAAAAATAATAGATGCAAATTCTAATTTTCTTAATTTAATGGGGTATAAAAAAATGCATTGATAGGGAAATATCATTGCAACTTGGTTGATGAACGTTACAAGAATGGCCCAGGATATAAAGATTTCTGGAATAGTTTAATTCAAGGAAAACCAGTCACTAGTGAATTTAAAAGATTAAAAGGTGATAACTCAGAGATTTGGCTTCATGCAATTTATTATCCTATCAAATCTTGTGAGGGTAAGATTACCTCCATTATTAAAATTGCAATAGAAATAACTGATATGAAAGCAAAGTATTATGATAACTATCTTTTATTAAAGAAGCTTGATGCTATTAATAGCAGAATACCAATAATAGAATTTAATACGGATGGTACGATTGTTGGCGTGAATCAAAGCTATTTAAATATTTTTGGCTACGAACTAGATGAAGTTATTAACAAAAAGCATGAAATGTTTCTTAGTGAGTATGATGTGGATTCCAAAGAATACCAGGATTTCTGGGATGTATTAACCTCGTCACAAATATCTGAGGTTAATTTTCTAAGAATTGGAAAAAACGGAAAGAAAGTACTTCTCAAGGCTATTTATTACCCTATTCTTGATGAAAATAGTAAGTGTAATCGTATAATAAAAATTGCTACACATCTAGGCTCTGTCTCTTAAGCATATAATTTGGTATAAAAGTGTCATAAAAGAAGGAAAAATTTATGGAACGTCACGTTATCACTGATGAAATGTGATTACATATCTAACCACTTCTTCCCATTCCGCGAGGTAGTCACAGTAAAAATGACCGTCAATTCATAGAAGCTGTTTGTTGGATGTGTAGAGAGAACGTCTGCTGTGCATAAAGGGAAATTTCCTATGACTTTATTGAAAAACTGCGTTAAGCCGACCTGAAAAATAAAAAACTGATGTTAGTTTTGATGTGCAAATGTTGGGTAGGGAACCTTATTTGGGCATCACCCATTGACTCACTCTTACTGTTTCTCTTATTCAATTTCAAACATAATTTCGTTTCGGCGAAGAAAAGGAAGTGTCCACGGTGGATTATAAAAGGCTAATATTGGCTTTCCCCTTGTGTTAATTCTTTCCTTAGTTAAAAAGTCGATAAGATTTTTTTGATGTTTGCGTAGAGCATACTCTGTTGGAAAACCTGAAAAATAAATAACAGCATAACGCTTTCTGGAAATTGGTATTATTTCTATCTGTTTATTTTTTGGCTGAGGAAGTGTTTTCATGCTGTAT
>JAUYTZ010000003.1 GCA_030694965.1 Candidatus Paracaedibacteraceae bacterium
TGCCATGTTTTTGCTTCATACGATTCTTCAGCCAAATGCTCTTTAAGGATCTCTGTGCCGCCTGGCGCGCTGAGTTCAACCGCTTGAAGGGTGAGCTTTGATCCGGACTTCTTATCGGGCGCGGGGATGGATTTAAATTTACCGGAAAGCATAATGACCGTTGGCACGACAACTTCTTGCCCAGAGTCAAGCGTTCGAGAGGAATAGCCAATACCCGTACTGCTTTCAACCAATCGTCCGGATTTCATTTCGTTAACAGATGGTCCAAAAAACGTAACGGGCGTTAAGTCAATGAGATCATGCGCTGAGATCAATTTACCAGAAACATGTGCCGATTCAGCGCCATTAAATATAACGTTGCCACCTGCCATAGATGACGAAAGATGAACGGTCGGTGTTTCGTTATGGCTAGACGTACTTCTGAACGTCCCATTCAAGATAGCTTAGTAATTAATGTTCTGAGATGTAAAAATTATGTAGAAAGAAATTTTTCGGAAAAAGATACATACAAAAATAAATACACAATAAAAAGGACAAGATTAATTAATTTATCCTGCAATGATAATGCCAGATGATCTTAAGGATTCACGTACGAGTGGAATATTTTCATTTTCAACCCACCAGGCAAATCGTTGTTCATCAAGTGGTTCAAGCGCACCGTGACGTTGATCTGATATAATAAAGTCTTTTAAGGTTTTACCATTCAACACATTGCGGTTAAGGTGTTCATTCACAAGTAAATTCATCGGATAAATATCACGCAGGTCTCCGGTTTTGTAATTGTTATTTATTCTGAATTTTTTACCCCATGTATCAATTTTAGTGCTTTCTTCATCTTCTCTCTCAAGATTCATTACTGTTCCTGTTGCATAACAATGTGGCCCTTTGCTTCTCATGCGTTGATAATAATAACCATATTTTGGTTTAAAATATTGAGATAAATTTTTAGCAATCTCATTAATTTCATTTTTTAATGTATGATGTATATCATCACAAAACACTAAAACAAAAGAAACTTTTTTTTCATGACAATATGACAATCCACAATGAAAAAGATAATCTTTCCAACTATCGTCTGATGCATGAATAGTGGCTTGCAGTGAAATGCTAGTTACTGAATTAGTATCAATTTTATCAAGTGTTTTAACTTCTCTAATATACGTTTTCATCTTCTCTGATTTAATAGAAGGCGCACTAATACCCATACGTGTGGGGATAAGACCATATTGATTCATTAACTGAACGCAATAGTTCACCCACCCTTTATGATCGTAATTTTCTATAGAAAAATCATGCAGAGCGATAGCATTCATCAGTTTGCTTTGTTTAAAATCATTAATTAAATTATTATTCATTAAAAAAGTCCTTCTAATTATGAAATATGAGCAAGTTTGTTATCACCCCGCATTTGTTTCGGCAAACGTGATGTTGCATCATCCATTCTTTTTTCGAGTAAGTAGTCCTTATCAGTCTTGCTCGGCACTTCTGTTTGATGTATCTTACCATCTTTTGTACGAATAGTCACATCTGGACGATTATTTGGTTTTTGGATTGGATGCCCGCTACTTTTTTTAAGACCACGATTTAAAAATACTTTTTCAACATCCGGTTTTTTTGCCTCTTTAATTGCCTCTTTATATGATTGACCAGCATGCCCAGGTGTTCCGGTTTTTTGCGCTTTTCCGACAACTTTCCCTTTCCATTCTTGTCCAGGCCGTATTATCCATGGTTGTTCTTTAGCCGCTTTTTTACTAACTTTCTTTGTCGTTTCTTTAGCTGCCTCTTGGGCAGCCTTCTTTGCCGATTCTTTTCCTAATTTTTCTAGTACACGCGGTGCGAGTTTTTTAAAACCTTCAATCGCTATTTTACCTGCAACACCCCATACCACATCATGCAGTTGTGGCTTGTTCTCCAAATGCCTAATGCTCTCACCAATTTCAAACCTGACGTTGGTCCAGGCTTGCTCATCAGATAATCCTTGTGCTTTATAGTGCTGATGACGTGACTTAGCTTGATTCGTCAATCTTTTTGAAAAATCTCCACCCAAATTTGTCCCTTCATCATAGTTGAGGGCCGCCGTTAAAGCTTCACTCCATGTCTGAAGGTCTTTATCGGAAACCATCGTTGTACGTGGAACCGACGTTTTTGTTTTGGAAGAACTTGGCTCTTCTTCCACGGCATCATTTAAGGCAGATGCTATGTTGTTTTCTGCACGTACTTCTTGGCGTTCATTTTCACCATCTGCTCGCGCTTCGTCTTCGGATTTCCCAAGATCTTTAGCTTGTTGGTATGCATTTTTTGCACGCTCGGTTTCTATGAATTGCTGTGCCTCAAGCCATTTAACCCCATCTCTAACATTTGCGGCAAACGTTCCAACCGTTGCAAAAGGCAGTAGAATGTCATGCCCACTCTTCGTTTCAACAGCACCGTTTTCTTCTGGGAAAAATTCCTCAATTCGATGGGCTGCTTTGGTAAAGTCTTGCGTTTCCTCCAAGCGATTAAAATGGTTTAAACGCTGCGGCTGTTTTGGGTCATGCGGCACATGAATGATGTTGATCGGTTTATCGCCGCCCTTAAAGGCATGCACCAAGGTTAATTGATCATTTAAATAAGCTCCAGTATCATCTTGTGCCTGCACATAAATGTTAAGATCATACCCTTTAATCTTAGCAAGCGCATCCATGGAACTTGTCATGGGCTTAAAAGAACTGGTGTCATTAAAATATTCCAACATAACATTGGATTTTGAAAGATACCCCTCAACATAAGATCGGTATGTTAATTCATTTCTTGCCCATTGTTTAATCGTGTCGTCCAACGCATCCATATCACTCCAGCTTTTGGTCGATCTTAAGGTTTCACGGCTCGCTCGATAATCCGCCATGCCTGGTAAAATCGCATTCAATACACGCAAGTCATGCTCATTGCTATTGATGGTTTTATCAAAAATCTCATAAGCCAAAAGGTTTCGAATCTCTTCATTTCCTGAATGGTTTAGCAAAAGATCCGTTCCGCTTTTTCGAACGCTTTGACCATTTTCCCCTTTTATATCCAGGCTATAAAAGGCGCAGGCATTGTCGGTGATAGGCATCTGACGTTCAAAGAAACGTAGTGTGTTTCCAGCAGCATTGCGTGCATGGTAATCGGGTGCTTTATCCTGCCCTTCACGTTTTGCGTGCGCGGACCTGGTGATATAATTTTTTCCAACGGTTAGGTAAAGCTGTTCGGTTGCAATAAAGGCTGTTTTTTGCTCAATCCATCGGCGCTTCGATTCTGTATTTGAAAAGGCCATATCGCCAAGACCTGAAATTTTGTCAAGAACTCCATCGCCGTACATCATTGACGTTGATAAGCCAACGGACATGCCTTGCGTTTCTTGGCTTATTTCATTTACAACAGATTCCAAAAGCAAGTCATCTTCCAGCATCACATCAATCACTTTCGATCGAACGGAAGCTCCCGTTACCAGCATGTTTTTTGATCGGATAAAGACGTAATCGGCTAGGATGGTTGCGTGGTCGTGGATGGTTTGGCTTTGTGTGCTGGATTGCTCGCTTACATTGACTGATCCTGCGGCTGCATACGTTGCTGGGTTTGCGAGTGCAAGTGGATTAACGCTAATGCTCGCGCTTTCCGCTGTTGTTTCGGCGTTCATACGATGTGTACCTGATCGCATCGTGATCTCTTCCGCGTTTGGCACAATCACTTTCGTCGCGTCAAGTTTAGCGCCTCCATCATGGTTCCAAATTTTTCCATCAAAATAAAACCAGGCGGTTTTAATATGTGTTGGCATGTTTTGAAAGGCTTCCATGTGTGACGTGACCGATGA
>JAUYTZ010000013.1 GCA_030694965.1 Candidatus Paracaedibacteraceae bacterium
GGCATTTAATGGTGATGGTGTCATCGTCATTATGAATAACGGTTGTGTTTTCCCACATTAAAAGAGCGTAACGATCACTAATTTGCTGCGCTGAAAGGTGGATGAATGAATCAGAATTCATACGAATAGCGGTCATGTCAACTGTGCCGTCTGCTTTAAGCTTGATTGAGCCGCCTTTAAATGCGCACATTTCAATTTCTTCAAGGTAACCACCAGGCGTTTTTATGCGTTTGATCTTTGGAACGAAGATCGCATCGCCATGCACACGAATAGAAATGGGTTTATTCTTACGCACCTTAAACGCTGAACCTTCAACAAATAAGGAACCAGACTCAATATCGATTTCATCTTCAGCTAACACGGGCACCGACCGTATCGTTGTGTTCCCACTCATATGCGTTTTAATCCCACCTTGTGAAATTAAACCTGCAGTATGCGCGTTTTCTAGAACAAATGATGTGGGTATAAAAATATGTGGATCATCAACACACTCTCCGTCAATGTTGGTTGGCAGCGAGATAAGCAATGGCTTCTTTGACTGTTTGACCGCTTCAATCTTAAGTGTCTTTAGGCCACCTGATAACTCAAGCGCATTATCCATGAGTTGGTCAAAATGTTCGTGCAAACCTTTCCCTCCAAACGCATAGCCTCTGTTGAATGTCTGCAGAAAACAGCTTTGCAGAGAAAAACTCAAAGATGCCATATCAAGCATTTGTCTGCGCATTCCATAGTTTTCTTGTGATTGCTTGAATAAAGATTCAATACCGGGTGTTAACACATTTACAAGGCGGTCAGGCGAAAGAGCATAGCTTGAGCGGTTACCCGTTCCAACAACGGCATATGGATTAGCAGAAAGTTTTTTAATTGCTCCGCCCTCAGATAAAGGCATGTAATTGAGCAATCGATGGAGTCCTCTGCCTCGAGGTGTATGTGTTTGACCTATTTGTAAGCCATCAATCGTTAAGTTGACGCCGTTTAGCTGGATTCCACCAGAAGCAAGCAGTCCGTTAACAATGTTATGGGCAAAATTAAAGGAGACCTCAGTTGCCGAGCTAAGAGTTGACCCATAAATAAAATCGATAATGTCCTCTCCTTTAAAGGTTGTTTTGATCGTGGTAATTGTCTCAAGGTTAAAATAACCTAAGTAGGACTGTGTTCGCTCAACATCCTCTTTATCATATATTTTGCCAAATGCAGTGACGTCGCTTCCGCGTATGGTCAAACCCCCTACCTTGAAATGAATATCACCTCCTGCTGCCACAAGTGCGCTATGTGACGTTGGATGTCGGCGATGTCCTCCACCAGGTCTAGTTGGGTCCCAATTATCAATGTGGCCGCCATTTCGTGTAATTATAGCAAAAGGAGCTTCCCAGATCATGCCGCCTATGGATAAAATACGGCCCGCTGTATTCGCTATTTGTTCCCCTGCTTTCAAGTGAATGCGATCATCACTGATCAGTTCACCAAAATAATTATGGACTTCTTTTCTTGCCTCAAGGAGAATTGAAAGGCCAGCACTCATGTAGGACCCATTTGTCACATAAATTCCACGCACGCCATTAGGGTTATGTGTGCTATCAAATTTTTTTGCGCCGTTATGAATTGACCCTTCGAGAGATTTTGCAGTGATGCGTCCTTTAAGGTTTGTGTTTCTGGCGTTTAATCCTTCAATTGTTGCTTTGTTTATTTTAATCTCTTCAGCCGTCAACATGCCGGCATTTATTTTACCAAACTGGTTATAAAGCGACTCTTCAACTGTAATGTCAATATCTTCACTCGTTTTGATGCATCCAAATGTACCCTGGCTTATACCATTTCGAAATGTTTTCGAATTGATCGTTAGTTTTAGGGCACAAAGCAAACTTTGATTGATAAAATTTATAACATCGAGTGTCAATGGAACATAACATGTTAACTGCTGGGTTACATTAAAATCTGTACCTTTTACAATAAGCGACGCCATTTGCCAATTAGCCAGTTCATTTGCTATATAGTTGGCAGCATCTGAATTTATTTTTACAGTTAAATCTCCTCCTATTTGGACGAGGCCAAGTTTTGTAACACCATCTAATGAATCTAAAATCATTCCATTTGACGATAGCAATTGCCCATTATTAATAATGTCGGTGATAACGTGGGTATTGTCTTCATTTGCATCTTTTGAAAAGCCTGTTTGCGTTTGAAGCGTAGCGCCTTCTTTGTTTTCTAAAATACCTAATGTATATTGACCATTTTCAAGTGCCATACAGCCAGCGTTAACGGTGCGTTTCGTTTCAAATGCCCCATCATGACTAATAAAGGTGCCCGAATTTGTAATGATGTCCATTTGATTGGTTGCGTTAAATCGATTCGCTTTAAGTTTTCCAGTGCCAGCTATCGTTAGCTCGCTTGCAGAATAAACCAATTGATCCACGTCCATATGCGCATAAGAAGTTAGCACGCCGTTAATATGCGTTTCACCGGAATCGACTTGAACTACGGCGTAGTTATCAACCGTAGGTGCTGTAAAGGTCGCTCCTGTTTTACTGCTTATTTTCCCCCGGAGTGTGAGTGGCATTTCAGTTTCAATAATAACGTTAGCGTCGCTAATAATGGACGATGTGTCCGCTGTGTTGAACGACTTTCCTTTAAAAGTAAAGTTTTCTGGTGCTTGGCTCGTTACCTCATTCGTGACCATGAGATGGCCTTCGTTATTCAAAACACGTGCTGCAATCGAACATCCTTTCGATACAGTAAGATTTGCTTCTTGTTTATTATCCAGTTGGTTCACCGTTCCTTTAGCGCCACTTAAGTGCATTTTGCCGTGGTTTTGAATGAAATCAGCTACAAGATCAGCACTTTTAGAGATGTTAAAGATTCCACCTTCTTTGTTAAGGACAGTAGCCCCTCTTTGATGCCAGGTATCTGCTTTAAGCTGCTTTTGATTAGTGAAAGAGCGATGATGATTATCAAAATGTTCTACATGAACAAATCCATGGTTTTCAGCCGTTGCATGATGATGACATGGCGCCACTAAGTTAAGTTTTCGGATATGGAGTGCTCCGTTTTCTTGGTTTTTAAAACGAAAAACATGACTACCTACAGTCATATCCATGTCGATATCATCAATCGTTGCAAAATTTTCAAAATGATAGGTATCAATAATGGCTTTTTTTGTTTTAAGAATGCCTCTTTGGTAAAAAGAACCGACGCCAAGGGTATTAAATTGATTGCGTGCGTTAATTGCTGCTTTGTTTGAAAAATGCTTATTGACTGTTAACGTCAACTCAGATGCGTTAATTTCACCATGATTTTCACCACGACCAATGGAAAGGCTGCCGTTTCCGGTGAATCGTCCTTCTTTATCATTTAAAAACTGATCTGTATGTAAGTTATTAAATCCTGACTTACATTCAAACACAGAAAAATTGATCAATTTTTGAATGTGGCCGCTTACCGTGCCATAAATTGAAACAGAGCTTTTATTTAAAAACACTAAATTTCTAATATGAACAGAGCCTTCTCCTAAAAACAGTCCTTTGTTTATAAATCTACCATTTCCTTTTAACGAAGCCCTATTACGTGTACGAACTTCTCCCTTGTTAACAAAACAGGGAAGTGTCGATAAATCATGCACAGATCTCGTGTTTCCTTGAAAAAGAAGATTTCTAACGGACAAATATGCATTATTGAGATATGTTCCTGCTATATCAAGATGTAGCTGTTCAACAGATAGGTTAGCATCCTGAATGACATCTTTAGTGTGTAAAGAAAGCTCTTTAGCGGTTAAGTCAGAGCTTAAAATAATAGTCCCGTGCATATTTTTAAGAAAAAGGCGATCAGTAGAGAGAGGCGTTTGTTTGTTGTGTTTAACTACGAGATGATTGGTTAGCGTATCGAAGTAAAAATCAACGCCTAAAGAATTCCAGCTCAAGCCATTTTCTGAAATCGTTAAATTTTGATAGATCGAATTTACATAGGTTTTATTAAAAAAGTTTTGAATAACCTCATTCGATTGTCCTTCTGGAATATAAATACCTGTGATAGGTACAGTGGTTTCTTTTAAATCACGCACACCAACATCGTAATGTCTATAGTTTTTCCCAGCAATATGTTCGATGGAAATGGGATCAGGTTTTGCACGAATAATATCAGCAAAAGCAATGGTGGGATGCAAAACAGACCAGAGGAAAGAAATGAGTACAAAGGCAGTAAAAAAACGCACACAACGAGAAAACATATCCAATACTCATAAAAACAAGAATACAATTGAAAGTAATAAATATATTATAAGTAACTGTCAACATTGTTAATTTAACTAAATTTTTATATTTTGGAATTAGGTTGAATTAATGAATGTAATACAACAGAGGATTTAGTGGTGTTCTAGCTGAACATAGGTTTTTAAAGGATAGCAGCCCTACCCTTTTGTTTGTGATTCATATTGGTGAAGTAATTCATTTATTCTTCATGAAACTCATGGGCTAAAAATGACTCCAACACTGATTGACCCAAAATAGCCATTGGGGCAGACAAAAGACTCTCTTTTTCTTGAATTGTCTCAGTGCTTACTTGTTCTCAATACGTGTTTAGCATAATGTATATTTCTCCTAAAAAACCGTGAACAAGATCTCGCGCTCTATTGCCAATCTGTTCATTTTATGTAAATACCAACGTCTGATATATTTTTCAATATCCGTTTTAGCCCGTCCCATTGCTTGACGTTTCCAAAGGGTTCCTTGCTCATTATCAGCAGCCATTTCGCCCGACTTTAATTTTGTGTCGGAACTTTTTTCGAAAAAATATTGAAACAATATAATTTAAATTCCAAATTATATGAACTTTTAATTTTTTTTATTTTTTATCACTGTTGCGGAGAAAGGAATTTAAATACATATTTTATTTTTTTAGTTTTATAGATACATTTTTTTCTTGCTATTAAAATTATTAATTAAAACGGTGACTGGCCGCACATTCCTTAGCACCCCTATTTATGGTTTAACGCATTGTTTTGGATTTTCAATCAAATAAAATGGCCATTACAATATGATTGGCGTATACTCCGTCAACACAAACTGACTTACGCAGTATTCCTTCGACCTCAAATCCCACTTTTTTATATAAAGCTATCGCATTAACATTTGTGTCCCGAACTGTTAGCTCTACACGAATGAGTCCAATTTCTTTTGCTGCAGCAAGAGTCTTTTGTATTAATTTCTCACCAATACCTTGGCCACGATAGGGTTTTAATATACCGATTCCAAGCACTCCACTGTGCTCATAAATAGGGCTATCATTTTTACTAATATCACACCAACCGATAACATTTTGCTGATCAAGCACTACAAAATGTGGTAACCCTTTCTTACGATTATTAAGAACATAATCACGCGATTCTTTAATGGAAAATCCATTAAACGTACTTAAAAATAAGCGTTCACTTGATACAACCGCCACTGATTTGCAATACCCTTCGATGTACTCTTCACTTATAGGAACTATTTGGTAATTCATAAATTCTCCTTATTCATTTCTTCTTAGTATGAAATGATTATAAATTCTAAATAGCTTTATTGAAAAGAATAAGGTATAGGATATGAAAAAACACTTATTTGTGGAGTAAACAGCCCCCATTACTCTGCTTTTTTATGTTTCTAGCATTTTTGAAGACAAGATCAGATTTCAGCTTATTTTTTCACACAGCAAATACAAACAATTTAAGCTAAATTTTCACACAACCTTAATTATGGAAAATAATTTATAAAGATTTTAAATATTAGCTCTTAGCTCACGTTTGAACATGTGATAGCAGAAAACCAAAAAAACATTATTTAGCTGTTTTTTCAGTTTCATTTTCAAATAGCATTAATGTTAGCTAAGCTAAAACTAAACACCAGAACATTAAGAGGGATAAAAATTCGAAATGCTAAGTATTTCATATTATTTTTCATAATTGTTGCAGCACACATCCAGACATTACTTCTGGAATTGGCAAACTCATCCAATGTAAAATTGTTGGCGCAACGTCAGCAAGAGTTCCCTTCTCTTTCAACGATAGATTTTTGCCTCCATTTATGACAACAAAAGGAACAGGATTGCAAGTATGCGCTGTATGTGGCTGTCCGTTAGAATCAATCATTTGTTCAACATTTCCATGGTCAGCTGTTATAATAAAAAGCCAATCATCTTCAAATGCTTTGTTTTCAAGTTCAACCAAAATTGAGTCGATGGTTGAAATAGCTTTTTCGATTGCTTTTGGAATCCCTGTATGACCAACCATATCTGGGTTAGCATAATTAACGACTATAAAGTGATTTTGCTTATCTTCCATTCCATTTAAAACATAATCAGTTACTTCCCTAGCTGACATCTCAGGCTTAAGGTCGTAAGTTGTTACCGAAGGAGATGGTACTAACACACGCCTTTCACCATCAAATTGTTTTTCAATGTTACCATTAAAAAAATAAGTCACATGAGCATATTTCTCTGTTTCAGCAATATGTAACTGGCAAAGAGAATGCTTGGATATCGTCTCGCTTAAACCATCACAAACAGGTGTTTTTGAAAATAACGTGTCGTGATAGCGTGAAAGTTCATTTGAATATTCAGCCATTGTGAGGGCCGATGAAAATGCAGGCTTTTGAACATTAAACGCATTAAAATCAGGCAGTAGCAGGGATGATATTAATTGTCGCGAACGATCACCTCTGAAATTAACAAAAAAGAACGAATCTTCCACGCCAATCCCTGAAAAGTTGTTAATAGGACTAGGCTCTACAAACTCATCCGTACTACCAACACTATAAGCAGCGCTTAAAGCATCTAAAAATGTTTGATAACGTACGCCAGTGGCTCGCATAAGTGTGTTGTATGTTTTTTCAGTTCGATTCCATCTTTCATCACGATCCATTGCATAAAAACGACCCGAAAGGGTTCCTGATTTGATTTTGTCATTTAGTAGTGCTTCAAGTTTTTCAAGAGACTTTTCGGCTGAACATGGGGGCGTATCTCTGCCATCCAATATAGGGTGAACAATAACATTAATGCCTTCATTGGCAAGCGCTTGCGCAATAAAGAAAAAGTGGTCTTCATGTGAATGAACGCCACCAGGCGATAGGAGTCCCATGACGTGGCAGCAATTTGATGCCTTTTTTGTTTTTTCGACAAACGACTTAAATGCATCACTAGTTTGAAGTGTATCCGTTTCGATCGCTTTATTAATGCGCGGCAAGTCTTGCATAATGACACGGCCAAGCCCAATAGTCATGTGGCCCACTTCGGAGTTTCCCATTTGCCCAGCGGGTAAACCAACAAATGATTCAGATGCTTGCAAAAAAGTGTGTGGGTATGTTTCTTGTAAACGATGCCAGTTCTTTGCATTAGAGAGACCGTTAACATCATCTAATGTACGTTCACCCCAGCCATCTAAAATACATAACAAAACTCGACGCATGCTTTTTTATTTACACAAAAAATAAATACTTATTTATATGGTAACTTATTTTTCATTCTATCACAATGTAGGAACTTGCTTTTCTACATTTAACTGCTTGCTCTTTTCCAAAGCCTCTTTTATAAAGACACAAATCTGATCTGGGTGAGCAAATTTTAAAGCGATAGGCAGTGTTTCAACAACATTGCGATAATGACTAGGAATTCTAAACCAATCTTTTGACGTTGTTATCAGTACAGCCTCGTGATCTTCCGCTGCCTTAATAAGCTTAATCATATCATGAATGGTGTAAGGATGATGATCTGCATAATCAATAAATTCACAAACTATGAAGCCATTTTTTTCAAGCGTGTTACGAAATTTTTCAGGGTAACCAATACCTGCAAAAGCAACAACACGTTTATTGTGGTTTTTTTCAAACGTATTTTTAATACATGTGATCTGCGCGGTAAATTGATGATTTTTAAAGTCAAGAGATGAAGTATTGTCATTACCAATCAAAATCATTGCCTGAGCACGATTTGCACCAGATTCAATTGGCTCCCGAAGAGGACCCGCCGGGAATACCAGACCATTACCAATACCTTGAATTGCATCAACAACAATAAAACTAAGGTCTTTCTTAAGAGAATGGTTTTGCAAACCATCATCCATCAATAAAATTGTTGCGCCTTGTAAAATTGCAGCTTTTGCGGATTGAACACGATTAGGACCTGCCCAAGTAGTTGCCGCACTTGCAAGAAGAAGAGGCTCATCACCAACTTGTAAATAATTATGTTTGTCTGGATTTACCTGAATTGCATTACGAATATACGCACCATATCCCCGGCTTAGTATATGCGGTGTGTGCCCCATTTGTTTTAAAATATCAACTAATGCAATAACAGTTGGTGTTTTTCCAGCTCCACCCATTACAAGATTACCAACGCAAATAACGGGCACAGAAACTTCTTCTGATTCCATTGATTTTTCATTCCATTTGGCAATACGCGTCCATAACCAAGATAAAGGTATTAAAAAATAACTCATCCACTGCTTCTTATCCCAAAAACGAGGCGATCTAAACATAAAAACTAAAATAAAAAATACCTATATTATAATATCAAAGTTTATAGATATATCCAACTTAAAATTTTTATCAATTTAAATATTAGAGGAAATAAAATTTTTTAGTTAAAACATTTTTTATTAAAGCAAAAAATAAGTGTTATAAAGTTTTTTTTATTTTCTCAGAAATCTCTTCAAATGTTGGATTAAACCAAGCATACTCAGGCGCTTGCCCTTTAAACCAAGTGCGTTGACGTTTTGCATACTGACGCGTTTGAATTTGGGTAAACTCTAAAGCTGATTCATACGTAAGTTGATTATTTATATATGCAGTAATCGAATCAAGCCCTATCGCTTTTCTTAGAAGACATTTTTCTGGTGGATTTTTTGCCCAAAAAGTTTGAATTTCATTTATCGATTTTTCCTCAAACATCAATACAGCACGTCTATTTATTGTTTCACGCACAAGGGCTTTATCTGGAGAAACAACAATATATGAAAGTGCAGGAGGCAAAGGAGGAATCCCCTGCCCTTGCAAGGATCTAATGGAATGACCTGTTGCTCTTTTCACCTCTAGAGCACGAGCAAGTCGTTGACGATCATAAGGAGGAGAAGATTGGGCAAGAATAGAATCTTCAGCAAACACTAAAGTTCGAAATTCGTGTATATCTATAGCTTTCGATAAAGCACGCACTTCCAGTCGAATTTCATTTGGTATAGGAACAACAGGCGACAATCCATGCGTCAATGATCTTAAATAAAGCCCTGTGCCACCAACAACAATGGCTAAACGATCTGTATTTTGAATACACTTAACTGCCATCTTTTGCCAAAGATATGCAGACCCTTCATCATTAACATCAAGCATGCCGTACAAGTAATGAGGGGATGCAAGCAAATCTTCATTGCTTGGTTGAGCCGTTAATGTGGGAATATCTTTATACCATTGCATACTGTCAGCATTAACAATAATTCCGTCAAATGCTTTCGCCAATTTTATAGCAAGCGAACTTTTTCCAGAGGCAGTCGGACCTGCTAAAATAAGATACGGCATATTTTACGAATGAATTGGCTTATCAAAAGAACCCCATGCGGCTTCCTTTATCGCTTCGTTTAAAGTTGGATGCGCATGACACGTACGTGCAATATCTTCAGCTGACCCGCCAAACTCCATAATCGCTGCAACCTGGCTAATTAAGCTTCCAGCCTCAGCACCTACAATGGCACAACCAATAACAAGATTAGTTACAGGGTCTGTTATAATTTTAACAAAACCTGTTGTATCACCAATAGTTTTTGCACGACCATTCACTGCAAAAGGAAATTTACTTACTTTATAAGGAATACTGCTTGTATTAAGTTCATTTTCAGTTTTACCGACAGTCGCAATTTCAGGATGCGTAAATATAACTGCTGGAATAATATTATAATTAACAACCCCAACTTGACCAGCTAAAAGCTCAGCAACGGCTACGCCTTCATCCATCGCTTTATGCGCAAGCATTGGGCCATGTATACAATCCCCAATAGCAAAGATACTTGGCACATCAGTTTGGTATTGATTGTTTACGCTAATAAATCCTCGGTTAGTTTTTATACCAAGAGCATCTAATCCTAAAGACTCCGTTGCAGGCTTGCGGCCAGCAGCCACAAGAACTGCGTCACAGGTAATAAGTTCAGGAAGAGCTGAATTGTCTTCAGGGATGCTTGGATTGATAAGTTGCAAGCAAAGCTCTTTATCCTTACCTTTATGCGTCATACCAGATATCATGCGATTAGTTTTAAAAATCATACCTTGTTTTTCGAGCGTCTTTTGCAAAACATTTCTTACGTCTTCGTCTGCTTGTGCGAGAATACTATTAGAGTATTCAACCACTGTAACAAGAGAACCAAGACGCATCCAAACAGATCCCATCTCAAGGCCAATATAACCTCCACCAATAATAACAAGATGCTTTGGGATACTTTTAAAAGAAAGAGCATTTGTAGATGAAACAATTTGCTTACCATCAAAAGGAATATGCTCTAATTCTTGAGGTGAAGAACCAACCGCTATCAAAATCGCTTTGGTATTAAGCGTTTGTTTTTTATCATCGCTTATAACTTCCACTTGATTTGCATTCAAAATATTTGCTATGCCATGTATAAAATGAATTTTATTTTTTTTAAAAAGATGGTCAATTCCGCTTGTAAGCTGCTCCACAACGCTATTCTTATGGTTCATCAATTGCTCCAAATTGAGCTTTATTTTATCAATTTCAATACCAACTTTTTTAAACTCATTTTTAGCTTGCCAAAATTTATGAGACGCATCAAGAAGGCATTTTGAAGGGATACAACCAATATTAAGGCATGTACCACCTGAATTTTTACGCTTATCTATAATTGCAACGCGCATGCCAAGTTGACTTGCACGAATGGCAGAAACATATCCACCAGGCCCTGCACCAATTACCACAAGGTCAAATGTCGATAAGTCCATAAAATTCCTCTAAAATTTGTATTTTTTTTATTATAGCATTTTATTAATCATTTGTTTAGAAACTTTTGCTGTAATAAATGTATAAGTAAGCATAAAATTTAATATAGTTTTGATGGGAATCATACATATGTTAAAGGAAATCTTACCCATATAATAGCTAACTTGCTCAAATAATTTAGTTTCTTAAAATGGCATGTTTAAAAATTAAATTTATTTGTTGATAGAAAAATATGTGTAAAAAACGAAAAAACGTATTGTTAATATTTATTTTTGTCTGTGCAGTGCAAACTGCATGCTCATCTCTCTATGCCATAACAAACACAAATAGTGAAAAACCAAAATCCATGACGTTGATAACAACGAACGCTCCTGTTTTTTCAATGATTTCTAATTTTTTCTCCTCTCTGCCTAACATAATTAACCCCGTTGAAGCTAAATCCGGGGAAAAAGATAAAAACAAAAAAAATGATGACAAAAAGAACAACGATAAAGATAATAAAAATCAAAAAGATAACAACAAAAAAAAAGATATAAAAAAGAACAAGAAACATAAACCAGGCGGCATAAAAAACAAACATAAAAAAAGAAATGCAAAAAAGAAAGAGGCGCAAGCAAAGAAAGAGGCGCAAGCGCTTTTTGCACATGAAAAATCTTTACAAGAAAAACGTAAGCACTATCGGTACAAATTAATGCGCAATGTTCAGGATGCTGAAAAAGACAAGCATAACCAAAAATCGAATAGCATAACTAATAAAATTAGTTATGAAAAAGATAGTACCCTTATAAAAGAAATTAAAAAATCAGCAGGAAATCTTATTTTAAAGCATAAAAAATACAAGTTAATGAAAAATATTAAACTCGCCCATCAAAAGGCATTTTTAAAAAGAAATCAATATGCAAGTCAAGATGATTACTTAAGCACTAGATCAAATCAGGAAGAAAAGCGTCTCAGGTATAAGTTAATGCGTAATAACAAGGATGTTCGCGTTAAAAGAACCCACGCAAGCAACTATGACGTTGATAAAAAAGACATTGCAAAACCAATAATTTTGCCGAAAATGCTTTCAGATACAGCAGCTGTCGCAGCAATTAATGTGACCGCGCAGCCACTTTCAACAACTAAGCCTTTACCAGTAACAACGCCTACTACTACAAAACCACAAGCAACAGCGTCAACAACCGCTGCTACTACACTTAAATCAGACTCAACAGCAATTATCGCAAGTTCTGCAGTTCAAAAAGAAACAGCGATAGAAATGGCTACCTACCCAACAGAGATCAAAACTCCCCCAGCAACCAAAAACATTGCAGAAGACGTTGAGGAAGATGAAGTGGAAGTTGTCGTTGAAAATGAAAAAGTGCATGTGCTAATGCTTGATGAAGAAATTAACATATCTGCAAACCAGACAGCGCTTTATGTTGAGCCAGAAGAAGATGATTCTGCTTTAACACAAAAAAATCAAACGCAACTTTATATTGAAGAAGAAACGATTAGCGAACCAACGGCAAACCTTTGCACCGAAGCCCAGCCTTGATCCAAATAACTAATACAATAAACGACAGAGAGTTATAGCCATTAATTGCTTTCATTTTATACGCAATAAAATTCGCATGGCATAAATAAATTTTAACAAATTTTTAACTATTTGAATGTTAACGTTTGAGTTGAAAAACCTAGTTAAAATGAGACTTCCCCATGTTAAGAAATGTATTTTTATATGCGCTTGCATCTGTATCAATTACATATCTTTTTTGCAGTGAATCAGCAAGTATCGAAGATATCTCAAATATTTCAGATTTAAATTCGCAATTGGAAAGAAAGCTTATAGAACAATTAAATTCTACTAATCGTGCTGATTTTTCAATTCAAGAACGTGGCAGAAACTGGAAGCATATCTCTCGCGTAACGCTTGTTGACCAAAAAACATATGGAAAAATTTTTCAAGGAGACGAAAACAAAAGCTACCCCGGAGAAATGCGTTTTACTGTATGGGGAAGAAAATGTATCAGAGCAATTGAAAAAGCAGCTAAAGAAAATACTATTGGTGATCTTGATGTACTATTATCAGGCGATGATGGGGTTTTTCCAACCTGTAATATTGACAGTACTATTATATTAACAGCAAGTAGAAAAAAGGATGATAATCGTAAAAATATTATACTTATCCCACCATTTGCTTTTAATAGCTTTAAAAAATATGAACAACGTTATAATGATTGCGTGAGCGTATACAAAAATAGGCAAAGTGATGGAGTTACTTTTCGACAAAAAACAAAAAAAGCTTTTTGGCGAGGCACACATATGCAACCTTTTGGGTGGGGATGGGAGTCAAAAGAGTGTTCAGATCGAAAAATAAAATTTTCACGTACAAAAGCAATAATGATGTCTAATAACTTTCGTGATTTTCTTGATTGTAAATATGTTAAATTAGACGAGCCAACAGATACAAAAGATCCCCATTTTTCCTATCGCGATATGCTTTACAAAAGGGGATTTGGAAATTACGCAAGCCTTACTGATCAGGCAAAGTTTGCTTATCACTTGTGCATTGATGGTTGGGCTGGAAGCTGGGAACTTGGTGGACGCTTAACAGAAGGTATGTTGCTTGGAAATTTATGTTTCAACGCGAGCGTCTTTGATATGTATTTTGAAAATCTGCTTGAGCCATTTGTGCATTTTATCCCAGTAAAAAGTGATTTATCAGATTTAATCGAACAAGTAAAGTGGGCAAATGAGCATCCAGTAGAGGCTGAACAAATTGCTGAAGCAGGCCATCAATTTGCTATAAAACTGCTGCATCCAGAAAATGTATTGAATTATTTTATTTTTGCACTAAAAGAGATTTCTAAAAAACAGCAATCTTTAGCTATTTCAGCAACCTATCCAAGATTAAATTTTTCTGCAAGCATACCTTTTTGGAAGCAAAGCGTTCCATTAATTGATAATGATATTCAGGAAAAATTAAAAACAAAACTAAGTTTTTTTGGTATATCAGATTCAGAAACAATTATTTTTCTACCACTATCCGTAGATATAATTCAAAGCACAATTGGGCAAAAACTTTCTTATGGTACCCTGCAAAGGGACACATCATTCGGTGTGCTGGTTTTAGATCAAGTGACGGGACCATATACTGACGGAACAATAAGCACTTACAACGATGATAATGAAAAAACGTGGTTTATTGATGAAACTAATTTATTTATTTGTAATGATAGTGGAAATCCGACAGCTGTATACACACATTATGTCAGTATCCCCAACAGTGAAAGCTTTATAATGCTAGGCTATCATGTAACTGAAATTGGAACTATATTTCCTTATCTTTATAAAAAATAATATTAGTTGAAATGGTGTAAGCAAGAATAAAAAAGCAGCTTTAAACCAAAAAGCTGCTTTCTTTGTTAAGCACTCGGAAAGCCTGGGCATAGCTTTGCAATCTCTAAACGAAGTGCTTCAATTCCTTCTCGCTTTTCAGAGCTTGTTATTCCAAGAATTGGAAATGCAGCGCCATGTTTTACAATTTTCTCTTGTGTTTCGGCTTGCACTCTTGCTAATGCTGGCACACTAATTTTATCTGTCTTTGTCAAAACCACCTGATACGAAACAGCCGTTTCGTCAAGCATCTTCATCATAGCTAAATCATTTACCTTAAGGCCATGACGACTATCAATAAGAACGTAAGTACGCTTTAACGTTGGTCTGCCCAATAAGTAGTGACGTATTAACTTTTGCCACTGCTCAACAAGTGTTTTGGGAGCTTCAGCATAACCATAACCAGGCATATCAACCATGATCATTTCATTATGCAATTGAAAGAAATTTAACTGCTGTGTTCTTCCTGGCGTATTAGACGTACGAGCAAGCGTTAAACGATTCGTTAAAGCATTGATAAGGCTGGACTTTCCAACATTAGATCGTCCAGCAAAAGCTATCTCTACAAAACCATATTCAGGTAAATCTTCTAGCTTTTCGACACCTCTTAAAAAAGTGCATTCTTGGGCAAATAGCCAGTTAGCCCATTCCATTTTATTCATTAATTTCATCTTTTTTTATGCTTTGCTGGCTTGCGATTCGCAAAGTCAATTTCTGTGCTGCGGTTAATATAAAATTGTTGCAGTATAGTTAAAACATTGCTCCATGCCCAATAAATAACAAGACCTGCCGGGAATGACGCAAATAAATAGGTAAACATAACAGGCATAATCATCATGATTTTTGCTTGCTGTGCATCGGCAGGCTGTGGTCCTAAGCGCTGCTGCAAAACCATTGTTGCCCCCATGATAATTGGCCATGCACCAATCATTAAGAATGCAGGCGGTGTCCACGGAATCAAACCAAACAAGTTAAATAATGACGTCGGGTCAATTGCAGCAAGGTCATGAATCCAACCAAAGAAAGGCGCGTGACGCATTTCAATCGTTACAAAAAAGACTTTGTACAAACAAAAGAAGATTGGAGCTTGAATCAACATTGGCAAACAACCAGACATTGGATTCACACTTTCGGTTTTATACAAATTCATCAATTCTTGATTCATGCGTACTTTGTCGTGCCCATATGTGGTTTTTATTTTTTCCATTTTAGGCTGCAATGTTTTCATGCGCGCCATAGAGCGGTGTGATTTGTTAGCAAGTGGAAAAAGGACCGCTTTAAATAAAACCGTTAAAGCTAAAATTGCAAGACCAAAATTACCAAGTAATTTGTGGAAAAATTCCAAAACATAAAAAAGTGGCTTTGTTAAAAAATAGAACCAACCAAAATCAACAGCTAACTCTAAGCGATAAATACCTAACTTTTTCTCGTATGCGTCAAGAAGCTTTAACACCTTGGGACCGACAAATAAATTATTTGATATTTCTGTTGTTTTTCCTGAATCAAGAGTAACTTCCGCCCCAACTGCAATACTTTTGTAAATTGAACCAGCATGATACTCATACGAACAATGTGTTGGCACGGTTTGTGATGGAATAAGCGCGACAAGCCAATATTTATCTGTAAAACCTAACCAACCATCTGTTGTATCTTGTTGAATAGCACCTTTTTTCTCGATGTCGCTATATGAAAGCTCTGTTAGTGAATGATTTAATACACCAATAGCACCTTCATGAAGAACAAAATAACCGCCAGTTGTTGGCGTGCCATAGCGGCTAATTTGATTGACAGGCTGCAAAAGAACAGGTGCTGCACCTGAATTAGCAACAGTGTCAGTAACTGTAAACAAATAATTTTCATCAATTTTTATCGTGCGGGTGAAGCGCAAGCCTTTTTTATTATCAAAGAATAAAACAAGTGGCTTTTCAGGTGTTAATTCAGCAAACTTATCCTTCCCCTCAATTTTCCAAACTGTGTTTTCATCTGGGCAACTAGTTCCGTCTTTAGCAATCCACTTAAAAGATGCTGTATAAGCATTTTTTGTTTGTTGAGGGGTTAACACAACAACATTCGAACTATTCTCATCTGTTGTTTCTTTATATTGTGTCAATTCAACGTCATCTATAATTGCACCTTTCAAGCGAATCGAGCCTTGAATTTTTGGTGTACTGATTCGCACCCGTTGATCATCTTTTAATGCAACTTCACGTGGTATAATTAAATCTTGTGACTGCACCAAAACTGTTGATGTCGCCAGTGATGATGCGCTTTGCGTAGCAGTTATTGCTTTTGCATTTGGATGCGCAATCGGCGTATAAAAATAATCAAACCCCCAATAAATAGCTATACTGGAAGCAATGGCAATTATTAAATTTTTTTGTTCTGACATGAATTTTATTTACTTAATGTTATAAGGTTAAAAATAAAAAGATTCTTGTAAATATTACAAGAATCTAAGGGTTACTTAGTTGTGGATTTTATATTTAGTTTAGCACGTGATTTAGACACTTTTTTGGACATATCAGGTACGGGGTCATATCCAAAAGCAACACCTAGCTGCTTAGTAAGCTTTTCATACGGATGACAACGAAGCAAACGTTTTATGACCAACCATAACCCTTTGCTTAAACCATGTGTTTCAAGTGCATGAATTGCATACCGAGAACAAGTGGGTTCAAATCGACAACGTGGAGGAAAAAGAGGGGAAATAATCCAACGATACACATGAATCAGGCTAATAATTAAACGAGTCATAGTATTTCCTTATTAAAAATTAAAACAAATAGATAAGTTTTTGTTGTTAACAAGCTATGAAACGCAGAAGACATCTACGAACAGCATTTTTAAAATCATTTGCTAAAACAGTATAGTTACATGTAACCGTGTCTGGAATAGCAATTAGGACAAAATCACCAGAGAATTTTGGAAATTCAGCAAGAATTGAAGGAAGCACAAGTCGGGCCAAAGCACGCATACGCCGCTTACCGCGATTACGAGCAACAGCATTACCAGTTTTTCGACTTGCCGTATATCCAACACGAATTTCTTCGTTATTTTTACTTTTATCTATAAAACACTGCACCCAAATATGCGTGGACCTAGCAGTGTTTCGTGCTTTTGACACTCTTACAAAATCAGCGCGTTTTTTAAGAGTAATATAGTGCATAAAAATAATTTTATGCTGATAAACGCTTACGTCCTTGACCTCTACGGCTATTAATCACACGACGGCCACCCACAGTTGCCATACGTGCACGAAAACCATGACGACGCTTACGAACGAGATTGCTTGGTTGATATGTACGTTTCATTTATTAGATCCTTTTTGATCGCAATTTTGTATGAACTATAGCATGAGATAAGATGTAAGGGAATAGAAAAAACGCTTATTTCTCACCTTTTGACATTATTTTATAAGTTTAGAAACATTAATCTTATGACGTTAGCTCTCTCAATTTCCTTCCTGAAACTTCCTGAATTATACCCGGCTGAAGATTTCCTAACAAAAATGGGCCATAGCTTAAGCGAATCAAACGATTAACTGAAAGTCCTAAGTGGTTCATAACTTTTCGAATTTCTCGATTCTTGCCTTCTGTCAGCGTTATCATAAGCCAATTATTACGACCAGAACTATTTTTTTCATCAAAATCCACATCAATTTTATCATAATGCATACCCTCTATGGTTATGCCACTTTTCAGGGCCATAAGCTCTTTAACAGGCAAGTTATCCCCATATACCCGCACCCGATAACAACGTTCCCAGCCAGTTTTTGGAGACTCAGCGTAATGCGCAAAGCTTCCTTGATTTGTTAACATAATAAGACCTTCTGAGTTCAGGTCAAGCCTGCCAACTGAAACCACATGAGGCAATCCTGCTTCTCTTGCTGCATCAAATACGGTTGGGCGCCCCTCAGGATCACGATGTGTTGTGATAACGCCTATGGGTTTATAATAAAGCCAGACACGTAAACGATCAGGTAATGTTATTGGCTTATTATTAACAGCTACATAATCTTTTTCTAAGTCAACAAAAGTAGTGACTTCCTTTATGATTTTACCATTTACGGTGACAAGGCCTGTTTGAATAAGTACCTCCGCCTGTCGACGAGATGCTACTCCACACTGAGCAAGAATCTTTGCAAGACGGGTTCCATTTTCTTTAGTTGTTTCTGTCATATTTTTGCTGATTCTATAAACTTTTTGAAAATATTAATATCGACGTCACTCAGTAAAAACTCAGGATGCCATTGAATGCCCATTACGAAGCTATGCTTTGTTGATTCAAATGCTTCGATAAGCGCATCATCTGCATGCGCAGATGCAACAAGATTATCACCAAGGCGATCAACAGCTTGATGATGAACACTATTAACAGCACAACGCTCTGTTTTCAAGCATGAAGCCAACTTAGTGCCTGCGACACATACAATATCATGCGCCGTTAATATAGCACGAATTGGGGGATTGTGGTTAATGGGAGATACCAGGTTATCAATCAAAGCATCTGGCAAATGCTGATGAAGAGTCCCCCCAAAAACAACATTTAACAGCTGCATACCTCCGCAAATGCCTAAAATAGGCTTATTTGCCTTTAAAAATGCTTGACATAATGCAAATTCAAATTGAGTGCGCAATGGTTTCGTCATAATTGTAGGGTGAACTGCCTCACTACCATACATAGCCGGATCCACATCAAACCCTCCACCAGTTACAAGCAAGCCGTCTAATGACTCAACATATTCATCAATAAGATTCATGTGATAAGTAAGACTGAATGGAATTCCGCCTACTGCTTCGATGGCCGTCGCGTATCGATAGCGAAGCGCATACCAAGGCTCTCTGTTATACCAAGAGGCCTCTTTTTGTTGTTCTGTATCAACAAAGTCAAGCGTTATGCCTATTCGCGGCTTATGCATTCGAATTTAATCCCCCATGCATCACAGAACGTTGCCTAAGAGAATTTGGATGCATAATTGAAGTAATAGGCCGAGGTGATGTATTAGGAGGCTTATACCCATTTTCTGTTTGGACTGACACCTGACTATTCAATAAACTTTGAGATACAGAAGTTTTATCCGCAATCGGATAATCAATTGTGTTGTAAATATAAGGAGAATCCATAACTTCTTTCGCTACAGTCTTTTCATTATAAACAAAATCATTTTTCTTGTCATCACAATTACTATCTTTATAACAAGCAACGACTACACGCTTTTGCTCAAGCCTTCCAGTATCATAGTGCTCAAAAAACGGAGCTTGATCTTGTTTTGGATAGCTTTTGGGAAAAGAATCTTTTTTTTCTGGGATTGGATTTTCTTTACGGCCGCAACCAACTAGAATTATACTAGCACATATTAGAAAGCTACAAATTTTCATTGCTATTCTTTCTTAATGGTGGGTGATGAAGGGATTGAACCTCCGACCCTCTCGGTGTAAACGAGACGCTCTACCGCTGAGCTAATCACCCATTATTTTGTAACTAAAGAGTCTTAAGTGTTAAGACTCTTTATATTTAGCATCATATATTTTAAAAGACAAGAACTTTTTTTACAAGTTCTATTTTTTTAAAGATCAACAGCATCTTTCAACTGTTTACCAGGGCGAAATTTTGGGATTGATTTTTCAGCGATTGCTATTTTCTCACCTGTACGTGGATTTCGACCTTCACCAGCTGGACGTTTTGTTACGCCAAATGTACCAAAACCAAGCAAACGAACTTCATCACCATCTTTGAGAGCCTGTGTAATGGAGACTAAAACAGCGTCAACAGCACGTTCTGCTTCTGCATTCTTTAAACCTGCGGCTGCAGCAACGCTGCTTATTAACTCAACTCTATTCACAACTAAACCTTTCATGTGTAAACATTATATTTAAAGTGTACAAATTGCCATTTTTAAAGGTCAATATCATTTCTTTAAAAAAATCTTCATTTTCTTAATTTGGACATTAATTTTATGTAAATTCATTTGGCAGCGTTGCGCGAAAAGCACAAATCACAGATTCTAACGTATTTGCTACCCCTATCTCTGCCAAGGATGTAACGCCAAAGTTAGAAATACCACATGGAATAATTCCTAAAAAATGACTAAGATCAGGATTAACGTTAAAAGACAAACCGTGCCATGCAACTCCTTTGGTCACGCGAATACCAATTGCTGCAATTTTAGACTCCTTTTGCGTAATTGGGTGCTTTACCCAAACACCAATGCGATCTGGATAAAGCGCACCTTTTATACCATACGTTTCAAGCACACGCAAAATCCAATGTTCTAATATTTTTACATATTGACGCACATCAACATTTATTTCCTTTAATCTCACCATGCAATAAATAACAAGCTGTCCTGGACCATGATACGTATATTGACCGCCCCTTCCCGCTTGATACACAGGAAAACAATTAGACAAAAGGTCTGAATCTTTTGCACTCGTCCCAGCTGTATAAAGCGGCGGATGCTCCAAAAACCATAATAATGAAGGCAATTCATTATTATATATCCGTACAATACGTTCTTGCATAGCATGTATGGCTAGTTGATAATCAACGGGCTCTGCCGAAATCATATGTTCAATGGAAAAGTGCTTGTCACGCATTGTTTTTAGTACATTTTTTTCAGTGTTGATCTACAATACCCTTATTCATAAAATCTTGAAAGAATTGTCATCGCAATGAAAAGCACATTTTTTGATAACCTTGTAGGAAAATGGGATTTTAATCGCGTTATTTCTCTCCCTAAAAATAAAATAAAAGGCCGGGCTACGTTTACGCGAAAAGCTGTGGCACATTTAAATTATCACGAAGAAGGCACTTACATAGTCAATGAAATTTCATACGATTTTTTTCAAAAGCGCATATTTGAATTAAATAAAAATACATTTACAATTTATAAAATTGATGAATCCATTTTGCATGTTTTTGAAAACATAGAGCATCACAAAGAATACCCCATACTCATGACTCATGCACATCAATGCGGATCAGATACGTACAGTTGCAAGATTACATTCATCAACGAAGCATCTTTTAGTATAAGCTATTTAATTAAAGGTGATAAAAAAGATTATGAAATCCAAACACTGTATACTAAGTGCATACTTTAAATGCAAAATGACATCACGTATAAGGTGGCATTGAAATAATACGGCTACCCATTTCTTTAGATGGCCATATTTTCAAATCAGATGATCTCGGTGCCTTATGGTGCGCATCGGTATGGCACGCATTATTATAAAAAACAATACCTTTAACATCCCGATGATTTTTAATAGTATCATCTGCTGTGAATTCAAAATATTCTTGCCATTCTTGCACATAAGCACGAACACGACGCACCCAACGTCCTGCATGAAACGCAAGTTCCTGCCAGTCGTCTGGCCTAAAGAAGATCAGCCCAACTAAAGCTAAAATCAACCAGGGACTGTAGCTAACATCAAACATTGCACATCCTGCCAAACTAAATTTTCAAGTATTTCTATTGATTGCATGGCATCAAGACAATGAAAACGCGCTGAATCTTTGCTTGAAATTTCCCTAAATCCTGTCCGCACGCGCTCATGAAAAGAGGTTCCTAGCCCCTCGAATCGATCTTCTTTTGCTTGATCAGCCGACATACGTGCATGCGCCCTTTCAAGTCCAATATCAATCGAAATATCAAATAAATAAGTTCGATCAGGCTTTCTATCACCAACAGTATATTGATAAAGCATATCAAGAAGAGCCAAAGGAACCTTTTTGCCATATCCTTGATATGCATAACTTGAATCGGCAAAGCGATCACAAATAACCCATTTTCCATCATTCAGTGCAGGTTCTATAAATGTTTTCCAATGATCATCACGGGCTGCGAACATTAACAAAGATTCCGTTGTTGAGGCCCAACGATTCGCATCACCTTTAACAAGAAGCGCTCTAATTTCCTCAGCGCCCTGACTGCCGCCTGGCTCTCGGGTCCAAAGCACATCAATTCCAGCAGCTTTTAAACGTTCAAATAATTTCTTTGATTGTGTTGTCTTACCCGATCCTTCACCACCCTCAAAAGTGATGAAGCGTCCGCGTTTTACCTTTTCAATGGGGATCATTCAGCAGCCTTTTTCAAACGTGCAAAAGCCCGGTCGTACCCAATAAGTGGCAGTAAATCTTTCATTTCAGGTCCATGGTCAAACCCGGTTAGCACTTGGCGAAGCGGCATAAAAAGGGCCCTTCCCTTGCGAGCTGTTTTTTCTTTAAGTGCATTTGTCCAAAGACTCCAGGTTGCTTCATCCCATGGGGTCAAAGGCAAAAGCGCTAATGCATCCGCAATATATTCTTTTTCTTCAGGAGGAGTAACGAATAATGCATCACTAAAAATACATTTCCATGCATTCGCATCTGCAATCGATTCCAAATTTCCGCGAACAAGCAACCAAAGTGTCTCATTAATTTCTGCAGGCAAACGATCTTTTACCATGGTATAAGGCATATGCGTCAGTAATTTATGATTTAAAACATCGAGTTCATGATCATCAAAATGCGGCGCTGTACGGCTAAAAATTGAAAATTCAAAGTTCTTTGCAAGTTCATCAAGCGACAAAACAGGTTCAATGGGCATGGATGTACCAAGACGTGCCAGCAGGCTACAGATAGTCATCGGCTCTAAACCTTTGTCGCGCATAGATTTGAGGCTCAAACTACCAAGACGTTTTGACAATGCTTGACCACCTTTATCAAGGAACATTGTAAAATGAGCAAACTCAACCGTACATGGCTTATTTGTAATAGCTTCGAAAAGCTGAATTTGTAATGCCGTATTCGTTACGTGATCTTCACCACGAACTATATGTGTGATGTTAAAATCAATATCATCCGTAACGGACGCAAGCGTGTAGAGGAACATGCCATCGCCGCGAATTAATACCTGATCACCTAAATTATCTGTTGAAAATTCAACAGGCCCTCGAATATGGTCATTCCATGAAATTTTTCCAGGCACAAGCTTAAAACGCCAATGAGGTGTGCGACCTTCAGCTTCATACCTAGCACGATCTTCTTCTGTTAATAACAAAGCAGCACGATCATAGATTGGCGGTTCGCCTTTTGCTAACTGGCGTTTTCGTTTAAAGTCCAATTCTTCTGGCGTTTCATAGCATGGATAAAGTCGCCCATCAGCAATCAACTGCTGCTTAACTTCCTCATAGCGGTCAAAACGATCAGACTGCTTTGCAAATAAATCATGCTTTAAACCTAGCCATGCCACATCTTCCATAATGGCGTCGGCAAAAGCGTCCGTTGAACGCTCACGGTCCGTATCATCAATTCGAAGCATAAACTGACCATTGTGTTTATGAGCATACAGCCAACACAACACAGCAGCGCGTGCATTTCCTATGTGAAGCGCTCCAGTTGGACTTGGGGCAAAACGAACTCTAACCATCATTATTTCTCAACTTATTTTTTAAGAACTACTATAAAAGATTTTTAATCATATACAAAGAAAAAGGATCCCAAAGTAAGAGAGAAAAGTAAAGTCAATAAGTAAAATCTAAAAAAAACATACAATATTAAAAAAACATTTTATCTTCCTCTTAGAACCTGTTAAGTAAAACGTATTCGAGTAACAGTGACTAAGTTAAGCTTATGAAAAATGCAGATTCTCCTGGTCAAGTCGGAAAGGGGTATTTTTTTGAACTTATTGGCTTTCTAACAACACAGATAGCTTTTAAAAAACTTAAGTCAATCGATTTTTTCAAAAAGCGCATAATGCTTGTCACACCAACGCCAAAACGCTTGTCTGTTTCAACCATGCTTAATTTTCCTTCAGATCTTATTGTGAGAACCCTGCGGCGAAAATCAAAGTAATAGGTCATACCATAGGGTGTGTTTAAACTTATACGTAAATTATAACTAAATTAAAGGTGAATTGATATATATTTCCAACAATAATGTTTGAATTCACAGTCGGGGTTCTTACAAATGGATCCAATTTCTCTGTAAGGTTCTTCATTGCTCGCTAACGTTTTATTAATTTTGGAAAGATATTTAGGTATATCTTTTAGCTCACTTTCAAGAATGCATCATCAACAATGGTTCCGTCGCATCTGTTGAAGTCAATTAGATCATGATTTATCCTATGACAAAAACAGGAGTGATTTATGCCTGAAGTTTCTCATGACCTACTGAAATATTTTAAAGGATTTTGTTCAACGCCAAGTGTCATCTTGTTGTTTGTTTATATGAAATGTCGTTTTTCGTTAAGGTACCGCGAGCTTGAGGAAATCATGAGCATACGTGGTGCCAACATTGATCATTCAACTTTGCAACGGTGGGTCAAGCGCTTTATGCGGCTTATTGATAAAAAGGTTCGTGCCCGCAAAAAACCAGTTAATGGTAGTTGGCGTATGGATGAGACTTATATTAAACTAAATGGAAAATGGGTTTATCTGTATCGCGCTGTTGATAAATATGGGCAAACAGTTGACTTTCTGTTGCGTGCAAAACGTGATGCTCTTGCTGCAAAAGCCTTTTTTAGTAAGGCCTTTAAACAACACGGGACGCCAGGAAAAGTAACCATTGATAAAAGTGGAAGCAACAAATCTGCTCTTGATTTCTGCAATCGCGATCTTGGCCAAGGCAATGAGATGGAGATCAGACAATTGAAATATTTAAACAACATTGTTGAACAAGACCACCGGTTCATCAAAAAACGCACACGTCCGACGTTAGGATTTAAAAACTTCTACTCTGCAGCAGCAACTATCACGGGCATTAAAAACATTCGCATAATTCAGAAAGGCCAAATTTTTGGATATGATTCAACCCGTTCTGTCTTTCACAATTTTTGTGCTCTCATGGCGTAATGCGTCCAAAAATGCATGTTTGGTGAAGATAATTATTCGTCTTTCACAGATGCGACGGAACCATATTTAGCCCATGAAAAACTTCCATCTTTATCCACATATCTACGTGACACTTGCATATGGGCGTGTGGATTGCCTTCATCGCCATGCATGGCAGAGAGAGATAAGTCTGGTTTTATATCTTTATTGCTATACAAAAACAAGGCTTCGTTATTTTGAAATTTTTCTTTTTCAGCAAACAAGATTATTTTTCAAAATGAATTATTTTCTTTTCCTAATAAACATAAATCAATGAAAAACAAAAAAATTCTTTTATTACATAATGTGATATATATATCTAAGAAGACAATATCATTTTTACGATTTTTGAATGCATTTACAGCTGAATTTAATATACTGAATTAGCCAATTTATATAAGTTTACATGTATGAAAAAGTCAAATGGATTAAAGGTATAAAAAAATGATTAGCCAGGAACTTATAGAATCTAGGAAAAATAGTTATCATTATCAATTGCATTTGAATCATTTGATGAACGAATTAATACAACCATTCTCTAATACAAACATTGATTGGTTTGTTTATGGTCAGTTTCATTTGGATGAAAATCAAGCGTGTGATAAAGTGTTTGTGCTAGATTCAAAATTAATAAAAACCAAATGGTTATGTGAGAATGCTGTTGATGCTGGGCCTGAGTACCTAAAAACTATGCGCCAATTGTCAGCTAACGAAGAAAGCTATCTTATTCTCCCCAAACAAACAACTGATTGCATGATGAAAAACTGGCCGGCACTAGGTATTGTTAATTCGATTACAATGTATAAAAGGCATCCAAAAATGGTTGAATTTTTTGAATTCACCTCAACATACAATTACTCGGTTTTGTCTTCACCTAACAATAGGATTGATCTCAAAAATATAGATCTTTTATCAAAAATAAAATCTCATTTAGGAATGAAGGTAAAAGATTTAGATTTAAATTATAAAATTACATTAGATTTTCCAAATAAAATGGATTTCTCATCCAAAGAAAAAATAAATACCCTAAATTTAGATTTTTTGACTCCCTACAATCACTCGTTCAATATTGATAATAAAAAATTTAATTTGAACAAAAGTGAGTGGGAATGTTGGCGTCTTTTAGCGCTGGGCCAAACAGCAAAAACAATCGGGTCTCAATTGAATATAACCCATCGTACAGCTGAGTTTTATATTAACTCTTTAAAGCAAAAAACGGAGATTTCTGATAAATCGACATTGGCTTGGAAATTTTATAAGCATTTTAAAGAATGGCTTTAGTGTAAAAATTTAGGGTTGTGTCGCAAACTTTTTTGGATTCGTGTAAATTAAAGAAATTTAATAAAAAATAAGAGATATTCATGAATTTCAAAGGCAGCCATTTTCCAAAAGACGTTATTATTATGTCCATTCGCTGGTACGTTTCTTATCCACTCAGTTATCGTCATGTTGAAGAATTAATGGAGGAACGAGGAGTACAGCTTGATCATGCAACGGTGAATCCTTGGGTGATAAAATATTCGCCATCTCTTGAAACTAATTCCACTACTGCCAATTGCCTTTTCAAAAAAGGTACGTGCAGCTTCTGCATCACGTGTGGGTGACAGATAAAAATCAATGGTTTGTCCTTCTTTATCTACGGCTCGGTAGTAATAAGTCCACATTCCTTTAATTTTGATATATGCCTCATCGACTTTCCAGCTCTTTCAAACAGAACACTTCGATTTTCTAAATTCGGCTTCAAGGAGTGGAGAATATTTGATCACCCAACGACTCACCGTGGCATGATCAAGATGTGCCGCACGTTCTTCCATTAATTCTTCAACATGACGATAACTTAGCGGATAGGATACGTACCAACGAATTGATATCAAAATAATATCTTTTGGAAAATGACTACCTTTAAAATTCATAGAAATTAACAGTTTCTAAATTCAATTTATTTCACTTTAACAAAAATTATAAAAATTTGCGACAGAGCCGAGATTATTGCTTCATAAAATAAAGTGGGGGGAATTTTCTCATAATTTCCCCCACAAAATGAACTCAGCTAAAGTGCCGGCTGGTTTTACGTTCGGTTCCTCACCCCCGCCTACGTACACACTAGCCCCTATTCATGCAACAATGCCACTTTTCGCAGTGATCTGGATAGAACCCTGAGAAGATATTATTTTTTTATTTCTATTTAGAAATTTTAAAATTGTAGCTTGATCATCATCTCTTACTCGATTTCCAACTCTATGATGAGTAATCATTATTTCCTCGCGGTAACCATCCCCGTGTGGTCCAGGTGTACAACGATATTTTCCCGTACCTTTATCTTCTTCATAAGTGTAATGCTCGCTTAGATTGAATATATGTAATCTAAAGTTAAATTCTAGTGATTGTATCAACGTCTTAATAATATCGCAGGTTAGTATGTTTTCTTTCAAACTAAACTCTTCTAAGGTGGTATTATGTCTGATGACTTCTGTAAATGAAAGTGCGCCGCTACTGATAGAGTTATTATCTAACATAAGTTTAGTTATAAATTTATTAGCTTTTAGTGATTCTGCTAATTTTCTCCCGCCAAACTCTTTAATGCCATTTCTTGAAAGATTTAACGATACTAGAGTTGTGTTAACTAATAGCGCTTCTGCTAGAGATACTCCTTCCATATCTCCTATTTCATGATTGTTAAGGTTCAGTTCCGAACTGGCCCTGTTTTCATAAACAGACAGCATTATTTTTTGATGAGCATTACTTAGCGGCAATAAGGTTACTATAAATCTAAAATTTTTATCAGTATGTTGAGAAAAAAGACTTCTATTAGATATTTTAATCCAATCATCTAAGTGTAAAAGATTCGGACATTGATTTTGCTGATATAAAAACTGCCAAAGTAAATCAAAGGATAGGGTTGTATTTCCTGTTAAATCAATATCTTCAAGATTTTCACTTTCCACAATAAAAGAAGCAAGATTTTTACAATGGCTAACATTTAAAAACTTAAGTTTTGGCGCTCTTAAATGAATACCTGTAAGGTTTTCCTGACTGCTTATATGCAAGTGTTCAAGTTGACCAAATATCAGAGGCTGATTAGAACGTTTTGTGAAATAAGTTCGAGCACATAGCATACGAAGATTTGGCAAATCACTAAGTTGAAGGCTACGAAGATTAGGACTAGAATTACTTATTACATCAAACACACTTCCTGTAATTTGAGTGCATTTTGATACTGAAAGGGTTTGCAAATTAACAAATTTTTTTAAAATTCCATTTGTTAAAAGTGAGGTGTTTACAAATAAAATGTGACTTTCATCATTTTGATTTTTAAGCGTTACATTATTCATGTTGATAGCATTTGAATGCTCAAATGTGTCTTCTTTATACTGAATTGTGTCTCTCGCATACGTTAGCGAAAACACCGAACTCAATATTCCAACAAGTGAAATTATATTTTTTATTTTCATCATTATATCCATTCTAAGAATTTATCATTACAGGCCTTGCGGATGTAACCAAAAAGTCAGTCAAAATTATTCATAAAATTCAAGTTTATAAATTTCACAAAAACTTTGACGATGTTTGGTATTATTGAAATCAAAGATGTTAGAAAAAAATTAAATTTAAAATAATTTTTTAAAATCAATGAACATGCCTTTAAAAGTAATTATCTTTATAGATCTGAAGTTAAAATCGAATCTTTTTGACATATTACTTTAAACCATTTGCTTTACATTAGTTTTATACAAGATTTCTTTTTTTAAAGATATCTGTAAAAAATACAGGTTGTAATCCTTTAAAAATGTGTGTAAATGAATATTGTGCTCCAGCGTAAAGCAGAAAATCTGACTCGCTTTATGAGAATAACAAACATGATTATTCTTACTGTTAGTAATTTATCTTTTGTGCAAGTGATGAGAGCTAATTATTCAAAATGAACTATTTTTGTTCAAAAAAAATATACCCAGACAACTGATTGCTAGTTTCATTTGATCAAGAACCCCTTTGTTTTCCTAGGTTCTCATGGCATACATAAAATGTGAGGATAGAGAAAACATAAGGCATTTTATGTGCAAAAATAAAAGAAAGCGTAGCATTCCAACCAAATTGACCGAAAACCAGTTCAATCAATTTATCTTAAAGCACCTTCCTAAACGCCAGCGAGGCCCTATTTCAAAAATATCAATTATCAAGATATTTAATTACATTATGAAATTCTTGTATACGGGCTGTCAGTGGAAGGAGTTGCCCATAGATTCTATGAGGCGAAGTTGCTCAAAACGTGAGAGTTTACAATGCTTTATAAACATATGGACATCCTAACTTTTTAAAAGTCAGGTGCCAGCCCCCTTATTTTTTACACTCACTTTGTAGTGACCAGGATTTTAAACATCTTATTTGTCATACTTTTTCACAAAAAGCTCAAAAACTAATTTGCGCGCACCAAAGCAAACTAGCCCTATGCATATGGAAAAACAACAACTGCTTGAAAAATATTAATTTATGCCACAATATGATAAAGACCAGGAATGTTCTGCATGATTAGGCGGCCTATAATAAACAGGTATGCAATTTTTTATATTATTCAATGGCGCAGACAACGTGCGTTGAATTGAACAAAATACACCACCATGACCAACAATCAAAACTAACTGTGACGGTTGCTGGGATAAAGCAAGCGCATCCTTCAAACCACGTTTGACTCGTTCATCAAAATCATGGGCAGCTTCGGCGCCTTTAGGAGTATCACCATCAATCCATTGATCAAAAATAGCGTCAGCATCCACTGGCATTCCTTCTTTAATGCCCCAGCAGCATTCTTTTAAATCTTCCATTATGGTAATTGGTTTTTCTATGATCTTTGCTATGATTTCTGCTGTTTTAGCAGCTCTTAAAAGCGGACTTGTTATAATATGATTGATGGGTTCTCTCTTTAATAACTGGGTAGCTAACTTAGCTTGCTCAATCCCTGCTTCATTAAGTGGAATATCAGAGGTCCCCATATAAACACCGCGTAGATTCCAATCTGTTTGACCATGACGAATAAAATAAAAAGGGATATGAGGTATTGTCATTTTTAAATTACACGTTTTAATTTATACAATTTAAACTATATCGCTTTGCTCAAGATTGTTCAATTAGGCAAGTGAGCTAACACGCCTTCAACTGAATCAACAATTTTCATAAAATGACGATGCTCATCATATGCAAAATGTGAATCAACCACTTTATCAATTAACTGTTTTAAAGGATCCCAATAACCATTAATATTAACAATAACTATTGGTTTATGGTGAATACCCAGTTGTTTCCATGTAATAATCTCAAACATTTCATCCAAAGTACCAAAGCCGCCAGGCAAAATAATAAACATGTCAGCACGTTCAGACATACGCAGTTTACGTGTGTGCATAGAATCCACAATATACAACTCAGTTAAACCGTGATGAGCGCCCTCACGTTGATCTAAATGTTCCGGTATAAAACCAACAGCTTTGCCGCCATTATCTAAAACAGCATCTGCAATAAGCCCCATTAAGCCCATACGACCTCCTCCATAAACAAGACCTAACTGATTTTTACCAATAATCTTGCCCATATCAACAGCTGCTTGCCTGTATGTAGGATCAGATCGCTCAGAGGCACCACAATACACACATAAAAATTTTGTCATCATTTTTTCTTTTTTTAAGAGTTAAATAGACTGCCTCTATCGACAATTGTAGTAAATACCTTCACACTAAAAATAGTTTAACAAAAAATTTATTAAAAACCAGTTAATATGTCAAAAAGTCTTTCTTCAAATGATATAACTCTTAGTTTTTCCTGTATGTTAGGAAAAAATGTTTTAATTCTTGATTCTATGGATGGCACCGAGAGCATCTCACAACCATTTCACTTTTTTGTGGTTGCACACACACTTAACACTGAAATTGATTGTAAAGCATTGCTTGGAACCGAAGCATCAATAACACTTACACTCGATAAAAAAATACGTCACTTTTCTGGGATTATTGCTTCAATTGAGCAAGGCGAAACAAGAGAAAGCAGTAACAACGCGGATGATATTTACTTTTTTTACGAACTGCACTTAAGGCCAAAATTATGGTTACTTAGCTTTACAAAAGATTACCGTATTTTCCAAAATCAATATACCAGTGATATTATTATTCAAGTTCTAACTGAAAACAATGTTACAAACGTTGAAAATCGAGTATCACAAGCATCACGCAGTATCCGCTCCTATTGCGTGCAATACGGCGAAAGTTGCCTTCAATTTATAATGCGCTTGATGGAAGAGGAAGGTATATCTTATTATTTTCACTTTACCGAATATGGTCATAAACTCATTTTAGCAGACCGCAATAACATCGACTCACCTATCTACACTAATTTACCACTTATGAAAAAAGTCATACATGGTACCCCAGAAATGAATCAAATTAATGCCTTTCGCAACCAACATCAAGTTGTTTCAAGTCAATATAAAGCTGTTGACTATAATTACATGATGCCTTCCTTACCGTTGTCTTCACATATTGCAGGAAAAGGTATTGGAGGCTCAATTTATGAATACCCTGCAAAATTTGACAATCTTCAAACAGGTGAATTTTTAGCATCACGGCGAATAAGTGAACTTGAATGGCCGCAAAATATTTTTTCAGCGCACTCAACAGCCCCCTTGCTTGGTGCAGCAACAACATTTGTTCTTACAGGTCATCCAAGTGTTAACTTAAATGGGACCTATTTTGTGTATGAATTAACACATCAAATCACTCGTTACCCTATGTACAATCAAGCAAGCAGCCTGAATTTAGAAGATGGGCACACAAATGGAAGAAATCAATTTTTCAAAAACCCCAAAGAAAGCCCTCTTTTTTTAAATTTATACGATAATAAACTTTCAGCTATTCCAGATAACATTCAATATGTTCCTGTTCGAAGCACACCAAAACCTAAGATTTACAGCAACCAAACAGCTATTGTCGTTGGCCCGCAAAATGAAGATATTTATTGCGATAATTTAGGACGCGTCAAGGTACAGTTTCATTGGGATATACGAGGAAATTTTGACACGAATAGTTCTTGTTGGATTCGTGTTGCACAAAACTGGGCAGGATCTGGATGGGGCGGGCTTGTGATTCCACGCATTGGCATGGAAGTGATTGTTACGTTTATAGATGGAGATCCTGATCAACCAATTATTACTGGGTGTGTTTACAATGCCGATAATATGCCACCAAACTATGCTGTAACAAATCCAACAAAAAGCACATTTAAAACAAATTCCACACGCAAAGTAGATTGTTATAATGAATTTAGTATGGATGACGCTATTGGTAAGGAAGAAATACGCGTAACAGCAGCTAAAGATATGACAATGAATGTTTCTGGTAATTACTCCGTCACATTAAAATCAGGAGACAGCAACACCACGCTTGTGTCTGGAAACATGGATGAATTATTAAACAATGGTGATAAAACACTAACTCTTTCCGCTGGCAACTATGCAATTTCACTTGCAAAAGGGGGCATTCAAATTAAAGCAGTCGGCGATATATCAATCACATCTAATGGAACACTTGATTTATCAGGAAATAATATTAATCTTAGCGCTACAAATAGCATAAGTATTTCTTCTTTAAATACAATTGGAATTACAGCTGGCGTTTCTGTGGGCATGAGTTTTCCTGGGATGCTACCAACGTTTCCTATCAATACAATGCCGATTACAGGCTTTTCTTCACCAAAAGATATCCCCGTAGAAACAACCGTCATGTCAAAGGAACCAGATTCAATAGTTGTTACTGACCCAAATTTCCTTTCAGTGTCTAAACCACTTGTTTCGACATCAATGTTACACATGGAATCGACAAAGGTGATAGATGAAACAGCAGAAGCAAAAAACGCCACAACTCAAAGTGGAGCAGAAATAACCACAAAAACCACCTTAACTCTTTCTGACGCAGATAAAGCAGCACAAGCCATACTATCAGGCTTATTAAGAGACATATAGATATAATCCTTTTAAAGCACAAATAATAGAATGAAAACAAAGCACTTTTTTATATGCAGTAATGGCAAAAACATGTTATGATATTTTTAAAATGAGGAGTTTTTTAATGATACTTTTTCAAATCAAGCATTGGCGATGGCATCATAGCGCACATTAAGCGTTACCAATTGTTATATTGTTTGACTACAAGAAAAAGGTTATATTACCATGTTTAAAAAAATTCTAGCACTTATTTTTTGTGTGCTCACTCTTTCTCTCATTGCTTACTGTAAAATAAATCATTCCACAGAGAAAAGTATTATTGCTATCACCCAAATTGCCCCGCATCCCTCACTTGACCGCATTCGTGAAGGGATTATGGACACCCTTAAAGCAACAAAAAGAACAGACATTCAAATTATTTTTGAAAATGCTTTTGGGAACATATCAACAGCAACTCAAATAGCACAACGTTTTGCAAGCCTCAATCCAAAAGTGATTGTGCCCATAACAACCCCTTCCGCACAAACGGTTCAAACAGCTTCCTCAGGAAAACAAACGCCAATTGTATTTGTTGCTATAACTGATCCAGTTCAAGCACATTTTGCAAACCCTAACGGGACGAATATTCCGCATATAACAGGTATATCCGATGCGCCACCCTACCTAGCCCAAGCAAAGCAAATGATTACCCTTACTAGAAAAAAAAATATAACTGTTGGTATTCTTTACAACCCTGGTGAAGCAAATTCAATTAGCCAAATCAAAGAAATTGAAAAAGAACTTCAAAAATTTGGTGGGAAAATTATTTTATCACCTGCGACATCAACCGTTTCTGTTAACCAAGCCGTTTCCTATCTAGTTGGAAAAGTTGATGCTATCTATTTACCAAATGACAATACGGTCGTTTCTGCTCTCACTTCTGTTTTAAAAATTACACATACGCATAAAATTCCTGTGTTTTCATCAGATCCTGAATCTGTAAAAGCAGGTTGCACTGCAGCAGTTGCTCCTGATCAGTATGCTATAGGCGTGCAGGCTGCAAAAATGATTATACGCATTTTGAATGGAGAAAAAACAGATACAATACCTGTTGAGAAAAGTTTAAAAATAAACGAATACGTGAACGAAAAAGTTTCTGATCATATGGTGCTGGGTTCTCCCCAGCCTCAATAAAACTTTCTTTTAACCACGTAACACTTAAGGATATTTTTCGTTATGAAAATCAAAATTTATTTATCACTTGCTCTTTTGACTATCATTTCTATTTTTGCATGGCAAAAATATTTGGCTCCTACCCAAAAAACAGATCTCAGCAAAAAAATAACAACAATCGGAATTATTCAATTTATTGAACATCCCGCACTTGATCAGACACGCCAAGGTATTTTAGACTCACTCAAAGAAAATGGTTATATTGACAACAAAAATGCACGTATTCACTTTGAATCTGCGCAAGGGAATTCAGGTCTTTCAGCACAAATTATTCAAAAGTTTGTAGGCCAAAAAGTTGATATCATTGTCGCAATTGGCACAACAACAGCACAAGCAGCAAAACAAGCGACAGTTGAGAGCAAAACACCTGTTGTCTTTGCTTCTGTAACAGATCCTGTGGGAGCAAAACTTGTAGATTCAATGGCAGTTCCGGGCAAAAATGTTACAGGCGTTAGCAACTACATATCTATATCTAAACAATTTTCATTTTTCAAACGTATTTTGGCACACTTAAAAAACATTGGGGTTGTTTATAATCCTGGCGAACAAAACTCAGTTGTAATGATTGACAAAATGAAAGAAGTTGCAGATGTTTTTGATTTAGGTATTCACACAAGTCCTGCAACAAAAACAAGTGAGGTCATGTCAGCAAGCCAAAGCCTTATCCATAAATCAGAAGCGATTTTCATAAATAATGACAGTACGGCTCTATCTGCTATTGATGCTGTAATTAAGGTTGGCAATGAACGTGATATCCCTGTATTTGTAAGCGATATTGATGTGTTAAACAAAGGTGCCCTTGCTGCTTTAGGACCAAATCAATACGAATTGGGAAAGCAAGCAGGTATTATGATACAACGTATTTTATCAGGTGAATCACCAAGCAAAATGACCGTTGAGTTACCAAAAAAAGTGTTTGCAAAAGTAAACGTTGCCGTTTCTGCGCGCTTACAAATTCCTTATCAAAGTGAAAAATTTGAATCTTTCGGAGATTAATATAACATGAGCAAAGACTTTACAGATTTTGGATTTAAACAAGTACCACGCGACAAGAAAGCTGGGCTTGTTCAAAGTTTGTTCGGTCGTGTCGCTTCAAATTACGATCTTATGAACGACCTCATGAGTTTTGGTATGCATCGTTACTGGAAAAAGACATTCATTCAACATATGTGCCTAAATCAACATGATCGCATTGTTGATGTTGCAGGTGGAACAGGTGATATTAGCTTACTTCTTCATAAATCACTTCCATTTTTAAACTTAAAAACATTGCTGATTGATTTGACACCAAGTATGCTCGATGAAGGACGACGAAAAGCCATTAATAACGGCGTGATTAAAAACATTGCTTGGGCTGCAGGGCAAGCTGAAAACTTGCCACTACCCAATGCATGCATGGACGTATATACAATAAGCTTTGGGCTTCGCAACGTTGCAGACCGTACAAAGGCACTTAATGAAGCTTTTCGTGTTTTAAAACCAGGAGGTCGCTTCTACTGCCTAGAATTCAGTCAAACAGAGCACGTTCACTTCCAAAAAGCGTACGATTTATATTCATTTTCTGTGCTACCATTTTTGGGTAAGCATGTTGCAAAAGATGAAGAAGCATACCAATACCTAGCGGAAAGTATACGTAAGTTCCCCGTTCGCCATGTCCTTGAGAATGAAATCTCATTAACAGGCTTTTCAAACGTAAAAAGTAAAGCATGGTTTCAAGGAATTGTTGCTTTTCACGAGGGTTTTAAACCTTAACAATAATTATTTCACAAAAAACACCTTTTTAGCAAAACCAGCAATTGACATTTGTTTGAAAACGCGGTAAAAAGTATTCATCCTTTGGCGGAGTAGCTCAGCTGGTTAGAGCAGCGGAATCATAATCCGCGTGTCGGGGGTTCGAGTCCCTCCTCCGCTACCAAAGCTCTTTGAAATACATCTTTAAGGAAAATTCCTCGTGAAAATCAACGGAAACGAAGTTCGTGTCGGTAATATTATCGATTATCAAAATAAGCTATGGGTTGTGACAAAAACTCAGCACGTGCAACCTGGCAAAGGCGGCGCATATATGCAAGCCGAAATGAAAAGCCTTGTTGAAGGTACAAAAATAAACGAACGCTTTCGTTCAGCTGAATCCTTAGAGCGTGTATATCTTGAAGAAATGCCTCACCAATTTCTTTATGCAGAAGGCGACGATCTTGTCTTTATGGATCAACAAACATTTGAGCAAATTAATTTATCACGTGAATTTGTTGGCGATGCTGCTGTCTTCTTACAAGATGGTATGATAGTTAGCCTCTATATGCACGAAGGCAAAGCAATTAGCGCAAAACTACCAGACACAGTTGTTCTTGAGATCATTGATGCGGAACCTGTTGTTAAAGGTCAAACAGCATCATCTTCATTTAAACCAGCAAAATTGTCAAATGGCGAACGTGTGATGGTTCCTCCACATATCGGAACGGGTATGCGCGTCGTTGTTAATACTGCTGATTGCACTTACGTAGAACGGTCAAAAGACTAATGCATGTTTCATCCCGCTTTACCACTCGATCAGCTCTCGTAAACGTCATGACTGCCGCTGTTGAAAAAGCAGCCCGCGGTATTGTACGTGATTTTGGTGAAATTGAACAACTACAAGTTTCCCGCAAGAGTTTAGGTGATTTTGTATCCACGGCTGATCGCAAATCAGAAGATATTTTAATTTCAGAGCTTAGAAAAGCACGCCCTAAATTTGGTTTCATCACAGAAGAGTCAGGCATTATCCCAGGCGAAGACGAAACGCAACGTTGGATTATTGACCCACTTGATGGGACAAGTAATTTCTTGCATGGCATCCCACACTTTGCACTAACTGTTGCTCTTCAAATGGGTGATGAAATTATAGCAGGCGTTACTTATGACCCCATTAAGGACGAGATGTTTTGGGCAGAAAAAGGTCGTGGTGCATTTTTAAACCAACGCCGTATACGTGTGTCAGGACGACGTATGTATGATGAAGCATTAATTGGTATTGGTGCCCCCTACGGCCATCATGGTGATCCTGAAATTTTTCAAAAGCGTTTAAGCCGTATATTGCCTGAAGCAGCCGGTGTGCGCCGGATGGGAGCAGCTTCACTTGATTTGGCCTACGTTGCAAGTGGCCGTTTTGATATTTTCTTTGAAGAACCAATGCATATCTGGGACTATGCAGCAGGCATTTTGATGATTCAAGAAGCTGGCGGTGTAGTTACTGATATTAATGGGGGAAAGAAAATATTTGAAACCAACTCTGTTGCAGCAGGGAATACAGATATGCACATGGCCTTAATGAAAAAGCTACAGATTTAATCTTATTTGAAGCTTTATTTTTTATGGTTCAATATAATTTTTATTTCAAACATGCTGTCCGTTAGAAATAATGTGGCAGCAGTTATATATAATAAATAGTGAATGAAATTAAGCCACACGCGGTAATTAATTATAATAAAGGCATACATTCCTGTCATGGCTACTATGTAGTAAATTTAAACCAAAACATGAACCTTTACAAAGTGTGGCAATCAAAAAAACTTTTAGGTCATAGCGTCCCTTATATTCTGCCGTCATGGGCCTTTAGCTTCGAGTTGGCACAATATAATGAGGGATGCTTGCAACCAATTTATAAGTAAAAAATGATTTAATATTATTTGTGCTACTAATGATCTCAGACTTCAATCACGGATTCCTGTGCAGGCACATCATTTGTGTGTGTTTCCTCTACCTGAGCTCCACAACAAGATATAATTTTATTTCCAAGCGCACTTATGTGCTTAGGTGAACTTTTTATTGTTGAGCAGAAAAAGGATATAGTCATAAAAATTCCACTAAATTTATTATTTTCAGTTTGTTGATGTAACGTTTCTGATGGTGCAATGTAAAAAAAATAAAGGGCTATGACAGGACAAATTTGCTCACCTACGTTAATAATTATCGATGTAGTTTTTAAAAATTTTTCTAGTACGTACCAGCAATCGTTACATATTTTTGGGCTTATAAAGCAAATTGGCCTTATGGATGTTTGTGTTGCTAAATTAACATAAGACGCATTTGATGAGAACAAGTCTTGCTCAAGGCTTATTTCATTTTTCAGGTTATTATTATAATCGCAATTTTCTTTTGATATAAAAGAATCTGCCGCGAGCATCGATGCTTCACCGCACAAGGATTTTTCATTGCAATCATTATAAGCAAAATTATTATAAAAATCTAATGAGGAAGATAAATTACCGCCTAAGGACTCATCTGTCGATTTTTCAGGTGATTCGTTTTGAAAAAAAATGCTACTAAACATTTCTCTAAAAGCTGCTCCAAAATCAAACGAGTAAGGTGCTATAGTTTTGGGCTGATCTATCGTACTTGACGTCTGAATTACACTACTAAATGTGTTCAGAATGTTATGCTTATCATGGCAATAATCATGTGAAAATGTTTCTTGCAAAGAGGCGATAATAATAACGTGCATACATATAATTCTAAAAAAACCAAATTCAAAATTATTTTTCAAATACAAGAAGACATAAATGAAATATAACAATAATAATTAATAAAAGTTTTAATTTACTGAATAGATTAAAAAATTTATTGTTTTAAGTAAATTATTTAAAATTATCAAATATATTTATTGATCCTATTATACGGAATGTCCAACTTAGACCGTGAAAACTGATTAAATTAGTAAATATATGCTCTTAAATATAAAATTTTAAAAGTCCGCAGAAACAGATTTAAAAAGCGTTGAATGCATAAAATTTAATGCACAAAAATTGAATGAAAGTTTATATAATCCTCTTTATTAATAAAAGTATTGTAGAAAACTTGCGTCATGTCCAACAATAGTGTTTATTATAACCCATAAACAAAAAAATAGGTACTCGCATGATCATTGACGGCGAACGTTATGCAAATGAGTTAAACATAGCGCTAAGTGAAAAGTGCAACATACTACAAAAGCAATATGGCCGTGCGCCTTCACTGCATGTTGTCCTTATTGGAGAAAATCCAGCAAGCCAAGTCTATGTTAAAATGAAACAAAAAAGAGCAGAAGAAATTGGCGTTGAATCAGTGATCCACTTGCTAGACGAAAATGTGAGCCAAAAAGATGTCTTATGGAAAATTCAAGGACTAAATGTTGATGAAGATGTAGATGGAATTCTTGTGCAAATGCCTTTGCCAGCACATCTTAATACAGAAGAAATTATCGAGGCAGTTAATCCCAAAAAAGACGTTGATGGGTTAACATCTGCTAACCTTGGAAAATTACTTCGTAATAGAGCGACGCTTATGCCTTGCACGCCACTTGGCTGCATGTATTTGCTAAAACAATGGAGATCAGACTTAGCAGGATTGCACGCGGTAATTGTAGGAAGATCAATATTGGTAGGAAAACCTCTGGGATTATTGCTGAGTCAGGCGAACGTAACCGTTACCACCTGCCACTCAAAAACAAAAAACCTTGCCTTTCACACACAACAAGCAGATATATTAATTGCAGCGTGTGGTATTCCAAATTTAATAGGAGAAAAACATGTAAAGCCTGGGGCTTGCGTGATTGACGTAGGCATAACCAAGCTTCCTACAGGCAAGCTCTATGGAGATGTTGATTTTAACGCGGTAAAACCTGTTGCGGATGCTATTACTCCTGTCCCCTTTGGCGTTGGTCCAATGACTGTTTCATATTTAATGGCGAATACAATTTTAGCTATGGAAGAAGGTGTCAAATCAACATAATTATGATTAATTTTAATAAATTTACACCTGAATCATTGCAATTTATAATGAAAGCTTGTTAATTTTATATTAACAACAACTTTTTCAACTTTTTTATGTGCTATAAACATGCATAAAAAAATATAACGGAAAATATTATGCAAGGTTCTTTTTATTTTTTTATCCTTTTTGTCACACTTACAGGATGCAGTGAATTTGCTAATCGAAGAGAAATTCATCCCTCGATAACAACTGAAGACATGAAAACACTAACATCAACGCCAACACCACTTAGTGAACCACTAAAAATTTTAGTTAAAGAACATTTTAAAAAGCAGAATTACCCTACCAATTTTTATAAAAAAGTATCCATTAACGTTACAGAACACATTCCTTTAAAACCGATTCTAACTGAACTTGCTCGTCAAGCAAAAGTTGATTTGCAGCTTGACAAAGAGATTCAATCACATGTCGTTTTTCAAGCAAGTGACAGACCATTTATTGAGATTATTGAAGATTTATGCGAAATTTCCAACCTTCGCTTTCGTGTGAAAAATCAAGCACTCCGAATTGAATGCGATACGCCGTACAGTGAAAATTATAATATTCAGTTTTTAAACGTATCTCGCAGTAGCCAAAATCGCATTTCTGTGGCAACAGATGTTTTTGCCCAAAATGGAGTAACAAATTCTGCGACAAGCAGCAATGATAACGGATCGAATAGCTCAGTTACTGTTGAAACAAAAAATGATTTCTGGGCAGAACTTGAAGAAAACCTTAAAATCCTATTATTTCAAGAAATTACATCTAGCAAAGCCAAACAAAAGAGCAATGCTGCGCCTACATACTCAGTCCACAAGCAAGGCGGCCTTATTACCGTTTATGCGTCTGAAAAAGCCCATAAACGCATACAAAATTATTTATCAAAATTAAAATTCTCTGTCTCTAGACAAGTTTTAATAGAAGCAAAAATTATAGAAATCACACTTAAAGATGAATATCGTGCAGGTATTGATTGGCAGAAACTAGGCTCAGGTGATCTGCGCCTTCAAGCAATGTTTGGCAAAACAGCATCACAAAGCAAATTCCTGGCGCCAACGAGTGCAGACCAAGGATTACTTAGCTTTGGCGCGCAAGGAACAACATTCAAAGCAATACTCAACGCCTTACAGCAATTTGGACACTCACGTACTCTTTCAAGCCCACGATTAACAGTCATGAATAATCAATCAGCTATTTTAAAAGTTGCTCAAAATCAGGTTTACTTTAAAATGAATTATGACAAACAATATAGCCAAAACGTGGATAGAAATAATGTTAGCATATCAACTGATATTCAAACTGTACCTATTGGTTTAATGATGTCTGTCCAACCATCCATTGATTCTGAAACAGGTGAAATCATCTTATTTGTAAGACCAACAATTTCACGCCTTAATACCTCTGTTCCAGATCCATCCGTTGAAATTGCATTTAATGCAAACTCAACAAATTCAAGCTCTGATACAAAATATACCCCATCAATGATTCCTGTTGTTGAGGTAAGAGAAATAGATTCAGTCTTGCGTCTACAAAACGGGGAAATTGGTGTTATGGGTGGACTCATGGAAGTCAGAACACTTAAAGACACAAATAAAATACCTGGCCTTGGCGACCTTATTAAAGATGTATTTTCAAGCACATCTGAAGAAGATCAGGTTATTGAGTTAGTTATTCTTTTAAAAGCCACAATACCTGAAGAGGGAGCCCCAGCCCCAGATGCAGCAGATATTCGCCTTACATCACAATACATTGCTGACTCACGTAAATGGTAATGCGAATTAGAAAATTTAAATCCTCCATTCAAGCTCAAAATGCAACAGCGTTAATATTTTTTAAAAACTTGATTTGAAGTAAGCCAATTCAAACTTGAAAGGGGCTACTAATTGCTAATTTCTCTTTTGCATAAATTCCTAATTTTCCTCTATCTTTATGACATAAATAAGAATAATTTTTTCTGATTTAATTATTCACACTTGTAAACAAAACACACATCATTTTTTTAGTTTCAAAGAAGTCTTATACAATTTGCTCTGAATTTATTCGAACGTGGATTGTAAAACCTAAAAGGGTGTACTATAATTTTTTGTGATATGTACTTTTAAATTTTTAAATGTGCACCTCTAAAATATCAACATAAAGGCCGAGCACGTGTATGAGTAAAGATCCTAATGATCCAAATGATAACCCATGGGATGATAATGCAGACGACAAAGAGTCTCATAAAACATCAAAAAAAGATCAAAATAATGTTAGGAACCCATGGGCCAAACAAAATGGAACATCTCCTTTCGTTAAAAATAATGGAAATTCAGTAAACAACGACATCTTCTCATCACTTTTAAAACAATTTAAAAATGGCAACTCCGGCTTTAATACCGATGGTGGTGGCAATAACGGAAATGGTTCTGACCAAAAACCTCCTGTCGGGGCTCTTGGTATTAGTAAAGGCAGCTTTATAGGTATAGCAGCGATTGGCTTGCTACTTTGGTTGTCAACAGGCGTTTTCCGCGTGCAAGACCAAGGCGGAGAAGTTGCTGTTATTTTGCGTTTCGGGAAAGTTGTTAGTGATAACGTTGGGCCAGGCCTTCACTATCGCCTTCCCTACCCAATTGAACAAGAAATTATTAAAAAAACAGCCGTTGTTAATACAATTAATAGCGTAACCCAAGTGGACACAGGCCGAAATTTTGATAAAACACTTGTGTTAACTGGCGATGAAAACATGGTTCATATCAACTACACTGTTTTATGGAAAATCAAGGATCTAAAGGATTTTTTATTTTCTGTTCGCAATCCAGAAGAAACAATTTTAGCAGCAGCTGAAAGTATTGTTAGGGAAGTTATGGGACAAACGACAGCGCGTGCAGCGTTGACTCAAGAGCGCGATAGTATAGGTATAAAAGCACAAGATCTATTACAAAAAGTGCTTGATGCATACAAAATCGGCGTTCAAGTTGTAAAAATTCAGTTGCAAAAAGTTGATGCTCCTAGCGAAGTTATTCATGCATTTAATGACATGCAAGCATCGCGGACAGATGGAGATCGTATGCGAAATGAAGCTGAGGCGTATCATTTTGAAATTGTACCAAAAGCGCGTGGTGAATCAGCAAAAATCGTTCAAGAAGCTGAAGGCTATGAAAAAGAAGTGATTGCGCGTGCCCAAGGTGAAGCTGATCGCTTTAATCAAGTCTACATTGAATACAAAAAAAGCCCAGAAGTTTCGCGCAAGCGTTTGTACCTTGACACAATGGAACATGTACTTAGCCGCGTTCATAAAACAATCATTGATCCAAAAGCAGCCCCAGGGCTTGTGCCATACTTCCATTTACAACCAGGCTTAAAAGCTGATAACAAACAAGGGTAAGCATCATGTCTCCACGCTCTCTTTTACTAATGCTGTCAGCAGCTGCAGGTGTTTTTGTTTTTAATTCATCCGTATTTATTGTTGATCAAGTTCATCAAGCTGTTGTTCTTCAGTTTGGTGAAGCGAAAGAACCTGTGCATAACACGCCAGGATTAAAATTTAAATTACCTTTTATTCAAGAAGTAACGTATTACGAAAAACGCATTATTGATTATGATTCTGATCCAATCTCTGTCATGACAGTTGATCAAAAGCGACTTAATGTTGATGCCTATGTGCGTTATCGCATCATTGATGCGCTTGCTTTTTTTAGATCCGTGAGTCCTTCAAATGAAAAAGGCGCACGTATGCGCCTTGATGCGATTGTATCAAGTAGCATTAAAAACGTACTTGGTAAAGTTGAACTAGGCAAACTATTAAGCTCGGAACGTGTTTCAATTATGAAACAGATAAAAGAAGAAGTAACTATACTTTCAAAATCGTTAGGCCTTGAAATTGTAGACGTACGCATTATTCGCACTGAATTACCAACAGAAAATCGTCCTGCAGTGTTTGATCGTATGAATTCAATTTTAATACGTACTGCAAAGCAAAATCGCGCAGAAGGTGATGAAAAAGCTCGTGGAATTCGGGCCAATGCTGAACGTGAACGCGCTGTCCTTTTAGCTGAAGCACAACAAAAAGCACAAGGTATTCGTGGTAAAGGTGACGCAAGCGCGATGGAGATTACGAATAAAGCGTTTGGTGTTGATATAGAATTCTACAATTTTTACCGTTCCCTTGAAAGCTATCGCCAAACAATGCAATCAGAAACATCTATGGTTTTATCTTCTGAACACCCATATCTAGCCCATCTGTCTCATGCAGCAAAATCACATCACTAGAATAATTAATCAAGGAGCATTCTTAATGAAACTATCTCAACTACTTGCTATTCAATGTTCAATTTTAACTTTAATGACAGCGTTTGAACCATTTGCTCATGCTCGATCAGAGCGTATTTCATCGACACCAATAGCAAAAGCTGAGTCAACTGAAAAATCATCTACAATTTCAAACAAAGCTAACAAAACACAAGAAAACAGCATATCAACAACAACCAAAACAGGCGCATCAACACTTGCCACACGAGAAGCGCCTATTGATATAACACGAGGTTTTTCTGAGATTGCAGAACCTTCATTGCCATCTGTTGTTAATGTAGCCACAACTCAGATTATAGATCCCAAAATAAAAGGTGAACGCCCTAGCATGCCTTCTGGCACACCTTTTGATGAATTATTTCGTGAATTTTTTGATAACCAGCAATCAAACGCACCACGCAAAGTCCAATCTTTAGGATCAGGCTTTATTATTCGGGTCACTAAAGAATTTGCTTTCATTGTAACCAACAATCATGTCATTGCTGATGCAAAAAAAATAACTGTATTTTTGCACGACAAAACAGAATTAGAAGCCGCTGTACATGCAGCAGATGAACGCACAGATATAGCTGTCCTCAAAGTAAAATTAAGCGATTTACCTGAATATAAGCGTAATATAGTTGCTCTTGATTGGGGCAACGCAGATGAAACGCATGTTGGAGATTGGGTTGTTGCCATTGGAAATCCTTTTGGCTTAGGTAGCAGTGTCACTGCTGGAATTGTTTCAAGTAAAGGCCGAGATCTTGTAACACCAGGTCGCGGCCGGGTTGGGGACTATGTTGATGACTTTTTACAACACAGTGCACAAATTAATATGGGCAACTCAGGCGGCTGTTTAATTAACATGAAACGTCAAGTTATTGGGGTAAATACGGCTATTTTTTCGCCTACTGGCGGAAACGTTGGCATTGGCTTTGCTGTGCCCTCAGGTGTTGCTAAAAAAACAGTTGACCAGTTAATTGATTTTGGCCGCACAAAACGCGGCTGGCTTGGCCTTCGTATTCAACACCTAACAGATGATATGGCTGAAGCACTTGGTCTAAAGGTACAAGGAGCCATTGTGGGTGGAGTTACAACTGATGGTCCAGCTAAAAATGCAACCATTCAAGAAGGTGATATTATTATTGAATATGATGGCAAAGCAATTAATGATCAAAATCGCCTCACCCGCCTTGTTGGTGAAACAGAAATTGGAAAAGCTGTTCCTATAAAAGTATGGCGTAAAGGAAAAGAAATTATATTAAAAGTAACCGTTGGCGAGTACGAAGAAGCTGTTAAAAGCGGAAGAATGGAAGAAGCTGATGCGTCTAAAGTGCAAAACGCTACTACGACTGACATTTTAGGTGTTTCGCTTGCACCTATCACAGAAACTATGCGTAAAAAATGGAATTTATCGCCGCAAGCAAAAGGTGTTATTATTTTAAAAGTAGAACCCGCAAGTGCTGGTGAAGATGCTGAACTTATTCCTGGTGAAGTAATCGTTGAAGTGAACCAAAAAGAAGTAGGAAAACCAGAAGATGTTGTAAATCTTATAAAAGAAGCAAAAAAGAACGGCCGAAAGAATGTTATGCTTCTTGTGACGAGAAAAGGTGAACCTCGTTATCCTTCATTGAGAATTGAAGAAGATCAAAAAAGAGAATCTAAGCCAGATGATTCACAATCAAGAAAAACTCCTGCTAAAGCTAGAATAATTATTGAACATCCTGCAAATTCAGCAAAATCTGCTCCAGGTGCCTAAAGAATCATATCTACTATAAAAAAAAACGGGGGTATTAATACCTCCGTTTTTTTACAATTAAAAATTATTTAACACATTTTATTACTTAATGCACATTTTTTGAATCATTAGATTTCTTCTAAAATTAAATACCACTCTCTTTTTCAAAAGCATTTATCGTCTAAATTTGCTAAACTTTTTTGTATAGATGGCAACACAGTATTTTATGTTCATGAAAAAAAAACAACTTTATCTCTTCATACTTATTCCTTCAGTTTTCTTAGGTCTCTCTGTTTTCTCTAATCAAGTAGTGGCGCATGAAGATCAGCATGCTGTTATTAGTTTTCCAAAAAACGATTGGACATTTTCAGGGCTTTTCGGAACATTTAAACGTGATCAACTACAACGTGGGTTCCAAGTCTATAAAGAAGTTTGCTCAGCATGTCACGGACTAAAACGCATAGCTTTTCGTAATTTTAATTCACTTGGTTTTTCTGAAGCTGAAATAAAGTCGCTTGCAGCGCAATATATAATGCAAGATGGCCCCAATGGTGAAGGAAAAATGTTTGATAGACCAGGCCTTCCTAAAGATCTTTTGATTAGCCCATTCCCAAATGATAATGCAGCAAGAGCAGCTAATAATGGCGCTTTACCACCGGATCTCTCGTTGATCGTAAAAGCACGTGTAGGCGGCCCTGATTATGTTTATGCTTTATTGACAGGATATGTAAAACCACCAACAACTGTGCACCTGGAGAGTGGCAGGCACTATAATGCTTATTTCCCAGGCAATCAATTATCAATGGCACAACCACTACATGATGCTCAAGTTATTTACGCAGATGGAACAAAAGCAACTGTTGAACAAATGTCAAAAGATGTTGTTTCATTTTTAAGCTGGGCTGCAGAACCAGAAATGGAAGAACGCAAACAGCTTGGAATAAAAGTATTTTTATACCTATTACTAACGACAGGTCTTTTCTATGCTACAATGCGTCGGATATGGGCCCGTGTAAAATAAAGCATTGAATGATATTAGTAAATTCTTTCAAAAACTAGCTTTGCAATCTCTGCATACAAGGAATTAGCACTGACTAGATCTTCAGTTAAGCCAATAGGGACACCATCGTCACATGCAATGCGTATAGCCGCAGTTAGTGGAATAGCGCCCAAAAAAGGAATTTGTGCTGTTGTTGCTGCGTCATGCGCACCGCCACGGTTAAAGATATTAGTATTTACACCGCAATTTGGACAACAAAAGTATGCCATATTTTCAATCATGCCAATAACTGGTATTGAGACTTTCTCAAACATAGCAATCGCTTTTTTAGCGTCAATCAGCGCCATATCTTGAGGCGTCGATACAATAATAGCTCCATCAATAATTAGTTGTTGCGCAAGTGTTAAATGCACATCCCCCGTTCCTGGCGGTGTGTCAATAATTAACAAATCCAGATCACCTTCATGTCCCCAGGAAACTTCAAATAAAAGTTGATTTAATGCGCCTTGCACCATAGGTCCGCGCCAAATCATAGGCATTGCTTTATCAATCAAAAATCCCATAGACATCACAGAAAGATCAAATTTTTGAATGGGGATTAGTTTTTTATCTACAGAAACTTCTGGTTTTTCATAAGTTCCAATCATTAAAGGTAATGAGGGACCATAAATATCAGCATCCAAAACACCAACACGAAGACCTTGTTTTTGAAATGCAATAGCAAGATTAAGGGTTGTTGTTGACTTCCCCACTCCCCCTTTACCTGATGCGACAATAATAATTTTTTTAACATTGGGTATTGCTTTTCGATTCATTTGGCTAGCAGAAGTATGAGGCTGCTTTGGTTTGGAATCCATCGAGAATGAAACATAAATTATTTTATCTCCGTTTAACGCCCACTCCATCAATGATTTAATTCTATTTTGTTCATCAACTGTTAACCCCGTCGCATTTAGCATGATAAGGATTTTCTTTTCGTCCATGTTAATAGTAATAATGCGTGCTGTAAGACTATCAATTTCATTTGCTGATAATGATGTTGGGTTTGACGTTGAAAGTTTAGTCAACACAGTCTTAATATCATTTATATTCATTTATTCTCACATATATAGATTTATTTAAAATTAGTTAATTTTCTTTTTGTTTCGCATTTTTTCTTTATATAAACATGCCCAGTTTTCTTTATTTTTTTGGGGAGTGCGACTAATTGCAAGCGCTCCTGGTGGAACATTTTCTGTAATTACAGCGCCTGCCGCTGTCATGGCTTCTGCACCAACAGTAAGCGGAGCGACCAACACAGTATTGGCACCTAAATGAACACTTTCATCAATAATTGTTTTGTGTTTAAAAAAGCCATCATAATTTGCTGTAATTGTACCAGCACCAATATTTGCAAAATTACCAACTGTCGCATCTCCTAAGTACGTTAAATGCTTTGCTTTTGCTTTTTTCCCTAAATGAGTTGCTTTTAATTCTACAAAATTACCAACTTCAGAGTCTTCATCAAGGACGCAACCACCACGTATATGTGCATGAGGCCCCACTGAAACACCATCTTTTAAGTGACAATTTTCGAGGTAAGAAAAACTTTTAATACGGACATTTGTATTAATAGTAACTCCCTTTTTAAAAATAACACATGGCTCGATAACAGTATCTTGTCCAATGACCGTATCCACCGAAAGACGCGTTGTTTGCGGTTGTTGAAAGGTAACACCATTTGCCATAAGAGCAGAAACAAGACGTGACTGAATAATAGCATCAACTTTTTCAAGTTCAATGCGCGTATTAATACCTAAAACCTCTTCAAAATCAACCAAAATAGCCTGTATTTCTGCACCACATTCAACAGCTAAATGAACAAGATCCGTAAGATAATATTCATTTCCTGCATTCTCATTTGATAATTGCGGCAATAATTTCTTAAGCAAATCAACTTTTATTTTATAAACGCCTGCGTTTATCAAGGGACTAGCCCGCACAGAGTCATCTGCGTCTTTATATTCAACAATTCGGATGGGTTTATCATGTTCAAACATAACACGACCATACGTCGCATCAAGCAAATGATCAGGCAAAGATGCAACTAACAATGTAAGATCAGCTGTGCTTTTAATAAGTTGCATCAATGTCTCTGGTAATAAAAGAGGTGTATCACCACATACAATGATAACTTCTTCTATATCATCCGCCCCAAAGCCAGTTACCCCCATGGATGCAGCATGCCCCGTTCCTAATTGACGGTCTTGCACAATTACTGTGTGATTTAAATAATCAGGATGCATTGGTGTTATTGGCGAGGCAACAATTACAACTTGATTTAATGGTAATTGATTTAATGTGTGTAACACATGTCCTAAAACTGAACGGCCTGCTAAATCATGAAATATTTTAGCAACCTTTGATTTTAAACGTTTGCTTTGCCCTGCAGCTAAGACAATACAGCCAATTTTATGCGATGAAGTCATACTTTTTTCCTTTTATATTTCTTCGTTCATCAATGATTGCTTCAAATAACTGATGCCAATTTTGTTTAGCTCCAAGGCGCATAAGAACAGCGCCAACACCAACAGATGCACGATCCATAAAGACAAATTCTTTTGGCACTTTTAACCCACCTAATGAATGTAGTTTTTTGTGCACAGCTGCTGCCGTTTCCCAGCCCTTTGCCCCACTATATTCAGCTTGAATAGGGCGCACACAGTCATCAAGCAATGGATTATAAAGCAGTCGAGCCCATTCGTTCATTACATCTATCAGCTCATTTGATAAATTTGTGAACCCCCACCCCTCATAAGCTGCAACCATAGCATCACGTTTTTTATGCTTTAATGCCTCATAAAGCTCAATAACACCATCAACGAAGCCATTATCAAAGCGTCTAACACAACCAAAATCAAGCAATAGTAAGTTTTGCTCAGCATCAACTTTATAATTTCCCGGATGAGGGTCTCCATGAATCCATCCGTTCACATAAAACGGCCGGTACCACGTACAAAAAAGAGTACGCCCCAATATGTCACGATCTGATTGAGAGTATGTTTCAGCAGCTTTTAAAATAGAGATGCCTTCCATCCACGACATGGCCAATAAACGTGGCGTGGATAGATCAGAAAAAAACTCTGGAATTTTTATAGGATCTTTTGATTCTTTAAAAAAGTTTTGGTAATCAGTTATATTACGTGCTTCATTTACATAGTCAAGTTCTTCGAAAAGACGGCAACGAATCTCGTCCATCACTTCGTTTAAATTAAGCGCTTTATTAAATAAATGATATGTTTTAAAAAGAAAACTTAGCTGCACTAAATCAGCTTCCACAACACTTTGCATGCTAGGGTATTGCAGCTTTAGTGCAAGCTTCGTTCCATCAATGTGGGTTGCTTTGTGAACTTGTCCAAGTGATGCTGCTGCGGCAGGTATTTGATCAAAAAATTGAAATTTTGCTTCCCAATTTTCACCTAACTCAGCTTGCATGCGACGTTTTACAAAAAAAGTTCCCATAGGAGGTGCATTACTTTGAAGCTCAAGCAACTCTTTTGCATATTCAGGTGGAATGGCATCTGGAATGGTTGCTAAAAATTGGGCTACCTTCATAAAAGGTCCCTTCATTTGACCTAAGGCAATCTTTAACGTTTTAGCATAAGTTGCATCATCAATGTTGTAATTAGTAACACGTTCACCAATCAAACGTGCAGCAAAACCACCAACGGTGCTACTCACAGTTGCCATGCGTTTTATTTTTGTAACCATTGGTGATGTATCGTCCATATATGTACTAATTCAGATATAATTGATCATTCGAAATTGTAGTCCATTTTTAGCCATTAAGAAATGGGTTCATCCTGTTTTTTACAAACCCTTTTCAATTTTTTGCTGTTGCCACTGGAAGAACATAATAGGCAATACAAAAATGAAAACCATAGAAACAGCAAGAGCACTTGCTTGCGGCCAATCACGATTATTAAAAAACTCGCACCATAAAGCGCGCCCTATCATTAATGTATCAGGTCCGCCAAGCAGCTCAGGAATAACAAATTCACCAACGGAAGGCACAAACACCAAAATACAACCAGCGGCAATCCCTGGCATAGTGAGTGGCACAGTTATGCGCCAAAAAGTTCCCCATGGCGTACACCCTAAATCAAATGCAGCTTCAATATATGATTGATCAATTTTTTCAAGGGCAGCATAAATAGGCAAAACCATAAAAGGCAAGTAACAATATACAATACCTATACAAACAGCATACCGATTATCAAGCAATGCTAGAGGCTCTGCTATGAATCCAATATGCATCAACATCGAATTAATAATTCCTTGCGCGCTTAACAATGACATCCACGCATACACGCGAATAAGAAATGACGTCCAAAATGGCAAAATAATAAGTAACAGAAAAATCATACGCAATCTAGGCTTTGATCGAATAATACCATAGGCCATCATGTAACCTAAAAGTAAACAAATAAAGGTAGACAAACTCGCCATCCAAAGCGAAGACATAAACGTTGAAAGATAAAAACTATCATCAATTAACGATTTATAATTTGAAAGGTGCAGTGAAATACGAAACTGATAATCTTGCAACCATTCAAAAACAGGCATAAAAGGAGGAATACCAATGGTTGCCTTTGAAAAGCTAATTTTAAGAATTATTAAAAATGGTACAAAAAAGAATATCAATAGCCACACGTATGGCAATAGCAAAACAAGCTTATGCCTACCCGCATAAAGCGTTTCAAGGCGGCTTTGATTTTGCTGCCACGTTGTAACAAATGATTTAAACATGTGTGCTCCTAATGCTCTTTTGCAAATTATGCATTACAAAGCAGAACTTTTCTAATAAATTATTAAAAGTGTCACCAGTTGTTAGTACTTACTTTAAGAGTTACTCTTTTGGATTCCAACTTGATCCCAGCTGGCGTATTAAAAAACAAAGGAAAATTAGAGTCGCCGTGACCAAAATAGTTTGCTTCATACACAGGTATATTATTATCTATCTGCTCTAAAAATAATGTTAAAAAGTTCACGTATTCTTCGCGTGTGATAGAAAAAGAGCCCAGCATAATTGCTTTAGGTGCATTCAACAATCCAGCACGTCTAAAATGCGTTATTATTTCATACAACTTAGTTGGAGCTTCGCCAGTATCCTCTATAAAAAAGATTTTATCAATTGTTTGGGGACAAGTGCTTGTGCCAATACTACGCTGGATAAGAGAAGCATTTCCACCAATAACTGATGTTGAGTCAATATTTTCAATTGTACGCGCAAGATCATTAATAGGATCTAATATATACGATAACTCGCGCACCTTCCCTGTTAAAATATCACGATATCCAGACAGCGAGGTTTCTTTGTTAACAATTGGATTAACATCTTTATTATACGCTAAAACCACTCCATGTAAAGATGGCCAATTCAAAACAACATTTAAATATAAATGAATAGCCGTAGCATCACTAAAGCCTATAAAGAGTTTAGGTGTTCCAGAGTGAGCTTCATTAAACGGCTCTGTTCCTTCAGAAAATAAGCTAGATGCTCCGCGCCCCCCACGAAGAGCCCAAACAACTTTTGCAGGAGCAGCTTTAGAAATTGCTTTTCTAAAGCTGCTTTTGCGATACTCTTCTGTGTTTGCGTAACCAAGCTGTTGCTCGGCTATCAAACCAGGAGCTATGTTTGCAGAGAAACCTATTTTCTTTATGTTTTCTTCAATTCCTATCAGGTTAGTAAGAGATCCGTACGATGGTGCTATAACTTCAATTGCATCTCCATTTTCAAGAGGGCACCACTGTTGTGAACACATAACATTTGCATTGAATACAAAAAGACATAAATAAAGGCACACAAGCAAAAATTTCATAGAAAAGATCTTTCTTTAAAAAAGAAATTAGTTTAATAAAACATAATATTTATTCACTTTATAATATTTTTTCAACAAATAAACAAGAGACAAAAATGTCTATTTTTATTTATTTACAATACTAAGTCACTTTTAACTTCATTTTATATAACAGATTAGATTTATATCAAGACACATAACGCGTGAATTTTTCAAATGCGCATGCTATCATCCGATAACAGTTTCTTAACGTTTGATAAAATCAATTATGACTTCACCAACACCTTCACAAATTGATATTAAGCCAGTTGCTATTGAAGAAGAAATGAAAACTTCTTATCTTTCATATGCAATGAGTGTAATCGTATCTCGTGCACTTCCTGACGTTCGTGATGGCTTAAAACCTGTCCACCGACGTATTTTATACGCGATGAAGGCAACAGGAAATGAATACAACCGCCCTTATCGCAAATCTGCGCGCGTTGTCGGTGAAGTGATGGGTAAGTATCACCCACATGGTGATATGGCTATTTATGATGCTATGGTTCGATTAACACAAGATTTTAGCTTGCGCGTACCATTGATAGACGGCCAAGGTAACTTTGGCTCGATGGATGGCGATCCTGCGGCAGCATCACGTTATACAGAAGCACGTCTTTCAAAATCAGCACATGAATTGCTTGAAGATATTGATAAAGACACAGTCGATTTCTGCCCAAACTATGATGAGTCAGAAATTCAACCAACAGTGCTTCCAGCAAAATTTCCTAATTTACTTATAAATGGTGGCAGCGGTATTGCGGTGGGGATGGCAACCTCCATTCCAACTCATAACTTAGGTGAGGTCATTGATGCATGTTGCGCACTTATTGAAAATCCAAACCTTGAACTTGCCGACCTTATGCAATTCGTTAAGGGGCCTGACTTTCCAACAGGCGGTATCATTATGGGACGCCATGGTTTTCATGAAGCGTTTCGCACAGGTCGTGGCGGTGTTGTTGTGCGCGGTAAAGCGCATACTGAAACGTCAAAAAATGACCGTCAATCCATTGTTATTACAGAAATTCCATATCAAGTTAACAAAGCGCGCCTTGTCGAAAAGATTGCAGAACTTGTTAAAGAAAAAATCATCGAAGGCATCAGCGATTTACGCGATGAATCGAACCGTAAAGGTGTTCGCATTGTTATTGAAGTAAAACGTGATGCAGTTGCTGATGTAATTTTGAACCAGCTTTACCGGTACAGCCAATTACAAACAACAATTAGTTACAACATGCTTGCAATTCGTCATGGTAGACCAGAGCAGCTTAATTTGAAACAAATTTTAGAAGCATTTCTTGAATTCCGTGAAGAAGTCATTTTAAGAAGAACACGTTTTGAACTTAGAAAAGCACGCGAAAAAGCGCATACATTAATGGGTTTTGCGATTGCCATTAGCAATATTGATCCAATCATTGAACTTATCCGTGCTGCAGCAGACCGCACTGACGCAAAAGATCAGTTATTAGGTCGCTTATGGGATGCCTCAGCCGTATTGCCTTTGCTAGCACTTATGGAAGAAAGATTACCTGACGAAGGTGTATATCAACTATCTGAAGTTCAAGCAAATGCTATTTTAGATTTACGTCTACATCGTTTAACAGGCCTTGAGCGTGATAAAATTCAAGCTGACCTTGAAGGTGTTACCGCACTTATACAAGAGCTTGTAAGTATTTTAGGATCACGCCCCCGTGTTCTTGAAATTATGAACGAAGAACTTCGTGCAGTACAAAACGAATATTCAACCCCGCGTCGTACAGACATCGAAGAATCTGATTCAAACATTGACATGGAAGACTTAATTCAAAAAGAAGATATGGTCGTTACCGTTAGCCTTGAAGGCTACATTAAACGTGTTCCACTTTCAACGTATCGCGCACAGCGACGTGGTGGCCGCGGAAGATCCGGCATGACAATGAAAGATGAAGATATCATTAGTGACGTCTTTGTAGCGAACACACACAGCCAAGTGTACTTCTTTTCATCACTTGGTCAGGTATACCGAATGAAGGTATACCGCTTACCACTTGCATCACCTCAATCAAAAGGTCGCGCAATTGTGAACTTATTACCACTTGCACAAGACGAAAAAATCACAACAATTCTGGTATTACCAGATGATGTAAATCAAGAAACACATTTCTTAATGTTTGCAACATCACGTGGAAATGTACGTCGTAATGCACTTGGTGACTTCCACCATATTTCACCAAATGGTAAAAAAGCAATTCGTATGGATGAAGGGGAATCATTAGTAGCTGTTTCACTTTGCTCCGAAGAAGATGATGTAATGTTAAGTACATCACATGGCATTTGTAACCGCTTTAATGTAACTGATATCCGCATATTTGTTGGCCGTGATTCAAATGGTGTACGTGGTATTCGATTGTCAGAAGGTGATTATGTAATTGCGATGACTATATTAATGTCAGCATCAGCACAAAACACAGAAGAGAGAGATGCATACTTAAAAGCAGCAACACGCTTAAGGCAGGCCGATAATGTTGAAGAAGGTGATGCAACACCTATTACTGCTGACGCAGATGAAACAACCATTCAGCTTGATCCAGAGCGCGTGCAAGAACTTGCAGAACGTGAGCAGTTTATTTTAGCTATTTCTGAAAATGGCTATGGTAAACGCACATCAGCCTATGAATATAGAACAACAAATCGTGGTAGTAGCGGATTTGATGCTATGAATGTCACAACAAAAACAGGCGGTCTTGTTGCAACATTCCCAGTTGATGAGAACGATCAGATCATGCTTGTAACAGATCGCGGACGCCTTATTCGTTGTGCGGTCACAGACATCCGCATGACAGGGCGACGCGCGCAAGGTGTTATTATTTTCCGTGTTGACTCTGATGAAAAAGTTGTGGCTGTTAGTCGCATTGGATCCGTTGAAGGTGATGAGGAAGAAATCATTGAAGGTGAAACAGTTGAAATAGAAATTAATGCAAATGAATCACCAAACCTTATAAAACAACCACACTCAACCGAACCAACAAGTGAAGAAAAATAGATATTAGCACTTAGGGTGATTTATATTGAATCACCCTATAAATTATTGTCGACTGCTTTTAAAACTTCATTAATCCGACCATCATCAGTGCTTGTATTACTATCCTTACGTTCACTTTTCTTTTTATCCTCATACAATTCAATAAGTTGTTTACGAAGTATAACGAATAGTGTGCAAGCGCGTTTTAATGTTGTACAAGCAACACCTGCTGTTAATAAAAGCAGGCCATTTTTGTGTGATCTAGTCTGTTCACATTCACTTGATGGAGATGAATCTAACCCTAAATAATAAAGTGCGGCCAATGGAAACAAAAGCTCTCCAATACCTAATAAATTCAATGTGATTCCACATACTTTGCTCATTACAAGAAGACTTGATTTAAAGAAAGCTTGCTTTAAATGCTGTAGACGGGTTTCGGGCATTATAAGCTCTGATAATTTAAGTGATGTTTGTGTTGATATTTCATTTCCATTAGTTTTTGTAAGTTCCACCCCTTGTTCTAAATCTAATACAGAGTCAACGTCGCTTTTCTGCTCACCTAACTCATGAGCCGTGCTAAATACTGAAAGTAAATTTTTTGAGGATTTATTTTGTAAATCATTCTCAAAAAAATCAGTACCATCATAATTTTTAGTTTTTTCTACAGCCTCACTATTATTGAACACAGAAGTATTACTTAATGTCGGTCGCACAAAAGGATCATCTACCCCATGATCATTCGCACTCAAGCTATTTTGATTAATACAAAAATAAAGCACTGTAATATAAAAAAAATTTGATGCAAGGAAATTCATATTTTTATTTTTTCAAAAATAATATCAATAAATATATTATGTATAAAAATCATTAATATTTGGTTTAAACAAAATAAATAAATAGCATTATATATTTTAGCAATATAATAAAAAAACTCATTGCTAAACTCATTTTCACAACCGAAGCGATTCCTTTTAGAATAGGTTTTTCATACTTTTCAGCTTGCTAAATTGCGTTAAGCAAGCTACATAATAAGTAAAAAATTTGGAACAAAAATCAAAAATGACTTATTTAGCAATAGCTGTTGAAAATCTAACACGTGAGCAAGCGACAGAGGAACTATCACGTTTATCAAAAGAACTCGCTCAACATGATCATAATTATTATCATCTAGCTGCACCTGAAATCAGTGATGCAATGTATGATGCTATTTTTCAACGCAATCTTGCAATTGAGCGACGTTTTCCAGATTTAAGGCGTATTGATAGCCCAACACATCGCATTGGCGCGGCGCCTTCACCTGAATTTGAAAAAGTTAAACATAGAAAAGCCATGCTATCACTTGATAATGCATTTTCAGAAGAAGACGTTTATGACTTTATAGCCCGGATAAAACGCTTTTTAAAATGCCAAGAAGATACAATAATCCCTTGCATGGCTGAGCCTAAAATTGATGGCTTATCAGCAACTCTACATTATCAAAAAGGTCAATTTATACTAGGTGCAACACGAGGTGATGGTCAAGAGGGTGAAAATATAACGCAAAATTTACGCACAGTGCGCGATATTCCTTTGGTGTTGCAAGGAGACATAATTCCCGAAAATGTAGAAATACGCGGTGAAGTCTATATGAGCAAAGCAGACTTTGAAACAGTTAATGAAATCCGTATTGCTTCAGGCGAGACTCCTTTTGCTAACCCACGCAATGCTGCCGCGGGCTCTTTGCGATTACTTGACTCCAGTATAACAGCTAAACGATCACTTCGATTTTTTGCGTACGGATATGAATGCCTTTCAAATCAAACGGAACAATCACAAGAAGACATACTTGTATCTTTAAATCGTTTAGGATTCAAAGTTAGTCCTCTTGTGGCACTTTGCACAGATGTTACAACGATGCTTAAGCATTATAGCTTTATTGAAAGCCAACGGTCTGATTTACCTTATGAAATTGATGGTGTGGTTTATAAAGTTAATGATCTGGCTTTACAAGCACGTCTAGGCGCCGTTGGGCGCTCACCTCGCCATTCAATTGCACATAAATTTTCTGCAGAACAAGCTGAAACAATTATTGAAGTGATTGAGGTACAAGTAGGCCGTACCGGCGTTTTAACACCAGTGGCATACTTGCGCCCTGTAGTTGTGGGCGGCGTTACCGTAAGCCGCGCATCGCTTCATAATGATGATGAAATCCGCCGAAAGGACATACGTGTTGGCGATACGGTTATTGTTCAGCGTGCCGGAGATGTTATCCCACAAGTAATAAATGTTGTTTTATCGAAAAGACCAGAAATATCTACACCTTTTGTCTTCCCTCAAGCCTGTCCTATATGCACTTCACCTGTTATACAACAAGAAGGGCAAGTTGCTAGACGATGCAGCGGTGGTTTTTCATGCATTGCGCAAGCTGTTGAACGCTTGCGTCATTTTGTCAGCCGTGACGCATTTGATATTGATGGCTTAGGCGATCGCCATTTACAAAACTTCTTTACTTGGGGGCTTGTCCGAACACCTTACGATTTATTTACACTAGAAGCTCGAAATTCAACTATCCTTCCTCCATTAGAAGCCCGAGAGGGATGGGGAAAGAAAGCTGTTTCAAACCTGTTTGATGCGTTAAATAAGAGACGAAAAATTACACTTGATCGCCTTATTTTTGGTCTTGGTATTCCACAAATTGGTCAAGTGACAGCACGGACTCTCGCTCATCGCTTTAAAAATATGGAATCTCTACTTAATGCCAAAGCTCATGAAATTTGCTCTCTTGAAGGCGTTGGTGAAAACATGGCAGCTGACCTTACTCAATTTTTTGAGATACCCGATAATCGCCTTTTAATTAATGGCATACTAGAACATGTTCAAATTGAAGAATATATTGCAGCTGCAGCCGTTGACTCTTTATTTTCTGGAAAAACAGTTGTATTTACAGGATCCCTTGAAAAATTAAGTCGCGCTGAAGCAAAAGCACAAGCAGAACGTTTAGGCGCACACGTAGGAAGTTCTATATCAAAAAAAACAGATTTTGTTATCGTAGGAACAGATGCAGGTAAAAAATTAACGCAAGCAAAAGAACTTGGTTTAGAAATTTTATCCGAAGAGCAATGGATTCAAATGAATCAATGAAATTAAGCGTGATTTTTGAGATTAATATTCTTACTTTTTATTGTTTTCAATGATTAACACGGCAATTGCATTAATAGCCTAGATAGATGGTCTTCCGAGAGATATCGCTTCATGGCTATTTAATAAGCTTTTTTGTGTTAGTTTATGACCAGTGCTTGCATGCGAGCAGCCTAGATAATAACATAAAATACAAAGAATCATTTAGATTTTGATAATTTAGCTGGTATAACGACGGAAAAGAATAATTGTTGGATTTTTATAAATATCACTTATGTTAAGTGGTAGGATGGTGCCCGCAGCCAGACTTGAACTGGCACGAGAGTTCTCTCGACAGATTTTAAATCTGTTGTGTCTACCGATTTCACCATGCAGGCATCCTAAGCATTAAAATAAACATATTTACACCAAATGGCAATAGAATAATTAAAAAAATCATTATCTTTTTTAAAAAGCATTTAACTTTACAAACAAGATGAGGTTTCTCTTAGAAAAAGAAATAAATTCATTTATAATGCTCTCACATCACATAATTCAGTTTGAAAATAACATGTACCTCAATGATCTTTTGCTACAAACAGGCCTTATAGAAAAACCTTTACCATATACATATGGGCAACTTAAAGTACAAGCAATAAAAGCTGACTCACGCACAGTTGAACCTTTTGATGTCTTTGTTTCAACCCCCTGCCCTATGGCAATTGATTATATAGTAGATGTTTTAAGCAAAGGTTGCCGTGTTATTGTTACAGAATCTGAACTTGCAGACCATCCTCTTTTTCAAAAGCATGATGCCCTTGTCATTACGCATTCTAATCCACGCATTGCTCTTGCAAAGTTATCTGCTGTCTTTTACGGAGACTCTCCAAAACATTCTGTTGCAGTAACAGGAACTAACGGCAAAAGCTCAACTGTGCAATACGTACGGCAATTTTGGGAAGGTATTAACATTCCATGCGCAAGCGTTGGAACTCTTGGCCTTAGTTTGTCAAACAATATTGACGCCAATATTATTAATGAGTTTATTCCTATTATGAATGGCGCCTCTCTTACAACGCTTGATTCTGTACGTTTACATCAACTTATGCATGGCTTAAAAACACACAACATTGATCACTTAGCTTTTGAAGCATCAAGCCATGGCCTTGACCAATATCGGATTCATGGTGTTTCATTAAAAGCGGCAGCTTTTACAAATCTTACTCAAGATCATCTTGATTATCATCAAACAATGGATGATTATTTTCATGCAAAAGCACGCTTATTCACTGATATATTAGCAGATGGCATGACAGCTGTGATCAATAAGGACTCACCTTATTTCAAACAACTTAGTGATATATGCGCGAAAAAGAACCAACGCATAATTAGTTTTTCGCGATTAACGAATGCAACATTATTTGTTAAAAATTGCCGTATCGAAGGGCAAGCTCAAATTTTTGATTTACATACTAATAATGAAATCTTTCCAAACATCCGCATCAATATCAGTGGCGACTTTCAAATTGAAAATGTACTAGCAGCATTAGGACTTGTATTAGCATCAGGCGCAACCATTCAAGAGTGCCTGCCTACCTTTACGAATCTTACCTGCGCAACAGGCCGTTTAGAACGTGTTGCAACACATAATGGTGCGCATTTTTATGTGGATTACGCACATACTCCTGACGCACTTGAAAAAGCACTTACAAACTTAAGGCCTTTTTCATCTGGGAAGCTCTGGGTTCTTTTCGGATGTGGTGGCAACCGTGACACGGGCAAACGCCAATTAATGGGTAAAATTTCTGCGTCACTTGCTGATACATGTATTGTAACAGATGACAATCCACGTTTTGAAGACCCTGCTGCCATAAGATCTGAAATACTAAAAACTTGCACACATGCCATAGAAATAGGAAACCGACGCGACGCAATTACTTATGCGCTTCAACATGCGCAAGCAGGTGATGTTGTTTTAATCGCAGGAAAAGGTCATGAACAAGGCCAAATCATTGGCAACATAACTTTTCCGTTTGACGATAGGGAGGAAATTCTCAGCATAGCAAAATAATCCTTCTGTCAATCTATTTTAAAATTCGTTATTGTAATCGTAATCTACGATGATAATAATAGGTAATTTTGTGAAAAAACTTTTTTTAATTGATGGTTCGGGTTTTATTTTTAGGGCGTACCATGCCCTTCCCCCACTGACTTCTCCTGATGGCACTCCCGTTGGGGCTGTTTATGGCTTTTGCAACATGTTGCGCCAACTTGTATTAGATCATAGTCATCATCATTTCTTGGTCGTTTTTGATGCTGGGCGTCAAACATTTCGCCAACGTATTTATGCCGAATACAAAGCACACCGACCACCGGCGCCTGATGACTTAGTACCACAATTTCCACTATTTCGCGAAGTATGTGCAGCTTTTGGCGTTCCATGCGTTGAAATGGCTGATTATGAAGCCGATGATCTTATCGCATCCTATGCACGTCAAGGTGCCGCTGTGGGTTTTGAAGTTGTTATTGTTTCTGGCGATAAAGATTTAATGCAACTTGTGAATGATCAAATTAGTTTATATGATCCTCTCAAACGCAAAGCAATTAACATCGATACGGTTATTGAAAAATTTGGCGTCCCACCATCAAAAGTAATTGATGTTCAAGCTCTTGCAGGCGATGCATCTGATAATGTGCCGGGCGTAGCAGGTATAGGCGTTAAAACAGCAGCTGAATTAATTTCAGCTTATGGAGATCTTGAAACGTTACTTGCTCAAACATACACTATTAAACAACCAAAGCGTCGTCAAACTCTTATTGATAATGCAGACAAAGCGCGTATTTCAAAACGACTTGTAACACTTGTAGACAATCTTGAATTGCCACTTGATTTTGATGCGCTTTTTGTTACAGGTGTTTCTGCTGAAACATTGGCATTTTTAAGCAAAATGGGTTTTAAAACACTTTTAAACCGAGTTCAAAATGAAGTAAATAATTTAAACAATTTTAGCACCAAAAAAGAAGCAATACCTTTGTCTAGCCAGCTAAGTGCAGCTAGTCAAAATTATCAAATGCTCACAACGGTAGATGAAATTGCAGCTTTTTTAGATGAGGCATCACTTGCAGAAATTGTGGCTTTTGATACGGAAACAACTTCTTTACATATTCGTGATGCTATTTGGGTTGGATGCTCCTTTGCTTTTCGTGCAGAAAACAGAAATATAAAAGCGGCTTACATTCCATTTCGTCACACAACAGAAGAAGCACAAGCTGATTTTTCAAGCATAAAACAATTATTAGCAAATTTCTTAAATCAAGCTGGCATTTTAAAAGTTGGTCATAACCTTAAATATGACATAAGTATTATTGCTAAGGATGGACTGACTCTACGATCTATTGAAGATACTCTCCTTATGTCTTATTGCCTTCATGGTGGACAGCACAGTCACAGCATGGACTATTTAGCAAAAACATATCTTGGACGTGACACAATAAGTTTTTCAAGCATTGCTGGCACAGGTAAAAATCAAAAAACATTTGATCAAATCGACTTAAAAACAGCAGCAATATACGCCGCTGAAGATGCTGAAATTACATTGATGCTATACGAGTATTTCAAACCTAAACTGACCGAACAACATGTTTCAGCTCTTTATTATGATGTTGAACGTCCTCTTATTCCAGTGATTGCGGCTATGGAATACCAAGGGATAAAAGTAAGCCCTGACGTGCTAAAAGAATTTGCCACTGAAATCTCTAGTCGTTTAGAAATACTGGAAAAAGAAATTTATCAAATTGCGGGACGAGAATTTAATATTGCTTCACCCAAACAACTTGGTGAAGTTTTATTTGACGAGCAAGGGTTACCAGCACCTAAACGTACAAAAACAGGCGCTTATATAACCGATGCGGATGTGCTTGAAGATCTTGTTCAAAAAGGTCATTTTCTACCTACAAAGATTCTTCAATGGAGAAGCCTTTCAAAACTACAATCTACATATATTGAAGGCTTAACGACACAAATTAATACAACGACAAAGCGCATCCACACATCCTATGCAATGACAGGAACAAGTACAGGACGCTTATCATCGTCTGAACCTAACTTGCAAAACATTCCCATCAAAACTGAAGATGGTCGACGAATTCGAAAAGCTTTTATTGCAGATGACGGATACGTACTTGTATCGCTTGACTATTCACAAATTGAATTGCGATTGTTAGCGCATTTTGCAGATATTCCAGCATTAAAACAGGCATTCCTTGATGGTGTTGATATTCATAAAATCACGGCTAGCGATCTGTTTGGTATCCCCTATGAGCAGATTACAACCGAACAACGCCGCCAAGCTAAAACGGTCAATTTTGGAATCATCTATGGCATTAGTGCATACGGTTTAGGACAGCAACTTAACATTCCAAATACGGCAGCAGCGGCGCTTATAAAGTCATACTTAGAGCGTTACCCAGGCGTTGAAGCATTTATGTCTTCAATGAAAGAAAAAGCACGTAAAAATGGTTACATCACAACACTTATGGGACGCAATTGTTACACCCCCGGCATTCATGATCGCAATGGAAGCATTCGTCAATTTGCTGAGCGCCAAGCTGTCAATGCGCCTCTTCAAGGAACAAATGCTGATATTATAAAGAAAGCCATGGCACATGTTCATCATTGGCTAGAAACAGATACTATTGATGCTCGCATGCTCTTACAAGTGCATGATGAATTGGTGTTTGAAGTCAAAGAAACTGAAGCCGCAGTTTTTATTGAACGAGTAAAATCAATTATGGAAAATGTTGTACAGCTATCAGTACCATTAATAGTTGAGGCTGGCATCGGAATGAACTGGGATGAAGCACATTAATGCTTCATCTTTCCAATCTAACGAATTAACCACTACCCTATTGTTTCAATTTCACCTGAAACGCTATTTGGCAAAGCACCTGTGATCTTCACATCAATTATTTCGCCTTGTAAACGCAAATTACCTTCGAAATGCACAGATTGCATAAATGGTGTTTTGCCTGATAATTGGCCGTCACGCTTGCCTTCACGATCGACAAGAACTTTTTGTATTGTACCCACTTTGCTTTGGTTGAAAGAAAGTTGTTGTTCATTTAGCAAACCTTGAAGTTCAGCTAAGCGCTCAACCTTAATAGGCTCGGGAACTTGTAAGTCCATAGACCCTGCTGGCGTTCCTGGACGAATACTATATTTAAAGGAATATGCTTGTGCATAATTTACAGCACGAACAAGTTCTAATGTTTCATTATGGTCATCTTTTGTTTCCCCAGGAAAGCCAACAATAAAGTCTGAAGACATTGCAATATCAGAACGTGCTTTACGCAATTTCTCAATAACATCTAAATATTGTGCAGCTGTATGGCGCCGATTCATTAATTCAAGTATACGATTAGAACCTGATTGAATAGGAAGATGCAAATATGGCATCAATTGAGGAACATCACCATGCGCGCGAATTAATTCTTCGTCCATGTCCATTGGATGTGAAGTTGTATAACGAATACGTTCAAGCCCTTCTATTTCAGCCAATTCATAAATTAAACGACCAAGTCCCCATTCAACATCAGTTGAATTTGGCGAAATACCATGAAATGCATTTACATTTTGCCCAAGCAGCGTAATTTCCTTTGTGCCTAGTGAAACCAAACGACGTGCATCAGCCATAATATCTGTCACAGGTCTTGAATATTCAGCACCACGCGTATATGGCACAACGCAAAACGTACAGAAATTATCACAGCCTTCTTGAACAGATAAATAAGATGAAATGCTAGATGTGACAGGTTGTGGCAAAAAATCAAACTTGCTTTCTACCGGAAAATCTGTGTTAACCACACCAATATTCTTTTTCTTACCATCTTTAATGTCACGGTCACGCGTGGTTTTTGCTATCATTTCAGGTAATTTATGATACGCTTGTGGACCAAAAACCATACTAACATAAGGTGCTTGTCTAATAATTTCGGCACCTTCAGCTTGCGCAACGCAACCACCAACCGCAATCATCATTTCTTTGCCTGATTCAGCGCGTTCATCTTTTACAATACGTAAGCGACCTAAGTCTGAGAAAACTTTTTGTTCCGCTTTCTCACGTATATGGCACGTGTTTAAAATAGCCATATCTGCGTCATTTGGTGATTCAGTTATTTCATATCCAAGGGGCGAAAGCAAATCAACCATACGCTGAGAATCGTAGACATTCATTTGGCAGCCATATGTTTTTATGTACAGTTTTTTAGACATCGGTTTTTCTTTTTATATGAATGAGATAAATTCAAATTTAAACAGTGAGATGATTTGATGCAAGGATTTAAATAATACTTTTAACCATGGTTTTAATAAATATGAGCCTCAAAAACAGAAAACCTTCGTTCAATCTTACCGAAAAAATGTAATAAAAGGTTTTTTGAAATTTTAAAATTACCGTGCAAGAATAGCTACTTGCTCTTGGCCATTTGCAGTATCTTTACCTTGCACAACTTTAATACGTGGCTTGCGACCTGTTTTACCAAGACCTGTATTTTTTGCAATTGCACTACGACGACGCGCATAGCCTGGAGAAACAACAGGATAATCCATTGGAAGGCTCCAGCGTTCCTTATACTGATCAAGCGTCATGCCGTAAACAGTACTCAAATGTCTTTTTAACATCTGCAATTTTTTACCATCTTCTAAACATACAATATAGTCATCATGAACTGAATCTTCAATTGGCACAGCTGGCGCTAAAGGCGCATTTGTTTTATAGCTGTGTGGATTACGGTTAATTTCAGAAAATGCTTGAAATAAACGATTAATAATAACTGGCACTTCATCAAGAGAAATTGAATGATTTGAAATATAAGCAGCAGCAATACGACTTGCGTGACCTAGAAGTTCAGAAACATTTGATGTATCTGTCATAGAAATATCCTATAAATTAAGTTTTGTTACTATTTTTATACTTGTTAAAATAAAAAAGAGCAAACATTATTTATATTTTTTTAATCATTCCAAAAATAACCAAAAGAACTGTGTTGGATAAATCACAATAAAACGTAATAAAAAACCTATTTTTTAAATTTATAATAAAAAAATGGGTAAGATAAACTATTCGCTCATTAAACGTGCTGCAGCTAAACGCGCTTCATCTGTCAGTGTAGCTCCAGCAAGCATTCGCGCAATTTCATCGACGCGATCATCATGGGTAAGCGTTGTCACGTGTGTTCGCGTCATGCCAGCATCTTCTGTTTTAAAAATGCGCCATTGATGATTAGAACATGCAGCTACTTGTGGTGAGTGCGTTATCGAAAGCACTTGCACGTGGCATCCCAGTGCATGCATTTTTTTACCAATAGCCGTTGCAACAGAACCACCTACACCTGTATCAATTTCGTCAAATATTAATGTTGGCATCGCTGTTGATTTTGTTAAAATCATTTTTAAAACAAGCATTAAGCGCGCCATCTCACCACCAGAAGCTGTTTTTGCGAGCGGTGCGCTCTCCTGCCCTGTGTTCATTGAAACCCAAAAAGCAATTTCATGCCCTCCATCAATAGAAGGCTTTAAACTTGAGCGTATTTTAACATCAAAAACAGCCCGATCTAGCTTTAAATCTGGCAATTCTTGCATAACACATGCTATTAGCTGATTAGCAGCTGATCGACGCGCATTTAACAATTTTTTTTCAGCCAAGCTATAGACTGCAAGTGTATCTGAGACAGCTCTTTCTAATTTTTTCCGCTCTAACAAGACATCATCAACAGTTGCACTTGCTTTTTTCGCTTCTTCATATAATTCACACAAACTATCACTTGTCATTTTGTACTTGCGCGCCAGATTTCGAATAATATGTAGCTGTTCATCAATTTCTTCAAGGTCCCGCGCAGCTGTTCGATCAGCATCAAACAAACTTTTTAATTCAACTTGGGCTTCTGTGATTTCAATCGCTGCACGTTCAAATGCTTGCATTGCATTTTTAAGTGGAAGAATTGAATCTGCATCACAACGCTCTAAGTTTTTTTGAAAACCATATAAACTTGCAACCCATGATGTTGGAACTTCAAGGCTTTTTAGCGTTTGCTCAACTGTTGATATTACTTTACCAATTTGTTGTAACCCATTGCGTTGTTCAATCAAACGATCTTCTTCACCCAGAGCTATTTTAATACCATTTAAATCTACAAGAACCTCTTGGTAAAACAATTCTTGATCACGCAATTTTTCCAGCGTTGATTCAAAATCAATAAGTGTTCGATGTGCTTGCAACCAACTGTTATATGCTTCTCTAGTCGAAACTAAATTTGCCTCAAAATCGGCAATACTGACACGCGCAAAATTATCGAGCAGTGTTTTATGGAGGGCCTCATTTAACAAATGATCATGCTGTCCGTGCACATGCAGTAAATACTCACCGATTTGCTTTAATAAAGCTAAGCTAATAACTTGATCATTGATAAATGCTTTTCCCTTTTGTGTGCGATGAAGCGTCCTTTTAAGCAAGAGCTCATCATCAAACTGAATGTGCTGTTCCTTTAATAACGCAAAAAGGGCATGTTCTTTAGAAAAATTTTGTAAAGAAAATGTAGCAACAATACTTGCTTGGTCCGTATTCATTCTAATTACATCAGAATCAGCCTTATGCCCCAAAGCTAAACTTAAGGCATCTAGCAAAATTGATTTCCCTGCTCCTGTTTCACCAGTAAGACTTGTAAAACCAGGTAACAAGTCTAAATGAAGTTGATCAATCAAAATGACGTTATTGATTGAAAGACCTGTCAACATTTTACACCCTTTATGCCTTTAGCCCAGGCTTTTAATCTTTTATCATCGGTTGAACAGGGCTTTGCTTGTTTATTAGTGAATACGCATAGCTATACCATTGACCGTTAGGATAATTATGCCCTAATACCGCAGCAGATGCTAGCGCTTGTTCATTTAAACCAACAGCTAAATAACATTCAACCAAACGATACATCGCTTCTTCAGCCTGACCCGTTGTTTGATAATTTTCAATAACAGTTTTAAACCGATTCATTGCAGCAACGTAAGATCCCTTTGTGAGATAAAAACGTCCAACATCCATTTCTTTAGCCGCAATATGGTCTCTGATCAAATCAAGTTTAAAGTGGGCATCCTTTGCATATGTAGACGTTGGAAAACGGTTAAGCACTTCATTAAATGCATCCATTGATTTTTCTGCTGGCTGTTGATCACGTTGTAAAATGGGTATCTGTTCATAAAAACAAAGACCTACCATATAATAGGCGTAAGCAACATCGTCGTGTCCTGGGTGAAGCTGAATAAAAATTTGGAAAGCATCAATCGCCTCATCATATTTCTTAGCCTCATAATAACAATAAGCAGACATAATTTGTGCTTTTAATGCCCAGTTTGAATAAGGATGTTGACGCTCAACTTCAGCAAAAGCTTTTGCTGCTTTTGTATAACTCTTATCTTTAAGACGATCGAGAGCCATCGTATAAAGTTCTTCTACTGGCTTGTCCGTATAGGCCTCTTCTTTATCAGAACATGCGCTAAGAAGCATAGCAACACATGCAAACGTGAGTGCGTATTTAATATTATTCTTTATATGAGTAGAGGACACTAAAAGCCCAACCTATCGCTTGAGATATATGGTCCTTTTTACCATATTTTAAACCTTTATGGCTATAGAATAAAAAACAAAGATTAAATTCAAAAGAATAAAATAGGGTTGATAGTGTGTAGCTTTTTTCCTTCTCAAAAAAGAACAAAGACATCTGACTTTTATTTTAATACCTCAATCTTAACTCAAATTAAGGTTCCATTTCCACAGCAAAAATATGGCTAAGTTTTTATATTGCAAAAGAACACAACATCTATTGGTCATTATATTAAGATGCTGCCCTGCTGTTAGTTAAAATAGTATCTGGAAGAAGACTGTTCTTTTTGGCAAGAGCACCTGATTCTTGCTCAAGCTCTTCGAAATGTTGAACACCCCATAAAAATGCAAATGTGACCGGAAACATAATGAGCCAAAGACCATAATAACCAAAGATATCCGTCAGATAAACAAGACTAAAAGAAGTTATAACATACATAAGCGCACGCGAAAGAGCATACACGAAACTTGCCGCTGTAAATCTCCTAAGCGTAGGTATATATTTAATAAATACAGAAACGGAAGGAATTGGAGATAAAGTAAATGTCAAAATAGCAACTTGTAAGAAAAAAATATGAATAGCACAAGTAGAATATAGAATAACAAAAGGAATTGCAAAATTCAAAAGAAGAAACAATCTGCCTCGTGCCTTAATAATCTTTAAAGGATGAATTTTGTAACTTAAAACTCCTAAAAAGACGATAGTAACAAGCGAAATAACAGACAACACAAAATTATGAAGAATAATTTCCCCAGACGTGTAACCAAATGTATTTTTAAGAATAGGATTAAAATACATATAAGCAAGATAAAAGGATAATGGCCAACCACAATAAACAATAAAATAAGCCCAAAAAGTTTTTCTTACCATTTTCTCTTGGACAAAACTAACATTAGCACTTCTCTCATTGTTTCTCTGATGTCTTTTTTGAAGGAACTCCGGTGTTTCTCTAAGGCGTGTGCGAGCTATGGACCCAACAACAGCAATGCAAGCACCGATCCAAAAAGCAATACGCCAGTTGAACGTAAAATGTGTTACTAAAGAAGCAATTGCAAGCGCAACAACCGTCCCAGCGTAAGCAGCAACACCAACGAAGGCAACTGTCGGATATTGTACTGGCGGCTTGGTTATCTCTGTTACGTAGATTTCCGCTCCCATTATTTCACCCATAGAAGATAAGCCTTGTGTAATGCGGCATGCTGTAACGAGCCAAGCAGCTGCTATACCAATTTCTGCGTAAGTTGGCAAATTAGCCATAATAATACATGACACGGCCATCATCATTGTTGTAATAATAACCGTTGGTTTTCGGCCAATGTTGTCACCGATATAGCCAAACACAAGAGCACCAATAGGCCTTAAAACATATGTTGAGCAAAAAGCAAAAGCTGCAAGAAGCGCTGCTGTGTGCGGATCAGTTTTTGGGAAAAAAAGATCGTTCAAGACAACGGCCATGTGAACATACAGCATCAAGTCAAAATATTCTAGAAAAGTTCCTATTTGTAAAAGACCAACTGTTTCTTTTTGCTCTCGCGTGAGAGAAGAAAAAATACTCATATTACACCGTGCAAAAAATACTATTTATCTTTTGTATATTTGTTAACAAAACGCACATCAAGTTGAAAAATAATAAAGAATTTGCAGAAAATAAGATATTACCCTTCACTTTTTTGAACTAAACAATGGACAAGCAAAAGCCAATATGGTGGATCACCATGCCACTTTCAAAGACATAGGCTTTCTTAATGTAATCAAAAAATTTAATGCTTTAAGGCACTAAAAACGATATTCAGCTTTAAACATAAAAGCATGGTTTTCAACGTTCTTGTAAAAAGAACCAAAATAAGAGGCTATAAACTTGATACCTGTGCTGTGATCCAAGTATGAAGTATTTAATTGCAAATAATGCTTGTTTTGCCTTGGTCCAATCGGCGCTATAAATGTAGTAGGCGCGAAAGACTGATTCCTAATTGTAGAAACTGACCCTTTGCTAAACACACTGTATCCATATTCATATACAAATGTTGTACGAATTGTAATATTATCAATATCAGTGATTTTGCGCAGACCTATTCCTGAATACCACTCAAATGTTTGATTTTCCCCACCAGAATTAAGTAAATTATTTTTATCAGCATTTGTTTCCAAGTACCGCCCTGAAACAACCTTTTGATGAGTTGCACCCGAACTTAAACGACATGTGTATTTTTTTTTCACAATATCAAATAAATAATTAATCTGCGCATTACCAACATCAGTTATTGTTTTGTAGGAAGAAATTGCATAATATGGTATTTTTGTTGTTGAATCTTTATCAAATCGCTGACCATCAATATACGTTATTGTGCGCGTAGCAAGGAGCTCATGTCCCCATTTTTTTGCATACTTATACGTATTAAACATACCAAATAGAACGCCTTTTGTCTTAGAAAACGTGTCTGCATCACCAATAACATGTGAACGTGACCCCATTACTCCACCAACAAGCCCGAGCGACCATGTATTTTTTATGTCGCGCTTTTCAAGACCAATCAATGATCCTCCTGACCACCCCTGATTTCCAGCATCACTGCTTGTTTTATGTGTACGGCTGCGATTTATATACGGAGTAATCCATAAACGTGTTTCATTTTGTTCATAACTAACAGGTCCATTTTGTGATATCGCCATTAATAAAGACTCAAACCTATCATTTCTTCCTACTTGTTTTATAGCCGCACTCCTAAATTTTTTAAATCTAAATGCATCTTGATCAATTGTTGGTCCAGTTTGATCAAATCTATTTGTATTAAATACAATTGCAGTGTGATCAGGCTGTTCAATACTAGGCAATATTCCACTCTTGGATGAAACAACATCATTAGCCCCAATAGTGACATTTGAATTATCTATTTCTATTACATAATAATTAATGCCATTCAGTGTATGGGTGCCTAAAACTTCATATGAAGAAAGCACACTCGCATCGGCATTGCTAATTGTTTGATCATCAGAAATATTAATTGGTTCTGTTGAAACAAGCTTTAGGATCAAGCTCTTACCATCGAGAGGTGATGTTGGATGGTCTAATCGCCCCACGACAAAAGACAATCCGGGCTGGGATACCCAACTCACATTGTACTTTGCCTGCGGGTCAATCGTTAAAACGCCACCTGTCTGCAAAATATTATAACCAATAACAATGGGATTGCTTTCACTAATAGGATTGCTATGCGTCGTTGGATTAGATGAACTTCCCAATGAGTAGTTTCCCCTATCCATCAAAATATTGATATTGTACGTGCCTGTAATTGTTGTATTGCCGGTAACATTAATAAGGTTAGATTCTCCAGCTGCATTAATTTCCACAAGATAGATAGGATTCTCGCCAGCAATAATATCTGCGTTATTACCTGTGTATGATCCACCAGCTGAATAATTTCCAACGATATTTGTTGTACCAATTGAATTTCCAGGTTTTAATACACCATAGTGATAAACATTCTGAGCCGTACCTGTTCCACTATATGTCGCATCTTGACTAATAAACACGTCCGTCTGCGGCATATCACTATTTACAGCAACTTCCCCGGAAACGGCATTAATGGAACCTGTATAATTATTACTTGCGTATAATTTATCTGTTCCACCTATAACCGTCTTACCATCACCTTTGAAAGTCATTGGCGCCGAGCCTGTAATTTCCCCTTGCAAAGCTGAAGTAGTGCCTGTTGGTGTTGAAAATGTAGCGGCCGCGCTCATGCTAATAGGGTTCGGTAAATTAATAGATGCCAATCTGACAGTACTTGTTGCAGAATTAGATGCAATTATAAGTTTTCCATTACCAATATTACCACCATTCAAAACACTTAAAGTAATATTATCTACAATTACATCGCTATTTAACGTGGACCGGTTATCAGAGGAAATAGCAACAACATTATCGTGACCTCCTGTTAATCTAACAGTAGTGCCTCGAACACCAGTAAGAGGCATCGTCAAGTTAGTCGTTGAAACAGAACCATCTGTATTATTACTGGTATTAATCGTTATGGAATCGCCAGAATTCTCACCAAATGAAATTGGAACATTAATTTCATTAGAAGAGCCTGAAAGGTTATTTAAAATGGTCCCATTCACAATCGTAGCAGGCCCCGAGATATTCAAGAATTGACTCACATCAGCGGTTGTTGTTGTGGTGGTTATCGTCGATGTAGTTCCGTCATCATTTTGAATTACAGTCGTAACAGTGTTAGTCATGACAGGAACAGTTTGACGAGCTCCTGTTAGTAATAGTTTAATTTTTCCTGGAGTTGAATAATCAGCGGTCATGCTTGCAAATGGAATGGATGAGGTATTTATAGGTTGAGGGCCGCCACCAAGAGGCAAAATAATAGAGTTCGCAATCATAATAGTATATTCTGTATTAAAATAAAAACCAGGAGAAGGAGAAACACTTAAAGTGCCATAAGTTAAATCAACTGTTCCTGTAAAAGTAATTGCATCACAATTAGATGGTGACACGCAAAAAAGAAGACCTCCATATTGATCAGATCTAACAGATACTGGTTGAGAATAATTACCAATAACATTCATTACTGTTCCTGTCTTAACAGCAATATGATTCGTTTCAACATTTCCAACAACATCAACAATTATTCCACCACCGCTTGGAGAAAGAATACCGGCATTTGAAATATCTCCATGAATAGGACCAGGGCCTGCCAAAGTAGCACCCATTGCGACAGACACACCATTATTGAGACCAGCACGAGTAGCACTGCCAACAACAAACCAAGATCCTTCGGATACAAGGGCTTTTCCTGTAAATGCATTATCAAGAGTAACTAAAGAGCCTAATCCAATTTTTTCGAGAGTTACACCAGGATTACTTGGATTATTTGCAATGCTAGCATATGTACGAATAGAGCCAGGGGGCACAGTTATTTTTACAGATGCATAACCGTCAGAGATTTGAATAATATTAATTATCATAAGCAAAAAAATGCTTAAGAAAAAACCGCATAGATTACAGCTACTGCTTTTCTTTTTTTGTATAAATTTTCTCATCGTTTCAAAATGGTTACTCCAGCACTCAAAAAAAGTATAATACATTTTTATGATTTTTTATCATATTTTAATTAAAATTTTAATAAAAGAATCATATTAACTATTTATCAACTATTTCGATTAATAATGAAAAATAAGTGACCTTCAAAGTTAAACAATGCATTTATGCAATCATCTTTCAGGCCCCCTTTCAATCAAATAATAAATATTTTATTAATAACGAATTTTTTTTTAATTCTTTGTATTAAGAATGTAAATTCGTCCTTAATAGAATTCAATATCGATGAAAATGTTGTTTTTACTCAATCAGCTTTAATGGATGGGCCTGGCAAATTGACTAAACTTGGAAAAGGAGAATTTGCTCTTACATATAATGAGGCAAATACATTTATGGGAGGAACTGAAATACAAGATGGCACCGTTTCTGTATCTAATTCAGACAGCTTATCAACAGGTCTTGTGAAATTTGATTCTACAAATGGCACACCTGCACTTAAAACACTGGCCTGCGTTGACATACAAAACACAATAGACATATCTGACTGCACAGCAATACTTATCGCAACAGCACCCACTACCCTATCAGGACTTTTATCAACTACTACCGCGAGTATTTTAAATGTAACTGGGGGGCAAGAAGCAAATTTCATTGGAGATCAAAGTACTGCATTTAAAGTCGTAGTAAGTGGAGAAGCCACACGCGTTCCGATTGGAGATAATTTTAAAGAAGGAACAACATTCACCTATGGCGAAGGAACGATCATTTCTTCGCATGTCCATTATATTCCATATCAAATTTTTATTGGGTAAATAAAACTACGCAAATTGGTGAGAGGATAACACTATTTCCCATTCTTCCATTCGTGAAAAAAAACGACTTTCAGAAAAGCTTCCGGTTGCTAAATAAGCATTTTTTGTATTTAAATAGTGTGATAGCACGTTTGTAAGAGACTGCTGAATTTTCACTCTATCTGCTGGCAACAAAGAAAAGGTTAGGCACTCCCCTGCAGGCTCGCCTCCTGTAAGGCGCCAGTATTCTAATTGAAATGAGCCCACAATTGGGAAAATCACCCCAAAACCTTGATTATGTGCAATAACGGCCTCAACCAACAATTGTGGAGATGCTCCATTTTGGACAGATCTACGTGTAGGAAGAATCCCTGTTTTATAATCAATAATGCGCAGCTCTTGACGTTCTGCTAAAACATCAATGCGATCAGCACGACTTTTAAGAGACACATATTTACCATCGCACAATAGTACTGTTTCACCAGTAACTTCAGTTGAACGAAGCAAGGCAGCCTCACTATCAAGTTTTTCATGCCACCAAGCAGCAATCCGCTTAAAGCGATACCACCAAAATGTTTTTACAATGCCACCTCCCCTTTTTTCGAGAGTATCAAAAAAAGGTTTTGAATAAGATACAAGCTTTTCAAAAGTTGGTTCACGTTCATCTTTTAAATACTTATCAAGAACATTATGAAATACCTGCCCCTTTTCTTTTGTAGATACAGCTTCATTTAAAACTGGTAAAGAATCTATTTTTAGTAAATGCCGGGTATAATAAGCATATGGATCACGCATAAGTTGCTCTACATGGCTTGCATAATAAATAGTGGGACGTCTATCCTTTAAGGGCGTAGGTGCGGGAGGATTTTGTATTACTGCTTGGGAGCTAATTTTATAATTTGAAAACTTGATAATATTTGTGTCTATACGCTCATAACGCCCCAAAAGCCGTGTCCAAAGACGACTTTGCAAGGCAACTTCCCCCCCCTCGCGAATGGAACGTGTCATATACAAACAAGGCGCATAGAAAGATGTACAGAAATCATGGGCGGCTAATCCTTGACGACGCTTTTGAGATGGCAATCCAACACTCAAACGAAAACTCTCTGACAAAATCAAATCATTTTCAGGCGTTTTTGGCCAATTACCTTCATTCAAACTTGCGCAAATCACAACATCAGACGTATTCAAACGTGCCTCTAAAGTACCTAAAATTCGAACGCGCGACCCAATTCCGATAGGTGTATGAACTGCTGGCGCCATATCCATTAGCGTCAATAACGCATCTTCAAAGTCTTTACGTATAAATGGAGGCATTTTAATCAATGCATCAAAAAATGAAGCTGCTGACTCACCATCATTATTATTAAAAACAGTACCATTTGAAATTTCTTCCACAGCGCATTTTATAAAACGAATAAAGTCATAAAAGGACTGACACTCATTGCGCTGCACTAATAAATTATTTAACGATAAAACAAATAAATTTTCTTCATTAGCATTCCATTTCTTTTGCATTTTTCTAAGCTCAATCTCATAGCGCCTAACAAATAACAAATGATCGGAACGACTTTTTTTTGCGCATAAAGGATGCTTTGCTAAATGAATAAATGTAGACGATGAAGGGTCTTTTAAAAAAGAAACGAAATTTACAAAAAAACTACCAACTGGCGTTTCAATTAAAGCGACACCAGATGATATATTCGGCGTAATTCCATGCAACGAAAATTCAGCTTTTAAACGACGCATTAAGCCTTGATTGGGAGTTACAATAGCGATTGAGTGATCCGTTTCAAATAATTTTTTACGAACAACGTGTGTTATCGCTCGGGCTTCTTCAGCTTGATCTGCACATTCTATTAAGATTGGGCGATTAGATTTGTGATCAATCACTTCAAACGGCGGTACATCAAACATTGACACTATATCTTGCGCGCGAACCTTTGCTAAAAAGCTATCTGAATCTAATAATGAAGGTACCTCTGATGGCTTAACCTTTAAAAACTGGCATAAGCTAAAAAGTGTATGCTGCGGATGAGAAAGCATTTCTAAAACCCTTTTTTCATCAAATTCATTTCCTAAACCTGGCAAAACAACAATACCATTTGGCAAATCACGCACAGCCTTCAAAAGCGCACGTGTTGCAGGAATGGTGCCGGTTGTTCCCCCGACCAAGATAGTATCGACAGAACCATTGTTAGCCAAATCAGCAGCTAAAATTCGCATCGCTTGTTGACGACGCCAAGATTCAGGTACAAGCCCACGCTTTGAAAGCGCATTTGGTAAGTGGTATGTTAATATACGAAGATTTTGAAAAGCATCCTGTACATGTGCTGGAGCATTTTCGAACAACTTCTCGTCATATTGCGATTCAAGCAATTCAACAGATACGTCTGCAATAATACATTCATCATGTAATGATATAAGATATTCAGCAATTGCATACGCATTTTTGACGTGCATTGATGCTGGCAAAAAATCCATGACAAGTGCCATACGTTCAAAAGAACCAATAGCTTTTGGTAAATCATAAATTTCTTTAAGTGCCAGTGGATTCTTTGATTCCAAATCTGTTAATGAATGCAATTGCGGCAACACAAAAGACTGCTCATTTTTAACTTGATGCGTCAACAAAGATTCTTTAAGACCAATAATGCTTCGGTTTGTTGGAAGCCAAACATGCATTGATGCTAGATCAAAAACAGAACTTTGGTGTTTGTTTCTTATAAATTGAGATACTGTTTTTAAAAAACAATGACCAAAAGGAATTGTAAAAATTTGGCCCATACGCGTATCTCAATATTTATCAGTTTGGACCAATCCTATAGAAGTTGACGTTTTCTGTCATTTGTATAATACGTTATAACAACTTTGCCAAAATCTTCTTAAACAACTCAGTCTCATGCGTATCAAGTTTTGCAAAAAATTGAGAGTCAATGTGTTCAACAATAGGGACTATTTGAATTATCAACTTCATTCCTTTTTCCGTCAAAGATACATGCTTGGCGCGCGTATCTTTAGCGTGCTCTCTTCGTGTTACATATTCTTGAGCAGAGAGTCTTTTAAGTGACTTTGACACTGTCATTTTATCAAGCATAGACCAATTAGCAATAAGCACTTGTGTCGCTTCAAAGTGATGCGCTTTAAACCAAAGTAGCAATGCCATAATAACAAATTCTGAATGAGAGATATCAAACGTTTCAAGCCCTCTCTTAATCAATCTTTGCCATGTAATTGTTGTTTGCCATAACAAAAACCCTGGACTATCCTCTGGTTTTTCAAAGTCAAACGGCAAATCCATCACGTGCACTTTCCAGCTAAGAGCACAAGTGACTCAATCTCATCAGGAACCGTTTCTGCAATATTTTGCGCAACAAGCTTAATCCAAATCCATTTCAAAGGCCCAGTCACAACCAATGTATTTGAAAGCTGCAATTTTAATTTATAACATAAGTGTAAACAAAAAATATTGACATATATTTCATTACAACATACGTTTCTAATACAATAAACATAACCATTTTATATCGCTTAATGTGATTTATATTCAAACAAGGCATTTCTCATGTTAAAAAAATTACCCGTAACAGTTCTTTCCGGCTTTCTTGGATCAGGAAAAACAACCCTTCTTAACCATATTTTGAATAACAGAGAAGGCCTTCGAGTAGCTGTTATCGTGAATGACATGGGCGACGTTAATATTGATGCGGATTTAATAAAAAATGGTGGATCTGAACTTAGACATACAGAAGAAAAACTCATAGAAATGAGCAATGGCTGCATCTGCTGCACCCTTCGTGAAGATCTGCTTGAAGAAATTAAAAAAATTGCTGAAGAAGATCGTTTTGATTATTTATTAATTGAATCAACCGGTATTTCAGAACCGCTTCCTGTTGCAGAAACTTTTACATTTGAAGACGAAGAAGGTGAAAGACTATCTGATATAGCGACCCTAGACACAATGGTAACTGTTGTAGATGCCTTTAATTTTATAAAGGATTACAGCTCTCAAGATTTTTTGCATCAACGCGGTAAATCGGCAGGTAAAGACGACGACCGAACAGTAGTTGACTTATTAATTGAACAAGTCGAATTTGCCGATGTGATTATTTTAAATAAAGTTGATTTAGTTAGCCCTGAAGATATGAAGCAATTGCACGGCATTATTAAAATGTTTAACACACGGGCACGTATTATTACCTCTGAGTTTAGCAAAGTTGCTATCAATCAAGTATTAGGAACGGGACTCTTTGATTTTGAAGAAGCAAGCATGGCACCAGGCTGGCTCAAAGAACTTCGCGGTGAGCACATACCAGAAACAGTTGAATATGGTATTAGTAGTTTTGTCTATCGATCGACTAAGCCTTTTCACCCTGAACGCTTCTATTCCGTCATTGGAACAAAATGGCCAGGGGTTATTAGATCAAAAGGCATTTTCTGGCTTGCTAGTCGCTTCAATTTTGCAGGGAATTGGTCGCAAGCAGGCGCCATTTGTCGAAATGAAATGGCAGGTTCTTGGTGGGATGCTATAGATAAAAAAGATTGGCCTGAAAATCCTGAATGGCAAGAAGGAATTAAAAAGAATTTTTTTGATGGATCTGGACGTCCAAATCCTTATGGTGATCGCAGACAAGAACTTGTTATTATTGGCATTGAAATGAATAAAGACAAAATTACATCGTTATTAGATGGGTGCCTTTTAACAAACGATGAAATAAATTTAGGCAAAGAAGAATGGGCAAAATTCATAGATCCGTTTCCAAATTGCGAATCTGCAAGCGAATAACCCTCTGAAAAAAAGCAAAATCTTTAAAATAAAAAACCCACAGTTAATTTTGTGGGTTAATCTTTAATAACATTTGTGGGTTAATTTCTAATAATATCAAAAAACATTAGTTGTTCATTGATTGAAAGAAATCAGCGTTACATTTGCTATACTTTAATTTATCAAGCAAGAATTCCATCGCCTCAATTGTCCCCATAGGGTTTAAAATACGACGGAGAACCCACATTTTTGAAAGTTCATTCTTATCTGTAATTAATAATTCTTCTTTACGTGTGCCTGATTTATTAATGTCAATTGCTGGGAAAATGCGCTTATCAGATAATTTGCGGTCCATCACAATTTCCGCATTGCCAGTTCCTTTGAATTCTTCAAAGATAACTTCATCCATGCGTGAACCTGTATCAACTAAAGCCGTTGCAATAATAGTAAGCGAACCACCCTCTTCTATGTTACGCGCAGCCCCAAGAACACGCTTTGGACGTTGAAGTGCATTGGCATCAACTCCTCCTGTCAAAACCTTACCAGAAGAAGGAACAACTGTGTTGTAAGCACGTGCTAAACGTGTAATTGAATCAAGTAATATAACAACGTCACGCTTTTGTTCAACTAGACGTTTCGCTTTTTCAATAACCATCTCTGTTACCTGAACGTGACGTGATGCGGGCTCATCAAAGGTAGAACTAATAACTTCGCCTTTAACAGAACGTGCCATATCAGTTACTTCTTCAGGGCGCTCATCAATCAATAAAACAATTAGGTAAATATCTGGATGGTTTTCAGCAATTGAATGTGCAATATTTTGCAACATAACAGTTTTACCAGTACGTGGTGGGGCAACAAGTAATGCACGTTGCCCACGCCCAATCGGGGAAACCATATCAATAACACGCTGTGTGAAATGTTTTCCATTTACACCATTTTTCTGATCACTTTCGATTTCAAGGCGAAGGCGCTGATCTGGATAAAGAGGTGTTAAGTTATCAAAATTTATTCGATGGCGAATCTTTTCAGGTTCTTCAAAGTTAATCTTATTAATTTTAATTAGAGCAAAATAACGCTCGCCATCTTTGGGCGCCCGCAATTGACCTTCAATCGTATCACCTGTACGTAGACTAAAGCGCTTTACGTGGCTTGGTGACACATAAATATCATCAGGACCAGCAAGATAGTTTGATTCTGGTGAACGCAAAAAACCAAACCCATCTTGCAAAATCTCAATAACGCCATCACCAAAGATAGCAATGTCCTTTTCTGCAAGTTTTTTTAAGATTGCAAACATTAAATCTTGTTTGCGTAACGAACTTGCATGTTCGATTTCGTGTTCTTCGGCAATAATAATAAGTTCAGATGGAGTTTTACGTTTAAGTTCGTGTAGGTACATAGATTTATTTGGGTCCTAATTAAAAAGGCTTAAATACAGCGCATATCAAGATTATGATAAGGGCGATTGTGGGGAGTTCATTGATCAATCGGAAGAAACGACCCGACTTATAAGGAATGCGATTGGCCAACTGATGTCGGCATCTATTTAAATATATTTGAAACACAATCAAGAGTAAAATGCAAGAGAATTTTAAATGCATCCAGCCAGCAATTCGGTTATGAGGCAACATAAATAACAATCCACCAAACAAAAGTGAACTATACATAGCAGGGGTCATAATTGCAAAATAAAGCTTACTTGCCATTTTATCTAAGGTTTTTCGCGTTGATTCATCTTCACATTCACGATGATATACAAAAATGCGAGGAAGATAAAACAACCCAGCCATCCAACAAAAAGCAGATAATAAATGAAAAAACTTAATAGTAAGGTAATGATTAAAGATGAAATCCGTTAAAAAATTCATAACAAAACCTACTCACTTTTCTCAGATTCAAAAATTTGTAAACTTTTTACTTTCTGCTCATCCCCAGAAACAATAATTCGTTCGCGTTGTTGTTGCTTGCGCTTTAATAAATTTTGACGCAAGGCAATTGCTAATTTTTTTTCACGTTCCGATGGAGCTTTTTTAATATCTGTCATTTCTCGTCCTTTTCAAACAAATTAAAAACCAAAATGCGGGTATAGTTGTGATAGCTGACACAAAAAAAAGCCATGCCCACCCAAAAAAATCTGCCGTGATTCCTGCCAATAAGGATGCAATTACGCGACTAAGCGAACCAACTGCATACAAAAAGGTAAAATGGCTTGCTGCAAAAGGTGACTTACAATACAACGAAATCATTGCAATAAAAGCGGCAGATGCCATTCCTGATGCAAAACTTTCAACGCCAATTGTAATAACAAGAACAGACAAATCATATCCAACCCATGATTGAATAATAAAGAGCAAACATGACACAGCTTGCAAGAACAAACTAACGCCAACAACAAAAAGGGATCCTATTTGGTGCATAATGTAACCTGCAACAAGCCCTCCAATAACCATAAGTGAAATACCAAATGACTTTGTTATATTCGCATATTCAATTTTGTCAAAACCAAGCTCATACAAAAATGGAGCAGACATTGCATTCAATACCGTATCAGCTATTTTAAAAAAAAGAATAAAAAGAATAAGATAGACAAAAGGTGTTTCAGCATAAAGGTGCTTAAAACTGTTTTGCAATGTTTTAAAAAAGGTAAATAAAGGGGCTGTATGCGCATTTACATTTTCCACAGGAATAAACCAAAGCGCAGGAATACCAAGCACTTGCAGCCCACCCATTATAAAATATGCCCAGAACCAATCATACATCGACGCAAGGTAAAGAGCTCCTGCCCCGCCAATAAGCATACCAAAACGAAATCCTATTGATTCAATAGCAGCACCTGCCCCAATTTGTTTCGTCGCAAGCAGTTCAACACGCATTGCATCAATAACAATATCCTGAGTTGATGCAAAGAATGATAGAAAAAATGCAGTAATTGCAACAGCGCTTAAATAAATCATGGGGTCAAGCGCACCTAATAGCATTGTTGACACAATTAAACCAACCTGCGCGCATACCCCCCAAACTTTAAAACCGTGATATCTGCAATTAAAATAGGCATATGCAAAACGCTCTAAAAAAGGCGCCCATAAAAACTTAAGGCTGTAAGGCAATGTAACAAGAGTAAAAAGCCCAATCATCGATGGACTGATATTACATTCGGTTAATCTAAAACTAAGAGTAGATAAAACCAATAAAAAAGGAATTCCGCTTGCCATACCAAGAAGAAAAAAGTGAAAGATATGACGGTTTAAATACAGATTGATCACAAAAGAGCTCTTATGCAAAGCAAACGTAAACACTTTACAGTTAATGATAAATTGATTAGTACATATTAGCTTAAGATATACAGGGGATTGGTGCGGCCGAGAAGACTCGAACTTCCATGAATTGCTTCACAGCGACCTCAACGCTGCGCGTCTACCAATTTCGCCACGGCCGCTTGAAGTAATGGTGCCGATTGTAGGAGTCGAACCCACGACCTACTGATTACAAATCAGTTGCTCTACCAGCTGAGCTAAATCGGCATTACTTAATTTTTATAGCAAATTTCATTTGCTCTGTCTATACAAAAAAAACAAAAAAATGAAAAATTAAATTCGATTCAATCCTCTAGACAGAACTCATCTCAAAAAAAATTAATAATAAATTTTAAATATGAAAGATACATCAAAAAACAAGACTGTTATTACATTAAAAGTAATGTTTAAAAAAATTTGCGTGTGCAAATAAAAAATGCTTAATTTAATAAAAATTTAACTAAAAAAATGCAAAATATTATTAAGATTAACAAGTGCTTTCATCTCTCACATATTACTTTTTTTATACAAAGGAGCCTATCAATGAAAAAAATACTTGCAATTTTAGCTATGTCAATCGTGTTTAACACGTCCGCGTATGCAGATCTTGCTGCAGATGTCGCTAATGCAGTTAAGGATAAAAAGGAAGATGCGGCTATTGAGGCTGCAGTTGCCGTAAAATTATATGATGCTGTTGTTTGTGTTACTAAAAAAGATGGCAAATTTATGCGCAAGCATTCTGAGGCTAGACTTAATGGTGAAGTAACCGATGCAGATGATAAAAAAATTATGCAACTCTACTTTGCTGCTGCTGAAGCAGGAAATCGCAATGTTGTTTCTTTTAAACTAAACAACAGAAAATTTGAAGCAGAAGTTATTCGTGTCAATGAAAACACCGTTTGCGTTGCACGAACGGCAGGCGTTCAATAAAAAACCAAATAGGAATCCTCACAAGCCTTTTGGCTAGCTTATCGCTAGCCATTTTTTATTAAACAGTTAGAACACGGGCAATCCGTTCGAAAGCCCAATCAATTTCACCTTTTGTAATAACCAATGGAGGGGCTAAACGCATCGTTACTTTATGCGTATCGCGCACGATTAGTCCTTCAGCTAATAATTTCATACACAAATCACGTGCAACAGCTTTGTTTGGATCAATATCAATGCCAATCCATAAACCTTTACCGCGGATAGCTGTGACATATGGAGAATTCAGGCCACAAAGCTTATCTATTAGATATTTTCCAAGTTCATCACTTTGCTCTACAAGTTTTTCATCAATAAGTGTATCAAGTGCAGCCTTACCAACAGCAGCTGCCAATGGGTTTCCGCCAAAAGTTGACCCATGACTTCCTGGGTTAAACACCCCCATTACGCCTTCACGGCCAACAACTGCTGATATAGGTAGAAACCCACCCCCAAGCGCTTTACCAAGCATGACAACATCAGGTTTTACATCTTCATGATCACATGCAAGCATGCGCCCAGATCGACCTAATCCAGATTGAATCTCATCAACCATCAGCAATACATCATTTGCACGACACGCTGCTTCAACTTCTTTCAACCAACCTTGCGGCGGCATCAATACACCTGCCTCACCTTGAATAGGTTCAGTCAAAACGGCGCACGTATTAGCTGTAATTGCCGCCTTCAGTGCACCAATATTACCGTATGGTATAATTTTGAAACCTGGTAAAAAAGGACCAAAATTCTTTTTATACGATTCATCCGATGAAAAACTGATAATACCAGTGGTTCGTCCGTGAAAATTCCCCTCCATCACAATAATTTCAGCTTTATTTTCAGGAATTCCTTTTATTTGGTATCCATAGCGACGCGCCGCTTTTACAGCTGTCTCAACAGCCTCAGCACCTGAATTCATTAGCAAAGCGCGATCCATATCAACGAGGCGACACAAAGTTTCAAGAAAGTCAGCCATTTTGTCATGGTGCACAGCACGCGAACAAACAGCTAATCGTGAAGCTTGTTCAGTCAACGCTTTCAAAATACGTGGATGTCCATGACCATGACTAATTGCAGAATAGGCAGATAACATATCAAGGTAACGATTTCCCTCAACATCCCATAGCCAAACGCCTTTTCCGTGACTAATAACTACAGGTATTGGGTTATAATTTCGTGCACCAACATAGTCTTCTCGTTCAATAAAAGTTTTATTTAACATCATTCATTACCTCTTCATTTTTCCCCATAAGTACTTCAATAAAACGTGATATCCAACTAAGCGTCTTATTATTAACATCTTTTTCAGGATTAAATTCCATGATTTCAACAAGTATACACCGTTTATTATTGCCGGCATCCGCTAAGAATGCTAACAAATCATTTGGATCCAACCCGTTAGGTTCAACCGTCCCAGTACCTGGTGCAAATTCAGGATCAAATGCATCAATATCAATACTAATGCCATATAAAGGTGTTTTTAATTGTGACATGATATTTTGCATGCAGACAGAAAGCCCTTTAGCTTTGCAATCTTCAACGTAATCAATATGCACCTTATTTTGACTAAGTAGTGCAGCTTCACCTACCTCATAACTTCGAATACCAAACTGGTATAAATTTTCAGGCTTTATGATTGCATGCGTATTTTTATTCTTTTTTGTCCATTCATCATACCCGAACCCTAATAACGCAGAAACGGGCATTCCATGCGGCGCCATGCTCTCTGACGTTTCAATAGTATGCGCATCCATATGTGCATCAAACCAAAGCAACGAAAAATCCTTTTGATTTAGCGCGTCAGACACCCCAATCCATGTTCCGATTGCAAGTGAATGATCGCCACCAATTACAATTGGAAAGTAGCCATCGCTTATTGCCGTTTTTACACGTGAAGTTAAACAATCAAAAACAAATTTAAGTTTTTGGCAGCGCAGTTCATGATCATCAAATGGCTTAATTGCCATACTTGGCAAAAGATCATCATCATGAAAATAATCAAGAGTATACTTAATGGAAGGGTGTTTTTCTTTTAAAAACTCTATAACGACAGAAGGACCCTTTGCTGTTCGCTGATCCGGCGCTCCCCATCCGCTACCAATACCGATGAGGGCAATTTTGTTTTTCATAAGATTCTCTTTGTGTGCTAAACATACAATTAGATTATCATAAATTTTAAAATATACCAGAAAGAAGCCTTTCATGCGTTTAATTGATGTTCTTGTTCACAAAAAATCCTTAACACCTTGCCCTATATGGATGATGCGCCAAGCTGGACGTTACTTACCTGAATATAAAGAAGTTCGTAAAAACTACGATGATTTTATGCAGTTTTGTTTTTCTTCAGAAGATGTTGTTAAGGTTACGCTTCAACCCGTTGAACGCTTTCCTCTTGATGCAGCAATTATTTTTAGTGATATTCTAGTTATCCCACATATCCTAGGGCAGCGCGTCTGGTTTGAACCTGATCATGGCCCAAAACTTGAAAAAATTGATTTTAATGCATTTTTAAAAACGGCCCCCTTAATATCCTTTAAAACCATGCTGGCTTCAGTAGCAGATGCAATTGCAAAAACACGCGCGACCCTCGACCCAACAAAGGCACTTATTGGTTTCGCAGGGGCCCCTTGGACAGTTCTTAGTTATATGATAAGTAGCGGAAAAACAGCTGATTTTAATACGGTGCTACACTTTGCAAAACAAAACACAGATATCTTTTCTCGCCTGTTAGCACTTATTGAGGAGAAAGTAGCAGAACTTTTGTGCTTACACATATCTGCTGGTGCTAACGCAGTTCAAATTTTTGAATCATGGGCTATTGCTGTACCACCAAAGCTTCGCAATCTTTATCTGTACGCCCCACTTAAACGGATTATCCATTCTGTTCGTAAAGAATATCCTAGTGTCCCAATTATTTACTACGCACGTGGCGTAAGCAGTGATTACAAAAACTTAAGAGATCTTGATATTGCTTTTGGTATTGATGAAACAGCTGATATAACAAAACTACGTGCAGAACTACCACATGCCGTATTACAAGGAAATCTGTCACCACAAAAACTATTAAATGGTGACTTTGATACTGACGTTGATCATATTTTAAAATCAATGCAAGGTACGCCTCATATTTTTAATTTAGGGCACGGCATAAATAAAGACACCCCTATAGCACATGTTGAACGAATGATAAAAAGAATCCAGAAAATTTATTCATGATGCCTACGATATCTTAATAATACTTATCAGCTTGAGTATAAAACGAATAACATCCAAGCACTAAAAGTGCACTACTTTCTTTTATAAAATGTCATAAATAATACTATTATTACTCGCATAGGCTTACTAAATTCCTAATAATTTGGCGGACTCCCTTTCGACGATTTTCTGGGTGTTCAAATTCACGACTAAAAAACAATTTTTGATCTGGGCGAATCTTAATCATTCCAGCTTTAGCTATTTGGGGCATTTGTAAATATTGAAGCAACTTCACAGGCTCTTTAAAGGTATTATTACGAAATGTTATCAATAATCCCTTAGGACCAGCTTCTAACTTTTCAATATGAGCCTGGCGACATAAACTTTTGAGTTCAACCACATCAAGCAAGTTCGCTGCTTCAACCGGCAACTTTCCAAAACGATCGATCAATTCAGCTGCAAAAGCATCAATTTCAACACGTGTTGTCAAATTGGCAATGCGACGATAAAGATTTAAACGCAGCCCTAAATCTGTCACATACGTTTCAGGAATCAATACAGGCACCCCAAGGTTAATCTGCGGGGTCCAATCATGCACATCTAATTCAAGTGCCTTCCCATCTAAAGTATTTGCTTCCATAGCACGGTGCATCATGATCGCTTCATGCAACAACGTTTGATATAGTTCAACACCAACTTCACGAATGTGTCCTGATTGCTCTTCCCCTACAATATTACCAGCACCACGTATATCCAAATCATGGCTTGCTAAGGTAAAACCTGCACCTAGTGTATCAAGACTTTGTAGTACTTGCAGACGTTTCATCGCGTTAGATGAGAGCTCTTGCTTTGGCGAATAGGTAAGATACGCATAGCCTTGTGTTTTTGAGCGCCCCACTCTACCTCGCAATTGGTAAAGCTGCGATAACCCAAACAAATCACATCGGTGAATGATCATGGTATTTGCAGATGGTACATCAATACCTGATTCAATAATGTTCGTGCTAATCAATACATCAAATTTATGATCGTAAAATGCTGTCATTACATCTTCAAGCTCTGTCGCTGACAATTGCCCACTTGCAACAGCAAACTTTACTTCAGGCACTAGTGTTTGCAGTTCTTCTTTTAAATCAGACAAATCTTCAAGTCTTGGCGTCACATAGAAAATTTGTCCGCCACGATTAAATTCACGCATGATAGCTTCACGAATAACAAGAGTATCCTTTGGCATAACAAACGTTCGCACAGCTAAACGATCAACCGGCGGCGTTGTAATCAAACTTAAATCTCGAACTCCCGCCAATGAAAGTTGTAATGTACGTGGAATAGGTGTCGCCGTTAGTGTCAGTACATGAACATCTGACCTAAGTTCTTTTAATTTTTCTTTTTGTTTCACACCAAAGTGCTGCTCTTCATCAACAATAACCAAACCAAGATCTGAAAACTTTGTTTTTTCACTTAAAATAGCATGGGTTGCAATAATGATATCAACTTTACCTTCAGCCAAATCAGCATGAACAAGTTTAGCATCACTTGGCTTTACCAAACGTGAAAGCTGCGCAACCCTAAAAGGAAACCCTTGAAAGCGTTTTTGGAAATTTGAATAGTGCTGACGACAAAGCAATGTTGTTGGCACAATGACAGCAACTTGCATGCCATTCATAACAGCAATAAAAGCTGCCCTCAAAGCAACTTCTGTCTTGCCAAAACCAACATCTCCACAAACCAAGCGATCCATGGGCTTTCCGCTTGCCAAATCTTCAAGCACATCCATAATTGCTTTTAATTGATCATCTGTTTCAACGTATGGAAAACGTGCACAAAAATCATCAAACTCTGATCCCGTTTGTTCAAGCGACACCGCTTTGTGCAAACTACGTTCAGCTGCTAATCGAATCAAATAATCGGCAACAATTTGAATACGTTTTTTCACTTTCGCTTTTCGAAGTTGCCATGCGCCAGATCCAAGTCGGTCGAGCGACGTAAGCGAATCAGCATCACCATAACGGTTAATTAATTCAATGTTTTCAACAGGTAAAAAGAGCTTGTCCCCATCTGCATAAATCAACATCAAACAATCATGAGCACAACTATCAACCGTAATGGTTTCAAGTCCCATATAACGTCCAATTCCATGATCACGATGAACAATTAAATCATGTGTGCCAAGCTGGCTGATTTCTTGAAAAAATGCGTCACTTTTTCGTTTTACTATTTTTTGCCGATGAATCTTTTCGCCTAAAATATCCTGCTCTGTTAACAATACGCAGGTATCTGATTCAAAGCCTGTATCAAAAGGTGCAATAACAATAATAACTTCATTAATACGCTTTGCGCCAATAACCACATCCAATGGAAACTCATCAGTGGGTATAATATTATGCATACCGTGTTCATCAAATAAATGCAGTAAGCGGTCACGTGCTCCCACCGACGCACAGGTAATAATGCGATTTCGATGTGCATTTTGATTAAAGTAAGTTCCAAGCGCATTAAATAAGGATGCTACTGATTGATCCCGCTCATGTTTAAAAGATGGTGCCATTTTAATATTTAAGGCTAACTCATTCGTTTTAAACGGCAATAACTGCACAATTGGACGTTTGGCCTTTATTTGATCCCAGTCAGACGATTGCCAATAAAATAATTCAGGTTTAATAGGATGGTAAGGTGTTGCCTCACCAAAAGGTGGATTCAAACGTGCCTTGTAATAATCATCAATTGCTTCTAAGCGATGTTGAATCGATGCATCAACACCATCATCAAATATCAACTGAATGCTTTTAGGCAAAAAATCAAAAAGTGTCGACGTTTGTTCATAAAATAAAGGCAACCAGTGCTCAACCCCCGGATGACGACGACCATCGCTTACATGCTGATATAAAATATCATCCGCTGGAAATGTTCGTGAACCGCCAAAAAGCGCCCGGTAACGTTGCCTAAATTCCGTCACATTTAAAGGCGTTAGTAACACCTCATGTGCTGCCCGTATAGCAAATTCAACCAATTCATCATTTGGATTTGTTTTTTGAGTAATTGGATCAAAACGCTTAATGCTTTCAAGCTCATCACCAAAAAAATCAAGACGCACAGGTGCATCTGATCCAGGAGCAAAAACATCAATCAAACTACCACGCACAGAAAATTCACCAATCTCATAAACAGCTTCCACACGATGGCAACCATTTTCAGTAAAAAGCGCAAGCAATGCTTCACGCGAAATAGTATCACCGATAGATAGTTTTTGATTATGTGCACGCACCATACTAGGAGGAGGAAGCTGTTGTCCTATTCCAGAAACTGACGTTACTAAAATAAAAAGTTTATTTACATTTAATAAGGAATAAAGCGCTGACAAACGCGCATGCGTGACATCTGAGCTTGGCGACACACGATCATATGGCAAACAATCCCACCCAGGAAAAGCAAAAACAGTGTATTCTGGCGCAATTGCACGTAGTTGATCAACGACGCTATAAATGCGCTCATCACGTGGCACTAGTAATACAATGGATTCTTTTTGTCTTATTAAATAGTCAATACAAAAAAATGGAGTATACGATGCTGTGACACCACCTTGGATGTTAACAATTTTCACGTTCATATTCTCCATTCGTGATTTAAATAGCTATTTTATTATTTACTTCAGACCGTCCAATTGATAAATAATGCAGACCATCAACCTCATTAGTTTTATAAATATTACGTAGATCGATTAAAAGTGGCAAAAAACCTTCTGGCTTAGCAAGACTTTGTTGAAGTTCACTCAAATCAATACCTCTAAATTCATGCCATTCAGTTAAAATTACAGCGGCATCTGCGTCTAATGTTGCTTCTTTTCGGTTAGACGCAAAAGTAACTTCGCTTCCCCACGTAATACCTTGCGCAGCTAAATGAGGTAAACAATCGGAATTTTTATAATACAAAGGATCATAAATAACAACGTCAACACCATGTTTAAGCAGCTCAGGAATAATAACAAGACTCGCTGCGTCGCGCATATCGTCTGTATTAGGTTTAAATGTGATGCCCAATATTGCAACACGGGGCTTTGAAAGTTTGCGATCGCGAAGCCGCTGTAAAATGCGCTCAGCCATTTTCAATTTACGTGCCGTATTTGCCTCAATCACAGCATCAACAATCGTGCATGGCGCCCCCAGTTGACGTGCTGTTTTTGATAATGCCAATGTGTCTTTTGGAAAACAAGAACCACCATATCCAGGGCTTGCATTCAAAAATTTACGCCCTATACGATTATCAAGCCCCATACCTTTTCCAAGCTCTTGTACATCAGCACCTGTTTTTTCACACAAATCAGCCATCTGATTAATAAAACCAATTTTAAGCGCCAAAAAACCATTTGCCGCATACTTAATAAGTTCAGCCGTTGGTTTATTTGTATACAAAATTGGTGTTTCAATTAAATACAAAGGACGATAGAGGCGCTGCATAACATCACGTGCTTTTTGACTATCAGTCCCAACAACAACCCGATCGGGACGCATAAAGTCTGTGATAGCGGATCCCTCGCGCAAAAATTCAGGATTTGATGCTACATCAAAATCAACACCTTCAACAAGGTCAGGGCGCGTTTGCTTAATCAAAGAGACAACCTCATCTCCCGTCCCTACTGGAACTGTTGATTTTGTAACAATAACCGTATAACCATCAATAGCTAAAGCCACATCTTTTACAGCTTGATACACATATCCTAAATCAGCATGACCATCTGTAATATTAGTCGGTGTTCCTACAGCAATCATCACAATATTAGATGCTTGTACAGATTCTTTTAAATTTGTTGAAAAAGTGAGGCGTTTACTTTTCATGCCTTGAGCAACAAGCGAATCTAAACCAGGCTCATAAATAGGGATAAGACCTTGATTAAGTTTATCTATTTTAGTCGTATCGTTATCTAAACAAACGACATCAAACCCAAATTCAGCAAAGCACGCACCAGTTACAAGACCTACATAGCCTGCACCAATCATTGTAATTTTCAATTGTTATCTCGGATTATAATTATTTACGTACCGTTTTAACATAGGAACAAGGTGCGCGTAAACGTTTTCGTCTTGACAAGCAAAAGCAATATTGGCTTCAAGCCACCCCTCTTTAGTTCCACAGTCAAAACGTTCACCTTGATATGCATATCCTGTAAGTGGTGTATGCGGCAACATTCGTCCAATAGCATCCGTCAATTGAATTTCTGCTCCAGCGCCTGGCGTCTGGGCGCTTAGCGTGTCTAAAATCTCAGTTCTTAAAATATAACGCCCAATTACAGCTGAACGCGATGGAGCGTCTGCCGCTGCAGGTTTTTCAACAACGTTAGATGCACGTACTTTAAGGCCGCTCTCACTTTGAACTGTTAGAATTCCATACTTAGAAACATTTTCAAGTTCAACAACCATCGTTGCAACCATATTGCCATCTTCAGGGTGGTAATCATCTGACATCTGTTTTAAGCACGGCGTTTGGCTTAAAATCAAGTCATCTGCCAAAATAACAGCAAATGAATCTTCATCAATCAAATGACGTGCACACAAAATAGCATGACCCAATCCTAGCGGCGCAGGTTGACGTATGTAAACAGCTTGGCCAGGCTCTAGAGCATTTGACACAATTTTTTCAAGTAAATCATATTTTTTTCGCGTTTCAAGTGTTTGCTCAAGCAACTGCAGCCGATCAAAATGATCTTCAATAGCCCCCTTTCCTTGAGAAGAAACAAAGATAAAACGCTCGCAACCAGCAGACTTGGCTTCTTCAACAGCATACTGAATTAAAGGCTTATCAACAACGACAAGCATTTCTTTGGGAATTGATTTAGTAGCTGGAAGAAAGCGGCTTCCCAAACCAGCAACTGGCAAAATGCATGTTTTAACCACTACAGGGTACCTTATATATTACACAAAATTATAAAGAAGACTCTAACATCAATAACCTCTTTATTTCTACAATTGCAAATTAATTCAGCCCGTTTTACGCAACGACGTTGGCAATTGTATTGTATCCATCAGCAATTTCAGCTCTTGCTTTGCTGCAATGTGAGAAAGACTAACTGCGGTGTTTGTTTCTTTTAAATCAAGTAACGTTATACCACTTAAAAATAACTCACGAAATATTACGCGTTCGCCAAAACCTGCTACCAAACGAAAGCCTATACGTTTAGACAAAGCAGATAGAATTTTTTCCATTTCTTCTTTATTGCGTGAATAAATACTTGTTAAACGGTTACGCATAACAATCCAGTCAATACGGCCACCATCACGAATAGCACGATGCTTTTTTTGATCCCAAACCATCTCAGAATAGGTACTTGGCCCCAAAATAGCTAAGTCTGCTGATTTAACACGCACAAGCATATCTAAGTCAACAAAACTGTCGTTTAATGGTGTGATAAGTGTATCGGCGTACGAATGCGCTAATCGCGATAAATGGCTGTCGCTTCCAGGAGTATCAATGACAATGAAATCATATCCGCGAAATTTCCCCATAACCTCAGCGATCATTACTTTCTCTTGGTCTTGCGCTTCATCAAGATTAGGCAAATCACTTTTGTAAATAGGAGAATGGTCTGGCATTGGAAGATCTTCGCCTGTTGACTCTTTGCGAAGGCGCCTATTTTCAACATAACGTGTCAATGTACCTTGGCGTGCGTCAACGTCAATAGTTCCCACAGAATAGCCTGAACGAAGTAAACTTGTTACAACATGCATTGCAGCTGTGGATTTTCCTGTACCACCTTTTTCGTTTCCTAAAACAACTACGTAAGGCATTGATGTAGCTTGACTCATTTTCTAAATAAAAACCTTAATAAACTCTTAATTTCTATCTTAACGGGTTCTTTCAGTAATATGCAAGATTTGGATTCTATATCTATACTCATTTAGGGTGAACATGCTTGTTTTCTTTCAATGAAATTATAACCCAAGAACAAAATTTTGATCAAAAACAACCATTTTTTATCGTAATGAAAAGCTAAGAATTTTAGTATCCCTCTGTGAATATTACATGCTATTCTCGGGAATAGCGTGGCTTATCAAAATATTAATAAATGAAAAAACATAAATTTTCACTCGGCGATCGTCTTTTGATGACAATTCAGGCTTTCACTGAAGCTGGAACATTTTTCAAAGGCTTTGGTCACCATTTTCTTCGCCTAAAGACAAATTTACTTGGCGTCATTCCACATGCAGGTATATTACCGCAAGCAGTACTATTGTTTGACGCATTTCTAGCATTTTTATCTTTCTTTATTGCTATCTACATTCAAATCGGTAATGAGTTTTTAGATTACAGCCCAAGCTATATTCTAAAGAACATGGTTGTTTTTGTTTTCACAAGTTTAAGTGTATTTATATGGATGCAAACACACCGTGCTTTATGGCGTTATTTTTCGCTCGAAGATTCAATACCCCTTATTCTTTCCGTTATTTTATCAACTTTGCTTTATTTTCCTTTGATGATACTACTTGCGCAGCAAGAATCTCTGCCGCGTTCAATTCCATTCATGAACGCACTTGTTTATATTATTATGCTCTGCATCCCACGCTTTATTTATAGAACAATGTACGACAACCAAACATTGCAAAAAAAACGTTTACTTGAAGAACAAAATGTTCCTGTTATTCTTGCTGGTAGCGGAGATGCAACCGAACTATTTATCCGTGAAGTAATGCATTCTGCAGCATTATCCTATCAACCGGTTGCTATTTTATCACCAGATGTTAAAGAAAAAGGTCGCCGCATTCACACAATCCCTATTTTGAATCTTACACAAAATTGGGAAAGCTTTATTCTTGAGTTACGCGATCTTCCAAAACGACCTATACAAATCATCGTCACTGAAACAGACTTACCAATTGAATTTTTAAAAATTGTATCAACTATATCACAACGTTGCAGCCTTCCTATGATGCAAATGATTCCTCAATTTTCTGTTGTAGCTCGACAAAATATTGAATTCGCTGAAAACACATCAACAACTATTGCCGAAAACAGGATTTAGTAATGAATAAAATACGTTGGCTAATCTACATTTTTTTTATTACATTTCTGTGTGGACTTATCATTTATTTGCAATCCACAAAAAAACCAATTTCTTATGTGATGGATAAACAAACAATTGAAACAAAAGCCTTTGGTGGTGATTTTACACTTATAAATACAAGTGGCGCGTCTTTTTCGATGCATGAAATTCGCGGTAAATTTGCTATTCTCTATTTTGGTTATACATTTTGCCCTGATATTTGCCCTCTTGGTTTGTCAAATATAAGCAAAGCACTTGCATCACTTGAACGTGATCGTGACCAATTTGTGCCCATTTTCATCACGGTTGATCCTAAGCGAGACACGTCAGACTTGCTAAAAATTTATGCTACAAACTTTGACCCAGCATTTATTATGCTTACTGGATCAAATGAAGTAATCGAAAGTGTTAAAGATCAATATCATGTTTACGCAAAAAGCATTGCACATGGCAATAGTTACCTTGTTGATCATAGCACCTATATTTACTTGCTTGATAGGAACGGTAAATTTATTAAACATATTCCACATGATATGGAACCAGCGATAATGAAAAAAGTATTTGTTGAGTTACTGACAAAATCAACAACAAAAATAAAGCAATAGACTTTTTATGATATTCAATGGCTTGATTGTTCAACTTTTTTTATATAGGTTGAATTATCTCTTTAAAAATGTTGTACCGTATGAAATTAGCCATCCATCATTTTGAAACTCTTTCCAGCACAAATGATCTATGCATTCATTATGCAAACGAAGGTGCTGACGAAGGTACCATTATTATTGCTGACACACAAACAAAAGGAAAAGGCCGGCAAGGGCGAATATGGGAAGCCCCTATTGGCAATCTATACACATCACTCTTCATTACTCCTCAGTTGCACGAAAATCCACCCCTTGTGAAAATGTACGGACAACTTGCCCTTATCACTGGATTAAGCATTATAAAAGCACTTGAAACGCTTAATGTAAAAAACATTCAGCTTAAGTGGCCAAATGATGGAATTGTTGGGACAAAAAAAATATTCGGAGTTTTGATTGAATGTGTAGATGATGATGTTGTTGTTGGTATTGGAGTTAACGTAAATAATGCACCATCTCTGTCTGATAGGGAAACAACATCACTGAAAGAATTGTTCGGAAAAGAATATGACATAACAGAAGTATTTCATGCTGTATTGAAAAGTTTTTGGCAAACGTACCGTCAATGGCTGACTGAAGGCTTTGCTTCTTTGCAAAAAGAATGTTCTAAACATTTATTAGGATTAGAAAAAACTATCACTATTAATAACCTTACTGGAGTATTTAAAGGTATAACAGATACCGGGGCGCTTTTATTAATGACCCCTGATGATATCACTCACACTATTTCTAGTAGTTAAACATAGCTTAGCAATGAAGCTGAGATACCAATAATATATTACCTTTTATTGCAACTACACGTACCTTAGTTTTTGCATCAAGATCTACCTCGTTAGCACTTTGAATAACCCAACGTGTATCATTTAACGTTACGTAATTTTTGTTATAACTATCATTATTTGAGACATACAAAGGGCTACCTAGCATAAAGACAGTTCCTATTAACTGATCCTCTCTATTATTAAGACCACTCGTTATTAAAGAAACAGAATTTCGTTGGTAAAAAGCATAACCTGCGACCAACGAAAATATACAGTACCCTGAAAAAACCAATGCCTGCCCTGTAGAATCCAATGCGCACACTAACAATGTCCCAGCTGTTAAAAAACAAGCAACACCAACCCATAATAAAAAAAAAGCAGGCAAGCAAAGCTCAAGAAGCATTAAAAAAATTCCTGCCGCAAAAAACCATTGCCAGATGGGGTTGTGCAACACTAATAGAGTATCAAGCATATTTTTCTTCCTTCTATAATGCCCTTTATTAAAGCAATTAGCGCGTTATGTAGCACATAATACATTAAAAAACTAAGGTGTGCGTGGTGTTTTAACTTTTGTTCCAGCCTCTTGTTCAGTAACACCACTTTTTGACAAAAGTTCAGCAACACCTGCAATACTACCAATCACATTTGCTGTATCAAGCGGCATCATCAAAACTTTTTGGTTCGGCGAAACAGCAATTCCCTTAAGTGCCTCAACGTATTTTTGCGCTATAAAGTAATTAAGCGCTTGCTGGTTGCCGCCACTAATTGCATCAGACAATACACGTGTTGCTGTTGCTTCTGCTTCTGCCAAACGTTCACGACCTTCAGCTTCACGAAAAGCCATTTCACGTTTTCCCTCAGCTTCCAAAATCATGGATTGCTTTTCACCTTCAGCTTCTAAAATAGCTGATTGACGTGAACCTTCAGCTTTCAACACAGCTGATTGACGCTCACCCTCTGCTTCAAGAATTGTTGCACGCTTGTCACGCTCAGCTTTCATTTGACGTCCCATAGACTCTACTAAATCACGTGGCGGACGGATATCTTTAATTTCAATACGCGTTACTTTAAGTCCCCATGGGCTAGTCGCATCATCTACAACTCCAAGCAAACGCGCATTAATTGCTTCACGTTGCGACAAGAGTTCATCCAAATCCATCGATCCCATGACGGTACGAATATTTGTCATAGTCATCGTTAAAATAGCAACTTTAATGTTTGCTACCTCGTACACAGATTTTGCTACATCCATGATTTGAAAAAACACAATACCATCGACAGTAACTGCAGCATTGTCTTTCGTGATAACGTCTTGTGAAGGTACTTCAAGCACTGTTTCCATCACACTTACCTTTGCACCAATGCGTTCAACAAATGGCATTAATACATGCAGACCTGGCCTTAACGTATGGGTATAACGACCAAAACGCTCTACGGTAAATTCATATCCTTGGGGTACAACTCGGATAGCTTGTGAAATAAAGATAAATATTAAAAACAAAGGAAGAAGTAAAAATAGTGAATCCATAATTAAGAACCATACAAGAGAATATATTAAAATATTATAACATGAATTCAATTTTAAAGGGAATTGTTTTTTGCATAATAATTAGCATCAATAGGAAAGTCTTACTAAATTTAGTAAAAGTAAATCAAAGGTCATTTTGTTTCTTGAGCATTCAAGAAAAACACAGGTGATAACAACAGGTAAATGTTAAATTAGTCTTGTGAATTCAATTGAAAAAGGTCACAATTTAATAAAAGTATCTTCATTTTAAAATATATTTTTTGTTGTGTGCATGCGCGCTAACCTTTGCATTCCAAAATACACATTAGTTAATGCTATTTTTAAGATACAAGGTAAATTAAGTTAAATTACTAAAACAATTTTTAAGAAATTGTTTTAATGTAATCCGCCAAATCTCCATCAAATTGAGTCAATGTTTTGTTCTTCACAATCCATAAACGATCTGCCACGTGACGCAATAAATGTCTATCATGCGTAATCAAAATCACAGCACCTTTATAAGCATTTAATGCTTCAATAAGTGATTCACGCATTTCCATATCCAAGTGGTTTGTCGGCTCGTCTAGAATAAGCAAGTTAGGGCATTCTGCAGTCAGACATGAAAACAATAAACGTGCTCGCTCTCCGCCCGATAACAACTTAATCTTTTGTTCCGCCATCTCACGAACGAAACCAAAACGTCCTAAATGTGCACGAATTTGAGTTTGCGTTGCTTTTGGCATCGCGTCAGCAACTACGTTATATGCTGTACGATTTGTATCCATATGATCAAACTGATCTTGTCTATAAAAAGCTATTTTTAATTTACCATGGCGCTTAACTTCGCCACTAAAAGCTTGTAGGTCATTTGCCAAAAACTTGGCAAGCGTTGATTTACCATTACCATTTGATCCAACAAGTCCAATACGTTCATCTGGCGACAACGTTGCATTTAAATTTTTTAAAATAACCGTATCACCGTATCCTAATGATACTTTTTCAAAAGCAAGCATTGGTGGTGAAATGTCTTCTGGCTCAGGAAAATTAAATGAGACCGTAAGATCTGCTTTATCAACAGGAATAAATTTCAGTTTTTCAAGAGCCTTCATACGACTTTGTGCCTGCCGGGCTTTTGATGCTTTTGCCTTAAAACGATCAACGAAAGACTGCATATGAGCGCGATGTTCCTCCATCCGATTATTGAATGCATTAATATTCGCTTGCTGTTGTTCATAAACCGTCAAAAATGTATCAAAATTGCCAGTAAACCTTGAAACTTTACCACCCTTTAAGTGCAGAACAGTGTTGATCGTCGCATTCAAAAATTCGCGATCATGTGAAATCAGTAAAAAGCTTTTTGTATAGCGCGATAAAAACGTTTGCAACCATTGTGTTGTTTCAAAATCAAGGTGGTTTGTAGGTTCATCTAAAAGCAGCAAGTCAGGCTCCTGAAACAATGCTGCAGCCAATGCGATACGCATACGAAATCCACCGGAAAAGGTGTGTAATGGACGCAGCTGGTCTTCATCACTAAACCCAAGACCTTTTAAAACAATCGCAGCGCGAGATTCAGCTGTATACGCATCAATTTGAATAAGACGTTCATAAATATCACCCATCTTATTAGCATCATGACAATCTTCAAGTTCTTTTAGTAACGTTAAACGCTCTTGATCTTGCTCAAGCAAGAACTCGAGTGGAGACAACTCACCACTAGGCATTTCTTGTTTAATAGAAAGCACCTTGTAATGTTTTGCCACTTCAACTTCACCTTTATCAACAGTTACCAATCCCTGAATAATATTAAATAAGGTTGATTTGCCTGATCCATTTCGACCAACAAGACCGACGCGGTGGGTGGGAGCAATTTGAAACGTCACATCTTCAAGTAAAGAGCGACCGCCAACAAAATAACTGATTCGATTAAGTGATAACATAATTAGATATATCCGCAAGTTAATGCGGCTCTTTTTTAAAGTTAATTTTTATGGGTTTTTAGGCGCCTAGCTTTGATGCAGAAGTAATAGTATTGCTAATTTGTATACTATTTTTTACTGTTGGCGCAACTATTTTCTTATTTTCTGCAAACCCATTAAGCGTTTCCAAATAAGACGCTCCGCTAATCTTAGTATTTTCAGCCATAATAATAATATTTTCTGCATTTCCTACAGAAATAAAATTATCAACATAGCCTGTAAGATCAAAAGTATCTCCCTTATTTAAAAAAAGAGCCTTAACACAAATACCTTCACAATTTGTTATTTTCATCCAGGTTTCTTCAATCGCCTCAATACTAAAACTTGCTATTGCAGCATTTAATAAAGCAGGCTTTTTATAAACCAAATGATTTCCATTTATGGACGTTTTATCAACTGGTTTTTCAACCGTAGATGTTGTAGACAATGCCTTATCTTCTATTGATTTTGCCGTTGATAATTCAGTGGTTTTAACGTTTTCAACACTTAAACCTAAATCAACCTTATTGTGAGCCTCTTTTTTGCTAAATGCTTTTAGACCCCCACGCACATCATTTATGTTTTTTGATAAGTCCTCTGTTTTAAAAAAACACCATAAAAGAGATGATGCACCCACTATACATAATGATAAAAAGACTATCCGTGAACTTATTTTTCGCTGAGAGACTTGCGACACGTAAACTTTAAATGGTAACTCAGCATCCGTTTGCCCAGAAGATGCTAAATAGTTAGAGACGACTAAGTCCGCTGGAATTTTCAAGTGTTCGCAATAAGTGCGTATAAAACCAATCACATAAACAGTTCCCGGCAATGCTGAAAAATTATCTTCTTCCAAGCACTTTAAAAAAAACGCACGTATTTTAGTTTCTTGGGCAATATTATTAATGGTTAACCCTTGTGCAACACGTGCGCATTTCAATATATTTCCAACAGAATCTTGCACAGATTCATTCGAGAGTGATTTAAGGTCAACAGCAAGAACATTAGAAATCATCAAAAACTCATTAATAAAAAATTATATAATACTTCTTATACTATGCTTAAAAACAATTAATGATGCAAGAAGAAGATTCATGATAATAAAATAAACTGTTTTGTCATTCCCGAAAGCTTTGATCACCCCATAACAAAAAAACAAACAATTTTATTTTAGAATGAAAATACAAAAAAACGAACTCGTTTTAAAATCGAGTTCGTTTCTAATAATCTAATTATGAAAAGTTACGCGCCTTTTGCGATTCCTGCACTAGCAGAAGCTGGTGCAAAGCTTATTGCTGGCGCTACAACGACTGCAACATCATTAGCTTTTTTCTTTTCATGATTATTTTTTTTACTAGCATGACGTCTTTCATGTAACTTGTGTGCGTTTAAGAACTTCTTCCCATCTCTTAAATATTTTTTCGCACGCCCAGTAAGACTTTTAAAGCTTTTCTTGCTTTTTGTTTTTGTTGCGAGCTCAACATAATCATTAGCAGATTGAATTAATGCCGCAAAACAAGCAGCATTTTCTTCACGCAGCGTAACCGTATCTTTATCTTTCACTAAATCAGCGCTTAATTTTTTCAACTTCTCAATAGCAATCGCAACATCTTTGTCATCAACAACATTTACGTCCAGCTTTGCATGAATAGCGCGTTTCGCCATTTTCAATTCATTAAGAGCGTACTTAACACTTCGAACATAGCGTGTCACAGGATCCTTATATGACTCTATTGTTTTAAGCCAATTCTCAGCAACAGTAATTTTAAGCGAAGCAATAGCAAACAATTCAGGAGATGCTTTTTCTTTTTCAGCTTCAACAAGACTTTTTATTTCTTTAATCTTACCTTTTAATTCATTTACATATTCATCTTTTGTTTTTTGAGTATTGTTTTTGTGTGCAGCATCATGTTTTTTGATATCATGATGATCTTTATTATCATCTTTCATCGCAGGCACTACTGTGTGTGGCTCTTTATGTGCTTTAGCATCAGTGGCAGCGAAAGCGAACATTGGCGTTATGGCGAATAACGCTGTTAGTACGGCTATTTTTTTCATTTATCAAATTCTCCCTATATAGTAATGATAATGTGCAAATATTTCAATTTTTATTAAAACACATACTAATTTATCGAAGCATATTAACATTCAAACTTCAAGCTATTTTTCATTAATTTTATGTAAAAAACACATAAAAGTCTTCACATATAAAACTTTCAAATAAAGCTAACAAATTTAAAAAAAAACACTTGCAAAGCCATTCAAAATCTACTATAAACAACATGTAACGCACCCATAGCTCAATTGGATAGAGCGTCAGACTACGGATCTGAAGGTTAGGAGTTCGACTCTTCTTGGGTGCGCCAATTAAACTGTAAATTCAAAATATTTCAGTCTTTATTTGTGTAATCTTCAAAAGTATATCTTAAATATAACTTTTTTAATTATTTTATTAGGCACTTAAAGTAACACGTTAAGCTTAATCTATCACCATACTTATTAGCTCAATCATATTTCTTTAAGAACATTTGTCTGGCTAAATGACCACTTAAATGTATGTGAACGATTTTCGTCGCATTGCTTCACAAGCAATATTGTTCTATTATCTTCTTCCGACGACGTCGTGAGCACATCATCGCTGCCAACATTGCGGAAAAACCATTTTACAGGCTCAGCAAATTTACGTGCCCTTGGTTTCTCATGCGTATGGGCATCAATCTGATTATGCGTGTTTTTATGTCCTTTTTCAGGTGAATATAAAGAAGATTTAGATGAAATATAAATCTTTTCCCCCTCACCTTCTATTGAAAACTCTGGATTCAATTCAAACCGAATGCCAATTATTGCATTATTGGAAACACGGATAGTATCATGCCCTTTTAATTCATCTCCACCAGGGGTAAGATAGATTTGGCGGTGCCAAGAAAAAGAATGCTCTGATGACACATACGTTAGATCAAAAGAAATATAATGACTACCTTCCTTGTTATGTCGTTTAATAATAATTTGTGTACACTCAGGATTTAGATTAGTAATCCAAGAACTCCCTTTCTTTTTTTCATCTTCTTCACTCGGCATATTTTGTATAAGTATATCACCTTTATGGATAATGCGGTTTTGCCCAACGCTCCATTCAAGGTTTAATATCTCAGCACCAGGCTCATAAGGAACACTATCAGGCGATACTGCCGTATTAAAAATTGGGTTTGGAAATGTATTTATAAGCACAATAGAATTTCTACTCGCACAACGCTCATAACCACTTTCTGGCGCACGTTGAGGTGGACGTGTTGATTCTGTATCCGTGAGCGTTAATACCGTATCAACGGCATCAGGTGTTACTCCAAAACAAAGTCCTTTAGCTAACAATGTAAGCGAACCTGCGAATAATGCCAAAGCGCCATCTCCGTGACGCAGTAAACGCAGAATGGGAGTCATTTTTTGAATATAGTTCTGCAATGTTTGCTCTAGCAAACCAAGTGTGTGGTCCGCATCTCGATTGAGCAAACGAAGACTTGTGCGAATATCAATTAAATCACGCAAAAAGCGCCAATGCAATAGAGGGCTCCTGCTTATATGCCCGCCATCTGGTAAAATTTGCTTTTCAATTAATTTAATAAGCGCTTGTATGGATGAAGAAACTCTCTTATCTTTTTCTTTACCTGGTCGCAAGGCTTCCCCAAGAATAACACCTTTCAGTGCCCAAAATTTATGTAAATCATCTTTTTCTTCAGCCCAATGGCGTCTTAAATAGCGCAACTGCTTGTCAAAACTTGTTACAAGCAAACGTTTAAAATCATCATCAGCAGTACTGGCATAAAAATCATATAGATTCAGCCATGCAGACAATCGAAGCCCCACGTAAACGGGCTTCCAAGCAGGTGAATTCCAACTTTTATGTGCCCATGAGTGATGCGAACGAATCCAATGTTCAATAAGTTGACGTGCTCTTTTTCGACCAGAGTTACCACTAACCGAGTTCAAATCATATAAAAACATAAAACTTTGCATATAAGATGCAACAGGTTCATAGGCATCGTTTGGCTTATCAAGCGCATTCAGCAGATGTTTTGTTGTGAAGCGGTAATTATCCAAATGCAAATCACCTAGCAATATTGCTTCAGCAAACTGTATATTACCATGCCACGGATCGCTCAATATTGAAACTATTTGAGGGATTTTACGCCCAAGTAACGTTACTCCATACACATGGCTTCGCCTAAGATTTTGCCAAAAGATCTTTTTAAGCGAATAAAGCATTTTTTATTTTCCTCGAAGTGTATCAATTGCCTGACGATAATCAGCCATGCTATTTGATTCTAACGCTGTTCCGGTCTTTTGTCCAAAGATAGAAGAACCTGCAACAAGAATATGTGCATTTTGTTTAATAAGATGCTGTGCATTTTTTGCGCTAACGCCACCGTCAATTTCAATGAGCAAATTTGGTTTAAGCAAAAGTAATGGAGCAATTTTTGAATCAACGCCTGAAATAAAGGATTGCCCTCCAAAACCAGGGTTTACAGTCATAAGTAAAACAAAATCAAGAACAGGCAATAACGGCTCTACAAGTTGCCAGTGTGAGCCAGGATTTAAAACTACACCAGCCTTTACACCACACGATTGAATATATTGAAGCAAACGATAAGGGTGCGGCTCTATTTCAGGGTGAAAACTTACCCAATCAGCACCTGCATCAATAAACCATGGAGCAACGCGCGCTGGCTCAGTAACCATCAAATGCACATCAAGAGGCAACGCTGTTACTCTTTTGATTTCTTTAACCATATGAGGACCAAATGTAAGATTTGGTACATAATGACCGTCCATCACATCGATATGCAGTAAATCTGCTCCGGCTGCTTCTACAGTCCTAATTTCATCCATCAAACACAATGGATTTGCAGCAAGAAGCGACGGTGCTATAAGTGGTTTTGTGTAATTCATCGTTTCTACAATGACTCAATTAATAGAATTAATAATATATTATCGCTTCTTTTCAATAAAAATACCATTGTGATTACTTCCTTTGAGTTATATTTTTAAAAAAGAGACTTGTTTTTTTAGAAAATTATGATCATCTTGTATAAGTGAATTTACATTTGATTCATTTAAAAAAAATAATAAGGAAAAAGCACAATGGAAACAACTTTTTGGATGGTAGATGCCTTTACAGATCAGCCTTTTGCAGGCAATCCAGCAGGTGTTTTTGTTGTTAGTGATTTTTCAAATGCATCTGTAATGCAATTAATTGCTGCTGAATTAAATTGGTCTCAAACAGCTTTTGTAAAGCGTTTAGGAACATATAATGATTATGATCATTATGCTATTCGTTGGTTTTCACCACGCGATGAAGCCCCTATTTGCGGCCACGCAACCCTTGCAAGCGCGCACATTTTATGGGAAAAAGGATTTTCTGCAAAAAATAAAGTCATTTTTGAATCTTTAGCAGGACCACTTGTTGCCACGAAAAATGACCAAGGCTGGATCACTCTAAATTTTCCAAACAAACCTATTGTTGAATGCGAATTACCACAAGCTTTAAAGCAAGCCCTTGTTGGACCCCATGGGGAAGTTGAAATCATATCTGTGCATCGTGATGATTTGATTTATGTTGTGACACTAAAAAACCAAAGCGATCTCGTCACATTAACCCCCAACTTAAATGTAATTGAATCTCTTGACTGCCGCGCTGTATCTGTCACAGCTTCAGGTCGTGATGGTTATGACTTTGAATCACGTTACTTTGCGCCGTCTGTGGGCATTCCCGAAGATCCTGTTTGCGGTTCATCACACTGCCGTTTAGCACCATTATGGGCAAATCGCTTTGGAAAAACATCAATGATAGCTTATCAATCATCTAAGCGTGGGGGCTTTTTAAGAGTTGATGTTATAGGCGACCGTGTAACACTTTCAAGTAAGGCAATTACTGTCTGTGAAGCAAAAATGCAAAACGTACATATCGACCACGCTCAGCATAATCTAAGGCTCGTTGCTTAAAAATGCCTTCCATATGATTCAGACTATTGGTTTATCCAATAAAAAACGATATTTACAAACGCCAGACAGAAAAAATATTTTAAAAAATATATTTTAAGATTAATTTTGCAAATAAAAAACTTAAAATTGTTTGTAAATAGAGCAAAAATTCAGCTATCATATGACTATGACCTTTAAATCTAAGAATCACGTGTATAAAACTAAGCCACGCTTGGATATTTTCAATCAACACCCAACCCTTCACCCAAAACAGTCGTATGAAACGTTTTGGGACGAAGATGACGTGTACCCTTTTCAACTCTCAGTACCTGATCATTTCCAAAGAAAAAACATACAAAAAAGATCCAATAGCTATCAGAGTCAACCCACATCAATAAATCCTGAATATCGTCCTGCAAATAGGCAGTATCAACACCAAAGACAGCAATCACGGCCACAGTTTAAAACAAGACGTGATGACTCATATATGTATGATCGCCCGTATTCAACACTTTTAGGGTATTTTGCCCAAAAAATTTACACAAATTGGATAGAAAAGGAGCTCAATTTTTCTATGAGCAAGCTCTCATTTCTTGTATTAGTTATTGGACTATTCTTCTTAAGTTCACTTTTATTCATCACTGGGTTTTTAATGGCAGTCAATGTCTATGACATTAAGCCTCCCCAAGTAACTGCTGCTGGAGCTATGAGCACTCCAAACGCAAATTTTGTAAACACTGCACCTACCATACCAACAATTAATATGCAAAATGCTGGTGTTTCAAACGTTATTCCAAACGCCAGCATACCATCTGTATCGTTGCAAATTCAGCAGGGTACAACATCACAATCAACAGCTCCACAACAGGCAAATTTTCCTGCTTCTAACAACGCAATGCCTGGTGTGCAGGCCGCTGACCCAGCAACTGTACGCATGCCAACAGCATACGCACAACTACCAACACAACTGTTACCGCCAGCACCTGCACCATCCATGCCTGTAAATGGAACGCCTTATGTGCCACAGGAAACAATCATGCCTAAGCAACCAATACAACAACATGTTCAGCAAGTAGGTACACAGCACGCCGTGCAGCAAACGGCTCCACAAACGTACCAGGCTCAGCAACCATATACCGTCCAACAGCAACCGCAAGTATATCCTGCTCAACAGCCATATCAGCCACCATCACCACCACAGCAATATTATCCGAGTCAACAAGCTGTTTACTCTACTTATGTACAACCAAATTACCACCCTAACAGCTAATCAAGGAATCAACTAATGTCATTCGTCGAAAAGGCAATGCGTCAAGCTATACGCTTATCTAATGAAAAAATGAAAGAAGGAAAAGGTGGCCCCTTTGGAGCAGTTATTATAAAAGATAATAAAATCATTGCTGAAGGCTGGAACCAAGTAACTTCCAGCAATGACCCAACAGCACATGCTGAAGTCGTTGCTATTCGCAATGCATGTACAACCTTAAATACATTTAATCTTGAAGGATGCACGCTTGTGACAAGTTGCGAGCCTTGCCCAATGTGCCTTGCAGCAACCTACTGGTCACGTGTTGATAAAATTATTTATGCAAACACACGTTTTGATGCAGCTGACATTGGTTTTGATGATGCATTTTTTTATGATGAACTTGCCCGCTCAATTGAAGAACGTCAGGTTCCAATGACACAAATGCTTCGTGATGAAGGCCTTAGCGCTTTCAAAGAATGGACAGCAAAAAATGATCGTACAGAATATTAACCATCCTTATTCTAATTAGGCATTAAACCTGCTGCGTAAATCAAATTATTAAGTTGAAAGCCTATAGAAGCTCTTAGTTCAAAATGCGAAAAAAGGATTTACACAGGAAATCTATTAAAATTATAAATTAATATTCTTATTTGAGATGGAATACATTCTTGTCATAGAAAAAAAATTTTCGTATTGTTAAAAAATAGGAAAACTTAATACAACTGGTTCTTTAAGCACAAAACATATTAAAACTGGTAAATATATTTAAAAGAAAAAAGAGAATTTATGAATATATTATCTATTGATAATTTGCCAAAAATATTGCCTTTAATTCCTTTGTATGGCGCAATCTTAATGCCACGCTCAACTCTGCCACTACCTCCTCTCGATGATGAGTACGCAGCAATTATAGAGCAAATTCCATTAAAACATAGATATATCGGCGTTGTTCAACCAATCTTAAGTAATATCCCATCTGATTTAGATGCATCACAGTATCTATTTAAAACAGGGTGCGCTGGGCGAATCGTTGATGTTATCGAATCAGATAATGGCAAACAAACCATTGTTTTAACAGGCGAATGTCGTTTCGACTTAATTAAAGAAATTGATAATGACTGTCCTTATCGAACAGCACATGTTAACTACACACCCTACAGCATGGATATTATTGAAGAAATAGATTTCAAACTTGATAGGCCTCGCTTATTTCAAGCATTAAAACCATATTTTAAAATGCTTGATATGTCACCTAACTGGGATGAAATTCAACAAATATCAAATGAAAAGCTCATTACAGCACTTACGATGGCGTGCCCATTTCAGCCAAATGAAAAACAAGCAATACTTGAAATTCCAACGTTGCAAGAACAATCACGTCTTTTACAAGCACTTCTTGATCATGCCGTTGTTGAAACCTTTTACAATCACTCATATTCATCATCTCTCCAATAAAGCTAGTGTGTGTCATCAATTAAGCCAAACGATTGAAGCAGCTAAATAGATAGCCCCTAAAAAGTTTTGTGACGTTTTATCATACCGTGTTGCAATACCTCTGTATTGTTTAAGTTTGGCAAAGAAGTTCTCAATGAGATGACGTGCTTTATAGACTTCTTTGTCATAAATTAATGGATTTAAACGATTCTTTTTAAAAGGAATAACGACCTCGCATCCTTTTGCATGAAGTTTGCTTCTCATGCGTTCATCCGCATCATAGGTTTTATCGGCTAATATGGTTTCTGCTTGAGTTAAGTGACTCATTAACGCATCAGCTCCGAGTAAATCATGATCTTGCCCAGCTGTGAGATAAAAACCTGTTGGATTGCCAAGGGCATCACATGTCGCATGAATTTTGGTACTCAACCCTCTCTTACTTCGACCAATCGCTTGATCATTGCTTGTGTCTTTTTTTTGGCTCCTGCACTGTGTTGATGCGCACGCACAATTGTTGCATCAATCATGGCATACTCATTATCAGCATCTTGGCTCAAAAGTTCAAAGATCATTTTCCACACACCCGTTTTGCTCCAACGTGAATGACATGTATGAATAACGCGAAAGTCACCAAACCACTCTGGTACATCACGACAAGAAATACCCGCTCGATAACGATACAGAATGACTTCAACGAATAGTCTATTATCTTTTGCTGTTACTCCAACATACTCCTCTTTTCCAGGAAGGATATCTTTTATGCGATCCTATTGATCGTCTCTTAATGAATAGCGTCTCATTTGAAAATATTAGTAAAAATTTTCTTAATAAAAACAGATCTTTACCTATTATTCAATTCTAATTGATGACACACCTTAAATTGAGAATTAAATAACTATAAATTAACCACATAAAAAAACCTCTTAGAAATATAAGAGGCTTTTATAATGTGAGAATGGGATTCTCTAAGTCGGTTTTCCTAAGACAATTGCCTAATAACCTTCACGTTCCATACGTTTACGCATGAGCTTACGATAGCGACGACCAGCTTCTGAATCCTCGCGTACGCGCTTCTCTGATGGCTTTTCAAAGTGACGACGTAATTTCATCTCACGATAAACACCTTCACGTTGCATTTTTTTCTTTAATGCACGTAGAGCTTGATCAACGTTATTATCACGAACTTGTACTTCCACGGAAAATCGACCTCCTTTCTAATGTAAAAACAAATAAATCCATATTTAACAAAAAACATGGGTCAATACAGCACTGTAACAGATATAAAATAATAAACCAATACTTTTAAATTTTTCAGCACTTACCTTTGAGATGTTTTCAACTGAGTGTTTCTATTTTTTCTTGAATTATACACTGGCTGATTTTTTACATAAACACTCAATGAATTTACAATCAGATTTGTATTATGCTGCATCATAGCAATATAGTTAGCTGCTGAACCAGTTTTTTCAGACAACGAATCAGCATAAAGCACATTCTTTTCACTAATGACAACGCCTGTTTCTTCTGCAATTTGTTTAACAATAGACCTATTAGCTAAGTTTTCAAAAAAAATTGCCGTTGTTTTTTCATCTTTAATTTGCTTTATCAACAGCGCAACACTTTTTGAATCTGCTTCAGCTTCCGTGCTTAAACCAACTGGCGCACAAAAAGAAAAACCGTAAGCAGCACCATAATAATGAAACGCATCATGTGTTGTTATAATTTTACGGCGATTCATTGGCAACGCTGCAACTTTTTCTTTAATTGATTTGTCTAATTCAACAAGCTGTATATCATATAACATTGCATTTTTTTGAATTGTATCTGCAGCTTCAGGCAACATCTTACATAAAGCTTCTTTTAGGTTCTGCACCATCAATCTTGTTTTTTGCACATCGTGCCACACATGAGGATCTGCAGCAGGCATTAAACGTGCTTCTACATTATGAGCGACTCTCAAAACAGTAGCCTTTGTTTCTGAAGCATTAATCAAACGGTCTATCCACCCATCGAAAGTCAAACCAAGCACAATAATTAAATCAGCACACGCAATGTTTCGCACATCCTTTGGCGTTGGCTGATATACATGAGGGTCACTTTGTACCGGCACCAACCCAATCGTTTCAATAACAAAAACATCCTTTGGTATATCTTTTATTAAAATGTCAATCCAATCTTTTAAAATAGAAAAACTTGTAACTATATGAAAGTGTCTAAGTGAATTAAGTGAAAAAGTACTAGAAATTGTAGTGCAAAATAAGATACAAATAAATAAAATACGAATAATTCGCAGCATATAGGCTACACCTTCTTTTATGATTTTCTACAACGTTACTGTTTTTCTTGAAGACACCGATGCAGGTGGCATTGTGTATCATTCCAGATATCTAAATTATATGGAACGATGCCGTACACAATCCTTTTACCATAATGGTATCAATCATGCACAGTTAATTAATTCAAATACAGGGCACTTTGTAGTAAAACATATTGAAATTGACTTTAAAAAACCTGCATACTTAGGTGAAGAATTAGTCATTACAATTGATGTTAAGGATGTTAGGGGAGCTTCTGTTTTATTCCATCAAACAGTTGTAAGAAATAACGAAATTTTAGCAGAAGCATCTGTTTTGTTAGCCTTTATTGATCCAAAAACAAGTTTAGCGTCACGTATGCCCGAACAATTAAAATCAAATATCCTAAAATTTAAATTAACATAAAAACTCAGAAGGACCTAAAACGCTATGGATGTCAGTTCACAAATAAATCACTTACCAAATGCAATGGGTGTTGCAGGGCAAATGGCACATGCACCTTCCAGCATCAACCCTGGCATGATGGATTTATTTACAGGCGCACACTGGATTATTCAACTTATCATCGTAGGCCTTCTTGTCGCATCTGTTTGGTCTTGGACAATTATTATTAATAAGGTATATCGTTTACGTCGCATGAACTCTGCAGCAGATCAGTTCGAAGATGCGTTTTGGTCAGGCGGAGCCCTTGATGATCTTTATGACCGAATACATAAAAATCCAAAGGATCCATTATCTACTATTTTCTGTTCAGCAATGCGCGAGTGGCGTCGCACCCTATCTAAGGGAAAAATGAGAACAAATGAATTTCGCGGCACGCTCGAACAGCGGATTGATCGCGTAATGCAACTGACGCTTGGCCGTGAAATGGAGCAACTTGAACGTTATATGACATTCCTTGCATCACTAGGTTCAAATGGAATGATTGTTGGTTTATTTGGAACTGTTTTAGGTATTATGAACAGCTTTGAAGCAATCTCATCACAGCAAAGCGCTAACCTTGCCGTTGTTGCACCAGGTATTGCTGAAGCACTATTTGCGACAGCCATTGGTCTCGTTGCTGCCATTCCAGCAGCAATCGCGTTCAATAAAATTTCAAGCGATCTTAACCGTTATGCAAATCGTCTTGATGCTTTCTCAAGTGAATTCATAGCTATCATTTCCCGTCAACTCGAAGAGAATGCATAAAAATTATGGCCAGCAATCTTTCTCATAATAGCAGTATCCGCGGCAGACGTCGCCGAAGTTTTCGTCCTTCAAGCGATATTAATGTAACGCCACTTGTTGATGTGATGCTTGTGCTGTTGATAATTTTTATGGTAACGGCGCCTATGATGACAGTTGGGGTACCAGTTGATTTACCAAAAACACAAGCTGCACAAATGAATGACCAAGTGGAACCTCTTGTTGTGTCCATTGATGTAAATGGTCAAACTTTTTTTCAAGAAACAGAGCTGCCGTTACCAGAAATTCTTATAAAGCTACAAGCTGCAGCAGAAGGAAAACCTGACACAAAAATTTATGTGCGTGGCGATAAAAAACTACCGTACGGGCAAATCATGGAAACTATGGGGGCTATTGCTGCAGCTGGTTTTTCACGCGTATCCCTCATTGCTGAATTGCCCACTCCGCCAACATTGACCAGAAGCCAAAAAAGCGAACAAGTCGCATCAGCACATAAAAAGCCTACTTCAAGCAAACCAGATGCCACTCTTTCAAACAAAGCTGTGTTGACTCAACGTCGAATTGTACCTACAGCAAAATCAGCAAATGCACTGCCTGCAAAACCATCCCTTCCTCCTTCCCCTCTCAAACAAACAAGGTAGCTTTCATGAAACACGCTGCGTTTGTTTCTTTTATCATACATGGAATTATTTTTATTCTGATCCTAATGGATTTAGGAAACCCGTTTAATCGGGTTATAAAAGATAACAGCCCTATGGTAATTGATTTTGTTAAAATTTCAGATCGTTCAGCAGCACCAAAACTTGCTCCTATGAACCAAAAGAAGCAAGATATCATCAAGCCACCAGAAGAAATAAAACCGGTAGAAACCACACCTCCTCCACCTGAAGAAGAAAAGGTTTTGGAAGACGTAAAACCTGTTGAAACCCCAAAACAAGAACGAGAACAAAAGAAACCTGATCAAAAGCCTGAACCTAAGAAAGAAGAATCCAAAATTGATCCTGATTCAGCTCATATCTTAAAAAAAGAAGATAAGAAAAAGGATTCACCTAAAAAGGAAGAAAAGAAACCAGACACGAAAAAGAAAGATGACAAAAAAAAGGATTCATCTAAAGAAAAAGATAAAAAAAAGGAAGTTGAAAAGAAAAAAACAACAAAATCAGATGACAAGGCTCTAGTTAACTTGCACAAAACGAAAAACACAAATAAAGACAAAAAGGTTGATCCTAAGGCAAAATCATCTCAAAAATCACTTAATGACATTTTAGACAAACTTATTGATGAGGATGGCGCTGATAGCAAAGGCGCACCTGCAGATTCTATTGCTGCTGACTTAACAGCTAATGAACTTGATGCTGTGCGCCAGACCCTTCGCAAATGCTGGACATTCCATGCAGGTTCCCAGGGTGCAAAAGATATTGTCGTCGATATCCAAATGGAGCTAGAACCAGATGGAACTGTTAAATCCGCAGAAATTATGGATAAAGATCGGTTAGCAAAAGATCCAGCATTTAGAACTGCTGCTGAAAGTGCAAAACGTGCTGTATTAGACCCAAATTGCAGCCCATTACCACTTCCTCCAAAGAAATATGAGCAATGGAAAACGAGTGCTTTTAGATTTGATCCAAAAGATATGTAATTTGAAATTTGACATACGCCTAAAATTCGGTTTTAAATAGGACATTGCAAGGCCCCTCTATTTTCGAGAAATAAGCGTATGACACATAAAAATTTTACCTATTCTTCTAAAACCAAAGAAATCTGCGTAACAGTGCAGCCTTTTTTTCTGCAATCACACTCTCTGCCTGAAAAATCCCAATTTATGTGGAGCTACCATATTCAAATTGAAAACCATGGGGATGCTCCCTATCAACTTATCAATCGCTTTTGGCATATTACGGATGGTAATGGCCAAGTAAAAGAGGTTTCTGGAGAAGGCGTTATTGGCGAAAAACCAATTTTAAATCCAGGTGAGCTTTTTGAATATACAAGCGGAACCCCTCTTCATACCCCATCTGGTTTCATGAGTGGTTACTACGAAATGGAAACACCAGAGGGAGATCTTGTAAAAATTGAAATTCCAACTTTTTCATTAGACAGCCCTTTTGCAAACACAAGTGTGCATTAAAAAACCCATGAGTGCTTTTACATGAAAAGATATATTTACGCTTTATCAAAACCAAAAAATATTTTAAAAAAAGCGTTTCTTATTCGAAAAATAGTCTGCGTCCCTACCCTATTGCTTTTACTAATTGGTAGCTATGGAGGGTTGTTACTTGCTCCCAGTGATTATCAACAAGGTGATTATGCACGAATTATGTATGTCCATGTCCCTGCATCATGGGGAGCTCTTTCCATTTATAGCTGCATGGCTATTTTTTCAGCTATCGGCCTTGCAACGCGCATTCCACAGTATTTTTTAGTAAGCAAAGCAATTGCGCCAATTGGCGCTACTTATTGCATCATTAGCCTTATAACAGGAAGCATTTGGGGCAAACCTACATGGGGCACTTTCTGGGTATGGGATGCACGTTTAACCTCTATGTTTGTACTTTTCTTGCTTTACATAGGCTACATACACCTTAGTCGTCCACATAATTTACGCCAACTTGTCCCAGCTTCCTTTGTTGCTGTATTAGGATTTATTAATATTCCTATTATTAAAGGGTCTGTTGATTGGTGGTACACACTTCATCAACCAGCAACGATTCAAATTTTTTCAAAAACGTCAGCTATTCATTCATCTATGGCATGGCCTTTATGGATTATGGCCTTGGCTTTTGCTCTCTACGCAATTTACTTAGGTACTTACCGTATTGAGAAGTTGATTCATGAATGCAAGGAAAAATTACAATGACCTACGTTTTTCTTGCATACGGTGTAACGGCCATCAGCCTTGCTTATCTTTACATTAAAATTGTATATTGCCATGACACGGACACATGAACGTATTGTTCAAATTATAGCAGTATTGTGCATTGCCATTGGTGTTTCCTTATGGCTTACCACAGCATTTCGTGAAAATATACTTTTTTTTGTCATGCCATCAGAGCTTATAAAATTGCCAAGTACACATCCAACAAAAACAGGAAAGCGTTTTCGTCTTGGCGGGCTTGTCGCAAAGCACAGTATTAAAAAAAATGGAATAGATATTATATTTGCACTCACCGATGAGCATAAAGGAATATGCAGTGTCCACTACCGTGGCATTCCACCTGAGCTTTTTAAAGAAAGTCAAGGCATGGTTGCCGAAGGATTTTTAAACAATAATATTTTTGAAGCAGAACGCTTATTAGCTAAACACGATGAGAGGTATATGCCTAAAGAAATAGAAAAACGACTAAAAAAGGACAAGCTTTGGCGAAAATAAACTAAGCAGGCTAATCCTTCATTACCGTTTCAATAACAATTTTTTGCTTTGATTCAGTTGTAATTTTAATTCCAAGCATCATTGAACGCGCTAAACCTGATAAATGCACTGGCAATATATTTCGCGCATTAACATCTACATTCTCTATATTCATTAAAGCTTCTTTGTACCCTGGGCGAAGTTGCAACGGATCCCCTTCTGCTGTGAATCTTAGCACGTTATTATCAACTTCAACATGTACGCTGCCACCGCGTATTAAGCCTTCAATCAAGATGTGAGTCAGACCCAATAACAGACGTGCACCAGAGCCATCTGGGCATACTGCAGGTAACATTAAGCGTACTTTTGCAGATGCTGCACTTTTAGTTAAAATAGCATGCACATCAGAATAAAGAGGTTGTTCCGAATTTATAGTAAGCAGCGAGCGAAAGAACTGCAATTTTAATGTTGCCTTTTCTAAACTCTCACGAAAGGTCGCCTCAATGTATGGATCTTTTGAGTTTTCAAAAGCTAAATCTATAAGTAAGCTCATCGCACTTAATGGTGTTGCCAGATCATGGCAGATTTTAGCTGTCATTAAAGGCGCTTCATTACATTGCATGGGTTTAAAATCTTTCTAAGTGTGTCTGTATATAATGAAACAAATTTATTTAAAATTGCAAATAAAAAAAAGGAAGTTACATCTTTTTTTTCTTCTAGTTTTTCTTATTTCTGTCACAAAATCAGATAAAAATAAAAATTATAAAAATAAAAATTGCCAACACAAAAAATATCTGCTAAAACTATTTACACAATTCCCCGGTAGCTCAGTGGTAGAGCAAGTGGCTGTTAACCACTTGGTCGGCGGTTCGAGTCCGTCCCGGGGAGCCACATTTTCTGGCATTTTTTTCAAAAAATTGAATATCACTTCTTGAGTCTTCCAAAAACAATCGCTACACTAAACGTACTTTTACTAAAACACTCTGAAAGTACGATCTTATATGTTGTTAAATAAAATTCACGGACGCGCGCAAGGTTTAGCCGTTAAAATATTCTTAGGTATCCTTGGGGCAAGCTTTGGTTTGTGGGGTATCGCTGACGTTATACAAAAATATTGGTCAAATAGACCTATTGCTCGAATTGGTAAACATGATGTTTCTTATGAAGAGTTATCGCATGCGCTTAACCAAGAAACAAGCCGCATACAAGAAATGTATAAAGGCAAACTTGATCCAAAAATTTTAAGAAAATTAGAACTTCATAAGCTTGTACTTGAGCGCTTAATTAACCAAAAAGCCCTCACCCAGCTTTTACTTAATATGAATTTTGCAGCATCAGATACGTTTGTAGGCGAAATTGTTCGGCAACAACCCGTGTTCAAAAAAGATGGAGCTTATGACAGTCAACTTTTACGTGAAATTTTACGATCAAACGGCCTGTCTGAAACAAAATTTTTAGAACAAATTCGCGAAGATATTTACAAACAACAACTTGTTGGCACACTAGCGAGCTCAACCCGCTTACCAAAGGTGCTTGTAGACATCATCACAGATGAACTAACCATGAAGCACACGTTCGCATCTATTACAATTCCATTTGACACAATTCAACTTGATAAGCAAGCATCCGAAGATGACTTAAAACTTATGTTTGAACAAAAAAAAGAATTATATAAAATCCCAGAATACAGAACAGCTCAAGTTGTTGTTTTTGATCAAAACATTCTCAGTAAAGAAATTGCACTCACAGAAAATGAAGTGAATGAGCGTTACGCTAATTCTATTAATGAATTCACACGCCCAGAGCGACGCATCATACGTAAAATCAACTACCCAAATCAAGCAACAGCACTTGCAGCGTCAGAACATTTGAAAAAAGGTCGTCCAATGACAGCCGTTGTCCGTGATGTGCCAGGCGGTAAATTTGATGACATCGGACTTATTGAAAAAGCAGATATACCAGAAAACTTGCAAAAAACCATCTTCTCACTGGAAGTTGGAAAACCATCGGATCCGATTGAAACAGGGACAACATATTCAATTTATGAAGTAACAAAAATTGAAAAAAGCGTAATTGAACCTCTGTCTGCAGTACGAGGAAAAATTGAAGAAGATTTGCGCATTCAAAAGTATGCAGACTTTTTTCAAGAACTTCGTAATGCGTTTGAAGATGAACTTGCTGCAGGTATAAAATTAGCTGATGCTGCAAAAAAGCATAATTTGATCGTTATTAATTTATTGCCATTTAATCAAGAGGGCACTTCATCTGAAGGAAAAGATGCGCTTGAACCTTTAAATAGAAAAATCAGAGAAGCTGTTCTAGAGCAAGTATTCATGCTAGATGCCGGCAAAGATAGCATGATTACAGATGTATCAGCAACACTTTCATTTGTCGTACATGTTGAAAAAATTACGCCAGCTATCATTCCTGAATTCGCATCTATAAAGGAAAAAGTAAACAAAGACTGGGTACGCACTCAAAAACGTGAAGCTGCACATAAACTTGCACAAAAATGTATAAAAGATGAAAATGAACTGAAAGCGCATGCGCATAAACATCATCTTTCATATTCTGCAGATCACACAATACGCCGCGTTGATCTTGAACTTCCTGAATTTAAAAAATCACAAGAAAATAAATTTTTCTCACTTCTTCCATCTAAACTAACAGAAAAATTATTTACTTTAACAATTGAAAAGCCTGCTTATGATGAATTACCTAATGATAGCATCATCATTTTAAAATTAAAAAAAATGGATGCTGATAAAATGGACGAGCCGACAAAGAAAAAAATTCGCGATAGCCTCCAGCAAATGACGCAACAAGATATCGTGCCAATTCTTACAATGACAGCACGTGATCGCGTTGACTATGAACTTAATGAAAAGCTCTTTAAAATGGCCACTCAAGCATTTAATGACGCAGACTAAAACTATTCGTCCAATAAACAAGCAAACGGGAAGATTTTTTCTTCCCGTTTTTCATTATTCTCATCCTAAAGCAATTTAAAAAGTAAACCAAAATCATGACACAACAGCAACCAGAAAAAACACTTTTCATAGTTATCATTCGTTACTTAGTAGCCCTTGATACAATTTTAGAAATACGACCAGCTCATGTAGATTTTTTAAAAAAGCATTATAGCGATGGTACATTCATCGTCTCAGGCCCACAAATTCCTCGCACAGGTGGTGTAATATTAGCGAAAGCAATAAACAGACATGCACTTTTATCTATTTTAAAAAACGACCCATTTTGTGTAAACAACTACGCTGAATACCAAATTTTTGAATTTACAATAAATATGTGTTGCAATGAACTAAAAGATTTTTTCCAAAAATTATAAACCTAATTTTTTTCATAAACTATCATTTTTCATACTTAATTACATATAATTTCACACATTCTCTTTCGCTATGCAGTAATTTTAGCTATGATACAAAGTACGTATAAAAAAGCAGATAGTCAGATAAAGGTCATTTTATGAATATAACAAAACTTATCCATCCAGAAGGCTGGCGCTTCGTAGCAATTTTTGCTGCCATTAGCATTCTTATTTCACTTGCATCTCAGTTTGGTGGCTGGATAGGCGCAATCTTAACCGTTTGGTGTTTTTATTTCTTTCGCAATCCAAAACGCACAACACCTCTTCGTCCGGGTCTTGTAGTAAGCCCAGCAGACGGTAAAATCGTTATGATTAAAGAGATGGTTCCACCGGCTGAATTTGAACTTGGTACAGAAATGTTTACGCGTATCAGCATTTTCTTAAATGTGTTTGACGTTCACATTAATCGTATTCCAATGGACGGTCTTGTAAAAAAAGTTATTTATCATCCAGGTCGTTTTTTCAATGCGTCTCTTGACAAAGCAAGTGAGCACAATGAACGTAATTCTATTGTCATGACAACAACTTTTGGTGATCTTGCATTCGTTCAAATCGCTGGCTTAATCGCACGCCGTATTCGTTGTGATGTAAATACAGGTGACGATGTTATTGCCGGCAGTCAATATGGATTGATCCGCTTTGGAAGCCGCATGGATGTATTTATTCCAAAGTCAATAAATCCACTCGTTTGCGTTGGTCAACGCGTTATAGCTGGTGAATCTATTTTAGCTGACTTCACAAGTGATGAGCCAGCACGTCAGGGCCACATCGTGGAGGCAATTTAATGTATTTCCGCCGTTCACCAGAACAATTCAGACGCAAACCATTAAGAGCCCGTATTCCTGAGCGTTTTAGACAACGAAAGAAACTAAAAGCGCAATCATTAACGGCCATGATTCCAAACATAACTACGCTTATGGCATTGTGTTGTGGCATGACGGCTATCCGTTTTGCTCTTTTGGAAAAATGGGAACTTGCTATTGTTTCAGTTCTGTTAGCGGCGATCCTTGATACACTTGATGGTCGTCTTGCGCGCCTTTTAAATAGTGCTAGCCGTTTTGGTGCTGAACTTGATTCTTTTTCAGATTTTTTAAGTTTTGGTATTGCGCCAGCACTTATTATGTATCTAAAAGGGCTATCTGATTGGGGAGAAACTGGCTGGGCTATTGCTTTATTTTTTACTGTTTGTATGGCACTGCGTCTTGCACGATTTAACGTAATGAGCCTAGATGAAGATCAACCAGATTGGCTAAAAGGTTTTTCAACAGGTGTTCCTGCGCCAGCGGGTGGTTTTTTGGCTTTTTTCCCAATTGTTCTTCAATACGCACTGCCAAAAGCAACTATTTTTCAACACACGTGTTCTTATGCTTTCTTTATGATGCTTGCAAGCATTCTTATGGTAAGCCGCATCCCAACATTTACACTAAAAAAACTTGTTGTTCCATCAACGCTTGTTTTACCATTTTTACTTACATTGTTTATTGCAGTAGGACTTATATATAGCTACCCATGGCACATGCTTGCACTTATCGGAGTTCTATATCTTGCACTCATTCCCTTCAGTATAAGGTATTTTAAAAAATGCGAAATCCAGTCAAAACTTAAAAACGAAACAGTTGAAGAGGAATTAGTTTAAAGCAAAATGAATGGGGAAAAAGATTAATGGTCGGAACGGCGGGATTTGAACCCACGACCCCTATCCCCCCAGAATAGTGCGCTACCAGGCTGCGCTACGTTCCGAACATGTGATGAATATAGCGTTCTTAAGGAAATAAGGCAATGATTTTTGCTAAGGAATTAAATTTTGATTGGACAAACGATAACACAGAACAACATAAAAAAATAAGCTCATTATTTGTTTATGATACACCTTTTGGATTCTGGATATCAGAAATTGATAGTGCTGAATATATGCTTAGCTTAAAACCTTATAAACCACATCCGCATGATACAAATTATTACCCTCATCTCCCCTTCCATGAACTCCCATTAAAAGCAAAGCCACTTGGCACACCTTTCCAACTTAGTGTGTGGAAAGCGCTTACGCTTATCCCCCATTGCACAACAACGCATTATAGTAAGATTGCATCAACTATTCACAATCCACTTGCCGTACGCGCAGTTGGAACAGCCATTGGCAGAAACCCAATCATAGGCTTTATTCCATGCCATAGAGTTCTTGCAAAAAATGGTACCTTAGGCGGTTTTGCATATGGACCAGAATTAAAAGAACAGCTTTTAGCGTATGAGAAAAGTTATGCTTCTTAAAAGGCTTTTTCGCCCGATCCTTAATTTTGTTCTTCCAAAACGATGTATTATGTGTGGCACATTTACACAAACCATCCCACACTCAAGCGAACCTTTGGGGCAACCATCATTATGCACTGAATGTTGGCAAAATGTGTCCTTTATCACAGATCCAACATGTAAACGCTGCTCAGCACCACTTACCTTTGATGGAGATGAATGCGCATCCTGTTACGGAATAGAATTTCACTTTGATGCGGCATATGCCCCGATCACGTATAATGACGCTGCAAAAAGACTTATCACACAATTTAAGCATTCAGGCCGTTCAGGCTATACACAGCTATTTTCACCTTGGATGAAAAGTACGATAGAATTACAGAATAATAGCTATGACGGTATTGTGCCTGTCCCCTTGCACTTTTGGCGTTTTGTAAAACGTGGATATAATCAAGCAACGCTTTTAGCTCATGGAATTGCCCTTTATAATAAGGAAACACATGAACCTATCCCTGTATTAAAAGGCGCACTTAAACGTATACGACACACACCTTCACAAGGACATAAATCAGCAGGTGATCGTGCAAAGAATATTAAAAATTCCCTCATTGCTAATAGACACATTGTTGCTGGGAAAAATTTATTACTTATCGATGATGTGATGACAACAGGTGCGACCTTGAATGAATGTGCGCGCATATTAAAAGAAGCTGGAGCAATACATGTCGATGTGCTTGTGCTGGCACGTGCAACTAAGACGATTTAAAATCTATATAAGGTATTATATAGAAATCAATTAAACATAAAATTTTTATTTATCAATATCTATAATCATTTGCGCTTTATTTTTTCATACATCAATAATCTCCATATTAAGTGAGTCTAATGCGATATTTAGCCCCATGCAGCAAACGCTAATTACACGTATAGAAAAATCATTTGCTCATAAGAAAATATCAAAAGAATATAATGACCAATTTGAGCAGATTCTAAAAACACAGCCAATCGGTGATATCTCCTTTGCCAGAGTAACAATGACAAAAGAAAAAAAATTAAGAGTAAATTTAATTAATAAAAATCCAAGTGAACAAGAATCTGTATTTTCTAGCGTAGTAAGTGATTTTATCAAAAAAAACATTTCAAAAATAAATGGTCCTTTTGATTTTTTTATTCATTTAGATAATGGGATTCAGTATGAAGATACAATAATTAGTTTTATTAAAAATCACATTATTCTTTTAAACCCGTACTCAATATCAGGCAGAGAAGGTATGGAAACACTCATTCCAGACTATTACATCCTACAAAAAGGATTTAGAAAAAATTTTATAAATGCATATAAAAATACAATTCCTTTCCTTGAACGAACTCCTACTGCCAAATTTAGAGGCTCACAAACAGGTGGCGCTTATACAATGGATGCCGTAAAAAAAATGGAATTTCCACGTCTTAAAGGTGCTCATTTATCATTAAAATATCCAGATCTTTTAGATATCAGATTTATAAACACGTATTCACTTCAAAGCGATAATAGTGCTGAATACATTAACTATATGACAAAAACATTTGGTCTTCCTGCAGGTTATGAAGACATGAAAGATCAAAATAAATTTAGATATTTAATATGCTTTGATGGAAATCATGCACCTCCCTTTGCACGACCAGAAACGATCATGGCTTCAGGCTCAGTCCCTTTATTTCAAACAAAGTATGAAAATTTTTGGATCTCTCTGCTTATTGATGGAGTCAATTATATGAAAATAAATAACGATTTATCTAATCTTGTTGACACAGTTCGGGATCTAAATGCACATCCTGAATATGCTCAAAAAATTGCGGGTGACGCACGTAAGTTAGCTGAAGAAGTCTTAATGCCTGAATTTATGGATAGATATTTAATTACTGTCTTAAATAAAGTGAGTGATTTTCAAAAAAATAAAATTAAATAAGATCTACAATAAACAGCATGTGATGAGAATTTAAATATTATGTAAGGAGAAATTGTTTTTGAAATTCAGCAATCACAGTTTTTACCCTGCAATAATAACTCCTGAAGATTTAATAACATCGCGTATTACTGTTGTATTTTCATCTTCAATCAACCAAATACAACGTTTATCGTCTATATATTCCAATTTTCCATGAATTGGATTTGATTCAATAAATGAACGCAATGTCATATTTGATGCGATTTCACGATTAAGATGTTTATCCATCACTAAATTCATACGATAAATATCACGCAGGTCTCCTATTTGGTATATGTTGCTTATCCTAAACTTCTCCCCCCACATATCAATATGAGCATACTCTAAATCATCCAATTCAAGACCGACTGGAACACCACACGCATACCATCTAGGTCCTTTTGTTGCTAAGCGCTTATAATAATAACCATATGAAGGATTAAAAAACTCACATAACTTACTTATGATTTTCTTTATTTCATCATTTGACAAAAGGCGCACTGAATCACTTATTGTTAAAACAAATGTTGTTCTTTTTCTTTTTAGATCAATATCAAAATTACAGCTAAACAAATCGTTCTCAGGTGTTTCAGTTCCCCCATGACGCACTGCTTGCACACAAATGCTTGTTATTGATTGTGAATAAATTTTATCAAATTTTTTGAATTCACGTTCATAAGCATTCATTTTTTCAGATTTCAAAGATGGCGCACTTATCCCCATATGCGTTGGAACAAGCCCATATTGGCTCATAAGCTCTACACAATATTCAATCCACTTTTTATGCCCAAATTTTTCTTTATGAAAATCATGTAGCACAATTGAACTGGTCATCACACTTTTATTAAAATTATTTACCAAGTCATCCATAACGAAACCCTATTTTACAAAAAAGCATGCCTGAAACAAATCAAGCATGCTCTATTTTTTAGCTCATAATAAAATTTGTATTAACTACAGCCGTTTGTAGCTCCACAGGTATTGCACTTCAAACAGGTGCCGTTACGCACCATTGTAAAGTTACCACAATCAGAACATGCATCACCTTGATAGCCTTGCAAACGTGCTTCAGCTGCTTTATCAGCAACAACAGATAAGCGCCTTTTCTTAGGTGTTTCTGATGATGATATTACAGAACTATAGGTTGTATCATCTGTACCAGTTGCACATAATGGCTGTTCAAGCTCATCTTCTTCATCTGTTCCTACATCAGCTGAAACAGAAACGACATGCTCACGCTTTAATGATGCCGTTGTTACTGGTTTTACTTGCGCATCTTCTTGGTGCTCATCAAGAACTGCATAATCGCTTGTATCACCAATCGTATCATTCGACATAACGGGCTTTACATGTGCTAAGTCATGGCGGCCAAGATACGTAATTGCTAATTCACGGAATAAATAATCCAAGATAGATGTTGCCATCTTAACAGTATCATTTCCTTCCACAATGCCTGATGGCTCAAAACGTGTAAATGTAAATGCTTCTACAAACTCCTCAAGAGGAACGCCATATTGCAAACCAATAGAAATAGCCATTGCAAAGTTATGCATCAATGAACGGAAAGATGCACCTTCTTTGTGCATATCAATGAAAATCTCACCAAGTGTACCATCAAAATAATCACCTGTTCTAAGGTAAATTTTATGACCACCAACAACCGCTTTTTGCGTATATCCACCACGACGGTTTGGCAATTTACGGCGATCAGATTGATGAACAACACGTTCAACGATACGTTCCACAATCTTTTCTGCTGCCGCAGATGCTTTTGCTGTTGCAGGAAGCGCCGATAAATCCTCAGCTTCTTCTTCATCAAAAGCCACAGAATTCATTGGCTGTGAAAGCTTCGACCCATCACGATAAAGTGCATTTGCTTTCAAGCATAAACGCCATGATAATAGATACGCTTCTTTGCATTCTTCAATAGATGCTGTGTTTGGCATGTTTATAGTTTTTGAAATTGCCCCTGATACAAATGGTTGTACAGCTGCCATCATTGTAATATGGCTCATGGATGATAAAAAACGCTTTCCAGTACGGCCACACGGTGATGCACAATCAAATACAGGTAGATGCTCATCTTTTAAGAGTGGAGCACCTTCAAGTGTCATCGTGCCGCAACAATAATTATTAGCAGCATCAATATCAGCTTTTGTAAATCCAAGATAAGTCAATACATCAAAGCTCATATCATTCAATTGATCATCTGAAATACCAAGCACATCTTTACAGAAGCTTTCACCAAGCGTCCATTTATTGAATGCAAACTTAATGTCAAAAGCTGTCGATAAAGACGTCTCAAGTGTTGATAAAATTTCAGCTGTAAATCCTTTAGCTGCAAGCTGTTCAAAGCTAATTGCCGGTGATCCCTTTAACGTACCATGCCCCACAGCATAACGTGTAATTGCCTCAATCTCAGAGCCACTATAACCAAGCTTTTTTAAAGCAATCGGTGCCATTTGGTTAATGATTTTGAAATATCCACCACCTGCAAGTTTTTTAAATTTGACTAAAGCAAAATCTGGCTCAATTCCTGTTGTATCACAATCCATCACGAGGCCAATTGTACCTGTTGGAGCAATAACGGTTGTCTGCGCATTGCGATATCCATGTTTTTCACCAAGCTTAAGTGCTTGATCCCACGAATTTCGGGCTGATTTTACAAGTTCTTTAAATGAACAGTCTTTTTCAATTAATGGAATTGGATTAATTGTTAGTCCTTCATATCCTTTCGACTCGCCATAAGCAGCTTTTCTATGGTTACGAATCACACGGAGCATATCTTCACGGTTTTTTATATACCCCTTAAATGGACCATGCTCTTTTGCCATTTCAGCAGAGGTTGCATATGAACGTCCTGTAAGCAATGCTGCAAGTGCACCTGCAACAGATCTGCCTTCAGCACTATCATAAGGGACACCCATCGCCATCAACAAACCACCAATGTTTGCATAGCCTAACCCAAGCGTACGGTACTCATAGGAAAGTTGAGCAATTTCTTTCGATGGGAATTGCGCCATTAAAACTGAAATTTCAAGCACCATTGTCCACAAGGTAATTGTATGCTCATACAAGGCCGTATCAAATTTGCCGTCTTTATAAAACGTCACAAGGTTAATAGACGCTAAGTTACATGCTGTGTTATCCAAAAACATGTATTCAGAACATGGGTTTGATGCATTAATCGGACCGCTTTTAGGACATGTGTGCCATTCATTAATTGTCGATGAAAAGTGAACCCCTGGATCAGCGCATGCCCAAGCTGCATAGCCAATTTTATCCATTAAATCACGTGCTTTTGTTGTGCGCACGACTTCTCCTGCTTTTCGGCCTTTAAGCTGCCAATCACCGTCATTCAAAACTGTTTCAATAAATTCATTTGATAAACGAACTGTATTATTTGAGTTTTGACCTGAAACTGTACCATACGCTTCAGAATCCCAATCAGTCGTATAAACCGGAACTTCTATTTGTGTATGTCCAAGCTCAGCCAAATACAAAGTACGACGAATCATATTTTCGTTTACCATTGCTTTACGTGCAGCACGGATAGCATCTTTCAATACACTGTTATGCTTAGGATCTGTTTTTTGCTCTTTTGGTAAATCAGCATGCATACATGCGTTTAAAATTTCATTTAAATATCGATGATTAATCTTTGATCCAGAAACGAGTGCTGCAACTTTTTGTTCTTCAACAACTTTCCAGTTGATAAATTCTTCAACATCCGGGTGATCAATATCAAGCACAACCATTTTAGCTGCGCGACGTGTTGTGCCGCCTGATTTAATAGCACCTGCAGAACGATCACCAATACGAAGGAAGCTCATCAAACCTGAAGATCTTCCACCGCCGGATAAAGATTCACCTGATCCACGAACATTAGAAAAGTTTGTTCCTGTACCTGAACCATATTTGAATAAACGTGCCTCGCGAACCCATAAATCCATAATACCGCCGTCATTCACAAGATCATCATTAATCCCTTGGATAAAACACGCATGTGGTTGTGGGCGCTCATAAGAAGATTCAGATGCTGTCAACACACCAGTCGCATCGTCAACATAATAGTGCCCTTGCGCCGGTCCATTCACTCCATACGCCCAGTAAAGACCCGTATTAAACCATTGCGGAGAGTTTGGTGCACACATTTGACTTGCCAACATCAAACGCAATTCATCATAAAATGTAAGTGCATCTTCTTCAGCATCAAAATAGCGATTTTTCCAGCCCCAATAGGTCCACGTTCCAGCTAAGCGATCAAAAACTTGTTTTGCGGTTACTTCGCTTGAATAAGAAGTTCCTTGTTTTGCATCACGGCGCCAAAGCCAAGCAGGAACACCCTCTTCTGCAACAGGAACAGTTTCTACTGGAACTCCAGCTTTACGGAAATATTTTTGGGCTAAAACATCGCATGCAACTTGTGACCATGCTTCAGGCACTTCAATCCCATCCAACTTAAAAACAATTGAACCATCTGGGTTTCTAATCTCACTACTTGCACTACGAAACACGATAGAATCATAGGGTGATTTCCCTGCGATGGTGCAACGACGTTGAATTTTCATAAAGCACATTCCTTCTTTAAAATTAAGATTTCATTGTGTGGTCTTGAATTAGCAATAATTTTCAACAAATACTATATGTAGATATCAAAAACACCAACTCAATCAACATATTGTTAATATCGTCTTAAAATAAAAAAAATACAAGGCTTGAAATTAAAAAAAAAGAGTGATAAGCATCTTTGTTTTAAACGAAAAATGTAAAATTTTTCTCACTATCAATAAAAATACAATTTATTTTCTCTTTTTAAATTATCATGTAAAAATAAAATTAATAAATTAAAAAACATACATCTTGCCCAGAACAAAACAATATGCTATGAATACCTAATTCATTTTTTATTTTATACTATTTATTTTTATGTATTGCACGCTAGACGATCTTACACCATTAAAACAACAACAAAAACGCCTCATTGGTCTTGATATAGGAGACCGTCGCATCGGCGTGAGTGCTTGTGATGCGACTTGGTTTATAGCTTCCCCACTCGCTATGCTTGATCGAAAAACTGATTGGAAAGCACAATTGCATAAGCTGCTCAAGCAATACCCAGTAGGCGCATTTGTATCAGGATTGCCTCTATTGATGAATGGAGATGAAGGTCCTCAGGCAAAAAAGGTAAAAGAATTTCTTGAGGCGCATTTTGCATCTCTAGGATTTCCTATTTATCTTTGGGACGAACGTCTTTCAACATGCGCGGCTAACCGAACATTAATTGAAGCAGACATGTCACGTGCAAAACGAAAAGAAACTGTTGATAAAGTAGCTGCTAGTTTTATCTTACAAGGTGTACTCGATCGCCTACGAACGTCGTGTTTGTAAAACATATAAGGTATGCTAACAAAGACTAAAAACTTTCTACAGGTAAGATGGCCTTATAGAAAAAAGCTTTTCAACCTTTCGTGAACTATCTCTTTTCACCATCATTACAAGTACATCTCCAACCCCAACAATAAGCCGGCGTGGGTTTAAAATAACATCATTGTTACGTACAACAGCAGCCACGTAAATGGAATCACGAACTGTTATATCCTCAATCGTTAAGCCAATGATATAACTTGTTTCTCGTGCCTCAGCCTCAATAACCTCAGCATATCCTCCAGCTAAGGAATGAATTGTGCGCACACGTCCTTGAAACACGTATTGCAAAATAGTCGACACAGTAATAACACGTGGGCTAATAATAGCATCAACACCTAATGATGTTACCAAGCTCGCATATGTCATTTTATTCAAAAGTGCTGTTGCTCTTTTTGCGCCTTGACGCTTTGCCAACAAAGAAACAAGAATATTTACACGATCATCATCTGTTAATGCCAAAATCGTTTCAGCATCTTGAACATTAGCTTCCGTCAAAACATCCAAATCAAGAGCATCACCGTTAAGCACTTCTGTTGATTTTAATACGTGCGCAATTATTTCAGAGCGCTCTGTGTTTTTTTCAATTATTTTAACTTTTATACCGGTATTTTGTGCTTCTAATTCCTGAGCAAATCCCAGTCCAATATTCCCACCACCAACAATAATAATTTTACGCTTTTCTTGGGTGAAGTAACCAAAGGCTTCCATTGCTGATTCAACATCTTCCTGTCGCACAACAAAATAAACTTCATCATCAACTTCAAGAACATCATCTTTTTTAGGGAAAAAATGCACATCATTTCTGTATACACACAAGATAATAATATCAAGCTGAGTAAACTGTGTAGAAAGTAAACGCAAAGGAGTATTTAAGATAAGCGAGCGCGAATGGCAGCGCACACCAATAATTTTTATTTGATCACCAACCAAGGAAATAACTTCAAATGCTCCTGCAATTCGGGCACTTCGAGCAAGTGATTTTGCAACTTCAACTTCAGGTGAAATAGTTACGTCAATAGACATATTTTTACTTAAATAAGAAGACCTATCTCCTATTAAGTAATTTTCATGACGAATACGTGCCATCTTTGTTTTAACGCCAAACATAGAATGAGCAACTTCACACGCAACCATATTAACTTCATCAGAGGCAGTGACAGCAATCAAAAGATCAGCACTCTCAGCATTTGCCCGCTGCAAGACATTAGGATGCGATGCAAAACCAACGATGGGTTTCACATCAATTTTATCACTTATACGTTTTAAAACTTCAGGTGAATGATCAACAACAGTGATATCATTTTCTTCGTTTGCGAGGTAGCGAGCTATGCTATAACCAACTTGCCCTGCGCCGAGTATGATTACTTTCATCTTGCTTATGCACCAATAGCTTCGTCAGGAAGCATGTCTTCATCACCACGATGCCTTAAATCATGCACGCCAAGTGCACGTAATTTGCGATGCAATGCAGAACGCTCCATGCCAATAAAACGAGCTGTTTGTGAAATATTTCCTGAGAAGCGATTTACTTGCGCTAATAGATATTCACGTTCAAATGCTTCACGTGCCTCACGCAAAGGTAAGACAACAATATCAGCACTTTTACTTTGCCAATTAGAAACAAACGTATTTCCATTAATAATTTCTAAAGGTAAATGGGATGCTAAAATAGGATGCTGTGTTTCTGTGTTAAGCATAATCAATAGCCAATCAATAACATTGCGCATTTGCTGCAAATCACCAGGCCAGTTATAAGATTGCATCAATACAATTGCATCTTCAGCAAAAACACGAGATTGCATGCCAGAAGCAGCGGCAGCTTCATCCATTAAGCGCTGCGCAATTATTGGAATATCACTCACTCGATCTTTCAATGCAGGAAGCATAACATGGGTTACACTTAAACGATAATAAAGATCTTCTCTAAAGTTTCCCTCTTGAATCATTAGCTGCACGTCATCAGATGTACCCGCAATGAAGCGCACATCAATTGGAAGCTTTTCGGAACCACCAACACGCGTAAAGGCTTGCTCTTGTAAAATTTTTACAAGACGTGATTGCAGTGGAAGTGGTAATTGAGTGATTTCATCAAAATAAATTGTACCACCATGGGCTTGTTCTAAAATACCAATTTTACGTGGTTGATTTGAATCATGATTCACAATTTCAGTCCCAAGAAGGTCCGCTTCTAATTTTGTGGGATGCATTGCGCCACAATTTACCACACAAAATGAAGCTTGCGCACGCTTCGATTGTAAATGAATTTCACGCGCTATGGATTCTTTACCACACCCAAGAGGACCTGTTATAAATACACGTCCATTTGTTTGGGCGCTTTTTTCAACAGTCTGACGCAACTGCGTTACATGGCTAGAGTTTCCAATCAAAGCAGTTGCTGTGACGCGTGCTTTAATGCGAAGTTCATCATTTTCTCTTTTCAATCGAGAAGACTCAATTGCACGTCGGGCAACTAGTAATAATCGCTCTGTTTGAAAAGGCTTTTCAATGAAATCATACGCCCCCTTTTTGATAGCCGAAACAGCTGTTTCAATAGTGCTATGCCCACTAATCATAATAACAGGTACATATGGATGATCACGCTTGATAATATCTAAAATTTTTAAACCATCACGTTCTCCATCACCAAGCCAAACATCCAAAACAACCAAGTTAGGCTGACGTTGCTTGATTGATTCAAGTGCTGATATACCATCAGAGGCTGTACGTGTAGCATAGCCTTCATCTTCCAGTATTCCTGACACAAGTTCACGGATATCACTTTCATCATCTACAATTAAAATATCCTGAGACATTAATTAGCATCCTTTTCTTTTTTGTCACGATTTAAAAAACTTAAAACAACCGACGCACCTTTTAAGTCCTTACTTTCTTTCAATTCAATCCTGCCTTGATGATCAGAAACGATTCGATATACAATAGCCAATCCTAAGCCACTACCTTTATCACGCGTTGTGTAATATGGCTCAAGCAGTTTGTTTTTTTCAATATTTGGAAATCCTGGGCCATTATCATCTATTGAAACACATAATATAGGGTTATTTTCATAAAGTCTAAGCTTAATCTTTGGTGGATTGGTAGAATTTTTATTTTCAGAAATAGCATTAATTGCATTTTGCAAAAGATTATTCAAAACCTGTGTCATTTGGAAAGAATCAATCCATGCAAAATAACTATCATATGCAGATTCAAATTCAAACTCAATCTCAGGATGTGCTTGAATTTGTAAAAAAAGCGCGTGATTGCATAGCTCAATCCAATTCACAAATTCAAATTTTGGTTCTGGCATGCGCGCAAAATTTGAAAATTCATTAACCAAGTTTCCAATGCTTCCAACTTGGCGAATAATGGTTTCCACACAAGCTTGAAACGTTTTAGGGTCAGATGTAATTTCTTTTAAATAACGACGTTTCAATCGCTCTGCGGAAAGTTGAATTGGCGTTAAAGGGTTTTTAATTTCATGCGCAATTTTGCGTGCCATATCTGCCCAAGCGGATTTTTTTTCAGACAAAATTAAGTCATGTTTTTGCTGCAATAGTTGATGCGTCATACGATTAAAAGACCGACACAAGTCATCAATTTCATTGTTAACAGCATGCGTTTCAAGTTTTATAGACAAATCACCTTCAGCAACAGCCTCAGCGGCTGCTATCAATTTAGTAATAGGTTTTACCATTGAATCAGCAATAACAAGCCCCCCCCATATGGCTGCCATAAGTAGAAGCAAAGCAACAATGGTAAAAAATGCAACAAACGTAAATTGAACATCAACATGTTGACCTTCAAGCCTAGCATAATCTTGAATAGCTGATTTTGTTAAATCAACGTGTTTCAATACTTTTTGATCAATGAATTTTCCTACAAGCAAATACGTATCTGTTGAATAGTCTAATTTAATAAGAGCCCGAACCCTATCTTTTGCTTTTGACTCAATAATAACTGGGGTTTGGGGATCTTTCTTAAGTATTTTTAAAGCATCTGTAAGATCTTCAAGTATTAGTGAAAAACTAAGATAAGATCTACCTAAAATGCGAGGTGGCTTTTGATTGTCAAAAATTAGAATCTCAGCAAGACCACGCTCATCTGCTTCGCGGCTTAAATTTTCAGATAACTCGTCAAGATGTGCTTGATTTTCATGCTGCTCAACAAAAGATGGCATCAAAGGACTATAAAGCCGCTTTAATGATTCAATATCAAAGGATATTGATTTTTTATGTTCTTTCAAATAAGACTCAGCCACAACGCTTGCTTCTTGCAAGGCATCATGGACAGGCTTGCCAAACCATGCATCAACACCTATATTGAAAAACTGTGCAGAAAAAAAAGCAACACAAAGCGCAGGAGCAACAGAAACAACAACAAATAAGATAACTATATGCGCATGCAACTTAGATCCCTTAAGTCCTTGCCGTTTTTCAGTCCATAACTCGACAGACTTTCGAGCAACAACAAAAACAAGAAGAAGAAGAAGTGTTAGATCAAGATAGATCAAAAAAATTACAGATCTGCTTTTTTCGCCAAGAGCAATATTGCGTGTCAGTGCCCAATAAGTAGCAAAACCACAAATAATGGCAAGTATGCTCAATAAATAAGGCAGCTTGCTTACTATATTGTAGCGACGGCTAATACTTAGAACACGATTGTAATAGTAGTTCATTTATGCATTATCACTCAGCTACACTATTATCTATATTTTTTTCAAGCACTTTTGATCGATGATTCCATGTCAAAGCAAAGAAAAAAGCTCCTAAAAGAGCAGAAATAGTAATCATGATAAAAGCGAAATCCCAACCAAAATTATCAACAACAGCACCAACACCAACTCCAGCGACACTTGCTCCTAAATAACCAAAGGTTCCTGTTAAACCAGATGCTGTGCCTGCAGCTCTTTTTGATGCAAAATCAGAAGCAGCAACGCCCACCAAGATTTGTGGACCAGAAATTAAAAAACCAATTCCCACCATTATTAAAAAGTGTAACGCAGTTGCGCCTTGCGGTGATTGCCACAAAGCAAAAATACACCCCATCAAAAGAAACATTAAAATTGCTCCTACACGTCCACGATGACCTTTAAAAACCTTGTCTGACAAGTAACCTGCCAAAAGCCCTCCGAAAATTCCCGCGAAATCATAAACAGCTGTTTGCATACCAGCAAGCTTAATAGTGCTTCCTTTAAACTCACTTAAAAACGTTGGTGCCCATGTAAACACAGTCATGCGCACAACATAAACAAAAAAATTTGCCATACAAACATACCAAACCAACTTGTTTTTAAGCACGTGTGAACATAAAAAACGCCAAAAAGATATGTTTTCTTCCTCTACCTCAAACGCAACAGAGTTTAAGCTATGATACTCCTCAATAGGAGGCAACCCCAACGATTCAGGTGTGTCACGCAAACGATTAAATAAGAAAAAAGCTAATAAAACACACACAACAGCTGGGATAAAAAACATATAGCGCCATCCGTAGTGTTCAATAATAAAACCAGCAGAAACAAGAACGATACAACAACCAATTTGCTGTGATGAATTCCACAATGCCCACTTACTTGCTAGCTCACGCGGCGAATACCAATGATTAAGCAAACGTGCACAGGGTGGCCATCCCATAGACTGAAAGCATTGATTTAGTATCCAAAAAACCATAAACCAGCTTAAATAGGAGCCAAACCCCATACAAAAACTCATCGCAGCAGACATTAGCAAACCAAACGACATCATATTTCGTGCATTTACTCGATCGCCCAAATAGCCACTAATAAATTTTCCAAAGCCATACAAAATTGCACCTGCGGAGATAACAGCACCTAGCTGCGTCTTACTATAACCAAGCTCACTTTGCATAAAAGGCATTGCCATCGTCATATTAACGCGCAACAAATAGAAAGCAGCGTAACCAAACATCATGGAATACATAATGCGAATGCGCCAGTATTTAAATAAAGATTTTTGTGATAACATCGTTAAACTTTTTATATTTTTAGTGGCATTTTCAATTGAATTTCCAGATATATTTGTGAAAGATGACATATTATCTGTCTTGTTAAGCACAGGAATAGCATTTGCCTTTGACATTAGATCAATCAAGTAAAAAAACTCATGATCTGATCATAATCGTGAACTAGCAAAATTGCACGTTTTTTTTTACATCAAAAAACAATATATCTTACTAGATTCAGTCTTCATATATACTAAAGTTAATTTTATGAGAAGCTTTAATATTATTTATTTTCAAAATGAATGATTCAAATATGGGAAGAGCAACACGTCCCCCTCCCTCACCTTTACCAAGAGATTTAGCCAACGGATGACCAACAAATGTTCCTATAAGCAAGGTTTTTCCAGCAGGAATTTTAATAAAACCAATAAACCATGCATCTTTATAATCATTTGTCGTTCCTGTCTTTCCACCAATATCAAAACCATATTTCTCTTTCAAATAACTTATTTGACGTGCGGTACCACGCATAACAACGCCACGTAACATCTTTTTCATCTCAGTGGCATAAGCAGGATCAACAACCTGACTTCGATCGTCTTGCACAAAAACATGTCCCAATGTCATCATATAATAATCTGACGCAGACAATGACTGCATCGCTTTAACATTAAACAAGTGATCATCAAAGGCCGGAGGCATCTGAAAAATCATGCGCCCCAATCGATCATGCACACGCGTAATTAAATGTGGATAAAGACGCTTTCCCCCATTAACAAAAGGCGCGTAGGCTCCAGTTATTTTAAGCAAAGTTGTCTCACCTGCCCCAAGCGACATTGCTAATTGTGATGGCATTTCGCCCATACACCCTAATCTTTTTGCAACATTTTGAATGGGAAACATTCCAATTTGATGGGCAATGCGCACTGTCATTTGATTGCTTGAACGTTCCAGTCCCTGATATAAAGGCAGAGGCCCAAATGATTTTCCAGTTGCATTTTTTGGCGCATAAACACCAAGACCCTGCCCCATATTTATTTCTATAGGCGCATCATCAATAATTGTGTCTTTTGTGTACCCCGATTCAAGAGCAGCTAAATAAACAAAAGGTTTAAAACTAGACCCTGGTTGACGCATAGCTTGCGTAGCGCAATTAAATTGAGAAATATCAGTGCTATAACCGCCTGTCATTGCAAGAATTTCACCTGTCTCTGCATCAACAACAACCATTGCCCCTGTTATTGTTGGAATTTGATCGACAGTATATTTTGTGTGTATTGTAGCATCGCCCTTATCAGTTAAATTATCTACAATACGTGTAAAAATAACATCGCCAATTTGAAAAAAAGATGATAGTTGAGTTTTTCCCTTTCCACTCTTTCCGTTGTTTTTCAGAAAACGGGATGCAATAAAATCTTCAGTTGAAATAAAACCCTTTCTACCATCTAAAAAACCAAGCTCTAGCTGATTACTTGCTACAGTTAAAACAACAGCCAAATCATTTTTACGATTTTTAGGAATAAATTTAAGAGCGTCTACTGTGCTTTTTAAGGATAAGCGCCATGTCTTTATTTCAGAAGAGTTCATACGCACCACAGGTCCTCTAAAACCATGACGCTTATCATACGTCTCTAGCCCCTCTCTTAAAGCTTCTTCGCATTTCTTTTGTAAATGTGTGTCTAAACTTGTGTAAACACTGAAACCAGAATTCAATATCTCAGTAACACCATAACGTTGAGCCAGCTCCCTTCTTACATTTTCACTTGGATAATCGTTTATGTTATGTCGTACAGGCAGATTAACAAGCAAAGGTTCATTTTGAGCTTTTTGCATTTCGGCATAAGAAATAACGCCTTCTTCAGCAAGTCGTTTTAATGTCCAATTGCGGCGTACTAACGCCTTATCTTTTTCTTGCACAGGATGATAATTTGAGGGAGCCTTTGGAAGGGATGCTAGAAATGCACATTCAGCTAACGACAATTCATTCAAGGATTTTTGAAAATACGCATAAGCAGCAGAAGCTATACCATAACTTCTCATACCAAAATATATCTGATTAAAATAAAGTTCTAAAATACGATCTTTAGAAAGTGCACTTTCAATCCGGATAGACATAATTGCTTCTCTAATTTTTCGTATATAAGAACGCTCATTACCAACAAGAAAATTTTTTGCGACCTGCTGCGTAATCGTAGAAGCACCTATTGGATTAACATGCCAACTTCGATGGATTGTGTTATCAATAACGGCTCGAATGATGCTCAATAAATCAATACCAGGATGGTAATAAAAATTTTTATCCTCAGCTACTAAAAAGGCCTTTATTAGCAAAGGCGGAATCTCGTGAATAGGGACAAAAACTCGATATTCAGATGACATTTCACGATAAAGAACGTTATCCCGACTATACATGCGCGTACCTTCCGGCGGCGTATACACTTTTAAGAAAGCGTGATTAGGTAAATCATGTCCATGGTAATAAATTAAAACAAGAATAAGCGCCAATAAAACACTTACGCATAAACACATTACTTTGAATATGCGACAAATGATACTTGACATACATTATTATCTTATTTTATTTTCAAAAATCATTTTTCTTGTTTTTATCTTCTTTTGACACACAAAATGCCTTACTCGATATATTTTTTTCAAATTGATCGTCCTCCCATTTACTTCCTAAGAAAGGAAAACATTCTTCAACCCATGGCAACTGACCTAAAGTAAGCGCTTTTAACCCAACGTTGATACCACATCCTAAAATAACCCAAATAGGCCAAAAGACCCCTGCCCCCATAGATAGCCACACAATAATTGAAAGAACACACACAATACCATATATTAGCAAGCTTTTATAAAATTCTCTAAGCTCTCTAATTTTTAATCGCAGGCACCGCAATTCTTCATCAGGATAAGCATCCACACTATCTATAAACTGTTCAATGTCTTTAATTGTCTTTTTCTTTGTTTGTTTAGATATTGAATTTTCAACACTAGAATTATTAGGCTCCATTTGAACGATCCTAAGAAAGGTTAACGTATAAATTTCACACTATCATAAATATTCTTATTTTTAAAATGGATAAAACTTAAGAAAAAATGAAACCGCCACTTAGCTCTTCCAAATCCATGCGCATTCATTCATAATTAAATAAAATTTACGAAAAATGATAACTATGTCTGAAGAAACGCGCGATAGATTTATAACGTATTACACAAACGAAATGAATTATTTACGTCAAGCAGGGCACGCATTCTCTCAAACACATCCAAAAATTGCACGCAGACTTGAACTATCTGATAAAGAATCACCTGATCCACATACAGAACGTCTTCTTGAATCGTTTGCATTTTTAACAGCACGTCTCGCACAAGAAATTGATAACCGCTTTCCTGAATCAGCAGCAGCTTTATTGCAAGTACTTTACCCGCACCTTGTTAATCCAATACCATCAATGAGTGTCGCGCAATTTCATACAGACCCCTCAAAAGGAAAAATAACAAAAAGCCATACTATTAAAAAAGGGTCTTCCCTTTTTTGTTACGCATCAGGTGATATTATGTGCCGTTTTCAAACGGCTTATCCTGTTACACTCCTTCCACTTGAACTAATCAGTGCTAACGTTATACAACGTTCTTATCTGCCAAGTTCAAAACACGGATGGTATCTAAAATTAACCCTTAAAACACATGGTGGAATAGCAATTAATGACATTGACTTGGATGATTTGACTGTTCATATTTCCGCACAACGCCATGTTGCTTATGCCATTTATGAAAGTTTATTTTCTCAAAAAGAAAAACATATTTTTGCGTCTATACCAAACGAAGAACATATTATTGAGCTTACTAAAAATTCCATTAATCCTATGGGATTCTCTGAAGATGAAATGATGCTACCTACGCCGCCACATGGCACAAATGCTTTTTTACTTCTTCAAGAATTTTTTCATTTACCTGAAAAATTCATGTTTTTTAAAATAACTAATTTAAAAAAAATTATTGAAACACAGCTTTTCATCTCTGATACGCTGGATCTATATATATCACTGGGACATATTGGAAGCTTACTTGATTATAAAATTAATAAAGATAACTTTTTATTAGGATGCTCACCAATTATAAACCTTTTTAAAAAAACAACAGATCCACTGCGACTTGATCGTCGAAAAATTCGCTATCGTTTAATCCCAGATCAACGCCGCGATAATACATTAGAGTTTTACAGCATCGAATCCGTTATGTCTTCGGTTGAATCTTCTGACCAAGTTCAAACATTTGCTCCTTATTTTTCGCTGCAGCATCATAATGATGAAAATCAAATTTTCTGGCACACAAAACGTATTGCATCTGAAATTCGCGGCGTTCCAGGATCGGATATAATGATTTCATTTGTGGACTTAAAATTTAACCCAACCCTTCCTCCACGTAATATTGTGTACGCCAATACACTATGCACCAATCGTTATTTAGCGGAACAAATTCCTGGACAAACAGAGCTTCAACTAGAAGAAGCCGCACCAACATCACACATTACATGTTTATATAAACCAACAGCACAAAGTTATGCTCCAATAGATGGTGATTCGCTTTGGCGTATGATTTCAATATTATCAGTTAATCATTTAACACTTATGAACTCAGAATCATCCCTTGACACTCTAAAAGAGCGTCTTTTTTTGCACGTAGGCACATCGCAAAAAGATAAACTCAAAGACATTGCCAGTATTATCGGCATAAGTCACAAACAAATTGTGCGCCGCATTGGAAATGAGGCATGGCGCGGCTTTGTAAAAGGCATAGAAGTAACGATTCAATTTGATACAACTCCTCAAAAAGGAGCAAGTAGCTTCTTACTCTCATCAATATTAAGACATTACTTTTCCATCACAGTATCAATGAATTCATTTGTAGAACTTGTGCTTAAAGGCACTGAACGAGAAGGAGAATGGATGAGATGGCCAGCATTACTCGGTACCAAAACCCTCCTGTAACAGATGCCCTAAGAGATGAACCTTATTCTTTTGACTTTGATCAAGCAATTCTTGTGCTTGAACACATGCATAAATATAAGCAATCAAATAACAATATGCAATTTGAATCATTAGGTGAGTCTCTTGATCTTTCACATGAAGCACTTACAATTAAATCTCATGTCAGCTTTTCAACGCCTGCTTCAGAGTTACAAAAGCTAGATATTGACCAAGAAAAGCCAGCATTGTGGATTAACTTCTTAAGCTTAGCAGGCGTTTTAGGGCCATTACCAACACCATACACAGAGATGGTCATCGATCGAACGCGTTCAAAAAACACAAGTTTTCGGGACTTTCTAGACATATTTAATCATCGTATTGCAAGCATGTGGCATCGATTGCATAAAAAAGTTTACGTAGGCATTGCACAAGTTCTACCTCAACATTCAAACATTGGAAAGTGCTTGTTAAGGCTTGCTGGTATTAGTCATGAAAAAATCATTCAAGGCACAGAACTTAATGAATCAGCTCTTCTCACCTATCAAAATTTATTTTGGAAGCAACCACATGGGACAATTAGTCTTGAACAAATGATTCATCATCATTTTAACGTAAAGGCAAAAATTCATGAGTTTATTGGTGCCTGGAGACATGCTATTCCTGATGAAATAACACGTATTGGTATGATAAGTGGGCAATGGAATACGTTGGGGGAAAATGTAGTTCTGGGATCAAAATGTTGGGATCAAATGGCAGGTATTCGCATTGATATTGGTCCTCTTACATGGGAACGTTTTTGTGAATTTTTACCCCTTCAAAACCACACAGGTAAACATCATTATCACGCACTCAAAGATTTGTGCAGACTTTATGTTGGTATCGATTTTTCAATTAATGCTAAATTGATACTTGATCGCAATCAAATTAAACCTGTCGTACTACAAAGCCAATTAACCTCACCTAAAGAAACCTCTTTTCATTTAGGACTAAACACATGGCTATATAGCAAAACAATATTAGAAAAAAACGTTTCTACATGTCTAACGTTTGAGCACCCATACTAGCTTTATAAAAAACATTAATGCTCTCTTATGCTTAAACTAATGACTTGTTCGTAGCATCAAGACACGTGTTAATATACTGTAAAATTGAATCAGTTCGTACTATTATTTTTTCTCGTATGTCATAGTCAAATGATTGATATAAAAGTATATAGCGAATATCAAGCAGTAAGAGCTTAGACTTCGATATCATTTTTTTTATGCAGCGTTCATTTGCACATGGAACTTCGACTAATTCTTGAAAGCGAGAATCAATATCTTTTATAATTCCAATTTGAAAAAGACGAGATGGTCGGGGAACTTTAGATATAACTACTTGATCATGTTTCATTTTGGCACCTCATAAGCTAGAGATATTAACGTGATGTAGTGCAGAAAAAAGGTTAAAAAACCTTCTTCTAATGATTAAATAAAAATGACAGATTAATCAAGAGAAAAGAATGAAAATTATCAATAAAATTTATTTATAACAATTTTTATTTAATTTTGATACTTTATAACCATTTTTACGTTAAAGCCTAATACGCGTATCGTTGTGGATATGAATCGAATACAAAATTCCTTGACTAATAAGCAATGTTAACATTGCTGTACCTCCATATGAAAACAGAGGCAAAGGTATTCCTACAACAGGCAAAAGACCTGTCACCATTGCCATATTAATAAATACATACAAGAAAAGTGTAACTGTTAATCCAAGCCCTGCTAATCGTGAAAAAGGAGTTCTAGCGTTTAATGCAATTCGAATGTTATACGCAATGATGGTCATGTATAAAAGAATCAACAGAACAGCACCAATTAAACCAAATTCTTCACAAAACATGGTAAAAATGAAATCCGTTTGTTTTTCAGGTAAAAAATTAAGATGGCTTTGCGTACCTTGCAAAAACCCTTTACCAAAGATGCCTCCTGATCCTAATGCAATTTTTGATTGAATGATGTGATACCCAGCGTGCGTTGGATCACTTTCAGGATTAATAAAAATCATAATACGTTTTTTTTGGTACTCATGCAGCATTGGCCAAAGTAATGGGATTGCTGTGAAAACAGCTCCTCCAACAATAGCAAATTTCCAAAGACGAACACCAGCTGTAAAAAAGATAGCGGCGCTGCTTAACATTAACAACATTGCAGTCCCAAGGTCAGGTTGCCTTAAAACAAGCAAAGTAGGTGCGAGAATTAAGACAATGGGGATAATCAAAGACATCGGATTTATCGTTTCATCATCATTCAGTCCGTGAAAATAACGTGCCAATGTTAAGATAAGCCCAAGACGCATCATTTCAGATGGTTGAAAATTAAACACATACAAATCAATCCAACGCTGCGCTCCCATCCCAACAAATCCCATAAACTCAACAGCAATAAGCGCCACAAATGATATTAGGTACAGCGGATACGCATATAAAAAAAGAATCCTTACATCAATACACGTGACACAGAGCATCACAATAAAGCCAAAACTAAAGCGAATGAGTTGTTTAAAAGCCCAAGGATAAATTGACCCATTAGCAGCAGAAACAAGCATTAACATGCCAAGCATTGCCAATAAGCAAAGCAAAAAAAGTGGTACTTTTGGAATAGCAGCTAATTTTTGAAAAACGCTCATTTGTTTTTTTCTCGCTCATGCGTTGCCATTAAAATATCTCGAGCAATTGGTGCAGCGACACGCGAAGCGCTTCCACCATGCTCAACAATGACAGCGACAGAATAACGCGGTTTTTCAACAGGTGCAAACGCTGTGAACATAGCATGCTCTCGTAATTCATATGGACGATCATTATGTGTCCCTTCAAGTCGTTGCTGAGCTGTAATGCGACTTACTTGAGTGCTTGCGGTTTTGCCTGCCATCAAGAATGAACTATCTTGAATGCGTGAACGATAAGCAGTTCCCCACGGCTGATTAACAACATCAGACATCCCTTGTGTTACCAAAGCAAGATGATCAGGATCAATTGAAAAAAGAGGAGGCAATGTGACCAAATTATTTTTTTGTATTAAATGAGGCACTATAGGCTTTAGTCCATTAACAAGCATTGCGGTCATGCGGGCTTGCTGTAACGGCGTTGACAATAAATAACCTTGACCAATTGAAGCATTGATCGTATCACCACCAGTCCAAGCTTGACGTTTTTTTTCTCTTTTCCAATCCTTCGAAGGAACTAGACCACATTTTTCACCCGCCAGATCAATACCCGTAGCTTCACCATATCCTAACTTACGTGCCATCTTAGCAATCGCATCAATCCCTAGCTTTGTCGCTATATTGAAAAAGAACGTATCACACGATTGTGTAATGGCTGATTGCAAGTTTACCGATCCATGGCCACCTCGTTTCCAATTCCAACAATGAAAACGATGATCATTGTAATCATAATGCCCAGGGCAATTAAATGAAGTGTGCGAATCAACAATTTTTTCATGCAAAGCAGCTAATGCAACGACAATTTTAAAAATGGAGCCGGGTGCATATAGTCCAGAAATAACCTTATTTGTTAAAGGATGCCTGGGGTGATTAATAATTTCGTGCCAGTTACTTTTTGAAATCGAATCCGTAAAAAATTGAGCATTAAAAGTAGGCTGTGAAGCAAGGGCTAAAATAGCGCCTGTGTGTACATCCATAATAACAGCACCGGCACTCTCTTCACGTTTTAAAATGTCACTAACAGTCTGCTGCAATTTAATATCAAGTGTAAGTTTTAATTCTTCACCTTTTATGGGCTCAAACGTTTCAAGCGTGCGAATTGTTCGTCCATAAGCATTCACTTCAATTTGCTTAAGACCAGCTTTACCTTGTAACATACTATTTTCTGCAAGCTCTATGCCTGATTTACCAATACAAAAACCTGGCAATTGTAGCAATGGTGAGGCACCTTCTATTGCTTTATCTTTCTGGCTTGAAACAGCGACGTACCCAAGCGTATGACACGTTAATTCTGGAAATGGATAAAAGCGGCGTTCACCTTTTTCAATCAGAATTCCTTTTAGCTCTTCACTGTGTAGCTCAATTTTTGATAGTTCATCCCAACTAAGGCCTTCTTTAACGAGTAAATTTTGTTTTTTATTTCGTTTAAAACGCTTAACTAATACATCATAATGGTCATGCGAAAGAGCTAATAAATCAGCTATTTTCCTAAGCAATTTTTCTGGAAAATCAACTAACTCAGGCACCAAAATTACTTGGTAATTAATTTTATGGCCAGCTAATACTATATCGTTTTTGTCTTTTATCAAACCGCGTGACGGTGCTAATAAACAAGTTTGAATGCGATTTTTATCTGACAAAACTTTATAATGCCTTCCTTTAAACACCTGCAAATAATACAGACGCCCAAGAAGTGTAAGCATCAAACCGCCTTTAAAGGCACTTAATAGAAAAGTGCGCCGGGTAAAAATTTGATAAAAATCATTGCGTTTCATGAAAATCGACCTAAACGGACAAAAATATTTGAAAAATAATACAGTGCTATTGGGAATAAACCAATATGAAAGCTTGTTTCAATGAAGGTTTGGACAATGTTCGTTGAATAATTAGTTTTGAGTAAAATTAAGTGTTCAATGGTACTTATGACAAAATACGTTCCAGCAAAAGTTCCCCATAACACGCTAATCGGTGCTTTCAAAAGCGATCGACGCTGTTTTGCTAAAAACCCATGCCACGCAATCCAAAGCAAACTAGAAAGACCTAGTGGCACGTTAAATATACTATCATGAATAAGACCTAAGATTAAAACTTGAATCATAGACATCATTGGAGTTGTAAAAACAGATACATAGAATAAGCAAAAAGGCCATAAAAAAAGTCTGGGACCAGCTAGAGATCCCCACAAAGATGCTTTCAGAATAATACAAAAATACCCCAATAAAAAAATGCTGATCTGTACTCGTATACGAAGTAAAAGACTTAAATTAGGAATTTTCATCAAGCACCATCTTGTACTTCAAGAGGATCAAGTGGATCAAGTATGCGAACAAATTCTAGTGCATTAGGTTTCGCTACAAGTTGAGCAAAAATCTTATCACCATCTTGATCTTTTTCAATACGAACCACCGTTGCAACTGTTAAATCGGGAGGATAAATACCACCAAATCCAGACGTAACCAAGCGATCACCAACTTTTATGCTTGCACTTTTAGCTTTGTTTTCAAGAGATGTTTCATATAAAGGTTTACGATGCAAAAGCATCAGCTCAGCTGTTCCTGCACCAGCCAAAATAGCTTGTTCACCAGTTGATTCAAAGCGAACTGGTGTTCGTGCATTAATATCCGTTAGTAGTACTACACGGGAAACCAAAAGACCTATGTCAACTATACGACCAACAACACCTGTTGCACAAACAACGACAGCATTTTTTTTAACGCCATCATCTTTTGTTGCAGCAATAAGCAATGTTGAATATTCAGCTCCAGCCGGCGCTCCCAGTACTTTGGCTGTAAAGTATGATTGGTCTGGAGAAGGCAGCGTTCGCAACAAGTCTCTTAAATTTAAATTTTCGCGCTTTAGTTTAAAAGCCAATGATTTCCACTCTTCTAACTGAAAATTTTCTTTTTTCAAATAGTCGTAATTTGCCTGCAACTGATTAAAATCTCTTAATTTTTTGTACTGGTGGTGAATGGCAACCAAAGGTTTATTAATCATCTCAAGCAAAGGAACGGTTAAGTCTAATGATATAGTTTTAATTTTTCCAAGCACTGGATGGTTAATTTGCATTAACGTCATTGTATACATGCATGCAAAAGCAAGAAGCATAATAATAAACACACGCTGCAATGTTAAAAGAGATCCTTTTACAAGTGATAAAAGAAGTGTCCATATATACTGTTGACGCTTCAGTCCAAATGCTTTAAAGCCAAAAAGTGATACAGTCATGCTAACTTCGCAATCTAAATAAATAACTTATTCTATAATTATTTTTGCTATTTGCGCACGCGCATCCGGCAATGAAACAGCGGTACTAGCAGGTAAAACGTTTTTAAGTTCACCAGATAACAAGTAATGCCTTGCACGCCCTTGCTTAAAAACACTCTCTACATGCTTAGCGTGCGTGCTATTCATGGCATTGTTATCATACACGATAATATTTGAAGGCTTAATATTAGAGATGATTTCGCAAACCATTGATGATGATTCACCTGGAACCCAAACGATAGCATTATGCACAAATGCGGCGGCAATCAAAGGAACATACAAGCTTTTTTCACTAAATTTAAAATCATGCAATTTTATGCGAGCAGATGAAACACCTTGTGATTTTAATGCCTCTATAAACGCTGTTGTCACAGCATCAATACATTCATCTTTATGAACACCAGGTATTTCAATTAAGTTTTCATCAAATTTTCCAGTGCGAGGCCCATTAACAACATAAAAATTTGCCTGAAGGCTTTCACGAGCAACAGCTTTAGCTAAATTAACAGCATCATTTTGAGTAAAACGCTTTTGAATATTATCAGTTCCAAGAGCATCTCCGCCAAGAATCACGACTCTATCCGATTCACTCATCAAACAAAACTTATCTTTGTACAGATCATATTCAGCGCGCAAGCTTTCAGCAGACAACGCATGCGACACACCATTTGTTTGAATAATCTTAGTTGTTGAAGTATTTGTCAGTCCGTTTGGAATTGCATAGTCAGGCACAGCAATCCAAGTTATTTTTCCAAGCAAATCTGCATATGCAGGTGTCCATTGATGCCCTAGAGCAAGTGTTTTTAGCTGAGCATTTTTAGGTAATGCCTTAAATACTGAAAAAGCAGTTTCCCCAATACCAATAACAAGGCACTTTTTATCAATAGGCAATGCTGCCACTTCAGCTGTCAAACGAACAATATCTGTGTTTTTATCACAAGGACGGTCAACAACATCCCAATGAGGATGATCACGCTTTAATTCATTAACAACACCAATAATTTGGTTTTTATCCCCAACAGCACTACTTTCATAAATCTGCACAATGACACATGGCGTATTCACATATAATACCTCCATGTATTTGCAAATAACAAAAAAAACTACGATAATAAAAAGTTTTGACATAACACTTAATTTGCTCAAAAAAAAGATTACCCGTTTATTAGCACGTTTTGAAGCGTCTTCATTTCTTCAAGCGCTTTTCCTGTTCCCATAACAACGCAATTAAGCGAGTTTTCAGCAACACAAACAGGAACGCCTGTAACTTGCGCGATTACTTTGCTCAAATTCTTTAACAAAGCTCCACCACCAGTCATAACAATTCCTCTATCAACAATATCAGATGAAAGCTCTGGGGGAGTATTTTCAAGTGCTGTCTTCACACCTTCTGCAATTGTTGTGATCACTTCATTTAATGATTCACACACTTGGGCTTGGTTAATTTCAACTTCTTTCGGCACGCCTGTAATAAGGCTTCGACCTTTTACGCTAATATTAATATTAGCGCTGTCCGCAGTAAGAATGGCAGACCCTATATCTTTTTTAATACGTTCAGCTGTTGCTTCACCAATCAATAAATTATGATTCCTGCGAATGTAGTTAATAATGGCATCATCCATTTTATCACCACCAACACGTACAGAACATGCATACACAATACCACCAAGTGAAATAACGGCAATTTCAGTTGTACCACCACCGATGTCAACAACCATTGACCCTGTCGGTTCAGTTACAGGAAGCCCTGCACCAATTGCAGCAGCCATAGGCTCTTCAATTAAGAAAATACGGCTTCCGCCTGCACTTTCAGCAGAATCAATAATAGCTTTGCGTTCAACAGGCGTTGAGCCTGCAGGAACACACACAATGATTTGTGGATTAGCAAGAAAACGACGATTATGAACTTTTCTGATAAAATGCTTAATCATTTCTTCAGCAACTTCGAAGTCAGCAATCACACCATCACGAAGAGGACGAATAGCTTGAATATTTCCTGGTGTACGACCAACCATAAGCTTAGCTTCCTCGCCTACAGCAAGCACGTGCTTTTTTCCTTTATGGTTAACAATAGCCACAACAGAAGGCTCATTAAGGACAATACCACGTCCTTTTACATATACAAGAGTGTTAGCAGTACCAAGGTCAATGGCCATATCGGCAGAAAACGCACCTTTAAGCAGTTTAAACATAAAATTTTACCTATTGAGTGAAGAGTTGGTTTACTTTACTCATAGTTTATTTTGGATGCAAGCCTGACAACTGTTTTAAAGATGATTTGTTTACAAAGAAATTAAATTATTTTAAGCGGGCGTTATTACAGGGGGGGTAGCAGTTGCTGCTGGCTCAGTTACAGCACCAGCTATTACTGCAGGAACAGAAGAACCAGCGGCTGCATCTGGAGAGGTCACGACCGGGGGATTAGCCGCGGTTTGAGGCTTTGCTGAAGGAGCAGCTGGCGCTGAAGAAATTGGTAACGCTGCTGGCTGTGGAACTGGGGAAGGCGCATTTGCAGATGAGGTGGCAGCCACTGGCTGCATAGATGAAGGCGTGTGAACACCTGCAACAGTTACAGGATCAACATTTCCTTTAACTCCCGATGCAGCATTTTTGTTTTGAAACATCTGCAAAAGAGCGGCAGGTATAATCGACTCTGTGCTTTCGTGCTCAGAAATTGAGCCCAACTTAATTACTTTACATTGCCCTTCTGAAGCGCAGTAATTAAGCATATTGGTCTTACGGTCAAAGACAAACATCGCTTTATCTGTTGGCAATGGAATGAGGATAAAACGTTCATGGTGCGCATTGTATGCAATATAACTTGCAAATAAAATTAAAGTTGTCAAACTTATAATCAGGGTTGATTTTATACCGCTCATTGCGTAATCCTTTTAGTATAGTACGTTCATCGCTGCTCATAAGCTAAGGCTACTTTAATATTCTTAATAATGTGTAAATAGGGGTCTATTTTTGTGTTTATAAAATTCATTGTTTTTTTAGTAGCTGTTTTTTGCTCCACAAATCACATAAATGCAACAGATCGCTTGCAGCAGATTTTACCAGAATTTGAAAAATATATTGAGCTTGTAAAAGACGAATGGGGAGCTCCAGGGATTGCCGTTGGTATCGTCAAAGATGGAAAAGTTTTTTACACCAAAGGTTTTGGTGTCCGTAAAACTGGTACAGACAAAAAAATAGATGAAAACACAGTTTTTCAAATAGCATCTCTTACAAAAAACTTTCTCGTTCACCTATATGCAAGACTCGTACAAGAAGGAAAAGTTAACTGGGATGATCTTGTTGTAAAACACATGCCTGACTTTTTTCTTAATGATGTAAAAACAACGGCTGAAATCACAATCAGAGACTTGCTATCTCACCGCAGCGGACTCCCTTCCTTTACAGGAGACACGCTTTGGTATTTAGATTGCTCAAAAGAAGAAATCATAAAAGGAATTAGCAAAATTCCATTGAAATACAGCCTACGTTCAAGATATGGCTATCAAAATCAATTGTATGGTATTGCCAGCATGATCGCTGAAAAAATAACAGGAAAAACAATTGAAACACTTTTTAAAGAATCCTTTTTTATTCCCCTCAATATGAACACAGCAAGCGTTGGTTTAAAATCATTTATCCATAAGCAAAATTCTTACAATCCTTTCTTTTTTGCAAGCAACGAAAAGGATAACATTGCATATCCGCACGATGACCGAGGAGAGGCAGCGCACTTAATGACGCTATCTGATATTATTTACCGTTTCCCAGGCAGCTCAGGTGGCAATATGTCTGTATCTGATTTAACAAAATGGATGCTATTTATGCTTAATAAAGGGCAAGCTGACGGTATTTCGATTGACTCAAAACAATATGAACAGCTGATAACACAACACGTAGATTGCAAAATGCAAGCTGATGATGCTCAATTCCCTGGTGATCGCTACAAAAGTGTTTCGTATGGTATGGGGCATTTTATTATGCGCTATGGTGCGGGTGAGAAATACGTCACATCTTATGGTCACATGGGTGGGTTTTATGGCACACGTAGTCATATGGTAATTGTCCCTGAAGAAAAATTAGGCATTGTTATCTTATCAAACTATGGATCATTTCGAGTAAGCTTTGTGCCAGAAGCAATTCACAACAAATTTATGGATCTTTATCTAGGCCTTCCAAAAATTGATTGGAACAAACGATTAAAAAATAACTTTGTTTCTATTCGTAAGCAAAACAAAATGTATAAATATATGCAACGTCTTCAAAATCCAAAAGAAAAACAAGCTCTTGAAAAATATGAAGGTACCTACACAAATGCAATTTATGGTGATTTACAGTTAAAAAAAGAATCAGACCAGCTTTATTTATTATTTAAAGAAAAAAAAATTCCACTTGTACATTTCAATGGTGATGAGTTTACATTTCCCGGCCACCTATTATCTGAAGCTTATTGTGAAGGTGATGTTGGCTATATTGACTTTGGGTCACGCTCTGGTATCACTTTAGATTTATGTGCCATTTCCTCACTTCTCTCTGAAGGAAAAGAACACGGTCTATTTGAAAAAATAAAGAAATAAATTTACATTCAACTTTAATATAATTTTATTTCTAAAAAAGGATATAAATTTATTTATAATAAATGAATAGACTCTTTGCTCTTTTTCACTTTTTTATGCTATTGTTCATACTCATGAATTAGGAGCAACATTCAATGCAACCTCAAAATGCACAATCTATCGTATCCATGTTTGATAGTCATGCGACCTCAGAACAGTCAAATAGTGCGAATAAAAGCATAAGCGCAGAAGAAACAGTTCCATATAATATTGAAGCAGAGCAAGCACTGCTAGGGGCCTTAATCCTAAATAATAGCTCATTTGAACATATTGCAGATTTTCTAAAGCATGAACATTTTTCACAAAAAGTCCATGGCCTTATTTTTAAAGCAATTGCGCATTCATTAGAACGTGGACGCATTGCCGATCCAATCACGCTTAAAGACGTACTAAATAATGATCCCGAGTTTCTTGAATTAGGTGGGTTTCAATATTTAGTAGATTTATCAGACTCTGTCTATTCACTTGTCAGCGTTGCTGATTATGGTCATTTGATCTATGACATGTATATGCGTCGTCAACTTATTTCAATTGGGCACGAAACAATTGTGGATGCACGCTTGCTTGATGGTGATCGTGTTGCAAATAATATCATCGAAGATGCTGAACGTCGACTTTATAATTTGGCTACATCTGGAAACTCAACCAATGGTGCTGTTTCTTTTGGTACGGCGCTTGCCGCAGCCATTACCACAGCAGAAGGCGCATTTAAACGTGATAGCCACGTTGTGGGCGTTACAACTGGTTTTGTTGATATGGACAAGTGGCTTGGTGGTTTACACCCTTCTGACTTATTGATTCTAGCGGGACGCCCATCTATGGGTAAGACGGCGCTTGCAACAAACATTGCCTTTAATGCGGCTAAGGAATTTTTTGGCCAAAACAAAGACGGCGCCCCCGTACTATTCTTTTCACTCGAAATGTCCGCCGAGCAATTGGCGAATCGTATTTTATCAAGTGAATCCGGTGTTTCCTCAGACCTTATTAGACGTGGAGCTATTCGTGCCGATGATTTTCCAAAACTTGTAGAAGTCAGTCGTCGTTTAGGTGAAGTGCCCTTATTTATTGATGATACCCCTGCCCTCACCGTAACAGCAGTACGAAATCGTGCACGAAGGCTGCAGCGTCAGCATGGCGTAGGCTTAATTATAATTGACTATTTGCAGCTATTATCTGGTAGTAGCAAAAGCAGTGATGGAAATCGTGTTCAAGAAATTTCAGAAATTACGCGTTCATTAAAAGCTCTTGCTAAGGAATTGCATGTTCCTGTTATTGCCTTATCGCAGCTTTCTCGTGCGGTTGAGCAACGTGATGACAAACGCCCACAACTATCGGATTTACGTGAATCAGGTTCGATCGAGCAAGACTCTGACGTTGTTATGTTCGTATATCGTGAAGAATATTATGAATCACGTCGCGAACCTACCCCCGGAACAGATAAACATGTGGAATGGTGTAATAATATGTCAAAAGTTCATAACAAAGCTGAAGTCATTATCGCTAAACAACGTCACGGTCCAATTGGTACAGTGCGCTTGTATTTCGATGGATCTGTTACAAAATTTGGTAACTTGGCTAAAGAAGATCAACCTGATCATCAGGATGAATTTTAAAGGATAGTATTATAGACTTTAAAATTTTAAATGATACACACTTCTTTCATATAAAAGCTCTTGAAGAAAATATAAAAATTCAAAATTTTCTGGATAAAAGCATCAGTTAAAGTTTCTTCGAAATGATGAATACAGGATCAGACTCATACTACCCCCTCACTTTTATTCAACAATCTGTTTTCTGTCATCATCGGCCTTGACTCAGTGATCTTTATCACTTCAAGGGCAAATATTCTATCGTTTTCAAAACAATAGTCGCCTATATGCTTTTTCAAAGAGCAGAGATCCTGGGGTCAATCCCGAAGAATACAAAAAAATTATATCAATTACATGAAAAATATTAAAATTGCAAAAAGAAATTTATCAGTACTTCTTTTAAAATCATGGGGGAAATCAAAGCCTAAACTATCTCTTAAACATGCTTGATAGCAATCGTCCGATTAAAAACAAACAAAAGCCAACAACAACACTGGTCGGGCCAACCGGCCAGTCGCACCAAAAACTAAGCATGATACCGCCCAAAATCATCAGACATGCGCTAAGTATGGAACGAATCACCATGCCTTCAGGGGATTTTGAAAATTGCGCAGCTGAAGCACCAGGCAATAACAATAACCCAGGTACAAGTAAAGCGCCAACAATAGGCAATGTTGTGGCAACAACACACGATAACATTATAAGAAATAAAAACGTCATATGATGGGGTGCAATTCCTTCAACAAAAGCCCAATCCGGATCAAGTGTGATTAGAATAAGTTTACGCCAAAATAAAATAAGGAATGCACAAACGATAAAAGCTGTTGCTACAAGAGTAAAAACATCAAAAGCATTCAAGAGAAGCAAATCACCAAATAAGAACTGTTCTACCTGACCACCCGACCGAGGCCCGCTCCTTGGAAGCGCGCGAATGACAATAAATGCAATTGCCATCAGCGTATACGACAACAAACCAAGCCATGTGTCTGATGGTAGTTTGAAATACAAAGGACCATAAGCCAACAGCCCTGCGATAAGGACACAAATAAGAAAAATCCCCCAAAGCGGAGTAGTTCCCCACATCAAGCTCATTGCCACTCCAAGAATAGCACTATGCGCCATCGCGTCTCCAAAGAATGCCTGACGCCTCCAAAGCAAAAAGCAACCAAGCGGAGCTAAACTAAATGACAAGCATACAGCAGCGAGTATCGAAAAAAGCATAAAGTGATCAATCATGAGAATGCTCGCAGTTAGAATGGTTAGCGCCATTATGAGAGTGATCATGGTGATGCGTATATGGTAAAAAACCACCAAATAATCGCTGAACTTCAGGGTTTAATCGAACTTGGTCAGGGTGCCCTAAACAGCAAATATGCTTATTAAGGCAAATTACATGATCGCTTGCATCCCACACAAGATGCAAATCATGAGAAACATGAACAACAGCACAGCCAACTACATTTCGAATATGATGCAACATTTGATAAAATTCAGATTGACCTGCAAGATCAAGCCCTTGCACGGGTTCATCCAAAACAAGCACATCAGGTGATTGTAATAAAGCACGTGCCAATAAAACACGCTGCCATTCGCCACCAGAAAGTGTGTGCACATTTTGTTTTAATGTGTAACATGCATTCACCTGTTCAAGCATTGATAAAATAGCATCGTTTTTCTCGCGTGCAACGAAAAAACGTGATTGAACAGGCGATGATAATTTTAAAAAACGCTCAACTGTAAGGGGTAGACTTACATTTAAATTAAGCTTTTGCGGCATGTAGCCAAGCTTAATTCCTGGTTTTTGTATAACTGCTCCAGAGGTTGGCATAAGCAACTTAAGAATTAAACGTAATAACGTGGTTTTACCAGCGCCATTTGGACCAATAATAGTCGTTATTGTTTTAGCTGAAATATCAAACGTAACATCATCAATCAAACATTGATTGGTTGATTTACTCATATACGTAAGATTAGATAGTGTTATCAGTTTCAAAACTTAGTCTCGTGCGGGTATGTTCCCCAAATAGCTTTGCGTAGTATCCAACCTTTAAAAGTTTTATTTTTAGTCTCACCTGTGGATGATTTTATAGAAATTTTACACCATTTAGCTTGGCACTCTAAAATTTTACCAACAACAGTTTTAGCAACGAAAGCTATTGTTTTTGCCTTATCATTTGGCGTCTCTTTTAATTCTTGTGTTTTATCAAGTGTCCAAAAGTAGCGCTTTCCGCTTAGCATACTTTTGTGTATCCAACCTTCTGTTCCTTGCCAATCACGAATTTGACGCCATATATCAAATTCAGCGATAACCTCAAGAGGCATTCCCTGACGTAGAAAAAGCCAATTAACCGGATAATTTGGACCTGGGCCTACGTGCAGCTTAGCGCTTGGCGCACGCAATGAAACGAAACGCGGCAATGGCAACGCTGATGAATGTTCTTTCGCCTCAAGTGAAAAAACAACAACCCAAGATAGAATAAAATAAAGTTTATGATTCATAAAATTACGTGTACGCACCTTTTTATATTAATCATAAACTAATCTTATTAGTTTATCCAGAAGCATTTCTGCCAAAATTCAACTTGCATTAATAACGAAAAACCTTTATAGGCCGGTTGAGCCAAAGCCACCAATACCTCGTGTCGTTGACATGTCAAAAGCACCATCTTCATGCAAAGTAACCGTTGTGTATGGCGCCACAACCATCTGCGCAACACGCATACCTGGTGCTACAACAAAAGATTTATCATCTGTATTTGCGAGAACAACACATATTTCACCGCGGTAATCAGAATCAATAGTTCCTGGCGCGTTTAATACAATAATACCATTTTTTGCAGCCAAACCAGAACGTGAACGAATCTGTGCTTCATAACCCACAGGTAAGTGTATGGCAATCCCCGTTGGGATCATTGCTCTTTCTCCAGGACCAATAATCACATCCTCGGAAATGGCTGCTATGAGATCTAACCCCGCACTCCCTTCCGTTGCATAAGCAGGCAATGGAAAATCCACGGCATGAGGGAAACGTTGAATGCTAATTTTCATGAATAAGCTCATCATTTGTTTTTACTGTTATATTTTCTTTTGAAGCAAAAGATACTTTATTGTCAAAAGGCACATCAACTCGTGTGTCAGCTGTAACTAAAAACTTTCTATAGCTATCTTGCTTAAAGAAGCTTGGCACTTCATTGCCAAAACCTTTTACATTTCGATCATAATAATTTGAGTACTGCGATTCACGATGATGATTACTCTTGACAAAAGACGTTTCAACCACAGGAGCTACAACATCAAAAGATTCGCCTTTTACTAGATTAAAGTCAGACGTAGGTTTGTTTTTTTGAATAAGACGAGGTCTTTTTTTCTCAACAGTATTTTTTAAAGCTGAAACAGAAACAGCTATTGCTTCGGTCGACAGCTCCTCAACGGCAAGCAATTGAGCATTTTCTTGTTTTTTAATCTTAATTTTCTTAGCAGGTCTTTTTTCAACATCGTTCTTAACCAATGGCGCTTTATTTAATAGCTCAGCAGGAATAACAAGTTCAGCAATAACCTGTTGTGTCAATGTTTTAATAGCAGCCCACTGTTTTTGGTCACGTGCCTCAACAAGTGTTACAGAATAACCAGATTTACCTGCACGCCCTGTTCGACCAATACGATGAACATAATCTTCCGCATTAATAGGAACATCAAAGTTAATAACAAGACCTAAATCCTCAACATCCAGTCCTCGTGCAGCAACATCACTGGCAACCAGAATGTGCGTTTCACCTGCTTTAAACTTTTCGACGGTTAAATTACGCATTGATTGCTGCAAATCACCATGCAAGCTATCTACAGAAAAACCATGCCTGCTCAATGAACTTAAAAGTGTCTTAATTTGGGTTTTTCGATTGCAAAAAATAATTGTTGGGATTTTTATTCCGTCTTTAACACCGTATTTAGCTAAGCAGTATCGCATTGCGATGCGCTTTTCTTTATCAGGCGCCATTACAAAAAATTGCTCGATTGATGCAACTGTACTGCCTGATCGTGAGGTATTAATAATCTTTGGGGCCAACATAAATTGCGATGTTAATTTTTTAATTTCATCATTATAAGTTGCGCTAAATAGCATTGTTTGGCGTGATACAGGGATACGCTCCATAATGCGCTTAACGTCAGGCAAAAAGCCCATATCAAGCATGCGGTCAGCTTCATCGATCACAACATACCGAATACCAATAAGCATCAACTTTTCGCGCTCACAAAGATCAAGCAAACGGCCTGGGGTTACAATTAGTACATCTGGATTTAATTTAATAATTTTTTCTTGTTGAGTCATTGACTCACCACCAACAAGCAAAGCTGCTTTTAGCAAACCATTTGAAAAACGCTCAAATTGATCAAAGACTTGCAAAGCCAATTCGCGTGTAGGCTCCATAACAATCGCACGCGGCATACGTGCTTTTAAAGGCATTTCACCAAGAATATGCAAAAGAGGTAATAAAAAGGAAGCTGTTTTGCCACTTCCCGTTTGCGCAGACGCAATAATATCTTGCCCTCGTAAAACGATTGGAATGGCTTGTTCCTGAATAGGTGTGGGTGTATCAAACCCTAATTGAGCTAAGTGTTGACACAAAGGTTCATTTAATCCTAAGTGTTCAAATGAGAATTGTTTCAAATTTTTGAGTCCTTAAAATCTCTTTTGTGGTGAAGGGTGTACTAATAAAATGCATCAAACTTTATCTATTTGTTTATTTAAATGAATTATTTGTTAAAGGAGTTAATTGTTTTTAAGACAATATCCCAATGACCAGATACTTTTACTTTACGCCAAATATGACGGATTGTAAATGAGTCGTCAATATAAAATGTTGACCTTTCGATTCCAAAATATGTTTTTCCATACATAGATTTTTGCTTCCAAACACCAAATGCTTCACAAAGAACACCGTCAGAATCACTTAGTAATGGGAAGTTTAAATCAAATTTAGACGTAAAATTTTCGTGCGATTTAAATTCATCTTTTGAGACTCCAAAAACTAAACATTTATGCTTCTTAAACTCAGATAAAAGATCACGCAATTCACATGCTTGCTGCGTACACCCAGATGTATTGTCCTTTGGATAAAAATATAAAATAATAGGTGTTCCTTTATACATATCTAAGGAAAACTCATTGCCATTTTTGTCCTTTAACAAACAATAAGGAACAACAGTGTTTAATAATTCATCTACAACCATAATAAACTCATAATAAAAAAGAGGGGTATCAATATAAACACTGACCAAATCATATACCCAAAAAAGCTAGGCATTTTAACATCATATTGCAGAGCAATACTCCGTACCATGAAATTAGGAGCATTTCCAATGTATGTTAGCGCACCCATAAACACAGCACCAAGAGAAATTGCACTTAAAATTAAAGAATGCGTTGTTGTCAATTGAAGCACATTACCACCAGCAAGCTCAAAAAAAACAATATATGTTGGTGCATTATCCAAAAATGATGAAAAGAAGCCTGTAAGCCAAAAGTAATACTGAGCAGGATCTTTTGTATTCATCAATGCAAGTAACGATGCAAATGGCCCATTTTTTCCAGCAACAAGCATTTGGCTAACAGGGGCAAGTGTTATAAAAATACATAAAAAAACGCGTGCAATTTCAGACACAGGCTGAAAGCTAAAAAACTGTTTATCATGAATATAACGTGGCGTTATTTTGAACGACAGAAATCCTAAAGCAATAAATACAAACAAACGCAAACAATCTGAAGACGTGATAGAAACATCGTAGACTTGAAGAAACTGAATATTTTGAATACTTGGTACGCCAACAACAGTAAACACAACAAAAAGAAGAAGCAAAATATTACGCTTTCCTTCGACCGATATATTTAAATTAGGACTAAGCAATTTAACTTTTTCTTTTTTAAAAAAATACAAATCAACGCACCAATATAAGCCAAACAAGCAAATAAGAACAAATATAAATGGCTGCCATAAATTTAAAAGCGGCCACGAAAAAGGAACGCCCTTAAGATAACCCAAAAACAAGGGAGGATCACCAAGAGGTGTTAAACATCCAGCAATATTAGATACAATGAAAATAAAGAAAACAACTGTATGGACAACGTAGGATCGGTTTTTATTCAGGTTCAAAATAGGACGAATAAAAAGAATCGAAGCACCCGTTGTTCCAATAAAACTTGCCATCACAGACGCCACCATTAACAGGCTTACATTTTTTATAGGAGTTCCACGTGAATCCAAATTAATGTGTATTCCACCCGAAATTGTAAACAGCGCAAAAATAAGAGCAACAAAAGGAACATAATCTCCCCAAACAGTATGCAGCAACACATGATATGTTTCTAAGTGTGAAGAGCTTAAAGCAATAGCAAAAACACCAAATGCAGCCCAAAAAATAAGGAGAAAAATTTCAAATCGATGCCAAAAAGCCGGCATTAGTTGCGGCAAAAACGCAAGACTCAAAAGGAGCCCAATAAAAGGTATAGCCTGCCAAAAACAATACATGCGACTCACATAAGCTAAATACAATTAATAATTAGTCTAACTGGCTTCAAGCAACGGCTCAATAAAATTAGTGAATGACACACCAGCAATCTTATAAAGAATAAGATATTTTGGCAAATACATGCCTATCGTGATTGAAAGTATTGCATTTTTCCAAATTTTATTAAAAAACAAGAGTTTGTTAATTCTGCACCTTTTTTTAAACAGAAAGACCTTAAAAATATAAATTTATTTCTTTTTTCAATTAAGCTTGCATTTAAAATGGAAAGACCCCTTTCAAGCAACTTTGCAAAGGTTTCAAACTTAGGCTCTCCTGCTGTGCAGAATTGATTCCATCAATCTGATTTTCCTCTGGTCATTTTTTTAGAGGTCCCTATAGTTAGTACTTGCGCTTCTAATAGTTAGTACTTGCGCTTCTATAGGTAACTTCTTTTTTGATGCATGGTCTTGAGCCTTAATTAAACGTACACTTTTTATAGACTCTAATTTTTAGTCAAATTTTGTACCAAGCAGCGAAGAAATTGCATCAAGACCTGGCAAATTCTTGATTGGTCCCAGGGCTGTTAGCGTTGGCTTCTTTGTTATAATAGTTGCGGCGACATTTAATAAATCTGTTTTGGCAACAGCATCAATTTTAGCGCAAATACTTTCAGGCGATACTGGCGCACCGTAAATCAAAATCTGATTTGCTTGACGTTCACAACGATTTGATGTGCTTTCCATCCCCATAAGAAGACCTGCTTTAATTTGTGTTTTCGCGCGCTTAATTTCTTCATCAGTTACATTAATTGACATTTTACAAAGTTCTTCGCACATAACAGGAATCAATTCAGCAACTTCATTTTCGCCAGTTCCAGCATACACTTGAAAAATTCCAGAATCACGATAACTTGATGTGCTGGACTGAACCGTATAAACAAGACCGCGTTTTTCTCGAATTTCTTGGAACAATCGTGAGGACATCCCTCCTCCCAAAATTGTTGAATACACCATCATTGCGTAATAATCAGGATGAGAAAAAGGAACGCCCTCAAATCCTAAAATAATATGCGCTTGCTCAAGTTCTTTTTCTTGTCTAAATTCACCGCCTTTATAAACCGAAGGTTTTACAATCAACGGACGATCTTTTGGCATCGTGTCAAAATGTCGTTGACACAAAGCAACAACTGCATCATGTGATACATTTCCTGCCGCCGAAAACACCATATTCGACAAACTATAATGATCAGACATATATGTACTAACTTGCTTAGGCGTAAGCGCCTTGATTACATCTTCTGTACCTAATGTCGGCCAACCCATCGGTTGATCTGGGTAACATGTTTCTTGAAAATAATCAAAAACAACATCATCAGGCGTGTCATTTGTTTGTCCTATTTCTTGCAAAACAACACCTTGCTCACGTACAAACTCATCTTTATCAAAAGTAGAATGCTGCAAAATATCTGAAAGCAAATCAACAGCCAATGGTAGATCGTCTTTTAAAATACGAGCATAATACGCCGTCACTTCACGCGCCGTATACGCGTTCAGATATCCACCAACTGATTCAATTTCTTCAGCAATTTGAACAGCTGTGCGTCGCTTTGTTCCCTTAAAGGCCATGTGTTCCAACATGTGCGCAATACCATTAATATCTTTTGTCTCATGGCGTGTTCCAACATTAAACCACGCACCGCATGAAATAGTTTGAACCGAATTATTTGTGTTTGTCACAATGCGAAGACCGCTAGGCAAGGTTGTTGTTTGAATGGTCATTTTAATTCCCTACATGGCTTTTTTTATACGTTAAGTCTAGGTTAACTCTTTTTGCAAGCAACGTAAATAATGTCTTACTAAACATGAACATTTTCAATGGTTTTTGTTTAGCACCTAGGTTACACTAATAGTAATCTTTAAATAAAAATAGGACACTTTTTTTTCATGAAAACGCTTGCAGACATTAGACGCACCTTTATTGATTATTTTATACAAAACGGACACACACATGTAGCCTCTAGTCCACTTGTGCCACAAAATGATCCAACGCTCATGTTCACTGCAGCCGGCATGGTTCAATTTAAAGATTTATTCACTGGCATAGAAAAACGCAGCTATACACGTGCTGTTACATCACAAAAATGTGTGCGCGCAGGCGGAAAGCATAATGACCTTGATAATGTTGGCTACACTGCGCGCCACCATACATTTTTTGAAATGCTTGGAAACTTTTCATTTGGAGATTACTTTAAAGAAGAAGCTATTTACCTTGCGCATAATCTTATCACCAAAGAATATGGCCTTGATCAAAAACGTTTATTAGTTACTGTTTATGCAGATGACGATGAAGCTGTCGCACTTTGGAAAAAAATTGGCGGCTTTACAGATGATAAAATTATTCGCATAGCAACCTCTGACAACTTTTGGTCAATGGGCGACACAGGACCATGCGGACCATGCTCTGAGATTTTCTTTGATCACGGCGATAAAATTGCAGGCGGCCCTCCAGGTTCACCTGATGAAGATGGTGATCGCTTTATTGAAATTTGGAATCTTGTATTCATGCAATTTGAACAGATGGCAGATGGCACTCGCATAAAGCTACCTAACCCATCTATTGATACAGGCATGGGACTTGAACGCGTTTCATCCGTTTTACAAGGCAAGCACAATAACTTTGACACAGACTTATTTGCAGCATTAATTGATGCATCACAATCATTAACAGGAAATACAAGCCTTCGCCAATCGCACAATGTAATTGCCGATCACTTACGTGCAAGCGCGTTCTTAATTGCAGATGGTGTATTGCCATCAAATGAAGGGCGTGGTTATGTTTTGCGTCGTATTATGCGTCGTGGTATGCGCCATGCGCATATTTTAGGCGCAAAAAACCCTTTAATGTGGCAACTAGTACCGGCATTGATTCAACAAATGGGCGAAGCATTTCCAGAGATTTGCCGCACAAAAACACTGATTGAACAAACATTGCTACTTGAAGAAGAACGTTTCCGTCAAACGCTTGACCGAGGCCTTAAAGTTCTCAATGAAAGCACAAGCACTCTTAGTCCAAATGAACCACTTCCAGGTCATGTTGCATTTCGCTTATATGACACTTATGGTTTTCCTCTTGATTTAACACAAGACGTTTTGCGCGGTGAAAATCGTGAAGTTGACGTATTTGGCTTTAATTCAAATATGGAAGAGCAACGTAAAAAAGCGCGTGCATCTTGGGTTGGCACTGGCGATAATGTACAAGAACAAATTTGGTTTGATGTGCGCGAACAGCATGGTGCAACCGATTTTTTAGGATACGCAACTGCAAATACTGAAGCAGTTATCCAATCAATTATCAAAGAAGGAAAATGCGTAAAAGAAGCAATTGCAGGCGATCAAGTTTGGGTGGTATTAAATCAAACACCATTTTATGCAGAATCAGGCGGTCAAGTTGGCGACACTGGCACAATTAAAAGTATTGTAGAAGAAAATGGTTTTACGTTAAATGTAACCGATTGTGTTAAAAAAGTAGACTCACTTTTTGCGCATCTTGCAACCGTTGTAAGCGGGATTATTTGTGAAAATGCACCTGTTAAAGTGCACGTTGACAGCGAGCGGCGCAACCAAATTGCAGCAAACCATTCAGCAACGCATTTATTACAAGCAGCCCTTCGCACCGTTCTTGGTGATCATGTGTGTCAAAAAGGGTCACTAGTTGATGCAAATCGTTTACGTTTTGATTTCACCCACCAAAAAGCATTGACGAATGAAGAATGGACAACCGTAGAGCGGCTAGTAAACAAACAAATTTACGTAAATCAAACCGTACAAATTAAATTAGCAACACCAGAAAAAGCAATTGAAGAAGGTGCCATGGCATTATTTGGCGAGCGTTATGGAGATGAAGTGCGCGTTGTTTCTCTTGGTAGTGATCGCTTTTCAGTCGAACTTTGTGGCGGCATTCATGTCAAAGCAACAGGCGACATTGGTATTTTTAAACTTATGTCTGAAAGCAGCGTATCATCAGGCGTGCGCCGCATCGAAGCTATTACAAGCCTTTCTGTTTTAAATTATTTGAACACCACAGAAGAAACGTTATCAATAGAGCGTGAGCAAAACAAAAAAACCCAAAATGATCTTAACAAACAAATTCAAGATTTAAAAAAAGAACTTGCGCTAAATTCTGACGCCGCAGCTGTAGCTACACGTTCTAAACGTATTGGCAACTACAACACAATGTCTAGAACTTTTGTTAATGTATCTGCAAATGACTTAAAATCAGTTGTGGATAAATTAAAATCAGAAATTGAGAGTGGTATAGTTATTGTTACCAGCACCGACGATAATGGAAAAGTATCATTAGTCGTAGGCGTTACAAGTGATTTAACCTCACGTATAAGTGCTGTAGATCTGGCACGCCGAGGCGCTGAAATTCTTGGTGGACAAGGTGGTGGCGGTCGTCCTGACCTTGCCCAAGCAGGCGGCATCAATGCAGATGCAATTAGTGGACTTGTAGAAAAATTAATTGCGGGATTATGATCCCTCTATTTCATGTAATTGAGTAGCTTTTCAAAGGCTACTCGTTTCACCTAATCATAATGTCAGTTTGACGTAAGGACCAGTTTTGTAAATGGCAGTTCATGAAACTTGACGGATGTTTTATTAGGTTTGAAAACATAAACGAGTAACGTGCGCACCAATAACAGATCTATGTCGTGTATGACTCACATAAAAAATATTTTTCAACTGATCAATTATGGTTTCAATCATACCTCTTTTACCCAAAAAGTATTCTTTTGCCGACTTAAGGATTTTCTGTTTCCTGTTTTCTTTGCTCAAGTCAATATTTTTCAAATATCCTTACGTCGGACTGATGTTATTATTGAACAAAAAAATCAACTCTGAACACGCGGAAAAACACCTGTAGGTTCAGGTAATTTTGTGCCAGACAAAAGCTTTTGGTTTAATGCACAAAACAAACGGTCAGCCTCAGGCACAGCAAGTTGGTCCAAAATTTTAGCGCTTGCAAGTGGAACTAAAGGCTGCGTTAAAATAGCTATTTGGCGAATAAAATCAGCCAGCACATACAAAACCGTATTCATACGGTTTGGATCTGTTTTCTTAAGTCCCCATGGTTTGTGTTCATCAACGTACTGATTTGCTTTCGCGATAAGTACCCACACACCTTCAGCATAACGGTTCACTTGCATGATGTCAGCTTGTGCCAAAAATTGTGCTGGCAATGTTAAAAATGTTGCATCTTCCCCTGTGAACACACCTGGTGTTGGAACAACTGCATTTCCATTTTTATAAATAAATGAAAGGACACGTTGTACCAAATTTCCATACGCATTTGCCAAATCGCTATTTAACCTGTTGACCAGCGCTTGACGTGAAAAATCTCCGTCTTGCCCAAATGATACTTCACGAAGCAAGAAATAGCGCACGGCATCAATACCAAATGTATCAACCAATTCAATTGGATCAATTGTATTTCCAAGTGATTTTGATATCTTCACACCCTCATTTGTCCACCAACCATGTGCAAAAATTTGACGTGGCAAAGGTAAACCAGCTGCCATTAAGAACGCTGGCCAATAAACTGCATGAAAACGTAAAATGTCTTTTCCAACAATATGAATCGCTTCTGGCCAAAACGTTTTAAAGTCGCCCCCTTCTTCATTCGGATACCCAAGAGCTGTCATGTAGTTTGTCAATGCATCTAGCCACACATACATAATATGCTTATCATCACCAGGAACAGGCACGCCCCACTTAAAACTAGTGCGAGAGACAGATAAATCAAGTAAGCCACCTTCAACAAAACGAATTACTTCATTTCGACGCGAGTCAGGTGCAATAAAGTTTGGATTTGCTTTATAGTATGCAAGCAATTGGTCTTGATAGGCTGAAAGCCTAAAGAAATAACTTGGTTCAACAAGCCACTCAACTTCTGCTCCTGTAGGTGCTTTACCATTCACAAGATCTGATTCAGCATAAAAAGCCTCATCACGTACAGCATACCAACCTGCATATTCGCCAAGATAAATAGCACCGCTATCAATCAAACGTGCCCAAAGTGCTTGCGCTGCCTTAATATGACGAGGCTCTGTGGTGCGAATAAAGTCATTGTTTGTAACATCCATTTTATCAATTAAATGACGAAATGTTTGGGATACTGTGTCCACGAAATCTTGCGGGCTAACGCCAGCTAAAGCAGCAGCTTTTTCAACTTTTTGACCGTGTTCATCTGTACCAGTTAAAAACTTAACGTCCTTACCTTGAAGGCGCCAAAAACGTGCAAGCGTATCACAAGCCAATGTCGTATACGCATGACCGATATGCGGCTTATCATTCACGTAATAAATTGGCGTTGTGATATATGCAGCTGCTGTCATGAAAAATGATCCCTATTATTGCGTTGGCTTACTATCAAACGGCGTTCCACTAATTAAGTGTGCTTTACTAAAATCTGTCATAACAATATTAACAGTAAATTCAGGTTCAGGATATTTTATTTTCATTGAAACAGGCACGCCAAGACTATTCACTGTTTGCGTATAGGTGTATTCAGGGTCTGAATCATCACGACTACCTAATGCAAATACATTCATTTTAATTTGCCATGCTTTTGCATTTTCTAAGCGTTGAGCAAGTTCAATAGAGGCAGGATCTGTTGTGCTATTAGCAGCCGTATTAATATTCATTTTGTAATTATTTTTTGGTGTAATATAAGCATCAACTTCAACGATATCTTGTGCATCACTCGATCCGTCAAATACTTTTTTATGACCTACAACCATATTTCCTTTCAATGCTTCTTCAACTAAAATATGCAAATGTTTCAAAGGGAATACAGTGTCTCTAGGTAACACTATTGTTTTTTGCTCTTCTTGATTAAACTCTATTCTTTTCAAATTAACGCAGCTTTGTTGCCCATCAATAAATTCTCCATCACCTTTGAAGATAACCTCATCTACCGCTTCATCGTTCACTATAGAGCGAACATAAAATTCATAACGTTTCCCATTTTTAGATTCCCAACTTGCAATTGTTAAATCATATCTATCAGCGGCTTCTTTGCCTTTATAATAAATATACAAAACAGATTTTTGCTGAACCACCCAAACATCATCTTTTTCTTCGACAGTAATCTCAAGTGTGCCATTTACTTCATTGATGCTCTCGTCAAAATGGGATTCTTTATCGAGGGATATTTTATATTTTGCATAAAAAGGGATTGGCTTAAATAAAGAATCTTGTTTCTTTTCAGACACTGCTTTAGCACCAATTGCCTCAGCATGAGCAGCAACTTGAATAGTTGTGGCAGATTTATTTGTTGGCACCTGCTCTGAAAGACACACATTACAAAAAGATGTGCTTAATGCAAATAACAAGAGTGAGTTTACTAAAAAACGAGATTTCATATACAAAAATTTAATATAGACATTATTGGTAACGTATCATTTTTAAACGCTTATACAATTTTAATTAGTGTGTATGAATCACCTAAAAACGCTTTGTGCTAAAAATGATACACGTCAATAAAAAATTATTGTAATAATGGAGACCATGCGCCGTCTTGTGCCTCTTTTGGCGTCTTGATTGAGCGTAAATTATATCCTGTCAAATCCACCATATGGAGCTGGCTTTTATCATTTACAGAATTTTGCTTTGAGAAAAGTAAATAACGCCCATTTGCTGACCAACAGGGTGCTTCAACAAGCCAACCAGCAGCAATCATACGTTCGCCTGTCCCATCAGGCGCCATTACGCCAATATAAAACTTAGAATCCCCTTCAGCTACTTGCTTTGTAAAGGCTATTAAATCGCCGCGTGGAGACCATACTGGCTGTGAGTATTTTCCATCAGAAAAACTAACACGACGAACATCACTGCCCATTGTATTCATAATGTATATATTTTCCTTACCACTGCGATCAGACGTAAATGCGATCTGTGTACCATCAGGCGAATAGCAAGGTGAGGTATCAATACTTAAGTGATCTGTCAAACGCGTCATCTTTTTTGATTGGGTATTCATAGTGTAAATAGCTGTTGAGCCACCTTTTGTAAGGCTCATTACAATATTTCCTGCATCAGGAGAAAAACGTGGTGCGAAATTCATACCATCAAAGGTGCCAAGCTTTCGTTGAGACTTATCATTTAAATTAATCAACACGACTTCAGCTGTGCGGCCATGAATTTTTAAATAGGCAATTTCTTTACCTGTTGGTGAATAACGTGGAGTCAAAGCAAGGTGCTTTGAATCTGTAATAGCCGTCACACCATGACCATCATAATCCATGCGCATTAAACGTGATGAACTTTTCTTACCTTTATTAACGGGTTCTGAATAAACAACTTGCGTATTAAAGAAACCAGCTTCATTGGTAATACGTGAATAGATTAAATCAGCTACTGCATGTGCAAGACGGCGCCAATTTTTGCGGCCTCCGCTAACTGATTTACCTATCATTTGCTTTTTATCAAGAACATCAAACAAACGAAATTCTACAGTTACTTGATCAGGGCTTGAATTAAGAATAACGCGCCCTGTTACAATAAACCGTGCCTTTGTTGTTTGCCATTTTGCAAAATTAATTCCTGCTGATTGTACATCGTTAACGGCTTGAATAAAATCTGTTTTAGCAATTGGCGCAAATAAACCACAATTATATAAATCATTTGTAATAACGTTAGATATATCAACCCCAATAGTAGAGGCTACATTATCAGCTGCATTGGTGAAATCAATAACAGCAACAGGGTCAGGCTGCACTTGACCACGTGTGATTTCAATAATAACAGGAGGTTTTGCTGCATCAGCAATGCTATAGGTTAAAATAAATGCGAGAAAATAAACGAACTGTTTCATGTTTTCTTTTCATATTAATGAGATAGATAAGGAAACAGTATACGGAATAAATGCCAAGAAGTCAGCAGAATTAGCACATATTTTCATCATCTAAACACATGTTAGCGATTAAAATATTGCACAAATTCTTGTGGATGCGGACGAAGACGAATATCCTCAACTTCAATTTTTTTTTGTTCAATATACGTATCAATAAAATCACGATCAAAAACATCGCCACGTAATAAATATGCATGATCTGCGGTCAGTGCAACAAGTGCTTCTTCCAATGATCCACATACAGTTGGCAATTTCGATGCAATCTCTTTGCACTCAAATAAGTCTACCACTTGCGCTTCACCTGGATGGATTTTATTTTCAATACCGTCCAAGGCAGCCATCAACAATGCTGAAAAACACAAATAACCATTCGCTGTAGGATCAGGGAAACGTGCTTCAAAACGCTTTGCATTGGATGAGTTTACGTGTGGAATACGGCATGCAGCAGATCTGTTGCTTGCTGAATAGGCGCAAATAACTGGCGCTTCATACCCTGGGACAAGACGCTTGTAACTGTTTGTTGTCGGATTACAGAATGCATTCAAACTTTTTGCATGCTTTATTACACCACCAATGGCATACAAAGCAATATCAGATAACCCAGCATATGCATCACCTTTGAATAAAGCTGTATCATCATTCCACAAAGACATATGAACATGCATACCTGAACCATTATCGCCAAATACAGGTTTCGGCATAAAGGTTGCTGTTTTATCGTACATACGTGCGCTATTTCGAACACCATATTTAAAAATTTGAAGATTATCAGCACATTCAACAAGCGTTGAATACTTAAAACCAATTTCATGTTGTGCAGGCGCCACTTCATGATGATGACGCTCAACTACAAGCCCCATCAAAGAAAGCGCTTGCACAACATCAGATCTAAAATCATTAAGAGGATCCATAGGCTGCACGGGAAAATAGCCGCCTTTTACAGCAGACCGTGAACCATGATTATTAGGCTGGATAACTGCACTTTGCTGTGGAAATTCATCAGATTCAAGATAATAAAAGGAACGTGTCATTTCAGATGTATAAGCAACGGAATCAAAGACAAAAAACTCAGCCTCTGGACCAAAGTACGCCTTATTAGCAAAGCCACATTGACTTAAGAACTGCTCAGCCTTACGCGCAATATTGCGTGGATCGCGATTATATAAGCTTCCATCACGCACATTGCGTGTGTCTGCAAAGAGAAATGCAGTCGCTATACTTGAATAAGGGTCCATTCGAATAGGATTATCTTTTGCTACGTCTGGCAAAACAAGAAGATCAGAATCATTAATAACAGACCAACCTTTAATTGAAGAACCGTCAACACAAAATCCATCTTTTAAAAGACTTTTATCAACTTGAGACACTGGAAATGACATATGATGCCAAACACCTGATATATCTGTAAAACGAATATCTACGATTTGAATGCAATTTTCTTCCAAAAATGAAAGTATTGATTGAATTTTTGCAGCATTATCTGTTTTTGAATTTGACATGAATAAAGTTCCAAATAATAATTCACCCCTAAGCTGGAAACACTTTACGAGAAATTAAATAGAGGCACAAGCCCTCACAGGAGTAGATTTTTAGGTTTTTTATTTTCCACGTTTTTTAACTTCAGCAAAGAGTGAAATAGCGTTATGCAAGATATATAAAAATGTCCATTACGTTTGATGTTGTGAAAAATAATTTTCACTTTAAAATCAACCAACCCCAATTAATCTCTATCATGTTTTGGCTTACCTGAATTTGCCTTAATTATATAATGAAAAAACCAATAAGATCATTTATCAACAGATAGCTTATAAAAATCGTGCACAAAAAAGGGATGACAGATTTGACTCTATCACCCCAATTTATAATCAACTATTGATTGATTGCTAATTAAGCACCAGCAGCTTCACTAACAGCAACGTCTTCCGCATCTAAAGCAGGAACAGCCTTCATGCTAAGCTTAATCTTACCGCGATCATCAAAACCAAGAACTTTAACTTTCACAACATCACCAACATTTACAACATCTGATACTTTTGCAACGCGGCGATCAGCAAGCTCACTCACATGAACAAGACCGTCTTTTGCGCCCATAAAGTTAACAAATGCGCCAAACTCTGCGATCTTCACTACCGTACCGCTGTAAATTGCACCAACTTCTGGATCACCAGCAATTGACATAATCGTTGCAACAGCTTTATCAAGTGATTGTTGGTTATGTGCAGCAACAGTTACTGTGCCATCATCTTGAATATCAATTTTAGCGCCAGTTGTTTCGCAAATTTCACGAATCACTTTACCGCCAGCACCAATAACATCACGAATTTTATCACGATTAATTGCAAATGAAGTTAAACGTGGCGCATTATCACTAACAGCTGGACGTGATGATGTCATTGCTTTTGCCATTTCACCTAGAATATGTAAACGACCGTGCTTTGCTTGCTCAAGTGCGATCTGCATAATTTCAGGCGTAATGCTTGTAATTTTGATATCCATTTGAAGCGCAGTTACACCAGATTCTGTACCAGCAACCTTAAAGTCCATATCCCCTAAATGATCTTCATCACCTAAAATATCTGATAATACAGCAAATTTTTCTTTTTCTTTAATCAAACCCATTGCAATCCCTGCCACAGCTCTTTCCAATGGAACGCCTGCATCCATCATAGACAATGACGCGCCACAAACGGTTGCCATCGATGATGAACCATTTGATTCTGTAATTTCAGAAACCGTACGAAGCGTGTAAGGGAAATTTGCTTTTGTTGGAATGATTGGTGACATTGCGCGCCATGCGAGTTTACCATGACCAATTTCACGACGCCCTGGACCTGAAACACGACCTACTTCACCAACGGAATAGGATGGAAAGTTATAGTGAAGCATAAAACGTTCACGGTATTCACCATCTAACGAGTCAATAATTTGCTCATCTTGACCAGTACCAAGCGTTGTTACAACAAGTGCTTGTGTTTCGCCGCGTGTGAATAAAGCACTACCATGTGTACGTGGCAATACACCAATTTCACATACGATTTGGCGAATTTCATCTAATGCACGACCATCAACACGTTCTGCATTATTTAAAATGTTGCTGCGAAGAATATTTGATTGTAATGTTTCAAAAGCAATATCAAGCAAACCATCATGCCCAGAAAATTCTTCATCTAACGCCTCATGAAGTTTTGTTTTTGCAGCATGAATTGCAGCGTAACGATCTTGTTTTGATTTGTTTTCGTATGCTTTGATCAAATCAGCTTCAATTACTTCCTTAGCACGCTTATTAACAGTAACCATTACTGGATTTTCTTCAGCAATAACCCATGCATCTTTTGATGCTTTTATTTTTAAGCTTTCAATCATTTTAACAACGTCTTGGAAGGCTGTATGACCAAACACTACAGCATCAAGCATTGTTTGCTCTGACAACTCTTTCGCTTGTGATTCAACCATCAAAACGCCTTCTTTTGTGCCAGCAACAACCAAATCAAGCGCACTTGTAGCAAGTTGCTCACGTGTTGGGTTCAATACAAACGCGCCCTCAACCAAACCAACCCGCGCAGCAGCAACTGGCCCTAAAAATGGAACGCCTGAAATAGCAAGTGCTGCAGAGGCACCAATCAAAGCAACGATATCTGAATCAGCATCTGTATCATAGCTCATTACCGTGCAAAGAACTTGAACTTCATTATAAAAACCTTCAGGAAACAGTGGGCGAATCGGACGATCGATCAAACGTGATGTTAAAACTTCCTTTTCTGATGGCTTTGCTTCTCTTTTATAGAAACCACCAGGAATACGACCTACAGCAAATGCCTTTTCAAGGTAGTGAACACTCAATGGGAAAAAATCTGCATTTGGTTTTGCTTTTTTAGCAGCAACAACCGTACACAAAATAGATGTATCGCCGTATGTAACCATAACAGCGCCGTCAGCTTGACGTGCTATTTTTCCGGTTTCAAGAACAAGCGTACGTCCAGCCCAATTAAGTTCTTCACGGTGTATGTTAAACATGTTTGTCATTAATTTCTCTTTTCATTATTAAACAATCTATGCTTTATCAAGCAAACTCAGCATCTTGAAATCAAAAAACCAAAAAGAGAAGATAAAATACTACTCATTTATCATTTATACCTTTGGATATCAAGATCCTGAATGAGTGCTAACATAAAGCAAACTCAATTATAAGGTAAAATACTAAAATTTACGAAGAAAAAGAGAATTTTTAAGAAAAAAAGACATTCTATTAAAATGCAATGCGATCAAATGGAATGTTCAAACTAAATAAAACCTTAGCTGCGGCTTTGCCCTCAGTTGGCTTTACAATTGTCGTATTGATATTGGCATATTTAAATAAATCAGCTTGGAACCCAAAACTCGGTCCTTTAACCAAGCGTACCTCCATACTACGGTTATACGAATAACCGCCAAAAAATTTAAGTTGAGGCAAAAAAGGTACAGACATTCCCAATTTAGTGTCACTTGAAAGCGGCTGCATTTTTCGTTGATACATATTGGCTATATTTTGATCATTTATTTGCGGCATAGCTTTAAAATAAGTAACCGTTAAATTTGTTGACTGTGTTGAAACCTCAGTTGAAATACCATCACCTTTTGCAAGAAACGGAATTGCCGAATTGCGAGATGTCTGCATATGTGCAGTTACGTGATCACCTACAAAAAAACGACCAATTGCACTTTTTGATTTTACATTTGCATTATAATAAACTGTGCTTTTATATTCAGTCACCACAGGAGAGATTGCAACGTCATAATTAACGTGATCTTTATTGAGAATATCTATTCCATTTTCTTTTTGCTTTTGTCCTGAAAGCTGGGCAACAGGATGCACAGCGAACAAGTCATTTTTTTAACATTAGCCCCTAAAAAAGAGCCATTAGATGACAGCTGCGTTAATCCATACGATAACGCATAAAAATTAGCCCCTTGCACTGTTTTAAAGAAAGCAAAGAACATTACTGCAAAAAAATACAAAAGAACCGAATCATGCTGTACTATTTTGTTAGTCTATCCCCCTCAGAGTAGAAGTTAAATGTTAATATACTGTTAACAATCAATTTTCTTTTTCTCATAATAACGCACATGCATTAGCACTAAAAAGCTAAAGAGCAAAACCGTAATTATCCCTGAAAATTTTGACTGCCCCATCCCAAGTGAGAAAAAAATAAATGAAAAGAAAGCAAAAACACCAGCGGCATCTCCTCCGCAAGGCATATATCCCGTAGGAAACGCTTTTTTCCACGCCCCTAACCACAACAAATGTGCAGAATTTGCAAATAGACCACCCACAATAGCAAACGTAATATTAACGCTTAAAATAGCCGTCTTAAAAGAATCAATAGAATGAGCGTGAGACCAATACAAACATGCGGAAAATAAGAAAATTGTAAACAAAAGATAAACAAAAGCAACAAGATACAGACGTCGATAAATCAACCAAACAGCCCCTAGCCCAGTAACACTGCATAAGAACGCAACCCAATTCCAAACAATACGCTCGCCACTTTGCCAACGCGCATACAGATCTTGATAATAATGCATACGCAAAGGTGAAACAGATGATCTCAAACGCTCGCCATATATAAGATACAAAAAATCACGTTCAGAAAAAGGGAGATTCATAAGTGCAGTTTCACTAAAAATAAATAAATTTTAATAAGTTATCCTACCATAATATGTGTCCATTAAAAGATTTAATTATTGTACTTGCTCAAATTCAATCTCATTTCTTTCTATAACAATTTCATAAAAATAAAACGAAAAAACAAATAATGCCACCATATCTCTTTTTAAATCTCTCTTTTTACAAATTCAAAGTTTTTCGTTTGATGGCACTTAAATTGTCTTCTGTTTGTTAAATTATCTTCTGTTTTTTCTTTTCAAAAAATCCATTTTTATAACATCAAAACACTATTTAAAATTGAGTTGAGAGATCGATTTTGTCATTACAACGGGGATAGTTGCATGCATAAAAAAACCTCATGGAAAACATGAGGTTCTATATTTAAAGACTTCAAAAAAAATTATGCTGCAGCAGCCGCAGCAGCTTCTGCTTTTGCACGTTCTTGTGCTTTTTTCTTTGGTGCAGCTTTTGTTGGATTAGCAGGACGTTCAGTAGCAGGAACAAGACTTGCACGTGACAAAAATAACTGCACACGGTCAGTTGGTTGTGCGCCTACTGAAAGCCAATATTTAATACGTTCTACATTCAAAACAACGCGCTCTGCGTGATCTGAAGTTAGCATGGGATTATATGACCCAACACGCTCTACAAAACGACCATCACGAGGTGATGTAGCTTCTGCAACAACGATACGATAGAAAGGACGCTTTTTAGCTCCACCACGTGCTAGACGAATTTTTAATGCCATTTATTTCTCCTTAACATTAATATAATAAATTATTTACCAAACAAAGATCCAAGCTTGCCCGAAAGCATACCCTTCACTCCTGATTTTCCGAGTTGCTTCATCATCAACAGCATTTGCTGATGTTGTTTGAGCAGACGATTTACATCAGAAACATCAACACCTGCACCTTTTGCAATGCGTCTCCGTCTCGAAGCATTTAGAATCTGCACATTTTTACGCTCTTTTTTTGTCATGGAATGGATAACACCAAGCTGACGATGAATGAGTTTGTCATCCATTCCCGCATCAGCAATCTTGTCTTTTAATTTCCCCATTCCTGGCAGAAACCCCATCATATTCGAAATACCGCCCATCTTCAACATTTGTTGCATGTGTGAAGCCATATCATCTAAGTCGAAGATGCCTTTTTGCATTTTCTTTGCCATTTTTTCGGCATCTTCCATTTCAACAACTTCAGATGCGCGCTCAACAAGACTAACAATATCGCCCATATCAAGAATACGACCTGCAAGGCGTTCAGGATGAAACACCTCAAGGTGATCTGATTTTTCACCAATACCCAGAAATTTAATAGGGCACCCTGTCACTGAACGCATTGATAAAGCAGCACCACCGCGACTATCTCCATCAATACGAGTTAAGATAATCCCTGTTATTGGCAAGACATCTTTAAATCCTTGTGCAATACGAACAGCGTCTTGACCTGTCATTGCATCTGCAACAAGCAGTATCTCAATAGGATTAATAGCGCTATGGACAGCCTTAACTTCATCCATCAAAGCTTCATCTATATGTAAGCGACCTGCGGTATCATAAATGACAACTTCAATGCTACTTTGACGTGCACGCTCAATAGCTCGAGCTACAATTTCAAGTGGTTTTTCACCATCAATAATAGGTAACGATTCAATAGAAAGTGACTTAGCCAAAACTTCCAACTGATGCTGTGCTGCAGGACGATAAACATCAAGAGACACCAACAACACTGATTTTTTTAATTTTTCATAGATATATTTTGCAATTTTACCAGACGAAGTCGTTTTACCTGAACCTTGCAAACCAACCATCATAATCGATGCAGGCGGCTTCGTTGCAAAATTCAAAGCAACATCTGTACCGCCTAATAATTCAATCAAGTGATCATGAACAATCTTTATAACCATTTGACCAGGTGAAACACTACGAAGGACTTCTTGCCCAATCGCACGTATGCGTACTTGTTCTACAAATTCTTTAACAACAGACAACGAAACGTCTGCTTCAAGCAGTACTATACGAATTTCGCGCAAAACCGCATTAACGTCAGCTTCAGAAAGAAGGCCACGTCCACGAAGCTTGTCAAAAACGGTTGTTAAACGCTGGGTAAGATTTTCGAACATTTTATATAGAATATTTTCAAAGTATACTTAATGTAATGTGGCTGATGAAAAAAAACAAGAACAAAATGTGTATTTCGGATATGAATCACGACAACATCTGTGATGCTATCCGGTTTTAGGGTTAAACCTAAACAACAGCAAAAAGTTATCCTTGTAATTTTTCTAGCAAATCCTTACGCTGTAGTAGGATCCAATTCTTAGTCCTTTATAAAAACTCATGCTAAAACTTGCCCTCTTTGAACCAGAAATCCCCCAAAACACAGGTACGCTTATGCGTTTAGGCGCATGTCTAGATGTCCCTATTGAAGTTATTGAACCTTGCGGATTTGTGCTTGATGACAAGAGGTTAAAACGCGCCGGTATGGATTACAGAGAGCAAGCAAACTTAACACTTCATAATGACATTAACACATTCTGGCAATCACGCCAGAACAGCCGTGTTATTCTAATCGATGTAAAAGGTGAGCATTCGTTCTATGATTTTCAATTTCAAGATAATGATACGCTAATGGTTGGTCGTGAAAGCAATGGTGTTCCAGAAGATGTATTTAAACGTTGTGACGCAAGTGTTTTTATCCCAATGCACCCTGCATGCCGGTCGCTTAATGTAGCAATTGCAGCGGCAATGGTGTTAACAGAAGCTATGCGCCAAATAAAAACAGCACAGTAACTCCTGCTAATATGGGTACATAAATTAAGGCCTTTATGAATGTGCCTTTTTCGACACAATCTTTTAAAAAAAAATCAAAAAAAAGATGCCTTCAGATTGTTGCGCACACAAACTTCTGTGTATATGTGCATTAATATGAGAATAATTCATCTAATCTAAATCTTGGAGATTCCTTAAATGATAAAAAAAATCACAAAAACCTTGATGATAGGATCATCATTAGTACTTTCAAATTCACTTTCTTTTGCTGAAGCACAGGCACCCGCTTTAAAAATGTCAGGTTTCACAAGCATTATCGCTCTTTGCGGTGATCAATCAGTAAAGTCAAATGGTAAAGGTGGCACAGATCCTTCTTTTGCCGTTGGCGCATCTGACTTTCGTTTAACTGTTGGCGGTAAATCTGCTGGTGACTTTGGTTATAAGTATGTTATTAACTTCAAAACAATTCCAGGACAAGACCCTCTTGTAAACAGAAACTACGTTGAATTTGACAGCAATGATATCGGTTCAATTCAAATCGGTGTAGTCAAAGGCGTTGATGATTCAATGACTGTTGACACATATGGCATTATGGGTGGCACAGGTGGTGTTGATAATGGATCTGCATTTAATTTAATTAATGAAGCAGAAGGTGTTATTAATGGTGTGACACTTATCGGAAGCACAGACACAGCTACAAAAATCAATTGGTTTTCACCAACTGTTGCAATCGGAGAAAATCTAGGTTCACTTCAAATTGGATTAAGCTATACCCCAAACACATCACATAATGGTAAAGGTGCACGAGACAACTCACAATCTGGCAAAAGTAAGTTTGGTAATGAAACCAATATTTATTCAAAAGACGGCATTGTGTCCCCTTTTGGTTTAAAAAACGTTGTTTATGGCATTACTTATAAAAATACGTTTGGTGGATATGCATTAACATTAAGCGCTATTGGTGTAAGTGAACATTCAAGAGCGGTTGTAACGAATAAATCAACAGGTGCAAAACGTACAATTGCGTTACAGCGCACAGGTTCATATCAATTATCAGCAATGTTGAGCGCTGGTCAGTGGGATTATACAGCTGCTTGGTTAGACAATAAAAAATCTCGTCTGAATGCATCAGATATAACTACATCACCAGATAATAAGATTGTATCTGTATCATCATTATTGTCACAAAATGCCAACCTTGGTAATTCTGGTACGGCTTGGAACGTTGGTACACGTTACAGCTTTGGTGCTTATCAAGCTGCTGTTGGTTACTTCAGAACTGATCGCAAAACTGATGCAACACAAAAAGCAACAATGGACGCGATTTGCACAACGCTTGACTTTAAAGCACTTGAAGGTTTGAAATTTTTTGGTGAAGTAAACTATATCAGAACAAAAACAAATAAGTCACAATTAGCTGCAGCTCAAACCTTTTATGAGAACATTGCACAAGGTCAACAAGCAATTGGCAACAATGCTGGTACAGTTTTGATTCTTGGTACAAAAGTATCGTTCTAAATAATAAAAATATCACTTTAAAAAGCGGGCTTTATGCCCGCTTTTTTATTGACTTCATGCCACAAAAAAACAAAAATATTACTCACATTGAAATGTCAGGGCACGTATAATATTACCATCATCGCGATGCATACTAAGCAATTTAAAACCATTTTTTTGAGCAATAGCAGGCACGAATTTACTTTGGTCAAAACCAATCTCAACAACAACCTTCGTGTTTGCATGACATAGTGGACGCAACTGACTAAATAATGCACGATACGCATCAAGGCCGTCCTCTCCGCCAAATAAGGCCATTTCTGGGTCAAAATGAGCAACTGACGGATCAAGAGGATAATGAGATGTGATATAAGGTGGATTCGAAATAATTCCATCATAAATGCCCGTTACGCTATGACACCAATTACTTTCACAAAACTGTATGCGTCCATCAACGCCATGGTGCTCAGCATTCTCACGCGCCACAGCAAGTGCTTTTGCAGATAAATCAACAGCAACTCCCTTGGCATATGGCAGCTCTAAAAGTAAGGTAATAAGTAAACACCCTGTGCCAGTCCCAAAATCAATGAATTGAAGCTCACATTCTTGTTTAAAGTGCTCCAGCATCGCTCGAATTAGCGTTTCTGAATCAGAACGTGGATCTAGCGTATCATGTGTTGTTTTGAATGTCCGACCATAAAAATCTTTTTGATTTAATACTTTTGATATTGGTTCGCGTTTTAATAAACGAAGAAGACCCGTTTCTATTTGATTTTTTTGTTTTAAATTCAAACTATCCAATTTAAGAAAACGAATATCTGTTTCTATCCCTAATCCCTGAACAAGCCAATTTATAAGGCGCATTGAGGATACATTTTTATCGCCAATAGCTTCAAGTCTTTGTGCCCATTCTTTAAAATAGCTATCCACGCTTTAATTCAGCCAATCTCATATATTGTGCAGGGGTTAGGTTTTCAGCCCGCATCTCACCACGAGCGTCTACTTTCTCAAGCATAGCAACTGTGTCATCCCCAAAAACCGCCTTTAAAGGCCCTTTTACTTGTTTTCTACGCTGATGAAATGCGGCTTGCGTAATTTGTTCAAGTACTGGCAGTAATGGCAAATAACTTTCAGCTTCTGTTTTAGGTCTAATATGAATAACACTTGATTCAATCTTAGGTGCTGGTGTGAAAACTTCTGGGGGCAAATCAAAACCATGCTCTACCGTACACAAGTTCTGCGTCAAAACGGATAGGCGACCATACTCGCCATTTCCAATGTCAGCCTGAATGCGATTTGCAACCTCTTTTTGAAACATCAACGTCATTGAACCAATCAAGGGCAATTGATGCAACCACCTGACTAAAAGTTCAGTTCCTATGTTATATGGAAGATTTGCAACAATATGAATAGGTTTTTTAATTTCAGATTTTTGAAGTCTTACGAGCTCAACATTAAGAGCATCTTTTTGAAGTACTTTAAAATTAGGATACGCTTCAACAAGGTATGAAAGTGCATTAACACATAAAGGATCATATTCAATAGCGACAAGATTTGCTGGCTCATAATTTAACAATGACCGCGTAAGGCCGCCTGGTCCGGGCCCAACTTCAAGCACAAAGGCATCTTTAGGCAAGCGCGCAAAAGCTGCAATACGTTGTGTTACTGTCTCATCAAATATAAAGTTTTGACCATAACGTTTTGAGTGGTTTTTATCAGGTAGCAACCCATATTTTTTCACAATGGATTGAATTGATGGGAATGACATGTTAGTCCTTTTTAATTTTTTGATCTCCATTTTGGACGCATTGGAGTCGATTAATAAGCTGTTTTTTTCTATCTCAGTTTAGATAAAAAAAATGAGCAGCTTTCTGCCATTTAACATCTTAGCCGGCAGCTGCCTTTTGCTCAATCGTTTTCTGCGTTCGTATAAAAATGACACTCATTTTTAGCTGTATAGTGAATAACGCTTCTAATGCCTTCTTATCTTTTTCTTTTTTTATTTAAGAGTGAAATTTATTGCTATCTGTAGTAGCAGAAGCATTCTGCAATTGTTCAACCTCAACTTTTAACTAATACAGTTTCCGTAAGCACTTTCTTTTGATTTAAAATAAAGAGCTCATTTTCTTAAATGAGCTCTTTTAATAAATAATAAGTTTAATAGATTGAAATTTAATTATATTTTACATAACCTCATCACGATATGTACGCTCACGGCGCTCATGTCTCTCTTGTGCTTCAATGCTCAAAGTTGCAATGGGTCGTGCATCAAGACGCTTTAAACTAATAGGCTCGCCTGTTTCTTCACAATAACCGTAACTGCCGTCTTCGATACGCATCAATGCATCATTAATTTTGTTCACCAATTTACGCTCACGATCACGGGTGCGTAACTCAAGTGAGCGCGCAACTTCATTACATGCAAAGTCAATCACATCAGGTTCTTGGTTAGATTTTTCCTGCATTTCAAAGATAGTCTCTGTGCTTTCCGCAAGAAGCTGCTCACGCCACCCTATTAACTTTTCGCGAAAATAAGTTAAAGTTTCGTCTGTCATTATATCATTATCGGAAAAGTGTGATGGTTCACCACAACGTGCTGCTTGTAACATTTTTTTTGCTCCATACCTATCTTTAAGACAATTTTAAATAAAATTAACCATAAAAATCAACAAAATAAAGGATGATTTTTATAAATTTTAAAAAAAACACAGAAAGAATAAAATTATGTAAAATTTTATGTTTTTATTTCACCAAAAGATAACAAAAGTCAACTGCCACTTACAATAAATATTTCTTGCTATCGCTTAAGCTTTCATTATCCCATACGATTCTCGAATTAAATCAAAACTTTGGGCGCTAAACATCTGATAATGCCACCATTCGTTTCGATAAAAATCAAAACCAGCTGTTGTCATAATACCAAGTAACATGTAACGATTGCGTTCAGCTTCTGCAGAAATATGTGTCCCATGGTGTGATTTTTCTGTAAAATCATCAAATGGTGTCCCCATGTCAAGTTCGGTGCCATCAGCATCAACAAGCGTTAAATCAATGGCCACACCTCGTGTATGTACGGACCCTTTTGAAGGCGGCATAATATACATATCGTTTGGACATATTTCCCATAGCCTTTCTTGCGCTTTCTGGGGTCTAAAAGCATCAAAAATCTTAAACGTAAAATTTTGTTTTTGCGCCAAAACAATTGCCTTTTCAAATAGCACAAGTGCCTCATCCAAAATTAAACATAAAGGTTCTTCATAAATTATCTTTTTTGTAAAATTATTAGTTGATGCGTATCTAATGTCTAAAATAACTGGATGTGATTTTTCAGTAATTTCTATTAACGGCATAAGGCTTTTCTTTCTTTTTAAGTGAGGTATCATAATACCACACAGAAATGTCGTATTTTTCTTGACCAAGATAATAGTATAGGTATATAAATACAATACATAAAAGTAAATTATTTGGATTGAAGAAATGGATAAAACCACTCAATCGCTCCGTTCAGAAGACGTCAATAAGAAATGGATCTTAATTGATGCTCAAGACTTAGTTCTTGGCCGTCTTGCTTCACTGGTAGCGAATCGCCTACGCGGGAAACACCTTGCTTCCTATACTCCACATGTTGATTGTGGAGACAACGTTGTTATTGTTAATGCTGAAAAAGTTCATTTGACTGGTAAAAAACGTACTGATAAAAAATTCTATTGGCATACTGGCTATCCAGGTGGTATTAAAGAGCGCACAATCGGTCAAATTCTTGATGGACGCTTTCCAGAACGCGCTGTAGAAAAAGCTGTAGAACGTATGGTTCCACGCGGTCCACTTGGGCGTAAAATCATGAGCAACTTAAAAGTGTATGCTGGTAGTAGCCATCCACACGAAGCTCAAAATCCAACACCATTGGATATTGCAAGCCTTAACCGTAAAAACAAACGGAGCATCTAGTTTATGACTAAAATAACATTAGATAATTTAAAGTCAGCGACACAAAATATTGATGGTGCAGTTGATTCAGCTGTAGCAAATATTGCTCCTGTTAAAGTAAAAAAAATTGACGCGCAAGGTCGCTCATACGCAACTGGCAAACGTAAAAATGCAATCGCTCGCGTTTGGATTAAACCAGGCCTTGGTAAAATCATGGTTAATGGCCGCGAATGGGAATCCTATTTCGCTCGTCCTGTTTTGCAAATGATCATCAACCAACCATTTAAGGCTGTAAGCCGTGCTGGTCAATATGATGTATTCTGCACAATCAGTGGCGGTGGTTTGTCAGGTCAAGCTGGCGCACTTCGCCATGGCATTAGCCGTGCGCTTGTTCACTTTGAACCAGAACTTCACAGTACGCTAAAACAAGGTGGATTTCTCACACGTGATAGCCGTGTTGTTGAACGTAAAAAATACGGTCAAGCAAAAGCTCGTAAGCGTTTCCAGTTCTCAAAGCGTTAAGCTTTACACAAAAACCCAGGAAATACTTTTTTCTGGGTTTTTTTCTATCCTTTTCTTACAAAGGCATTACATGCAATCAAAGAATCAACGCGCTAGAAATCTTGCAGTTCTCATTACATTGCTGGCCCTTGTTATTATGCTTTATATTGTTGGTTTTATTCGCGTTGGCGGACACTCCTTTTAAAATAAGAAGCGCATAGATGAAAGATCATAAAAATACACATCTCTTTTATTTACTAACAGCGCTTTCATTTGGAATGCTGGGAGCCTCTTTTGCAGCGGTTCCACTTTATCGGTTGATTTGCCAAAAGACTGGTTTTGGTGGAACCCCACAAGTTGGTTTATTTAATATAGCAGCACCAGCACAAGATCAATACGTACGTGTTAAATTTACAGCAACAACAAATAGAGATCTCCCCTGGCATTTTGTACCGAAGCAAAGTGAAGTCACCATTAAAATTGGTGAACCAAAATTAGTTTATTACGAAGCAACAAATCAAAGCTACAAGCCGATTATTGGAATGGCTACATATAATGTAAGCCCAGACAAGGCAGGTATTTTTTTTGGAAAGATTCAATGTTTCTGCTTTGAACAACAACTCCTAAAACCAGGTGAGACTGTTGACATGCCGGTTCTATTCACCATCAGTCCAGATATATTAAAGGATCCATTTACAAAAAATTTAAAAACACTTACATTGTCCTATACTTTTTTTGAATACAAACACTAATGAAAACGAACAAGAAGAATACACTTATCTCGCTCATGCGTTCGCTTATTATTTCATCTATCTTGCATATTGGGTTTGGTGCAAGCTCATTTGCGATATGGCATGCTTTACAACAAAATAGTTATTCAAGGCATACATTGCCTCAGAAAAACATATTAACGACATCTGTTGAGTTTATTCCAATCAAAACAATTGAACCAAAAATACAATCATCGATCAATCAAGAAACTTCTGTTAAAAAAGCGAAAAGTCCTCAAAAAAAATTAATACATGCACAGATAAAACCATCCATACTCTCCACTGATTCAAACCACGGTTCATCTTTACCGGATATTTTACCGCATCCAGAAAACAGACATCCAGACTATCCAGAAGAAGCGCGCAACGAAGGAGTAGAAGCAATATGTGTTATGAAAATACGAATTATGAAAAATGGAACAGTACAGTCCGTTGAATCCATAAACAAAGAAGGATGCCCTCCCCTATTTGTTAAGGCAGCACAAAAAGCGCTCTTTTCATGGAAATTTTCAACACACCAGTCAGCTTTTATTGATAAGACAGTACCTATCACATTCAAGCTTAATTAAACAATTCACTGACGAATCAACCAAACAATTGAGATCCAACCAAAGGATTGTCATACGCATAAAAGCGATAGTTTCCCCGTCCTGTTTGTTTTACTTTATACATTGTTTGATCTGCACGATCGAGCAATTCTTGGCTATTGCTTGCATTTTGGGGAAAAAGCGCAATACCAATACTGGCATTAATTGAAAGAGGTTGATTATTGTAAAAAAAGGGTGCTGATATATTATAAACAATACGTTGGGCAATATTAGCAACCGTATCAACATCATAAATATCAACAAGAAGAATACTAAATTCATCTCCCCCCATGCGTGCAACCGTATCATTGCGCTTTACACAATTGCGCAAGCGCATAGCAACTTGCTGCAACAACCAATCACCTGCTTTATGCGTATGCATGTCATTAATATTTTTAAATCCATCGAGATCTATATAAAGAAGTGAAAAAAACTTCCCTTCCATATGCGTGGATTTTGTAAGATCATCTAGCCGAGAAAAAAATAGTTTGCGATTAGGCAAACCTGTAAGCTCATCATAGAACGCCATAAAAGCCAATTCGACAGATTGAGATTCATGGTATTTTTCTGTCGTTTGAACGCTTTTGCTTAAAGAATCATCTGTTAGCATCAAAATGCGCTTGCGAAGCAAAGAACTATTTAATGGACCGAAATAAAAATCAGCTGCACCATTTTCAACAGCTTCTTCAGCCAACGATAGGCTATTTTGATCTCCTACAGCAATAATAGGAATGTGTGGCAAAAGAGAATGTATTTTTTTTATTTTCTGAATAGAGCTCTCCCCAAAACCAACAAGATCAAATAGAACAATAGGCTTCATAGCAAGTGAGCTATAGTTACTCTGTAGTCCTTCGGCTGTGGTTGTCCATGCGTAGGATGGAAACACAGACTGAATGAGAGAAAGACTGCTCGACTTGGGAGAAAACCAAACTACTGTAAAAGGATCATTCTCTATTAGCATTATTATACAATCTTTTGCCGAATTGAGTGTTATCAGAAATATTAGTTGATTCTAATCACAATTTTTGCTGTATGCAAGAATTTACAACCAAAATTCTTAAAAAAAAGTTACACTTATTTTAAGACTTTGCCAAAAAACAGCTTTATTGGAAAAAATTAAATTCTCAAGCATATAAGCCTGTTAAGGCTATGAACGCACAAAAATAGCAACAACCTCAATATGAGGTGACCAAGCAAACTGGTCAACGCCATGCACATTCCGCAGGCTAAAATTTCCTTCTGTTAAAATACGCGCATCGCGCGCAAATGTTTCTGCATTACAAGACACGTAAATAATTTGCTTTGCATTGCATGTTGCAAGTGTGAAACTTTGCGCCTCAGCTCCAGCGCGGGGTGGATCAATCACAACCACATCAAAACTTTTTAATTCATCACGCGTCAATGGATCGTTAAATAAATCGCGAAGATGCAAATCAATTGAATGCGTGGCATTTGGTGCTGCCTTTTCAAGCGCTGCAAGAGCAGGCTTATCAAACTCATATCCAGTCACAGGCGCTCTACTTGCAAGTGGTAAACTCAGCGTGCCACGACCACAAAATAGATCAACGATATTTGTTGCATCTGGTATAAGTTCAGCCAATACATAATTTGCTAAATGCGCATCTGATTCAACAGTTGCCTGCAAAAAGCTATACGCATCAACCGTCACATCAATTTCAGCGAACTGTACAACAGGAACTGCAGTTTGATGAATCACATCTAAAAATTTTCGATGACGAAAAACAAATCGTGTAACATTCATTTTTTCTGCAAATGCTTTAAGTGCTTGGCGTTTAGGTTCTTCAAGTTCATCAATTCCCTGCACTTCAAGACTCATATCAATGCCAACATGCGTTAATGTGAAAAATATTTTTGCTTTCTGATATGGCTCTAGCACAATAGCAAATGCCTGGCGCAGTGGTTCCAACAAACGCGTCAATGCAGGATCCATGGTAAAACATTCTTCAACATTGATAAGGGAATGCGATCTAAACTTGTGAAAACCAAGGAATATATCGTCCCCTTTTCGAATTGCATCAAGATTTGCACGTCGGCGCTTACCAAATGGCAAAATTGTAATACCATCAACAAAAAACGGATCAAGCCCCTCTTTCACCATGGCATTGGTTATTTGTGAATGCTTAAAATCGCGATACATCGTTGCGTTCATATGTTGCAGCATACAGCCGCCACACTGCGTAAAATGCTTACATACAGGCGCAATACGATCAGCACTTTTCACTAAATACTCAGTCGCTACATATTTCTTTTTTTTCTTGAAATGCTGGCACTCATACGTTACTTTTTCGCCAGGAAGCACAAATGGAATCGTAATATTATTTCCCGTTTCAAGATCAATTCCAACACCTTCACCATCTGAATTTAAACTAAACACAGTAACCTGACCGGTTGTTTTTATTATTTCTTTTTTAGTCATCATGCTACTACCTTCACTCATTTTTCAAACAAACTTAATATTTGGCCAACATAACACAAAACACAACTTATTTGCCTGTTTTTAAGTTTAATGAAGCCACATATGATCAATTTTCTTAACAATCCATAAGGTATTTCATTATTTATGCAAACGTTCATTAATACGGCGTCATTTACTTGAAAAATAACTTTTAAGATATTAAAACCAACATTTAGTTCGCCTTACTATCTTTAATTACAAATGCAGCTACTGAAACAATTTTAAGACATTATCCGTTTCCAGATAAAACAAACACCCATTTAAATAAAAATTCAAAAATTGGTTTAAGCACCCAAACAAACGGATTTGCATGGATACCGAGAAGCCCTAATAAAGATGGAGACATCATAAGCACTAAAATAACAAGCATGCCAAAACGTTCAGTTTTACTGTAATGCCATGCAAGTGAAGGCGGCAAAAGTCCTGCTAAAATACGTCCTCCATCAAGTGGCAAAATAGGCAATAAATTAAATGCGGCAAGTGTTATATTAATTCGAAAAAGCAACGGCAAAAACGTATGCAGGAATGTACCATTTTCGAATGACATATGCATCGATATCGCTGCAATCCACGCCAAAGTTAAGTTCATTCCAGGACCAGCAAAAGCAACAAGAATTATCCCCAAACGCTGTGGATTTAATTTTGAAAAGTCGACAGGAACAGGTTTTGCCCAACCGAACAAAAATGGCGCCCCAGTAATATAAAGCACCCCAGGCAACACAAGCGTACCTAAGGGATCAATATGAGCAATAGGATTAAACGTCAATCGACCAGCACGTTTTGCCGTATCGTCACCAAAAACAAAAGCAATTGCGCCATGAGCCGCCTCATGCAGTGTTATGGCAAGAACAAGCGCTAGAATATGAGAAAAGGTTTCAAAAGAAAGCATGTGCATTTTTACTGTAATTGTACAACTATATGTAAACGTTACAAGATAATATGGGTATTTGAAAGGAAAGAGAGCATTACATCTATAGCATTCTGCTTTGTGTCTCGCTCATCTAGATGTTATATGTTAGGATAAAATCATTATTTAATCATACAAATCTTTATTATAAAAACCTTATGTTATCTCTTTCTCTTTCTCATATGTTTGGTGATACCAACGTCTTACGGGATATAAATCTTAACTTTTCAAAGGGTTCGTTCACGGCCATTATTGGCCCAAATGGCGCTGGAAAAAGCACACTGCTTAAAATGTGTGCTGGGGTTTTAAAACCAAGTCAGGGCACAGTGAAACTGAAAGCAGGCATCAAACGCGCGTATCTTCCACAACACAATCAACTTGATCGTCACTTCCCGATAAGCGTACACGATGTAATCGCCATGGGGTTTTGGCCAAAGATTGGTCTTTATAACAGGCTTACCCAAATAGATAAAAATCGATTAGCACACGCACTTGCTATGGTTGGCCTTGAAGGATTAGAAGATAGTCCCATCAGCGTGTTAAGCGGCGGGCAATTTCAACGCCTACTATTTGCACGACTTTGGCTGCAAGAAGCTGACCTTTTAATTTTAGATGAACCTTTTTCTGCCGTAGATCAACCAACAACAGAAGATTTACTTGCCTTATTACAAAACTGGATTCTTGAAGGTAAAACAATTATCACAGTTATTCATCAACTTCCCCTTGCAGAACACTATATTCCACAATCAATTTTGTTAAACAGAAGTGTCATTGCAAAAGGACCAAGCAAAGAAATTCTTAAGGATGCAGCGCTTATTCGAAAGGCGTATGTTGCATGATCGATTTTATCCACAATTCCCTTATCGCTCCCATTACCGATTTTGTGTTTATGCAACGCGCCCTTTCTGCTTGCTTAACGCTTTCTATTGTTTGCCCAATTTTAGGAGTTATATTACTGCTTAAACGTATGAGCCTGATGGGTGAAGCGTTATCACATGGAATCTTACCAGGCATTGCCGTAGCCTTCTTTATCTGGGGCGTATGGCTGCCTGGTTTTACTATTGGCGGCATGATCGCCGGCTGCTTTATTGCAGGATTAAGCGTTTTTACAAGCCAAAAAACACGCCTTCCCCAAGACGCAAGTTTTAGTGGATTTTACTTACTTGCTCTTGCTTTAGGAGTACTTCTTATTTCAAAAGCAGGCGGGGCAATGAACGTTATGCATCTATTATTCGGGTCTGTCCTTGGAATTAATCTTACGATTCTTCGAACTATTATAATATTATCTGTTACCTCATTAATCATTTTGCGTATCATCTTTAGACCCCTTATTTACCAATGCTTTGATCCACTGTTCATGCAATCCGTTGGCTGCGGAGGCAATAGATACACCGTAATTTTCATTGGCCTAGTGGTCGTTAATCTTGTTGCAGCATGCCAAGCCCTTGGCACATTGATGGCCCTTGGATTAATGATGATTCCAGCAATTGCGGCACGTTTGTTATGCGATAGTTTGCGTTGCACACTAATCATTGCCATTTTAATAGCGATTATTTCAAGTTATAGCGGATTACTTGTGTCTTATCACGCAGAACTTCCAACAGGACCAACGATCGTTTTAGTAGCTTCAATCTTTTACATCATGGCATTGATTTCAGTTTTTTTTAGAAGGCGCAGATAAGTTAAGCTGTTTAAAGTTACTCTTCATTTCACCCTTCTAGCTCCCTCAATTTATCCACCCTGAACTTGTTCAAAAGTTTTAAAGGTAACTTCTTTAAATGAACAGCTGCAAAATATTCATTTTTTTATGACATAAGTAGCATTTACAATCACCGTTCTTGACACGGTGATGACAGTAAAAAACTAAAAATAGAAATAAATATATTCAGTATAATTTTTAAACAGAGTAAAGTTGTTTAAATGGAACGGAGCCAAGTGGTATATTAATAGTGGCTGCCCCACTCCCATGAACGCCAGAAGCGTGCGGCAAATCAGCAGGCCCAGTGTGAATTGGCGTTAAATTGCTTTGCACAGGATCACGCAAGACATAACCTCTTCCCCAAACAGTTTCGATACAACTATCGTCACCCAATGCTTCAGCAATTTTGCGACGAAGCTTGCAAATAAATACATCTATAATTTTAAGTTCTGGTTCATCCATACCACCATACAGGTGATTTAAAAACATTTCTTTTGTAAGTGTTGTTCCTTTGCGAAGAGATAGTAGCTCTAAAATAGCATACTCTTTGCCTGTTAAATTAATAGTACTTCCATCAACACTTGCTGTGCGATTTTGTAAATTAACAGTCATGCGCCCTGTTCGAATAAGAGAGTCGCCATGGCCGCGTGAACGACGTACAATCGCATGCAAACGTGCTAGTAATTCGATTCGATTAAATGGTTTTGTAATATAGTCATCTGCACCAAAACCAAGACCTTTAACTTTGTCTTCTATTTCACTAAGTCCAGACAACACAAGAACAGGCGTCTTTATTTGAGTTGCTCTAAGCCTTCTTAAAACCTCAAAACCATCAATGTCTGGTAAAACAAGATCTAATACAATTATATCGTATTCATATAATTTACCGATTTCAAGTCCATCCTCACCAAGGTCAGTTGCATCAACGATAAAACCTTCAGTGCTTAACATAGCTTCAATGCTTTTAGCTGTTGTTGAATCGTCTTCTATTAACAAAATACGCACTATCTACTCCACAGAATTCTTCGCTTAATAGAATAATAACAAACTTTTTACAAAAATTCGAAACAAATATTTTTTTATTTTAATATAAATTTTAATCATTTGTTCATAATTAAACCATTTTACTACTACTCGCACACCTCATCTTTTACAAAGCCTTGGTTTTATTGACTTAAAAAAGATATGCCAAAAAAAATTCAGTAATTAACTTATAAATAAAAAAAGGTCCTGATAAAAACATCAGGACCTCAGCTTTTTATTATTACATAAATTATTTACGGAATCCTTCGTATACGTCGCGTATAACATCCAAGCGATCAATAGCTGCTTTCTTACGATTTTCTTCTTCTGGAACCTGAAGCAAGTCTTTGCCTCCAATTTTATGCTGTTTCGTTAAAATATCATAAAGTGAATGATGTGGCATACGAAGCATTTCAAGGATAGAAAGGAAGGTCGTTGTTCTACCTTCTCCACCACGACAGTGTATGTGTAGCCACGTACCCTTTGGTAAGTCGCGAACCATTTTTACAAAAATTTCAATGGCGGCTTTATCTGGTGGGTAGTGATCCGTAAGTGGCATACGCCAGTATTGAACACCATAACGATTACAAAGTTGTACTTCACGCTCAATCATTGGTTTTTTAAGCATAAGAGGCTTATTGAGAGCTCTTTTTGGCTTCAAATGCTTCTTCATTGATTTCTTCCAGTTAGAATAATGATCAATATCAAGCTTTCTTGGGTCCAAACGAACTTCAGCTTCAGCCATAAGGCCTTTTTGAATACGCTCTTCATTTGGAAATAAAAACGCTTCTGAAGGATTTTCATGCACATCCGTTACAGTGAATGGCACACCATTAGCAAAAAAGTGAGCTTCTTCACGAAGGTCTACGATAAGAATTTTTGATGGATGAATCCCCCTAGCAATAATATCTTTAATAATTAAAGCTAATTGATTCTCAGAAAACTGTTCACTTCCTGATGCAAACAAATCATCTATGTATCGCAAATGCTTTAAGCCATTTTTCTTGTGATCATTTTCTATAAACTGTGACTGGGCGCTATTTTCTTTTGCGTCGCATTTAACGCAATCTGCATTGCACTGACTTGCAATTAAAAGAAAAGCGGCTAATATTTTATACATTTAAGTCTCCCTAACATTTATTCTATGCAAAATATCTCTTTTCTAAAATTATGCTACAATAACTCTTTATAAATGGTTAATAAACATTGTATTTATAAATTTTAAAACACATACAATAGACCAAATAAATGTAAAAGGTATTTTTGATAAATCCATTTTTTCAAAATTATTTCCATATATTTTATTTAAAAAACAAAAAATAGCAAAAAAATGATTAATTAAGAAAATATAAACTTGTTATTACTTAACAGTCATGTTATAAATTAAAGATTAATTTGTTTTTTGTTTTTTGTTTTATAATTTTATGGATTTCTCCGGGCACGTACCAGTTTTACTGCAACCTATGATAGCTACACTCGCTCCACAAACTAGCGGAATTTATCTTGATGGTACATTTGGTGGGGGTGGCTACACGCGTGCAATTCTTGAATCAACGATTTGCATTGTACATGCCCTTGATCGAGATCCAGATGCGATTGAACGTAGTCAGATACTTAAAAAAGACTTTCCTGATCGATTCTTTTTCCATGAAGGAACATTTTCGAACATAAATAGCTTATTTCAAAAAGATTATTTCGACGGTATCGTGTTCGATTTTGGCGTTTCATCTTTTCAATTCGATACGCCTGATCGCGGCTTCTCATTTCGATTTGATGGGCCACTTGACATGCGCATGACACCTACTGAAGGCCTATCTGCTGCAGATGTTGTCAACACCTTTTCTGAAGAAGATCTCGCTAGCATTTTTTACCTATATGGTGACGAACAAAAATCAAGGCACATCGCGCGTTCAATTGTAGCGACGCGAACAGAAATTCCTTTTACACGCACAATTCAATTAGCAGATTGTATTCGCAAGATCGTGTATAGAAAAGATGGCATTGATCCTGCAACGCGTACATTTCAGGCCTTGCGTATTTTTGTTAATAATGAGTTAATAGAGATAGACGCTGCAATGCGTGCATCCATCAATGTATTAAAAAACAATGGAAAGATTGTTACGGTGACATTTCATTCTCTAGAGGATCGCTTATGTAAGCAATTTTTTAAGAACGAATCTGCTTGGCTTTTAAGCCAGAAGTGCAGATTTGAATCAATCACACGCAAGCCAATAGTCCCAACTTTAGCAGAAGTTCAAGATAATCCGCGTTGCCGGTCTGCAAAACTACGAGCAGGTCATGTTGTTAAGGAGCCTGTATGTTAAAAAAACCTACATTTTGGTTTCTTACGGTTTCATTTTGTGTTGGCATGGTTCTTTTTCGCATTAAGTACGAAGTAATTGCACTTGAGCAACATAATGTTCGTGTTAAAACAGACATTCAATTAAACAAAAATGCTATTCATATCCTAAAAGCAGAGCTAACTCATTTAAACGACCCCAAGCGATTGCAAACGTTAAGTCAAAAATACTTAAGCGATTTAAAACCAATAGTAAGTCACCAAATGATTACATTTCAAGACATGACAAATCCGATGCGAAGCGAGAAAATAGAGTCTGTCGAAAAAGGAACGCACCAAAATGCGCTTGATGCTTACATTAATTCTTCTTTAAATGAAAATGAAAACGAAGGAGTACATGCATGAAAAACTTCATACAAAAGCCCTTTCAAGCATTAAATAGGCATCTCGGTTTGTGGAAAGAGGCTGTTCACCAAGCATCCCTTATAGAAATGGCGCGCCAACGTGTTTTTTCTGCAGGCATTGTTATGGCTGTCGCATACATTGTGATAGCAGGCCGCTTGATTGATGTCATGGCTCTTCAATCTTCAAAAAAAATTGATTTGAGCGCAATTCCAGCTGAAGTTAATCCTTTTCCTCGTGGAGATATTTTTGACCGTAATGGCAATATATTGGCCACACATCTTGTTACGGCCTCTCTTTATACAAATGCAAAAGTAGTTTTAAATGCAAAAGATGCAGCAAAAAAATTAGCAACTCTTTTTCCCGAAGTAGGGTATGACACCTTTTTTAATAGACTAACATCCGGAAAAGGTTTCAATTGGCTTGTGCGTCATATTCCGCCACGTATGCAGCAGGCTGTAAATGAGCTTGGCATTCCAGGCGTTTATTTACAAACAGATTATAAGCGTGTTTATCCATACGCTGAGTTAACTTCACATATCGTTGGGTATTGCGGCATTGATAATTCTGGACTTGCTGGCATAGAACAATTCTATGATGAAAAACTTACAAAATCCACTGAGAACATACAACTATCTATTGACATACGCCTACAACACATTGTGCATGACGTCCTTATAAATGCCATTGAAGAGTTTAATGCTGAAGGCGCAAATGCCATGGTGATGGACATCAAAACGGGTGAAATGCTTGCTATGGTATCTCTTCCAGATTTTGATCCAAATCGTCTAAACAGTGTTAAAGCTGAATCCACATTTAATCGCAACACACTTGGTGTTTATGAACCAGGATCTACATTTAAAATTTTGAACACAGCTATTGCACTTGAAAGTGGGAGTGCTACAGTCAACAGCATTTTTGATGCAAGTGCGCCTGTACGCATTGGGCGCTTTAAAATCACAGATTTTAAAGGTAAGAATCGCCCTATGACCTTGACAGAAGGTTTGGTTTATTCATCTAATATCGTTTCTATTAAAGTTGCTCAACGATTTGGCATCCATCTTCAAAAAGAATACTTTAAAAGGTTTGGTATTATGCAAGCAACATTGCTTGAAATTCCTGAAATTGGCAAACCTCTCATTCCAACTGTTTGGAAAGAACCAACACTAATGACAGCTTCTTATGGTTATGGAATTGCTGTTACGCCGCTTCAAATCATGTCAGCAATTGGAACTGTTATTAATGAAGGCGTACAAGTAAAGCCAACGCTTATGTATCAATCAGATGAAGCACGTAAAGAACTTTTCATAAAACAAAAAGAAACAGCGCCTATTATATCAGCGCGAACATCAGAAGCTATTCGTGAAATGCTTCGCATGATTGTGCGCAATGCACAAGTGCGAGTCATTGATGTTTCTGGATATGAAGTATTCGGCAAAACAGGCACAGCTTTACAAAACAAAGGTCACGGTTATAGCGGAAAAACAAGAAATACATTCTTTGTTGGTGGATTTCCTATGAATAACCCACAAGTAATGGTTGTTGTTATGCTTGATGATGCTAAGGCTTCTGCTAAAACACATAACTACGCAACAGCTGGCTGGAATGCAGCACCAACAGCTGGAAAAATAATCGAGCGTATAGCACCAGTATTAGGCCTACAACCAACAGACGAAGAAACGCAAATCAAACATATCCGTATTGATGAACCACCATCTCAAGGATTTATTAGGACATCGTTAAAAAACCAAAATTAAAACAGCTCTACAGCTAATAAACGTGCACAAACAAAAACAATATATTTAAGTCATGTGCAAAGGATTTTCTCTATCTTCGACAAGGTTTGTTTGTATCAGAGGCTTCCTTTGTTATTGTTAAGCGTTAGTCGCCATTTCTGAATCCGCACTTATAATTGTATTAGGATTACGCATGCCCATAAGCATCCCCTCCACTTGCTTTTGAAATTGATTCAAAAAATCATCTTGTCCTTGCTGGTCTGAAATAAATGGGTGAGAGTCTTCCTTTTGCATATTTAGATTGTTTTTTATTTTGTTATTATTCATGATTGATTCCTGTTTACTATTAAAAGTAAGTTGAATTTGCCGACCATTTCGCACCAAAAGTAAATCAAAAAAATCGTCTGGTGTTTTTTTCTCTAAAACTTCTTTTAAATCATCAGGCTTACTAAGAACTTTTCCATTCATTTTTAATAATAAATCCCCTTTTTCTATAAGAGCAGCTCTTCTTGAAAAAGAAAAACCCATATCCAATTGTGGATCAAAACCATTTAAAACAACAAGTCCTTTTGTATCTGAAGGAAGTTTTAATTTTTCGGAAACTTCGGGCGTCAATTCCAATATTTGAAGCCCTGAAAGAAAATGATTCCCCGATAGTAATACAGTGCTCATACCAAAACTTTTGGGTTTTGGAACAGGTCTAACAATTAATTTAACAAACTTTTTAGCACGCCAAACAAGCATTTCAACAGGTAACTTTGGATCAATCACAGCTTCACGCAGACGCAAATCTTCTACCATTTCAACAGCGATGTCATTAATAGATACAATAACGTCATTTTTCTCAAGCCCTGCTTCTTTCACAGGGGTTGCACTAGATACTTTGGAAACAAGCAAACCGCCCCGATATGTAAAACCTAACTCGTGCATAGCCTCCACATCCTCATGTGACAGTGGCTTTAAATCATAAATACCAAACCATGCTCCTTTAATTTTCTTAAAAAATTTATTTAAGTAATCAGTGATAGAATCTATTGATATTGAAAAACCTATAGCAGATGCATTAGAAAGCATAGCATTATTAATCCCCACAAGATTGCCACGCTTGTCAACTAATGCGCCTCCAGAATTTCCAGGGTTTACTGCGGCATTGTGCTGTAAAACAACAAAAGACGAACCATCCATTGGGTTTTTTAGCCGCCGTTTAGATGCAGAAATAACCCCATTTGTGAATGTCTGTCCTAAATTAAGCGCATTCCCTAGTGCTGCAACCGGCATACCGTTTTTCACTTTTTTAAAAGAACCTATCTTTAAAAATGGAAGCTTAACGTTACCAAGTTTTTAAATTTCTAAAATTGCCAAATCAATTTCAGGATAGCTTGCAACAATTTTTGTTGAAAATTTACGGTTATCCGGTAAGTGTATGGTGATTTTATCGGCATTAGTCACGACATGTGCGCAAGTTAATAAATAGCCATCACTGCTAATAATAACAGCAGACCCACATGAATTTGTTATTTCGTGAAGAGGCTTACCGGATATTGGATCAATAGACTGAAAATAACGCTTATAAAGAGGATCACGCAAGAATACATTTTTAACAGATTCTGTTTGCACATCAACAACTGCCTTTGATGTGACTTCGGCCAATTTTGAAAAATCACCATTTTCAATGAGAACAGGCTCGTTTCCTGTCGCTATCTCAAAAAAAGCCTGAGGTTTAGAAACCACAGGCTTAACATAAAAAAGTATAAATAATACAGATGAGAAGATTAAAAAAATATTTTTCATTGTATTTAATAGCTTTTAAATTACTAAAACTATTCTAAACTAAAAATGCTTAATGTAACTTTAATCGTTAGTAGAAACAATTTCTATTTTTGTTGGATCAAAATCAACGAGTTGAATAATAGCCATAGGTGCATTGTCGCCATAACGGAAACCAGCTTTAATAATACGTGTGTAACCACCCGCACGTTCCGCGAAACGTGGAGAAATTACAGACATTAATTTTGTTACAGACGCTTCTGAACCAATACGTGAAATAGCCAAACGACGTGTCGACAAATCTGTTGATTTACACATTGTTATATATTTTTCAATAATTGGACGAAGTTCTTTTGCCTTAGGCAAAGTTGTTTGAATGTGTTCATGTTCTACAAGAGCTTGAACCATATTTTTGAACATTGCTTTACGGTGAGACGATGTTCTATTGAGTTTACGACCACTAATTTTATGACGCATTTTTCTTTTATTCCTTAATTAAACGGATCTTCAACACTACGTGCAAGTTCTTCTACATTTTCTGGTGGCCAATTTGGAATTGTCATTCCAAAACCAAGGCCCATATGCGCAAGGACTTCTTTTATTTCATTAAGTGACTTACGACCGAAGTTGGGTGTTTTTAACATTTCACCTTCAGTTTTTTGTACAAGATCACCAATATAGAAAATATTTTCAGTCTTTAGGCAATTAGCAGAACGAACAGATAACTCCAATTCATCAACTTTTTTCAGAAGATACTTGCTAAATGTAATGTTTTCTTTATTTTCTTTTGACTCTGAAACTTGTGGTTCATCAAAATTAATAAACTGTTGGAACTGATGTTGCATAATACGCGCAGCATAAGCAACAGCATCATCAGGCTTAATAGAACCATCAGTATCAACACGAATAGTTAATTTATCATAGTCAGTACGTTGACCAACACGAGTTTGCTCTACACGATATATAACGCGCTTAACAGGACTGAAAATTGCATCAATTGGAATAAGCCCAATTGGTTTATCTTCAAACTGTTGCTGAGCCGCTGGAACATAACCTTTACCTGTTTGCACAGTAAATTCCATATTCAACAAAGCACCATCATCAACCGTACAGATAACTGTATCAGGGTCTAAAATTTCAATGCCTGCAACTGGTTGGATATCGCCAGCAGTAACAACACAAGGACCTTTTACATTTAAACGCATTCTTTTTGGTAATTCGCTTTGCATGCGAATTGCTATTGTTTTTAGGTTTAGAACAATATCAGTTACATCTTCGCGAACACCTGGAACTGCTGAAAACTCATGGAGTACGCCATCAATCTTTACAGACGTAATCGCAGCACCTTGTAGAGATGATAACAAAACACGACGTAATGCATTTCCGAGTGTCATTCCATAACCACATTCCAATGGTTCAGCAACAATTTCTGCCGACCTTAAATCTTGAGTTAGGTAATGAACTGTTAATTTACCACTTTTAATTAAAGACTGCCAATTTTTTTCAATCACAATTTCACCCGTTTCTATAAATTATACGCGACGTCTTTTCGGAGGACGACAACCATTATGAGGAACAGGCGTCGAGTCACGAACTGATGTTATATTAAAACCTAGTGATTGAAGTGCACGAAGTGCAGTTTCACGACCAGATCCAGGGCCACATACAATAACGCGAACGTTTTTCAAACCATGTTCTGCTGCTTTTTTACCAGCGTCATCAGCTGCTATCTGTGCTGCATATGGTGTTGATTTACGCGCACCTTTAAAACCCATCATTCCAGCTGTTGACCAAGAAATTGCATTCCCTTGCTCATCTGTGATTGTGATTAATGTATTATTAAATGTTGAGTTTACGTATACAACGCCATTAACAACATTTTTCTTTTCACGACGCTTAACGCGCGCAACAGTTTTTTGTGCCATTCTTAAATTACCTTATCTCGTCACTTTTTTCTTACCAGCAATCGCGACGGCTTTACCTTTACGCGTACGAGCATTTGTATGCGTGCGTTGACCACGAACAGGCAAACCTTTACGATGGCGCAAACCACGGTAGCAACCAAGATCCATCAAACGCTTAACATTCATTGAAACTTCACGGCGCAAGTCGCCTTCAACTTTAATATGCGCGTCAATATATTCGCGAATCTTAAGAATTTCATGATCTGACAATTGATTAACACGCTTTGACATGTCAATTTCAAGATCTTTCATAATTTGATTTGATTGATTCAAACCAATCCCATAAATATAGGTCAAACCTATCACGACTTTTTTTTGTGTCGGTACGTTTACACCAGCAATACGTGCCATCTATCCAAACTCCTTATTCGGCAGCTACAAGCTTAATTTTTTTTAATAATGTTTTCTTGATACTCTCAACAGATTGAGCAGCATCAAGCCTAAATAAGACCCCTTGTGCATCGTAGTAGGACACGAGTGGTTCTGTTTCGGCATGATATACATCAAGACGCTTCTTAACAACAAATTCATTGTCATCATCACGAACTTTAAAATCATGCGACCCACAAAAATCACAAACACCATCTTGTTGAGGTGAATTATAGTGCTTATGATAAACAGCACCGCAGTCTGCACACATGAAACGGCCAGTTAGACGATTGACCAATTCTGCATCAGCGATGTCAAAGTATACAACTTTTTCAATCTGTTTTCTAGTCTTTTGTAAAAAATTTTCTAAAAGAACAGCTTGATTTAAAGTTCTAGGAAAACCATCCAATATAACTCTTTTTTCGGAACTAATATTTTTTAATTTTTCTTCAAGTAAATTAAAAACAACTTCATCACACACAATTAAGCCAGCATCAATCAGTGATTTAGCATATAAACCACATTCTGATCCTTCAGCAATCGCGTCCCTTAATAATTGACCTGTTGACAAATGAATAACATGTTCTTTATATGTGTCTGCAAGCACTTGCGCTTGCGTACCTTTTCCTGAACCAGGAGCACCTAAAAAAACAATAAAATTCATAGTTATACGAGGGCTCCTCGTGAGCGTGCTTTTTTAATGAGCCCTTCATATTGATGAGCCACCAAATGGGACTGAACTTGACCGATTGTATCAATAGTTGTACTTACAACAATCAAGATGCTTGTTCCACCAAAATAAAATGGTAAAGCAACCTGCGATAAGATAATTTCAGGCAATATACAGATTGACGCAAGATAGAGCGCACCAACAACAGTTAGGCGTGTCATAACAAAATCAATATACTGGGCAGTTTGAGCACCAGGGCGAATACCAGGGATATAACTACCAGACTTACGTAAGTTTTCAGCAGTTTCAGCAGGATTAAACATGATCGCTGTATAAAAGAAAGCAAAGAAGATAATCATTATGACAAAGGACAACATGTACAATGGTTGACCATGTGCCATGACACTCGCAATCTTACCCCAAACAGAAGAAGGATCTCCTCCACCAGCAAAACCAATAATTGTTGTTGGCATCAATAGAATTGATGAAGCAAAAATTGGAGGAATGACACCAGCACTGTTAATTTTTAATGGCAAATGAGTGGATTGGCTTGAAGCAGGCATGTTTGCTGACATCTGACGCTTTGGATATTGGATAGGAATACGGCGTTGTGCCTTTTCCATAAACACGATGTAGCCAATAACGGAAATAACCATTAAAAACACACCTAAAATAATAAATGTAGAAAGTGAGCCTTGTTGGCCAAGTTGTAATGTTTGAATAAGGGCCTGCGGTAAATTTGCGACGATACCCGAGAAAATAATTAAAGAAGTTCCATTACCAATACCACGAGATGTAATTTGCTCACCAAGCCATACAACAAACATTGTTCCACCCGTTAAGGTCACAACAGTTGAAAGCCTAAAAAAGAAGCCAGCATCAATAACTGCTGAACCTGAATACCCAGACATTTTTTCAAGACCAATCGCAATGCCATAGGCCTGAATAACAGCTAAGAATACTGTGCCGTAACGTGTATATTGGTTAAGTTTTTTGCGCCCAGACTCACCTTCTTTTTTTAAAGATTCAAGATGAGGAGAAATTGTTGTCATTAACTGAACAATAATACTCGCAGAAATATAAGGCATGATGTTAAGTGAGAATACAGTCATACGACCAATGGCACCACCAGAAAACATATCCAGAATTCCCAAAATCCCGCCTGAGTGGGATTTTGTAAATTCTGCGATAATAAGTGGATTTATGCCAGGAATTGTAATATATGTCCCCAAACGAAAGATGACGAGAGCACATAATGTAAACATTATACGCTTTTTGAGGTCTTCTGCCTTAGAAAAAGATGCTAAAGAGATTCCTGAGGCTAACTGCTCAATTGCTGAGGACATATTTTTTGATTCCTTATTCCATTTCTAGTGTAATACCGGCTTTACCTGCAATTTCCTTCGCTTTTGTAGTAGCACGGGTAACAGCTAAAGTAATTTTTGCTTTTGGTTCACCATTTCCAAGTAAACTAAGAACTTTGACTTTTTTCTGAACAAGGTCATTGTTTTTCAAAAATTCAAGGTCAATACGATCACCTGCTTTAATGGTACCGTTATCGATCATAACATTAACCATGTTAAAGTCAATTTCAGCCATTGGCAATGCATGAATATTTTTAAATCCACGCTTTGGCAAACGACGGTATAAAGGAGTTTGACCACCTTCAAAACCATTCATTGCACAACCGTTACGTGCAGTTTGACCTTTACCACCACGTCCAGATGTTTTACCTAGACCTGATCCAAGACCACGACCGAGAAGCTTACGTACAACACGTGCACCTTCGTTATCTTTAATTTCATTAATACGGAATTGTTGCATGATTAATTCTCGAGAATTTCTACCATGTGTGCAGCCTTAATTAAAAGGCCACGTACACCAGGTGTATCTTGGAGTTCACGAACTCGGTTCATCTTACCCAAACCCAATCCTTTAAGGTATTCTTTTTGAACAGCTTCACGACGTTGTGGGCTACCAATTTGTTTTACCGTAATTGTGTTTGATGTTGCTTTTTTCTTTTTTTCAGCCATGATTATTCACCCTTCGCAGTTTCTTTAGAAACTACTTTTGATCCGGTACCTTCACGACGAGCAACGATTTCACCGAGTTTTTTGCCAAGCTTGTTAGCAACTGAACGAGGAGAATTTACTGAGCGTAGTGCGTCAAAGGTTGCACGAACCATGTTATGATAATTGGAGCTACCAACGGATTTGCTTACGACATCATGAAGACCTAGTGCTTCAAAAACCGCACGCATTGGGCCACCAGCGATAACACCGGTACCAGCAGGAGCTGAACGAAGGAACACTTCACCAGCGCCGTCACGACCACGTACATCATGGTGTAATGTCCTGCCTTCACGTAATGGAACGCGAATCATTGCTTTTTTTGCCTTGTCGACAGCTTTTTTAACAGCATCAGGAACTTCACGGGCTTTACCTGAAGCGAATCCTACTCTGCCTTTTCCGTCACCAACGATTACGAGTGCTGAAAAGCGAAGTATCTTACCACCTTTAACAACTTTCGTAACACGACGAACGCTAACGAGCTTTTCTACAAACTGCTCGTCACGTTGTTCTGATGTATTTCGTGCCATATCTATCTATCCTAAAAAACTAAACCATTTTCGCGAGCACCATCTGCGAGTGCTTTAATGCGACCATGGTAAATAAAACCAGAGCGATCGAAAACCACTTCAGTGATTCCCTTTGCTTTTGCTTGTTCAGCCAAAAATTTTCCAACAAAAGTTGCAGCTTCTTTTGTACTACCAGATTTTAAAGAAGTTTTTGCTTCTTTTGAAACAGTAGATGCCGAAGCAAGTGTTACTGAATTTTTATCATCGATGATTTGGGCGTACATATGCTGGTTTGTGCGATGCACCGTTAAGCGTAAGCGTCCAGCAGATACTTGCTTAATTTTTGTACGTTGACGTTGTTTCCTACGCTGACGGAGTTCTACGGAAGTGTTCATTATTTTTTCTTCCCTTCTTTTCTTACGACATACTCGCCTTCGCGAATTACACCTTTTCCTTTATAAGGCTCTGGCTTTCTGTAATTACGAATTTCTGCAACTACTTGACCCACCTGTTGTTTGCTTGAACCTGTAACGGTAATTTCAGTTGGCTTTTCGCATTTAGCTGTTATACCAGCAGGTAATATATATTCAACATCATGGCTAAAACCAAGTTGAAGAACAACCTTATTACCAGCAACACTTGCCCTGTAACCAACGCCAACAAGGCTCAAGTTAACAGTAAATCCAGCGCTTACACCTTTAACCATGTTAGCGATTGTGCGTTGTGCTGTTCCCCAAAGAGAACGAACGCGCATGCTCTGGTCTTTAGGAAGTAATTTTACTGAATTTTCAGTTTTTTCTAAAAGAACGCATTCAGGAAGTGAATAGGTTTCAGAACCCATTTTACCTTTAATTGTGATTTGACCATTGTCATTTGCAAATGAAACATCATTTGGAAGTACAATTTCATTTTTACCAACACGTGACATAATTGATATCTCCTAAAATACAGAACAGATCAATTCGCCACCGACATTTATCTGACGTGCTTGCACATCTGACATAATACCTCGTGACGTTGATAAAATGTTAATCCCAAGGCCATTTGCAATTGGCTTAATGTCGCTAATTGCAACATAAACACGGCGACCTGGTTTTGATTTACGCTCAATTGTCGTAATTACGGGGTTACCCTCATAATACTTCAATTCAACATTGATCATGTCGATACCAGCGCGAACATTTTCACGAGCAAAACCGCGAATATAACCTTCGGACTGTAAAACTGCTAGAATTGCTTCTTTTTCTTTAGAAGCAGGAACGATAACCGATTGCTTATTTGCTCTGTGAGCATTGCGAATTCGGGTAAGCATATCGCTAATTGGATCTGTCATAGTCATAATACTACCAACTCGCTTTCGTGATACCTGGAATCATACCAAGGTTGCCGAGTTCACGTAAAGCGATACGTGAAACTTGAAATTTACGATAATAACCGCGCGCACGACCTGTAAGTTTACAGCGGTTGCGCACACGTGTTGCTGAGGAATTGCGCGGCATTTCAGCAAGCTTGTGAACAGCAGAAATGCGATCTTCAAAAGATGCTTGCTTATCACTTACAATTGCTGACAATTTTGCACGTGTTTCTTTTTTTGATTCAACAACGCGACGGCGCTTCAAATCATTTTCTATGGAACTTTTCTTTGCCATTATTCAGTCCTACCGTGTAAAAGGGAAGTTCATAGCTTTTAAAAGAGCTAAGGCTTCATTGTCATTTTTTGCCGTAGTACAAATTGTGATGTCAAATCCACGAACTTTATCTACTTTGTCATAATTTATTTCAGGAAAAACAATTTGCTCTTTAATACCTAATGAGTAATTACCTTTTCCGTCAAAACTACGGCTGGATAAACCACGGAAGTCACGAATACGTGGCATTGCGATATTAACAAGTCTATCTAAAAACTCATACATACGATCACTGCGTAATGTAACCTTTGCACCAATTGACATGCCCTCACGAAGCTTAAAACCTGCTATGGATTTTTTTGCTTTTGTAATTACAGGCTTTTGACCAGCTATTGCTGTCAATTCTTCAACTGCAAGCTGCAGCTTCTTGCTATCACTTACCGCTTCACCAACACTCATGTTGATGACAACTTTTGTAACACGCGGCAAGCTCATTACGTTATCAATTGCCAGCTCTTTTGCGAGCTGAGCCTTGATTTCTTTTTCATATTTTAACTTTAAGCCAGTCATAATACTTTCTTTCTTTACCTATGGCAAGCTTACGGCCTCAACACACTTATTTCTTAAACTGGCTGACCAGATTTTTTAAATACCCGTATTTTTGAACCGTCTTGATTTACTTTATAACCTACTTTTGCAGGAGCATCTGTAGTTGGGTCAACTGTAGCAACATTAGAAATGTGAATTGGTAATGTTTTTGTAATTGAACCGTTAGGATTCGTCTGGCTTGGCCGTATGTGGCGCGTCACTTGGTTTACACCTTCAACGACAACTCGACCTTCACTCAAAAGAACTTTCTGAACAATACCACGAAGTCCCTTGTTTTTACCAGTAGTAACTTGTACTAAGTCACCCTTTTTTATTTTAAATCGTACTTGTGTCATTACAATACCTCTGGAGCAAGTGAAATGATCTTCATATAACCAGCACCACGTAGTTCACGTGTAACAGGTCCGAAAATACGGCTTCCAATAGGCTCATTTTGTTTATTGATCAAAACGGCAGCGTTTTGGTCAAATGCAATCAAAGAACCATCAGCGCGCTTAATAGCTTGACGTGTACGCACGATTACCGCACGGTGCACATCACCCTTTTTAACTTTGCCACGTGGCATAGCATCTTTGATGGAAACAACAATAATGTCTCCAACAGATGCATAACGACGCTTGGAACCACCAAGTACTTTAATGCAGAGAACTTCCTTAGCACCGGAGTTATCTGCGACGTCTAAACGACTTTCTGTTTGAATCATGTCTCAATCTCTCTACACACGGCCCTCAACAACCCATTTCTTAGTCTTAGAAATTGGTGCTGATTCGATGATTCTAACGTTTTCACCCATTTTATATGAATTATCTTCATCATGAGCGGCATATTTTTTATGCCTTTTAATATATTTTTTATATACAGGATGCATAATGTTGCTTTCTACGCGAACAGTGACGGTTTTATCCGCCTTGTCACTAACAACAACACCCTGAAGTACGCGGCGTGGCATGACTTCTCCCCTACCCTATGCTGACTTTTTCAGCTGATTAATACGTGTCTTAATACGAGCTACATCTTTACGAATATCACGCATACGATTCATATTGGTCTGTTGGCCAGAAGCACTAAGAATACGCATATTCATAGCTTCTTTTTTCAAATCAATCGCATTCTGATACAGCTCAGAAATAGTCAAATTTTTAATTGTGTCGAATTTCATGAATATCTCCGTCGGCTCTAAACAATTCGTTTAACAAATTTTGTTTGGATTGGAAGCTTTGCAGACGCGAGTGAAAATGCAATTTCTGCAATTTCAGGTGCAACACCCTCTAATTCAAACATGATACGACCTGGCTTAACACGACATACCCAAAATTCTGGAGCGCCCTTACCGCTGCCCATACGGACTTCGGCAGGTTTTCTAGAAACTGGAACATCCGGGAAAATTCGGATCCAGACACGGCCAACACGGCGAATGTGTCTTGTAATTGCACGACGTGCTGCCTCGATTTGACGGGCAGTAATACGTGCTGGCTCAAGAGCCTTTAAACCATAACTTCCAAAATTCAGTTCAGTACCGCCTTTTGCGTTACCGTGAATTTTACCTTTAAAGGCTTTACGAAATTTGGTTTTCTTAGGTGATAGCATATCAGCCTCGAAAGTTCTATTTGTTTACAATATATTCGGTTGTTTTTTTATCTTGTGCCATTGGGTCATGCTCTTTAATTTCGCCTTTATAAACCCAAACTTTGACACCTACGATACCATATGTTGTTTTAGCAGCACTGGTAGCATAGTCGATATCAGACCGAAGTGTGTGGAGAGGAACGCGACCTTCACGATACCATTCAACACGTGCAATTTCAGCGCCGCCAAGACGGCCACCGCAGTTAACACGAATTCCCAATGCACCCTGACGCATTGTTGATTGCATTGCACGTTTCATAGCACGTCTAAAGGAAACACGACGTTCAATTTGCTGTGAAATATTATCTGCAATTAATTGACCATCAAGTTCCGGCTTACGGATCTCAACGATATTAACAGCAACTTCACCACCAGTCATCTTAGCAAGTGTTTGCTTTAACTTGTCGATGTCCGCCCCTTTTTTACCAATCAAAACACCCGGTCTTGCTGAGTAAATATTCACGCGGATTTTTTTTGCTGGGCGTTCGATAATTACTTTTGAAATACCAGCTTGTGCAAGCGTTTTTTTAATATAATCGCGTATTTGAAAATCTTGATGCAAATACTTTGCATAATCTTTTCCCGCAAACCATCGTGAATCCCATGTTCTGTTGATTCCGAGGCGAAGCCCAATTGGATTAACCTTTTGACCCATACTAATCAATACCTCTCTCTACTAGAACTATACTAAGATGGCTGAATGGCTTTTCAATAGAACTAGCCTTTCCGCGACCACGTGCTTGAAAGCGTTTTAACTTCATGCCAGTTCCAACATATGCTTCACTAACAACTAAACGATCAATATCAAGACCGTGGTTGTTTTCAGCGTTTGCGATTGCTGAAGCAAGTGTTTTGCGCACTTCTGTTGAGATACGCTTGCGCGAAAAAGTCAAATAGTTCATTGCTTTTTCTGCAGTCATACCGCGTATAGCTGCTGCTACAAGGTTTAATTTGCGAGGACTAACACGGATATTTGTTAATTTCGCTTTTGCATTATTTTCTAACATTGATCAATTACCTCTTCGACTTTTTATCAGCGCCGTGACCATAATAGGTACGCGTTGGTGCAAATTCACCGAGTTTATGACCAACCATGTTTTCAGAAACAAATACTGGTATAAATTTATGTCCATTATGAACGCCAAACGTCACACCAACAAATTGTGGAATAATTGTTGATCGGCGTGACCATGTTTTAATGACGTCTTTACGCCCTGACTCTTTTACGGTAGCTGCCTTTTTAAGCAAGTACTTATCAAAGAACGGGCCCTTCCAAACTGACCTTGGCACGTCTATTTCTCCTTATTTCTTATTACGGCGACGAACGATTTGTGAATCCGTGCGCTTATTTGTACGAGTTTTCTTACCCTTAGTTTTTTTACCCCATGGAGTCACAGGATGACGACCACCGGATGTTCTACCTTCACCACCACCATGAGGGTGATCGATTGGGTTCATAGCAACACCACGAACGGTTGGGCGAATACCCATCCAACGTGAACGTCCAGCCTTACCGTGTGAACGGTTTTGGTGATCTGGGTTTGATACTGATCCAATTGTCCCACGACAGTTAGAATTAATAAGTCTCACTTCTCCAGAAGCCATTTTAATAATTACATGACTTGTATCTCGGCCCATAATTTGAGCATAAGTACCAGCTGAGCGTGCAATTTGTCCACCTTTACCAATTTTCATTTCAATATTATGAACAATTGTTCCAATAGGCATATTACGCAACATCATTGAGTTACCAGGCTTAACGTCTGTTTTGTCGCCAGCGATAACTTTGTCACCAATTTGAAGTCTTTGAGGAGCAATTATGTACCTTAATTCGCCATCTTCGTATTTTATTAACGCGATAAACGATGAACGATTAGGATCATACTCAATTCTCTCTACTACACCTTCAATATCGTACTTATTGCGCAAAAAGTCAATAATTCTGTAACGTCTTTTATGACCGCCACCCGTATTCCAGTTTGTTGTACGTCCGTGATGGTTACGACCACCACTTTTACGCAATCCAACGGTTAATGCTTTTACAGGATCGCCTTTCCAAAGACCACTACGATCAATGTTTACTAATTGGCGTTGCCCTGGCGTTGTTGGCTTATATTGTTTAAGTGCCATGTATTATACCCCTGTAGCCACATCAATCCGTTGGCCAGCTTTAAGGCTAATCATTGCCTTCTTTACGTCGATTTGTTTACCACGACGGCCACGGAAAATACGTTGTTTACCTTTACGAATAAGTGTATTCACACTTTTCACTTCTACACCAAATACAGCTTCAATCGCTTCTTTGATTTCTGGCTTGGAAGCTGTCAAAGACACATTGAAAAAATATTGATTATGCGTTGTCAAAAGATTCGACTTTTCAGTCAAAATTGGACTACGAATAATATCAAAGTGCGCTAATTTTGCTACTTGCTTACTCATTTTAACCTCTCTTCTAACGCGCGAATACCAGCAACGCTGATTACGAGCTTTTCTTTACGCAATATGTCATAAACATTCGCACCGATTTGTGGAAGAACATCCATGCCAATCACGTTTGAAATTGCTAAGTACAAGCCTGGATTTACAGATTCGCCATCAATAAAGAGAGCTGATTGTGTACCAAGATTATCAAAACGCTTTAACGCTTCTTTTGTCTTTACATTTTCCATTTCAAAAGAATCAAGAATAGTAAGATTACCTGAAAGAGCTTTTGCAGATAATGCCATTCTTAAACCAAGAGCACGAATTTTCTTTGGCAAAGAGTATGAGTGGCTATGTGGAACTGGTCCAAATATGATACCACCACCACGGAATTGCGCACCGCGCTTGGAACCGTGACGAGCTCCACCAGAGCCTTTTTGTTTTACTATTTTCTTAGTTGAACCACTAACAAATGAACGACTTTTAGACGAGTGTGTTCCCTGTTGGCGCTTTGAAAGCTGCCAGTGAACAACACGTGACATTATATCAGAACGTGGTTCGATTGAAAAAATTGAATCATTAAGTTCAATTTCTTCTTTTACGATATTATTCTTATCGAAAACATTTACCTTCATGATATCATTTCCCTACGTGCGAGCTGTCTTTTTAATGGCATCGCGAACATATACGATCCCACTTTTTGGACCAGGAACGCTACCTTTAATATAGATTAGGCCAAATTCAGCATCTACTGAGTGAACTTGCAAGTTCAACTTAGTGACACGAACATGCCCCATATGACCAGCCATTTTTTTGTTTTTAAATACTTTTCCTGGATCCTGACGGTTACCCGTTGAACCATGGCTACGATGGGAAACAGATACACCGTGGCTTGCACGCAAACCACCGAAATTGTGACGCTTCATAGCACCAGCAAAACCTTTACCAACAGACGTACCTGTCACATCAACAAATTGTCCTGCATCAAAATGACTCTCATTAATGAGAGTACCAACTTCTAAAAGATTATCAGAGGTTACCCTGAATTCTTTTAGAATTTTGCATGGAGCAATATTCTTTTTTGAAAAATATTCACGTTGTGGTTTTGCAAGTTTATTTGGGCTCACTTCGCGTGTACCTAATTGAACTGCATCATATCCGTGAACGTCTTGCATTTTGCGTTCTACGACCGTGCAAGGTGACACCTTCAGCACGGTAACTGGTACTTGAATCCCATTATCTTCAAATATCTGGGTCATACCAATTTTCTCAGCAATTAATCCTGATCTCATGGTTATTCCTTATATTTTGATTTCAACATCAACACCAGCTGCCAAGTCTAGCTTCATTAAAGCATCAACTGTTTGTGGCAACCAATCGACAATGTCGAGTAATCGTTTATGTGTTCGTATTTCAAACTGCTCACGTGACTTCTTGTCAATATGAGGAGAACGATTCACTGTATACCTTTGCATGCGCGTTGGCAAGGGAATTGGACCACGAACTTTAGCCCCTGTTCTCTTTGCAGTGTTTACAATTTCGCGGACTGATAAATCAAGCAGACGATGATCGTATGCTTGCAGGCGAATCCGGATTGCTTGGTTTTCCATCCTTAAGTCTCGCTTTCTATTATTTCAAAATTTTAGCAACGACGCCCGCACCAACGGTACGACCACCTTCACGAATCGCAAAACGAAGACCTTCGTCCATAGCGATCGGAGCGATTAAGTTTACGGTAACACTTACGTTATCACCTGGCATTACCATTTCAACGCCTTCTTTCAAGTCTACTGTTCCAGTTACGTCCGTTGTACGGAAGTAAAATTGTGGGCGGTAGTTTGTAAAGAATGGCGTGTGACGTCCGCCTTCTTCTTTTGTAAGAATATATGCTTCAGCTTCAAAACTTGTATGCGGCTTAATTGTTCCTGGCGCAGCCAATACTTGACCACGTTCAACGTCTTCACGTTTTGTACCACGAAGAAGTGCACCAATGTTGTCGCCCGCTTGACCTTGATCAAGAAGTTTACGGAACATTTCAACACCTGTTACGATTGTCTTTGTTGTATCGCGAATACCAACGATTTCAGCTTCGTTACCAACGTTAATGATTCCTCGTTCAACACGGCCAGTCACAACTGTACCACGACCTGAAATGGAGAATACATCTTCAATTGGCATCAAGAATGGCTTATCAACAACGCGTTCTGGTTGTGGGATGTAAGCATCAACAGCCGCCATCAATTTCAAAACAGCATCACGGCCTTTCGTTGTGTCTGAATCTTCAAGTGCACAAAGTGCTGAACCACGAATGACAGGAATATCGTCGCCTGGGAAACCATAGGATGAAAGAAGTTCACGAATTTCCATTTCAACCAATTCAGCCAACTCTTCGTCGTCAACTTGGTCAATTTTGTTCATGAAAACAACAAGTGCAGGAACACCAACTTGGCGTGCGAGCAATATGTGTTCACGTGTTTGCGGCATTGGACCGTCAGCTGCAGAAACAACCAAAATTGCGCCGTCCATCTGTGCAGCACCGGTGATCATGTTTTTTACATAGTCAGCGTGTCCTGGGCAGTCAACGTGTGCATAGTGGCGATTCGCTGTTTCATATTCAACGTGTGCTGTTGAAATAGTGATACCACGTGCTTTTTCTTCTGGTGCCTTATCGATTTGATCATAAGCCATGAATTTCGCGCCGCCAGCTTCCGCTAGAATTTTTGTAATGGCGGCAGTTAGTGATGTTTTACCATGGTCAACGTGGCCAATGGTTCCAATATTGCAGTGCGGCTTATTCCGCTCAAACTTTGCTTTTGTCATT
>JAUYTZ010000018.1 GCA_030694965.1 Candidatus Paracaedibacteraceae bacterium
TTTCGTGCAGTTGTTTCGCCAGAATCATACGTTGCATCACTTAATTTTGATAGGTCTTGTTGTGATTGAGTTCCAAGATCTTTGGTGTTAACACCATGTTCCATTAAGTACTTCAGTACATCACTTTGCTCATCTTTCATAGCATCTATAGTGCTTGGTCTATCAGAAAAAGCTCTATACCAATATTCGTTTTGGGGTAATCCTAATTCACCATTTTTAAAAGCGCATGCGATACGGTGATTAGCACTTGGGCACCCATCATTTTCTGCTAGTTCTAAATATGCTTTTAATAGTTCAAATTCTTGCTGTTCTTTTGATTTAGGGGACCAAATTGCATCCCTAAAAGATTTAAAGAAGCCTTCAGTTAATGTCTGCTCCTTACTTAATAGCTGTTCTTTGCTTTGAATTTCATCAAAAGCTTTGTTCATACGTTCAATTGACTTATCATCGTAATGATACCTAGTGACAGGATAATTCACATGATAGTTTAACCAATCGCTTTCATTTTTTAATAAAGCTAACTGAGCGGTTAATTTTTTAGGGATAAAATCGATATGTGTAAATCCTGCTTGTCGTAATAATTCGGGCACTTCATGTTCAGATGCGCGAATAGCTATAATGCTGAAACACATGTATATAAATATTTTTAGCTTCATTATTAGCCTCTATTTTTCACAACTGTTTGTATTAATGATGAGTTTTCAGTAGATCGGAAATGATATTGAGATATCATTTCACGAGCGATTTCACCTGATTGATACTCATCTCGTTGAATTCCGTTATTGTCAATAGTATCCAGTATAGCGATTAATTGAAATTCATTGTTTAATGTTGATTTGTTTAGCATAAGTGCATGTGGTTTATAGTATAGACTTTCTAAATAATCGATGATGTATGGACCTACAAAGCCTAAAGCCGTGGCGCCAACTAATCCACAGTATAAGCCAATTCCACCTGCGCCAGTTTCGTATGCTATATAGCATGCTGCAGAGTTACACAAGGCAGGCAGAATAGCACTTGTAGGACTTCTGGCCAATGTTAATTTGCTTATAGCATTTTGGTTTTTTAGTTGCTCAATTATTTGCATGAGTGTTGATTTGGATTTATGTGTATATTGTATATTTTCTTTATCATTGTTTTTGTGTGTAAAAACTGCGAATAATTTTTGAACATTATTGATCACAGGAAATGTATTTGGTTGAGAATACCAGGAAAGAGGGTGTAACAGTGATGGGTGAATTAACAATTCTTTTAAATTAATTTTCTGTATTTCTGTTTGGCCCAATGTTAAAGGGCCTGTTGCTTTCGTATAAAGGGCAATATTTCGTTGGGCTGCGTTGAGTGCAGTATCATTCGTAAGATGAAGATAGCAGTAGTTTAATGCATTTATCGCGGGCAAAAGGTAAGCTGATGCAGCATAGATAAGCTTATTATTATCTGTTGGTTTGATTCCTCCTTGTGTTTGCCTTTGATTACTAAGTGCCTCATACAATCCTCCCCATAAATTGGCGAATGCATTTTGTTGCAATTCTTGCCTATTAATAATCTGCATAAGGGGTTCTATAGTATTTTGCTGCAGATTGTTAGGCGCGGCAACATCTATATTTAGATGTCCTTGGGCCGCAAGCTGTGGGTTGTTAAAGTATTTTTTTTGAATTGGATTTAATTTTTTAAAACCGCATATTTTAAACCATTGCTCAGAATCTACTATGGGTGAATTTAGTATTGAAATGGCTTTGTGTATATTGTCTTGTATAACGTTTTGATCAGCTGTTAAATGAAACAGCTGGCTATAAATCAGGGTGCTCATTAAAAATACAAATGCAGTTGGTTGATCAGTTGCATCTAATGACGCATCCAAGGTCGTTGATAATTGTGTCTTTGCAGCCTGATGAAATTCATACGCATCATATTGGTGCACATAAGGCGTATCTTTAAAATCAGCTAGCGTGTACGTTATGGGATTGTTATGTTGATCGCATAAGACATTGTGATATTGTGTTGCACTGCAATGTGTTGTGATTACGATCAGTGCGGCAAGTATGTTTTTTACACATAAAATTTGTTTCATGATTATTATCTCTGTTGCGCACATTCCCTTTTCATGGCGTCATTGTACCAACGGCATGACTGGTTAGTCAAACATTATCGATGTATACGTAATATGATTTTATTTACTAATAGTTATGTAGAAAAAACACTGAAAATACCCACTTCAGTTGAAATTTCCATGTATACTTTTGGCTTATTTAAAGTAATTTTCAACAGCAGCAACATCTTCAATTGTATCAACTGAAAAATAATCACCATTAACAAGCGTGGCGCCATAGCGGTGATTTAGTGCTAGACCGCGAAGCTGTTCTAGTTTTTCAATGCTTTCTAAGTCTGAAACAGGGGCCTTTACAAATTCAGCAAGTGCTTTTTTTGTATAAATGTAGATCCCAATGTGCTTGAAAAAGTGTTTTGCATCATAGGGAATGGGGGCGCGTGAAAAATAATGTGCGCGTCCAAATGTTAAATCATCTGTGCTGTTATGATGTTTTTCAAAGGCAACTTTGACAAGCGATGGATTTAAAATATCCTGATCAAGCTTGCTAATCGCTGTAACAACATCGCTTGGAACATGATTAAATACATCAAGGGTTTTTGAAATAAGTTCACTTGGGAAAATTGCCATATCACCTTGCAGGTTTATGATGATATCTTCGCTTTCGCCTATTTTTGTGTAGGCTTCATAAATACGGTCGGTACCTGATGGTAAATCGGGCGCTGTAAGAACGGCTTCGCCGCCTAAAGATTCAATCAATTTTTTGACGCGTTCATCACAGCAAGCCACAACAATGCGCCCTTGATACGACGATTTTGCGCGTTCAAATACGTGCTGAATAAGGGGTTTGCCATTAATGATATGAAGCGGTTTTTCAAGCAAGCGCGTAGACGCCAGGCGTGATGGGATGATCAATATTGATTTCATAAAGCGTGTTCCGTATCGCAAGTAAATGAGTGCAGTTGGGCTTATCAATGATCGATGGTTAAACCAGAAGCGTGTTTTGCTGTCACCATTTTATCTATGTAGGCTAAAAATAAAGCTGACAGTACAAAAGCAAGGTGCAAAACAACAAGTGACATTAGTTTTTCAAATGTATACTTATCTGAATCTAAAAAGGACCTAAGCAAATGAATAGACGAAATGCCAACAATTGATGTAGCTACTTTGATTTTAATTGTTCCGGGGTCAACGCTGCTAAGCCAGCCAGGCTTTTTGCCGTCATTGCCAACCATGATTGGTTCAATAAAGCTTTCATAGCCACTTATGATAACCATAACCATCAAATTTGCGACGAGTAGCAAATCAATTAAACTAAGGATGCCTAAAATAAGGCCTGATTCGTCAAGAAATTGTTTATTGTTTTCTTCAACAAATAATCCATGGATTAAGTGTGAGAGCTCTTGATAAAATTTCACAGAGAACAAAGCAAGGCCAATTGCCATGCCTAAATAGAGCGGAACCTGTAAAAAACGGCTCCATAAAATGATGGCTTGTAATTTAGGGCGTTTCACTTTTGGTTACCTCTGGCAATAAATTTTTAGTTGCATTTCTGTTATTTTGAGTAGCTATACATGTGCATTTTTATTCTATCACACCGATGTTGATTTGCACATGGGCTTTCACATGACTTATTTCAATTCATGGGTGTAACTGGGGAATGTGGCTTTTTTATGTTTATGTTGTATTTTGTGGCTACAAATAGATCCGCCAAAGCCTTGTTGTTAGTAAAAAAATACTCTATTGTATGTCTATTGATTTTTTTATCAAAAATATTTTATTTATATACAGATTTTTTTGAATTATATAAAATTAATACTTATATATAATTTGTTGTTTGTAAGAATGATATATATTTAAATTAAATAAAACAATGTGAGTATTTAAAATGTTTGCGACCATCCCAATTATCTTATTTGTTATTAATATGCTAATGCCTGCAATTGGTTTCGCAAGTGCTCCTAGCATTGCTTATTTTAGTTCTTATTTTCATCACGTTTCGGCTCAAAAATTTGAAGATTACGTTAAAGGCGTCGGTAACATTAATAGTGTTGATAATGATGGAAAAACACTTTTGCACATAGCTTTTGAAAAAAAATATCCCTTTAAAATTGTAATGGCATTGCTTAACGCGGGCGCAGATATTCACATACGTGATACTGATGGTGAAACGCCATTGTTTTATGCGTGCGAAAATCAAAAAGAAAAGGGCATTGCTGCCAACATACAAGTGTCAGATGCTGGAAAACTTTTTTTTTGCTTTATCATTAAAAACATCAGAAGCAATTAAGTTTCTTAAAAGTAGTTTAAACAAAGGAGCGCATATTAATGCCGCCGACGCAAATGGTAGAACGCTGCTTCATCATGTGTGCAAAGAAAACCATGATTTTGAACTATTCCTATTTTTGCTTAATAATGGAGCGGCTACTAATATTATTGATAAAGACGGAAAAACACCACTGCAGTATGCATACGATAACCAGCAAAATGATAGTTTTGAAAACTTAAGTGATGCTCAAAAAATACCACTACATATCAGAGATGACATTATACGTTTTAAAAAGTATACGAAAGCTGTCTATGTGTTAAGAAATTTTACAACCATTCAAGACATGCGTTACGTTTTTTTTAAGACGGGTGTATTAGGAAATACCAATCAAGTAGCCGCAATAATTACATATGTGAAAAATAAAGACAATACAGCGTCCATCTTTGTAGCTTTTCGTGGATCACGAACTTTAAATGATGTGGCGGTGGATAGTGTTGCTGTGCAATTAACAGTAGATACTGATAATGGTCATATTTTCCCAGATAAGTTTCATGGACCTGATAACTTTATTTATTATGGTTTTTTGTGGCGCTACAAAGCGCTTTCAAACGAAATTCGTTATCATATTCGTGATTTATTAATTACTAAAAATTGTTCATTAGACACAACAAAATTCTATTTTACAGGGCATAGTTTGGGTGGTGCGCTTGCTAATATTTGTGCGATTGATATGCAAAATCATTTTCAAATTAAGCGATCAAATACATACCTTGTTAGTTTTTCGGCTCCACGCGTGTTTAGCAAAAATATGGCAAAAGAAGTGGCTAAATGTATTAGCCCGGCATCGTATCGATTTTTTATGATTGGTGATCCATTTGTGACGATGCCTCCCGAATCTATGGGGTGGGGGCACGTTGGTACTTTGATTCAGGTTAAGCGGTCAGCTACTAATATAGGTAGCACTGCTGTCCCTAAAAACATGGGCGCTTCATTACAGAAAATTTCACACCAAATGAATAGGCATTTGCATTATACGCATTCGATGGAGCGACTTGATGCATCTTTTAAAAAGGCTTTTGAGCAATCAAAATAAAAAATGCGTTCATTTTAATAGGAAGAAAGTTTGTGAAAATGGAGGAGAGGAAGGGATTCGAACCCTCGATACGATCTCTCGTATAAACGATTTCCAAATGTGCACATAAATATTCAGCGCCGCTATAGGTTCTAAAAATAACTTTAGAGGCGTAGGAACTGTATTTATTGCAATGGCTTTTATCCTGTTCATTGTCGCCGCGGATAAAAAGAAGATGGGCCGCTGTTATGGCAATTTCTGAATTATATAGTATGGCTGACCCACTGTATTTGAATATATCTTTGCCGGTTTCGTGAGACTTAAAATAAGTCATTAATGATCCATGCACTTCCATTTCCGGGGAAAAATCTAATATTGCTATTTCTTTTAAGTTTTTAAAACAACATGATGAGCAAGCTGATGTTATTAAAAAGAAGTACCAAAACATATATTTAAGCATGAAATTATTATTTCTCATTTAAAATGTTCTTCTAATTCTTTTCGATAAGCAATTAATTCATTGTAAAGATCGTTTAATCTATCAGCTTTAACTTGATCAATATATTCAATAGAGGGTGAGTGAGCTATTGTTTCTGTATCTAAAGAGCTAATATTTAAGTTTTCCAAACACTCACGTGTGCTTTTGTAAGGTGTGTTTGGTGCTTTATATTGCTTTTGATAGCTATATTCTGAACAAATTTGACAAGGGGCATTCCTTAATTCGATTATTTCAGGACTTAATTCTTTTACTTTTTGCCTATAAAGCTCTTCCATCTTTGCTTTATTTTCAGCATTTTTTGCTTCAACCTTTGCTGCACGTTCTTTAAATCGTTCTAGCATTGTTAAAGGTTTGTCACTGTCTTGTTTCGCTGCGAGTGAATTTTTTATTTCAATTGTTTTTTTTGATTGATTGAAAGCGATATTATATCCATCTACCTTAGAAGTATCTTCTGGTCGTTTTGATAAGCTTCCCTCTCTGCTGCCGCCACTATCATCTGTTGTTTCATCTTCGGCTATGGCCGTTTGTGCTGAACATAGTAATCTTTGTGGTTTATTGATATTTTGTTCTAGCAAATTGTTAGCAGCTTGCTTTTCAGCAGCGCGGACATTTCCCAAATTAATAATTATTGCACTTGATAACAATGCAAATTGATAAACATAATTCTTTGTTGTTTTTTTCAAAATATTTTTCATGATATTCATTCTTCTTATATTTATCTATTTGAAATATTAAAATCATATTTTTGTTTTAAAGTTAAAGTTGAAAAGAATTGGGGGCGCACAAAAAATGAAAGAATTAAATACGTTAAAAAATGAATTGCATGAGAGCTTGTGAAAATGGAGGAGAGGAAGGGATTCGAACCCTCGATACGATCTCTCGTATACACGATTTCCAATCGGGCGCCTTCAACCGCTCGGCCACCTCTCCAAAATATAAAGTAAACTGTAATCGAAAATGACCCTGGATTCAAGAAGAAGTTGGATTTTTATTTGATCCTTTGTCGTTTTCTTGTAAATAAAAAACGGTCTTTTAAAAAAAAGTAGTGATGGATATGCAGTTAATTTGCTATTAAATTATGATTTAAAATATAGACAAACCCCCATGATTCTTTGTAAATTTAGATACTTCTATTCGCAGATAAAAACTTAAAGCAACAAAGGATCATAAAAAAAATATGGATATGTCTAAAATTTCTGTGGGCAAAAACGCACCATGGGACGTAAATGTTATTATTGAAATTCCGCAAGGCGAGGCAAACATTAAGTATGAATTTGATAAAGATTCAGGCGCTATTTTTGTTGATCGTTTTTTACGTACCCCCATGTATTACCCAGCAAACTACGGTTTTATTCCACATACACTTGCTGATGATGGTGATCCACTGGATGTATTCGTTGTTGGTGAAAGCCCAATTATCCCAGGCGCTGTTATTCGTGTTCGTCCTATTGGTGTGATGATTATGGAAGATGAAAAAGGAATGGATGAAAAAGTAATTGCTGTTCCGGTTGCATCGCTTAATCCGTTTTATGATTCTATTAAAGATATCAGCGATTTGCCTGATCTTATTTGTAAACAAATCACGCATTTCTTTACGCACTATAAAGATTTTGAAGAAGGTAAATGGGTAAAGATTACGGGCTGGCAAAATGCAGAAGCGGCAGCAGCTATTATTGAGCAAACGATTAAAAACGTAGCAAAATAATTAGTGGCAAGCATGTAAAATATAAAACACCATGAGGTTTCAAATTTTTAGTTTAGGATTTCATGGTGTTTTTTTAAATATACGTATTGCTAATCAAAATCCCCTAATATTTTTCTACTAGCTTCACACGTTGTGTAAAGTCATTTGTGAATTCGTCTAATGACATTATGAATGGCAAGCGAAATAGATAATCTGGCGGAAATTCAATCATTTTCTTATGATAGATCGCTGCTAGCTGGGCATTCCATTTTGCAATAGCTTCGCTGCCTCGTGTATACGGCATTGCGTGGTTATAGAACCAATACATCCGCGATATGTGATGCAAAAAACGATCTTCCATGTCTGTCATCGCGCATACCCATGATGTACCTGCCTCTTTCATCAAAAGATTTATATATTCTTTTGCTGTATGATGAATGACAAAACCAGGAATTGGTAAAAGACTTTTTTCTTTTTTGTCGTGTTCCATTTTGATCAAAGCACAAATAGAGCTTGCTGGTATAGACCGCCCATTTATTTCAATATTTGTAACCCATTTCATTTGCGCCAGCTTATTTGCCAAAGCTAATTGATAAATCAAATCGTGCATATATGAATCGCACAAATATTGAGTAATCATTAGTTTAGAATCATCGCTATAAGGAATCTCCTTGCATTTTATATTTTTGGGATTTGTGGTGAAATCAGTTAAATGTTCAAAAAATCTCAAATCGCTCCCATGGTTGATAATAATTGTTTCATCACTTTTCATTTCAGGATCAACTGGATTTGATATAAAATTATTAAATTTTTCATTTAATGTGTCGCAAAGATATTTATCCATCAACAATGTCAATGGTGTCACCGCCACGGGACCGTCAAGCATTCTTGAATTACCAAATTGCTTTGCTTCCTTCAATTTATTAACTTTTTCATGCCCTGCTAGCTTGGGATCAATGCCCTCAACAGCAATACGATTACGCTTTTTTGCCAATATTTCTTGAAGCTTAACAAAGCTTTCTACTGTAAAAGCATTTTCAATCGACACTGATTTCATTAAATCGTTAGTTGAATTAAGAAGTTCTTGCTGTGTTTTATTAAAAGCCTCCTGATGTTGATCTGTAAAAGCATTCTGAGATAAGGCCAGGTGGCACATCATCAAGGTTAAGTACGCGCATTTAAAAAATATTTTCATTTTCTTGTTAAAATTAAATTATTGATCATTTAAGATATTTCAGCTTAAGTTGCAAATCAATTGTTTTATGATGTTTATTACTTTTTAATATCAACCTTGATAAAAATGACTTCAATCATTTTAATGCTGCAGATTGATCACTTTTAATGTTTCACGTTTATAAGTTAAGTGTTGAATGTCGTTATAGAATTATATTTTTAAATGCAAAACAAGGCATGGCAATTTTTAAAGATTATGGTTAAGCATCAAAAACAATTGAAATTAATAAAAAAATTAAATTGAAGGCTTTAAGTTTAAAAAGAATAACGAATTACATATTACTAATAGGGATGTTAAAATATTTGTGAAAATGTTACACATATTAAAATTGCGGGATTAAAAAAGGCACTTACTTTATGTTTCCAAGTTATAAATATCATATTTTTATATGCCAAAATGAGCGTCCAGGAGGGCACATTCGTGGGTGTTGCGCCTCTAAGGGGTCTGTTGATTTACTTGTGTATATGAAAGAACGTGCAAAAGAATTGGGCATTACAGATATCCGAATCAACAAATCAGGTTGCTTAAATGCGTGCGAAAATGGCCCGACCATGGTCCTTTATCCCAAAGGGCAATGGTTTTGTGCTAAAAACAAGCAAGAAATTGACGCTATTCTAGCGAATATTCAAACAGCTTAAACTAGTCATTGCGCTTAAATTGATATAACATAAGCAATTACCAAAAAAGACTAATTAAAAACTGTTAATGATTCCTCTCTAGCGCGAGTGCACGAGCTTAAAAAATGAATACGATTCCACCTCTTCCTAAAACAATTGTGCCGTTTGTGTGGCATTTCTTAAAACCATATAAGTGGTATATGGTTGGTTTTATCCTTTGTGCGTGTGTATCAGGTTTTTTCAACCTTGTGCTTTCAACTTTGTTGAAAATCATTATTGATGCTATTGAAATGAAAGCGACCGTCCCAGGTCAAGAGGCAACTATTCTTCCTTCATTGTTATGGCCAAGCATTGGGTTCATAGCCAATTTTGAATTACATAATAGCATGTGGCGTCTTATGAATTGCATTAACTATAAAGTTCAGCCGCTTATCAAAAATGCCATTATTAACGAAACATTTAATTATGTCGTGCGCCATTCTCATCAGTTTTTTCAAGATCAAATGACTGGAAAAATTTCAAACAACATTAATACGTTGGCCCTAAGCATCGAACGTTCTTTGCATGATTTTTCTCGCCACATTATACGTGGTTTTGTGATGATGCTTTCTGCATTTATCGCGCTTTATTGGGTGCACCCACTTTTCTTTTGGTGCTTTTTTGTTTGGGCCGTTTTATTTACGGCAGGTAGCCTTTGGGGGTCATATAAAAGCATTTCACTGGTCGATTATTTGGCATCTACCGAATCGGTCGTTTCGGGAAATATTGTTGATTGCATCAGCAACACACAAAACATACGCTACTTTTCGACCTTTAATTTTGAATCTTCCTATCTTGTTAAATCACTTTTAATGATGCGAAAAGCTTTTCGGGTCAAAGAAAAATTTATGATCATCTATTGGAGCGCCCAAGGCATTTCACAAACAGTCATGCTAGGTATGATGATGTATCTACTGATTGATTTAAGACAAAAAGGGCTTGTTAGTGCGGGTGATTTTGCCCTTATTTTAACGCTTAGTATCGAGGTTGGCTTTATTGCCTGGTGGACAATGGAGCAAATTGATAATCTTAATGAAACTATTGGTAAGTGCAACCAAAGTTTGCGCGCCTTACTTGCTCCACTTGCAATAACTGACGTGCCCAATGCACAAAAAATAGTTGTTACACGTGGTAAAATTCAGTTTGATCAAGTTGATTTTAATTATAGCGAATCAAAGTCTTTGTTCAAAAAGCAATCCATTGTCATTGATCCGGGTCAAAAAGTGGGCCTCGTTGGTTATTCAGGTGGCGGTAAAACAAGCTTTGCTAACCTTATTTTACGTCTTTATGACATTCAAAGTGGTTGTATATCCATTGATGGGCAAGACATAAGTACTGTCACACAAGATTCTTTACGTGAACATATTGGTATGATTCCACAAGATCCATCGCTTTTCCACCGTACATTAATGGAAAATATTCGTTATGGCAAGCAAGATGCAACTGATGAAGAGGTTATTGCAGCAGCCAAGAGCGCACATGCAGACGATTTTATTAATAAGCTTCCTGAAGGATATAATGCACTCGTGGGCGAGCGCGGCATCAAGCTTTCGGGCGGGCAACGTCAACGTATCGCTATCGCGCGTGCGATCTTAAAAAATGCTCCTATCCTAATTTTAGATGAAGCGACTTCAGCTCTTGATTCCGTGACAGAGCACCTTATTCAAGAATCTTTATGGAATTTAATGAGCGGCAAAACAAGCCTTGTTATTGCACATCGATTGTCAACATTGCTGCATATGGATCGTATTCTTGTTTTTGATCAAGGAAAAATCATGCAAGATGGTAAGCACGAGGAATTAATAAGCCGATCAGGAATCTACCAAACATTATGGAATGCGCAAGTGGGCGGTTTTTTGGGCGATGGTTCACAAGAAGTGCCTGGAAAGTAAGAATGCATTTTAGATGCTATCTTTTTTTATTCTGTAAAAGTTGACCTTTCATGTAAAATGTTCGATCATTAAGGCTAAGGTATAGTTATTTTTTGTCAATTTTTAAAATAGCAAATACCCATATTTTATAAACATAAAAGGCAGCTATTTAACATGCTACGCAATTTGCAAGACTACTTACCTATTTTGGTATTTTTAGGATTGGCTATAGGCCTTTCCCTTGCTCTTATGATGGTGTCATGGATACGTGCAAAGCAGCGTCCCTATTCGGCTAAACAAACACCTTACGAATGCGGCTTTGATGCGTTTGATTTGCCTTCAGATAATGCACGTGGTCGTTTTGATGTTCAATTTTATATCGTTGCCATTTTGTTTATTATTTTTGATATTGAAATTATATTTCTATTTCCATGGGCTATCGCGCTTCAGAAAATTGGTTGGTTCGGCTTTTCGTCAATGATGGTTTTCTTAAGTGTTCTGACGATTGGTTTTATTTATGAATGGAAAAAAGGGGCGCTGGAATGGCATTGAATTTAGAAGATCTTCGGGCATACCTTCCAAAAGATATGCAAGATGAGCACGCCTTGTTTAATGCAACCACAAACGAGTTATCGAACAAAGGCTATATTATCACTCAATTCGATAAATTAGCCGCATGGGCGCAAAGTGGGTCATTGTGGCCGATGACATTTGGTCTTGCGTGCTGTGCTGTTGAAATGATGCAAGCAGCTGCTAGTCGCTATGATATGGATCGCTTTGGTGTTGTATTTAGACCAAGCCCACGTCAATCAGACGTTATGATTGTTGCAGGAACGCTAACAAACAAAATGGCGCCTGCCTTACGCAAAGTATACGACCAAATGCCTGAACCAAGGTGGGTTATTTCCATGGGGAGCTGCGCCAATGGGGGGGGATATTATCACTACTCCTATTCAGTTGTGCGTGGCTGCGACAATGTCGTTCCTGTTGATATTTACGTGCCCGGATGTCCGCCTACGGCTGAGGCGCTTTTATATGGCGTGTTGTTACTTAAGAAAAAAATCGAACGGCGTGAGCACTTGATTTAATGTGTGTATAAAAAGATATTTTAACCCTTAGGAATATAGCCATGGAACCGATGCATATTTCAGAATTAGCGGCCCGCTGTGATGGAAAAGGCGGTGATATAAATGCAACAAATTCTGTTAATAATGGACACCCTACTATTTACCTTCACTTACCCCCCAAAGGTGTAGTACACTGTCCATATTGCAGTCGTTCCTTTGTTTTTAAAATCAATTTAAAGTAATTGTGTGGTATTTTCCCTACACCATCCGATTCAAATTACTTAAAACAAAGATAGGATCTTTCGTTCCTTTTAACGATTTGTTAAATTTATTATGTTTTAACAGTAGTATAGGTACTGCTAACAGATAGGATTAGAATTATGAAGAATAAGATTATCGCACTCGCTTGTGCATCAGTTTTTATGGTTGCTTGTGACAATGGTTCAGACAGCCAAGACGTAACAATGCACTCAGCACCTGGTACAGCTGGTGATTTTAAAGCAAACATCCGTGACCGGGTTGGTTTCCACTTTAATCAATCAAACGTTTCTGCTGACGCGAAAAAAGTTCTTGAAAAGCAAGCTGACTGGTTGAAGTCATATTCTGCTACAAAAGCAACTGTTGAAGGTCACTGTGACGCTCGCGGAACACGTGAATACAACTTGGCTCTTGGAAACAAGCGCGCTGAAGCTGCTAAATCAGAACTCGTTAAGTTGGGTGTAGCTGCTGACCGTTTGAAGACAATTTCATATGGTAAAGACCGCCTACAAGTTCCTGGTGATACAGCTTCTGCACACGCACAAAACCGTGTTGCTGTAACTGTTGTTGAGTAGCCTCAACAAACTACATCAGTAGTGTACTAAAAACACCCCAGCCGTTTGGTTGGGGTGTTTTTATATACTCAACTTGCTTTTTTTGGCAGAGCAAAACGGTCGTTGTGATATTATGGGTTTATCCTCAATAAAGGTCCCTCTGGTATGATTACAAAAAAGACGCCAACGATTCATAATTATCTTGGGAAAAACCCCGTTGGATTTCACACAATTACGTATTACACATGGGGTAACCCTTTAAATCCAGCATTGCTTATGGTGCATGGACTTAGTCGAAATGGGCGTGATTATGATGTGCTTGCAGAAGCGCTCTCTGATTATTATTATGTTGTGTGCCCTGATATTGTTGGTCGTGGCTTAAGCGATTGGCTACCAGAAGGTGTTGAGTATAGCTATACGCAATACATGGCTGACTTAACGGGTCTTATTGCGCGACTGAATGTGACAGAGGTGTCATGGCTTGGTAGTTCTATGGGCGCGCTTTTAGGCATGATTATGGCTTCATTGCAAGGCACACCTATCAAACGGCTTATTATGAACGACATTGGGCCATTTATATCGTCTGAAGCACTTGAAAAAATTAGAACCTACGTTAGCTTGATGCCAACGTTCCCAACATTTGAATTAGGGCTTAATTTCGTTCGTCAAATATATGCGCCCTTTGGGCAATTAACAGATGATCAGTGGCAACACATGGCAGAGCATAGCTTGATTCAAATACCAGATGGCACCTATCGTATGCATTATGACCCGCGCACTACAATTTTTAATGAACAAAAAACGGATGTTAATTTATGGCCTTGTTGGCTTAGTGTTGCATGCCCAACATTAGTGCTACGAGGCGCCGATTCGGCTATTTTTCCACGTGATGTTTGCGAACAAATGATCGCAAGTAGCGCAGTTGCTTCTATGTGTGAGATTCCAAACGCAGGACATGCCCCAGCACTGATGAGCGATTTAGAAATTACAATTGTACGTGATTGGTTGATGTCACATTAAGCGCCAGTCATCCTCGCATAAGCGTAGATTTTTTATTTTCTGTATGTATTTAAAACAAGTTTTTAGGAGTCAGATATATGAACATATTAATGGTTGGCGGCGGCTTTATGGGCAGCGCGCTTCTTGGATGCTGGACAGATCACGATATTATCACAATTGACCCAGAACCACGCATTTTAGACGCACGTTGTCTTAAAAACATTGGCGAATTACCCATTGACTATGCACCTGACATTATTGTTTTGGCCGTTAAGCCGCAAGTGATGGAGCAAGTTCTTGTTCCTTACGTTGAAAAATTCGGTGCAAGACCAATATGGGTTAGTGTTGCCGCGGGGCTACCCCTTTCTTTTTATAAAAAATTTAATCCAAATCTTAGGTTTGTACGTTGCATGCCCAATATGCCAGTTTTGTACCAGCAAGGTTCTATTGGTTTGTTTTCTGAGTGCAAAGCAATGGTTGAATCAGTAGTGAATGCTCTTTTTAAAGCCTCAGGCCAAGTTGTTTGGTTAGATGATGAATCCCAGATGGATGCTGTAACAGCTATTTCAGGTAGCGGCCCTGCATATTTTTATTTAATGGTTGAAATGCTTACAAATGCTGGCATTAAGCAAGGATTGTCATTGGAACAAGCAGCCTTACTTGCGCGTCAAACATTGATTGGCGCTGGTGAAGTAATGAAACAGGCAACGAATACAGAAGCAAAAACACTGCGCACACAGGTAACAAGCCCAGGGGGAACAACAGCGGCAGCACTTGCTGTGATGATGGAAAATGACCGATTTCAAGATGTGATAACCGATGCTGTTAAGGCCGCTTGCGATCGTAGCATCGAGCTTGGGAAGCATTATTGAGTTTTGGAAATAGTAGTGAGCTTGGAAAATAGTATTATAGTATTTTGGCTGATTTTTTTTATAAAATATAATATATTTTTTTGATAAATTTTATTCATAATAAATTAAAACCTTGATATGCTAATTTCTGTACACTTACAGAAAGTTTTTTATGACTACATTTACAAAATTTAAAAAGGTTTGCGCCTGTGCAGGCGTTTTACTGGTAACACAAATGGTGAATGCTTATGCGGCTATTGATAATGAAGCGGATAATCTAGGTGTCAAAATAATAGTACCTACAGCTGTTGAAATACAAGCAGATCAACTTAATATTCCAGGAAATCAAGTTGATGAAGAAAGCTGTCTACCTTCTTGTGAAGATAGCATATTTTCTTGCTGCAATAATTCTACCGATATTGCTTCAAATACATGCACAGATTTAAGAACAAGATTTCAACCTTTATGCGCTTTCTTATCTGATATTGCAGTTAATCCGCACGTTTGGTCGCATATTGTTGGGATCGCTATGATAGTGGCCGGCAGCTCTATGATGGGAACAGCTGATGTTACATGGGAAGAAAGCGATGGCAGATGCACTGATGACACTAGATATTATGATGACGATTATAATTATAATACGCACCATTACAATAGACACTACCACTCAAATACACATGATTGTGTAGTAACAAAATGTACAGGACCTGGTTGCGCCGAATATTACGGCGGTATGACGCTCCTTATTGCAGGTTCTGTAATTGTAATAGCCGATTGGCTAGCTATTCTTAAATGTGACTTAAATGGTGGTGGACGCTTCAATAATCACGTTGGAGACCATCGTGAACACAATGTGCGCAATAATCCACATCATAACCGCGGCCATGGCAATCGATGGTAGGACATTAATTGTTGTTAACTTGCATTGAAATTTCCCCGCAAAAGCGGGGGGATGATTATGGTTGAAAAACACATGCACGAATGATATTGTTTATCATTTTTTAAATCTGGTTAGGGTCCGTAATTTATTTTTTCTTATTCTTTGAATAATGACGTATTTTCAAAATTGAAAAGCCAAATGCTAAAACACCAATAACGGCATAAAATATGTATTTTTGTACCAATTCAAAATATTGAAAAGCGCTTAACATGACTTCACCAAGCAAGTATCCGCCGCCACAGCTAACAACTGCCCATATGACTGCAGAGATGAAATTAAGTGGTACATAGCGTGTTGGCTTTACTTTTGCAGCACCAATTACGATGGAGCTTGTAATTCGAATTCCATAAATGAAGCGAGATGCTATAATAAAACGTGCATCATATTTATGTAAGTATTCAAAAGCACGTACTGAGTTTTCTTTTAACTTTGGAAAACGTTCAAAAATAGCATCGCCATAAAACCATCCCACAAAATAAAGAAGTTGATCAGCTATAAGTGTGCCCGCAAAAGCAATGATGCCCACCTTAAAAATGTTAAGATGCCCAAGGCGCGCCATAGCGCTTGCTGTTAAAATGACAGATTCTCCTTCAATAAGAGAACCTAGGAATACAGCAAGGTACCCCCAATTTTGTACAAAATCAACAAATGTATCCAAGATAAATTCCTTTAACCTACAATAGTCTGTGGCTGTGTCGTTTCAGTATTGGTTAAGAAGGCAATTGTATTTGCAGAAGGTGCGGAAACGAGATGTGTATCGATTTCTCTTCGTGTATTCTTAAATTTTTCAAGATCTTTACCAACAAGTTGAACACTTTGCGTTTTTCGAACGCCCATTGGGTTAATGTTTTTTCCTTTATGAAGCACTTCAAAGTGCAGGTGGGGGCCTGTTGATGAACCGGTTGTGCCAACGTAGCCAATAACTTGGTTTTGTGATACTCGGCTGCCTACAGATAATTTACTGGCATATTTGCTCATGTGTGCATAAGCTGTTTCATACCCATTTGCATGGCGAATTTTAATGAAATTACCATACTCGCCATAATAACCTAATCGCACAATAACACCATCACCGGCGGCTTTAATTGCGGTGCCTGTTGCTGCAGCAAGATCAACGCCTTTATGATATTTGTTGTATCCTTTAATTGGATGCAAGCGCATACCAAATCCAGATGTAATACGCATTTTTCTTGCATCAAGAGGTGTTTGCAACAATCCTGTTGCAATGCTTCGACCTTGGTCATCATAATAGCTAACATGGCCATTATTTGAAAAACGATAAATACGATGGCATGTTTTACCAGCCATTAAGGCAACGTAACGTAAATTACCTGTTTTCACAACGTTTCCATTTTTATCGACATGTTCATCAAATAAAATTTGAAATGCATCACCATTTTTAATGCCATGTTGGAAGTTGATAACATAACTTAAGCCGGAAATTGCATCTTGGGCAATTTTCTTTGGAATACCTAATTTTAGTGCTGTTGAATAAAAACTAGAATTTATATGGCCATCAATGCGTCTTAATACAGGTCTTAATTCGAGTGAATCAAGTCGTGCTTGATAGGTTCCATCTTCTGCGCGTGCAACGGTTAAAACAGATTGATCATTTACATTGAATTCAACATTAATCAATTGAAATGGTTCTGTCTCTGTTGCACTTTGGTAGGTAACAACAATTGTTTGGCCGATTTTTAGTTTACCTATTTTTATCTTAGATCGAATGGCTGAAATAATTTGTTCAACTGTTTCGCGGGAAGCACCTGATTCAGAAGTTAATAAGGAATTAAGAGTGTCACCTTTGCTAATTTGCAAAGTGCGCATTTGAGGGCCATCAGCGACTGCTTTAATCGGAGGAATCTCTGTGCTTAATGGGTTGCCATCAGGTACAAAAAAGTCATTTTTATCAGTCGCAGTAAGGCTATCAATTTTCACTAAAAGGACATCTTCCTTGCGGTATTCGCGAACAGAAATAATACATGCGGCCATCATGAAAAATAGGCTAACGAGATGTGGGTAACAACGCACTCATATGCTCCAAAAAATTACCTTAGTTTTATTTAAAATTAAAATCGTTAACAAGTTATTAATATTTACATTTATACTGTGCACAATAAAGAGTGCAATTGTCAACCTTTTAGCCCATATATAGTTGAATTATTTTTTTAAGCGAAAAATGGTCTTAATCGTTAATATGATTATGAGGGAAAATTAAGCAAGTAGTCTAGATTTAAAAATTAAAACTTGCGATTCAGTATGTAGATTTTGCGAAGGCTGAACTATTGCAACTTGAATCGAATCCCGCCATACACAGATATGCCAGGCATTGAATATCCATCAGGGTATTCTGCTTGACTATTACCTGCGTTTTCAACGCGACCAAAAAATTCTATTTGTTTAGTCGTATGATAAGAGCCAAATATTCTAAGCATAGTTGGGCCTGATCGATAAATCTGATCATAGTGCACACGATCGACATCCGCGCGCTTTCCATAATGCACAAGACCAGCGCCAAACGACAGTAATTCTGTTGCTTGCCATATTGCAGTTACTGCAACTTTATGCATAGGCCGACGCCTTAATTGCCTGTTATTTGAAACGTCTTTAGCATGCAAAAATGTATGTTCTAAACGAATAGTAACTGAGGGTTTTTCATTGTGTGTGTGGTCAAAAAATGAATGCCATTCACCAAGTTTTGCTTCAATAAATGATTCTATGCCGTAGGTCTTGGCTTTATTGATATTTCTTGATTGCCAAATAAAAGGGGCTACTGAAACAGGCACAATTAAATTATCAAAGTCTTGCTTGAAATAAGTTGTTCCAGCACGTATACGTTTAGCGATCACGTTCTGTTCAATGCCAACGTCATACCCTTTAGCTTGTTCTGGTTTTAAGTTTGGATTGCCGCTACTAAAATCATATAGTTGCGATAAACTTGGCGCACGAATGCCTGTGCCATAACTTGCCATGATAGTTGTCCCCGTTGCATCGATCGTGTAATTTGTTTTTGCTTTTGCGCTGTAGTGATGTTTAAAAGCTGTATAATGATGCCAGCGCCCCCACAGTTCAATGTGCCACATATCTGCTGGTGTAATTTTTTGCCCAACACCAACTGTTTGATGAATCACATGATTTTTAAAGGGCAATTCAAATTGCTTTTGTGTAAGACGCTCCTGTCGCTCGCTTGTAAGATGCGCTAATACGGCATACTGTTTTGCTAATTGCATTTCGTTTTTAAAATAAAAAGAATTAATGCAACCTTTGGTTGTGATAGACGGATCATACGGCGCATAAGCGCTTTTATTTAAACGTTGTGTCTCAGCAAAAGAATAACCTGCTTTTTGCATATAACTAGACGATTTCATTTCGATTTCAGCGCGACGAAAATTAATCTGTGTTACTCCATGTTGCGCGGGATTTTTTGTAATTGGAGAATAAGAATAATCATCAGCCCTTTGCATGCGATTCCACATATTAATGCGCCAATTCTCATTTAGTTGCATTCCGGTGCGTGCAACAAAGCTTATGCGATCAGATGGGTCTGCTCTTGTTTGCCGAGGAGTCATTTGAAAGCGTGTTGGTGTTGTTACTGTTCCGCGCGATGCATCACGCAGTGCACGTATATGATAATCAATTTTTTCACCCTGACCTTCAACCCCACTTTCAAGGGAATAGGTGTCGTGTGATCCACCTTCAATTTTTGTATCGCACTTAGAGGTGTCATCAATGCTATTTTGTCCGCGCCTGGTTTCAATTTCAATAGCACCAGACAATGCATCCGATCTGCCTTCGGCAACAGCGGCGCCCCGTGAAACAGTTACAATAGACGCTCCTTCCGTGCCAAGTCCTGCAAAATTAAATGTTCCAGTTGCAGGGTCAATAGCATTCATACCGTCAATAATGACGCTTGTGTGATCTGAATTTCCGCCGCGTATAAAAACAGATGTTTGTTGACCAAGACTTCCTGATTGCGCCACAAAAATACCGGGCATTTGAGTGATAGCATCTGTCACACGTTCAAATTGATTCTCACGTATTTCTTTTGCCGTAATTTGATCTGACGATAAAGTAGCCGCAGTTTTCTTAGCAGTGACCATGATAGGTGCAAGCGTTGCTATAGAAGATGCATAAATTAATGTGCAATGCGGCAATATTAGTATTATGAGTTTAAAAAAAGCCAGTAGCATCAGTTATAGTTCAGACATATTTTTGAAGAGAAGATAACTATAGCATAGAGAAATCTATTGTTAATTTTTAATTCATGCCCGACAAAAATCGGATCATTTCAAAACGTTTATTAGGACCTTCTGTGTAAGTCCTTTTTGCGCATTTTGAACCAAGTATTTTTTTATAGGCTCTCAACTTAATAATTTGACTTGCGCAGCAGATTTATTATTGCGAGCTGTTTTAGAGCAAGTTTAATATGTTTTATTTGCGATCATTGTTAGTATAATTTAAATTGGTTTTTAAGCTTTTGACCAAAGTGGCGTCGCTGCATTCAGCCTTAGCCCTTAACTTTTTGAGATTTTTATCTGTTTTATCTGGGAAAGGAAGTAAAAAGCCGAAGAACAAGTTCAGCTCGTGTAAAATCCCCGAGCACTCAGTAACAGGGTCATCACTTAAGAATTTTTTTGTAACCAAGTTGCCTTCATTTGTTTTCTGCCCTGACCTGCCTTCATGAATAATCTTAGTCATATCAATCTCAGGCACAATAATAGGTTGTGTCGCATGTGTTGAAGTCAAGTAGATCATCATTTATCCTGTGACAAAAACAGGAGTGATTTATGCCTGAAGTTTCTCGGGATCTACTCAAATATTTTAAAGGATTTTGTTCAACACCAAGTGTGATTCTTCTATTTGTCTACATGAAGTGTCGTTTTTCGTTAAGCTATCGCGAGCTTGAGGAAATGATGAGCATTCGTGGTGCAAATGTTGATCATCCAACATTACAGCGTTGGGTTAAACGCTTTACTCGACTCATTGATAAGAGGGTACGAGCACGCAAGAAACCAGTTAATGGTAGTTGGCGCATGGATGAAACGTACATCAAGTTGAACGGAAAATGGGTCTATCTCTACCGTGCCGTAGATAAAGAAGGACAAACGGTTGACTTTCTATTGCGTGCTAAACGTGATGCAATTGCGGCAAAAGCCTTTTTTACAAAAGCATTTAAGCAGCATGGAATACCGAAGAAAGTAACGGTTGATAAAAGTGGAAGCAACAAGTCAGCGTTAGATTCATGTAATCGTGCTCTTAGAGAAGGCAATGAGCTGGAGATCAGACAGGTGAAATACTTGAACAACCTTGTTGAACAAGACCATCGGTTCATCAAAAAGCGTACGCGACCAACATTAGGATTTAAAAGCTTTCACTCGGCCGTTGCAACAATCACAGGTATTGAAAATATTAGAATGATTCAGAAAGGTCAAATTTTTGGATTTGATTCAACTCGTTCTGTCTTTCATAATTTCTGCGCTCTAATGGCGTAATGCGTCTAGATGAGGCTTGCTCTGTAAGGAAACTTGCTTACCTTTAACAGATGCGACGGAACCAAAAGAAGCGCACAGAATATAAAGAATAAAAGCTTTCATGGTTTTCCATTTTAAAATTCATATAGAAGCGTAACATAGCGATTCTAAGAGTGATATGGGGATAATATGGCTAAAGATCAAGATGGGCGCTGTAAATCTAAAGCGTATATTCACTCCATCTGCAACGGCGATTATCTTTTTCTTAGCTTATTTGTGTAAGCGCACGTATGATGGGGCATTCTATTAAATCCTCTTATGTATGTATGTTTGACCGTAAAAGTTTTAACGATGGACTCTCAAGCTCAATACCTATATGTTTAGCATTTACGTTGTTATTTTCATCGCTTGGTTTGTTTGCAAACTCAAAAGGGCTTAATTTTATAGAAGCTGTTTTCTTGACAGCGACAATTTTTGCAGGACCTTCACAAGTTTTTGTGATGGATAATCAGGATCTTTCTTTTTGGGTGCTTGCTGCCAATATTTTTGTACTTAATTTTAAATTTCTTTTAATGTCAATTTTGGCCATTTCGCTATGGCATAACCGTAAGCGCTTTCGAATTCCAGGACTATTTTTTATGTGCAGTAGCGCCTATCTTGTTTATTCTACACGTGCTGATGTTAAGGATCCGTGGAGCTATTTTATGGGCATTGTGACTGCTTCTTATGTGGTTGCAGTGGTCTCAACAATGGCAGGGTATTTGGTATGGGATACGGCTGTTGATTATCGATTTTTCTTGAGCGCGCTTGCGCATATAGTATTGCCGATACATTTTGTATGCCTTATTGTAAAGCGAAAGACTGAAGCAACAGTGCTTAATTTGTCGTTGTTTTCGATTATTGTCTCACCTTTTTTAGAAATGCTTATAGGTAGGCAATTTATTATTCTTGCGTGGTTTTTTATAGCGTTTATTGTGGTGATGATTGAGGATAAATTATGTGGCAAATGATAGTTGTTGCCGGTGTGGTGACTTTGTTTTTGCGAACGGCTCCAGCATTTTTTAAAAATATTAGTCGTGTGCAAGATTATCCAAGGGTGACTAAATTCTTAGATTATACAATTTGTTTGATTTCAGGTGAAGTAATTTATACCGTGGCATTTAGAGACATACCGCAAGATGCAAATTTCATGTTAATGATAGGGTTAAGCTTTGTAACGCTAACCATCGCAAGTATTGTAATGTGGTGGACGTCGTCGCTTGCAAAAAGCTTTGTAAGCGGAGTCGGCTTTTTTGTGCTGGGCTATTATTTGGGGTTCATGTGAATGATAGCAAGTATGTTAACACATCACTTAACTGAAGCTGAACTGTTTAGTTTTGCAGATGAATTTGCAAAAACATTGCCAAAAGCTGGATTGATTGCGTTGTGGGGGGATCTTGGTGCCGGGAAAACAACATTTGTGCGCAGAGTTATTCAATCATTTTCTGGGAACTTTGAGTTAATCGTATCTAGCCCTACATTTAACCTTATTCAAATTTACGAACTGCCAAATGGTGAGCTTTGGCACTGTGATTTGTACCGCATGACATGCCCTGATGAATGCCTTGAACTTGGTTTGCTTGAAGCAATGAGCGATGTGCTTTGTTTTGTGGAATGGCCCGAACGTATGGGGGCTTATTTGCCAAAGAACAGAACGGATATTCGTATTAACATCACGGGGGATCAAAGCAGGGAAATTATAATTTTAAAGGATGCGTAAGCAATAAAAATTATTATTTATTTTTTTGATTAAGTCTAAATTTTATGTTTTATGGTATGCTGGGCATATATCTTTATAAAAAGTAACATGCATGTCACTGAATAATAATTCAAAAAAGCCGTATATCGTTAGTAATTGGAAAATGAATGGAACGAAAGCCTTATTGCATGAGGCAATGCCTGTTTGGCAACCTTTTGCATCAAAGGCACATTGGATTTTTTGTCCTCCAGCGACACTGATTATGGAGACAAAGGAGTGCTTTTCAAAAGTTATAATTGGCGGACAAGATTGTAGCTCAAACCTATCAGGAGCTTTTACTGGCAGCATTAGCGCAGCTCAATTGGCTGAGGCAGGTGCATCTTACGTTATTTTAGGTCATTCAGAATGCCGTCAATATCGCGGCGACACAAATGCAATTGTTGCTGAAAAGGCAATTGCCGCATTAAGTCAGGGGTTAACACCAATTATTTGTATTGGTGAATCGCTGGAAACGCATGCTGCCAATGAAACTTTGACCTTTTTAAAGCAGCAACTCGTTGAATCTATAGCAAATATATCAGGTAAGTTTTTTGTGGCGTACGAGCCAATATGGGCAATCGGTACGGGTAAAACAGCGACGTTACATGATATTGAACATGTGCATCATTTTTTGCGTGAGCAGCAACCAGGGGTGCCTTTGCTTTATGGTGGTTCGGTTAATGCGCAAAATGCCGGTGCTATTACTGAGCTTGAAAATGTAGATGGTTTGCTTGTTGGTGGTGTTAGTTTGAAAATTGAAGAATTTAAAGAGTTATTGAGAAGTGTGCATGGTATTTCTGCTTTAAATTAATTTAGTAATTTGCTCTAAAAACATAGTTTTGTAAAAAAAGTAACTTTGTTAATGATGATGAGAATTAATCTAAGTAAAAACTAACTCTTGCATTCGTTGTCCAATCTGCGTTATATTTCTAACAAAGTTTTTAAGTGAAGAAGAAGTCATGAAAGAAGGAATCCACCCAGAATATCATGGTATAACTGTTGTTATGACTGATGGTACCTCGTTTAACACACGCACCACATGGGGCAAAGATGGCGACACAATGCGCCTTGATATTGATCCATTATCCCATCCAGCTTGGACTGGTGGCGGGCATCGTATGATGGACACTGCAGGTCAATTAAGCAAGTTCGGTAAGCGTTACCAAAATTTCGGTTTGGCTGCTAAGGAATAACAATGAGTGTTGCAGCTGCGACCGCTATGGCCCCGGCTGCCACATACCCTTATTTAGAGGCTCTCAATGATCCTCAGCGTCATGCTGTGCTTACGACAGATGGCGCCCTGCTTGTTCTTGCTGGTGCTGGCACTGGTAAGACGCGTGTTCTAACAACGCGTATCGCGCACATTCTCAATCAAAGACTTGCTTACCCAGATCAAATTTTAGCGGTTACTTTTACGAATAAAGCATCGCAGGAAATGCGCGAACGTATTAGCCGTTTGCTTGGGCACCCTACCGATGGCATGTGGGTTGGCACCTTTCATTCTCTTGCTGTCCGTGTGTTGCGTCGTCATGCTGAACGTGTTGGATTGTCATCTAATTTCACGATTCTTGATAGTGATGATCAACTGCGCTTGATTAAGCAATTGATCAAAGCGAATCACCTTGATGATAAGCAATTTCCCCCCAGGTCTATAGCAGCAGCTATTAACCGTTTAAAAGATAAAGGGCTTAGGCCTGCGCGCGCCCAAACGTATGAAAACGATGTTATTATTAAATTGTACACGGAATACCAAGAACGTCTGGCAATTTTGAATGCGACTGACTTTGGTGATTTGTTGTTGCATAATTTAACAATTTTTCAAGAAAACCCAGAAATCTTGAAACATTACCAAGAAAAATTTCGCTATCTTTTAGTGGATGAGTATCAAGACACAAATAGTGCACAGTACCTGTGGCTCCGCTTGCTTGCGCATGGTGCGAGCAATATTTGCTGCGTAGGTGACGATGATCAGTCTATTTATGGATGGCGCGGCGCTGAAGTTGGCAATATTTTACGTTTTGAAAAAGATTTTCCGGGTGCCGTGCTTATTCGCCTTGAGCAAAACTATCGTTCGACAGAACCTATTTTGAAAGCAGCCAGTGGTTTGATTGCGCACAATCGTGATCGCTATGGAAAAACGCTTTGGACTGATAAAAACGAAGGTGAGCCTATTCGTATTCGCGGCACCTATGATAGTGAGGAAGAAGCGCGTTATATTGGTGATGAAATTGAAACGTTTCAGCGCAATGGCGATGATTTACGCTCTATGGCGATTCTGGTTCGTGCTGGCTTTCAAACACGTGAATTTGAAGAACGATTTATGCGTATGGGAATCCCATATCGTGTAATTGGCGGGCCGCGTTTTTATGAACGTCAAGAAATTCGCGACTCAATGGCATATTTAAGGCTATTGGTGCAAGCTGATGATGGTTTAGCTTTTGAGCGTATTATCAATTTACCGCGTCGCGGCATTGGTGATACAACATTGCAACGTTTGCATCAATTTGCGCGTGAACAAGGCATATCTTTGCCAAAGGCAGCGCGTTTTGCAACGGAAGAGACAACAGATGAAATACCGCTTCGTGGCGCCTCACGTACAGCGCTTCGTCAATTTTTTGTTGATTTAGATCGTTGGCGTTTGAGCCTTGAAACGATGAGTCATACAGATGTGATAAAACAAATGTTGGATGAATCAGGCTATACCAATATGTGGCTGCAAGATAAGTCACCTGATGCGGCGGGTCGCCTTGAAAACATTAAAGAATTTGTGCAAGCTATTAGTCAATTTGAAACGCTTGGTGGATTTTTAGAACATGTCAGTTTAGTGCTTGATACAAATAATCCCAATACGGACGACATGGTCACATTGATGACGTTGCATGCAGCTAAAGGACTTGAATTCGATACTGTATTTTTAGCCGGCTGGGAGGAAGGGCTTTTTCCGCACCCACGCGCCCTTGGTGAAGCTGGCGGTCATGGAATTGAGGAAGAGCGCCGACTAGCTTATGTGGGCATTAGTCGTGCCCGTAAACGTGCATTGATCAGTTATGCTTACCAACGTCGTCAGCCTCAAGGATGGCAAAGCGCGCAACCATCACGCTTTATACGTGAAATACCATCAAGTGTTGTCGTTCACATAAATCCAGGTGGCACGGATGCAAATGATTTTGGGCCGAATAAATCGAGTAGCTATGGTAACAGAGGCGACAACTACGGGGCAGGTCAATATAACGGTGGTTATGAACGCCCGGTAACAGCAGTAAATATGCGTGATGAATATGGAAATAAAAAATCTTATTACAAAGATAATCAATCAAGTAATTATAATCCTGCGGCTGCAAAGGCGTTAACGCCGCGAACAGCAAAGGCTGAGCTTCTTTCAGTAAACCATACATTTAAAACAGGTGATCGGGTATTTCATGAAAAATTTGGTCAAGGCGATGTACTTGCTTTTGAAGGTGACAAGTTGTTGATTCAATTTGATGCCAATGGCCTTAAGAAAATTATAGCAAGCTTTGTTGAGCGCGCTTAGGTTAAGTTTTTAGTTTTTGTATCAAGGTTACTTGCTGTTATTTCTTTGTTATGTCCATGATTCAATTTTTGTGTTGCAAGCACGGGCATTACGTTCTGCTTTATCGGCTGCAGCAGTTCTGTCATTGTCGGTGATGTAGCCCTAAACGTACATTTTATTTCTTTAAGATTGTTTAAAAATGATATTTCTTTTTTTAAACTATTTAGTTCAGCGTCTTTTTCAGGCTCTGTTCCCTCAACGCCAAGTTAATTTTTATTCAGCCGTTTTGCTGATTATTCAAAATTAGACTTCTTTAAGAATTTCCTGCATTCTCATAAACGTTGTGTGTTTTACACCGGTTAAACGACGAAATTGCTCATCATTTAAGTGTTTGATTTGATCATATTTCATTCATACCTCCATATGAACATATCTTTATACGATCTTGACTCTAAAGGCTAGTTTCGAAAGAAGTCTATTATTCTTTTGCTTGATATGAAATCAGAAACAGGACATTTTGGACCCTCTGGACGTTTTAGGTATATTAAAGAAGAAACAGCAAAATATTATGCATTTTTGTTAACTATTTTTGGAATAAAAGATATTGAGAATAAAAATTGATTTTTTTGGCCTAATAAATAGTGATTATTGTAATAAAAAAGTAACAAAATTAATTTTTGTTTGCTTATCAGGATAAAAGCAGAGCTATTTCTCAAAAAGTTAAAACTGTTATTAGCCAATGAATAAATCTGTTTCATATCTAATATATAAAGAGGATATGGAACTTTTGCTCAAAAATAGAGCAAAAAATATAAGTGTGCATACAGCTTTATTTATGTTTAGTGATACTGAAAACACAGAAAAACGTTTAAGATTAAAGTTTTTAGTTAGTTAAAAAAACGACATACTGCGTCACCTAATATTTTTTTATTCGTGTTGGCCTTCCAAAGGTTCCTTTAGCGGAATGTCTGGCAGCCTGCTTTTCAAGGCCCCTGTATTGTGTGATAAGGTTAGTTCAATCGTTTTTAATTGGTTTTCTACAGAGGATAGTCTAGTTTCCATGCTTTGAACAAAGCTAGTTAACTTCTCTTCTGTTTTTTGAATTTCAGCTTCCATGAAAATTTGTTTTTTAGAATTATTTTCACTTCCTTTCCATTTTTCAACTAAGATAGGGCCTAGAAAACCACCAAAGATACCCAAGGCGGTAGGGAAAATAAGGCTTTCTAAATTAAACATAACCATTATTCCTTTCGTTTTTTGCTTAAGTAAAAAAGCTAAATCTATCTGAAACTATTTTTTATGTTTAAAAGTAAAAAAGGGGAGGAGTGTCCCACTCAACCCCTCTTGTTTTTTATCTAGAAAACATCTTTAATATGCTTTTTTACTTCATGTACTTTATCTTTTACCTTATCTTTCAGGTCTTCGACATATTCAGCCACATTGTGTGCCTTATCCTTAATTGTTTCTTTTTGATCTTTAGCCTGATCAGTCACGCCCTGTGCCTTATCATTAGCTTTGTCTTTTAGATCTTTTGCGTGCTCAGCTGTTGCATGTGCCTGTTTTCTAGCGTTTTTTTCAGCTTCTTCTAATGTGCTTTTCATCATAATTCTCCTTAATTTAAAGTGTGAATAGATTTGTAAAAAAACATTTATCTTGGTTGAATATTTCGACCTACGTAAGAAGGGTTAGCTTTAGCAACTAATACAGATTCCATTTCAGCGTCTAAACCATCAACAAGTTTCGTGATCAATACTTTTTTGAGAGTTGCCATTTCTTTATCCGTCATATTTGGTGGCGCAGAAACATGTTGTTTAATTTTTGCTTCGGCGTACGCATGTCCAACACCATTATTATCAATTATAGATAACATAACATCTAGGCAACCTTCCAATGCTTCAGGATACTTCACGTTTGGGACTTTTGATATGGAAGCTTGTCTTACTTTTATTTGCGCTACCCCAGAAGGAGCTACGGGGTGCAATCGTTTTCTGCCCCATTTTTCAAGATCTTGAACTAAAGCTTGAGAAAAAAGAGAATCAGCTTGAAGTGATTTTGAATAAGGATTAAAGTCATATGCGATTACTATATTACTCGCATTTATAGGGATTTGAGATTTTAATTCGTATTTTGATGCAACTGTATCAACTCTATTTACACAAGCGGATAAACTTAAGCTAAGCGCTAATGCTAAATATTGACTTTTTTTCATGATTTTTTCCTAATAAAATTTTACAAATAAACTTTTAACTTTGTTCTGTTAAAGAATATATTTACGGTTAATGTATGTTGCTAAGTCATACTTTATTTTTTGCTAGCTACCCCATCTGATTTGCGCGTTTCAGCGTCTGGTGCATTAGTTCCATTGTCGCATGGCTCATCAGCTGGCGTTTCTTTAAACTTATCGTAAGCTGCGACAGCCTTTTTCTTTGTTTTTTTAGCAGCATCTACAATGCTTTCTTTTGCGCTGGCTGCTTTAGCTTTTATGCATTCTTTGCTTTCAGATGCTGCTTCACCCAACTTAGCTTTTGCTTCAGCTGCGTGATCTTTGCTGGCATCGACAGTGTCAATTTTGCCTATCGCTACATCTACTTTATCAGCTACTTTTTTTTTGCCTGCATTTACAGCATCCCCAATTTTCTCTTTTGCAAGAGCAGCATTATCTTGCGCCGAGTCTTTAAGGCCCTTTGCTTTGTCAGAAATGTTGCTTTTTAACTCATCCCTTTTTGCTAGTGTTTCGTCTTTAACTTTTTCTGCTTTGTTAGAAACTTTGTTTGCTGATTTTTTAGTATTTTCCTTTCCTACTTCAATAGGGCCCTCAAGCTTTGGCTTTGAGTTTTCTGTATTTATTCCTGTTGGTGATGTTTGGTTTGCATTTACACAGGTAGCCATGAGGCTCAAGGTAAAAATGCGTATAAGGAAAGATGATTTTTCACTTTTATACTTATAGCTAACTTTGCTCATATAATACTTCCTTTCAAAGAAGTCTATTTGTAAGTACAGACTATTTTTGGTTTAATTGGTGCCAACGAGGTCATTATGCTCTCCCTAAAATATAGCTGTCAATGCCTTATAACATTTTTTTTCCCCTAGATGTTTTTAACCATCAAAAGTCCTTATTTTATCACGGTTTATTAACGTTGAAAAAACAAATAAATTTCAGTTTGCTTAATTAAAGATTAACCTTTTGATGTGCATTTTCTTATTTTTGATGCTAAGGAGTTTGGAACTAAATGAAAACTTTAGACTAAGCAATTGCGCATATGCTCGGTTTTTTAAATCAGATTTACTTTAGCCGTTTATATTTAAAATAAGTATATTATCGTCATGGCACACGTTACTATCGTTTCTTGCAATAACGGCGTTTCATATTCATTTTATGGGTATGCGACCTAGCTGTAACTTAATCCTTTAGCCAAGGTCTTTCAGTGTTGATTGTTTATTGGATTCCCATATTGGTGGGAATGACAAAGCGGGGGATCGGGAAGATAGAGGAGAAGAGCACGAATGGTGAGGCGAGGTGCCTTGCATGATGAGGCGAGGACTCGTAATGACAAATATCATATCTGAGAATGATAAAGCTTATGTATCAGTATGACAGGTGATGAGCCAGTAATTAACAGTTATACTTTCAACATTCGTACAGTAGCAGTTTAACCTCAAGCGTGATAAAAAGTGAGAGGCAGCATCACGCTCAGGGTTTTATACACTCAGCTTAATCTTTTTTATTCACTGTCATATTTGTTGCTTTTTTTCGTTGCTGCTCACGGTATGCTTGGCGTTTTTGTGCTTGTACTTGAATGGCTGCGCTAATAATTGTGTGACGTTGATCTGCATATTCTTTTTGCTTATCTTCGACAACGCCTATCTCTTCACCATTTAAGTTATAGCGTTTTTCGTTTTCAAGAATTGCTTTTTGGTAGTAAACGCTGCCTGTGTACAAAGAGATTGCATCACGAATAGATTTTTTGGATGGCGCGTCTTCTGGTCGTGCGTCAAATATATCTTGCAGTATACCAATCTTAAGCGGCAACTTTGATTCTTTTTTAAATAGAGCTGGAAATGTTGCATAGAGCCATTGAAGGGCAGCAATAACGCGTTCATTTTTATTAAGTGGGATGGATTTTGCATTTTTATGTGCTGTTTGTTTTTCCTGAACTGCAGTTGCTGTTTCTTGAGTAGCTGACGCTGTCCCCATGTCATTGCGTTTTGGTGCATTTGTTAGATTTGGTTTTGCTTTAATTTTGAATGTTTTCTTTGTTGGAATAGAATTTTGTTTTATCTCTACATGAGACGTCTTCATTGCTTTTGGTTCTTCTACTCTTTGGCCGTCTTCGAATGCTGCTTTTAACTTAAGCAGTTGTTCTGAAATTGTTTGTGGGGGCAATGTAGACATGATGTCCTCGTATTGAAATTGTTTTAAAATTAACTAGATTATGTTGATAATATTGTGTTTTACCTAAGATGGCTAGCATTATAACAGTATGATTACTAAGATATTAAAAAAGCCTGAATAGCTGTCAAAAAATTGTTATTTATTTGTAAAACATCTTAAAGGCAATGTCAAACGACGTACATTGTATTTTTATAAAGAACATGTCTATAGTGTTTAATTGTAACTATGTTTTTTTAATTTTAATTTTATTATTCTATTGTTTGATTTCTGAAATTGGAGATTTACAAACTCTATTTAAATAGATTATGATCATTTACATCTTCTTTTATAAAAAAAATAACTATTATGACTGTTTTTACCCGCCGTGGTCTTATGCTTGTTTTATCTTCTCCTTCTGGGGCTGGAAAGACGACAATAGTAAATGATTTGCTTAATAGTGAACGTCGCCTTAAAACTTCTGTTTCTGTCACCACTCGTCCTAAGCGTTTAAGTGAAATTGACGGACGTGATTATTATTTTGTATCTCCTGAAGAATTTAATAGGCGTATTGAAGCGGGTGATTTTTTTGAACATGCCGAAGTTTTTGGTAATATGTATGGAACCCCGCGTCAGTTTGTAATGGATAGCTTAACAGATGGAGATGACGTTGTTTTTGATATTGATTGGCAAGGGACTCAACAAATAAGTCAGTCTGCGCGCGATGATCTTGTCACCATTTTTATATTGCCGCCTTCTTTGGAAGAGCTTGAGCTTCGCCTCCGTGGACGAAATCAGGATTCAGAAGATATTATTCGCTCACGCATGCAGGAAGCCAGTGCTGAACTTAGTCATTGGGCTGAATATAATTATATTGTTGTTAACTATGATTTGCACGAGTCTGTGAAAATAGTGAAATCCATTTTGGAGGCTGAACGCTATCGTCGAAAACGTCAGGTGGGGCTTGCTTCTTTTGTAAATAATATGCGAATTTTACCGCATTAAGCGAAAGATACATTGCAAAGCTAAGGAATATTGGTGCTAATATAGATGCATCGCATCATGCCACTTAAAGGAACATTATGTCAGATCTAGATCATTATAAGCCGCTTAAATTCCTTGCTGAGGATATAGAGCATTTAATTCATTGTTCTACGCATTTGCAAGATGGTTTGATGCCTGTAACTTCAATGACGTTTGATCCAGAAAAGCAGTCGTTTAGCTGTTTGATTAATCGTTTTTGCTGGGAAATGACCGAACATTTTGATCACCATGAACGTTACTTTCGTGTACACAGTGGTTTGACATTTCAAAATGTGCAGAATGTTTTTAAACGAAATTTTCATCAAAAACACCCTGTGCGTGTTTTAAATTTACTAATGATATCTGCCAAAAAAGAAAACGATTTATATTCTATTCGAATGTTATTTTCAGGTGATATGGAAATTGATTTGCAAGCGTCTGCAATTCATTGCACCATTAAAGATTTTCAGCATCCTTGGCCCACAGAAAAGCGCCCCATTCACTGGCATGAACATGTGGAAGAACATGCTGCGAACGGGCGGTAAACAAGTAAGGGTTTTCCTGTAATCTTTTTAGAGTACGTCTTCGCAAGGAGAGGGCTTAAATTTAAATTATTAAAATAATTTCATAATGTTCAAATATTGGTAGGTCACGCATTAAAAATGCTAGCAATAATAGGCGGCGCTAGTAAAAGATGTCTGGGTTGAGACCTATTACTGCACAAACGTAATAAAAGCTCTGTTTAGTCATTATACTGGATCCCCGCTTTCGCGAGGGTGACAGTCAGGGTCGTAACGCTCGTGCATTACCCCCGGACGTTTCATAAAGGCACTGTATAGGTTATTTTTTAGTAATAATTCCTTTTTTTGTCAAATAATAAAGAATTAATTTATGATTAATTATAGCATACTTATTTGTTGTTTGGTCTCTTTTAATATAAGTGCCAAGTTCAAGTAATCTTTGCTTTCTACTAACTGAATTGTCAGTAGGCATCAAATATTCTTTTGCGCCTTCAATTTCTTCAGAAGTCACGTCATTTAGGGGTATCTGGAATATTTCTGCAGCATATGATTTCATCACTATATTGTTTTTCATTATATCAGCAAATATATTAGCAAATATACTGTCATTAATGTCTGTTTTTTGGCAAAAATCTAGAACAAACTCAGTGGGAAAAGATGTACTTAATGGCTGTATATTTGTAGCTGGATGGTTAAGTGCGTTCCATAGCGCTATGAATATAGACTTTGGTGTGTATCCATCATAGGACTTTCTCTCTTCAGCCGATGGGTAATTAGAATTTCCTACTTTTCCATTAAAGAATCGGTGTAAAAATGTATCTTCGTTTATTGAGCCAGGTTTAGTTGTATGATGGCCAACCCCGCCATATTGTGCTGCAGATGTGCTTGAAATAGCTATTCTTCCTGCCATTTCACGTCGATAATTTGTTTTTGTAGCGCCTGGCTCATTGTCATCTTCAAAATTTGAAACGGTTAAAAATACTGATTCTCTTAAGTTTAAAAGCAAAAATTGCACTTTTGAATCAGCGTTATCTGCTTGTGCTGTAAGGTCATCTTGAAATGCAGCGTCTCTTTGTGATTTACCATAAATAAGGTTAGCTGCATCTCTGAGGCCATCATTGCAATGCGTACCTGCTGATGCAATGCTGTGTATAAACATCTTCATAAAGTCTTGATAAACTGTAGGACGATCATCTTTGATTTTTTGTATTTCAACAAGTGACCTACCGATACTGTACGCGTTATCAATTATCATGGCATTATTGTTGATTGTGTCGTTTCTATTTGCTGTTTCAATTCGATCTAAGTAAAATTTAATCTTATTGAAAGCAATTGTAAGGCCTCTTTTTGGCTCGTGTATGAGTCGTGTTGGCTCTTCTGCCTCATTTCTTGGCCCGGAAAGATCAAGCAACATGCTTTCAGGTAAGGCGAGTATGTCTGCTTTGTGTATTGATGTGGAAGATGAACTTGTTGGTGCGGCCAATGAAAGGATATGTGGAGGTATAGGGAGGCCAGGGTACATTCCTCTGTATAATACTATTTCGGAATTTTCTTGGGGTTGGTGCGAGTTCTGCCTGCAAAGTGCCTTGTACCGTGTTTCACATTGACTTTCTTTATCTACTTTATGATCAAATATCCACAGCACGCGATCAAGTTCTTTTTTGATTTCCCCGAGATGGTCATGTATCCATTGATTTTTTCGTTCAAGCTTTTGCTCGTTTGTAAGCCCCACATAGTGATTTGGCATCCTGCGATTCGTTTGATAGTAGGTGTTTAAGGTATTTATAAAATTATTTGCTGCATTTTTATCATTTCTAAACGATAAATGAAAAGCAAATGGTTTTGTCCTATCGTATGTTATATAATCTGGCTGAACCCGCATTGTTAAAGGGGTGCTGCTTGGTGATTGAGATTGAGGAGTGTTTTGAGTTGAGCTTGTAGTGGGGGAGGGAGCCGTTGCTGTTTGAGGTCTTGGCGGAGTGAAAGCCGTTGTTGCTAAGCGCTCTATCTCTGCTGCATCTTCTGCTTCTAGTTGTTGCAAGATTAAATTAAGCTGCGCTTGTTCATCTTGCTGGTAGGCACTTACAACGTCTTTAAGATGCATATAAAAGTCGTAATTTATAAGCTCATTAATAATCGTGCTTGCATATATTATCGATTCCTCGCTGGGCTCTGATGCAGCTTGTTCTACAGCTTTGACTACGTTTTCTTTAATATGCAAGAACTCATAAAGCGAATTATAATGATCTTCTGATTGATTTGAGTCATGCAAATAGCGATTATATTTTTCTATGTTTTCATTAACAATCCCTATTTCACTGAATAAAGCACTAACTGGGTCGATCTCGTAATCATCTTCTTTAGATTCTGTAGCCGCAAGCGCTGTAGATGTAAGGCATGGCATTGACGCAAAGCCTGTTGAAAGTGCTAATAGTATTAATATATTTTTCATTTTTTTTCTCTTTTATAAAATGTAAGTTTTTATTGCTAGCTTACTAACGAATTCTTTTTTAGCCAATCATTAAGTCGTTGAACTTTTAATTGTATTTCACCTTTTGTATGATGAATTGCAGTACCGACTCCCCAAACTGGCCCAGGCCACGCGGCATCGTTTTGCATGCGGCCTATTACATGAATGTGAAGTTGGGGCACAATATTACCAAGGGCGCCTACATTCACCTTGTGAATCTGAAGCTCTTCCTTTAAATAGTGTGAGATGTGCGTGATTTCAAGTATAATTTTATTTTGATCATTTTTTGTTAGTTCAAAAAGCTCGGTTACGTTATTTACTTTGGGTACTAAAATAAACCAAGGAAATCGTACATCATCTTGAATTAATACTCTGCACAAAGGTAGATCATATGCAAACATGGTATTTTTTAGCAACCTGTCATCTACACAGAACATTATTCAATCCTATTTTATTTAAATCATGGGAATTGTATCATTTTAAAAATATATTTGCATTAATTAAAAATAGGTTTATTTTTATTCTAATTTTAGTGGTTACATGTTTGAAAAAAAATGTTGTAAAAAAATATAAATTAATGTTTAATATAAGTAGTTCTTGGATGAAATGTAAGTGGCAATTGCCCCTAATTTCTCCATACCATCCTTAATATAGGATGATTTTGACATGCCCCAAACTTTTAACCTAAGTGAATTATTGCAGTGATGATTAAACGTAATCGCCCACGTCCCAATGGTGGTGTGCGCCCAAACAACCGTCCACACCAAAATGGACACCAGAATGGTTATTCCAATTCAAAAAATGATGATAACAATGAGCTGCGTTTAAAAAATCGCGGTTATTATCAGCAAATGTATGATAAGTACTTGATGGCTGCTCGTGAATCCCTTAGCCTTGGTGAGCGAATTGAAGCCGAAGGTCATTTTCAACATGCAGAACATTATTTGCGTCAGTTGAACGATCGTATTCGTTATGATAATGAAGTTCAGCAGCAACAACAGCAGCGTTTGCAAGCTCAGCAAGCTCAGCAGGCGCAAAAAACGCAACAACATGCACAGCATTATCAGGCAGCTGATGAACAAAATGGCGAGCAATCTGAATCAAATGTTGTTCAAAATGAACAACGCGTGCAGCATGAACCTCGTGCTCCTCGCAGGAAAGAGCCGCGCATTCAACAAGAGCCACGCACACATAAAGAACCACGTGTTCAACACCAACCACGAAAACCGCAAGTTTCAGTGGAAGTGAAAAATGAGCATGAATTAGGTGCGCCTGATGCTCATGTATTGAATGCTAACATATTGGATGCAAGTGTTTCAGATGCTTCTGTTGATTCAGCTAATGTGCTTTCAGTAGAAACTCATAGCGCTGAGCCCCAAAAAGAAAAACGTGTCTACCGCAAACGTGTTTTGCGCACACCGCATAGACGGTTCAATGGCGCCGACGGTTCTGCAGAGACACCTGTAAATGATATTCCTTCATCATGAATGAAAATGTGAAAGACGTAATGGAAAATTTAAGTGCTGATTTAATGATAAGCAATGCAAGTCCTAATGCTGCTGATAGACGCTGCGGTTATGCGGCTGTTTTAGGACGTCCAAATGCAGGTAAGTCGACGCTTGTTAATAAGATTACAGGCCATAAGGTATCAATTGTTTCGCCAAAAGTGCAAACGACACGCCGCCGTGTGCTTGGAATTCAAATTAAAGACGATGCGCAAATTATTTTGGTGGATACACCTGGCTTGTTTGTGCCAAAGCGAAGCCTTGAAAAAGCAATTGTGAATGAAGCATGGCAAGCACCAAAAGATGCTGATCTTGTTGTGTATATGGTTGATGTGACGGGTAGAAACCATGAAGAAGACCTTGAATTGATCGCGCGTTTGCCAACAAATATCCCGCTCTATATTGTGTTTAATAAAGTTGATTTGGTTGATAAAGCAAAGCTGTTTACTGTTGCTGAACCTTTCAATAAATTGAATAAAGCAAAAGAATTTTTAATGATTTCTGCGAGTAAAGGCAGCGGTGTTGATGATCTTGTTGCCAAGATCGTATCAGAACTTCCAAAAGGGCCATGGTTGTTTGATGAAGATCAAATATCAGACGCACCAAAGAAATTGTGGGCGTCAGAAATTACGCGTGAACAGCTTTATTTGCAGCTTGAGAATGAATTGCCATATGAAACGTTTGTTGAAACTGAAAAGTATGAAGTGTTTGATAATGGTTCAGTAAAGATATCGCAAGCAATTGTTGTGGCACGTGACAGCCAAAAGGCAATTGTTGTTGGTAAAAAAGGGCAACGAATTAAAGACATTAGCATGCGTGCGCGCCATGAAATGGAATATTATTTGCAACAAAAAGTGCATTTATTCTTGTTTGTAAAAGTTGAAGAGCATTGGATGGATAAGCAGCGCTTTTTGAAAGAACTTTTTTCTTAAGTTGTGATAGAACTGAAATCGAAAAATGCTAAGGGTCATTCATTGGGAATGGCTCTTTTTTTATTTTTTTAAATCTGATATTGTTCAAAAATAAACATTTTTTTGGAATTAATATATGAAAACTTTGAACTTTTCAAAACTTAGAATTATTTTATGCATGATGGCGCTTTTAGCTTTTGGTTTATTTTTTGTGACCAGGAATTTAAACGATACAAGGTATATAACCCCTCCAAACTTAGAAAGCGCACACTTAAGTAAACGCATATTATGCCACCGTCCTATGAGAACTGGTGCTCCCCAGATGAGTATAGAAATAGAGAAAAATGGAAAGGTTATTCTTCATAATTATGGGCATGGTGGCAGCGGTTGGACACTTGCGCCAGGTTCTGCTGGTTACGTAAATGGCTTTTTAGAAACCTCAAAAGGTGCTGCTAATTTAGAAAAAACAACGCCTATCACCATTATAGGCGCTGGCGTCATAGGCTTTTTTACAGCTTATGATTTAATTAAAAAGGGCTATACAAACATTACTATTGTTGCGGAAAAGTTTGAGAATTTAACGTCTCATAATGCAGGAGGATTGCTTGCACCCGTTTCAATGGACAATGATCCAAAGATGCAAAAAATCATTACAAAAATAGGAATTGATGCATATAAATTTTACCAATCTATTGCAAAAGGAAGTCATGAAGACTTTAAGGATGGAGCAGTCATTGTTCCAGCTTATTTTGAAAAAAGAGAAGATTCTGGGTTAGAGCCTTATGTTGGGGTTGTGATGCAATCTGCAAAAGATGTCGTGCTGGACTTTAAAAATGGAACCAAGCGAAATATGGTAGCCTATGATGATGGTATTTTTATTGATACAACTAAAATGATGGCGAGACTAAGTAAATTTTTAAAAAATAAAAAAGTTAAGTTTAAAAATAAAAAAATAACATCATTTCATGAAATTGAAAGTAAGTTTATTATCAATTGCAGCGGTATGGGGTCGGCTTCCTTAAAGAACGACCATAAGATGATTTCTGTTCAAGGGCATTTAATTATGCTGAAGAATCAAATTCCTGAAAACTTGCAACACATGATTTTAGTTTATTATGGCCATCACACTACTAAGTCTGGTCATGCAGTTAAGCGTTCGTTTTACATGTTTCCAAAGCACTTAGAAGGTACTAGCGAGAATGATGTTGGCGTTATTGGTGGCACTTTTATTGAAAATGCAACCGTTGATACACCTAATGAAGAAGAATTTAATATTATGATTGAAGGCGCTAAACGCTTTTATGGGATGCTTTAATTTGGTGAAGTATTACCTGCGTTAAGCAGTAAATGCTATCACTTAAAACAAGTCTTCTGATTTTTAAACTTGTTTTGTTATCAAATATTATTTTGATTATTTGTGAGCGTGAAGGAAGAACAGAAAAAGCTCTTCCTTCATTAGTTAACTTGTTTTATGAATCTAAAAAACGACGTAGCCAATTTTTAGATTTTTTTGGCTCATCCTTCTTTTTAGGTGTGGTCGCATTAGGCCCTGATTCTGATGTTTCGATTTTACGATTTTCATGCTGGGGACGTACTGTTTTTTCAATCACAGTTGTGTTTTTTGTGGGAAACGTGCCAGCGACCATTTGGCCATCAAGAAGCCTTGGCTCAATCAGCTTAGGTTCAAAAATTTTCTTTTCGACTATGCTTGGCTCAGTTGAAACGTGCAAACCTTTATTGTGCTGGCGGCGTTGGTACGGATGACGACGACCACGCGTGTTTTTTTGTTTACGTTCGTTCTTTTCACCTGCATCTTGAGTACTATCATCTGTCTGAACAGTGTCGGATTCAGAAAGAGTTGCGTCGGATTGAATCCTTTCTGATTTTACATGGTGCTGTTTTGAATGATGCCTGCGTTCTTGATGTTCAGCTTTTAACGGAACTTCATTTTCAACAGCTGCATTATTTATTTCATCTGCACCTTCAGAGATCGTTTCGTTTAACGTGCCTTCTTGCGTAGCACGTCGATTATTGCGTCTACGGCGGTTATTATTACGACGAGATTTGCGTTTTGCTGCACTTAACGTATCTTCGTTTGTTTCTTCAGTTTCTGTTGTTGGTTCGATTTCATCATCACTATCTGTGTTTGATTGCAAATCAGCTGACGATGCAATTTTAAAACTTGAATCAGCTACAATTTTAAGTGTGCGCGGCCGCTCTGATTGAACCTCAATTGTGAAATTTGGCGACATCATTGAGTGTGTTGATGTGATATGGATGCTTACACCATAGCGTTCTTCAATAGCAACGATTGCATTACGTTTTTGGTTGAGCAAAAATAGATCGACGCCCAATGGAACCGTAACAAGAATTTCGTATGCATTTCCTGAGATAATCGTACGTTCAAGTTCACGTAGTGTTTGTAGTGCGAGAGAATCAACAGATCGTACAAGTCCTGAGCCAAGGCAATGCGGACATGTAACGGAATGGCTTTCCAAAAGACTTGGACGTAAGCGTTGACGCGAGAGTTCAAGCAAACCAAATTGACTGATGCGACCTACTTGAATACGTGCGCGATCTGATTTAAGTGCGTCGCGTACTTTGCGTTCGACGCTTGCAATATTTGCGCTATCATGCATGTCGATAAAATCGATTACCACGATACCACCGATGTCACGAAGTCGTAATTGTCGGCCTACTTCAGCGGCAGCTTCTAAGTTTGTTTTAAGAGCCGTGTCATCGATGTTTCGTTCACGTGTTGATTTACCTGAGTTAACGTCAATAGCCACAAGTGCTTCTGTGTGATTAATTACAATGGAGCCGCCCGATGGTAGCGTCACAACCGGTTGATGCATTTTTTCAATTTGTTCTTCAACTGAAAAACGATGAAAGATTGGCTGTAGTGAATCTTTGTAGAGCTTTACTTTCTTCGCATGGCTTGGAATTAGGCTTTTCATAAAGTTTTTAGCGACTTTATAAGATTCTTCACCTTCGATTAGAACTTCTTCGACATCACGGTCGTAAATATCACGAATAGCTCGTTTGATTAAATCACCTTCAGCGTAAACGAGTTCTGGTGCAGATGAGATGATTGTTTTTTCACGAATGTCATCCCATACACGAAGTAGGTATTCATAGTCGCGTCTAATTTCAGATTTGTTACGCTCTTGTCCCGCAGTCCTAACGATAAGCGACATGCCTTCAGGAATTTCAAATTCTTTCATGAGGCTGCGTAAACGACGGCGATCGTCATTGTCGCTGATTTTGCGTGAGACGCCGCCAATGCGATGTCCACTGTTTGGCATTAATACGCAGTAACGACCAGGCAGTGATAAGTACGATGTTAATGAAGCGCCTTTGTTGCCGCGTTCTTCTTTAACTACTTGTACCAACATGATTTGTCGGCGTTTAATAACTTCTTGGATTTTGTAACGGTAGCGTAAGTTGCGTTTTTCATTGCTTTCAATAAAAGATGCATTTTCGATATCGTCAGTGCCGATCGTGTCTTCACCGCCAATTTCGCTAACAAATTCGTTTTGTTCGTCAGATATTGCTTGTTCATCAAGCACTTCTTGTTCGTCAGATACTGCATTTTCAACCATAGCTTCAGTTGAAAGGTCAGTTATCGCCGACACTTCTTTAGTGATTTCTGGTGTGAAGGTTTCAGCTGTTTCAGTAACTGCATTTGTTGTATTTAAATCAATTGTTGCTGTTACATCCGCTTCAACTGATGGTTCTAGTAGCGCCGGCGTAGTTTCAGTCACGTCTTCTGGTTCAGCTTTTGCTTTTTTTGTATGAACTGTTTTTGAAATACGTTTGATTTTTATTCCTGTAGATTCCGCCATTGTTTTTTTAGCGCCAGCCTTTTTTTTGCCATCAACACGCTTTGTTGTTTCTGCTTGCTGTTCATTTTCAACGAGTGCTGCTTGTTCAGATTCTAGGTCAGGTGCAGGTGTTGTCTCTGACGGAGTTCTTTCTAACGAGATTGCTTCAGGTGCGATGACTGCTTTATCTGCAGCAACTTCTGCAGATTTGGCTTTAGCAGGTTTAACTTTATTTTCTTTGCTAGGTTCTGCATCTTGAATAAGTTCATTATTTTCTGCAATTCCATTATTTGCATTCTCAGTATCTTGGTTATCTGTGCTTGTATCGCTATCCTCTGCATCATCGTTACTGCTTATATCAGGTTGCGCTTCATTTTCAAGGGCCATGCTTTCGACAAGACTCTGCCGGTCGGCAACCGGAATGCGATAGTAATCAGGATGAATTTCGGCAAACGGCAAAAATCCATGCCGTCCGTTGTTGTATTCCACAAAAGCTGCTTGCAAGGAGGGCTCTACGCGCACAACTCTTGCTAAGTATATGTTGCCTTTAGTTAACTTTTTATTGGCTGTTTCAGAATCAAATTCTTCCAGCGAATTGTTACTAACGACCGCGACGCGCACCTCTTCATTGTGGGTGGCATCGATAAGAAGACGCTTAACCATTGTCTTAAAAACTCCCTAAACACCAGGGCATGCAAACAGGTCGTATTAATATTCATTTTATCTGAAATCATGACTCTGAAAGACGCTCCTAGGTTGTAATTGTTATATGTAAATTTATGTGTGTATGTCTGTAAGCGACGACCAAAAACCATCTAATTGATTATTATCATTTCAAGACGATATATGTGTCATTTACAAAAAATGTCTACTTTTTAACTGTAATGCAAATAGTCTAAGGTTGCAATTCAAACCTTTTGTAAAGTTTAAAAAGGCTATTTTAAATTACTAAAAATTGTTTTGTTGCTTAAAAGCATTCTTATTATAATAATTTGAATTATGCCACTAAAGAGAAAGCTGATACCGTTGTATCAAGTTTTTCAAAGATTTGGCACGATGACTAATTTTATTTTTAATAATCGGTCCTAATTCAGCCATTGTTTTGTCATACCCATTTGGTATAAAAACGGGGTCAAAACCAAATCCATTTGTGCCTCGCGCTGGAAAGGAAATAATACCCCATTCATTGTCTTCAGATGATAATAATTTATCTTCAATCGGGCAGTATAATGCCATTGCCGTTTGAAAGTAGGCTTTCTTATTTTGATGATCCATTAACATGCGTTCTAGTTCTGCATAGGCAGATTCGTATCCGCCAAATTCAAGCATAAAATCTTTTGTTTTGATACCAGGAAATCCATTAAGCGCTTCAATGCAAAGACCAGAATCATCTGATAATGTCAACTGGTTTAATGCTTTGCCGTAGTATTTAGCTTTGTGGGTCGCATTTGATAGGAAGTCATCATAAGGTTCATCTGGTTCAGGAATATTATAGTTTGAAATCGATTGAACTTCGAATTGTTCAAAATTGAGTTCTTTTATTATTTGAATGATTTCAGCAATTTTTCCAGCATTTGTTGAGGCGATAATTAGTTTTTTCATAAAAACATTCTTTATTATTTATGTTATTTGGTAAAATAGCATGTCATCTGACTTTTTTAATAGCATAATGTAAAAAATTTTATTAGTCATCCTTGCTATCTGTTTCGATGTTTGGCTTATTTTCTTCGCCTTTGTTTTCGTTATATCCTTCTGTATCCTCGTCATCTGTTTCGGTGTCTTGCTCTAAATAAAGTTCATATTCAAGACCTTGTTGTATGTGTAAAGCCTGGTTTTCTAATTTTTTCATTTCGGGTTTTATATAGATTTCAAAGCCTTCATTGCTAATGAATTTAAGGGCTTTTTCTATGTTTTCTTTGATTTCTGAATCAAAATGTAATTCATCTATCCCACACGCTTTAATCCCGTCTATTAAATAAAAACGATATGCTTTAAGCACTTTTTTTATTGGGTTTTCTGAATGAATACCCCGCAGCATTAAGATTTTAGTGATTTGTTGTAAACGCTTTGGGTTCGAAAAATTAAGATTATTAATAAACTTAATACTAAGTCGTTTTGATTCTATAAACGTATAATTTGGGTTGATGCCGGAATGATCATGACGAAGAATAGCTGCCGCATGTTGGCTGATATAATCATCGTCGCAAGTAGTTTCTTCATTTAAATCGCCTTTTGTTGCGCTTGAACTGGCAGCAAGCGGTGCTTCCTTAGCATTTAATAAGGTGGCAAAAATAATAATTAACAGTAATGTATTCTTGATCATATGATTACATTCGCTTGAGCGCTGGTCGTAGCATAAGCTTACATTGAAAAGTGTTAACAGATTTTTAATTATTGCATGAAAAACATTTCGATTTCACATAAAATAGGGCATGATAAGCGATAAAATTACACACAATAAAGATAAGGAAATACTCATGGGGTTTAATTGCGGCATCGTTGGCTTGCCAAACGTAGGAAAATCAACTCTTTTTAATGCGCTTACCGCAACAGCGGCTGCAGAAGCAGCAAATTATCCATTTTGCACAATTGAACCAAATACAGGCCGTATTGGCGTGCCTGATGATCGTCTTGATAAGATTGTTGAAATTTCCAAATCTGCTAAAATTATACCAACTCAACTTGAAATTGTTGATATTGCAGGTCTTGTCCGTGGTGCCAGCAAAGGCGAAGGACTGGGTAACCAATTTTTAGGTCATATTCGTTCCGTTGATGCTATTTTTCATGTGCTTCGGTGTTTTGAAGACGATGATATTACGCACGTTGATGGTACTGTAAATCCTTTGCGTGATCTTACAACTATTGAAATGGAATTAATGATCGCTGATATGGAAAGCCTGGAGCGCCGAATTAATGGTCTTGAAAAGCGTGCGCGTAGTAATGACGTTGAGGCGAAGGCGACACTTGAACTTGTGAAAAAAGTATTACCTGTATTACAAGAAGGCAAACCTGCATCGTCCATTAAATTACAAAAAGATGAAGAATTTCTTTTTGCACAGCTGCAATTGTTGACTAGTAAACCTATTTTATATGTGTGTAATGTGTCTGAGTCAGAGGCTGAAACAGGCAATGCGTTCACAAAAGAAGTTTTTGATTATGCGGCAAAAATTGGCGCGAAAGCTGTTGTTATTTCTGCGTCAATTGAATCTGAAGTCGCGCAATTGCCATTAGCAGAACAAGCTGAATTTTTGGAAAGCTTAGGTTTAAAAGAAACAGGTTTAAAGCGCATTATCCGTGAAGGATATTCATTGCTTGGATTGCTTACATTTTTTACTGTTGGTCCTAAAGAAGCGCGTGCGTGGACGATCACAAAGGGTATGAAAGCTCCACAAGCAGCGGGTGTCATCCATACAGATTTCGAGCGTGGATTCATTTGTGCTGAAACGATGAGTTATGACGATTTTATTGAATGCAATGGTGAATCAAATGCGCGTGCAGCGGGTAAACTACGTCAAGAAGGTCGTGAGTATATTGCAAAAGACGGTGATATATTTAACTTTAGGTTTAATGTTTAGATAAACTAATTTTTTGCTCATTAAACTGAACTTTTTGTTTCTTTTATCTAAATCACCGTGTCAAGCACGGTGATTTAGATCCTCGGATCAAGTCCGAGGATGACAAAACAGAAGGCCAGAATGTGACAAAATAGAAAGACCGAGGATGACAAAAAGAGTCCGAAGGTAGCCTTGAAGGCTATCTTGGTGTGCGGTAAACGATATTTGCTTGCGCTTTGAACTTGTTAAATTGCGTCATTGCTTGTTCTTGCACGCGCTTTTCCTTAAGCATCATGCGAATCTCTTCACGCTTTGGCAAATTCTTTTTTACTGGCTTTTTCTGATCACAAAGCATAAACAAACGTAATTCTGTTTCACTTAAACGAACAGGTTCAGTTGCTTTCCCTTTTCCTGACGCAGCAAAAAACTTACGAATACCTTCTGGAACCATAGCAACAGAAACATCATTCATTTCGTCAACTTCTAATTTTGCTTCCTTCGCACGTTCAATTAATGTTTTACACCCTTGAATTTTAGGTGCGTCTTCTAAAAAACTACCTATGCGTGTTTGGTCATCCATAGATATTTCAGGTGGTAATGTAATTTTTACATCAAGATAGCTGATCTTAGCTTCACTTGCAGCAGCTTGGCCTGGCATTTTGTGATCTTTAACAAAATAGATAATGTAACGGTTGTCGCGTAAAATAGGTGCACTAAAGTGACCAACTTTTAACGTAACAACATCATTAGGCAATTGGTCTTTTGCAATCCAGCCAATCAAACCGCCTTGCGCACCTGACGGTGATTGAGAAAAGTTTCGCGCTACAGATGAAAAGGGGGCTCCTTCAGTAAGTTGTTTGTGTATATTCATTGATTCACGTTGCACATGCGCGCGATTTTCTGGTGAGTTAACAAATAGGACAATTTCAGCAACTTCAAATTGTTCTTTTTCTTCATTTTGTTGCAAACGACGCTCTTCATTTTCAACTTCACGATCTGAAATCGCGATGTGTCCGCCAATACCTTCGCGCACCGATTTAATCCATAATAAGTTAGATTCAACACGATCACGCAGTGTTTGGATATTCACGCCCTTGCCTTTGAAAAATTCAGCCATTTGCTCAAGTGTCATATTGTTTTCTTTAGCAATGCCTGAAACAGCAGCATCAAGTTCAGTTTTAGAAACAGTGACTTTGATCAATACAGCTATCTGTCGTTGTAATTTTTCTTGAACAAGCGCCTCTTTAACTTGCTGAATCATTTCATCTGTTGCCTGCTTGCCATTATCGCCTGCTGATAATAAAATAAGATTAAGACGAGCGCGAATGTCATTTATTGTAATTGCATCTTTGTTAACTTCAACAGCAATTGATGCAGAAGAACTTTTTAAAATATGATCAACAACGCTGGTTTTTTTAGGCGGATTTTTTAAAGTTTCTTTTGATTTTGGGAGTGCTATAGCCGCATTAGAGGCAAACAGCAGACAAAAAGCAACATGTGATATTATTTTTCTATTCATTAACTTAAGTTTCCTTATACAATTCAGCTGTATTCGCGGTAGTTTGAAGCAGCTTAGTAGTGTTAACTTTGTATTAACATAAACTGCTCGACAATTACGTATACGATATATAAACATATTTTTAAGATTTTGCCACGTTTAAGATGACTCTGCTATTCAAATATACCTTTAAGCGATTTTTTTTAATTAGTTCAATGCTTACATTGTTAATTATCTTAGTGCTATGGCTAGCCCAATCATTAAGGTACATGGATTTAATTATTAACAATAGTGTGTCAATGAATGCCTATTTTGGATTGGTTGCGTATCTTATTCCTGATCTTTTTGGCGTCATTAGCCCAATTGCTTTTGCTGTTGCTACGCTATTTTGTTTTCACAGGCTTATAATTAGCCATGAACTGGCAGCGCTTAGATCACTTGGGCTCAATAATTTTCGTCTTTCATTGCCTGTGCTTTCACTTGCAGCAGGCTTATTTGCATTTTTGCTCTTTTTAAATATTGTAATTGTTCCAACCGCTTTTCAAAAACTAAAAGAACAAGAACACGTTATGCGTAGCGCTTTTTCAGGTGCGTTACTTAAAGAGGGAACGTTCAATACCTCAAAAGGCTTTACCATTTATATTAGGGAACACAACGATAAAGATGAATTGAATGGTATTTTTATTTACCAGCCGGCCGAAAATCAGCAGCCATCATACACGACTATTGCTAAATCTGGTCGCGTTTATAAAAGTGGTGAACGTATATTTATTCTTCTTAAAAAAGGTGAGCGCCAAGATTACAGCCCCATCACACGTCAGTATGCATGTTTTTCTTTTGATGAATTTGTCTATGATTTAACGGATAAAATAATAAGCTCAGATTCTCGTCCAGAGCGCATTTCAGAAAAATCCATCACCCAATTATTAAATCCAGATCCATCTCTTTCAATAGAAATGAAGCGTCGCTTTAAATCCGAAGCACACCAGCGGCTTTTATTACCCTTTTTATGTTTACTCGATGCTTTATTTATTGCAAGCATGCTGCTTTCAGGTGAACTCAGTCGACGCTACAGCAAAAAAAATCTGATCATTGCCGCAGCAGGTGTGTTATTAGCTCACATTATTACTATGGGATTGCTTCATGGCAGTGTTCGTTCTGATTATCTGCTTTGGGTTGCCTATGCATTTGTATTTAGTGGAATTTTAGGAAGCTTTGCATTTCTGACCAAAGATCTTTCTTTAGGGAGTTCAATTAAAAAACAAGTTGTAAAAACTTACTCTCCTTGGGAGAAGCGCTAATGTCTTCTATGCAGTATTTAAAAAGTTCTTCGAATATTTATGTGGCTAAAAATTTTATAATATGGCTTATGATAACCGCTGCGACATTGCTTGTGATTATTGGCTTTTTTGAAACGATTGAAACACTAAGGCGTGTTATGCGCACAGAAGCATCCTTTGGTGTTATTATAGAATTATCCCTACTTATACTCCCTCAGCGTTTTATTGAGCTTTTACCTTTTATTGTATTTCTAGCCAGCCTTTTAAGCTTATGGCGCCTTAATCAACAGCAAGAAATTACAGCTCTTCGCTCTCTTGGGATATCTGGCGGACAACTTGGTCTTGGGCTTTTTGTAACATCAATTTTGGTTGGGACGTGCAGTTTAGCAGTCCTTAATCCGATAGCTGCTGTTTTTAATACACGGCATGTAACACTTGAATCGCGTGTCTTAAAACGTAATCATCAAAGTCTTACAATCTCAAATACTGGTTTTTGGTTAAAAGAAATTGAAGGTAACACTAAAACTATTTTGCACGCAGATTCATTTTCATTAAATGATCGAACTTTCAAAAACGTAACCTTTTATGAATTTGACACAAATGATCAATTCCAAAATCGTATTGATTCAACTGAGGCTACTCTTTTAGAAGGCCGCTGGCTTTTAAAAAATACATATACATGGCGCAAAGACACTGTTGTTAGTCAAAAAAAAGAACTTTACAGATCCACACATTTAACATTTGAAAAAATTAAACAAAGTAGTATTCAGCCAAATCAGTTACCTTTTTGGCGTATACCAACTTTTATTAGGCAACAAATTAAAAATGGCATGTCTGCACTGACCTATGAAGTCTACTGGCATCGTTTGTGGGCAGAAATTGCTTTACTTGGTGTGATGGCCATTTTAGCTGTTGGTTTTTGTTTGGAAAACACCAGACGGCGCGGTGCATCTCATATGATTGGTGCCGCACTTATCACTGGATTTATTATTCATTTTTTTAATAATATTATCCATGCCTATGGTGTAGGTGATCTTCTTGCTCCTATTTTAGCAGCTTGGATCCCGCCTCTTGTGACAGGTCTTTTAGGTATTGGTTATCTCATGCATGCAGAAGAAAGCTCTTAGTATGGTTAAAATTATATTCTTACTTATATCTTGCATATCCTTATCTTTTGCAAAAGACATACCTGTCAATTTAAAGGCAGATAAAATTGAATATGACGCAAAAGGTGAAATATTGATTGCTACAGGTCATGTTTATTTTTCACAAAAAACAGATAAGGGAATACGTACGCTCAAAGCAAATCGCGTTGTTCATAATGCAAAACAAGACACAGTTGTTGCCTTTGGTACAGAACGTGAAAAAGTCGTTTGCCTTGATATGACAGGTGACGTTATAGAGGCGGATGAGCTAACGCTTACAAGTGATTTTAAGACTGGTGTTATCAAAACGCTTACCCTTTTTACAAAAGAGAAAGCAACGATTCATGCAGCTGAAGGGCGCCGCAAAGATAGTATTATTGCTGTAATGGAAGATGCTGATTATACACCTTGTAAATTTTGCAGCACAAAAAAACCTGTATGGCAATTGAAAGCCACAAAAGTAATACATAACAAAGAAAATAAAACCATTGAATATGCAAATGCGCGCCTTGAAATAAAAGGGTTCCCTGTTTTTTACACGCCTTATTTTTCGCACCCTGATCCAACCGTCAAGCGCAAATCGGGTCTTTTATCACCAACATTTGTTCAAAACAATGATCTTGGATATAGCGTTGGTATGCCTGTTTATTATGTCGTTTCGGATCAAAAGGATATGACGGTTACGCCAATCATGACAACAAAGCAATCAGGTATCATACAAGCTGAATATCGCGAGCGATTCCGTGATGGCATATTCACAATTGCAGGTAGTTACACTAAAACAAAAAACCTTCCGCCGCCAGGACCCCTGCAATCCAATGGACCTCGCCCTGCAAAACCAGATCGCTGGAATTTAGCCCTACAATCACGTGTAGATATAAGTGACAATCAGCGCCTTAAAATTGACGTTAAACGCGCCAGTGACATGACCTATTTGCAACGCTATAGTACTATTCGCCAATCACCATTTATACAAGATAATCAAAGCCTTCGTTCAAATATTACCTGGCAACATTTTTCAGCGGATGGCTATGCTGATATTCAATCAATGTCCTTTCAAACAGATGCTCCCAAAACAACGCCTTTGATTTTACCTAAAGCAAGTTATCACTATCAAATAACCGCACCTGAAATAGGTGGAACTATTGCTATTGAAGGTGGGGCTCTTGCACTTTTTAGGCATCAAGCTGTTCCTGGACGCTATGGTTCAGAAATGTATCGCATATCGAATGGTGTTACGTGGAAACGCCCATGGGTTTCGCCTTATGGGCAGATCATAACAGCACAAGCGCAAACACGTGGAGACCTTTACATGATGAGGCGCTATTATAATTCTATGGAAACAGCAAGTGCATCAAACCGACAGCTTGAGCATCGTCACGTGCGGCTTTTTCCACAAGGAAGTCTTGATTGGCAGTGGCCATTTCAAAAACGGATGGATTTAACAAATTGGATTATTAAACCACAAGCAATGATTGTGTCTAGTCCTCTTAACGTAAACAACCGCCACATTCCCAATGAAGATTCTCTTGCTTTTGAATTAGATGATACAAGCATGTTTCTGCCTAATCGTTTTGATGGCATTGACCGTGTGGATGCAGGCACACGTGCAATTGCTGGTGTTGAAAATGAATTACGTTTTAGTCAACAAAGAAGCATTGCTCTTTTCTTAGGACAATCGAAGCGCTTAGACAATCAACATCTCGTTAGAAGCGGGCTTGGTGAAGATAATGCAACGTCAGACCTTCTTATGCGTTTAAAAGTAAAGCCAGCATCATGGTTTTCAAGCAGGTATCGCATGGCTGTAGATCCAAACCTTAATACTATTCGCTATTCTGAGCTTGGCGCCACACTTGGTAAGCCAATTTTTAAAGTTGATGGTGCATATGTCTTTTTAAATAAGCGTGCGACTCTTAACAGTGCAAGCTTAATCTCTCAATTAAATATGCAAGTATCCTCTGAGGTGACTGAAAATTGGCGTGTTTCAATTGGGCAAATTCGAAACTTAAAACGTACAAGCGGCAGCGCATCCCTTGCCACATATTTTTCTGCAACGTATGACGATGAATGTTTCACTGTTGATTTGGGTGTTTATAGATCAGGCTACAGTGATCGAGATGTGAGACCTGAAACAAGTTTTTTGGTTGGGATAAGCTTTAAAACACTTGCAAATTTAGCTTTAAGTCCAGCGCCAAAATACCCGGCTAGTATGTTGACAGCAGGACTGTAGTGGGCTACATGTATGTCTAATTTCGTGTTTTACGCTTTTTATGCTTGAATTTCATTGTTTTGATGCCTATTTAGCATAAGTTCATACAATGCAGTTTTTCAAAAGGATATTTTTTGTGCACATAAAACACCTAATTCAAACTTTTATACTATCTACAACAAGCTTATTTATTTTCATGGCGGTACCAACTTTTTCTGTAGAGGCAGTTGAGCATGATGCATTCAGTGGTGCAGCTTTTTGTCAGCAGCCAATGGGATATGTTCTTTTAAAACAAAAAGATTTAGCGGTTGCTTCGGTTGATCATGCAAGCGCCACCTTAAAATATGAAAATCTAAAGAAGATCCCTTCAATTCCTCATCCAAATGCTCTTTTGAGGAAAAAAATGGGCGGCAAAGCTTGGTTGATATATTTAAAAGACTATGTAAAATTTTCAGTTAAGCGCGAAAAATTACACAAAGGTGATCTCCCACATAAAGATTGCTCTATTGAAGAGTTTATAGAGAACCGTGCTAAGGTAGAAGCCATTAAGACCACTAATACGACCAAAAGACCTTCTATGATGAGGTCAAATCCGCGCACAGTCGTTTCAGAAAAAAAATCTTCAAAAATAGACGCTGCAAAATTAACACGAAAGAGAACTGCAATATCATCAGCAAACGAAACAAAGAAACGTCAAAGAAAAAATACAATTCCATTTGAAGATAGGTATGCAGACCTATACGAGCAAAAAGCAAATAAGGTTCATTAAATTATTTTCTATAAAAAGCCTCAATCATTAAAAATAATTTAGTCATAAACACAAGATATTCGACAAATCAAAATCTTAGTGATACGCTAAAGGCAACTTTTAGAATGTTAAAATATCTTTCAAAGGAATTATGATTATATGATTATCGGCGTACCAAAGGAAATTAAGAACCACGAATACCGTGTTGGCTTAGTACCTTCTTCTGTAAGTGAATTAACAAGACACGGTCATAGTGTTATTGTTGAAACAAAAGCGGGCATGGGAATTGGTTTTTCTGATGACGATTACAAAAAAGTTGGTGCTGAAATAATGCCAACAGCTGCAGATGTTTTTGCCAAAGCTGACATGATTATAAAAGTAAAAGAACCGCAATTAAATGAATGTGAAATGCTTCGTAAAGGGCAAATTTTATTTACTTATCTTCACTTGGCTCCAGATCCAGCACAAACAAAAGCTCTTGTGAAATCAGAATGTATTGCGATTGCTTATGAAACAGTAACAGATGCACGTGGCGGGTTACCATTACTTGCGCCAATGAGCGAAGTTGCAGGCCGTATGTCTGTTCAAGTTGGTGCTTGGTTGCTTGAAAAAGGCCAGGGCGGCATGGGTGTTCTTTTGGGAGGTGTGCCCGGTGTTATGCCATCCAAAGTTGTTATTCTTGGCGGCGGTGTGGTTGGTATTAATGCAGCGCGTATGGCTATGGGGATGGGCGCAGATGTAACAATAGCAGACAAAAGCCCACGTCGTTTACAAGAACTTGATATGTACTTTGAAGGTCGCCTAAAAACCGTTGTTCCAACGTTTGATATTATTGAAGAACTTGTGACAAATGCGGATCTTGTTGTTGGAGCTGTTCTTGTTGTTGGTGCCGCTGCGCCAAAACTAGTATCTGCCGCAACTGTCAAGAAAATGCGTCCAGGAGCTGTTATGGTTGACGTTGCAATTGACCAAGGTGGTTGCTTTGAAACAAGTCGCCCAACAACCCATGATAACCCACATTACACAGTTGATAATGTGATTCACTATTGCGTAACAAACATGCCTGGAGCAGTTGCACGCACATCAGCGTTAGCACTTAATAATGCTACATTACCATTTGCAATTGCATTAGCTGATAAAGGTTACAAACAAGCACTTTCCGATGATTCGCACTTATTACATGGTTTGAACGTGTGCTTAGGGCATATAACACATGAAGCTGTTGCACATGATTTGGATATGCCATATGTTGCACCAGAAACGTTTTTAAAATAAATTCTTAGTATTATTTCAGTGCACCTTAAACCTCTCTTTTTTAATAAATTGAGAGGTTTTTTATTGTATTGTTAATACAATATTAAAAATTAATATTGTATATTAATACTTGTATTTAATTTAAATAACTAATTTAAGGAGTATTTTTATATGACCGTATTTTCAATAGATAGGCTGCCAAAGAAATCAGTTTTGAGCTATTTTATTCTCGTTAGCAGTTTAACAATTAATGCGCGTTCAGAGAAAGCAATTTCTTCAGCACTTTCAGAAGCAGCATCTTTAGAAGGCTTGTCTACAGTAGAGGCAAAAGCAGGAACAAAGGAAGATTGGGTCAATGCTGTTTGCAACACATACAAAAGCAATGCTAGACGGAAAAGTTCTTCTATCAAAAACTCATCCAGCAGAAAATCTGTAGAACAGCGAGATGAGCAAGAAATAACTGCCTTTAAAGAAGCTGTTATGATGTTGTCTGATGAGCAGTTCCAAAAGGTAAAGACATTATTTGAGTTTTACAAGCTAGAAGGTAGTTTATCACGCGTTGGTGAAGCAAAGCGGGTTTTAGACGATTTATCTACGAATTTAGATATCATGTTTGAACTTGTTAAGACTTTAAAAATACCAGTAAAGCAACCTGGAAGCGCTGGCATTGAATTACAAGATATGCCAAAAACGACATTTGAAACGCTTGTGTCATTTAATAGAGACGACCTTCTTTCTATAAGAAATAATATTCCTGTGTTCCAGTTAATTGAAAAAATTGAACTAAATAAATTTGACGGAACACCCAATAATGGAGTTTATAAGCTCGTTTTGTACAGAAAATTATTGCCTTTGGCGGGCAACGATCAAGCACTTAAAAAAATATCAGACATCCTAAATTATGCTTTTGGTTCAGGCATGTCATATGTTTGTTTGCCAGCGCTTGTTGATGCGTGCTTAGAAACAAAACCAGAAAAACTTACATCTGATGTTTTAGACTATCTCATTAAAATCAGATCTGTTTTTGATATTAATGTTGATCAAGGTAGAGGAGGCGTTAAAGACGACATAAAAACGATAGAAGATAACATAAATAAAAAGTCAGAACTTGCTTCTAAGATTATGTTTATTGCTATTGATTCTTATGCGGATTCTCAAAAAGGAGATGAAATTAAGTCAATTATCGATAAATACATGGCTATGAAAAATATTGATGCAACATGGAATATTAATGATTTGGGTATGTTGATTACACTTTATTCAAAAACGCAAAAAGACTTACTTTTAAAAGAAATTATGATAGCTGATGCGGCTATTGAAAAGGCAAGTAAATGCATGGGAATGCTTTGTTCTAAAGAAAAGGGAATAGACGCTGCTATTCGCAATTTATCTGATAAGTTAAAAATGATGATAGACCAAGCAAAATTTAAATTATAAACGAAAGTAATAAAAAATTGCATATTAAGTAAGTCAGGGTTGTTTTAAAGAGGAGGTGTACACGCTCTCAGTGCTTTGTTGCTGAGAGGGTGGCAAAAAACCTTTATATACTCTTAATCTTTTTTTAGGCTATTGATCCAATACGTGTCGAACATGGCAATAAGTGTTGTACGTGCAAAGCGCGTTGCTCCGCCATTGTACAAACCCAACAGTTTTTTTGTTCGATAGAGTTCTTTTACATAAGAAAAAACAGAAAAATTATCTTGTCCTGTTAACAATCGCTGAGCATGACATTGGGCGCGTAAGGTTAAAATAGGGTAGGTAGTTGCTGTTTGAAGCATTGCCATCACTGGGCTCATGACACATGATTCGCGTACAGTTAATTTTCCTGACTTATTAAATAACAAATGTGACAGATGGTGGTTGAGTGTTAAAAATGTACCAACATGCAAAAAAGTTGATTGAAATGTGAGGGTGCCACCAGTAAAAAACCACTTCCTATTTTTAAAGCACTCCGACCATTTTATTTTATCATTTTCCAAAAATGGAATAGGTATGTCTTTATAATAACAAACCTTCATGCGTTCCATCCAATTCACATAAAAGACTTCATTTGCAGCAATCATTGTAACAGCCGCTATTTCAGGAATAGCTGGGTATCTTATTGATAGATCTGGCATAACTTCTTTTGTTTTAGCTGTGCTATACCCATAAATTGTATAAACAGATCCTTTCATCCACAATTCTAACGCACTTACTTTAAAAATTTTAAAAAATTTCTTTGCTGCATCTTTTTGGGTTAATAATTCTGAAAATATTTCTTTGTATGGTTTTTCTGTAACCTGCTTACCAATTATAATTACCTCAAATGGTAACGCTATTAAAGGACGAGTCAACCCCGGCACAATACTTTTCATAAGTGCGCCATATATTAATGATGGTTTTGATACGACATCATCGTCAGTTTTTGCAATGCATGTTATTGAAAATAATATTAAAATAAAAAAGCTACATATAATTTTTTGAAACAAAGCATACCTACTAACCAAAAAAGTTATTTAAATTAAACTAAATTTATTTAAACTAACTTACCGAATCTTAAGCGTGGATAAACCGATAAGCGCTAAAATGGATGCAATAATCCAAAAGCGAATAACGATTGTTGATTCGGCCCATCCTTTTTTTTCAAAGTGATGATGAATTGGCGCCATTAAGAATATGCGCTTTCGGGTCATTTTAAAATAACCAACTTGCAAAATAACAGAGACTGCTTCAAGTACAAATAATCCGCCGACAATCGCCAAGACAAACTCATGCTTTGTAATCACACCAACGCACCCAAGGGCCCCGCCAACAGCAAGTGACCCGGTATCACCCATAAATATACGGGCAGGCGGTGCATTAAACCAAAGAAACCCAAGACCTGCACCAATAAGCGCACTTAAAAACACACATAACTCGCCCACGTGCGCAACATAGTTAATTTGCAAATAATGCGCAAACACCGTATTTCCAACAAGGTAGCTGATAATTAAAAAGGTAGCTGATGCAATAATAACTGGTCCAATCGCAAGACCATCAAGACCATCTGTTAGGTTTACAGCATTAGACGCCCCTACAATAACAAATACCCCCCAAGGAATATAAAACAATCCTAAGTTGAAGAAAAAGTCTTTAATGAATGGAATTGTTAGTGCGTAGCTTAGCTCATGGGGCACAGCGTCAGTTGCATACCACACAGTAAGTCCACCTATAAGTGATTGAAATAATAATTTAAGTCTTCCTGATAAACCGTGATGTGTGCGCTTTGTAAGCTTTAGAAAATCGTCATATGCACCAAGCGCACCATAAGCCAACGTTACAAGTAACACCGCCCAAATATAATGATTCGTAAGATCAGCCCACAATATAGTGCTAACAGTCAATGAAAAAAGAATCAAAACACCTCCCATTGTGGGGGTACCTTTTTTAGTTAGCAGGTGTGATTCCGGTCCGTCTGCTCGAATGGGTTGCCCTTCAGCTTGTTTGCTTTTTAGCCATTGAATCAGTGGGTTTCCAAGAATGAAACTAATAATTAACGCAGTCAGAAGGGCAGCGCCAGTACGAAACGTAATGTAACGAAGTATATTTAAAGCGCTAAATAATTCTACATAGCTGTAGAAAAAATTATATAACATAATATGATATTTCTTGACAAAATCTAAGCTAAGATTATATCACATTAAACGAATTTAAAGCATCAAAGCAAGTGTGATAAAAAATATTATGCAGTATCTTACGTATTAAATTCACTTTTACTTTTAATTAAAAAAGAATATTTAATTTTTTAAGAGCCATGCATTGCAAGCGTGCCTGAACGCCCATCAACAGTGCCTTGAATAAGCGGTAAATGTGGGATTACTTGTTTTGATTGCTTGATATCATTTGCAATGGTTTCGACAGAGCAAAATGATATGCCTTGTGCAATGGATTCATCTAAAAATGACGTAAACCATTCAAGAAAATGCATGCCCTCAAGTTCAGCATGAATAGTCAAAACGTTAAGCGATTGAGATTTAATTTTTTCATGATATACATTTATCAAAGTGTCTATTGGATACTCTGGGCGACCAATAAGCTCGTCAAGGGTTGGCAAAGTTGTTGGGATTTGCAATGTGTTAAATCGGCGCCGTTTAACCGTTGGGTAAAACGCTTTTGTGCCGCGTACGTCACTTGCGTAGGTTAATGAGCAATCTTCGTATGCACATAGGCTTTCTTTGTTCGCCTGCCAGCCAGCAGCGCCCATTGTATGTGGCTTGCGGCCAAAAATACTTGTAAATGTGCTAATAGAACGGTTAACCTCTTCACGAACGCGTGCTTCTGACCATGTGGAGAGCTTATCCTGCCAGGCATTATGGTCATAGCAATGCACGCCAACTTCATGTCCCTTTTGGCTGGCACTACGCATAATGGCGCCATGCCGTTTGCCAATATGGGGGCCATTACCAAATAAACCATTAAACAATGTCTTAAAGCCATAGACTTTTAAAACACTTGTGCGACTTACTTTTTGAAAAAATCCTGGGCGGAAAATGCGGCGAATAGCGCGACCTGTGTTGTCAGGCCCCATAGAAAAAAGAAATGTTGCTTTAATATTTCGCTCAGCAAAAAGCTGAAGTAAGTTTTGAACGCCAATACGCGTGCCACGCTCTGTATCAACATCAATTTTAAGCCCAACTATTTTATTTTTAAGAGTTATCATTTTTGACTCATTAATATGTTTCTTGTTGATTTAATTCTGCTGATGGGCGCGCTAAATGATAATTCAGCGTTTTGCGAAGTGCTTCTTTCACTGTTACTGTTGGGCTCCAACCTAAAACGTTTTTAATATTATCAATGCTTGGAACGCGGCGCTGAATATCTTGATAATAACGACCATAATGATCACCCGATGTAACATCTTCAATCGTTACGCGATCGGCAATTTCTTTATACGCTGGGTACGTTTTAACCAAATCTAAAATTAACGTTGCAAGTTCACGAATTGATATATCATTATCAGGATTTCCAATGTTAAAAATTTGCCCAGATGCTTTGTTATCTTTGTTTTCAATGATATGCATTAATGCTGCTATCCCATCATCAATGTCTGTAAATGAACGTCGTTGATTGCCGCCATCAACAAGTTTTATACGTTGATGATGCAGTATATCTGCGATAAATTGCGTTACAACACGTGAAGAACCTTCTTTTGCTGCAAAAATATTATCAAGCTTTGGTCCAGTCCAATTGAACGGACGGAATAAGGTAAAATCAAGACCGCGTTGAACACCATATGCATAAATAACGCGATCCATCAATTGCTTAGAACATGAATAGATCCAACGTTGTTTTTCAATTGGCCCCAAAACAAGGGAAGTTGTTTCTTCGTTAAATTCTTCGTCAGCGCTCATTCCATAAACTTCGGATGTGGATGGAAATATAACGCGTTTTTTGTATTCAACACATTGACGTACAATTGATAGATTTGCCTCAAAATCAAGTTCAAATACACGAAGCGGATCACTTACGTAAAGCGCTGGATTCGCAATGGCAACAAGCGGCAATACGACGTCACATTTTTTTACGTGGTATTCAATCCATTCTTTATTAATAGTGATGTCACCTTCAATAAAGTGAAAGTTTTTGTGCCCTAAAAATTCAGTAATCTTATGGTCAGACATATCCATGCCATAGATTTCCCAATCTGTGTTTTTCAAGATCGATTCGGTAAGAGCGCTGCCTATAAAACCATTAACACCAAGAATGAGTACTTTTTTAACCATGAGAAATGCTTTCTAATACGTATTTTTTACGTCGCTTGCAGTGCGATGCTTTTTGTTTTTTAACTTAAGCAGATAATAGAGCAGAAGAAAGCGCTTCGCAACTCATTCTTTTTTTCAAGTTAAACTCATTAGATTACAAAATATGGTTTTCAGCAATTGAAAATTAGAAATTTGTTGTATTTAAGCGCAACTTTTCTTAAGAATATACTTTTTCAGATATGTATGTCATCAATGTATAAAATTTTTTAGATGTATATTGCTTGATGATGTCTGTTATTATAAGTTCAGCAGGGTTTACAGAAAATGTTCAGTAAAATAAAAATTATGAAAATATGATTTTTATTAAAAATGATGGGGTTTTTGATTGTTTTGAGACGATAGTTTTTTGAAAGGAAAGGAAAGGAAAGGAAAGGAAAGGGTGGCAGAATGTCGCTTTATAATCCTAAATATGCTGATTTTTTTAAGGCCCTGTGTAGAAAAAAATCGATCGTTATTCTTCTTATATAAACATCTTGTTAATTATTTTTATTTTTTATTATTTTAAATTGAAATCTTGTATTGACAAAATTATTTTCATAAACATATAAGTGGTATAATGATGAAAAACATTACACATTTACTTTTAAAGGAGTATAAAAAATGAAAAAACTGATTATATTAATGACCCTTTGCTCAACAGCATATTGTGTAGATTATAACGAATTTGCGAAAAAACGGGAGCCTTTGGGCAATCAAAAAACGTTGATTTCAAATGATGAGAATTTAATATTTGCAGTCAAGGATGCAGCATCGATTGGCAATAAAGATCTTTTAAATCAACATATTGCTGGATGTAATGAGAGAATAAAACCAGCTGCAGTTTATAGCGCATTAGATGCGGCGGCTAAAGAAGGGCACAAAGATATTATTTTCACCTTGTTAAATGAGCCAAGTTTGCATTCATTATCTGATGAAATGTACAATAATCTACTTTTAACTCTAGCTAAAAAAACTTCTTTACCATTATTGCGCGAATTATTAGCGTTTGGGGAAGAAAAAGAAATATTATCAAAAGAAATGATTGATAAAGCTGCTGTTTTGAGTTGGCGTCATATCCCTTGTTTAGAGTATTTCTTGAATCTAGAACAACAGGGTTTGCCATCTGTAAGTCAGTCTACAAAAGATTTTATTTTTTCTCAAGTTATGGAAAATGCTCCCTCAGAAAGCATGCAATGCAAAGTAAATAATAAAATGGAATATAGAAGACCATTTAATCAAAAAGTAGAATTGTTACTAAATGCAGGAATAACAAGCTCAGAAATTCAAAAAGCTTTTAGTAAATGCACATGTATAGGCGTGCTTCAATCACTTTTAGAGCCACGCAACGGCATTGTATTAATTGATTTAGAAACAATTAGAGCATTAGACGCTGGTACAAAAGAGAAAATTAGAACTAATCAAAATTCTATATTTAAATCCGCTCCTTCATTTCAACCCACAAATGATGTTTTAGAAGCACTGATGTCGTAGTGATGCAATAGATGTCAGTTCCTTGTAAATTTGCAAAAATGTTCCTGGTCTCTTTGTTGAAACGAGATTTAGGCATCATTTTTGAAGTTACCAATGAGCTGACAAAACAAGATGTGAAACATTTAGACTCTGTTTTAAAATTTGATGATGAAGATTAAAAGTTAACCGGTTCTGTTCATTTTAGGGGGATTCTTTTATGCCCTGGCATACAAAAAATATGCTAATCTTGTTGCAAATAAACACATGAAGAACGCGCACGTGATCGATTCGCACTCACTGACTTTTGTCGACAGTCATTGTCATTTAAATTATCCAGATCTTTTCTCAGATATAGACGGCGTTTTAAAGCGCGCGCTTGAACATGATATTCGTTATTGTTTGTCTATTAATACGCGTCTTTCTGAAATTGATGCGCTTAAAAAAATTGCCGACACATACCCGCAGGTTTTTTGTACGGTAGGCGTGCATCCACATGATGCAAAAGATCATGGCATAGCTGATATGTTAGACCAGCTTGCGCATCATTCAACGCATCCAAAAGTTGTGGGATTAGGTGAAACCGGTCTTGATTATTATTACGATAACAGTCCCCGTGAACAACAAATAGAATCTTTTGAGATTCACCTTGATGCATCAACGAGGCTTAAACTGCCCATTGTTATTCATACTCGTGATGCGGATGCAGATACGTTGGCATCCATTGATAAATATCCAAATGCAACCGGGGTATTTCATTGTTTTAGTGGTAGCGTTGAACTTGCAAAAGCAGCGCTTGATCGTGGATATTATATTTCATTTTCAGGAATTATTACGTTTAAAAAAGCAGAAGAGTTGCGTGAGGTTGTGGGCTTTACACCAGCTGATCGCATACTTGTTGAAACGGATTCGCCCTTTTTAGCCCCTATTCCCCATCGCGGCCAACCAAACCAGCCCGCATGGACACGTGTTGTTGCAGAAAAAATAGCCGAAATTAAAGGGATGCCGCTAGGAGATGTGGCCCGCATTACAACTGAAAATTTCTTTACGCTCTTTTCAAAAGCAAAACGAATTTAAGTAAAATTAATTAAAGTTATTCTTTGCAATTTTTTCTGCTGTTCAAATCTGAAACTATAAAGTTTATATTATGATTTTTTATTGATTGCTTAAAAAAGAAGAAGCTGATATTTTTTTGTCAGATGTTTTTATATAAAATTTGTGGATATTATGTTTAAAAAAAAGTTATTTTTTATCTGTTTGATTTTTTTATTTTCCATGTGCCGGGAAGTAGCCGCATTTGGAACTTATACTTATGGTATAGATTGTGAAGGTCGTTTTAGAAAAAAATCGTCTGGGCTGTGGCATGATCAATGGGAAGAAGAGCATATTTTGGATCAGCAACGTAGGCAGAACGAGCCTGATCGACAGCAGTGCATGCAACAACAACGTATACAGCAATATAATGAACAGCAGCGCCCTATAGAAGACCAGCATATATTAATGCAAATTATAGGAGAGCAGCTTACAGACGACCAATGTAGAGAAGAACAGCGTCTTAGAGAAATAAATATGTTTTTAAATAACGCAATTGTGCAAAACACTGAGCAACCCATTCAAGGTGTTTCATTGCCGGATAACGAATCAATAGATTGGCCTCTAATTCATTGGAAAAGATTTTTCTCCTGCCTTTGTGGTGAGTGAACTTATGCCACGTGGCATAATAGCTGAAAGTTCAATAAAAGATGGAATCAGTGCATTTAAAACTTTTATGATAGAGCAACGTTACATCACACAAGAGAAGCATCGCGAAATATCAACAAGAACAAGATAAAATGATGTCAGCTACTTAAAAATGAAATACTTTTAATCGTTCTGATTGCTGAAATCTAATAAAAAAGATATGGTTAGAAAAAATCGTATAATTTATTAATATTATGAAGAATAATCCTCTCACATATCTTATTTTAGGTCTTGCGCGTTCAGGCAAAGCAGCAGTCGATTTTCTGACACGCATGGGTGCATCTTTTGTTTTGTATGATGATCACATCAAAGAATATAATGGGCACCCTGTGCTTTCGTCACCTAATGACATTCCATGGAAACGTATTCATGTTGTCATTCAAAGCCCTGGTATTCCTTTTTCAAAACCAGCGCCGCATCCTGTTACTAAAATGGCACTTGCACGTGATATTTTAGTTCAGACAGATATTGATATTTTTAATAAATGCCGCGATCCAAAAGCAGTCTGCATTGGAATTACCGGAACGAACGGAAAATCTACAACAACGGCGCTTATTACGCATATCTTAAATACAAGCGGGCGAAAGGCACTTATGGGCGGAAATATTGGCGTTCCTGCGCTATCCTTGCTAACAGAAGATGCGCCGTTTTATGTTCTTGAATTATCGTCATATCAACTTGAAACAACAAAGCGAATTGATCTAGACGTCGCTGTTTTGATTAATATAAGTGAAGATCATATAGATCGTCATGGATCTATGGAAAATTATATCGCCGCAAAAGAGCGCATATTTGAAAATGCACGTATTCATATAAAGGGTCAAAATTGCCCTATGCCAGATGCTGATTTGATGAACATCGAGCGATTGCCTGGCGAACATAATCAAGAAAATATTCGCATTGCCTATGCTGTATGTAAACAATTAAATGTGCCTCACGATGTTATTATTGCAGGCATTCAATCGTTTCCAGGATTAAGTCATCGTATGGAAATTGTTTATTCATGTAGTGATTTTAGTGTTGTTAATGACAGCAAGGCAACTAATGCTGATTCAGTGCAACGTGCACTTAGTTACTATGCAGCAAAAGAATCCCCGCCGATGATTTATTGGATTGCGGGCGGCGTTTCTAAAGAAGGTGGCATTCAATCGCTTTGCCCTTTTTTCCAAAATATTACAAAAGCATATTTTATTGGTAAAGCACAAAACGAATTTATGCAAACAGCAAAAGGTGCGCTTGACGCAGAGGAGTGCTTTGACCTTGAAACCGCCGTGCAATCGGCATTTTTAGATGTCCGATCGGAAGCACGCGCGCACGGACACGATAAGAATCGTCACTATCTTATTTTGCTATCACCAGCCTGCGCAAGTTTCGATCAGTTCAAAGATTTTGAGCACCGCGGCGATGAATTTAAAAAATATGTTCAAACATGTTTAAAATTAAAAAGGAATAACGCATGAATACTATTTTTTCAAGGCGCGATACAAGTGTTATTGGTAGATGGTGGTGGACAGTTGACCGATGGAGCCTTAGCGCCATCCTTATTATTTTAGGGCTTGGCGTTTTATTAAGTTTTGCAGCCAGTCCGTCTGTTGCCAACCGTTTAAATGTTGGCACATTCTTTTTTGTTAAACGCCATTTAATTATGGTTCCCCCAGCTCTGTTTATTATGTTTGGTGTGTCTTTACTGAACCCGTTGCATATTAGGCGGCTTGCCTCACTTGTTTATCTTGTTGGGGTCTTAATGTTAGTAATAACCTTATTTTACGGGGTTGAAGTTAAAGGTGCTAAGCGCTGGTTAATGTTGCTTGGTACGTCGCTGCAAGCGTCTGAATTTATTAAACCTGCATTTGCTGTTTTAGCAGCCTGGATGCTTGCTGAAAAGTACAAAGATCCGCAGTTTCCAGGAATCCTTGTATCGCTTGGGCTTTTAGGTATTTTAGTTACGTTGCTATTGTTGCAGCCTGACTTGGGTATGACGCTTGTTTTAATTTCAACTTGGGTTGGCCAATTATTTGTTGCTGGCATGCCATTAATATGGATGGGTATTTTAGCAGGCATTGGCATTGTTGGCTTATGTAGTGCCTATTTTCTATTTCCCCATGTGGCAAGACGTATGGATCAATTTTTTGACCCAGCAGCTGGTGATCCAAAGCAAGATTTGTACCAGGTAACTCAGTCCCTTAAAGCTTTTATGCAAGGCGGTATGTTTGGCAGGGGACCGGGTGAAGGTGTCATTAAAAAAAATGTCCCTGACGCGCACGCAGATTTTGTATTTGCCGTTGCCGGAGAAGAATTTGGTTTGTTTTTATGCTTATTTATAGTAGCTCTATTTGCTTTTATTGTGCTGCGTTCACTTATACGATCTATGCAAGATACAAGTATTTTTGTCATGATGGCAGCGTCTGGGTTAGTCATTCAATTTGGATTGCAAGCATTTGTTAATATGGCATCGTCACTACACCTCATCCCAACAAAAGGTATGACCATGCCATTTATTAGTTATGGTGGATCATCGCTTGTTGCACTTGCTATTTCCATGGGGATGTTATTGGCATTAACGCGTAAGCGCCATGGTGTGGTGGATGTTCTTTAGTTGCTCTAAAATTGATAGAACAAGCCTAAGAATGCATCATTGTTAGGCTTGTTTAAAGTAATATCCATAATTTGCTTATTACGAGAAGAACATATGCCCTGTATGTGCAAAAGGATTTGCGCTGTAGGTCTATGAAAGATTTGTTGTGTATGCATAATAAAATTTAAGGTTTTGGTGGCTTTGGTATGGAAATGTTAATATTTGGGTGATCATTAACAGTTACAGGCCCCTTATTTCCATTTACATTAAGACTATTAGCACTCGAATTAGAAGCGTTGCTAGAGGCAGGAAGAGCGGCAAATTTGGCTTTATCAATTAAAATTTTTTGCATATCTAGCTCACACTCTCTTTCTAAGCGAAGCAATACAGGATCTAAGCGCTCAATTATTCTATCTATATTGGCTCTATGTGGTGTTCGCAAGCTATAATTGTCCCAATCACGCAGGCACCAATCCATAGAATATGTTCTCCTTGCTTGATTTAATTTGACGATCGTGGTTCTAAAATCATCAAGCTTGTCACAGGACGATAAATCTTTACTTTTCAGGGAAGCTTCATAAGCTTCATAAGCTTTATAAATTTTAGTGTATTTTTCATGTTCAGGGAAATCATCTGAGCCAAAGCCATTTGCCATCAACAACAAATTCAAATCAAAGATCGTATTGGGTATGTGTTTTTTATGCATAGTTTTTTCTCCTTAAGATATTAGACTTCTTGCTCAAGTTTTTTTTATGTATTTTGAAATAAGTACTTTTATAAGCCTTTAAAATAATAATTAATTTCGAAACAGATCGATTGTTTTTAATAATTAAAAAAAATTAGTATTTCAGCAAGTTTAATTGTTTTTGTACTTTTCTTTGATTCAATATTCTTAGTTGTTGCTAATATAATTGACCAATTTTTTTAGCTTTTTAATGGTTTTTTCTCTTCTTTTCTTTACGTGACTTTACTATTTAAACCTACTGCGTAAGTTCTTTTTACAAACTTGAATCACTACTTTTGTAAAATCTTAAAGCATGGTATGGTTAGCTAAGTGGCGTGCTGTAGCTACGTTCTATACACAAAAAATACTAAGGGAGAGACCTCATTGAATCCAATGATTCGTAACGCCATTATGTGGGTTGCTATATTTGCTAGCATGTTTTTATTTGCTCAAATGTTTTCTGGTAATACATCAAAGCATGCTTTGAAGACTATTTCGTATTCTGAATTTTTACGCAATGTTGATGGGCATAATATTGCAGAAGTAACGATGGTAAATCAAAATATAACAGGGCTTCCGTTTCATGTGAAAGCAAAAGATGGCAAAGACTATCAAGTTATTTCTGTTGGCGATCCAAAGCTTACAGAGCGTCTTGTTGATAAAGGTGTTGTTTTCCATGCGACGCCATATGAACAAGAAGGTAATTTTTTGCACCGTTTCTGGGAATTTTTATGTGTTTTGCCTATTTTCCTTTTGGTGTATATGGCTTATCGCAACATGCAAGGTGGCGGTAATAAGGCCATGGGGTTTGGTAAGTCTCGTGCACGTTTGCTAACTGAAAATCAAACAAAAATTACATTTGAAGATGTTGCCGGTATTGATGAAGCAAAAGAAGAACTTGAGGAAATTGTAGAATTTTTACGTGATCCTCAAAAGTTCCAACGTCTTGGTGGCCGTATTCCTAAAGGTGTGTTGCTTGTGGGTCCTCCAGGTACAGGTAAGACTTTGCTTGCAAAAGCTATTGCTGGTGAAGCACGTGTTCCTTTTTTTAGTATTTCAGGTTCTGACTTCGTTGAAATGTTTGTAGGTGTTGGTGCAAGCCGTGTGCGCGATATGTTTGAACAAGCTAAAAAAAGCGTGCCTTGTATCATTTTTATTGATGAAATTGATGCTGTAGGTGGTCGTCGTGGTAATGGGATGAGCGGTGGCAATGATGAACGTGAACAAACGCTGAATCAGCTATTGGTTGAAATGGATGGATTTGAAGAAAGCCAAAGTATTATTTTGGTTGCTGCTACAAACCGTCCTGATATTTTAGATCCTGCATTGCTGCGCCCAGGTCGTTTTGATCGTCAGGTTAATGTGCCAAACCCAGATGTTAAAGGACGTGAGCAGATTTTAAAGGTGCACATGAAAAAAGTGCCGCTTTCACCAAACGTTGATCCTAAAGTGATTGCACGCGGGACGCCTGGGTTTTCAGGCGCAGACTTAGCTAACCTTGTAAACGAAGCAGCGTTAATGGCGGCACGACGCGGTAAACTTGCTGTTGGCAAAGTTGAATTCGATGTTGCAAAAGATAAAATTATGATGGGCGCTGAACGTCGCACGCTTGTAATGACTGAATCTGAGATGAAAACAACTGCTTATCACGAGGGTGGGCATGCGATTGTTTCTTTTTATATGGAAGATTCAGATCCAATTCACAAAGCAACGATTGTGCCACGTGGCCGTGCTTTAGGGATGGTGCAGTTATTGCCTGAAGGCGATCGTGTTTCCGAATCACGTAATAAATTGATCGCATCGATTAAGGTTGCAATGGGCGGCCGTATTGCTGAAGAGTTAATTTTTGGTCCGGGTAAAGTAACAACAGGTGCGCAGTCAGATATTAAAGCTGCAACGTATTATGCTACGCACATGATTACGGAAACAGGTTTGGGTGGCGCATTAAGTTTTAGAAACTATAGCACCCGAGATGATCAGTACCCGGGTATGACCAAGCCTTATTCTGAGGAAATTGCACGTAAAATTGATGCTGAGATCAACGCACTTCTTGATACCTGCTACGCACAAACAACAGCTTTGTTAAAGGACAAAGAGGCGGAATTGCACCGTTTGGCTGCTGCCCTTTTAGAGCGCGAAACATTAACTGGTGATGAAATTCGTATTGTATTGGGTGGCGGCGAGCTACCGCCTATGCCAATAATGTCGGATGATGATTTGCCGCGCACAAGTGTGCCAAGCTTTTAGATTGATGGTGTTCTAATAAAAAGAAAATAGGTATTATATGTCCCAAAAATTATTTGGCACCGATGGCGTTAGAGGTGAAGCTAACCAGTGGCCAATCACACCTGATTCGATTATGAAACTTGCTATTGCAACTGGGAAGCATTTTATTGATTCTTGCCAAGGATCACGCGCGGGACATCCTCGATTTACAGTGGTTATTGGTAAAGACACAAGACTTTCGGGTTATATGGTTGAGTCTGCACTTGTCGCTGGATTTGTGACAATGGGAATTGATGTTGTTTTGCTTGGTCCGATTCCAACGCCTGGTGTAGCCGTTTTAACTAGGTCGCTGCGTGCAGATTTGGGAGTGATGATTTCAGCGTCCCATAACCCATATACGGATAATGGCATTAAGTTTTTTAAAAGCGACGGCTATAAAATTACGTCAGATGATGAAAAAGCAATTGAGGGTTACGTTAAGAATCCCCCGGCTTTGCCGCCGGCAACTGCTTTTGGTAAGGCTAAGCGATTAGATGATGCATTGGGCCGTTACATTGAATTTGCAAAAGCAACATTTCCGCGCGGCCAGCGTCTTGATGGCTTGCGTATTGTTCTTGATGCGGCAAACGGTGCTGCATATAAAGTAGCTCCGCGTGTTTTGTGGGAACTTGGCGCAGATGTGGTGACGATTGGTGATGATCCTCAAGGTGACAACATTAACTTAAATTGCGGTGCCACACACCCTGAGTTTTTAGCTGCTAAGGTTTTGGAACACGAGGCTGATTTGGGAATAGCATTAGATGGTGATGCTGATCGTGTGATCTTGGTTGATGAAAAAGGTGTTGTCGTTGACGGAGATCAATTAATGGCAGCTATTACGCAACGCTGGCATGCACGTGGTATTTTGCGCGGCAATGGTGTTGTTGCGACAACAATGTCAAATCTTGGGTTTGAGCGCTTTTTAGAAAGCAAAGGGCTGACGCTATTTAGAGCTGCTGTAGGAGATCGTAATGTATCCGCAATGATGCATGAAAAAGGTTGCAATGTTGGCGGCGAACAGTCAGGGCATATTGTGCTAAACGACTATTGCACGACGGGTGACGGTTTGATAGGGGCGCTGCAGGTTTTAAGCCTTATTCAAGAAACAAACCAAACAGCAAGCCAGTTGCTGACTGTTTTTGCCCCAGTGCCTCAAAAATTACAAAATATTCGCCTTAAAAAACCATTGAACTTAAGTGATCCTGCTTTATCATCAGCCATTAATCGTGCGGAAATGATTTTGGGGCACACAGGGCGCCTTTTGGTTCGATCTTCAGGAACTGAACCTTTAGTTCGTTTGATGGCCCAAGGTGATGATGAGCTTTTATTAACAACAGTATTGCATGAGCTTGTTGAAGTTGTAGCTACAATGCAATCTGAGAAAAGCTTATGATTTTTATTGCATCTGATCATGCAGGGTTTGACTTAAAAGGGACGCTTGTAAAGCATATTAAAAGTCTTGGATTAAGTGTAACAGATGAAGGCCCTTTTTCAGCTGAATCTGTTGATTACCCAGATTATGCGCAAAAAATAGTAAGTCACCTGAATTACGGCTCATCAGTTAAAGGAATTCTTATCTGTGGTACAGGCATAGGGATGAGTATTGCTGCTAATCGTTATGCACATATACGCGCAGCTTTATGTCAGTTTGAAGCAGAAGCAAAATTTTCCCGTTTGCATAATGATGCGAATGTGCTTTGTTTAGGGGCCCGTATTATCTCTGTTGATGCTGCTATAAGCTGTTTGCATGCCTTTTTGACGACTGAATTTGAAGGCGCCAGGCATGCATTACGTGTTAATAAGCTTGGTTTAAATAATCCTTTAGATAAACTTTTGGCGTTGGAATATGATGCTATTTCTTTTGGTTTTGATTGGCCCAATCATGATATGGCTATTAATCAAGTGATGAGCGAATGTTTGGAAGTTAAAGACGCCTTGCAAAAACAAGAACTGCCACAGCGCGTTCAAGAAGAAATAAGTGATTTATTGCATGCTGCCATTTCACTTTGCGTATATTCAGGGTTTGATGTGCACGATACTTTTGCCGTTATTGTAAAAAAATTTGGTAGCCGTTTAGCTGTTGTCAAAGCGTTAGCCCATAGCCGTGGTTTGAATAATCTTCATGGGCAATCTTTTGAATATATGCTTCAATTATGGGCTGAGGCAAAAAAAGATCTGCTATAAGGCGAGGCGTGAGAGTCGCCAACAAAATGTCTGAAAAACAGCAAAAATAATATTTATTTTTATTCAAAAACAATCTCTTAATAAAATTTTAATTAAATTTTGCAACAAACCTACGATTCTTGTTGACGTAATGCTCAGGTATTACTAAAAGTAATATAATGCTTAAGCTTAGTGTATGACTGTTACCTGTAAAATCATAAAGAGTCATTGCGCATAGCCTGCTCATAATTAATGAGTAATTTAAGGAAAAGATCATGAAGTTCATTGTCAATTATTCACTTTTGGTACTTTTGCTTGAAATCAAAAGCTGTTCAGCAGCCCAGGCTCCAAAATGTGCAGCAATGGAACAAGCTGTTAGACAGTCCCGATCTCTTGACGATCGCAGAAAATACTTGCGGCAATTAATTGAAAATAGTGGTTTTTCTCTTTTCTCTCAAGGGCAGTGGAGTATTAAAGATAAAAAATCTGTAGGTACAGAGCTATTTATTCGATTTCCAAAACCGAACGAGCCAAATTCTTACTTTCCCACTGAAGAGTTTATTTTGCTTGCATCAAAGATGAATTTGTTGGCGATACTAACGGATAAAATTATCCATAAAATTATAACAAATGCAACGATGCTTGATCCAAGTAAAGCTCCTTATTATATTAATGTTCCTCCAACCTTAATTTCAGCTGATTTTGTAAATCGCTTTATTGCTCAAATGAAAAAAGAAAAAATACCAACAACTCTTATTGGTATCGAATTGACTGAACGCGAAAGCATATCTGACCGAGCTTGTTTTGATGAAGGGATGCGTGCATTGAAAAAAGAAGGCATTGCAGTCGCGTTGGATGATTTAGGAAAGCATAATGCAACGCTTACATTTTTAAAAAGTATTCCTGTAAATCGTGTAAAAATTGATCAATTACTTATTACTGAGGCAAAAACGAATCCAAAAAAAGAGCAAGAACTACAAGATGCCGTTGAGTATGCGAAAGCACATAACATTGAAGTTATTGCTGAGGGGATAGAAACAAAAGAAGATTTACTATTTGCCATAAAGCAAGGTTGTACAGGCGCGCAAGGGTATTTTTTTGATCGTCCAAAACTATTTATTTCTGTTGACGCGTAAGCAATGGGCTATTAACACTAGTACAGCAATTCAACTTATTCTTGGATCGCTAATTTATTTATCAATTCAACACTAAATTAATGGCGATCATTTGATGCTGCCAATTTCCTAATGAAAGGTCTTTTAATATGAGTACTACAAATATACGGTCAATCCTTGCTGCTGTCGCGCTCCTTTCGAGCCCTGCATATTCAGGCTTTTACTTAGGAGCGCAAGCCGGTGCGGCGCTTATGCGTGGCGATATTTTGTACTCAGAAGCAAATGTACAGCAACCAACAGCGCACGCACGCAAAATGGGCGCTGCTTATGGCGGGCAGCTAGGTTATATGTATCATTTTAAAAACTCAAAAATGGTTCTGATGGGAGAAGGCACTTATTTAAAAGAGTCATCAAAGACAAAAAAATATGACTTATCATTTCCAAGCTCAACACTAAATAAGGGTACGTTATGCGTTGAAGGAACAAGAAGTTTTGGCGGATCACTTGGCGTTGGGGTATTTGTAAATCCAAAAGTTGGCTTTTATGGAAAAGTTGGCTTTGAAAATAAAGGTTTAAAAACAACATACACACTTCCTGGCAATATTCAGACGTATTCAGGAAAAAAAACGGCAATATGGTCTGTTGTGCCAGGCCTTGGATTTATTTATAAGCCAACTGATTCAATAGGAATGGGTCTTGAATATAATTACTTGATAGGCAAAAAATACAACGTGTTGCCGCAAACAACAAATGCGAATGGGACATATTCTCAAAGTATCTACTTTACGCCAACAGAGCATCGTTTATTGTTCAAAATTAACTATATGTTTGCCTAGAATCAAAGCCACAAGCGTGTTATGTTAATGTAAAATGGAATATTCCAATAAAAAATGGACATAACACGTGAACAAAAAATTTATTCTTTTCAGTGGTCTTGTGATCGCAAGCATTGCTTTGTATGTCATGCGTCACAATGATCATGTTCTTGATTCGAATCTCAATATACCCCTTCAATCTGCTGAGTTTCGTGTTGGCGTCACAGCTGGCCCTCATGCAACAATTATGCGTTTTGTAAAAACTGAAGCTGAAAAACAAGGCTTGAATATTAAAGTCATTGAGTTCAACGATTTTATTTTACCCAATGCAGCGCTGGATCATGGTGATGTTATGTTGAATTCGTATCAGCATAAAATGTTTCTAGATGACCAGGTTAAAAATCGTGGTTATAATCTTGTTTCTGTTGCGTCTTCTGTTGTAATACCACTAGGTGTGTATGCATTTTCATTGAAGTCTTTGGATGACTTAAAGCAAGGCACAACCGTTTTGATTCCAAATGATTCGACAAATGGTAGTCGTGCATTGTTGTTGTTGCAAAAATTAGGGTTGCTGAAATTAAAAGACACCCCACAGCCGACGTTGCTCGATATTACTCAAAATCCAAAGCAGCTTGTTATAAAAGAACTTGATGCCCCAACACTTCCCCGTGCAATGGTTGACGCAGATATTGCATTGATTAATACAGATTGGCTCTTTGTTGCAGGGCTTGACCCATCAAAAGCACTTGCTAAAGAAGATAAAGATTCCCCTTACGCTAATTTAATCGTGGCGCGTGCTGGCACTGAAAACGATATAGATGTAAAAAAATTCATCGCCATTTATCACAGTGAACCTGTCCGTAAATTTATAGAATCAGAATTTAAAGGTGCTGTTATTCCTGCTTTTTAAAAATTAAAGATGATATATTAAATAACACAGAAAGACAATTTATTATGAAAACAATTTCCATTGGTAATATTCACATATCCAATACACTTCCACTTGTTCTTATTGCGGGCCCATGTGTGCTTGAAAGTCGCGATCATGCAATGATGATGGCTGAAAAATTAGCGACTCTTTCTCAGCTTAAGAATATTCCTTTAATTTACAAATCATCTTTTGATAAAGCAAATCGCACCAGTATAAAAGGTGAGCGAGGCGTTGGCCTTGACGCGAGCCTTGCAATTTTTGATGAAGTAAAGCGAACTTTTGGTTGCCCAATTGTGACAGATGTGCATTCTGTTGAGCATTGCGCTGCGGTTTCAGGTACTGTAGATGTGCTTCAGATTCCAGCATTTTTATGCCGCCAAACAGATCTTTTAAAAGCTGCGGCAGAAACAGGAAAAGTAATTAACATCAAAAAAGGTCAGTTCCTTGCACCATGGGACATGAATAATGTTGTGTCAAAAATGGAAGCTTTTGGAAATTCGTCAATTATGTTGTGCGAACGCGGCGCGAGCTTTGGCTATAACACATTAGTATCTGATATGCGTGCGCTATCAATTATGGCAAAGACGGGCTACCCTGTTGTGTTTGATGCAACGCATTCAGTGCAACAGCCAGGTGGCGCTGGTGAGTCAACTGCAGGTCAGCGTGAATTTGCGCCAATCTTGGCACGTTCAGCTGTTGCAACAGGCATTGCCGCAGTCTTTTTAGAGACGCACCAAGATCCAGATTGCGCACCAAGTGATGGGCCAAATATGATTCATTTGTCTGATATGGGACGTGTCATTGATGAATTGATGGCGTTTGATGCTGTAGCAAAGGCTATGCCTCGAGGGATTTAATTTTTTCCCCCTTTCGCAGTATGTTTTTTCCATTGAAAGGGGATAGAGTTGTTTTTGCAAATTTTTAGTAAAATTAAATAAAATTCAAAAATGAGGCATAGTTGAATTAATTTTTCATATCCCTAAAAAAACAACTGGCAGCTAAAAATAATCCAGAAAAACCAATAATTAAATAAATAAAGCGACAAGATAGAGAATTTTCGCTTAAAAAATATGTCACTAAATTAAAATTAGTTAATCCAACGAGTCCCCAATTAAAGGCACCTATGATGGAAAGTGATAAACAAATTGTCCTCAATGTTGTGATATTAAGCATTTTATAAAGCTCCCTAAATGAATTAGTTGTTGAAAATACAATCGTACTTCAAAATAGAATTTATATCTTGAAATTTAAAGTTGAAAAATATAAATTCTAACGCATCTTTTAAAAGATTTTTCACAAAATGGATTTTTTAAAAGCTACAGCTGAAATGAGAAAAGAAATTAGCCTTTAAAAGAATGCTTAATGCACTTCCCATTATTAAAGGGGTTGTTTGTGTAATCTTTTTTCTTAGAATATTTAGAACATAAATTATTTTAAAATTTGTTGCTAATTAGATAGATGAAGTGAAAAATTGAATCGATGAACAGTCCATGGTATATTGCGGTAAGTTTACGATCGTTCACTGTCTTCATCCTCGTGCTTAATCTGCTGATTTCTGCTGTTTATAAGGTAGATAAGTATTTTGTGCAAATAATTAACGTGTTTGTTTTTTAGGTGTTATGGATCCTTGGATCAAGCCCGAGGGTGATTAAAAGAATTTGATTAGGGATGAAAATACGAGTCTGAAATGACAAAAGAATCTGAAGATGATGAATGAAATTCAGGGAATGACGAAAAGTAGTTAAGAAGTGACAAAGGAAATTAGAGGAAATGACACAAGAAAATCAATCAATAGCGCAAGCGGGTCGTGATGTTTTGGCACATGAGGCAAATGGTCTTTTAATGTTAGCTGACTCGTTAGGTGAATCGTTTGATGAGGCTGTCCAAATGATTTCAAAGACGCAAGGCCGTTTGATTGTAAGCGGTGTTGGGAAAAGCGGCCATGTTGGGCGTAAGATCGCGGCTACCTTTGCATCAACTGGGCAGCCGGCCTTTTTTGTGCATGCGGCTGAGGCAGCCCATGGTGACTTGGGCATGATAACAAAAGATGATACGCTTTTATTAATTTCGTATTCAGGTGAAGCAAATGAGCTACATTCACTGTTGCATTATGCATCGCGCTTACAATTGCCTGTGATTTCTATTACGTCTAAAAGCGCTTCGTTACTTGCTATACATTCTACGATTTCATTGGTGCTGCCAGATGTAGGCGAGGCCTGTCCAATGGGGCTTGCTCCGACGACATCAACAACGCTGACAATGGGATTAGGAGATGCTCTTGCTGTTGCATTGCTTTCCGTGCGCGGATTTACAAAACACGATTTTAATACGTTTCACCCTGGTGGTAATTTAGGACATCAGCTTCGATCAATTCGTGATTTTATGCATACTGGTGAACGCGTGCCTTTAGTGCCAGTGACATCAGGCATGACACAGTGTTTAATGGCAATGTCGACATCTGGTTTTGGGTGTGTTGGAATTATTGACGATGCGTCTTGTCTTGTTGGAATTATTACAGATGGAGATTTACGTCGCAACATGACAGATCATTTGCTTGTGTTAACGGCAAAAGAAGTTATGACAGCTAGCCCAATAACAATTTTACCGAATGCATTAATGGGTGAGGCGTTAGCGCTTTTTGAAAAAAAATCAATAACGAATGTTTTTGTTGTTGATACAGCTTTAAATAACAACAATGTGCTTGGTATTTTACATCTTCATGATTGTTTGCGCGGTAAAATAATTTAGTTTTTTTAACTATTTATTAAATACTTGTATGCTACTAATAGTGTTGTGGTAACACTTATTATTTAACCTTAATTTAACGGAGTTTATTATGTTTAAAGATATCATTTTAGCAAGCTTGGCACTTTCATTTGTGCTTTGTAATGCAGTTTCTGCAGATGAAGAAGTAGTAAAAGAAGAAGTAGTAAAAGAAGAAGTAGCAAAAGAAGAAGTAGCAAAACCTGCTGAGTAATCAGGCTTTTGTATTTTGTTAAAAAGAGTGGAAAGATTGTTTAACAGTCTTTCCATTTTTTTTTAATAACGTCCCAAACATGATCAAATTTTAGTTCATCCATATAGCATTCTTGTTTCTTATGTGAAAATCCAGGTGTGTTAAAAAGCTCATCGTAACTTTTGGGAATACGTATAACAGTGTGGATTGAATTAGTTGGGTAGGGGCCATAAATGCGGTCACGCGATGGTCCAAAAAGCCCAATGACGGGTGTATTAAGTGCATAGCTCATATGCATAAGTCCTGAATCATTTCCTAAAAACAGATTCCCTTGTGCAATCAAAGCTGCCATATCAATAAGTTTCAAATCATGCATCTTTGCTAAATCAGTGCTAAATGTAATACGTGACCCGGGTAGTGTGCGAAGTGGCGTTAATTGTGGATCTTCTGATGGCGCTGTAATAACAAGAATATGCGCATCTGGGTATGTTTCACAGAATCGGTTCATAATTTCTTTGAAATCATGGATAGGCCATTGCTTCCCAATCCAATTAGCAACGGGAGCTATAACGAAGATAGGTGCATTAGGTAAAAGGGCTTGCATTGCATTTTTTCGGTCTTCTGAAAGAATGATTTTGGGTGTTATTGGTGTAAGTCCTGCAATTGCTGATACTTGCTCAACCTTATGACGTTTGTCATTTGGTGTTTTTTTCCATATGAATCGTTTTTTCGAATTTAATAGGTAGCTAACGATAGATCCTCTTGTGTCAGCCACCCAATCCCATTTTTTTTTAACAGCTTTTTTCCATAAAAAAAACCAATGAAGGGAAGCCTTCTTTTTAGGAAAATGTATTATTTCGATGCAAGCTGGATCATCTTCGAAAAGTGATGCAACAAGTGGATCAGCTGCAACTGCGTAAGTCATATTCGGATTTTCTACGCGAAGTCCTTCAAGCAAAGATAGCGTCATGACTGCATCACCAATACGGCTTGAAGTGATAAAAAGTCCAGCCATGTGAGTCCTTTGTTTTTTATATTTAGTGTAATTGTACTGTAACAAGAAAAAAGTTGATTTTAAAGAATAGCTTTAACTACTAATTTATTTTTATGCGTGCCGGGCTGGTTGAGCCACTTGCACAGAAGATAGAGGCGTGGGGGCGGTTCTGGGAGGATATGTATTGGCTGGACACCGTTCTGTTTTGCATCCTATAGGAATAATCGCATATTTAGGATGTTGAAAAGTTGGGCTAATTGTTGACATGATGCCTGAAAAGGCTAGCGTTGGGGTTTTGAATGTTTCTGTCAAGTGCGGTTCAGTCAGCACCCTATACGGCAATGTCCACACAAGGGTGTAAGTTGTCGTGTTGGTATGAGCGCTTGCATAAGCATTCGTAACGCATGACTGAGGTTGAATTAAAAGTGTTTGATGCTTGATTGCTGTGCCAAGTGGTGCAATAACTGTGATTGTTCTGTTCATTTTTAGTTCAATGATTTGAAAAATAACAGATGTGCATAAAAGTGGCTTCTGTTCTGTGGCAAGTAGTTGTGGTGCGTAAAATAGCGACGCTAAGAAAATATACATTATACTTGGTATGTAATTGTTTACCAAATGCCAATAGCTTTCCACCATATCCCGCCAATACCAAGCCATATGATAATATTAACAACGCTCATGATGAATCCATTTAACCACCATGCAGGCAATGTTACATACCCTGCTGCATACAAAATTGCACCAGCTGTTGTTCCATAATGCGTCATGCTAGAAAATAAGCTACTAAAGAAGGCAAGAACAAGCGCCGCTAAAAGTGGAGGTGTTCCGACAGAAATGCTAACGGCTAAAAATGCTGCGTACATTGAACTTACGTGTGCGGTATTGCTTGCAAATAGGTAGTGACTGTAAAAATAAGCAAGAATGAGAGTTAAGAATGCCCAGTGCCAACCCCAACCATGAACCATGTGTTCCATTATGCCGCTAAACCAGCCAATAAAGCCAAACTTGGTTAAAAATGTAGACATAGTTACCAAAATAGCAAGCCATATCATGGTATGCCATGCTTCATGTTCTGATAGAACATCTCGCCAATTGATAACATCAGCAAAAAGTAATAAACATAGTCCCAAGAGGCCAGCTGTCGGTGCATTTACTGCAACACCAAAAAAATCAACAAAAACAGGTGATTCGCCAAACATCCATAAGAGCAGCATGACGCCAAATACGCTTGTCATGATCCATTCTTTTGTGCTCATTGGCCCCATTTCTTTAAGCTTTGCTGTTGCCATGTCTTTTGCTTGAGGCAGATGCTTAATCTCAGGCGGATAAATGACATAAAGAATTAAAGGGATAAGCATTAAGCTAACAAGTCCCGGTACGATTGCCGCGCTAAACCAGCTAATCCATGTGATTTTAACACCCAGGTCGCCGGCCATTGCTTGTGCGAGAGGATTCGCTGCCATTGCGGTTAAAAACATAGCACTTGTAGATAGGTTTCCGTAAAAAGTTACCTGTGCTAAAAAGCTACCTAGTTTTCGTTGTGTGTTATTTTTAGGGGAACTATCAAATGCTTCTGAAATGGCGGTAATTATAGGCAGCATTATGCCACCTGTACGTGCTGAATTGCTTGGAATAAACGGTGCAATTAAAAGTTCAGTGAAAATAATGCCATAACCAAGACCAAGTGTTTTTTTGCCTAAAAGGCGCATAAAGCAATACGCGATGCGGGCGCCTAGATTTGTTTTGACAAAACCACGTGCAACCATGAAAACAAAAACAACAAGCCATATAATTGTGTCGCTAAAGCCGCTTAAGCCTTCTTTTAATGTAAGGACACCCGTTAAAATTGTGGCAAGCATTCCCATAAGTGCAAGTGTTCCCATTGGAAATGGCTTTAGAACAATGGCCGTTATTGTTGAAACGAAAATTGAAAAAAGATGCCAGGCTTTTAGTTCTATTCCAGAAGGGACAGGAATGTTCCAAAGCACAACGCCAACAAAAATTGATATTGCGAATTTAACTAGATTATTGTGGCTCAAGGGAAACCTCCACGGGACGGCCAATATTACTGAAAAATGTGATTTAGTATGGTTTTATAAATGCCAACAATGAACTGAAAATAGGTCAAATTCAAGAAAAAAATGGTAATTTTCAAAACAAAGGGATGCACAATAAATATATAGAAAAATTATTTTTAAATCTTGGTGAATAAGTACAAAAGATACTATTTTTTTGCCATATATTAAAATTTTAAACAAATTTTAATATATGTGATTTTAGAGTCAAAGTGGGCTTTATTAAATTGGCTAGCGATTAACTTTTAAGTGAAAGAATTTTACAAAATGAAACACGTTAAAGCATGGCTTTTATTAGCCTTGGTGATTAGTAGGGGAAGCACTCTTGGTTATTCTTTGGATGAGGGTAATCTATCATCTGCTGAAATAGATATTACCTCTGCATCAACTAACCCTCTGGTTCCCACCATTTTGTGTGGTGGCTCTGGTTCCCGTCTTTGGCCAGCTTCTCGCGAACAAAGTCCCAAATTTTTTATGTCATTACCAGGTAACGAAAATTTTCTGCAAACAGCATTTTTGAGAGGAGCTGGACTTAATAACGTATCCGACATATTAACAGTGAGTGGCGCTGATTATATGTTTCGGGTTGAAAGTGATTGTGAAAAAATTCATGATAAAGCACATACCATTAAAAAGCATTACATTCATGAGCCATGTGCCCGCAATACAGCAGCGGCAATTGCAACTGCATGTTTGTATGCCAAGCAAAATATATCACCTGACGCTCTTTTGCTCGTTTTGGCTGCTGATCATATTATCGAAAACCAAGAAGCTTTTTCAAACGCCGTTCATGCTGCAACTGAACTTGCAAAAAATGATAAAATTGTAACATTCGGAATTACGCCAAGCAGACCTGAAACAGGCTATGGATATATTGAAGCGGATGGAATAAATGTACTTAATTTTGTTGAAAAGCCTGATTATGAAACGGCTGAATCATATATAAAATCAGGAAAGTTCATTTGGAATTCAGGCATGTTCTGTTTTAAAGTCACGAAAATGCTTGATGAAATGGGACGTTATTGTCCTGATATTTTAAGAAATTCAACAATTGCTTTTGAAAATGCTAGAAAATCTCCATTTCATGTTTATCCAGAACGTGCTGATTTTGATGCCATTCGCTCGGATTCAATTGATTATGCTGTAATGCAGAAAACTAAAGATGCGAATGTTATCCCATGTGATATTGGGTGGAATGATATTGGTTGCTGGAAGTCATTAGGTAGTTTAGGAAAGGCAGATGAATCAGGCAATAAAATAGTGGGTGATGCTATTCTTGAAAATTGCACAGATTGTTTTGTGCAGGTGGAAAAAGATTTTATCGTTGGTGTCGTTGGATTAACTAATATTGCAGTTATTGTGACGCCAGACGCTATGCTCGTGGTTGATAAAAATTCAGCGCAAGATGTTAAGAAAATTTACGCAAAGCTTAAAAATAATAATCACGATGCGTATAAAATTCATAAGGCAGTTCATAGACCATGGGGAACATATGAGATCCTTAATGAAAGGGATGGCTTTAAAGTCAAACGCATTGAAGTGAAATCTGGTGCGAAGCTAAGTTTACAAAGCCATGAACATCGATCTGAACATTGGGTTGTTGTGCAAGGAACAGCAAAGGTTCTTAATGGCGATAAAGAACTTGAATTAACAGTGAATGGGTCAACTTTTATTCCTGCAAAAAGTTTACATCGACTTGAAAATATAGGTGATGAACTATTGATTTTAATTGAAACGCAAATAGGTAGTTATTTAGGCGAAGATGATATTAAGCGCTATGATGATGCTTATGGGCGTGTTTAATTTTTGCTGACAGGAAAGCGTAAGTCGTTTTTGAGCATTTTGAACTAAGAGTTTTCATAGGTTTTTAACTCACTAACTTGACTTACGCAGCAGTTTCATTCACCAAGCTTTGCGTTTATTTTTTTGCTATTATTACCGCGCTTGACACGGTAATTTATTGTCTTGATCTTAAAAGAATAAATATTTATTTTTTATTTGAATTATTTTTTTGTTAATTATTTTTTGCTATTATTTACGTATAATTCTATGTTTCATCTTTTTTTATTTATGCTTAATATAAACTTAAAATAGAGTTTGCAATAGAACATCTTTTGTCGCCATTAAGCTTGGTTCAATGCGTAAAAAATATTTTTTTTGAATACGTTTGTAAGGAGCTATTGTAATAAATAGAGGTATTTTTTGATATAATATATTTTTTCATTGGTGCGATGTTAACTTGATAGTAGAGAGAGTCTCTTATGAAAGATAACTATTTAACATCACTTTTCAAAACATTATTTACTTTAGCCCTTATCCAAAGCAGTTGCTTTTCTGTAACAGAAATTGATAATCCTTTTATTTCAAAGCGTAATTATGCTGAAATTTATGCGGCATCATTATCGTCAGAAGAAACATCCAGAAGTTCAACTGGTCGTGAAACTGAAATAAATTCGCCTGTTCTTGATCAAATAAACAACATGCTTTTACGTCATTATGGGGCGTTTGAGCTTACTGCTGAAACCTATCCTAAAATATCTCTTCTTGCACTTAAGTATGGAGAATATCCACATAATATTTCTTTTGATGCAATCAACACCAAGGTGTCCTTGACATGGAATAGAAAAGGAATTGCATGGTGGGGAGGGGCCAAAAAACCAAAGACTTTTGTTTTTCAGTTAATAGCTTTACGTGGTGCATCTAAGGCACGTCAACCTGCAACGCATCAAGATAGTCAGCTTTCTCTGCTTCCTGTTGCAGCACCTGTTGTTGACAAAAACAAGCTAGCTTCTTTCGGTGGTCATCATAATATTTCTTCTTCTCAGGCTATTACCAATCATCATGAACGAACCAAACCAATACCTTTTCAAGCACGAGTGCCAGTGCAGCAAAAGCCCGCGTTATGGCTAGGGGATCAGATGACAGTACGTACCGCTGCTGCTTTAGTGTCAACTGAGTTGAACAAATTATTGAATGAATTATGCTTAGTTAACGGGATCGCATACAGAATGTTTTTTGCGCCTGCGCAGAATGATCAGCTTATTCGTGATTTAACGCGCTTTGGTGCAGCATCCTTTACCATTGAAATAGATGCTCGCGAGGAGTACTACTTTATTGCTGAATGGAAAAATGATAGAAAAATGTACGCATTGAAATATTGGAATTAATAATCTGAAAAGTAAAAAACCCTTGAATGCTTCCAAGGGTTTATGAAAATTTAATACGTCATTTATTGCGTATTGCATGATCCCTTTTTGTACATGATGTACATTAACCAAGCAAAGATGCCAACGCCAGCACATTCAGTTACCATTAGCGGTAGTTGCCCCATCGCTTTATCCATATGGATGCCTTGCGAAAGTGGGATAGCGATTAAAACACCCATTAATGCTGTTCCTGCAATAACACCAGATGCATAAAGTACGCCATTTTGTTCAGAGATGGCTTGTTTTTCTTTAGGTAATGTATTGCGTTTTTTTGTTGTGTAATATGCTAAAATCCCGCCTGTTAAAAAGGTTAGAATCATTGATGCTGGCATGTACATACCAAATGAAACAGCTAAAACAGGAAGGGTGTTTGGCTTGCCAATACGCTTGAAATACTGATCAATCGTGATAATAACAATTCCAATCACAGCCCCAATGCTAATCATCACCCAATCAATGCCACCAGCGAACAAACCTTTTGCCATTGTTGCCATCATCGTTGCTTGAGGTGCTTTTAGTGTTTGTGTTAGATCCATGCCTTGGCGTGGAACAACGTCACCAAAACCATATGCATTAAATAAAAGATCAAGAACAGGAGCAACGACAATGGCTCCACCGACAACGCCAACAAGTAACATAAATTGTTGTTTCCATGGCGTGGCGCCAACTATTGATCCTGCTTTTAGGTCTTGCATATTGTCGGCACTTAAAGATGCAGAAAGCGCCACAACTGATGCAAATAAAATAGTTGCGCCAGCCACTGAAATGGCATGTGGTGAATTTACAGTCAGATCGACTTGTCCTGCAAAAAGTAAAAACAACAAACCGCCAAAAAGCAAAATACCTGATATTGTAATTCCTGAGATTGGTAAAAGTGTTGAACCTGCAATACCTGTTAGGTATGAACCAACAGCTGCGCACCCAAAAGCAATAAGTAATGAGGCTAATGTTGCTGTTATTGCAACGAAAACACCGTGCATTGTTGAAAGGTCAAGTGGGGCTGCAAGTGAGCTATAAAACATAAAAAGCAAAGGAATCGTCAACACAATAATCATTAAACCAACGTAGTTCATTGGCATGTCACGATCAACACGTGGCAATGATGACATGTCAGTGGTTTTTCCTTTCAGGGTATCAATGGATGATGTGATTGCTTCAATCATGACTTTTGAAAGAGATAACATGCCCCATAAACCACCAACAATCATGCCGCCAATACCAATCATTTTTACTTTTTTCCAAATTGCAAGCGCAGAAACATGTGCATCAAGATCTGGTGCACCATAAAGAATTGCATACAATGGAACGGCAATAACCCAAGTGATTCCTGTGCCAATAATCATCGCAGTTGAAACACGAAGGCCGACGATATAGCCAGCCCCAAGTAGAACAGGAGATAGTTCAAACCCGCCGCCAACAGGAACAGGACCAATGTTTTTCCATGATTGTACTTCAGATGTAAGCCAGCGCGCACCGTCTTGAAAAAAACTGTATAGACCAGCAAACAAGCCGCCTGAAATAAGAATTTTCCCTGTTCCTTTGGCATCACCTGATTTAAGAACAGCTGCTGTTGCTATGCCTTCTGGATAGGGAAGCTTTTGTTGAATAATCATGCTGCGGCGCAAAGGGACAGAAAAAGCAACACCTAAAAAGCCGCCAATAATAGCAACAGAAAGTACTTCAAAGTAATTAAAATGATCCCAAAACCCAATCATAACCAACGCTGGAATTGTAAACGTTATGCCTGCGCTGACGACCTCACCTGCGGAAGCTGTTGTTTGAACAATATTGTGTTCAAGAATGCTTGTTTTTTTCCAAAAACTAAGAAACAGGATTGATAAAACTGCAGCGGGGATGGAGCCTGAAATTGTTCGGCCGACCTTAAGAGCGACATAGGTATTTGATGCACATAAAACCATAGCTAAAAGAAAACCAAGCAATACGGCCTTTAATGTGATTTCAGGTAAAATGCTTTCTTTTTTATCTGTTTCGTTTGTTTTTGTTGAGTTTGGCTGAAAATTAACAGCTGTGGTCATCTATAATCTCCTAGTTTAATGCGTTTTTGATTTTATTGTGCCCTCTTTATGATAAGAGTGTGTAAATAAAAACGCGAATATATCTATTTAAAATCAATCAATTGAATTGAAAAAGAAGTATTTATATTTTCAAGATCAATTTTTTTATTTGATTTTAGTGTAAGATGTTTATTGGTTGGTTTCATGTTAACTAAAAAACAAAGTAACTGCAAATTTATTTTAAAAGTACATTATATGAATTTCTAATGTACATATAAAAATTACGTGTTAATCGAATAAAAATTACGTGTTGGGCAAAGATGGCTTACTTTAAATTAATTTATCCACATACTTGAAGTAACGCCGCTTTTTGATTTGGCGTTACATCATAGCCATCTTTCAGTGTGACTTTAATCGTGCCAATTTCATCAACCGGTATAAGGAACTGAATGATTGTTCGTCCGCGTTTAAGACCGCTTATGATTTCAGCCAGATAAGCAACATTTGCTTTTTTGGGATCTATAAGCAACTCAAAGGATTCAACCTTTGCTTTGTTATCAAGTGGTTCTAGACCGTTTCCAGTTAAGCGATAGCTTTCGTCGCCATCTGCACGCAAATTTCCTGTTACGTAAACGGCTTGACCTGGGATTAATTTATCGCGAACGGTTGTAAAGGTTTCGGAAAAGAAAGCAACTTCATACACACCCGTTAAGTCTGTCATAGTAACAAAGGCAAAGCGGTCGCCTTTTTTAGATGTACGCTCTTGTTTTGTTAAGATGATTCCAGCGAGAGCAACCGTTTGGTTGCTGTTGGTAGCACGTTCAAGCAAATTACAGCTTTTCACAACACCTAGCTTATCAAGCGCTTCTTTATACATGTCTAATGGGTGCGCACTTAAATAGAAACCAAGCGCATCAAATTCTTGTTGCAAACGATCAAGTGGTGTCCATTCCATAACATCGGGCAGTGGAACTTCTTGTGCCACCTCATTAGTGCCGCCGCCGAACAGCATCTTTTGTTTGCTTGCTTTTTGGGTTCGTATTTGTTGCGCAATGCCAAGTAGTGCTTCAAGCCCTTCGACTAATTGGCGGCGATTGCTTTGCATGCAATCAAATGTGCCTGATGTTACCATATTTTCAAGTTGTCGTTTGTTGACTGCCCCTGCATCAATACGTGCGGCAAAATCGCCTAGCGATTTAAATGGACCATTTTTAGTGCGCTCTGCTACAAGGCTTTCCATAGCTTGTGCACCAACCCCTTTAATTGCTGCCAAACCATAACGAATACCACCATTTTCAACCTTAAAGGTAACGTCTGATTCATTTACATTTGGCGGTAACAATGGGATTTCTTGACGGTCAAGATCCTGACGGTACACATTCAATTTATCAGTGTTGTGCATATCCAAGGTCATGGTTGCTGCAAAAAATTGTAGGGGATAATTAGCTTTTAAATAAGCGGTTTGGTAGGCAAGCAATGCGTAAGGCGCCGAGTGTGATTTGTTAAAACCATACCCTGCGAACTTTGCCATTTGGTCAAAAATTTGTGATGCAATTTCTTTTTTAATGCCATTTTTAATAGCGCCTTCTGTAAATAAGGTCCGCTGTGCATCCATTTCAGATTTAATTTTTTTACCCATCGCGCGACGAAGTAGGTCAGCAGCGCCAAGTGTGTAACCACCCAAAACCTGTGCGATTTGCATAACCTGTTCTTGGTAAACCATAACCCCGTATGTTGGTTCTAAAATATCTTTCAACAGCGGATGCAAATAACTAATGGCTTCTTCACCATGTTTACACGCAAGGTAACGCGGAATATCGTCCATCGGACCTGGACGGTATAGGGCCACAAGGGCAATTAAATCTTCGAATCGGTCTGGTTGTAAACGACGAAGGACATCACGCATGCCGGCACTTTCCAGCTGGAATATGCCGACAGCTTCAACGCGGCAAAGCAAAGCAAAAGTTGCTGGATCATCAAGTGGAATGGTTTGAATACGAAAATCGGTCCCTGTTTCAGCGCGTACAAGTCTGCAGCAATATTCAACAACGGTTAGGGTCTTTAGCCCCAAAAAGTCGAATTTTACCAAGCCTGCAGTTTCAACATATTTCATGTTAAATTGGGTTACGGCAAGGTCTGATTTTTCGTCTCGGTAAAGTGGCACAAGCTCATCAAGTGGGCGATCACCAATGACAACACCGGCAGCATGGGTGGATGCGTGACGATAAAGGCCTTCAAGCTTCATCCCGATGTCCATCAGGCGTGCAACCATTTCATCATCATCACGTTGCTGTTTTAAAAGCGGTTCGTGTTCAATTGATTGCGCAAGCGTCATTGGATTTGCAGGATTATTTGGAATCATTTTACAAATGCGATCGATTTGACCATACGGCATTTGAAGGACCCGGCCAACGTCACGAATCACAATACGCGCTTGTAATTTACCAAAAGTAATAATATGCGCAACACGATCCATGCCGTATTTTTCGCAGACATAGCGAATGACTTCGTCGCGGCGATCTTGACAAAAATCGACGTCAAAGTCAGGCATAGAAACACGTTCTGGGTTTAAAAAACGTTCAAAGAGTAAGTTGAATCGAAGGGGGTCCATGTCTGTAATAAGAAGAACCCAAGCGACCAATGATCCCGCCCCAGAGCCGCGGCCTGGTCCAACTGGTATCCCTTTGTCTTTTGCCCATTTTATAAAGTCCGAGACAATCAAAAAGTACCCAGGAAAGCCCATGGTATCAATAATGCCAAGCTCGTATCGCAAACGTTCGGTGTATTGCGTGCGAAGGGCTTCGTGTTGTTCTTCGGGAAAACGGTTGAAAACTTCTTCTATTAAGCGTTTTTCAAGTCCTGCATGGGATTGATCCCACATTTCCTCGTTTTCAGTGCGGCCTGATTCTGTTGGAAAGTTCGGTAGGATTGGCTTTCGCGGCAAAGGCCTGTAGTGACATCGGCGTGCAATATTAACGGTGTTTTCGATGGCTTCTGGTAAATCAGCAAAGACTTCCTTCATTTCAGCTGAAGATCTAAAATAATGACGCGGCGTTTCCATGCGACGTTGATCTTGTTCAACATATGCGCCGGCAGCAACACAAAGCAGGGCATCATGCGCTTGGTGCATATCGGGGGTATCAAAAAACACATTGTTGGTTGCAACAATAGGGATATTAAACCGCAGTGCAGTATCCAAGAATTGTGTTTCTAGTTGTTGCTGAACTGGAATGCCATGACGTTGTAATTCTATATATAAACGATTCGGAAAAAGTTCTAGAAGTGTTTTTACAAAGATGTCGCTGCATTCTGCACGATGTTCTGTGTTAGGTAGTAGAAGTAGCTGCGCAAGGGGTCCTTCATGAGCGCCTGTAAGACAAATCACCCCATCGGTACAATCGGCAAGTTCAGCCATGGTGACATGTGGTCCTATCAGGCCCTGTTCTTTAAAATAAGCGCGACTGATAAGTTTCATTAAACTCATGTAGCCAGCTTCATTTTGCGCCAAGAAAACCATTGGAGATGGCGTCGTTGTTACTTTTGGAAAGAGCGTGCTTAGATCAATAGTTAATTGGCACCCAATGATTGGCTGAATACCGGCATCCGTTGCCGCCATAGAAAATTCAAGCGCGCCAAACATGTTGTTTGTGTCTGTCAGTGCCATGGCAGGCATGTTGTGTTTTTGGCATAGCTTTGGTAGGCTCTTCATCAAAATAGCGCCTTCGGTTAACGAATAGGCTGAATGCACGCGAAGGTGCACAAAGCCGTCGTAAACGGCCGAATTTGAGACCAATGATGAGGAAGTTGAAGTCAAAGTATATTACTTTTTTATGTGTTTTTCATCTTTTAGGTATACCCTGATTAAAGGGTATATTCAAGGATGATAGGTGCCCTTATCTATTCAAACCAACAACAACATCTTCGCAGCGAATACAAATATCATTGTGTTCTCTGATTGAATCAGCTGCGCCAACTTCAGGAAGAATACGCCAGCAACGTTGACATTTTCCGCCCTCTGCTACGTTCACAACAACACCAACACCAGGTACATCATCAAGCGTTACAGCGCCTGCAGGTGCTTGTGCCAATAGGATTTTAGCGGATGATGTAATACACAGTTCAGCCAAATCAAGACCTTGTAGATATGTTGCCTTTTCAGCAGAGATATATAACGCAACGCTACCTTGTAAGCTGGACCCAATGGTTTTTGCTGCGCGTTCTAATTCAAGTGCAGATGTAATCACACGACGAATATCACGAATAGCTTCCCAGCGTGTAGCCAAGGCTGGTTGGTGCCAATTAGCGTCTAATTTTGGAAATTGTGATGCGTGAATGCTTGTTTTGTCAGTCACACCTGTTTGTGTTTGGTATTCTTGATATGCTTCTTCAGCTGTAAAGCTTAGAACAGGTGCTAGCCAGTGTGTTAAACATAAAAGTATTTGATTCATTACGGTGCGTGTAGCACGGCGGCTGAGTGAGTCGGCTCCATCACAATAGAGTGAATCTTTACGGATATCAAAATAAAAAGCCGATAGATCCACAGCACACAAATGATGCAAATCCATATAGAATGCTGAAAAATCAAAGCTTTCAATAGCAGCTTGATGCGCCGTTTCGATTTCTTTTAAGCGATGTAAAACCCACTGTTCTAATGCTGGCATAGACTTTGCGTCAATTGTTTCAGCTTCTGAAAAGCCTGAAAGGGCGCCAAGCAAATAACGTAGAGTGTTGCGGAAACGACGATAAATATCTTCTTGGTGCTTTAGGATTTCATTACCAATACGTAAATCTTCAGTGTAGTCAGAGTTGACAATCCAAAGACGTAACATATCTGCACCGTATTTTTGAATGACTTCTGCTGGTGCAACGATATTGCCAATAGACTTTGACATTTTGTAACCGCGTTCATCAAGCACAAACCCGTGCGTAACAACTTTTTTATAAGGTGCAACGCCAGCAGTTCCACAGCTTTGTAACAACGATGATTGAAACCAGCCGCGGTGTTGATCGGAACCTTCAAGGTACACATCTGCAGGCCATTGTTGATCTGGATTATCGCGCAATACAAAAGAATGCGTGCAGCCGCTGTCAAACCATACGTCTAATATATCATTGATTTTTTCATAGTCATTTGCATCATAGGCGTCGCCCAGAAAATAAGCAGCATCATTTTTAAACCAAACATCGGCACCTTCAGCAGCGATGGCGTCAACAATGCGCTGATGGACAGCAGGATCACGAAGTGGTTCACCGCTGCGCTTGTTTACAAAGATGGTCATTGGCGTTCCCCAGGCACGTTGACGTGATAGGCACCAATCTGGACGTGATTCAACCATGCTTTTAATGCGGTTTTTACCTGAAGCTGGGAACCATTCAACCACGTCAATGGCTTCAAGTGCTTTTTTACGAAGGTCATTTGTTTGCATTGAAACAAACCATTGTGCAGTTGCACGGTAAATAAGCGGGGCCTTTGATCGCCATGAATGTGGATAGCTATGCGTTAGCTTTGATGTTTTAAGAAGCGCATTAACATCTGTTAAGGCTTGTATAACAACTGGATTTATTTTGAAAATATGTTGACCGGCAAATAATGGAACATGTTCATAATATGTACCATCACCTTGAACCGTTTCAGGGACAGCGATACCAAATTTTTTGCCAACTTCAAAGTCTTCCACACCGTGTCCTGGCGCTGTATGTACAAGACCTGTACCCGCATCAACGGTTACGTGGTCGCCGGTCAAGAATGGAACGTCAAAATCATAACCTTTTAATGCATCTTTGTGATCGCGCCATGGGTGTGCACATATAATACCAGCAAGATCTGCACCAAGGCATTTAAATGTAATTTCAAAATCTTCCAGACCGACGGCAGTACAAAAGGCAGATGCAAGATCTTTTGCTACAAGGAACTGACGATCGCTTGTAATTAAGTCTGTGGCTTGTTTTGCTTTAATGACGACGTATTCAATTTCTTCGCCATAGGCGATGGCCCGGTTTCCTGGAAGTGTCCATGGGGTTGTTGTCCAAATGACAGCAGCAACGTTATTAAGCGCTGCAATCGTTGATTTGACGATGTTAAATGCGACGTAAATGGAATCACTAGTATGGTCTTTATATTCGACTTCAGCGTCAGCAAGAGCTGTTTTTTCAACAACAGACCACATAACAGGGCGCAGGCCGCGATATAAAGATCCGTTCATCAAAAATTTGCCAAGTTCAGCTACAATTTTTGCTTCTGTTTCAAAGGCCATCGTTGAATAAGCATTGTCAAAGTCAGCAATGATACCTAAACGCTTGAATTCTTCTTTTTGAATAGCTGTCCAATTTGCTGCAAATGTGCGGCATTCAGCGCGAAATACAAGTGGGTCAACTTCGTCTTTATTTTTACCTTTTGCACGGTATTGTTCTTCGATTTTCCATTCGATGGGAAGGCCATGACAGTCCCAGCCAGGAATCATGCCTGCATCAAAACCATTCATTTGGTATGTCTTATTAATAATGTCTTTTAAGACTTCACTTAAAGCATGCCCAATGTGGATGTTGCCATTTGCATAAGGAGGGCCAAACGCCATGACAAATTTTGGTCGGCCTTTGCTTTGCGTGCGAAGAAACTGGAATAAATGATCGGATTCCCATTGTGCCAAAATTTCTGGTTCGCGCACAGATAGATTTGCTTTCATAGCGAACGTTGTTTTTGGTAGAAAAACTGAAGCTTTATAGTCCATGTAAATAAATCTTTTAAATTGTATGATTGTGACAATTTAGCAATTTTGAAGCCATTTGTATATCAAATCAGTTGTATATGAAATCAGCGAACATATAGCCTATATATCTACCTCAAACCAATCTGTTGATTTCGAAATTCCTTTTGCTCATTTTATACCATGTTAAGAAATCAAGTGACCTAACTATTTTCAGTTTTCAAAAAATTAGTTTTATAAAATCAACATGTTGATTAGTGATAGGTACATCAATTTAATTACAATTTATTATGTAAATACCCTCGCATGCATAAAGGCTTGTAGGTAAAAAAGGATATGTTTATAAAATTATTTGTCTTCTTTTTTTTAAATATGAATGGCACATAGTTTCTACGCCACTCGCGAACTGGATTATGCCAAGCTTTTTAATTTATTAAATTAATAGTCTTACGTGGTTTTTTGACCTGCAGCAGCGACGGCAATCTGTACAAGCGGGATTGCAATTGAGGCAACGGCATCTGCTTTGGATACGATATTATTAATTTTTGTGATATCTGCTTGTGCGTATGGGTTAATGGTTAATGCTACTGTTTCTGCATTTTTAAGAGCCGCACTTGTAGTTGTTGATTCAGCCACTTTAGAAGCCCCGTCAAGAACAGTTTGTGCTGTGCTTAATTCAGCAACTAAGTGAGTATTTCCAGTGGCTGCAGCTGTTGCTTGTGCAAGAGTTATTGCATGAGTGCCTATCGCTTGTGCTATTGGCACATCTTTTTGTGCAGCATGAACAACGTGTGTAGCAGATATTGATATTTTTTTAAGTCCACTTTCTAATTTTTCAAGAGCATTCCCTTTGCCAGCAAACACATGACCGGTACTAGAACCAATTAGAATCGCGAACATTACGGCTTTATTTGTGAGTTTAGACATGAAGTATACCTCAGGTAAAATTTGGCTTTATTGCCAATTTTTAATATATGTAAAAAATATTAATAAGTAATTAATTGTGCTTCATAATTTTTTAACAAGTTTTGGGTTCGTTTTTTATTTTCATTGCTTGATTCATTCTTTTTCTTTTAACTTGCGTGCGCCATGTTTTTCTTGATAAAATTTATGAGTCTATGAAAAGGATTTAGAAATGACTATAAGCAGCCAAAGAAATGACAGAGAAAATCGTTTTAATGAATTTAAAAACACACGTTTTTGGATGGAGACAAAAGGATTTTTCAATGCATTTGTCGTAGCGATGATCATTCGTACATTTCTGTTTCAACCGTTTAGCATTCCATCAGGTTCAATGTATCCAACATTAATGGTTGGTGATTTCTTGTTTGTGAATAAATATTGTTATGGTTATTGCAATCACACATTTCCATTTGCGCCCAATTTAATGGAAAATCGTATTTGGTCAACTGAACCGAAACAAGGCGATGTTGTCGTTTTTAATAATCCAAAAGACGAGGGCAAAGATTACATTAAGCGTTTAGTTGGTAAGCCCGGCGACCGTGTTCAGATTAAAGGTGGGATTTTGCACCTTAATGGTATGCCAGTGAAGCTTGAAAAAATTGCTGATTATCATATGGTTGATGAAGAAGGCCGTTTCTTGATTATGCCACAATACATGGAAACATTGCCGAATGGTGTTCGTCATCCGATCTTAAAAGGAAAACCAATGGGTGAAGGTCGCCTGGATAATACAGAAGAATTTGTTGTACCAGAAGGGCATTATTTTATGATGGGTGATAATCGTGATAATTCAAGTGATAGCCGTGTTCAGTCAATGGTCGGTTATATCCCTGAAAAAAATGTAATTGGTCGTGCTGAGATTTTGTTTTTCTCTACCTCTGCTAAGTGGTATGAGCCATGGAGTTGGCCATTTGCTTTACGCTTTAAACGTTTGTTGAATTTTATTCGGTAGAGCAAATTTTATTAAACAAGAAAAAACCTGAGGCCCAATGCTTCAGGTTTTTTTATACTTAAATTATCTGTGAACTTTATCTTAATGGCACCTTAGTATCTCAAAGAGTTATTCTTTTTTAGCTGGCGCCTTTTTTGTAGTTACTTTTTTAGCTGCAACTTTCTTTGCTGGAGCTTTTTTAGCTGCAACTTTCTTTGCTGGAGCTTTTTTGACAGCAGCCTTTTTTGTTGTTGCTTTCACATTTTCAGTGCTATCAGCTGCCTTTGCCTTAACAGTTGTTTTTCCTCTAACAGGGCGTGGTGGACGTGCTTTCTTTTTTGCAATAAGATCTACTGCTTCTTCGATTGTGACATGCAGGAAATCAATTGTTTTTGGGATGGATACAAACATGTCTTCATACTTAATATAAGGGCCAAAACGGCCATAACCGACGCTCATGGGCTTATCATCTTCTGGGTGCACACCAATCATCTTGGGAAGAACAGATAATTGCATCGCTAATTCTAATGTTGCATCTGTTGGCAATACGGTAGCAGGTAAGGAGACACGCTTTGGCTTAGGTGCCTTTGGTTCTTTTTTCGGTTTTGCGGTCGACTTGCGTTTCGGTTTTGCCTCAGGATCAATAACAGGTTCTGGCGTTGGAATAATACCTTGCCATTCAAAATAGAATCCATAAGGACCACGTTTTAGCAAAATTGGAATATTATGTATGGGGTCATTTCCCATTTCACGTGTTTCAGCTTCCATATGCTCTGCATTTGAATCATCGTCTTGCACAAGTGAACGTGTGTGGCGGCATTCAGGGTAGTTTGAACAACCGATGAATGCGCCAAACTTACTGAGTTTTAAATTCATTTTGCCTACTTTACAAGCAGGGCATGTACGATCTTCTTCTGTTGTGCCATGAAATAAGAAATGCGCAAGATCGGCTTCCAGTGTATCAATAACTTCTGAAATGGTAAGCGGCGTTGTAAGTTCAACGTTCTTTTTAAAATCAGTCCAGAAATTTGTTAAGGTTGCTTGCCAAGAAAGATTTCCTGCAGAAATTTCGTCAAGCTCTTCTTCAAGTTGCGCTGTGAAATCATATTCAACATATTTTGGAAAATAGTGCGTTAAAAAGGATGTAACAATTCGGCCCCGATCTTCAGGAAAAAATTGACGCTTGTCAACGCGCACATACTGGCGATCTTGTAATGTTTGAATAAGTGATGCGTATGTTGATGGGCGCCCAATACCAAGTTCTTCTAATTTTTTGACAAGCGTTGCTTCTGAAAAACGTGGTGGTGGCTGTGTGAAATGTTGATTTGGAGTGACGTCTTTTAAATCAACAGCTTGATTCTCGGTAAACTTAGGGAGTGTCCGTGCATTTTCATCATCGGATGGTTCATCAACACCTTCTTGATATAGGCGTAAAAACCCGTCAAATACTTGTGTTGAACCTGTCGCGCGGAAAACATTTTTACCGCTTGGGTCAGCCATATCAACAGCTACTTGATCAAATAAAGCTGTTTCCATTTGACTGGCAAGTGCGCGTTTCCATATAAGTTCGTAGAGCTTTCGTTGTTGATCGTCAAGGTATGGAGCAACATCTTCAGGTTTTAATGTGAAGCGAGTGGGGCGGATACATTCGTGTGCTTCTTGTGCATTTTTTGCTTTTGTTTTGTATACACGTGGTGCGTTTGGAACATACGCATCGCCAAAATTTTTATTTAAAAAATCACGTGCTTCCGTGATTGCATCACCTGCCATATTGACGCTATCTGTACGCATATAAGTGATTAAACCAAGCGTTTCGCCGCCAATTTCAATGCCTTCATATAATTTTTGGGCAACTTGCATTGTACGACTTGCACCAAATCCTAACTTGCGTGACGCTTCTTGTTGTAAGGTCGATGTGATAAATGGGGCTGCTGGGTTACGCTTTACTTGTTTTTTTTCAATGGATTTAACAGTATAGGATAAGACATTTAATTGGTTGACAGCAGCTTTTGCATCAATTTCATTAGTAATTGTAAACTTTTCAATCTTTGCGCCATTAAAGTAAGTTAAGCGCGCTTCGAATGCATCTTTGTTAGATTCAAAAGCACCTGTGATTGACCAGTATTCTTGGCTAATAAAGCGTTCAATTTCTTCTTCACGGTCAACAACAATACGAAGCGCAACAGATTGAACGCGTCCAGCTGAACGTGCGCCTGGAAGTTTGCGCCATAAGACCGGGGAAAGGGTGAAGCCAACAAGATAGTCAAGAGCCCGGCGCGCAAGATATGCTTGTACCAGTTCGTCATTTACAGGACGTGGGTGTTGCAGCGATGCTTGAACGGCTTTTTTGGTGATTTCATGAAAGACAATACGATGAATTTCCATGCCTTTTAATGCATTTGCGTCATTAAGTACTTCATTCACATGCCATGAAATTGCTTCCCCTTCTCTGTCAGGGTCGGTCGCTAGATAAAGTGTGTCAGCACCTTTTAGTGCTTTTTTTATGGCTTCAATATTTTTTCGTCCACGGTCATCCATTTCCCAAATCATTGAGAATGCATTGTCTGGATTAACAGATCCATTTTTGGAAGGAAGGTCTCGAATATGCCCATAGCTTGCTAAAACAGTAAAATCAGAACCGAGATACTTATTAATTGTTTTTGCTTTTGCAGGTGATTCAACGACAACGACACTTCGTGACAAAACTAGGACTTCCTTTGGGGGGCTACTTTCGCTTGTACCAAATATAACAAACAAATTGCAACTAAATTGTTCGGAAATTTATTGTTTTTAGAAAAAAGAAAAAGGGTGTGACTTAAAAAGACCAAATGTAGAATGACTAATGTACACAATATTATTTAAAAATGAATTTTTTTGCTATTGATCTTTTTAGTCATATGCACGAAAGACCATCATGCTTTCCTATAAATTTAATCTTTGCAGCGTGAATGTTTTTAACAGTGCTGCTTTTTATTAAGTGACACTGTTTTTTTATGCGAATTAATGTTTTGCGTAATCATCAAAACCTTCAGGTAATTTTACGCGTGGTTCAATAAATGACAGCAACGGGTATAGTACAACAAAGTGAAAAAAATAATAGGCTGTGCACAAACGACCTAAAATTAAATAGATTCCTTCAGGCGGCTTTCCGCCAACCCAGCCAAGTACAAAACAGTTCGCAAGAAATACCCAGAAAAAATATTTGTAATAGGGGCGGAAACGTCCGCTACGTACAGGATGTTTGTCTAGAAATGGTAAAATAAACAAGACAAAAATAGCGCCAAACATAGCCATAACGCCGCCAAGCTTGCTTGGGATCGACCTTAAAATAGCGTAAAAAGGTAAGAAATACCATTCAGGAACGATATGAGGCGGCGTAACCATTGGGTTTGCTGGAATGTAGTTGTCTGGTTCACCAAAAAAATTCGGCGTAAAGAAGATTAATGCTGAAAAAATGAGCAGGTAAACGCTTAAGCCAAATAGATCTTTAATCGTATAAAATGGGTGAAACGGTACGCTGTCAGATGGCTTTGTGCGTTCAATGCCAAGCGGATTATTTGATCCAAATTGATGCAAAGCAACTAAGTGCAACATTGTCACCGCAATGATTAAAAATGGAAATAAATAATGCAGCACAAAGAAACGATTTAATGTTGGGTTATCTACAGAAAAACCACCCCATAACCAGTGCACGATGGCTTCACCGCCAGGAAAAGCTGAAAACAAGTTGGTGATTACGGTTGCTCCCCAAAAGCTCATTTGTCCCCATGGTAAGACATAGCCCATGAATGCAGTTGCCATCATAAGTAGTAGAATTACAACCCCAATCATCCAAAGGAGTTCGCGGGGGGCTTTATACGAACCATAGTAAAGGCCGCGCGCCATGTGAGCATAGACGACTATGAAGAACATGGACGCACCATTCATATGAATATAGCGAATGAGCCAACCACCATTTACGTCGCGCATAATGCTTTCAACGCTATCAAAGGCATGGTCAACGTGCGGCACATAGTGCATTGCTAAAAAAATGCCGGAGATGATCATAATGACAAGTGTGATGCCCGCAAGGGATCCAAAATTCCAAAGGTAATTTAAGTTTTTTGGCGTTGGGTATTCAGCTAATTCTTTATTAATAAAATGAAAAACTGGAAGACGCGCATCAATCCATTTGATGACTGAGTTCATATGATTAAAGTCCATGCTGCGTTATTAAAATTTATGATTTTATGATGGCTTGGTGGTCGCCTTTTTGCAAGAGGAGAGTTTTAAAAAGTATAAACTTATGCTGTGCTCAATTTGGAATTAAGTTCGAGGCGTTAGGTTTTAAAATGTGAAAACTATAACATTTTGACATAACCTAGTATCACATACTTGAGGCAGCATTCTTTGGTGCCTTTAAACATGGGAAGGTCAATACACCCAAGAAGGACGAACTTTTTATTACATGAAGGAACAGTCTATTAAAGTACATCTTAGCAATTTGTTTGATGTTATTGATATTAGGAAAGCTAAAGATTCCACAGCCAATGTGGCTCATCGTCCTGATAAAATGTGGTTAAATATTTTAGTAAAAAAGGTTTAAGCGATCACGGTGTAATTTTTCTATATTCTTTGATTTTGCCAAAAAATATTCAACTGCATTACACTTTTTATAAAGGTGTTTATCGTAATCAATACTAACGATCTTTTCGATCAATTCGAACTGGAAAGTTAATCATTTCAAATCCGTGTTTTAGTTGCAGGGCGCCAGATACAAAGATATCAAGTGACTGTTTTTGTGAGTCGTAGTCGCTAATGGTTACTTTTGTGTTTTTAAGACGAGGTTCAAATAAGTTAATTGATTTTTCGCACAAATTTATGATTTTTCGCCTGTCGAGGGTGTTTAATGCATCAAAAGATTGAAAATCATTAAACCCAAATAAGGCAGGTAAGCCAAAATAAATAGCGTCATCTTCAACATCATCATAGAAAGCTTGTCGCGCACTGCGACGTGTATTTAGAATATGTGATACTTCATTGATAACAGAGGCCAATAATTCATCGTAGCCTAAAAAAGCTTGATAATTTTGATCCCACTTCGAGTGTGGATCTTCATCCGCAAAACGATCAAAAAAAGGTATAGCTGTACCTAAAATTGTTTTTGGCTCTGTTTTGAAAAGATTATCTTTGCTCATGAATTATTCCGCTGTGTTTTTAATATAATCTGTTTTACTAACCATTTGTCCTGTGCAAAGACCTGTTTGATCGTAAACAAAAACAGTATTGGTTTTAACTGAAATCATGACGTGCACAATCATGCGATCAAGCTGCTGTTGGCACCGTTGAATACGGCAATTATTAAATTCAAGTGTTTGCAAGGGGACTTTATTATTTAAGACTGCACCTATGTGCGTTATCACAATGCTGTCTAAATATTCACAACGATTCATTTTTGTTTCAATTTGTGCACTATGACCGCCAAAGGGAATAATCAAGATAAGGTCTGTGTGGCGTAATGTTGATGATGCAAGATTTGGACCACCACTTACTGGTGTTGCAGAAAGACAATTTGATTCTCCTTGCCATCCAAAAAGTTCAATGTAATTTGTATACCCATCAATTTCTGACGTAGTTATATTGTCAATTTTAATCATCCATTCAGGGGATCTTGCGCTCAAGAAAGAATCATTGTTTTGCGCATCTGTTGTGGCTACACGAAATTCACCTTTGCCAGGCAAATCGACAAGTTGAAAATTGTTTGGCATTTAGTTCTCCTGTTGGATAATTCACTTGCGCAAATAAGAATATATAAGACCTTACTTTGCAGGTGGTGGTAATGTAGCTACTAATCGTATAGACGCTGTAAGTTCTTCCATTTGGAAATGTGGTCTTAAGTAGACGACCGCGCGATAAGAGCCTGGCTGCCCTGGTACATCAAACACATCAATTCGCCCTTCGCGCAATGGATATTTAGCTTTAATACTTTGTGGCGCATCGTCATTTAAAAGGATATAGTTTGCGATCCATGTATTAAGGAAAAGCTCAACCTTGTCCCGTGTCATGAATGACCCGATCTTATCGCGCATCATTACTTTTATGTAATGTGCAAAACGTGATGCCGCAAGCACATAAGGTAAACGCGCGGAAAGCATTGCATTGGCATTTGCGTCATCAATGTCATAAAGACGTGGTCGTTGAACAGTTTGTGCGCCAAAGAACGCAGCATAGTCAGTGCCTTTACAGTGGCAAAGCGCTATAAAACCTTGGTCACTTAATTCTTTTTCACGGCGATCAGTAATTGCAACTTCGGTTGGGCATTTTAATGACACGTCGCCTGCTGTTGTTTTGAATGAATACGCTGGTAAGTTTTCCACTAATCCTCCGCCTTCAACGCCGCGAATAGCTGCAGTCCAGCCATAGTTTGAAAATGCATTGGTGATACGTTCAGCCATGACATAAGCCGGATTTCCCCAACAAAAGAGTTTTGTGTCTGTGCCATTCACATCTTCTATGAAGTTGAATCCATCAATAGGGGAGGTGTCTGGTCCATACGGAAGGCGCATTAAAACACGTGGTAAGAATAGGGATACGTATCTGGAATCTTCGCTGTTACGGAAGCTGTTCCATTTTGCAAGTTCTTGGCTTTGAAATGTTTTTGCAAGGTCGCGCGGAGCTGATATATTTTCAAAACTATCTAAGTCAAATAGTTTTGGATTTGCTGCTGTTAAAAGCGGTGCGTGGGCAGCTGCTGCCACAGCGGATAGTTTTTCTAAAAAGTTTAAGTCAAGCGCGCTACGTGAAAATTCAAAATCAGCAACTAAGCACGAGTAAGGGTGACCACCAAATGTGCCATATTCTTCTTCGTATACTTTTTTAAAGAGGTGGCTTTGATCAAATTCAGGTGATCGTTCAAGATCTTCAATCAGTTCTTTTTTAGATGTATTAAGCAAGCGCAATTTAAGTTTATTACTTGTTTTGGTATTTGACACAAGATAGTGAAGTCCTCTCCATGACCCCTCTAACTTTAAAAACTTTGGATCATGCAAAAATTCATTTAGCTGAGCTGTGATCAACTCATCTAATTGCCTGATGCGTTCTGAAATAAATGCGCTAATATTTGAATGTGCAATATTTCCTTGTTGAAGTAGCTGATTAGCAAATTCAGTTAAAAGTTCGCGTGCAAAGGGTTTTTGGCTTTCATCATGAACCATCTTTCCTTCAATCATAAGGGTATCAAGAACAGATGTCTTTGTATCCTCAGCCATAATTATCTCCCTGTAACTCAGTATCTTTTATTATTTTTTGGTTGTTTTGCTATTTTCTTATTTTGGGTCTAATTCATCATCTGAATTATTTTGATCAGCTTGGTAGTCATTCGTTTCTTTTTTCATGCGTATGCTTGGCATAAATGATTTTTTAATTAAGCCAAGTTCGATTAGAAGTGACTCGCGCTTATCTGGGTCATGAACAATATCGTTAAGCAGCTGTTCAAGCACGTCATTACCATCTAGTTTTGCGAGCAAATCTTTAAGGTGAATACGTGATTCATAGAGTTTTAATAAAGCTGGGACCTGTTTTACGATGCTGAGCGGCTTAAAGTCATCCATGCTTTCAAAGCGTAAATCTGCTTTTAATTTGCTATCATTATTAAAAAGTTTGTTGCTTGCATTAAGTGAAAGCGCTGGCTGAATAAATGACATAATATCATCGAAATTATCAGCATCGATGTCTATGAATTTCTTATCTTTGATTTTTACTGTGTCAGAATGCATGCCTGAAAGATTTGCCATAATACCAACAACAAAGGGAAGCTCTTTGATTTCTGTTGTATCTCCCACAAGAACGTCATAGGTAATCTGCACGCGTGGTGCGCGAACGCGATCGATTTTATGTTGTGTGTTCTCGGACATAACTAGCTCCCATTGTGTACTGTTTTGCATTCAAAACTACTCAGCAGTGCACATTCAAAATTTAAATATCGTATAAACGCAATTGTTCATAATTCAATTTGACACTTTGAAAATTAAGATTTGGTTAATTTTATAAAATTTAAGAGAATTTTTCTTTTTATTGTTTAAAATGGTGGGAATAAAAAAAATAGATGACACCCTGTGACATCTATTTTGTAAATTTTATATACGTTTCTAGAAGGAATTCTTTACACCAAAGCTTCAATTCCTGGTAATGATTTCCCTTCAAGATATTCCAAGAAGGCTCCGCCAGCGGTTGAGCAATACGATAATTTATCCAAGCACCCTGCTTTGGTTAGAGTCGCCAATGTGTCGCCGCCGCCTGCAAGAGTGAGCACACCTTTTTCCGTTAAATGGCCAAGCGCATGGGCAATCGCAAAACTGCCGCCTGTAAAGGCATCGTTTTCAAACATACCAACAGGTCCGTTCCAAATAATTGTTTTGGCATTTTGTAATTTCTCAATGAAGAGCCTACGTGATTTTTCGCCAATGTCAAAAACAGAATAGGTTTCGGGTAGTTGGTCGTAGTCAACGGAGATAACATTCATTTTTTCAGTAAAAGATAACTTTTCAACGGCAAGTCGGTCGCATGGAAAAACGATTTCAGCCGTGGCATTTTTTAAGATCTCGCGTGCTGTTTCAATATAATCATCTTCGACTAAAGATTGGCCGGCGCCAATGCCTTGTGCTTTAAAAAATGTATTGGCCATAGCACCGGCAATGATTAGACCATCTACCTTTTTCGATAGATTTAAAAGCAAGTCAATTTTAGTTGAGACCTTTGATCCTGCGACAATAACCCATAAGGGGCGCTTAGGACTTTCAAAGGCATTTTTTAGGTATGAAATTTCACGTGCTAGACCCAAACCTGCATATGAAGGCAGTAAATGTGCAATGGCTTCGATGGATGCATGTGCGCGATGACTGCAAGAAAACGCCTCATTTACATAAAAATCAGCAAGTGCAGCAAGTTTTGCTGCAAAGACAGCATCATTTGTTTCTTCACCGCCAAAAAAGCGTATGTTTTCGCATAGCGCGATGTCGCCATTTTGCATCGCATTAATATGTTCAGATCCTGCAGAGGTTAGGGGGTTTTCAACATAACTTAAATCAAGGCTTAAGGCAGCTTGCATGTCAGCAAGTAGTGGTTTAAAGGAAAAGGCTCCTTCCATTACAAATAAATCAGGCGTATTATTGCCGGCTTTACGTTCGTTCTTTGCAAGAGTTGGTCTGCCATAATGCGCTAATACAACTATTTTTGCGCCATTAGCCTGCAGTAAATGTAACGTTTCACGTGTATTAATCAAACGTGTTGCATCTAACATTTTTCCGTCCATGTAGGGTACATTCCAATCAACGCGTACCAAGACATGTTTGCCGGTAAATGCTTTTGCAGTATCTGTTGTTAGAAAGTTCATGGCAGAATCCTATTGAATGATTGAAAAATGAGTGTAATTGCTGAAGCTATAAAAATGCTGGGTAAAAAAGGAAAACGTTTCGATGTTAAAAGATATGCTGTTGCAGTGCCTAGTATCCCTGTTAGAGCTAAAAATAGTGGCACTATATCAAGCTGAATCCAAAGCGATAGAGATACGATAACAATGATATCGGCGAATCCAATAAGTTCTTTTTGCCTGAACCACTGATAGGCATATAAAAATGCTGAAAGGCTTGTTAGTGCTATAAATGTGTCGTAGTGAGGTGGTGTAATGAGTGCGATTAAAATAAAAAGCAGTCCCCATAAACTTAAGGCCCATATAGGTACTGATTCGTGGTGCCAGTCTTGCCAAGAAAGGTAGGCAGCACATAGTGCCGCCATAGTTATTAATAATGTATGTGCTGTAGATTCAGGCATATGCTATTCAGTTAGCTGTGACGTCGCAAAATCCCAGTTAACTAGGTGATCTAAAAACGTATCAACATAATCTGCACGACGATTTTGGAAATCCAAGTAGTATGCGTGTTCCCAAACATCAATCGTTAGTAAAGCTGTTTGACCATGTGCAAATGGGCAATCTGCATTACTTGTTTTTGTAATCGCTAGTTTGCCTTCAGCTGTTAACACAAGCCATGCCCAACCGCTGCCAAATTGCGTTATTGCGGCTTGTTTGAATTGTTCGCGAAACGTATTGTATGAGCCAAAATCAGCATCAATTTTTGAAAGCAGTGCGCCAGTTGGCATTCCGCCGCCGTTTGATTTCATGCAATTCCAATAAAATGTGTGGTTCCATACTTGTGCTGCATTATTGAAAATACCAACATGCGCGGCTGAGTCAGCTGTTTTTTCAATGATTTCCTCAAGTGTCAGTAACGCAAATGCCGTATCAGCTACTAAATTATTTAAATTTGTAACATACGTTTGGTGGTGCTTTTCGTGGTGAAATGAAAGCGTAGTCGCTGTAATGTGTGGTTCAAGTGCATTTTTTGCGTACGGTAATGGCGGTAATGTGAACATATTTTTTCTCCAAAAACGTTTTGTTTGTAATTGTTTTGAATATTAACAGATCTCTTGATAATGCGATATCCCTCAAAATAGATCTTTGAAACAAAACATCATCTTGTGTTAAAATCATTCTATTTGTTAGAAAATGCGTCAACTTTTGGAAAATTTTGTTTTTATCTTGTTTTTTCACTTGCAGATTGAAAAAAGCACTATTAACATCAAATTTTAGTAAAGATAATAAGGAATAACATAGATGGCCGGAGAGAAGCCCGTTAACGTACAAGATGTCTTTTTAAATCATGTTCGTAAAAATAAAACACCTTTGACTGTATTTTTAATTAATGGCGTTAAATTGCAAGGGATTGTAACTTGGTTTGATCAAGCAACAATGCTATTGCGTCGTGAGGGGCACTCACAGTTGGTTTATAAGCATGCAATTTCAACAATAATGCCGCAAGGTCCAATTATGTTGTTTGAAAGCAATCACCAAAGTGAAGTTTCACTGCCACTTGATGAAGAATATGAATCCGAATCTGAATAAGATTTTGATTTTACAATAAACGCCAAGGCATAGTTTTAACTGTGCCTTTTTTTATATGTGCTTAAAATCAATAAATTAACTTTATTTTAACTTAGTGATAGTAATTTGGTACTTAAAAGAACTTTTGTTTTTTAAGGTTTTATAATCTATTAAGGGTTAATTTTATGAAAAAGAATATTTTATCAATTTTAAGTCTTGCGCTTTTATTAGGGGTTGGTATTAGCGAACTAAGTGCATCAACACCGCCAGCATCTGGAACAGGTGAAAATTCAGCAAGTGCTGCAGTAGTAACAGAAGAGCAAGCAAAGCAAAAGGTCGAAGCACTTAAAAAATTATTGGATCAAAGTAACATCGTACCAGTTAATGAAACATTAGAAAATAAAATAGCTAGATTAAATAAAAGTAGAAAATTTAGAGTTGAACTTAAAGAAGCAAAAAATGTTTTAAGCACAGTGAGTGATAAAAAAATGCAAGATCAAACAGCTCAAGCGCATCAAGAACTGGAACAACGAGTTGCATCTCATACAGCAAAATTTCAGGACCGTGCAGCTATTCGTGATGATCAATCTAGGGTATTTGAGGCCGCTGCAGCAAGTATCAAAGAATCGCATAAGGAAATGCAGGAAAGGATAAAGCGTGGTGAGGTTCTAACAGAAGAAAAGTTACATAATAGCATGTTGCAGTTACAAAGAAAAAAAGAAGACATTGCAGGAAAAATAATGGAACAACATGATAAACGTGAAGCACTGAACGACTTGATGGCTGAAATACAAGCTGAAATAATTCTAACAAATAAAAAAGCTGAAAACCTGCAGAGCCAAAACAATATTGTTATGGATCTTTTAGTGAGGCGGGAAGTTGAGTTAAAGAGCATGAAGATGGCAGTTGGTAAGCTTGATTTGCCTTCTCCTGATGCTAATTGACTCACTGCTTTAAAGGGGAGTCGTGAATGCAGGAGGGCTAATGTTTCTACCTCACCGCATTCGGTGCTTGGTAATTCAAAAATGGTGTTACAAAAGAAAACGCTAGGTTCTTTTCCGTCTGTAGAAAGTAGTGATCGAAAGGTAGATTCTTCTAAAGCAAGGGGAGAGCTAGCTAAAAGCTCTCTTCAAAAAGGAGCTCCTACGGCAAATAATAGTAAGAGAAGCCCGGCTATTCAATATGATGCAGCGAGCATGAGAACTCCTAAGAAGTTAAGTGCTAATGAGTCAGGAAGCACGTCACAGGAAAGTTTGAGCTCTAGTAACTTACTTGTAACCCCTGGACCAACAAAAAATCGTCAACCTGGTTCTTCTTTTGCTAAAAAGTCTGCTTCATCTGCTGAACAGTCCTCCATAAATTCATCAAAAAAGGCTTGGAAAATTACAGGGGGTTCTATGAGTCCTGAAAAAAGTACTGTTGCAGAAAAAATTGGTGCAAAAGAAGGAAACGGTGATGGAAAAGTAGCCAAGAAATTAGATTTTAAGTAAAGATTTTTTTAATCCTTAATCATATAAACATCATAGCTATTTACTTTGCCTGCTCTTGATTTAAAATGTCCAAGTGAATCCTGCTAGAATTTGGACCTTTGCTACACGTGTGAAAGCATGACTTTGGTAATAAGTGCCATCTGATTGTTTTGTGTCAACATATAAGTTTTCAGTTAAGCTGTTTACATAGCGTACATCAAATCGGGCAGATAAGTTATCAGTTATACTGGCTTCAACACCAATGCTATAAACTGGGGAAACTTGTGATTTTGTTTTAAAAATTGCTTCAGCCCCTTCAAGACTTTTTATAGTGTAGGAATAGATAAAACCTGTTTTTTCAGCGCCAAGTCTAAAAAAGACAAGCAAATTACTGGGGGTCATGTAGCCAATTCTAAAGCCACCGCCGTACTGGTTTTTATTTTGTAGACTAAATTCTTCAGCAGGCTGCTGATCGTTATGATTTTCTGTATGCAAAATGTTAAATTTTGTTGAGTCAAGCATGAAGTTTAGCTCTGTGCCTAAATAAATTGGCCCCCAATTTCGTCCATACCCAAGTGCAAATCCGCCTAAATAGCCACGTTCCGCAAATTTAGATGCGAGTAATGTTTTATTATTGTAAAAGTCCATAGCGCGAAAAGAACCATTTGTCATGTTATACCCTGTATGCATATTTACAAAGATGCCAGGTTTAGCAAATAATTTTTGGCTGATACAAATACAAAGCAAACATACAAAAATAATTTTCTTAAACATTTTTTCTCATTTTAATAAAATATTAACTAATTAACTATAGAATTGGGACAGGAAACAAATCAATGAAAAAATCATGTGTTTTTTTCTTTTTCTTTTATTTATTTGCTTTGGGTTAACTAGTGTCATTGCTCCTACATTTGCAAAAACAGCATATTGTACTACGCACTGTAAAACGGATCTTCAGGTAATGAGCAAAACTTGCCAAGCAGAAGCCATTACTGGAGAATATGGGTGTTTTCTAAATTGCGTTGGGGTTAAAGGTTCGCCTGGTATAAGTAAGCAAATTGATTTTTGCGTGCTTCATCAAAAGGCGCATAGAGAAGAAGCACAAAAAATAGCTGAAACAGCTGAAAAAGAACGTCATAGACGTGAGGCTGAACGTCAAGCTATTGAAGCTAATCGTCATAGAAATAATGTTACGATTATAAATGCTTTATTAACTAGGGCTATAACTGCAAAGAACGTTGCAGAGGAAAGCTTAACTGAAGAGCGAAATCGTGCACAGCAGCTTGCGACTATTATTCAGCTGATTGAAGACGAGCACAGTGAATTAGATGCAGAGCACTTAGCATATAAAGCTGAGAAGGATGAATATCTGCGTGTCTTAACAACGTTATATGCCACAACTCTGGAAGATGTTCATAAAATGGAAGTAATAAGCCAAATGGCACATGATATATCTAATTCTCTTGATTTTAAAGCAAGAAGGCTTGAAGAGATAGCACTTGTTTTAGGTAATGTACGTGCTTCAGCTTTGCTGGAAGAGGCCGAACATACTCAAATGAGAACTGAACTTGCTGCAGCAGACATACAAATAAGATTCTTAAGCGAAGCAGTGAGCGCGTTAGAAAATACTGGATTGCCTGCAATGCCTTCTCCAGTCGCAGAATAAGCATTAAAACAAAAAACCAAGACTTTCTAAATCATTCCTTGGTTTATAATGTCCGTTATTCTGATTGTGGACCCAAAATTATAAGTCCAATAAAAACCGTCCTGGATTTTCCATGCAATCTTTAATCGTTGCTAAGAATGTTACTGCCTCACGGCCATCAATTAATCGATGATCATAAGAGAGCGCCACATACATCATTGGGCGAATTTCAACATGCCCATTAATGGCCATTGGGCGATCTTGGATTTTATGCATGCCTAAAATTGCTGATTGGGGTGGGTTAATAATTGGTGTTGAAAATAAGGACCCAAATACACCGCCGTTTGAAATTGTAAAGGTGCCGCCGCTCATTTCTTCCATAGTTAATTTACCATCTTTTGCTTTTTTACCATAGGCAGAAACAGCGGCTTCGATACCCGCTAAGTCAAGCAATTCTGCGTCACGTATGATCGGCACCATAAGTCCTGATGGTGCAGATACAGCAACGCCTATATCACAATAATTGTTTGTGACAATCTCATCGCCTTCAATGCGGCTGTTTACCATTGGAATTTCTTTAAGGGCTTGCACACACGCTTTTACAAAGAACGACATGAAACCAAGCTTCACACCATTCTTTTTTTCAAATACATCTTTATAGCGATCACGAAGTTGCTTTACGGCCATCATGTCTATTTCATTAAAAGTTGTTAAAATTGCTGCGGTGTTTTGTGCAGACTTTAGTCGTTCGGCAATACGAAGGCGTAAACGTGATAAAGGCACACGTGTTTCCAGTCGATCATCTGACGTGTTTTTGGAAACAATTTTATTTGACGATTGCTCACTTGCTGCCGCTGGTGCTTTTGCTTGATTTTCACTTTGCACATGGTTAAGTGAATCTGCTTTTGATAAGCGGCCATCTAGGCTGCTTGTTAGTATGCTGCCTGTCGTTAATTTGTTATCGCCAAGTTGTTTGCGAACAGATGGTGGCATATGTTCTGTGTTTGGAATAATAAGTGATACGTTTGAAGTTTTTTGTGGCACAAATACTTCTTCTTTTACAATGCGAACGGCAGGTTCAACTGGAGCCGTCGCTGATTGCACTGCTGCAACTGTGATAGCTGGTTGCGTAATCGCTTTTGAATCAATATTCCCTAAAAGTGCGCCAATTTTAACAATCTCACCTTTTGCTGTATGTATATTTGAAAGCACCCCAGAAGATGGAGCTGTAATCTCGAGCGTTACTTTATCAGTTTCAAGTTCAACCAGGACTTCGTCAACGACGACTGCTTCACCTACTTTTTTAAGCCATTTTGCAATGATTGCTTCTGAGACAGATTCACCTAAGGCGGGAACTTTAATTTCAACAAGACTCATATTTTATTCCTTTTATGGTTTAATTTTGTTTCCGTATTATCATCTTCAGAGTTAATTCAAAAAATCTTTAATGTGTTGATGTGCATATATTCTTTTCCTTAATAACTTTGTAAATTCTCGGATCAAGTCCGAGGATGACAAAAGTGCGGGTGAGGATGGCAAAAGAGGGGTAAGATATGACATTAGTTGAGCGTTTGAAATATTAATAATAAGCATAGAATCATAACCAATGTGGCACTTTGACAGGATGAACTAATGCATCCATGATGAGTGCCGCTTGCTCGTCGTTGTGGCGTTTCATGTGACCTGCAGCTGGCACAGCAGCCTCGCTTCGTCCTGCATAATGTGGGCGGTGATGGTGTGCTTTTGTTGCGTAAAAGGCTTTTTCTAAACGCCTGTCCATAAATGTCCATGCCCCCATATTTAAAGGTTCTTCTTGGCACCAAACAATTTCTGCATGTAAGTTCTTTTTTGAAGCTTCTTGAATTTCGATATACGGGAATGGATATAGTTGTTCAACACGAATTAATGCGACATCGGTCAGTCCAAGTTCAGTTCTTTTGTCAAGTAAGTCAAAATAAACTTTTCCTGTACAAAAAACAAAGCGACGTGCACTTTTCATAATTTCAGGTGTGTCTTCAATGATTTTTTTGAGCGATGTGCCTTCAGCGAAATCTGTAAGTGGTGATACTGCACCTTTATGCCGCAGTAGTGATTTAGGTGACATTATGACGAGTGGTTTACGGTAAGGATTATAAATTTGTCCTCGTAGTGCGTGAAAGAGGTTTGCAGGGGTGGTGCAATTCATAATACGCCAGTTATTATGGGCACACATTTGTAGAAAGCGTTCAGGGCGAGCGGATGAATGTTCAGGCCCTTGTCCCTCAAATCCATGTGGTAGCAACATGGTGAGGCCAGATAAACGATGCCATTTAACTTCAGACGTAGCAATAAATTGATCAATCATCACTTGCGCACCATTTGCAAAATCGCCAAACTGTGCTTCCCAGATAACAAGGTTATTTGGCGTTGTTGAACTGTAGCCATATTCAAAACCTAAAACAGATGCTTCTGCCAAGGGGCTGTCAACAGCTTCAAAATGACCTTGTTTTTCCTGTAAGCTGTTTATAGGAACATATTGATACTCTGTTGTCTGGTCAATCCAGTAGGAATGTCGGTGTGAAAACGTCCCGCGGCGACTATCTTGACCACTTAAACGTACGTGGTATCCATCAAGCACAAGTGATGAAAAGGCCATGACTTCACCCATCCCCCAGTCTAAAGGACTTTCACCGTTTATCATTGAAATGCGTTGATCAATAAGACGCTTTAGCTTTGAGTTAAGTGTGAAACCTTTAGGTGTTTTCATTGATTCTGCGATAAGTGGCATAATCGTTCCAATATTAATCCCTGTTAACACGTCATGCTCGCTTGGATTTGATTTTTGAAAACTTTGAATGCCTTTCCAATTACCTTGCAACCAATCAAGTTCAAGAAATTTTTCGCCTGAATCTTCAACCATTTTATTAGCAATAGCAAATTCTTCATTTAAAACGTCTTGAATGGCCGTCACCATTGTTTGTGATTCATGATCACTTAAAATTCCTGATTCTAATAGCTTTTTTTGATATTGAACAGCGACAGAGGCGTGCTCAGAAATAGCTTTATACATGATTGGCTGTGTGAACATAGGTTCATCACCCTCATTGTGTCCATGGCGGCGATAGCACACTAAATCAATCACAACATCATGTTTAAAGCGTTGTTTGAAATCAACAGCAAGCTTTGTAACGGCAATAACAGCTTCTGGATCATCTCCATTCACATGAAAAATTGGGGCTTGAATTACTTTTGCCAAATCAGAAGAATAAGGAGAAGATCGTGACATTGGCGGTGCCGTTGTAAATCCAATTTGATTATTGATAATAATGTGCAGTGTACCGCCTGTGTGATATCCCTCAAGTGCTGAAAGCTCAAGGGTTTCTGCAACTAAACCTTGCCCGGCGAATGCGGCGTCACCATGTAAAAGTAAACCAACTACCTGTGATCGATCGTTATCAGCAAAAAGTTGTTGTTTCGCACGTACCTTGCCAAGCGTAACAGGATCAACGGCTTCTAGATGTGATGGGTTTGGGCTTAGTGAAAGATGTACCCGTTTATCGCCAATTGTACGATCACAAGAATATCCTTGGTGATATTTTACATCACCCGATATGTAATCATCTTTTTGATAAATGTCTGTTCCCTTAAATTGCGCAAATAAGTAGCGCATTGGTTGATCCATAAAGTTTGTCAGTACGCACAAACGTCCGCGATGTGCCATACCAAAAATAAGCTCGTGAACAGAGTATTTTTGAACGAGACGTGTGAGTAATGTTTCAAGTGATGCAAGTAGGCTTTCACCTCCTTCAATACCAAAACGTTTGGCACCGGGGTACTTTATATGCAAGAAACGTTCAAATGCTTCAACACGCAACAAGTGAATGAGAATTTCTTTTTTTTCATGATTTGATGTAGGTTCAAAATCCCCTTCAATGCGTTCTTGAAGCCATGCTTTTTGCTCTGCGTCTTGGATGTGCATGAATTCAAAGCCGATTGTTCCGCAATAAATAGATTGAAGCTTGTCAATAATATTTCGAATAGAAGATGATTCAATGCCCATAACATTGTCAATGAATACTTTTGTATCCATATTGCTGTCATTAAATCCGTAGCGTTTTGGATCAAGTTCAGGATGATAGACTGGTTTTTCAATGCGTAGTGGATCGAGTTGTGCAGCTAAATGCCCGCGTACACGAAATGCACGAATCATCATGAGTGCACGTATGGATAATAATGTGTCTTCAGTTATGTTTTGTGATGATTCTTTGTTTTTAACTGTCCTTTTGGGAGGAAGCATGATTTCTTCATGTGCTAAATCATCGGCAAATTCATCAAAAAAAACGCGCCAAGATGCATCCACATCTACGGGGTTTTGACGATACGCTTTAAGCAAATCCTGCAAAAAGGAGATGTTGGCTCCATTCAAAATTGATTCGGGCGAATAGCGTATCGATTCAGTCATCGTGTAGACTTTCCTTCTAGAAGTTTTTTCATAGTCGCACCAAGTGTTGCTGGTGAATTTGCAACTTCAATGCCAACTTTTTTAAAGTAATCAATTTTATCTTGGGCAGTATCGCCGGCGCCTGAAACAATTGCGCCTGCATGCCCCATGCGACGTCCTGCTGGCGCCGTTACGCCTGCGATAAAAGCTACGGCTGGTTTCCCATTTCCTTTTTTCGCTTGATAGGCGATAAAGTCAGCACCTTCTTGTTCGTCTTGTCCCCCAATTTCACCGATAATCATGACACCTTTAGTTGCATCGTCTTGCCAAAATAGTTCAAGCACGTCAATGAAGTTCATTCCTTTTATAGGATCACCGCCAATGCCGACACATGTTGTTTGACCAAGATCCTCAGCAGTTGTTTGGTGAACCGCTTCATACGTTAATGTTCCTGAACGAGACACGATTCCAATGTTGCCTTTTTTGTGGATAAAGCCAGGCATAATACCAATTTTACATTCATCAGATGTGATAATTCCTGGGCAGTTCGGTCCAATCAAGCGTGTTTTTTTACCATCAAGGTAACGACGTACTGAAATCATATCATTTACAGGAATGCCTTCTGTTATACATACAATTAGTTCTATACCTGCATCAGCAGCTTCACAAATAGCATCAGCAGCAAAGGGAGCTGGCACATAAATCATGGTTGCTGTTGCGCCTGTTTTGGCGACTGCATCGTGTACCGTGTTAAATACTGGAAGTCCTAAATGTTCTGCGCCGCCTTTACCAGGGGTCACCCCACCCAGTAGTTTCGTGCCATAAGCTAATGCTTGCTCTGAATGGAATGTGCCGTGTTTGCCTGTGAATCCTTGGCAAATAAGTTTTGTATTGCGGTTAACTAAAATAGACATAAATTTAAATTCCTTTACGCAGCAGCTTTAGAAGAAGCTTCAACAACTTTATGAGCAGCATCATCTAAATCATCAGCTGTGATTACAGCTAAACCTGATTCAGCTAATATTTTTTTACCCAATTCATGATTAGTCCCTTGTAAACGCACAACCATTGGTACGTTAAGTTTTATTTCTTTAGCAGCTGCAATGATGCCTTCAGCAATAATATCGCAGCGCATGATCCCACCAAAAATATTGATTAAAACAGCTTTTACATTTTTATCAGAAAGAATAATTTTAAAGGCAGCTTCAACTTTTTCTTTTGTAGCTCCGCCGCCGACATCCAAAAAGTTTGCAGGGGATGCGCCGTGTAGTTTCACAATATCCATTGTTGCCATAGCAAGGCCTGCACCGTTTACCATGCACCCAATTGTACCATCCAGCTTCACATAGTTTAGGTCATGTTTTTTAGCTTCAAGTTCTGCTGGATCTTCTTCTGCTTCGTCGCGCAACGCTTCAATTTCAGGGTGGCGATAAAGTGCGTTATCGTCAAAGCTAACTTTTGCGTCTAATGCGACTAATTCATCATCTGCTGTGAGCACAAATGGATTGATTTCAATCATATCTGTATCAAGTTCATTGGCAGCGTCGTAAAGACCTTTCAATATTGAACAAAATGCATTGTGTGTTTTTGTTGGCAGTCCAAGTGCGAATGCAAGTTTGCGACCTTGATAAGGCATGACACCTAAAACAGGATCGATGCCTTCTTTTATAATTTTTTTAGGGGTGTTTTTAGCAACTTCTTCAATATCAACACCGCCTTCAGTGGAGGCAACAATACATAAACGGCGTTCTGCACGATTTAAAACAAGGCTAATATAAAATTCGCGTTTGATATTGCAGCCCTCTTCAATAAAAATGCGATTAATATTTTGCCCTTCAGGACCTGTTTGATGGGTAACAAGAACTTTGTTAAGTAGCTTTTCTGCTGCGGCTTTTACTTCGGCTACAGAGCGCGCCAAAATCACGCCGCCTGCTTTGCCGCGACCACCTGCATGAATTTGCGCCTTAACAACCCAAAGTTCATTAGCAATTTCCGCTGCTGCTTGTTCAGCTTCTTCCGCTGTGTAGGCAACCGCACCTTTTAAAATAGGTAATCCAAAGCTATCTAAAATATTTTTTGCTTGGTATTCATGTACATTCATAAACTTATAATCCTAAACGGGTAATGTCTTCAATTAACGTGCGTACTGATTGAACAGATGCATTGAATTGTTTTTGTTCATCTTCTTTAAGGGGCAGTTCAATTACTTTTTCAACGCCATTTGCGCCAATGACAACGGGCACGCCTGCATAGACATCTTTATGCCCATATTCGCCATTTAATTGAATGGCGCAAGGTAGCGTGCGACGTTGGTTTAGCAAGTAGCTTTCTGCCATTGAAATAGCTGATGAAGCTGGTGCGTAAAATGCGGACCCTGTTTTGAGAAGGTTCACAATTTCAGCGCCACCATTTTTTGTGCGTTCAATAATTTCATCAACTTTTGCTTGGGGAATTTGGCCATTTTCAATAAATGTTACGAGGGGAATGCCTGCAATTGTTGTAAAGCGCGGCATCGGCACCATAGCATCACCATGGCCGCCCAAGACAAATGCTTGAATGTCTGCAGGGGATACATTAAGCTCTTTTGCAAGAAAGTGCTTATAACGTCCTGAATCTAAAATACCAGCCATACCAACCACATGGGATGCTGGTAGCCCAGATGCTTTTTGCATGAGCCAAACCATGACGTCAAGTGGGTTTGTGACAACAATAACAAATGCTTTGGGGCAGTACTTTTTAATGTTTTCGCCAACAGTTCTAATGATTCCTGCATTAATTGTAAGCAGGTCATCGCGGCTCATTCCAGGTTTCCGTGGAATTCCAGCCGTTACAATAACAACGTCTGCATCTACCATGTCAGCTGGGTCATTGCTGCCACGGCAGTTTACTTCAATGCCATCAACGGCACTGCTTTGTGAAAGATCTAAAGCTTTTCCTTGCGGAATTCCTTCGGCAATATCAATAAGAACAACTTCACCAAGGCGCCGTTGCAAGGCAAGATGCGCAAGTGTTCCGCCAATATTTCCGCTGCCTACAAGCGCTATTTTAAACTGCTTTGAAAGAGTCATACGATGTTCCTTGATAAGGGCCTTATGAGGCTTTTTGAAAAAGTACTTTTTTTAAATAATTAATTCCCACGCGAAGTCCTGCATCATCAATACTATGCCCCATGCCTGCACATGTATGCGTTTCAACAGTGACATCATAAAGACTCAGTTGCGCTTGTGCGTGTAGCATTGCCGCATATGGTACGACCGTGTCAGCTGTGCCGTGTACTAATAAAACGGGCGGCGCGTCTTTGGGAGGCTCAGTGGATGTTGGGGCATAAAAGGCACCTGAATAATCAATAATACCACCAAGGCCAGGTATTTGAAAAAGCATTTCAAATGATAAAATAGCGCCTTGCGAAAAGCCAACCAGGGCGATATCTTTTGGTGTAAGTTTGTGATCTGTTGCTAATTTTGTAATGTAGCTTCGAATTGTGGGGGCAATGCTATCAAGCCCTTGACGAACATTAAAGGGATTTAAATCAGGCAGACCAAACCATTGGTATCCCAAAGCAGATATATCGCAGGGATAGGGCGCGTTTGGTGCGATGAATAAAGTGTCTGGTAATTGCTTTGACCATATTTCGGCAATGTCAATTAAGTTGGCGCCATTTGAACCATACCCATGTAAGAAAACAACAATTTTACGGATGGCACCAGACAAAGGTGCGAAAATAGGTCCAGTTAACACAAAATACCATTAAAACTTTAGTTTATTTGAATCTAGTGTAGCGCTGTATGGAATTTAGGACAATGTGTTTCTTTTGAAAAAATGTTTTATACCCGTCAGACATCAAAGTATTGACTTTATAAATCTAATTTTTTCCTCGGAAAAAAACTTAAAAACCGCAAATGGTTATGTTATTTAGGGCTTTTTAATAAAAGTTTAAGAGGTGAAAAAGCGGTTTAAAAATCAGTAGATTGGTTTGGGATAGGTGCAATTATGTACAATAGCGTTTTGTCATTGAAAAGATGAGCTTTAATCCAAATTTTTACTGAGCCATTTCTTTAAGATAAGCATATCTTTCCACACCTGTGCTTTTTGGCTTGGGGATCGCATAATGTAAGATGGATGAAATGTTGGTAATGCTGCAATTGTAGTGCCGTTTCGCATCGTGTATTCAAAAATTTGACCGCGTAATTTTAAAATACCATCACTACGACCAAGTAATGTTTTTACTGCGACCCCTCCTAACAAAATTAATATTTTGGGAGATATCAGTTCGATGTGCTTATGAATAAAAGGCAGGCAATAATTTGTTTCTGTAGTTGTTGGTGGACGATTTCCTGGTGGACGCCATGGGATAATGTTGCTAATATAGACGGCTTTTCTATCAAGTCCAATGGTTGCTAAAATTGTGTTCAATAATTGCCCACTTTGTCCAACAAAAGGCTGTCCAACGCGATCTTCATCAGCACCTGGTGCTTCGCCAATAATCATGATACGTGCACTTGGGTCGCCATCTGCAAAAACAGTATGGGTTGCCGCTTTGATTAAATCACACCCTTTTGCGTTTTCCATGGCGCTACGTAGTTGCTCAAGTGTCTCGCAGATAAATGCGGGATGATTGCCATGATCATCTGATAGTGCAGGTGATTTTATATCGCCTAATATGCGTGGGGCAACGTTAGTGGGTGAATTGATCTTTGGCGCAGCAGGTATTGATTTTATCGACAACGGTGAGTTTTGCAGGGGCATTTGTTCTAACTGAGCAGAATGCTTTTCCGCAAAAGTTCCTGCCAATGCTTTTAACGAAAATTTACCTGGTACATTATCAATATAATGATTGCGCGGCACATCACTCATTAGTGTATCAGCGCCACATGCGCTATACCATTCAAGAATCTGAGTATATGATTGTAATGTTTTTTCCATAGAAAGCAGTATATACCTGTTTAGAAGTTAAAAACAATAAATGACACATAAAAAAATAATATGCTTGTACCTTGAGAATGGCTAGATTGTTTGCAAAGAATTATCTATTCTCAAGATAACCGGTATATATACCTGCCTTTATGACGAGATCATGTTATTTCGTTCAACTTGGAACTTGCGCTCTTAAGTAAATCACGATAGCGTGAGTGAAGCTTTTCTATTTTTAAAGATACAACGGAACAGATATGACTCATGAAAAATTTAATTGTGCATATGATTCAAAGTTAAGAAGTCATGAAAATAAATTATTTTTTAAACAATGGGTTCAAAATCCAGCGCGTCTTGGTACCCTTGCGCCTATTTCATTGCGATTAGCGCGTGATGCAGCATTGAATGTTCCTTTGCTTGAAACAGAAGAGCAATATGTTGTTGAAATTGGTGCAGGGACGGGCCGCTTGACGCGCGCTTTGCTAGAACGTGGTGTACCGCCAGCACAGCTTGCAGCTATTGAGCTTGATACAAAATTATGTGCGTTTTTAACAGAAACATTACCTGCGGTTTGCCCTCAATCAACACCACCTCTTGTGGTCGAAGGTGATGCGACCTATTTAGAAGAACTAATACCATCACATTGGGTTGGTAAAGTTGATACTGTTGTGTCGGCAATTCCTTTTATGTATTTACCTGAAGAAAAACGTATTGCTATTATTGAATCTGCATTTAAAGTTTTGAAACCCGGTGGTAAAATTATTCATATTACGTATAATCCAAAGTCACCAATTGCCTTTTCCCGTGCATATCATCAGACACGTGTGGTAAGTTTGTGGATAAACATGCCTCCAGGGTTTGTGTGGGCTTACACGAAATAAAGATGCTTAATAAAAATAAGCCTTGCTGGTTTATATGGGAACAAAAATAGATGACACTGGATCCTGGCAAACGTGCACTTATTCGTCACGAAAATATGTTGTTTTTGAAGCGTTTGCTTAGGAATCCAAAAGCTCTTGGGGCTGTCGCACCAAGCTCAAAAGGGTTAGCCCGGATGATAGTGCGTCATGTAACAATTGATGAGTCGACATATGTTGTTGAAGTGGGGGCAGGAACAGGTCGCTTTACACGTTTTTTGCTTGAAGCAGGAGTTTGTGCTACTAATCTTATTGTCATTGAGTTAGATAGCGAACTTTGTTTTTACCTGAAAAAAAATTTTCCAGATTTAACAATTATTCAAGGTGATGCCACTAAGTTGCATACATTATTGCCAGCAAACGTTATTAAGAATGTTGATACGATTATATCTGGTATTCCATTGATGAATTTAAATAAGGATGAACAGCTTAATTTGTTCCAAGCATTTAAGCATACCTTAAGCCCATCTGGGCAAATTTTGCAGTTTACATACGCACCAATATCAACGCTTTCACATAAAAAATTAGGATTAACTGCAACACGTATTGGCCATGTTTTACGTAACATGCCGCCTGCAACGGTTTGGTCATATCGATTCTGTAGCGAACTTGCACCAAAGAAACGTCGTCACCCATTTAGTATTTATTTACATGCAGCTCAACGAAAGGCACGTGCAAAATTCCAAGAGGTGAGGCGCGCAAAATTTTTGCCCAAAAGTTAAATTAAAATATAGCATTCCAAGGATAATTTGAGTATAAAAAGATAAGAATCGAGCAGCTTAGTATTTATTCGCTTGAGTAGCTTCGCTTTCAATGGTTTTGCCACAACCAATTTATAGCTTAATTGCTATAAATAATACTGGAGTAACCAAGATGCATGTAAAAAGAATCGCACTTGTAGGTGCAACAGGTCGCATGGGTAAATGCATAATAGAGCAAACAGAGCAACATTCAAAATGGCGTGTTGCAAAAAAAATTACTCGAGATTTAAACGAGCATGATCCGTGGGATCATACTTCTGGCCATAAAATTGATGTTATTATCGATTTTTCCAATGCAGCAATGACAGCTGAGCTTGCAAAACAGGCCATTGGTACAAAGATTCCATTACTTATCTGTACGACAGGTTTATCAAGTGCAACAATAAATACATTAAAGAAGTGTAGCGAGCATGCTGCTGTTTTGCTTGTATCTAATACGAGTATAGGTATCCAGCTGATGCATGAATTATTAAAGATTGCATCATCCATGTTGGATAGTACGTTTGATGTTGATATCGTTGAAACTCATCATCGTCATAAAGTGGATGCTCCTTCAGGGACTGCATTTTCATTGGCTAAAACAATTGATGCAATCCGCTCAATTTCTACTAAAATTCACTCACTTAGGTCAGGTGAGGGCTTCACGGAACACACGGTGACTTTTAATGGTAATAATGAAACGATAACTTTGTCGCACACAGCACATTCACGCGATGTTTTTGCAAATGGAGCTCTACGATTAGCTGACTGGTTGATTGAGCAAAAGCCTGGCTTTTATACGTCGCAGGATATGTTGCCAGTATAGTGTGTGGCAATTCAATTATAAAATGATTGTGCTGTTGTGTTCGCTAAAATACCTACTAAGTGTTTTTTTGTATATAGAATGGTAAGATAATTACCTGAAAAATTGATTGATCTTATGAAGAAATTGTCGAACAAGCCACTTCCAATAAAAATTTGAAGCTATTAATTAAGAATCCAAAAACTCTGTATCTTTAAATTGTTTTCTTGTCTATTTTGCATAAGATTGCCTTTGGTTTTATGACTGCTGTTGCACTTCACTATTGAATCGGCGTTAATTAAAAAACTTATCAAGAGTGACTAGATAATTATGGGGCTGAATAGTTAACTTGCTCTTTAAGCCATCCAATGTAATTGATTGTTAAATCTTTTGAAAATGACCATTCACGACTACGCAGATTAAGTGATAATCCTTTTAATTCATTCCATTGCATATTAGCTATGCCTGAAATTTCACTTGGTTTTAAAAAACGATTCCATTCATGCGTGCCGCGTGGTACCCAACGTAGTATATACTCAGCACCTAAAATTGCTCCAAGATATGATTTAGATGTGCGGTTAATTGTTGATAAAATGATCCCTTTATTGTTAGGCGCGAGTTGTTGTTTGCACGCAGCTAAAAAGGATGTAGGATTTGGCACATGTTCGATGATTTCTGATGCAATAATAAGATCAAATCCGAGATCTCTTTTTGAGAATTCTTCAATTGTTGTATGTTGATATTCAATATTAAGCCCCATCATTTCAGCATGCGCGCGTGCGGCATGAATAGCTCCTAAACTTGTATCTATTCCTGTAACGTTTGCACCTAAGCGAGCGAGTGGTTCTGATAATATTCCGCCACCACAGCCTATATCTAGAATACGTAGATCACGCACATCACCTATGCATTTTGTTATGAATGAAATGCGTAAAGGATTCATTGCATGTAATAAATCAAAAGGGCCTCCCATTTTCCACCAAAAATCGGCATCGCGGTCGAAGAGCTCAATTTGTTCATCAAAGACATGATTTTTTTTGAAAGTAGGCATAGCTTTGCTTCATTGTTTATTGTAAAAACTTTACTCATAGTAAACTTTATTCCTAAAATAGGATACTTTTTTAAGCTCTGCTGGTAAAATCATTGTAGGCACGTTTTTTTTCATAAAAAATCATGAACATAACACCTCTTACGCGTAAATTCTTTGAACAGCCCACCCTAAAAGTTGCCGAAGATCTTTTAGGAAAACTTTTTGTTTTTAATAATTTTAAAGGAATTATTATTGAAACTGAAGCTTATATTGGCATTGATGATCCTGCTTGTCATGCTGCACGTGGCCGCACTCCCCGTACAGAAATTATGTTTGGGAATGCGGGACATTCTTATGTGTATTTAATCTATGGCATGTATCATTGTTTGAACTTTGTAACAGAGGCTGTTGGCTTTCCTGCAGGTGTTTTAATTAGATCAATTCAAATTATCGAGCCTGAATCTATTTTACTTGATGGGCCTGGAAAATTATGTAAACACTTAGGAATAACAAGGCAACATACTGGTTTGGACATAATAAATTTGCCGAATTTTTTTGTTGCTGATATTGAACGAAAATTTGAAATATCGACAACACCTCGCATTGGAATTAAGCAAGGGGTAGATAAGTTATGGCGTTTCGTTGCCCACGATCGTGTTAATTTTAGTAAATGAAAAAACATATAAAAGCGCTATCACTTTTTTCTCGAAATCCCTCTCAACCTCAGCCATAATGGCTGCATTACTGAAATACGATATTTTTGTGGCTCGATACATTGTAAAATTTGGTGGGACATCGGTTGGTAATCTTGACCGTATCCAACATGCAGCATGCATTGTAGCTGAGCTTGCTAAAGAGGGTCATGAAATTGCGGTTGTTGTGTCGGCCATGGCGGGCATGACTAATCAACTTTTTTCATACGCAAACACATTTTGCGATGTTTCTTTTTCACCTGAGCATGATGTTGTGGTATCAAGCGGCGAGCAAATAACAGCCGGCCTCATGGCGCTTGCTCTTCAAAAATATGGTTTGGACGCACAATCTTTTCTTGCTTGGCAAGCAACAATTTTAACTGATAACAATTACGGTAATGCAACGATTGAATCTATAAAAACATCTTCATTTGACACTCATTTTGCAAAAAAAAGCATTCCTGTTATTGCGGGATTTCAAGGCATAACCGCTGATAATCGTATCACAACACTTGGACGCGGAGGCTCAGATACAACTGCTGTAGCGTTGGCAGCATCTCTTAAAGCTGATTGTTGTTATATTTACACAGATGTTGAAGGGGTCTATACGGCAGATCCGCGTATTGTTCAAAATGCTCGCAAGATTGATTCTATTCATTATTCCCATATGTTAGAGCTTGCAAAACATGGTGCAAAGGTTCTTCATGCACGTTGTGTTGAACTTGGCATGCAGCATGATGTTGATTTGTATGTGTTATCTAGTTTTGTAAAGACAGCAGGAACTCGTATTTTAAATAATACAGATAACCACAATAAGTGTGCGATTAGCGGTATTACGCATAGTTTAAACGAGGTGCACATTCATATTAATGGAGAATCGGCTTATATTTCTTTAGTGTTAAATGAGCTGTCGCAAAATAATATTGCGATTGATGCACTTGTCAGAGAAAGGTTGAGTGATGCATGCGTTCTTGAATCTGCGCATTTTACGATTGGTAAAGCCGATTTTGAACATGCAAAAACACTATTAATCGCACATAAAGCAACAAATTCTTTTGATCTGCTTGCTATTGATCCGAATATTGTTAAAATATCCATTATTGGTGTTGGAATAAAAGATCAGGCTGCTGAAATGTTTGTGCTAAAGATATTGGCAGAAAATCATATATTTGTTCATTTTAGTTACCGATTAGACATAAAATTAAGTCTTGTTATTACAAATGATCAGATGACAAAAGCAATAAATCTTTTACACGATGCGCTTATTATAAGATAAAACAAATTAAACTAAATTGAGAGAGATAAATGACTATAAACGCGGATAAAGTGCTTAAAAAATTATGGCAAAGAGGAAGTGACTTTTTAGGATGCGAACATGCTATTTTAGGCGGTGCTATGACGTGGGTATCAAATGCAAGCCTTGTTGCATCCATATCAAACGCGGGTGGTTTTGGAGTTGTTGCTTGCGGCGCAATGACACCTGATATTTTAGATGCTGAAATCACAAAGACAAAAGCATTAACAAATAAACCTTTTGGTGTTAACTTGATCACGCTGCATCCAATGTTGCATGATTTAATTGATGTTGTTGGTAAGCACCAAATTAGTCACGTTGTGTTGGCTGGCGGGTTGCCAACAAATGAATCAATAGAGCGCATTAAAAGCTATGGCTGTAAAGTAATAGGATTTGCACCAGCTCTAATTATTGCAAAGAAATTACAGCGTTCACATGTGGATGCTATTGTGATTGAAGGTGCGGAAGCGGGAGGACACATAGGCCCTGTTTCAACAAGCGTTCTTGCGCAAGAGATTTTACCACATATTCGTGATATTCCCGTATTTGTTGCTGGTGGTATTGGCCGCGGTGAAGCAATAGTATCTTATCTTCAAATGGGGGCTGCGGGTTGTCAGTTAGGAACGCGTTTTGTTTGTGCAGATGAATCCCCAGCACACGCTAATTTCAAAAAAGCATTTATACGCGGAAATGCGCGCGACGCAGTTGCGTCTGTTCAGCTTGATCCTCGTTTTCCAGTTATTCCTGTACGAGCTCTTGTTAATCAAGCAAGTAAGCGTTTTGCTGAATGCCAGGCTGAAATTATTGCGCGTTTTGACCGCGGTGAAGTTGAGCTTAAAGCAGGGCAGTTGGAAATTGAACATTTTTGGGCAGGTGCATTGCGTCGTGCCGTAATGGATGGAGACATTGAAAATGGTTCTATCATGGCTGGGCAAAGTGTTGGAATGGTAACAAAAGAACAACCTACGCAAGAGATTATCGATGAGCTAGTTGCACAAGCATGTAGTCATATTGAATCACAAAATCAAGTAGCCTAAAAAAGATGCTAAAAATTAAAAATGCTTGAGAAAAGATCCATCAGGCATTTTTAACTAAATTATGAATCACAGGAAATTTAGGACAACAATAAAGCCGCTCACTTCTTGATAATGCTCTGTTATCCCTCACTTTTTGTCAAGCCTGGTGATAACAGGAAATGGGCTGCTGAATAAAAGTAAGGGGACTGTGAATAATATTTTTAAAATTACCAGTTTGAAGTTATTAAGTTTTATTTTTTACTTAATAATAATTACATTCAAATCAGAATCAATTTTAAAAGAAATATTGTTTAATAAAGCGGGATTGTCTCGAACTTGTCCAGCCGCTTTATTGAAATTTAAAGTTAACTGGGGATTGTAAGGTACGTTTGTTTTTCCAGTTCTATATGCTCGCAAAACTTGAGCAATAAATACACTTCCTTTTGTAATGCACTCTTGAATTGCTTGATATCTTGTTAAACCTTGCTTTTCTAAAGTGCTTGAAAGATTCACTAACAAAGCAGGAACATATGTTGGCGTTCTTTCTGTTCTGTATGTTAAAGGATCAAGCTCTTCTTGTAAAAGCATTTTCTGATCAAATGAAAGGGAGGCATAGGCATCTTTTAGGGCTTTTCCTTCTTCTTTTGAAAAGAGCCTAAGCATTGAGCCGATGCGTGCTAAAATGTATATTTGTTTGTTTTTGTCTAAACCTAATAAATTCGCCCGAGCATGTATATAATGCTCCATTGCTTCTTTTTCACTATGTTCTTTCAGGAAATGGATAGCCTCTTTTACAGATTCTATAGATTTGAATGTATTTTCAGTGAGCACCTTTGACCCACTGTTATCTTCATGGCCGCGCGCTCCGCTTACGTCACAAATATGGGTAAGGATTTCAAAATCAAATTCCTTTAAATCTTTGTCAAGGGTACCTGATTGTTTTAGCTTTGTAAGAATTTCTGGGCCACCTTCTACATGTGTAACGTGGCCAAAGTGCACTAGCCCATTCACTTTTTTTAGAATTTTTTTAGCTTTATCAGAAATTGATAAGAATGTTGGAAATATTCCAGGGCATTTCTTTAGGCATGCGTCAAGAAAAATATCATGATCTGATTCAATAATTCCATACTTTTTTGCCTTAAGACGTGCTGTTTGCGTTTTCCCCATGTCACCTAAAATAAGATTGACTTCCAAAGTTTGAAGAAAGTGTAAATCGTTTTCAATAATACTGTTAGCAAATTCATGGAGACGCTTGAAGCTAACAAGCGAAAGCTTATCTTTTTGAGGTTGAAGTGAGGTAAAACGTTTATAAGCTTGATCACTTCCATTAACAATTAAATGTAAACTAACAATACTTAAAATTGTTCTTTCAAATTCAGGATAATGCTTTCCTTTGAGCTTTTTCGACCAGCTATGCTCATATTTATATTGCTCAGATTTCCCTTCTTGAGTATGTTGAACGGCATCACTTAAAAGCCATTCGAGCTCAGGATATTCTTTGATTTTGTTTTCTACCCATGATTTTTCCCCCAATTCACTTAATGCAGGGACAGTAAAGGTTGCATTTGCAGGTGCTGGAAATAATAAGAAAAAAGATATTGCTGCATGAAAAAAAATACTTTTATAAAAATAATTAATTTTTTTCATTACATATAACCCTATTTTTCAAAATCGATGTATCTTGCGTTTATGTTATTTCTTCTTAGTTATTCTTTTTACTTTAATAAGAATAATATTTAGGGGAAAATATGAGAAATATAGCATCTTTACTTTTTTTAGCAAGGTTAAATTAAAATAGCTAGTTGATTTTACTTTGAAGTTTCAATAACTCACCAATTAAAAATAAAGAACCTGTAGCAATCATAGGACATTGCGTTTTTTCTATTATATTAAGGAATTCCTGCATTGAAGAAATGGCGACTACATTAACTCCTAAATCATTAGATATATGCTTTAATTCCTTTGGTGACACAGCATTTCCACCTGGAATAGAAGCATCAATAAAATAAAACATTTTTGCTATTGCGGCAAAGTGAGTCAAAAGTGCTTTTGCATCTTTTCGTTGTTTAATATGAACAAAAAAGATCCATAAGGACGGATCAATTCGCTGAAGGCTTTGTGTCAGTGCTTTTGCTGCTGCTTCATTGTGTGCACCGTCAATCCACACGTGTTTGTTTTTTAATGTAATTTTTTGCAACCTGCCTGGCCATGTTGTTTTCTTAAGTGAGTTTTCAGTATTAATACATTTAATATCTGCGGTTTTAAGCATTTGTACGGCGATTTCTGCGTTTGATTGTTGATGAGTGCCTTTAAGACCTAATTCATGTTCTGGAAGTGATTTCGCTATTGTAATAGGCGCGTTTTTTGTGTCTGCGATTGACTTTATGACAGTGTGTGCCGATTTTTGCAGATTAGAGGGCAGTACAAGGGGGACGCCATGCTTTATAATTCCTGCCTTTTCTGCGGCAATTGCTTCAACAGTTGTGCCAAGGTCCTGTTGGTGGTCAAGGCTAATAGACGTGATTGCTGTAACTAAAGGACGCAAAATGAGATTCGTTGCATCCAAGCGTCCACCCATGCCAACTTCCAGTAATGTAAAATCTGCAGGATGGCGCGCAAATAATGTGAATGCAAGGCAGGTAATGATTTCAAATGTGGTAAGTGGAGCATTTGCATTAATATCTAAAATTTCAGTAAGCGTCGTTACTAAAATTTTATTTTTTGCTGGGAGACCATTCAATTCAATACGTTCGTTGAAATGAACGAGGTGAGGCGACGTATAACGATGAACCGAATAACCATTGTCCTCGAGCATTTGCTTTAGAAATGCAAGCGTTGATCCTTTGCCATTTGTACCTGCCACATGAAAAACAGGTGGCATATGCAGGTGAGGATTGCCTAGTTTTTCTAATAGCTCAAAGCAACGAGTAAGTCCCTTAGAAATGCCTTGGTAGCGCAATAGCTCTACTTGATTAAGTAGGTCGTGTAAGTAAGCCATGCGCAGACGTTCTGTTAGGCATAACATGTGTTAAAAGCTGACTTATTTTTTGCTTCATTTCAGAGCGATGTATAACCATATCAACCATACCGTGATCAAGTAAGTACTCAGCCTTTTGGAAGCCTTCTGGTAGCTTTTGACGAATTGTTTCTTCAATTACGCGTGCGCCAGCAAAACCAATCAAGCAGCCCGGCTCGGCAATTGAAACATCACCTAGCATCGCAAAAGAAGCTGTCACACCCCCAGTGGTTGGATCTGTAAGCAATGTGATATACGGAAGGCCTGCTTCCTTAACACGTTGCACAGCAATAATTGTACGTGGCATTTGCATTAATGATAAAATACCTTCTTGCATACGTGCACCGCCTGATGCAGAAATAGCAATAAGTGGTGATCGAGTTTTGACGGCGTATTCAGAGGCAGTTACGAGTGCTTCGCCTGCAGCCATTCCCATGGAGCCGCCCATGAAGTTAAAATCAAAAGCTGCAATAACTGTTGGGATGCGGCTAATTTGCCCATAAGCAACTAAGACAGAATCGTTACGATTTGTTTTGCTACGGTATTCTTTTAAGCGATCGCTATAACGTTTGGAATCTTTAAATTTGAGTGGATCTGCTACGACTTTAGGTACTTCGATCAGTGTATAGTTTTGTTCATCATAAAGAGACTCTAAACGATTAATAACATCGATACGCATGTGATGGTGACAGTAGTGACAGACGTGTAAGTTTTCTTGCAAGTCTCGATGAAATAACATGTGTTCACAGCTGGGGCATTTTGTCCACAAATTGCCTGGAATATCATTACGATGAATGAGTGATTCAATTTTAGGTTTTACAAAGTTTGTTAGCCAATTCATGCATTCTTCTCGTTTTTGAAAGATAGTATTTTTTGTTTTCTTTAATTTAGGCGCTATGTAAATAATTTTGTCCAAATGAACGTAACTAATGCACATTAAAGAGAACATACATATTATTATCTGATTTATACATCAAATAGGGGGTGTCTGGCAAAAGAAAAAGGGGCAACGTATGTCGCCCCTTTTGTTTTTGAGATAGCTCACAGCTTATGATGCTGACTTTTTCTTCATAGCAGCACCAAGGATATCACCAAGGCTTGCTCCGCTATCAGAGGAACCATAATCAGCAAGAACTTGCTTTTCTTCATCCATTTCACGTGCTTTGATTGATAAGTTGACGCGGCGTGTTGTCTTATCAACAGACAATACTTTTGCATCTACTTTTTCGCCAAGTGCAAAACGATCTGGACGTTGTAAATCACGATCACGTGATAAATCGATTTTTTTGATTGTTCCGATAGAACCGCCTTCGATTTCAACATCGATACCTTTGTCAGTAATTGCGCTAACGGTACCAGTTACAACAGAACCTTTTTTGAATGTTGCAATTGCTGATTCAATTGGATCATTAGTTAATTGCTTAACACCAAGGCTGATGCGTTCTTTTTCATGATCAACGTCAAGAACTTTTACTTGAATTGTTGCATTTTTAGCATATTCTTTTACAGCTTCTTCGCCAGACTTTTCCCATGACAAATCAGATAAGTGAATCATACCATCAAGCGCATCATTAACACCCACAAACAAACCGAATTCAGTAATGTTTTTGATTGTTCCCTCAAGCACGCTTCCAACTGGATGCATATCAAGGAATTGCTTCCATGGGTTTTCTGTACCTTGCTTTAGGCCTAAGCTGATACGACGTTTTGTTGGGTCTACTTCAAGAACAACAACGTCAACTTCTTGGTCAATTGCTACGATTTTATTTGGGTGAACGTTTTTCTTTGTCCAGCTCATTTCAGTAACATAAATAAGACCTTCGATGTTTCCTTCGAGTTCAACGAAAGCACCGTAGTCAGCAATACTTGTAATTTTACCCTTGAGGCGAGTTCCTGGAGTAAACAAATCTTCTTTGCCTTTCCATGGATCTTCTTCAAGTTGCTTCATGCCAAGGCTGATACGTTGTGTTTCTTTATTGAAACGAATAACAACAACTTTTACAGTTTCACCGAGTTTCAAGATGTCTGCTGGGTGATTAATACGACGCCATGAAATGTCAGTAACGTGCAATAGACCATCAACGCCACCTAGATCAATAAACGCACCATAATCAGTGATATTCTTAACGATACCGTCAAGAACTTGGTTTTCTTGAAGTTGCGAAACAAGTTCAGTGCGTGCTTCAGCGCGTGATTCCTCAAGAACAGAACGACGTGATACAACGATATTGCTACGGCTCTTGTCCATTTTAAGAATTTTGAATGGTTGCACGATATTCATCAATGGTCCGATGTCACGTACTGGGCGAACATCAACTTGGCTACCTGGTAAGAATGCAACTGCGCCGTTCAGATCAACAGCAAAACCACCTTTAACTTTACCAAAAATAACACCGTTTACAAGCGTGCCTGATTCAGATGCTTTCTCAAGTTCGATCCAAGCTGCTTCGCGGCGTGCTTTTTCAACGCTGAGAGAAGCGTCGCCGTGGCGGTCTTCGATGCGTTCAACGAATACATCAATGGTGTCGCCAACTTTAACTTCTTCACCAAGACCACGTGCATTAATTTCTTTTAATGGGACTCGACCTTCTGATTTTAGGCCAACGTCAATAATTGCAATGTCTTTTTGAATCGCAACGATATAGCCTTTTACAACTTTGCCTTCAAAAGATAGGTTGCCTGACATTGAACTTTCAAGAAGTTCTGCAAAACTTTCTTTTTTTAATAATTCGTTCTGTTCCATGTAATTTCCTTATACTATGGCTTTTTTACGTCACGCCCGACGGGGTTAGAGGGTACAATTAAGCAGTATTATGACTGACAAGTCTAAAGAAATCAATGAAAAAAGATCCAATTAGTTTTGATTTTGATATTCATTATTATCTGAGTATTTCTTGTTTTTTTAAGGTGTGAATAGATAAAATCAGCGGTGTCATAAATAAAAAAGACCCCTTTTAGGGGTCTTTTTGTGTGCTGGGTAATAATGATTAATAATTACTTCGCTGCAGGAGCTGCTACTGGCATTGCAGCCGCTGGAGTTGTTGCTGAAGCAACTGGAGCTTCAACTTTTTTGTCAGCTTTTGGAGCTTCAATTTTTGCTGCATCTTTTGGAGCTTCAATTTTTGCTGCATCTTTTGGAGCTTCAATTTTTGCTGCGTCTTTTGGAGCTTCAATTTTTGCTGCGTCTTTTGGAGCATCAACTTTTGCTGCGTCTTTTGAAGAGTCAGCTTTTGGAGCATCAACTTTTACAGCATCAACTTTTGGTGCATGTGCTTTTTTGCTTTTTTTACCAGCTTTTTTGCTGTGCTTGTGTTCTTTGCAATCTTTGCTACATTCTTTTATTTTGATTTCGCCTGGTACATAAACGTGACTAGCATCTGCGTTGAAGGCATCAGTAAGCTTGTTGTCGCGTGAGTGTCCGCTACCTTTTTTTGATTCTTTAGCGTGCTTGTCATCTTTTTTGACAGCATCTATTTTGCCGTGGTCAGCTACTGCTGGAACTGAAGCCATTACAGGTGCAGCACCAATTACTGGGGCTGAGGCTGTAGGCATTGGAGCCATTACAGGTGCTGGAGCTGCTGGCATTGGAGCCGCAGCTGGTGCAGCGCAATAACCAGAAGTAGTTCCAATTAGTACTAGTACAAGATTTAACATTTTTTTCATAGCAGAATTAACTCCTTAAACAATTTAACATGGACCCCAAAGCTGGACATATACCAACTCGATCTTACTAAATTTTATACCGCAAATTATTAATATAACCTTAAAATTTTAAACATAAATCACATGTATTTATCTAGCCCTGTGACTTTTGCGTCACCAATACCATTTTATTATTGTTTAATGTATTTTTTCTTATATTTTACTCAATATGGAATTAAATTTGATTTTTAAAATTTATTTTGTTTTTTATTTAACGTGTTAATGTTAATAAAGTAATAGGATTTTCAAGTTAGATTCTTATGGAAAACTAGGTGGGGATATTTTTTATGCGATCACTGCGCTTTAAATTAGAAAATATTATGCATGATGTTAGTGTTTGAAGTATCAATTGTCGCTCATACTGCTTCTCACTTTTACTCAACAGCCTGTTTTTGTTAATATCGAGCTTGACCCCGGTGATCTTTATCAGTTCAAGGGCAAATATTCTATCGTCTTCAAAGCAACAATCGCTTATATGATTTTCTAAAAGTACAGATTCTTTGGCTAAGCCCAAGAATGACAAAAAGCGGGAGGCAGTATAAATTGTCGCTAGAAGAAAAGGAAATTTCAATGAAATAAGAAAATATTAAATTGGAGTAAATGTATTTTTATCTTGTAATAGTGTTTTAGATGCGCTATAAAAATACATCAGTTGACGCGGGGTAGAGCAGCCCGGTAGCTCGTCAGGCTCATAACCTGAAGGTCGTTGGTTCAAATCCAGCCCCCGCAACCAAATTTTCTTAGTAAGAACTTAGTCAATGATTCCAGCTTTTAATCTTATTGCTTCTTCTTTTGGCTTAGGTAAGCTGCCTTGGTTTCCTGGCACATGGGGAACTCTTGGTGCATTTTTCATTTCTTTGTTTATTCTTCAACAAAGTTGTTTTAGTTGGTTTATTTTATCACTAGTAACAACAATTATTGGATTTTTTGCCTCTGAATTTTCTTTGAAGGCAGAATCTTATAATAATACAGATCCAAGCTGGATTGTTATTGACGAGGTGGCAGGTTATTTCTGGGCTGTTGCACTTATTTCATTTGTGCGTCCTATTGATGTTGTGCAACTTACATTAGCTTTTATTTTCTTTCGCATTTTTGATATTACAAAGCCATGGCCAATCTCTTGGGTTGATAAAGCACTTGCGCAATCTCATAAAACTGCAGCTCTTGGCATTATGCTTGATGATGTATTGGCAGGCATATTTGCCGCATTATTTACTATTTTCACATGCTACGCTTTCAAGTAAAACCTTTTGCAAAATGAGTTATAAAGTCCAAACGCACTAACCTTTGTTTGCTAATAAAATATTTTCAATCTTGACTTAATTAATTTTCTAAGAAGAGTAGGCAATATCTTATTTTGCTACACAAGAATTATCGCCTCTTGCGCCTTTTGACCATTTGCACATCCCGCTACCTGCATTCTTGCAAATTGACCTTGAGGTAATGCCTTCACATTTAAACTCGCAACCTGTTGGTTCTTTCCAAATGCAATGAGATGATCGTGTTTGACAATCATAGAGTTGTTTACCTTGGCAATTCTTTTGTGCGCTCATAATAAGATCTGGGTTATTCAAATCATAAATAGGTGGCCCCATGTCTTTTTCAGCTTTAAGCGCTGCCTTTACGGTTGATTGAGCTGCTTCATTAGCAAGCGCTGCTGCGCGTGCGGCCTGTAAAAGCGGTTCAACAAGTTTTTTTGCTTTATGCGCTGCATGCGCAGATTCTTCAAGAGGAAGAACAGCTGCATGCTGTGCTGAGTTTGCTTTAGACATAGCATGGAATGCTTTTCTTAAATCACTTGCGTGAGTTGCTGCTTTTTGTTTGTCTGTTGCCGATGAGGTTTCATCGGATTGAATAATATTGTTTGATTCCGCAGCCAGTTTTGACGCCTGTTCAAGCGATTCCATTGTCTTTTGTTCTGATTTTTCAATATCTGATAAGAGTAATTGAGCGCCAATAGCAAGATCAGCTGCTTCTTCCACCGCTTTAGCGACGGCATTTGCTGCATATATAGCTGCTGCTGCTGCCTGGCGTGCTAACTTTTCTGCCATAAGCTTGTATTCAGTTAAATTTTCTGCAACTACATTGCGTTGTATTTGCATTTGTTCTTTTAAGTTTATAGGTAATATTACTTTCTGCGCAGTGTCTGGCTTGGTTGTTGTTGATATGTTGTCTTTTGATTTTGCTATATCACGTTGAATAATTACACTGGTATTATTATTTGCACGAGTTGTTGATGCTTTGGTTGCAGGTGTCATAGAGAGTGTTTCTGTAGTAGGCTTGATTGGCATTGCATCGGCGTTTAATGCTTTATTTATTGATACTTGCTGTGTGTTGGTAGTTGCTGTGGTTGGTATTGTAGTAGGTGCGGATTGAACAGACGCAAGGGCAGGAATTGGGGCAGCCGGTTTTTTTTGAAAGTTTGAAAAGAGACTAGAAGCAATATTTTGAGCACTCGATGGTAGTTGAGGTATGGAAGATGCTACAGCTAGTAAGCTCTTTGAAGCGATAGGCTCTGTTTGTGTGGCTGCTGCTGTAGTAGAAGCATTTGTTTCACTGGAAGTCTTAGAGTCTGCAGAAGAAATTGGTGCTGCTTGAGGCGCTGCTGTAGTAGAAGCATTTGTTTCATTGGAGGTCGCAGAGTCTGCAGAAGAAATTGGTGCTGCTTGAGGCGCTGCTGTAGTAGAAGCATTTGTTTCATTGGAGGTCGCAGAGTCTGTAGAAGAAGTTGGCATTGCCTGAGGCGCTGCTATAGTAGAAGCATTTGTTTCATTGAAGGTCACAGAGTCTGCAGAAGAAGTTGGCATTGCCTGAGGCACTGCTATAGTAGAAGCATTTGTTTCATTGGAAGTCGTAGAATCTGTAGAAGAAGCTGGCACTGCCTGAGGCGCTGCTGTAGTGGAAGTGTTTGTTTCATTGAAGGTCGCTGAATCTGCAGAAGAAGTTGGTGCCGTTTGAGGAGCTGCTGTAGTAGAAGTATTTGTTTCACTGGAGGTAGCAGAATCTGTAGAGGTCCTGTTTGTTATGGTTGGGATTTCAAAATCATCTATGGGTGCTTGCGTTTTAGTAGTCTCTGTGTTTGAATCCGTGTTAGTTGTGGATGTTGTATTTGATACAGCAAAGTCATCTACAGGTGCTGGACTTGAAGATGTGGTTGCTGCTGTTTCCTCTGTTGAGTAAGAATAGCTTATGTGAAAAATGACCGCTAAAAGCACATAAAGAATTTTGTTTTTATTTATAATTTTCATCACATTCACATAAAGATACGTAGTTACTCACCATTAAATGTAGCAATGTATTGGTTAACGTATAGTTAAAAGCTCTAAAAAACAATATTTTTCATTATCATTTAATATATATTCAAGCTATTATTTGCGATGAGATTGTATTTATCTGTGACACCAGGTTCTAGGTACACGCCTCTTTTTATTTAAAATTTTCAATAATCAGCGGAGCTGGCCGCTTAAGGATCTGCCTACTTTATTGACCAGCGAGATCCAGCTATTGTCGTAATGAAATCTTTGTGTAATTGGTCTTCTTCAACTGAAATGCAGAAGGTACGTTTGGCAAAGTTGACTTGTGTTTGAGGCGTATAGATTGGCTCAATCAATTGTTCAATTTCAAATCCAAGAGAACGTTGACGCCCACCAAGCAACTCGATGTACACATAATAGAGAAGTTCAGCGTCAAGAAGTGCGCCATGTTTATCACGTTTAGATAAGTCAATTTCAAACCGTTTACAAAGCGCATCTAAGCTAGCAGGTGAACCCGGAAACTTTTTGCGTGCCATCAATAGTGTGTCAAGTGCTCGCGTTTTTGGCAAAAAAGGTTTGCTTGCCCAGCCAAGTTCTGCATTCAAAAAAGTCATGTCAAAGCTTGCATTGTGAATCACAAGTTGATCGTCGCCAATAAAGTCTAAAAACGCGTCAACAATTTGATTAAAGACAGGAAATGGTTTTAAAAATTCTGTTGTTAGTCCTGTTATTTCAGTAGCTTTCGCAGGAACATCGCGTTGCGGGTTTATGTATTGGTGATATGTTTTTCCTGTGGCTTTTTTGTTAATTAATTCAATGCAACCAATTTCAGTAATACGATGGCCTTGATCTGGTGAAAGTCCTGTTGTTTCAGTGTCAAGTATGATTTCGCGCATTGCGTTCTCCAACTAATAGCGTTAAATTTTTAATGATTCTAAAGGCCAACGTGGTTTAGGACTAATATCAAATTCAGAGGTTAATCCAGCTTCAAAGCGTTCAAGCCCAGCCCATGCGATCATAGCTGCATTATCTGTACATAGTTTAATAGGTGGCGCTACAAATATGCGCTTACGTTTGCAAGCCAACGTGTTTAATCGATTTCTGATATATTCATTTGCTGCAACGCCTCCAGCCACAACAAGGTATTGGTAGCGTTCATCAACAAGTGAAAGTGCATGGGATGCTCGATCAATAATATGATCTGCAACGACTTTTTGAAAACTGGCAGCCAAATCAGCTTTATCTTGACGATTGACAATGTCACCTTTTCCTAAAAGGGTGCGTACCGATGTTTTAAGTCCTGAAAATGAGAAATTACAATCTTTTCGCCCAATAAGCGGGCGCGGCAATACAAACCGTTCTGAATTTCCTGTTTTAGCTAATTGTTCAATGGCTGGTCCGCCTGGATATCCAACATCCATCATTTTTGCAACTTTATCAAATGCTTCGCCTGCTGCATCATCTAAGGTGCGGCCTAAGACGCGATAGCTGCCTAAACTTTCTACAGCAACAAATTGGCAATGACCGCCGGATATTAATAGCAAAAGATAGGGGTAGGGGACATTATTTGTTAAACGTACGGTTAATGCGTGTCCTTCAAGGTGATTGATGCCTAAAAAGGGAATGTTATGGGTCATAGCGATGGCTTTTGCTGCCATTAGGCCGACAAGCACTCCACCAATTAAACCAGGCCCTGAAGTTACAGCAATTCCATCTATATCGTTTAGAGTGAGATTTGCTTGCAACAGTGCGCTTTCTATTGTCGGGCGTATGTAATGTAAGTGTGCCCGTGCGGCAATTTCTGGTACGACACCACCATATTCAATATGTTCACTGATTTGTGAAAAAACAATATTGCTTCGTATGCGCGATACCGCGTCATTTGCGTCACACACGACAGCAGCTGCTGTTTCATCGCAGCTTGTTTCAATACCAAGAATGTTCATAATTTCCTAAACTATGGTTTATATTTAAAAAGTTCTTGCAAGAGGTCTCTTATGCGCTTAAAAATAAATCTTACTGCCTTACTGGCTATTATATTAATCATTGTAGGAGCTTATCATTTTATGCCTGAACATTTAGACTATACTCAAACTGACACCGCACTTCAATTTAAAGATACAAAGGTTGGCGATGGCGTTAGCCCTAAAAAAGGTCAAACTGTTATTGTGCACTATACAGGTCGTTTAACGAATGGCCAAGTTTTTGATAGCTCACATAAGCGTAATCAACCATTTAAGTTTCAAATTGGAATTGGCCAAGTGATTAAAGGCTGGGATGAAGGCGTTATGTCTATGAAAGTTGGCGGTACACGCACACTAGTAATTCCGCCTGAGTTAGGTTATGGTTCACGGGGCGCTGGCGGATTAATCCCACCAAATGCAACATTAGAGTTTGACGTTGAATTATTGGGCGTAGAATAGTTTTTTTAACAAGCACTATGTTAAAAAAGCCATCTTTTAATAAGATGGCTTTTTTATTATTTAAGATTTGGCGTTAGTTCTAAATAAATGTAAATGATATAAAAATTGAATTATGCATTTTAAAATTATACGATTTAATTTAATGCTTGGTGAATAAAATGTGTTACATTGAAGAGCTGTAATTTATTTGTGTACGAAGCGATAGCTCCAATATAAAATAGGTGTTCCCATTACATTGACAACGATACGCACGATACACCCTGCTAGAACATAAGTTATTATAACAGTTCTAAGGCTTAAGGGGGTTGGGCTTAGCACAATCCAGGCAAGGATGCTAAAAAGCATGTTATCTAAAAATCCTGAGATGAATAACGATACATTTTGACGCAGCCACAAGTAGCGATTGTTTGTTTTTTCGCGAATCCATTGGTATAGAGAAATATCAATAAGCTGAGTAGCTACATAGGATAAAATGCTAGCTACAAAAAAACGTGCCGATGGCATGAAAATAAGCCATATGCTTTTAAAGATATTTTCTTGTTCTTTCACGAGTTCAGTGGTAATGCCACTAGTATACGCAACGCCAGGATGAGCTAAACATAGCACCATCCAGCAAGTAGTTAAAAGCTGTGCTGTAAATCCAATAATCATCGCTTGGCGTGCAGCTTTTACGCCATAGTGTTCGGTTATAATATCGCTTACTAAGTATGTCGTCGCAAATAAAACAGTACCTAATGCAACAGATTCAGGTGTTGAAAAATAGCTTCCTAAGCGCAGCACTTGTATGTTGGCAACAACAATTGCTAATGCATTGTATGCACACAAAGCACCATAACCAAAGCGACAGGCGCCTAAGATAGAAATTGCACACACGATAAATGTTAATAAAGACGCAATCTCTGCAGGATATCCTTGCAGCCAATATATAAAAATACTAAGATTTTGGTCGATCATGAAAATACCATGCAAATTCGTTTATGATTTGGTTATACATATTTTTTTTAAATGTAACAATTAAAGATAATAGTTCATCGACGTTGACCCATTTATGCGCAGAAAATTCAGGGCTATCAACTTTTAGATTAGTAATATCTTTATCCGTATTAAGGCGCATAAGATACCATTTTTGGCATTGTCCTATATATAAGCCGTCCCATAATATTTTTTGCAACTCTTGAGGCCAATCAAAAGATATCCATTTATCTGATTCTGCAATAATAGTAACATCTGAGCTTGGAATGCCAGTTTCTTCTTCTAATTCACGCAATGCTGCTAAGCGTGGGTCTTCATGGGGCTCAATTCCGCCTTGCGGCATTTGCCAAGCATTAGGAGTATTGATACGTTCGCCTACCCATACTTGTTTTTTTGCATTAACAAGCATCATACCAACGCCAAGTCGATAATGTGCCTTAGATTCCATTATTATTCCTTTTATCTCTTCTTATTTATTTCTTTATATATTGCTTTGATCAAAAATGGCCTTTTTCATGTAATTGATCAAGGTAGTATTGATGTTTTTGTTTGTGATCATTGAGTGTAAATTTAAAGAATAAAAAAATGAATTTTCAATTTTATTAATCATCTCTTACTTGAAAAAAAGATAGTCCGCGCAATAGATCATAGGCACGCTTTAGCTGTGTGTCGTGCGTAGAGTCAAACATTACATCTTTTTGGTCAGAATTAACAATAATGTCAGGTTCTATCCCTTTTTCATGAATTTTATGATGCTTAGGTGAGAAAAAATAAGCAGTTGTTAATTTTAAAACACCATTATTTGATAGTGGGAATAAGGTTTGAACGGCACCTTTTCCAAAAGACTGTGATCCCATTAAAATGGCACGCTTGTGATCTTTTAGCGCGGCTGCAAAAATTTCGGAACCTGAAGCTGATCCTTTGTTAATTAAAACAACAATAGGAAGACCGCGTACGTGATCATGTCCTTTTGCATTATAGACTCTATAATCAGCAGTTGATCGTCCTTGAATTTCGACAATTGATCCTCCATCTAAAAAAAGCTGTGTTACAGAAATAGCTTGCTCAAGAATGCCGCCAGGATTATTGCGTAAATCAACAATAAGGCCGTGTAACTTGCCTTCACTTAAGATTGAAGAAAGTGCTGTTTTGACTTCTTTTTCGCAATTTTCATTAAACAGGCTAATGCGTAAGTAAGCAATTTTTTCTTTGACGTACGATCTTACCGGATTCACAAGGATTTTAGATCGAAAGAGTATTATTTCTCGTTGCTTGCCGCTTTGCTCTAATATTGAGAGAGTGATTTTTGTCCCAGGCGCTCCACATAATTGACGTAGTGCGTCCGAAATTAAGATTTTTGTTACGTCTTGCCCGTTGATGTGTGTGATAAGATCCCCTGGTTGAATTGCAGAACGTTGCGCGGGCGTCCCATCAATTGCTGAAATAACTCTTAAGCCTGTTTTTGTGGGCAGGATTTCAAGACCAATACCCGCAAATTCACCCTTATTAACGTTTTTTAGTTCTGCGGAGTCTTTAGGATTTAGATATAGCGAATAAGGATCGAGTGCCATTAATACGCCGCTCAAAGCCCCTTCGACTAAGCGTGATTCAGATACACTGTCTATGTAGTCTGAACGTACGCGTGTGAGTACTTCTGGCAAAAGAACTTCAAGTGTTTGTTTTGATGTTTCTTCCTCTCGAGCAGGCTCATCTTCATCCAGGCAGCCACTTAATGTTAGCAATAGGGTCAAGCAAGCGAAAAAACAGGCAAACTGGTTAAATAGCATGGAATACTAAGCCTTTTTTTCAATAGGTTTTTCACTAACTTTTGTTGCATGTTTTTTTAATGTTGATTTATTTATAATACGTGTATCTGATGGGCTAATTGCTTTTAATGCTTCTGCTATGCCTGAAACTGATTTTTCTTTTGTCGGAGCAGCCTTTTGTGCTTTATCGTTAAAGTTAAGCTTGCTTTTATCGTGTATGACTGTAGATGATGATTTTTCAGTCATTACTTTTCCCTCAACGATAAAATCTTTTTCTGCTAACACAACTTTTGCATCGGACATTACGGTAACGTGCCAGTGGCCAGTGCGTGCTGTGACATAGCTTTGCGTTCTATAGCGAGGGCTGTTTTTTATAGGCGTGTTAAATTTTGTATATGGTTTTCCATTAAGGGTCCAGATAAAACATACCTTGCCATTTTTTGAGGGATTTAATTCCAGTTGTGCCCAAATAAAGCCGTCATCTATGCTGAAGTGATTGCTTTGGTTTTTAAGTTCTCTTTTTTCTAGTTTTGTTCCAAGAGAAAGTTGTGAGGTCATTGCATAAGTAGACTGAGGGATCATCAAGGATATTACTGCAAGAGCTAGGCATAAGGAACGGTGCATCTGATTCATAAAAAACCCTCAGTAATATAATGTGTACTTTATGTTAACTGTATCATCATTTGATTTCAAGCTTTGCACTGCTAAAAGTTTTTAAAAAATATAGATGCTGAGTTAGTAAAAAATTAATGTTTTTCATTTTACGAGCATTAAAATATTATTATTTGTTTGAAAAAATGTTGCGATAAAAATTAAGCTGAAAATTTTTTTATACATCTAGAAAAACCATTGCTGAGTTAGAAAAGTTTACTGAACTAATAAAAGCAGCTAATATGGGAGGAACGCAAAGCAAAGTGGCTGATATAGAAAAGTTATAGAATTTCAAAGATAATCTAAGTTTAAACGATCTCATTACAAGCTAAAGTATTATAGTTGTATCCGTGACTGTATTAAAATGCTTGATGATAATTGTGGTGATACTTTTTATGATATAAGTCATGCAAGAAAGAAAAAAAGATAAATATGTTACAAAGTAAAATATGCATAAAAGATATAGTAAGTAAAAACATTTTGAAATTCCTTAATTTAAAGTGTAAAAATCAAAGATATATAGGATAGTCCTACCTTTTTTGTTGACCAAGTCCGGAGTGATTTGTTATCATATACCAAATAATTTATAAGGGAAATTTTTATGTCTCGTCTATGCCCAATTACTGGCAAAAAAGGCCTTTCAGGCAACCACGTAAGTCATGCTAACAATAAGTCAAAGCGTCGTTATCAGCCAAACTTGCAACAAGTTTCACTAATGAGTGAAGCGCTTGGTCGTTCAGTTCACATGCGTATGACAACACGTGGCCTTAAGACTGTTGAATTTCATGGCGGGTTAGATGCGTTTTTGCTTCGTTCGTCAACACGCATTTTGAATTCAGAATTGCGTTCACTTAAAAAAATCATTACCGCACGCCAAACGGTTGCAACAGCGTAGTAAATTAATTCGTTTTTTTTTGTTATCTTCGGGCTTCTTCTTTGTCGAATGTTTTTCTGACAAAGAAAAAGCCCGAAAATTTTTGCGTTTAGAAGCCATTGCTCATTCTTGCTATCTTTCTCCATACTAATGAAAGTGCTTTTAATTATCTAAAACTATGTAAATAAACGCATTATTTTTTTTAAGGGTTGACATTTGGCGAAATAAAGCCCATGTATGTAGTGTGGGGTTAAGATAGCTTTTTTGCACGCACTTGCATTTTTGAATGCAGGCCGTAAGAACTAATTACTAGTATCTTGTGGTTGTCATTGTGTTTGCCTTGATGTCCTATTGCTGACTCCGCTAGTTTAATTTAATTAACTTAAACTATATTAACGCTAACACTATGAATAGGATTTCTACGAATGGCAACCGGTACAGTAAAATGGTTTAATTCAACAAAAGGTTATGGCTTTATAATGCCTGATGATAAAAGCAGCGACGTTTTTGTTCACATCAGTGCTCTTGAGCGCGCAGGCCTACAGTCACTCAATGATGGCCAAAAGCTTTCATATGAATTGGCTTCAAACAAAGGCAAAGTTTCAGCTGTTAACTTAAAGTTGGCTGACTAATCTTTACTATACTGCTTGAGTGCCATTAAAGGCCTCGAGCAGCTTTATTTAGAAATAAAAAAAAGACGGCATTAATTTTTATTGTGCCAGTTTAAGAATTTTTGAAAGCTATACGCTCATAAATTTAGTCAATGCTTCTTGAAACAGTCAAGGACCCCGACTAAGCCCCAGGGGCAACGCAGTAATCAATATTTTGTGAAATTGGTAAATAACCACTCTAAGTTAAAACTGCGACTGTTTTAAGTGCTTTTTGATTGATATAAGAATTTGGTGTTAAGTCAAATTTTATACAGTGAATTTAAAGTCACATTTTTTGTAATTTAGACGGATATACTTAAAGCCTTCTTTCAATGAAGCCCACTATAATTTGGGCTTATATATTTAACATTGGAAAAGAGAAAAAAAACAATGACAGACTTTAAATCATTTAATTTACCAGAGGCGCTTGTGTCTGCTCTGGAACGTTTAGATATTACAACCCCAACACCAATCCAGGCTGAAGCTATTCCGTTAGCGCTTGCTGGTGATGATGTTTTAGGTTCGGCCCAAACGGGAACAGGCAAAACACTTGCTTACTTAATTCCTATTTGCGTTAATTTACTTCAGTCTTCTGAAAAAAGAGCACTTGTAATGACGCCAACACGCGAGCTTGCAATTCAAGTACGTGATATGGCTATGAAAATTTTATCAAAAAAACCACAATTTGAAGCAGCTTTGTTGATTGGCGGAGATCCGATGGGCAAGCAGCTTGGTCAACTTCGTCATCACCCACAACTTATAATTGGTACACCAGGTCGTATTAATGATCACTTGAACCGTGGTTCACTTGATTTGCGCTCAACAGAACTTCTTGTTTTGGATGAAACAGACCGCATGCTTGATATGGGCTTTAGTGAACAGCTAGAAACAATTATTGAAGTGATGCCGACTGAACGCCAAACGTTGATGTTCTCAGCAACAATGCCAGATAATATCACGCGTATTGCAAAGCGTTATTTGAAAAATCCAAAGCGTATTACAATTGGTTCAACAACACAGCCAGTAACGCACATTAAGCAGGACGTTATCTTTACCTCACATTCTGAAAAGTTTGCACATTTGCTGCGTGAGCTTAATGAACGTGAAGGTTCAGTTATCGTTTTCGTTAAAACAAAAATTAGTTGTGAAGATTTAAAAGAACGTTTATGTGATGAGCAACACTCAGCTGATGCAATTCATGGCGACTTGCAACAACGTAAACGTGAACGTGTTGTAAAAGCATTCCGTGCGAACAAAAGCCGTATTATGGTTGCAACTGATATTGCTGCACGTGGCTTGGATGTTCCACATATTCGTCACGTAATTAACTATGACTTACCACAATGTCCAGAAGATTATATCCACCGTATTGGCCGTACAGGTCGTGCGGGCGCTGAAGGTTCTGCACTTTGCTTGTTGGCTCCAGATGATCGTCATAAGTGGCGTGCAATTAGCCAATTGATGAATCCAGGCGAGCCTGTTGATTTTCCAAAAGGCATGAAGCCTGAAGGTCGTTCTGAAGGTGGCCGCGGACGCGGTGGCTTTGGTGGTCGTTCAGGTGGCGGCGGATTTGGTGGTCGTTCAAGTGGCGGTGGCTTCGGCGGTCGTCCACGCAGCGGTGGTTCTGAAGGCCGTGGCTTTGGTGGAGATCGTCCGCGTGGTGAAGGCCGCGGAGAAGGTCGCAGCTTTGGTAGTGGTGAAGGTCGCAGCTTTGGCGGTGATCGTAAACCATCAGGTGAAGGTCGTGGCTTTGGTGGTGATCGTCCGCGCACTCCATCAGGTGAAGGTCGTAGCTTCGGCGGTGATCGTGATCGTAAACCAAGTGGTGAAGGTCGTAGCTTCGGCGGTGATCGTGATCGTAAACCAAGTGGTGAAGGTCGTAGCTTCGGCGGTGATCGTAAACCATCAGGTGAAGGCCGTGGCTTTGGTGGTGATCGTCCGCGTACTCCATCAGGTGAAGGCCGTAGTTTTGGCGGTGATCGCAGACCATCAGGTGAAGGCCGCAGTTTTGGTGGGGATCGTGATCGTAAACCAAGTGGTGAAGGCCGTAGTTTCGGTGGTGATCGCAAACCAAGTGGTGAAGGTCGTAGTTTTGGTGGGGACCGTAAACCATCCGGTGAAGGCCGCAGTTTCGGCGGTGATCGTAAACCATCCGGTGAAGGCCGTAGTTTCGGTGGTGATCGTAAACCATCCGGTGAAGGTCGTGGTTTCAGTGGCGACCGTGATCGTAAACCAAGCGGTGAAGGCCGTAGTTTTGGCGGTGATCGCAAACCATCCGGTGAAGGTCGCAGTTTTGGCGGCGGGGCGTTTACGCCAAAGCCTAAGTCAGGTTTTGATGCGCGAAAAGCATTTTCACATTCTAACTAAAAATTAATTTAGTTTAAAAATCACTTTTAATAGCTATCTGAAAAACTCAGGTAGCTATTTTTTTTATGTGTATGAGTGATGAGGACTAAGCAAGCAAAAGGAGCGGGTGTATCTCGATGCCTAATCGCTGCCTAAGAATCCAAAGCGAAAAGAGTTGGGGGCAAAACAAAAAATAAATTTTTTAGCTAACTTTATTAAAAATTTTAATTAATTGTTAACATAGTGAGGCGTAAATTCTTAATAAGACAAAGATATTGTAATATTTTGGAGACCTTCTAATGCGTAAAATGTTAACGCTAGCAGCGTTCAGTTTGAATTTTATAAGCCTTTTGAATGCCTCAACAGCACTTGATATAACCACTGCATTTTCACAAGCCAAGCTTCAAACGGCAAATTTTCAGAACAATACAACTGGGCCTGTTGATATTAATATATTAACGAATATTGTAACAATTTTAAATCCAGGTGAAGAAAAAGTAATTAATGCTGCTGGTGAAAATGGTTTTTTTATTTTAAATCAGGACAAATCTAAAAAAGTTAAAAAGGTGTTGCTGCATAATCTTGATAGAAAAGTGGCTTATAAAAAGATTACTCAAAAACATATTATTCATTTAGAAGGGGGAGAGAGTCACACGACCACTGTTTCTTTGCCTTCTTCTATAAATGGGGCTAGCCTTGCTGATGCAAATCAAGCGTATCTAAATTGGTCTATCGACAATGGTCAATTCTCAGTTTTTGTATCTGGCGAAGATAATTTGTCAATTTTAAGCTTAGATTTAGGTGTTAATTCTACACCCATGAATAAAGTCATTTTGGATTGCGCTGAATTTAAAACGCTTGAAGAGCAATTTGAGTCGCTTGGAGGAGAATTAATAAAAATTGATACTTCGTCAATGGCAGGCTACGTATATAACCCATGCATTATTAATTATAATGAAAAAATTTATATGACATTTCGTGTTCAAGAAGGTAGAAATAATCATTCATCGAATAGTAATATTTATTTTGCTGAAATTAGTAGCCAGTTTAAAGTTATAAAGAGCTATCCATTAATTGAAGGTACTAAGCGCAATGCAGATGCACGTTTAAGTACTTATGCTTCAAAATTGTTTATTTCATACGTTCATGACTTTTATAAGTCAGATTATAGCTTTAGTAATTACCACCCAAATGTTCACACTTCTTTTTTCAATCCTAACGAAACTATTCAACATACAATAAAGCCAGATATAGAAAATAATTGTACTTTTGATGCTAGGCAGAAAAATTGGCTTTTTTTTGAAAAAAGTAATAAGTTTTATATTATAGATAACATTGATCCTTTGTCTCTTTGGGACGCAACTAATAGTATAGAAAGACCGACTAAGATCTTAGTAAAGGACAAAAAATTAAATAACTGGTGTTTTGGAGAGCCAAGAGCTTCTACAAATCCAATATTTATTGAAGAAATTGGCAAATGGCTCGTCTTGTTTCACTCATGTTTGACAAATTCAGACAATATTAGAAGTTACTTCAATGGTGCGTTATTATTTGATGATGATTTTGATATTACTCACTATACAATGCTTCCAATTATAAGTTCAACATCGCAATACTCGCGAGGATTGTCTTATCCTCTCAATGCAATTATTCCCTATGGTTGCATTAGAAATAAGAATGACTTAGTTGTTAGTTTTGGTGTTAATGACGCTATTTCAGTTATAGGACGTTTTTCACTTAATAAGATACTTAATGCATTAAATCCGGTTAAAAACAATATCTTATTTAATTTAAATAATAAGCAATCAGTGTATCCAAATGTATCTTTTAATATTGTTACATCAAAAGCGTTGCAAGGAGAACAAGGAGTAGTAGCTTGTTATGATCGAGCATTAAAAGGGATTAAGCTTGGTTCTTCTAATGAAAATGAAATTATTTCAAAAGGAAAAGAAAATATTGATATTGTTTTAAGCTTTCATGGAGAAAGAATACATGATTTGATTCCAAATAATTATAGCTATTTAATTACTTCAGTAATAATGAATAATTTTTACCCTTACAATAGGGATGATGTGAAATTTCGAGCTAATTTGCAGCTTGGGAGCAATTCCTATTTAAAAGGAGTTTCAAAGTATGGAATTTTAAATAAATTCTTACTTGCACATCCCCGTACAAATTTTACTCCTTTAAATATTGATAATTTAAGTATCTTTTTTTGTGGAGGTGCTTGGGATAGTCGATACCCTAATTTATTAAATATTATGGATAACAAGCCATACTTTAATTGGTACGGCCACCCTACTCACGGCATACCTGAAAGGAATTCGTATCGTGGCTTCAGCTCAATTCCGGCACAAACAATTAAGAAGCATGGCATTGCGCTTTTATTGCATGCTAAAGCTAATATTGAAAACTCAGAACCAGCATCAAAAATATTCGAAGCAGCTGCAGGAAGCGCTGTAATTATTTCTGATAAACTTACTTTCATAACGGAAGAGTTTGGTGATGCTGTATTTTATATTGATCAAAATGACCCTGAGGAAAAAATAGCACAAGATATTGATGGCTATTATCATTGGATTATTACTCATCCTATTGAAGCGCAAGCAATGGCAAAAAAGGCGCATTCAATTTTTGTAGAAAGATTTACTTTAGAAGATCAACTCACTAGACTAATTAGTTTTCACCAAGAGAGCTTGCCTTTAGATGGTGAATCTATTTTATTGCCTCGAGCGCCCTTTAAAGTTCGTTCTTCTATAAATAAAAAATTTTTTGATCAGGCAATAAATATGTTATTACCAACATCTTTGTCTATAGAAGCGAGTGATTATAACAATTTCAAACCAGTTTTTTTTGTTAAATATTTAAAAAAGGATTCTGTTTTTCCAGATGTGCCTGAATATATGGTACGGACTTCGAAAATAACTGAAATTATGGAGAACATGGCAGGTTCTAGTTGTGTAGCGCATGCTTTAGATTACGCTCCTTTGATTGCAAAAAAAATGGAACTAGAATTAGGAAGTGGCTTTTATTTTTCTGGAGTAGAAACTTTAAATTATTCTGATGTTTCTTTTTCTTGGGATGGAAATAAGTTCAAAATTTATTTTAATATAAATTCTTATGAAGAAAAATATGCGACGCAAAAATCAAAAGATCCTCTTTCAAGTTCTTTAGCGGATGCGCCAATTAAGTATTTTAGAAATGTCGACTTTATTGAGGGTTTTTCACGTTTAGAAGATTGGGGTGTGTGGACAGAAAGTAATCAATGCAAAATTAGAATAATTATGAGTTCATTGGAATTAAATAAAAAATATGAGATTTCTTTTAAAATGAGTAGTTATACACCTAAAAAAGATTCATGCGTTGATTTGCAATTATTAGTAAATAATGTAGTTGTAAACCAATCAAGATTTACAAAAGATTCAAACATGCAGACTTTATCAGTCTTTTATACTAAAGAAGTAGAAAAAGATTTAGTCATAAATTTTTTGTTGAATGGGATTTCTTCGCCTTTTGAGAATAATGAAAATATGGATTATCGTAGATTAGGTGTTTCAATTAGGGACATTATTATTAAATAACTTCATGAGGACTTAATGAGCAGTGAAATATAATTTATAAATCTAAAGGAAATTTGTATGATTTTTATAATAATTCTTGTAAATCTATTTCTGTTTAATTTTTGCTTTGCGCAATCAACAGAGATAGATTTGACTGAAAAGGCTGCAGCAAGTAAGTTTTCTAACGTGCACTTTGTGAAGGGATTTTCAGCAATTGAGCCATGGGGTGTTTGGGTGAATGGTAATGAAGCACAACTGGAAATTGATTGGTCGTCATTTAATCCTGGCGCCTCTCACTCAGTGATATTTGGTCTAACTGCATTTACGCCTTGCCCTGGTTCTTCAGTTGGTATGGAGCTGTCAGTTTATGGTAATTTGGTTAATAAATGCTTTTTTTCTTATTTAGATAATGAGAGAATAATTAAGCTTTCAGTAGAAGAAAAAGAAGACGAAAACACGGTTTTCTTTTTTAAGATTTTTGGCGCATCTTCGCCGCGTGAGCACGGTAAGGGAGCGGATAGGCGTAAGTTAGGTATTGGTTTTTTTCAAATCTCTGTTGACGAGATGAATAACTTTGACCATAGAACTATAACCCAGAATACCAATTATTTTCAAAAAAGAAAAGATTTTAGAAAAACAAACCCTGCGAATTTTTGTTTGTTTGAATCTGTATCTTATAGATTAGAAACAGTGAGTTTTGGAGAGGTTTCTTTTTTTAGATCAAAAGGATGGTTTAATCCTGAGCCAAAAGCGCGTGGAGGAGAAGTGTTTGTCCTTAATGAAGTTATCGCTTTAATAGGGAGTGAATACTCTTTGATTGTAAAAAACTCTTCAGCTAAAAGTACTGATTCAATATTGACAGTGTCAAGTAAAAAGACAGGAATTACGAGTGTGATTAATAAGGACGTTGATGATTCGATGAGAACAACAAGTTACCAATTAGAAAATATATTATACGCTCAAGAGAGTGTAGCAGGTATAGGGCATATAGTAGGTGATATAAAAAGCCCTCTAGTGTATTTTAATGGAAAAACATGTTTGTTTAGACCTAATTATTTTTTTAATACGCATTATTACGATTTTATGCTTTATTATTTTCCATCAATTTATTTCTTGTCACAAAAGTTCCCCGACATGAAATTTTTCATGCACCAAAGTTTGAAATCGTATGAAAAAGAAGGGCTTTCGGAAATTGGTATTCCTGAAACACAGATAATTCCTATAGAAAAATATACAGTGCATGGAGCGTTGCACGCTTCATTTGAGTCAGCCTATTTTACAAGTTTTTGTAACGTTGACTGGAAGTCAGGAGATGATAAAGAATATTTTCCAGAAGTTCTTGATTTTTTGCGTCAGACCTTTTTGCCTATAAAAGGGACGGCTACCTTTCAAGGGAATAGGAAAATGTATATAAGCAGATTAGATGTCCAACAGTACCAAGGTTTAAGAAGCATTAGATCTCCTCATAACGAGATTGAAGTTACAGAATTCCTTAAAACAAAAGGATTTGAGATTATAACATTAGAAGGTAAAACGATTAGGGAACAAGCAGAAATATTTAGCTCTTGCTCTGCAATTATTGCACCGCATGGCGCAGGTTTAACAAATATTGTGTTTTGTAACCCTGGAACTAAAATTCTTGAGTTCTTCTCGCCACGGTGGTTTTCATTGGCGTATATCCATTTGTCTAGTCTTTTAAAACTAGAGCATGGGCACATAATGTGTGATGCGCAAGGCGAAGAGGGAGATGCGCAAGCTAATTTTTATGTAAGAATGGATGAGTTGCAAACCTATTTGGAACTAAATGGTTTATCTGATGCTATGCCTTTATCTGTTGAGCCCTCTGTAATCAATACTCAGGCGCCTGCCACCCCCACAACCCTTACTCTCTACGATCCATCTATCACACAAAACGTATTTGAAAAACACACGAATGCTCTTGCCGCATCCACAGGCTCGCATGTATAAAGTTTGAATCAGGGGTTAAATTTAAATAGTCGCCTTGGAAATCTTAGGTAGTTATTTTTAAAGATAAATCCGATGATGGCAAGGAATAGACTAAAAGATCACCGGGTCACGCCCGGTGATGACAGTACTTAGCTTATGGCCGGTGATAACAGAGACCAGACTGAAAGATCACCTGGTCAAGCCTTGTGATGCGGGAATCAGATTGTTAAATAAAACAGAATGCTAAAAAACAAATGACTAAATAAAATAGGTTGCTAATAAAAGTGAGGGTAGCATGTCACAAAACCATTTTTATTAATGTTTTTTAAATTCTTTTATGTTTCAATTAAAATAAGACTAAAAATGTAAATTTAATGGAAATAATATAGCATGCTTAATGTCCATTTTTTAGGTGTACGCGGCAGCACGCCATGTGCTGATGAACGTTTTGTAACATATGGCGGGCATACAAGCTGCGTGCTTGTTGAGGTGGACGGCACTATTTTCATTTTTGATGCTGGGTCCGGTATTATAAACGCCTCCCCCATTGTGGCAAAGCAGGGTGCTTGTGAAGCGCATCTTTTTTTCTCGCATGTGCATCTTGATCACATTATGGGTTTTCCATTTTTTTATCCGCTTTGGAATAAGCATTTTACAACGCATATTTACGCAGGCAGTCTTGGGGCTTATGGCGGCATTTATAATTTTTTTGCCAATACACTGAAAGAGCCTCTCTTTCCGGTTTCTTTTACGGAATTTCCAGGGGATATTCATTGTCAAGATTTTGAGCCTGGTTACACTCATAAAATTGGAAATGTTACGGTTGATACATTTATGCTGAACCATCCAAATTCTGCGGTGGCCTACCGTTTGACATGTAATGGCAAGTCGGTGTGCTATGTAACGGATCACGAACATGGCGACAATTCAAACCGGGAAGGGTTAATTGAGTTTATCCGCGGCACTGATCTATTTATCTATGATTCCACGTATGAAGATGGTAATTACCAGAATTTTAAAGGGTGGGGGCACTCTACTTGGCAAGAGGCTCTTCGTTTAGGCGACGAGGCCGATGTCGCGCGTACAGCTATCTTTCATCATGACCCTCAAAACACAGATGTCAAAATGGCGGCTATTGAGGAAGATGTGAAAAAGATAAGTTCTGCGGCGTTTGTGGCGCGCCAAGGAATGATGGTTACGATTGATTAAATTTGAACATGTTAACAGTTTATAAATAAGTCAATGATAATATAATGAAAATGATTATAATGTTGCCGCAACGTGACGTATTTAAATACTTCTTTATCTGATCTATTCGATCAGCGACATCATTTATTTGCGTATTGGCCGTGTTGCTTTGCATTAGGAATTGCCGCCTATTTTATGCTTCATAGCGAGCCCTTTTGGGGGATATCGTTTGGGCTTTTGCTGGTAATTTCTTTTGCATTTATTATTTTTAAAGATAAAATACACAACTGCGCCCCTATTTATTATGTAAGTCACGCTCTTTTGGCGGTGGTACTTGGGTTTTGCATAGCTTCTATGCGAACGGCTTATTTAAATACTTCTTTCATAACAGAGATTTGCAAAAACATAACAATTACAGCGACTGTTTTAAATGTAGAGCGTACAAAGGGGACTGATCATCGCTTTACGCTGGGGGCAATAGAACACTCAAAGTTGACTAAAGTGCAGCTTAAAGGTAAGCCAGGTCTTCAGCTTGAACCAGGGTGGCGTGTCCGCTGTATTGTAACTTTGCTTCCTCTTACAGGCGCTGTTAGTCCTGTTGCATATGACTTTAAACGCGCACACTATTTTTCAGGTATAGGTGCGTCAGGGCGGATTAAGTCGTGTGTTGTTTTGGATAAGCCGCGCTCTACGATTGATAATATACGATTTTCAATAACTGAATCTTTTAGAGCAAAACTTTCTGAGCCTTTTGGTGATATTGCGGCAGCTCTTGTAACTGGTGATCGCTCGGGGATCCCTAAAGATCTTAGACAACAATTTACCGATGCAGGTCTTGCGCATGTGCTAGCTATTTCAGGGCTTCATTTAGGATTGGTTGCAGGTTTAATTTTCTTTGTTGCAAAGCGCTTGTTGATGTTGTGTTATTTTATTCGACCTAATGCACCTGTACGCGAAATTTCTGCCTGTATAACAATTGCATCTATGGCATTATACCTTGCTATATCTGGATTTGGATATCCTGCTATAAGGTCTTTTGGTATGACAGCGCTTTTGATGCTTGGGGTGATTTACAACAGGAACCCTCTTTCAATGCGTTCAGTCGCACTTGCTGCTTCTTTGATTTTAGTGCTTTATCCTGAAAGTTTGTTTTCAGCAAGCTTTCAGCTTTCGTTCGCTGCTGTTATCGCCTTAATTGCAACTTATGAAAGTGTTTGGTTATATGTTAAAAATTGGTTACATGCTGAAATTGATCCTAATTGGTATCGTAAAGTGATCGTCTATTTTGGTGCTATTTTTTTAACAACCTTTGTCGCAACGTTAGCAACGACACCACTTAGTATGGCTATATTCAACAGACTCACTTTGCAGGCTGTTCTTGGCAATTTGTTTGCTATTCCTTTGATTGGCTTTTGGGTGATGCCGCTGATTGTTGTAAGCACACTTTCACTACTGTTTGGTGGATGGAGCTTTGCGCTTTTTTTGACAGAGCGGGGTCTAAATGTTTTAGTTTCAATTGCACAGTATGTATCAAATTTACCTGGTTCAGGATTAGTTATTCCCACACCCTCGGATTTATTTTATCCAAGCTTTGTTATAGGTGGTTTGCTGTTGTGCATAGGTCCTTGGAAAAAGATTCGTTTTTGTGGCTTGCTATTGGCGTGCATTTCATTTGTTTTTTTTAAAAATTCAAATCTACCTATAGCCTATTTTTCAGGAGATAGATCTGTGATGGCCGTTAAAGATGGATCTAATTTTTATGTTTCAAATCTTGAGCGTGGCTCTTTTTTCTATGATCAGTGGCGTCAGCATTTAGGAATTGAAGTCGCTAATGTCAAACGAATGCCAGCTCAAGATATTACGATAGCAGGAAGATATTTCATTGTTGATCCATTTAAAAGTGCTATTGACTTAAGTTTAAAAGAGCGTCCGCAAAAGAAAAGATATATAAAAGCTATAGAACGGCTTAAATTTAATTCTTTTGTTTATACGAATAGCTTTTTTAAAGGTGAGGCCCGTGTAAATGGTGAGTTATTGACACAAAAGGGATCTGCCTTTTTATATGCTGATGGCACACTTTTGTTTCAAAGCGATTTAGCCCACCAGCGGCCATGGAAATAAATAATATGAAAAATATATTAACCGTCACTTTATAGTGGACAAAGGTATATGTTTTGAGGTACAACTTATGGAAGTATTTTGCAATACCGTTGCTAGGAGTGTAGCTCAATTGGCTAGAGCGTCGGTCTCCAAAACCGAAGGTTGGGGGTTCGAGACCCTCCACTCCTGCCACCTTCAACAATACAGTGTAAGGTAAATTATGAAAACTGAATTAAAGCAATCGTTGATAAAACGCATTTCGACTTTTATTAAAGAAGTAAAACAAGAAACAAAAAGAGTCACATGGCCTGCGCGTCGTGAGGTCACTTTAACAACGATAGTGGTATTTATTTTTTGTGCTCTCGCCTCAATTTATTTTTTGATTGTTGATAAAATAATTATAACTTTACTCAGATTTATTACAGGCTAACCCCTCACGCATGACAGATGTAGCAAAAGTGATGAAAAAAAAACAATGGTACGTAGTTAACGTATATTCAGGCTTCGAAAAAAAAGTCGTGCTCGCTATTACTGAAATGGCAGAGCGCAAAGGTTTAACCGAATTTTTTGAGGAATTCTTGGTTCCATCCGAAGAAGTTGTTGAGGTGCGCCGTGGTGCAAAGGTCAACACTGAGCGTCAATATTTTCCTGGTTACATTTTAGTTAAAATGGAATTATCAGATGATGCATGGCAGCTGGTATTAAATATACCTCGCGTTGCTAGCTTTTTAGGTGCTGGTGGAAAGCCAAGTCCTATTTCAGAACGTGAAGTTTCACGGATTATGAAGCAAGTGCAAGAATCAATTGAAAAACCACGTCACACAACTTCCTTTGAGGTTGGTGAGCAAGTTCGTGTGTGTGATGGGCCATTCTCATCCTTTACCGGAATTGTGGAAGAAACAGATGACGAAAAAGGTCGTCTTAAAGTTTCTGTTACTATTTTTGGACGTGCGACTCCAGTTGAGCTTGAGTACAACCAAGTCGAAAAAGTGTAACAGCGGGCAATTCGGCCCAAAGACGTGGAAGATGTTGCCGCATCGCACCACGGACTCAGAAAATAAACACTCTAACTACTGAGGATTAACATGGCAAAGAAAATTACTGGCTATATCAAGTTGCAAGTTGCGGCTGGTAAAGCTAACCCGTCACCACCAATTGGTCCAGCTTTGGGGCAACGTGGTTTGAATATTATGGAATTCTGCAAAGCGTTTAACGCGCAAACTCAATCAGTTGAGCCAGGTACGCCAATACCTGTTGTTATTACCGTTTTTGCTGACCGTACGTTTTCCTTCGTTACAAAAACTCCTCCAAACTCATTCTTCTTGAAGAAGGCTGCAGGAATTGCAAAAGGTACGCAAACTCCAGGTCGTGAGAATGTTGGTACAGTAACAATGACGCAAATTCGTGAAATTGCTACAATTAAGATGCCTGACTTGAATGCATTCGATATCGATGCTGCTTGTCAAATGATTATCGGTTCAGCTCGTTCAATGGGCTTGGAAGTAGTGGAGTAGGTCATGGCGATTGGTAAAAGATTAAAGCAAGCAAACGCTGCAGTAGATAAAAATAAAGTGTACACAGCTGAAGAGGCAGTGACGTTAATTAAATCATTAGCAAAAGCTAAATTTGATGAGACTCTTGAGGTGTCAATGAATTTGGGTATTGATCCAAAAAAAGCGGATCAAAACTTGCGTGGCGTTGTTCAGCTTCCACACGGAACTGGTAAGACGTATCGCGTTGCTGTATTTGCGCGTGGTCCAAAAGCTGATGAAGCAAAAGCAGCTGGTGCTGATTATGTTGGTGCTGAAGATTTGATGGAAATGGTTCAAGCGGGTAATATGCCATTTGACCGTTGTATTGCTACACCAGACATGATGGGTATCGTTGGCCGCGTTGGTAAGATTTTAGGTCCACGTGGACTTATGCCTAACCCAAAGCTTGGTACTGTAACAATGGATGTTGCACAAGCAATTACTGCTGTAAAAGGCGGGCAGGTTGAATTCCGTGCTGAAAAATCTGGTATTGTTCACTGTGGTTTTGGTAAAGCAAGCTTTGCAACAGATGCGCTTGTTGAAAACTTAAAAGTTTTTGTTGATGCGATTCAAAAAGCACGTCCGGCTGGTGTTAAGGGAACATATGTTCGCAAACTTAGCATGAGCTCATCACAAGGACCTGGTGTTACATTTGCAATAGGTGCTTAATAGCACTTAATAAGAAATTCAGCGAGGCGTTAAAACCTCGCTGGTCCTGTCCGTGCTTATGAGGTATGTAAAAATAGCTTTATAAGTATGGGTAGTGTCAAAGACTGCGGGTTCCGTAAGGTTTAATCGACTATATTTTTTAATATAGGCGGCCGGTAGGAGGCAGAAGGGACAGAAAAATAGATTTTCACTTGAATATTTGAGTGCTTATCTTACCCTTCTGTACATAAACCGCTCAGTATTATAATGATATTGGGTATTGTTCAAAAGGAGTAAGAATCATGAACCGTACAGAAAAGGAGCAACTGGTCACAGATATTGGTGATATGTTGCAACAAGCGTCGGTTGTGATCGTGACTCAACAAACTGGGTTAACGGTTGCACAAGCGACATTGTTACGCCGTCAAATGCGTGATGCTGGTGCTGAATTTAAGGTTCTGAAAAATACTCTCGCACGAATCGCTGTTAAAGATACGGCACTCGAAGGATTAACTCCAATGCTCGTGGGTCCAACAGCCCTCGCGTATTCGACTGATCCTGTTGCGGCTGCAAAAGTTATTGCTAAATTCGCTAACTCTAACGATATGTTGAAAATCGTTGGTGGTTATTTGAATGGACAAATGCTAAATGAAGCAGGCGTTAAGGCATTGGCTACATTACCATCTTTGGACGAATTACGTTCCAAACTTATTGCTGTTATTTCTACACCAGCAACAAGATTGGCTATTTTGGCTAAAGAACCAGCTGCACGTGTTGCACGTGTTTTGGCCGCAAAAGGTCGTGAGTAGTTTTCAAAAGTAATCGAATTAGGAGAATATAATAATGACTAAATTAGCAAAAATCGTTGATGAATTATCAACATTATCAGTAATAGAAGCAGCTGAACTATCAAAGATGCTTGAAGAAAAATGGGGCGTAAGCGCAGCTGCTGCTGTTGCTGCACCTGCTGCTGCTGGTCCAGCTGCAGCTGCTGAAGAAGAAAAAACAGAATTTGATGTTATTCTTATGGATGCAGGCGCTAACAAAATTAACGTAATCAAAGAAGTTCGTGCGATTACTGGTTTAGGTCTTAAGGAAGCTAAAGATCTTGTTGAAGCTGGCGGAAAAGCAGTTAAGCAAGGCGTTTCAAAAGATGAAGCTGGTAAAATCAAGAAGCAACTTGAAGATGCTGGTGCTAAGGTTGACGTTAAGTAACAACCGAATATTACTACTAATGGGCAGGCATTATGCTTGCCCATATTTTAAATAAAGTCAATCAAAGGACGTTGCTTAAATTGACTATTAAAAGCTAATTTCTATAAACTATTCGTAACGAAGATGCATGACATCCTTCGTTTAATTTTATTTTTAAAGATGATTTGTATCGGGGGACATTAAATGGTTAGGTCTTACACAGGGCGAAAACGATTCCGGAAATCCTTTGGCCGTAACACAGAAGTTGCACCATTACCAAATTTGATTGCACTACAAAAATCTTCGTATGATAGCTTTCTGCAAGCTAATACTTCTTTTGAATCAAGACTTGATGCAGGTCTTCAAGAAGTATTTCGTTCGATATTCCCTATTAAAGATTTTTCAGGTAAATCACAATTAGAATTTCATAAGTACGCATTCGATGCGCCAAAGTATGACGAATTCGAGTGCCGTCAACGAGGGATGACCCTTGCTGCCCCATTACGTGTAACATTTCGTCTAGTCGTTTGGGATGTTGATAGTGATACAGGTTCACGGTCCATCCGCGACATTAAAGAGCAAGACGTTTATATGGGTGATGTGCCACTCATGACTGACCGCGGTACATTTGTTGTTAATGGTATTGAACGTGTAATTGTTTCACAAATGCACCGCAGCCCTGGTGTGTTTTTTGACCATGACAAAGGGAAATCCCATAGCTCAGGTAAAATCTTATACGCTGGCCGTGTTGTGCCTTATCGCGGTTCATGGATTGATTTCGAATTTGATCCAAAAGACATGCTTTATGTGCGTATCGACCGTCGTCGTAAATTACCACTTACAACATTCTTGATGGCGCTTGATAGTGCTGAAACAGCAAAGCTGCGCCAAAAAAGTATTGAAACTGGTGAGCCATTATTGCCAACTCAAGTTTCTGGTATGTCACGTGAAGAAATTCTCAAGACGTTCTATCAAACGATTGACTATAAAAAAACATCAAAAGGCTGGACAACAGCTTATCTTCCACAACACTGGCGCGGTGTAAAGCTTAATCAAAACATGGTTAATGCGGAAACAGGCGATATCGTTGCGGAAAAAGGTGCTAAAATAACACCACGCATGGCAAAGAAATTTGAAGCAGATGGATTGAAATCAATTCTAGTAAATGAGGAAGATCTCTATGGTCTTTTCAATGCTAATGAATATATTGATGATACATCAGGCGAAATTTTCTTAGAAGCGGGTGATGAGCTTACAAAAGAAGCACTTCAACTTATTTCTGATTTAAAATTCAATCAATTATCTGTATTGCACATTGATCATGTAAATGTGGGTGGTTATTTGCTTGCTACATTGCTTGCTGACAAAAACTACAGCCGTGAAGATGCCCTTCTTGATATTTATCGCTCAATTCGCCCTGGTGAACCACCGAGCGTTGAAGGTGGTGAGGCAATTTTCAAAGGCTTGTTCTTTGATGAAGAGCGTTATGACTTGTCAGCAGTTGGTCGTGTTAAATTAAACGCACGTCTTGGTCTTGAGATTCCTGATACGGTGCGTGTCCTTTTAAAAGAAGACATACTTAGCATTGTTAAGACACTTCTTGAACTTAAAGATGGCCGCGGCGAAGTTGACGATATCGATAACCTTGGTAACCGTCGTGTTCGTTCTGTTGGTGAATTAATTGAAAACCAATTCCGTGTTGGTGTTGTTCGTATGGAACGCACAATTAAAGAACGTATGGGATCTGTTGATATTGATACGGTTATGCCAAATGACCTAATCAATGCAAAGCCTGTTGCCGCTGCTATTCGTGAGTTCTTTGGGTCTTCACAGTTATCACAGTTTATGGACCAAACTAACCCGCTTTCTGAAATTACACACAAGCGTCGTCTGTCAGCTTTGGGACCAGGTGGTTTATCACGTGATCGCGCTGGATTTGAAGTACGAGACGTGCATCCAACACACTACGGTCGTATATGCCCAATTGAAACACCAGAAGGTCCGAATATTGGTTTGATTAACTCACTTTCAACATATGCGCGTGTTAACAAATATGGTTTCATCGAGACGCCTTACCGTAAAGTGAATGATGGTATTGTAACGAACGATGTTGTTTATTTAACCGCAATGCAAGAAGGTCGTTATAACATTGCTCCAGCAAACGCTCCATTCGATGAGAACATGCGTTTAACGGAAGACTTGCTCACAACGCACCGTGCTGGTGAACTTGAAATGTCTCCACGTGAAGATGTGCATTTGATGGACGTGTCACCAAAGCAACTTGTTTCTGTTGCTGCTTCTTTGATTCCTTTCTTGGAAAATGACGACGCTTCACGTGCATTGATGGGTTCAAACATGCAACGTCAGGCTGTACCTTTGCTTCGAACAGAAGCGCCAATCGTTGGAACAGGTATGGAGCATGTAGTTGCACGTGACTCAGGTGCTGTAATTGTTGCGAAACGCGGCGGTGTTGTTGACCAAATCGATGGTAAGCGTATTGTTATTCGTGCGACTGAACCAGATAGCAATGGCGACATAGGTGTTGATATTTATACGCTACTTAAATATCAAGGTTCAAACATGAGCACATGTATCAACCAAAAGCCACTTGTTCGCAAGGGTGATGTTGTTACATCTGGTGATATCATTGCTGACGGTCCTGCAACTGATATGGGTGAACTCGCGCTTGGTCGTAACTGTCTTGTGGCGTTTATGTCATGGCAAGGGTATAACTTTGAAGACTCTATCGTAATTTCAGAGCGTATTGCACGTGATGACATCTTTACTTCGATTCACATCGAAGGTTTCGAAGTTATGGCGCGTGACACTAAGCTTGGTAATGAAGATATTTCACGTGATATTCCAAACGTAGGTGAAGAATCACTGCGTAACTTGGATGAAGCGGGTATTATTTATGTTGGTGCTGAAGTAAATCCTGGCGACATTCTTGTTGGTAAGATTACACCTAAAGGTGAGTCACCAATGACGCCTGAAGAAAAATTGCTTCGTGCAATTTTTGGTGAAAAGGCTGCTGATGTTCGTGATAGTTCGCTTCGCGTACCGCCAGGGGTTTCTGGTACTGTTGTTGAGGTTCGTGTTTTCTCACGTCGTGGTGTTGAAAAAGACGAACGTGCAATTGCAATTGAACGCCAAGAAATCGAGCGCCTTGCAAAAGATCGTGATGACGAACGTGGCATTATTGAACGTAGCTTCTATCAACGTTTATCTGACAAACTTGTTGGTCAAAAAATTGTTTCAGGCCCAACTGGCGTTAAAGCTGGAGGTACGGTAACACTTGAACTTTTGTCTGAGTTTACACCTGGTCAGTGGCGCCGTTTCGTTATTGAAGACGAAGCTATTATGACTGACATTGAAGCAATGAAACGCCACATTGATGAATGTGTCGCACGTTTACAAGCTGTGTTTGAAGACAAAGTTGAAAAACTCCGTCGTGGCGATGAATTACCGCCTGGGGTTCTTAAAATGGTTAAAGTATTTATTGCTGTTAAGCGTAAGTTGCAACCAGGTGATAAAATGGCTGGACGACATGGTAACAAGGGTGTGGTTTCACGCGTTGTTCCGCTTGAAGACATGCCATACTTAGAAGATGGTACGCCTGTCGATATTATTTTGAACCCGCTTGGTGTTCCTTCACGTATGAACGTTGGTCAGATTCTTGAAACTCACTTAGGTGCAGCTGCATTTAATTTGGGTAAGCAAGTAACGGCAATGCTCCAAAATTACAAAGAAGGTTCTGCATCTACGGATGATATCCGCCGTGATCTTGGTAATTTATATATGTCCAAAATTGATCGTGATGATATCAATGAATTGAACGATGTAGAGCTTCTTGAAATGGCTGGCAATCTTAAAACTGGTATTCCAATGGCAACACCAGTATTTGATGGCGCAAAGCAAGAAGAGATCGAAGAATACTTAACTATGGCTGGCCTCCATACATCAGGACAAGTAACCTTGTATGATGGTCGTTCAGGTGAAGCTTTTGATCGTCAAGTGACCGTTGGTCAGATTTATGTCTTGAAACTGCACCACTTGGTTGATGATAAGATTCACGCACGTTCAATCGGGCCATATAGTCTTGTTACGCAACAGCCATTGGGTGGTAAAGCGCAGTTTGGTGGACAACGTTTCGGAGAAATGGAAGTTTGGGCACTTGAGGCATATGGTGCTGCTTATACGCTACAAGAGAAATTGACTGTTAAGTCGGACGACGTCGCAGGACGTATGAAAGCTTATGAGGAAATTGTTCGTGGCGGCGAAAACATTGAAGCTGGAATTCCAGAATCACTCAACGTTTTGGCAAAAGAGTTACGTTCGCTTGGTCTGAACCTTTCGTTCAATTATAGTTAAGAATAAAATTGATAAGCCCGTTATTTAACCATAGCGGGCTCGTTATAATGAGTTAATGTGCACTTTACCGTGCGCCCCCTCTTAGGAGTTTTAGTCCATGAGTCGCGAGATACATAAAGCAATATCCTCAGGTGAAATAGTCCCAGGTTTTGATTCACTCGGCATTTCTATAGCAAGTCCAGAACAAATTCGTTCATGGTCATTTGGTGAAGTAAAAAAACCAGAAACAATTAATTATCGTACATTTAAACCAGAACGCGACGGCTTGTTTTGCGCTCGTATTTTTGGTCCTATAAAGGACTATGAATGCTTGTGTGGAAAATACAAACGCATGAAATATCGCGGCATTGTCTGTGAAAAATGTGGTGTTGAAGTTACATTAAGCAAAGTGCGCCGTGATCGTATGGGACACATTGAACTTGCTTCACCTGTTGCACACATTTGGTTTACAAAATCATTGCCAAGCCGTTTAGGCACATTGCTTGACATTACACTTCGTGATCTTGAGCGTATTTTATATTTTGAGAACTACGTTGTTGTTGATCCTGGTTTGACACCTTTCCGTTACAAGCAATTGCTTTCTGAAGAAGAATTCATGCGTGCGCAAGATGAATATGGTGAAGATGCATTCCACGCTAGTATTGGTGCTGAGGCATTAAAAGAAATTCTTCTTAAACTTGATATGGAAAAAGAAAACGAAGAACTTCGTCTTGAATTTATAGAAACAACTTCTGAAATTCGTCGTAAAAAAATCTTTAAACGATTAAAATTGATTGAAGCTTTTTTGTCGTCAAATACACGCCCAGAATGGCTTGTGATGCATGTAATTCCGGTGATTCCACCAGAACTTCGCCCACTTGTGCCATTGGATGGTGGACGTTTTGCAACAAGTGACTTGAATGACCTTTATCGTCGCGTTATTAACCGTAACAATCGTCTAAAGCGTCTTATTGAACTACGTGCACCTGATATTATCGTACGCAACGAAAAGCGTATGCTTCAAGAATCAGTTGATGCGCTATTTGACAACGGTCGTCGCGGTCGTGCGATTACGGGTGCAAACAAGCGTCCATTGAAATCACTTGCTGACATGCTAAAAGGTAAGCAAGGTCGCTTCCGTCAGAACCTTCTTGGAAAGCGTGTTGACTATTCTGGTCGTTCCGTTATCGTTGTTGGTCCTGAGCTTAAATTGCATCAATGTGGTCTACCAAAGAAAATGGCATTGGAACTTTTCCGTCCATTTATTTATTCACGTCTAGAACGCTATGGCCTTGCAAGTACATTAAAAGCTGCAAAGCGCATGGTTGAAAAAGAACGTCCTGAAGTTTGGGACGTTTTGGAAGATGTTATTCGTGAGCACCCTGTATTGCTAAACCGTGCACCAACATTGCACAGACTTGGTATACAAGCTTTCGAACCTACCTTGATTGAAGGTAAAGCAATTCAGTTGCATCCACTTGTTTGTACGGCATTTAACGCAGACTTTGACGGTGACCAGATGGCTGTTCACGTTCCACTTGGACTTGAAGCACAAATCGAATCACGTGTTTTGATGATGTCAACAAACAACATCTTGAGCCCTGCGCATGGACGTCCGATTATCGTTCCATCAAAGGATATCGTCCTTGGTCTTTACTATTTATCACTTGATCGTGAAGGTCTTGTTGGTCAAGGTACGATGATTTCAAACATGAATGAACTTGAGCATGCAATGCAAGAAGGTTATCTACACCTTCATACAAAGATTACAGCGCGTGTTGCTGTGTATGATGAAGAAGGTAAAGTTGCTTCTTACAAGCGTTTTGAAACAACACCTGGTCGTATGATTTTGGGTCAATACCTACCAAAAAGTGATAAGATTCCATTCGAAGTTGTTAACCAAGTTTTGACATCAGGTGAAATTGGTAACTTAGTTGATATGGTTTATCGTCATTGTGGCCAAAAAGAAACCGTTATTTTCGTTGACCGTATTATGGGCCTTGGCTTTACGTATATGACAAAAGGTGGTATTTCCTTCGGTAAAGATGACTTGATCATTCCACCTGAAAAAGGTGCTTTGATTACTGAAACAAAAGGAATGGTTGCTGAATTCGAACAACAATATCTTGATGGTTTGATCACTAAAGGTGAAAAATACAACAAGGTTGTTGACGCATGGGATCGTTGTACGGACCGTGTTGCTGAAGCGATGATGAAGACAATGTCAGGTTCAAACACAGGCGATGTGGTTAACTCTGTTTACATGATGACGCACTCTAAAGCGCGTGGTTCGGTAGCACAGATGAAACAGTTGTCTGGTATGCGTGGGTTGATGGCAACGCCGTCAGGTGACATTATCGAAACACCAATTATTTCAAACTTTAAAGAAGGCTTGAATGTACTCGAATACTTTATTTCAACACACGGTACACGTAAAGGTCTAGCGGATACGGCTCTTAAAACAGCTAACTCAGGTTACCTCACACGTCGTTTGGTTGACGTTGCACAAGATTGTATTATTTCTGAAGATGATTGTGGAACGAAGAATGGTTTGATGATTCGTTCAGTAACAGAAGGCGCGAATATTATCGTGACAATGTTAGAGCGTGTTCTTGGAAGATCTGCTGCAGATGACATTATTAATCCATTAACTGGAAAAGTAATTGTTGAGGCAGGCCAAATGATTGACGAAGAAGCAATTGATCGACTTGCTGAATCAGGAATTGATGAAGTAAAAATTAGATCTGTTCTAACGTGCGAATCAGTAACTGGAACATGTACGAAGTGTTATGGCCGAGACATGGCACGTGGAACGATTGTTTGCAAAGGTGAGACAGTAGGTGTTATCGCTGCTCAGTCCATTGGTGAACCTGGTACACAGCTTACAATGCGTACGTTCCACATTGGTGGTGCGGCTCAGCGTGGCGCAGAGCAATCTAACATTGAATCTTCGTTTAATGGTCGTGTTCAGTTCAGAAATATTAATATTGCAACCAATACAGCAAATCATCACATTATGATTGCGCGTACTGGTGAATTGGCAATCATTGATGATCAGAACCGTGAACGTGTACGTCACAAAGTACCATATGGTGCACGTATGCTTGTTGCTGAAGGTGAAGTTGTTGCTCCTGGTAAGCGTTTATACGAGTGGGACCCATATACAATTCCTGTCTTGACTGAAAAAGATGGTTTTGGTCATTTCGTGGATCTTGTTGATGGTCAATCTATGCGCGAAATAATCGACGAATCGACTGGTATTTCAAGTCGTGTTGTTGTTGACTGGAAACAGCATGGTCGTTCTTCAGAACTTCGTCCGATGATCAGTGTTCGTGATGCAAAAGGAAACCCAATCATGTTGCAAAACGGATTGGAAGCACGTTACTTCTTGCCGATCGATACGATTGTTAGCATTGAAAATGGCGCACCAGTAAAAGCAGGTGATGTCGTTGCCCGTATTCCACGTGAGACTACGAAGACACGTGACATTACAGGTGGTCTACCACGCGTTTCTGAATTGTTTGAAGCACGTCATCCAAAAGATGCATCTATCATTGCAGAATTTGATGGTCGCGTTGAATTTGGTAAAGACTATAAAGCAAAACGTCGTATTATCGTTATCCCTGATGATGAAAATGCACAACCAATGGAATACTTAATTCCAAAGGGCCGTCACGTAACGGTACATGAAGGTGACTTCGTGCGTCGAGGTGAATTGCTTGTGGATGGAAACCAAGTGCCACATGACATCTTACGAATTTTGGGTGTTGAAGCATTGGCTGAATATTTGGTAAGCGAAATTCAACAAGTTTACCGCCTGCAAGGTGTTGGTATTAACGATAAGCACATTGAAGTTATTGTTCGTCAAATGTTGCAGAAAGTTGAAATTACAGACGCAGGTGCGACTGAATTAATTCTTGGTGAGCAAATTGACCGATCAGAAATGGATGCATTGAATCGTGATTTAGCTGCACGTGGTGAATGTTTGATTTCTGGTACACCAGTTCTACAAGGTATTACTAAAGCGTCATTGCATACTAAATCGTTCATTTCAGCAGCATCGTTCCAAGAAACAACACGTGTTCTAACAGAAGCTGCAGTTGCAGGTAAAGTTGATATGCTTGTTGGCTTGAAAGAAAATGTTATCGTTGGCCGCTTGATACCAGCTGGTACGGGTGGGGTTGTTCGTAATCTTAAAGCCCTTGCTGGTCAAAAAGATAAACAAATAGAGACTGATACAATAGCTGAGCGTCAGTTAGATTCAAAAAAGAATCGCGTAGCCTAAGTTGAAAGTTGATTAAATTAAAAAGGGAGAGTGACTTAAACCACTCTCCCTTTTTTTATACCTCATAAATTATTAGTAGTGAGTAAAAGTAAAGTTTAGAAAATAAGCTTGTATAAGGATTTTATACCAATGAAAACAAGCATAATGCCAACTAAATAGTGTATGAACCCAAATCGATTTGACATAGATGAAAGCACAAAATAAAGCGATCTTAGTCCCAAAATGGCAAAGATGTTGCTGCTGTAAACAATAAATGGATCGGTTGTAATAGCAAAAATAGCGGGCAAGCTATCAAGCGCAAATATAATATCTAGAAATTCAATGATTATTAGTGCAACAAATAAAGGTGTGACCCATCGTTGTGCTACTCCATTTTTTACTTTAGTGATTATGAACGAATTGCCATGAAGCGTATTGGTAATTCGAAGATGTTTTTGCATGAACGTTAAAGCGACATTTTTGCTAAAATCAGTGTTTTTTTTGTTATCAAAAAGCATTTTAATACCCATGATAATTAATAATACAGAGACCCCATACATAAGCCAGTGAAAATGGTGTATAAGGCTAATTCCTGCACCAATTGCAATTGCGCGAAGGATAATTACGCCAAGAATACCATAAAAGAGAACACGGTGCTGACTATTGGACGGAATTTTAAAATAAGAAAAGACGCAGCTCATTACCATAACATTATCAATTGATAATGTTTTCTCTAAAAACCAGGCATAAAAAAAATCTTTTGCAGGTTTGGCGCCTAGCGTGTGCCAGACAAACCCACAAAAAAGAAATGCAATACCAACATACATAAGTGTCAGAAGTGCATTTAGCTTAATAGATGCCTCTCGAGATTTTGATGAGCTTACTTTTAAATCAATAGCGAGTAATAAGGTTATAAGGACACCAAGAAGTGTCCAGAATAAAACGGGTGTTTGCATAAGAAAAAATCACATGGCATTACATGTAACTAGTGTAGTTGGTTGAAATTAATAAAGTATGAAGATACAGTATATGTAGACCATAATGTTATTTTCATCTTTTTAAACATAGATCGCACGTCGCCATTATCATTCTAGTCATTGATCGTTGCAGCTTTTGAATATTTTCCGCGCGTCAATGAAGCCTGGCGTCAGCTCTTATTTCTATGTTGTAGCAAATATGATTAACTCAAAAAAGGGGGGAGCGGACAAGTTAATGTAAGGTATGAAAATGGATAACTAGAAAAGCTACCCATCATTGAACTATTCAAAATTAACTAGTCTAAAGCGGCCTTCTTTTTGTCGCTAATCGAAATTATTAAAAAGCCAGTTGCACCTAAAAGAAGTGCTATGGGAATAAATAAAATTCCACATATAAATGCTGAAGGGCTATCCACGCCGCCATTCATTGCAATAAGCGCACCAATAATTGAATGGAACGCATATCCAAATATCATAATGATCATGTTCGCTATAGCCGTTGTTAAGCCAACAAGATTTTCAGATACATACGTGGATGCTTTATAGATGGCTAAAATTTGATATGCGCAGCAAATGCCGACAATCGCAAACCCAACGGTCGCCGTTGTTGTTGTTGGATGACTAAAACATAATACAAAAAAGATAAGTGCCATAAGAACACCTGCGCCAATAATTGTGCCAAGATATTGCTTTGTTCTTTCTGCAATAAGGCTTAATAATGGACCGCCAAAGCACATGCCAATGAAAATCATTGATGGTAAGCCAGATGCAACGTTAGCTTCATAGCCATATACTTGTTTCAAAAAAGAAGGACCCCATACATCGGCAAATCCTTCAATTGGCCCTACCATGAAACCAGCAAAAAGGCAGCAGCCAAGTACTTTTTTGTTGGTTAGAACGGTTTTAATATTTGTTAAAATACTATCATCTGATGTTATATTATTCATTTTGGGCACAATAACATAAGTCAGCACAGCAAGTGCGATGCCCATTAAAATTAAAATTTCAACAACGGCTTTATAGCCTAAACTCTGGCACATATAACGAAGTGGATCTCCGCCATAAATAGCCCCAAGCAAGCCAATAGTTACAGAAAAACTAAGCATACGTGTGAAACGCTCTTCGGCAAAAGTCATGCGGATAATTTTGAAAACGCCTAAAATTGCAGCTGATGAGCCAATACCAATTAAAACACGCCCTAAAATTGGATATACCCAGTGATCTGTGAATAGGATTGGTGTCATACCTAAAGCGACAAGTAGCATGCAAATTGACATGACAGTACGTGGGCCGTAACGATCTAGCAGGATACCAAGTGGCAAATGTATGAGTGAATAGCCAAGGTAGTAGACCCCAGAAAATTGTCCGAAGGTAGCAACGTCAATGTGAAATTGTCCCATGATGTCATTCATCATAATGCTTGGCATAACGCGGATAATGTATTGGTATGCATAAAATATGGACCCAATCATCCATACTGTCCATGCCATAAAGCGCGAATTAGACATATTTAAAAGCCTTTAAATAAGAGTTGTGTGATAATAGTATTTTGCGGGTTAATGTCAAGAAAAAAGAAATGATTGAGATACTAATGAAAATGTTTTCTTAACGCTTAATTTCAGCTTTATTTTTGGTGTCAATTACCTTTGCAACACATGAATCTGACCAGACATTTAAGGCAGTTTCAATCATATCAATAATGCTGTAAAAAGGCAAAATTAAGCCAAGTAAAACGATCGGAACATTCATACTGGTAAGTAAGCTTGCGCTTAGGAAAAAGCACCCCATGGGTACGCCAGCATTACCGATAGCTGCAACAGTCGCAATGAAAACCCACAACAACATGGTCATGATGCTTATTTCCATGCCATTATTTTGCATGAGGTAAATTACGGTTGTAAATATAAAAGCAGCACACCCATTCATATTGATGGATGTGCAAAGCGGTAAAACGAAACGGCTAACCTTTGGCGATATTTCAAGATTTTTTTCAGCTGTTTCCATTGTTACAGGCAAAGTACCTGCTGATGATTTTGAAAAAAATGCCATTGTTAAAGCTGGTAGCATTGCTTTCATTGCGGCAAATGGCTTGATATTGTTTATAGATAAAAATGCAGGTAGCACAATAAGCCCTTGAATTACATTAGCTAAAACGACCACAGCTAAGTAACCAGCAAGACCACTGATATCAACACCACTTTTAAGTTGAATAATTGTTGCTGTGATAAAGCCATAAAGGGCAATAGGAATAATTTTAACAACCCAGCCCGTGATTACTAGAAAAATGCCATGGCTTCCTTTAAAGAAATTCGTGATAATATGGCGTGATTCAACGTCTGGAATATAGCGAATAGCAATTCCTATTACCATGCTTATAAAAAGCGCGCCCATCACGTGGTGGTCCAGGAATGGGGAAAAGATATTAGCTGGAATAAGGTTGGCAAGATAATCGAAGTAATTGCTTTTTGATGATTCATTGGTTGCTGTGTTAATGACTTGGTTTAATGCTGAAATATTTTTTGGTGAAATAATTAAGTACAACACAAACGCAACGCTGGCAGCTAAAATTGTTGTGCTAAGTGTGTAAAATAATGTTCGTTGCCATATACGTTTCATTTCTTTGTCTGCGCTGTATTGTGAAAGTGTAACAATAATTGAAAGGGCTATAATAGGAAGGCTTATGCATTTGAAAACCTTAATAAAGATATCTGAGATGATAAGGCCTGTGCTTTGCAATGCATTAATATTCGATATGCCACTGAGGATGCCTAGCGTGATAGCAACTAAGTAAATGATAGCAAGACTTGGTCTTTTTTTTGTTTTTAATAGATGTTGTGTGCACATAACAGTAATCTCACAGCTTTTAAATTATAAATTGATTTGTGATGAATTGGAAAAAAAGATAAATGATACTATCAGCAACAACAGCAGGGTAATGCTGAAGTGCCTATGTTTTGTAACGTAATGGCAAAAATAACGCTTTTTATGAAACGAATCAAACTAAAAACCTAAAGTGAGTTTAAAAAACAACATAACTTCTTAAAAGCTAGCAGATTTAAAGTGTGTGATCAATCCACTAAAATTTTTCAGGGAATGAGTTTCAGTTTCTTTGTGAAGTTAACTAATGCGTTTATTAGATCTACAGCATTTAAATTGTTGTGACCTTTAAGCGGAAAATAAACATTTGTTTTTGGATCGTGTGCTGCTTTAAATAATATTTTACCATCTTCGATAGGGACTATTTTATCTTGTTCCCCATGCATGATCAACATGGGGCTGTGAATATGCTTAATCTTGCTTAAAGAATCAAAACGATCTGCTATAAAAAATTTTACAGGAAGCCATGGATAAAGATCTTGTCCTCGCTCAGCAATCGATGTGTAGGGGGATTCTAAGATCAAAGCGGCCATGGAAAATTCAGTGGCCATTTGAATGGCCACACCGGTGCCAAGTGACCTGCCATAGAAAATGATTTTCTTTTTGGATAATTTTAAATTTTGAACAGCGTATTTGATGATTGTTCGTGCATCTTGATAAATGCCAGCTTCTGAGGGGGTGCCTTGACTTGATCCGTATCCTCTGTAGCTGAGTGCTAAAACACCAAAGCCGGTGTGGGTTAGCGACTTTAAAAAAAGGGCGTAATCACCTAAATGACCTGTTTTTCCGTGAAAATAAATGACAGTTGGGAATCCACTTTGTGCTGGACGATGCCACGCTTGCACAATTGTTCCATCTGGCGTTTTTAAGCGTAAATCTTCGAAATTTTGCAGTCCATATGTTTTTGGTGATTGTATGTTTGTACTTGGAGCGTAGATGAGATGACGCTGAAATCCCCATACTAAGAAGCAAGTGATTACATAAAAAAGAAACAGTGTTGGGATAATATATTTTAATTTGGAGGTCAATTTCATAATATGGTACAAACTTTTTAAAGCGTTTCCTTTTAAATACCCATAGATTATTTTTTTTGCTATTTATAATAAGCTAATTTTTATAAACAGTTAGAGACTGTTTTACGTCAGACCTTTTGTCTATTAAATTTAAAATTTTGCTATCATTTTTCTGTTCTTCGCGTGGTGCAAACAAAGCGCGACCACGCTGATCCGCATCCTGTGCTGGGTCACACAAATAATAAACAGCTAGGCTTTTACGGAAAACATCCTCAGGAACGCTTAACTTGCGGCTCATTCCATGCCAAGAATTTTGAGTTGTGTCAAAAATAACAGCTCTGTTAAATATAGGTTCAACTTCTTTGACTAAATTTTTTGGTTGGCTCATTTCAGCGCAGTGCGTCCACAACCCTAGGTGACCACCATGCTCTTCTTTTAATTCTTTTGAAAGATAAACAATGATGTTTAATTTTCTTTGTAGTTTTAATTTTGGATGTATAGAATAATCTAAATGCGGATTTAAATTTCCACCATTACCATGCATATGCCATCCTCCTCCATGTAAACCACTGTCAGGGTAAAGCTTTAATTCCAAGGAATCTGATAACATATTTATAAATTTATCGCTATTTAGTTCTGAAAAAACTTTATATGTTAATTCAGGAAAAAGGTTCCAGTTGTTTAAAGCCTTTTTATGCTCTATAGCATTCTCATATACATACCATTCTTTTGAATTATAATCTAAAAATTCATTACTTATTTTATTGGCTATGGTTTCATCAAAAAAATTATCAATAACTACATGATCAAATGGAAATTGTTTTTTAAAATTAGTTAAGTATTTATAAATTTTATTATAATTAATCATATTTTTTTTCTTTGTTTCCTTATATGGAGTGCTTTTTATATTAAATTTAGCATCTTTATTTCTTGTCATTCAATTGCACTTCGGAATTAAAAGAGCAATGAGTTTTTGTTCGATTCTAAATGCAAAATAACTACCGTTTAGAAGGAAATTAACAAATAATATTACATGCTTCTTGTTTTCTGCAAAGACATATTTGCTTTTGCAAAACAATCAACATATTATATGCACAAGATAATAACTATAAATTAATTATACGAGTATATCATGCTAGATAAATTTTTTAATCCCCAAGCTGTTGAAAATCGTCTTTACCAAAAGACGGAACCTTTTTTTGCATGCGATAAAACGGTAAATCGTGAAACTTATACTATTATGATGCCTCCGCCGAATGTAACAGGCAGTTTGCATTTGGGGCACGCATTGAATGATACATTGCAAGATATATTAATTCGTTATTATCGCAAAAAAGGAAAAGATGTTCTTTGGCAGCCAGGTACAGATCATGCTGGCATTGCAACACAAATTGTTGTTGAACGCCAATTAGCCGAAGAAGGTTTAACCCGTCATGATTTAGGACGTGACGCCTTTATTGACAAAGTATGGGAATGGAAAGAAAAATCTGGAAATACGATTGTTAATCAAAAACGTCGCTTATGTATTTCGCCTGATTGGGAACGTGCGCGTTTTACTATGGATGAGGGACTTTCTCGCGCCGTTGTGAAAGTATTTGTGCAGTTGCACCAAGAAGGGCTTATTTATCGTGCGAAACGTTTAGTAAATTGGGATACGGCTTTACAGACAGCAATTTCAGATTTAGAAGTTGAAACGCGCGAGCAAAAAGGCCATATGTGGCATATTAATTATAAAGTTCAAGGAACAGATACATTCATCACTGTTGCAACAACGCGTCCTGAAACGCTTTTTGGTGACACGGCCGTTGCCGTGCATCCTGAAGATGAACGTTATCAGCATCTCATTGGCAAAATGGTGCATCTGCCATTAACTGATCGTTTGATTCCAATTATTGCAGACACGTATTGTGATAAAGAAAAAGGAACAGGCGCAGTTAAAATTACACCTGGTCATGACATGAATGACTTTGCAGTTGGGCAGCGAAATAAGTTGCCATTGATTAACATTATGGATTCAAAAGGTCTGCTGATTGATCCTGTGCCGTCTGAATATGTTGGTTTAACATTTCCAAAAGCACGTGCAAAAGTATTGGCTGCATTAGAGGCACAAGAGTTACTTGTGAAAATAGAGCCAATTACAAATCAAGTACCTTATAGTGAACGTAGTAACGTTGAAGTTCAGCCATGGCTTACCGATCAGTGGTTTATTGATGCTGAAACGTTGGCGGCGCCTGCACTTAAAGCTGTTGAAGATGGCCGTACAGAATTTTTCCCAAAGAATTGGGAAAATACGTATTTTGAGTGGATGCGCAATATTCAGCCCTGGTGTATTTCACGTCAGATTTGGTGGGGGCATCAAATTCCAGCATGGCATGCAAAAGATGGCAGGATTTTTGTTGCTGAATCTCAAGAAGAGGCTCAAAAACAAGCGGGTTCTGGTGTAGAATTGACACGCGATCCTGATGTTTTAGATACGTGGTTTTCCTCTGCATTGTGGCCATTTAGCACACTAGGTTGGCCTGACAAGACGCCTGAACTAGATCGCTATTATCCAACAGAACTTTTGACAACGGGTTTTGATATTATCTTTTTCTGGGTTGCCCGTATGATGATGATGGGTATGCATTTTATGGGTGAAGTTCCATTTAAAACGGTTTACATCCATGCTTTGGTGCGTGATGAAAAAGGTCAAAAAATGTCAAAGTCAAAAGGCAACATTATTGATCCATTGGTGTTGATTGATAAGTTTGGCGCAGATGCATTGCGGTTCACATTAGCGCAATTAGCAGCGCCAGGGCGTGACGTTAAAATTGGTGAAGCGCGTGTTGAAAGCTGCCGAAATTTTATTACAAAAATATGGAATGCTGCACGCTTTTTGGAAATGAATGAATGTACGTACGATCCAGCATTTGATCCTGCTGCGGCAAAAAGCCCTGTAAATCAATGGATCATTAAAAAAACAGTTGAAATGATTAACGATGTTTCGCGTGAAATTGAAGGGTACCGTTTTGATTTGGCTGCTGGCGCTTTGTATCATTTCTTATGGGGTGCTTATTGCGATATTTATGTTGAATGCTTAAAGCCACTTTTGACAGAACCTCAAATTGCAGATGAGACACGTAAAACAGCGATGTGGGTATTGGTTCAGTTCTTAAAAGCTTCGAACCCAATTATGCCTATGGTAACTGAACATTTATGGGAAGAGTTCGTTGGTGCTGATCAGCCAACATTGATGGAACAGTCTTGGCCTGAACTTTCGATACCTTGCTCTGATGCGATTAAGGGTGTGGATTGGGCTGTTACTTTTGTTCAAGAAGTGCGTTCATTAAAAGGTCTGCTTGGTATATCAGGTGCAATTCGCGTACCATTAATCAGTCAAGGGTCAGAAAAAGATAATGTGCTTTTAACGCAGCATTGGGCATGGATTAGTCACTTGGCACGTTTGAGTGATCTTGAAAACGACGGTAAAGGGGTTCCTTTTGTTGTTTCTGGTAGCACTTTTGTTCTTGCGATTAATGATGTCATTCATACGGATGATGTTAAGAAAGTGCTTCAAAATAAGCACGATACGCTTTCAACTGAAGTTGCACATTTGTCTAAGAAATTAACGAACGAGGCTTTTAAAAATGCAAAACCTGATGTATGGCAAGTTGATTTTGATTTGCATGCACTTAAAACAATTGAGGTTGCAAAAATTCAAGGCATTTTAGCTGCACTTTAGTTTTTCTTAAATGTTTTGGTGTATGGCATTATAAAGCTGTACACCATTTTTTTTGTTTTATGAGTAGAAAAAGGTGCGTTAATGAAAATATTTTATGTGTGCGCTTTCTTTTTTTCTTCTTTGGTAATGGCGCGTGTGCGTGCTACAGATAATTTTTCAGTTGAAATGACACATCAGTTTGATCACCTGCCGCTACTTCTTCATAGAGACGCATGCTCATTTTGGGATGAAACGCGTGCTAAAATTGAAGAAAACCCCCAAAATATTTTTGAGCTATGCATAAAAGAAAATATGTTGGGCAGTGATTCTTCTTTTGATGCTAAATTAAATGTGCAGCAATTTCTTCCATGTGCATCAAAGGAAGTGTCATACGAAGACAGCCGACGGACTTTTTTGCAGCGTTTTGAAACAACATTGAATCAGCTTATTAAAGATCACCAAAATATATTCGCTTATTTCTTTATGGGACTAGCTTATATTAATCAAGGCATTAGTGATCAAGGTAATCTTAAGGAAAATCGTACTAAAGGTCTTAGGTTTATCACTATTGCTGCAGATGGGTATTTAAAGCCAGCCTTACTTTTTTTAAAGTGTTATTATGCAAATAATTCAAAGAAATCAAAACATATCGAAGATAAAATTTTAAAAATCCAAGATCTTAAAGCGACTTATGATGAAGAGGGAAGTAAGCTTCAAAATGAATCTCTTATATATATGGTTGCGAAAATAATAGACGGAGATTACTTTGATACGTTTGTGATGGAAGAATCTATGATAGCAGAGGAATCCATGAAGGTTGAACGCATGAAGTTTGAGCCGATGAAGATTGAACATGTGAAAGTTAAACATATAAGTTATAAGGCGCTTTATTATGATAAATTCGTACGATCTATTTGTGCAAAGTTAACAACTAAATCTTCAGATTTAAAAGCGCGTGAGATATTTTACAAAGGACTTGTTGCTGAATTTACTAAAACAACTAGAGGGTATATTCAATCAATAGCGTACACATGGTTGGATCCAATTTCTAGTAAACTCGTGCTTGGTGTGCCTATTACTGTTGCTGTATTGTCTTATTATTACAATCTTCCTGTTGGTATGATTGCTTCTATTTTTGGTGGTGTTGGTGCTTTAAATACTTTTTGTAAAATTCCAGTTTTTGCCACAATGGAATCAGAACTATTAGAAAATGAGATTGTCTTGACCGCATTATGTCTTACACTGCGAACCGAAGTGTATAGCAACCATGAGGCCGTTGCCAGCCAAGCATCTCATTTATGGTTTTATATGCCGTCTTATTTTGGAATGGTTAAGCATAAGGCTTTAAGCTATGTCGTATGGGAAAATAATGTATCGCTAAATTTGCCTCCCCAAAAAATAAATCAATCTTTGTTCAATAAGTGTTTTTCAAATAATTATAATTATTTTTTAAATTGGTGTTTTAAAAAAAATAAAATTAAAATAGATGAATTTGACATTGAAAGTGGTTTATAAACCTATAAGATCTATTTATTTTCTCTATGCCAATAAATAAAAGAATGGTAAAATTTTGTACAAGCGTTTTTTTTGCTTTGTGCAAAGATTAAAAGCGAAAAGTTGGATATGATATGAATTTAAAATTAGCACAATTAATTGTTTTTTTGAGTGTATGTATATTTTTTGGTACATACAAAAGTAATGCAGAAAATAATGCTACGTCTAAGCTGACCATTCAAAAAAAAGCTAAGCCAAAAATGCTGCATAATCCACTTCGTAAGATGGCGGCCGATATAAAAGAGGCTATTGAAGAATACAAGAAAGAGCGTCAGTTTGCGCAACAGCGGGGCGTGGAGGGTTATTACGATGAATTACTAAATGATGCGAATGATTTAGTGAAAGAAATTGAAGCTGTTTCAAATGAGCAAAATACAAAAGGACGATTTTTTTCTAAAAAAGATGCAAGGTCACGTGAGGAAACGTTGCGTTTACTTGAATTAATGCAGCATCGAACAAAGCCATTTAGTACATTGCTTTGGAAAATCAATCGCATGATTGCTGATATAAAAGATGAGGTGATGATGCCTGATCAACCTTTGCAACAAGAGATGGGATTTTCTGTGCCCTTAGTTCCAAGTACAAAAAAAGTACAATCAAGAGAAGTAGCGCCGTTACCTAAAAAGCAAGACGAAGATGAAGTTGTGATTAAGCCTATCATCAAAGTTAAAGGAACAAGTGCATTTCCTGATGAAGACGAGTTGCATAAAATTAATAGATAAGAATATATTCTTGTCTAAAAAAATGTTATAAAAGCCCATATATTTAATTAAATAAGATAGAGCTTTTGTAATGTTTGAGACTGATGTAGTTATTATTGGTGCTGGCCCTGTGGGGCTTTTTTCTATTTTTGAATGTGGCATGTTAAAATTAAAGTGCCATGTTTTTGATGCGCTTGATGCAACAGGCGGTCAATGTGCCGCACTTTATCCTGAAAAGCCTATTTATGATATTCCCGCTCATCCACATATAGCTGGTGCTGATTTGGCTTCAAATTTGCTTGAGCAAGCTAAGCCTTTTAATCCAACATTTCACTTAAGCGAACAAGTTGTTCGTCTTGAGGCACTTAATGATCAAGGGTCACTTTTTGAAATCGAAGGGTCTAGTGGCACTATCGTGCGTTGTAAAAGTATTATCATTGCGGCAGGGGTAGGGGCATTTGGCCCGAATCGTCCACCACTTGACGGGATTGAATCTTTCGAAGGAAAATCTGTACATTACTATGTTAAGTCACGCGAAGTATATCGTGACAAACATGTTGTGATTGCTGGTGGAGGCGATTCTGCTGTTGATTGGGCGTTGTCTTTATCTGAGATAGCAGCATCTGTTTCTGTTGTGCATAGACGCGCAAAGTTTAGGGCGGCACCAGAAAGTGAAGCAAAATTAAAAGAATTATCAGAGCAAGGCAAGATTAGACTTGTTGTTCCCTTTCAACTAGCTTCATTAGAAGGTTGTGATGGTGTTTTAACAAGTGTTGGTGTTGAAACGCTTGATGGTCAAAAAGAAATGCTAAAAGCAGATTATATGCTGGCATTTTTTGGTCTTTCAATGAACCTTGGTCCGATTACTGAGTGGGAGCTTGGTTTTACAAATAATAACATCGCAATTGATCCAATGACAGGTGCAACAAACCGCTCTGGGATTTATGCCATAGGTGATGTGGCGACATACCCGCATAAATTAAAATTAATTTTGACAGGTTTTGCTGAGGCAGCACAAGCTGCGCACGCGATTCGTTCACATTTATATCCTGATGAAATTGTTCATTTTGAGTATTCAACAACAAAAGGTGTTCCAGGTGACTTGAATTAATAATTTTTTGTAAGAAAGATTGCTTTTAAATTTCTATGTGTTTATATATAATGTGTTTAAAAATAAATAATATAGGATGAACTATGAATAATAAATCGCGCTCTTTCTTATTTCAATTTAAAATAATTAAAAATTTTATCGTGTTTTTATTGTTAAATAGTTTTAATTCCTATATGTCTTGTGCAAGTGATGAGCTAATTTGTGAAGATGAACAAATTAACTTTTCCAATTATATCAGTAATCTTAGGAAAAAAGCACTAGGTTCTTTAGAAGAGGCTGATTTTGCCAATCCAGAATCAATAGCTTCTAAATTTAATGAATTAGAAAGCGCTTGCTATTTTTCGTCAGAAGAAGATAAAAGACAAGGAAGCTTGTTGGTGGTTATTGAAGCGTTAAATGAATTTTCTGATCAATATTTTTCTCATGATTATATTGAATGCATTAAAAAAAATTTCCTGCTCATTTTTGAGGGCTGTCCTGATTCGGATCTTTTTCGATTGAATAAAAAGCACTTTACTAATGAAAAAGATAAAAATAATATTTTGACTAAAATAGCCAATCTTGATGAGATGCAACATTTGGAAGAAAATTGGCAAAAATGGTCTGTTTGTAAAAAGATTGCTACTTATTTTGGAGATGAAAATGCTAAGGATCGATTATATGAGCAAATTAAGAGTAAGGATGAAATAGCTTTTGGTGAACACAATAACCATTCAGAAGCTGTTTTTGAGGGTCACATAAAAGATATGTATGAAAAACAAATTCAATTTGCAAAAGACTATATACTACGTCGTGAATATACTCTTGATGGGAAAACTTTTGACCGATCAAGCTCTTTAGCAAATACTTTAGAAAAGACATGATTTTTAAGTCAGCGATTTTTTTTAAATAAATACTTGAAATTAAAAAATTAATAACTATATACAATACATCGGTATTGAAAAATGGTTTTTTGTGAAAAACATTAATTTTAAGTTGTGTTTTGTATATACGTTGTTTTGTATAGTTAATAACTCTTTTTGTAGCACAAAGTTAATTGATGCGCAGCTTGCATGTGGTTTAATTAATTTAGAAAAAACTGTAAGAGATTCTTTAATTATAGTAAATAATAAGGCATTTGACTCGTACAATAAAGGTGTGGTCACCAGAACTAATTTGTATGAACATATACAAAAGCATTATACTAAACTTGATGCTGATTTAGGGTGTATTATTGATCCTAAACCTGATTTTGGCTCGCCAGAAAATGATTCCCTTTCTTGTTTTTACGCATCTACTAAGGATTTTCATGTGGTTTATTCTCTTGTAGATTATGCTTTGAAAAATGCGACTGATATTTACGAAGATGCAAGTGATAATTACGTTTTAACATATACTTTTTCTGCTCTTGCATTGGAAAGCATAGCAAAAAAATATGCAGAAAAACACTCAAACTTGGTCTTGAAAAGATCAAGAGGAGATGGCTTCTCTTTAGGAATGACCTACCGCAAAACAATAGATTCTAGTAATAATGTGTTAATGAATATATGTCATGAATTGATGAACATTCGAATTGTTGCGCCTAAAACCTTGAAATTCATAACCACTGCTTATCCAGTATTAATGCCGATAAGTGCTTCTTATATGCCAATCGAAGAAGCTATTAATGATCAAGCGCAGCGTCTTTTAAGACTTAAAGCTCCCAATGTATCCTCAGAGGCAGACTTTCCTGACATGTCTTCGATGAGATCTCCTATAAAACAGCCTTCAACAAAGTCTTGCAGAAAATCAATTCCAATAAAATCTCACGGTCGGCCCGTAATGAAATCTCCGCCAGGTTCTGCAAAAAAATCTTCAGTAAGACCTTTAGGAAAATTTTCTCCAGGACTTGCAGGTAAGTCTCCAGCGAAATCTTTAACTTCTCCAGGTTCTGCAAAAGAGAATAGTTCGAATTATTCTGTGCTATCTCCTTCTTTTCTTTTAGAAAAGTTAAAGATTACCTCTTCCCCAAAAGGTGTCGCTAATCAGGTTCCTGCAAAGTCAGATTCTTTATTAAATTTTAATGAGGAGTTAGATGTAGAAGTTGTGGGACATGGTTCTTCAGAATTACCAACAGCAAGAAATGAAAATACATTAAATTCCAATATTATTCCTGTAGATGCAGAAGAAGAACAAAACTATAATATATTGCCTTCAGGTGGGGTGTATAATCCTTCAATACAAGTTCCTCAATATCAAATGCAAGTGGCTCCTCATTATGTGCAGGCTCCTCAATATCAACCGCACATGTGTCAATTTGCTCCTGTGTATCAGTTTCCAGTGTATCAAGCTGCGCCGTCAATGACTCAATTTCCAGTGCAGATGGGGCAATATCAATCACACTACTTTCCTGCGCCTATGTACCAATTCCCAGTGCCGATGGGGCAGTGTCAATCACCGCACTTTCCTGCGCCTATGTACCAATTTCCAGTTCCGATCAATCCATACTTAGTGTCAATGCCGCACTATCAAGCACCTACAAATTCAAATTCTTCACATGAAAGGAATGCGACTTTTCCTAATGTATCTAATTATTCTCAGCATAATTAATTTCAGGGCAATCGTAAGTATTTTTTATTACATTCGTACAGTAGTGAGTCAAGCTTGATGATGACATTAAGAAAAATCGGATTGTGACAGGAAGCAGACTTTTCAATAAAAGTGAGTAGTCGTATGATGTTTTATAAAAAAGCATAATCTTTAAAAAAAAGCTTGCTCTTTTGTAAACTTTTTTGCATAGTAAAGAAACAATTTGGATGGGTGGCCGAGCGGTTTAAGGCACCGGTCTTGAAAACCGGCGAGGGTGCAAGCTCTCCGTGAGTTCGAATCTCACCCCATCCGCCATTGCACTATATGTGCTAAGGCGTGATCTCACGACGAAGCATGATTATGCAGTCGGATTAGTATGTATCAAAAATACAAATTTATTCCTTAAAAATGATGAGATCTCATGGCAGGACATTCCCAATTTAAAAACATCATGCATCGCAAAGGCGCGCAAGATTCAAAACGTGCACGTATGTTTGCAAAGATTACACGTGAAATTGTCGTGGCGGCAAAGTCTGGTTTACCAGATCCTGCGACGAATCCACGTTTGCGTTCTGCCTTAGCTGCTGCGCGATCAGCGAACGTGCCAAAAGATAATATTGAACGTGCACTTAAAAAAGTTATCGGCGGTGAAGATAATACAGTTTATGAAGAAGTGCGCTATGAAGGTTATGGTAGCGGTGGAATTGCTGTTATTGTTGAGGGCTTGACGGATAATCGCAATCGTACAGCATCTGAAATACGTTCAATTTTTTCAAAACATGGCGGAAGTCTTGGAGAAACAGGCGGCGTAGCATTTCAGTTTGAACGTGTAGGCTTGATTCGCTTTGATGTTTTAAAAGGGTTTGATACTGTATTTGAGGCAGCAGTGAATGCTGGCGCTGATAATGTGGAAGAGATTGAAGAATCCCTTGAAATCACGTGCCCAATGGAAGCATTTGCATCAGTGCGTGACAGCGTTGTGGAAACATTAGGCGATCCAATAGAAGCTAAAGTGATTTGGCGGCCGCTTAATACATTAAGCTGTGATGAAGACACAGCACGCACGTTGTTTAAAATGATTGATACGCTTGAAGATAATGATGACGTTCAAAACGTATATGCTAACTTTGATGTATCCGATGAAATTGCTCAGAAACTAGCTGGTTAATTTGAAGCCTTTCAATCAACGATATAATAAAAACGACACAGCTTTCTTTTGGAATAAAAAGGGAGCTTTTTTTATTGTCTTATCTGCTTTACTTGCCAGCGTTACGAATTCATGTGTGCATGGGCTAACATCATATATTTCAGCAGGCCAGCTTCTATTTTTAAAAGCAGGAGTGGCATTTATTTTGTGTTCTCCTTGGATTATTCGTTACTGGAAAAATATTATAGGTTCTCCTAATAAAAAGTGGCATGTGCAAAAAGCAGTTTTTGGTGCTGCGGGAAATGTTTTTTGGATTACAGCGCTGCAAACATTGCCATTAGCAGATGCATCTATTTTGTCATTAACTAGCGCATTGCTAACAACTTTGGGTGCTACCGTTTTTTTTAAAGAGCGCTTGCGTTTCGCCACTTTGGGTGCTTTAGCACTTGGAGGACTTGGTGTGTGTATTGTTATTAAGCCGTCGATGGCTGTTTTTTCATGGCATGCTTTATTGCCGTTGATGTCTGCTTTGTGTTATTCAGCGTCTTCTTTGTTTGTTAAAAAAGTGTCTGTTGATGATTCAACTATTGTTTCACTCGTTTACTTGTTGGGTGGTATGACAGTGCTTAGTGCGCCTTTTGCATATGCTGCGTGGGTATCACTTAGTTCATGGGATTTTTTACTTATTGTTTCGATTGCTGTGTTTTATTGGGGAATTCAGTGGTCTTTGATTTATGCATATGCGCATGCGAGCGCTGGATTTTTAGCTCCGTTTAAATTTGTTCGTTTCCCATTAGCTTGTGTGATTGGTGTTGTTTTTTTTGCTGAAACACCTTCTTCTTATGTCGTAGGTGGTGCTTTTTTGATTTTTTGTGCGTGTGGACTTATTCAATTCACGCGTCATGATCCTTCTCATTTGTTTAAGACGCGCTCAGGACAGAAATAATTTCTTGCTGTGTCTTTTATATTCATTTACAACTAATCTTATATCTATATTAAAGGTAGTTAAATGATCAAAAAAATTTCAATTGCTTTGCTTGTATTTATTTCTAGCGTTTCGGCAACAACTTCAGTAAAGAAAAATATTCCTCAGCCCGAAAAAGCTGTTTCCGTTACATCACGTTTTGGAACGCCAAAAGATGAATATATGCAACTTGTGAATGCAAACGCCCCTAAAGGCGGGACGTTTCGTTTGGCTGCTACAGGTACGTTTGATGTTCTTAATGATAAAATTCTAAAGGGTATTGGCACATGTGCAATGGGCATTCCTTTGACACTCGAAGCTTTAATGATGCGGTCACCTACAGATCCATTTGCTTTTTATGGTCTTGTGGCAGAAAAGATTGAAATTCCTGATGATAAGTCATGCGTGATTTTTTACATTAATCCAAAGGCACGTTTTCATAATGGGGATTCTGTGACCACAGCAGATATTCAAGCCACAATGGAAACATTGCGTGATAAAGGTGTACCTCGTTATAAAAAGTTTTATGATCGTATTTCAAAGGTTACTATTCATTCGCCACTGATTATACAATTTGAATTTAAACTTGATGATAAAGGTGTTTTTGATCCTGAATTACCCTTTATGATTGGGTTTATGCCAGTGTTATCAAAAAAGCAATTGGATCAAATTGATTTTGCAAATTCAGGATTGACGCCACTTATGGGGACGGGACCATATACTGTGGATCAAGTGCAGCAAGGGCGATTTATAACGTTTAAACGTAATCCTAATTATTGGGCTGCAGATTTGCCAATCATGAAAGGGCAATATAACTTTGACACAATTCGAATTGAATATTTTAAAAATGCAACGGCTTATTTTCAAGCGTTCTTAGCAAAAGAGTTTGACATCTTTTTTGAGATGGATCCAAAGCAATGGGAACGTGGCTATAATGTTGACGCTGTGAAACGTGGAGACATCGTGCGTGAAGACTTAAGGCACGAACGAAATGTTGCCGTTCGAACAATTATTATGAATATGCGTCGTCCTGTGTTTCAAAATATTGAGTTACGTCGTGCAATCTTAATGGCATTTGATGCGGATTCGTTGAATCGCATGGTGTTTGATGGTGTTATGAATGTGCCTAATAGTTTGTTTGCAAACACAGTTTATGCACATAAAGGGCCAGCTGAAGGACGTGAAAAAGAAATACTGATGATGTATGCGTCGCAAATTGAACCAACACTTTTAAAACGTATTATTGAGAAACCTTTTACACCAGCACAAACAAATGGTGCAGGAGATCAACGTGATAATTTAAAGAAAGCTGCAAACATTTTAGATGCTGCTGGCTATACTATTAAAAATGGTAAGCGCATTGCACCAGATGGTAAACCAGTTCAAATCAGTATTATGATTAAAGATGATCGTTTGGAAAAAATTGCGCTTAGCTTGCGTGAAAGTCTTAAAACAATTGGTATTGATTTGACAGTTCGAAAATTTGATTCAAATACGTATGAAAATAAGGTGGTTGAATCTGATTTTGATATGATTGTTCATACATGGGTAAATACATTATCGCCAGGTGTTGAGCAAACTTATTACTTTAGTCGTAATACCGCAGACGTCAAGGGAAGTAGTAATTATATCGGATTAAAGGATCCTGTTGCAGAAGCTTTGTCATATGAAGTAACTCATGCAAATACCTTTGAGGAATTAAAAGCTGCTGTGCGTGCCATGGATCGCTATGTAATGCATTTGTGTTTACAGATTCCATTGGCGTATGATAATACGTTGCGTTTTGCCTATTGGAAAGATCGCCTAGCTATTCCCCCGATATTGAAGCAGTTTGAAGTAAATGTAATGAATCGCGGCTGGTCTCCACACGTGAGTGACGTTGAAAAATCAGATGATATCAAAAAGACTGAAATAGTGCAAAAATCTGTAGTTAAAGATGTTTCATGCGGAATAATTTGCAAAATTAAGAAGCTGTTTAGTTGATATGCAGTTTCCTTCAATACCATCTTGCAAACATGTTGCTGTGTCACAGAAAGGTACGCTTGGTATTATTACATTGAGTCGACCTGAAGCGCTTAATGCAACAAGTTACGAAATGGTATTGGCAATTAATGACGCGTTGACTCAGTTTGCAGTTAACAGCTCAGTAAAGCACATTGCAGTTAGATCTTCATCTGACCGTTCTTTTTGTGCGGGCGGAGATATTCGCTCGGCTTACTATGCAATGCAGAATAAAGATTATGCAGCATGTGAGCTGTATTTTAAAGCGGAGTACCAACTAATTCATCGTTTGGCTACTTTTGAAAAGCCTATTTATGCATTTATTAATGGGTACTGTTTTGGCGGTGGGATGGGGCTTTCAGTGCATTGCACCTCGCGTATTGTTGGCGAGAACGCTGTATTTAGCATGCCTGAAACGAGAATTGGCTTTTTTCCAGATATCGGAGCAGCTTATTTTTATAATCAGTTGAAAGATAGCAATGAAGCAATGCTATTGGCATGTACGGGGTATCGATTTAAACGTGATCATGCGATGCTTAATGGTATTGCAACACATGCTGTTGATTCATATCAATGGGATACCCTTTTAAATCAGCTTGCTGATGGAGAAAAACTTGATACGTGCTCGTATGTATCTGCAGAGGTAAAAGATGCAGCAATTAATACTGATATGTTGTTAGCTTTTTCAAAACCAAATTTGCCTGAGATAATTAAAGCTCTCCCTCATTCATTTAAAGACATTTTGAATCAACAGTCGCCTTTTAGCATAGCCGTAACGTATGCATATATGAAACGTGCACAAGGAATGTCTTTAAAAAGCGTGCTTGAATTAGATTTTGTGCTTGCAATGAATTTTGTAAAACACGGTGAATTCATGGAAGGTGTACGCGCACTTGTTATTGATAAGGACAAAAAACCAAAATGGAGCTTTCCTTGGACTGAAAATGTATTTGAAGTAATGCCATATCATATTATTGACACCATGTTTGTTTTTGATGAGACACAGTTGTATTCCTAAATGATTGAACATCGATTAAAGAAACATATTGAAACTTATGGCGGTATTACAGTACGTGAATATCAGGATGTGTTGTTGTTTGATCCAACAGATGGATATTATGCTAATTCAAAAGTTATTGGTAAATCTGGTGATTTCATAACAAGTCCTGAAATTTCACAAGCTTTTGGTGAGGTTGTAGCTCTTTATTTTGTAAATCAATGGTATCAAATGGATTGCCCACCAGAAGTTTTATTGATAGAGCTTGGGCCTGGTCGCGGTACGTTAATGCTTGATATGATTCGTACTTTTAAACAATTTCCTGATTTTTGGAACGTAGTCTGTGTTTATTTAGTTGAAGTTTGTCCCTCATTGATGCAACAGCAAATTGATTGCTTGGGTAATGATATAAAACATGTCTCATCTTTAGCTATTGTGCCTGAGGCTGATGTGCAGTTTATAGTAGCAAATGAGTTTTTTGATGCACTTCCCGTGGAGCAGTTTGTTTGCAGCAATGCAAATGAAACGCGTGAGCGTGTGATTCATTATTCTGAAAAAGATGGGTTTTATTTTGAGCCCCACACTGATGAGGAATACATTATTGAAAAAAGCGCATCGTCAATGATTATTATTGATGAGATTAAACGTCGCTTAAGTAATGGTGCAGGGATGGCTTTAATCATTGACTATGGTGATACACATGAGACGACGCCAGACAATTTTCAGCGAGTAGGGGATACATTGCAAGCAGTATACCAACATCAGCGTGTTTCTGTTTTTGATTGTATGGGAAAAGCTGATTTATCGCACCACGTAGATTTTGGAACGTTTCAAAAAGCTTTAGCCCCGCTTCGCATGGAATGCATGACGCAAGGTACGTTTTTAATTCAAAATGGCATAAATGAGCGTACTGATTATTTGGCTAAAAGAGATAACAGAATCGCCGCTGCTTTACGAACTGGAGCTGCTCGATTAACTGCACCTTCTGCCATGGGATCTTTGTTTAAAATACTAATTGTTAATTCTTAAGATTTTCATAGAGAAAAAGCTAAAACAAAGATATTGTTAAATATGCCTTTTTTTTATGAGACTTCAAACTAAATGATGCCTTATTCTTTTTTAAAAACATTTTTTCTTACATCATTTTTTTTGTGCAGCAATGCAACTGCATACAGTTTAAAGGAACCTATTCAAAAGCTTGAAAAGCACGTTGAAAAATTAATTAAATCGAGAAGAATACCAGGATGTGCAATTGCTGTTGTTGATCATGATAAAATTGTGTACATGAAAGCATTTGGCGTCAAAAAGCTAGGTAAGGGAAAAATAATACAGCCTGTCGATTTGGATACTGTTTTTCAGCTAGGATCCATTTCAAAGCCAATCACATCAACTCTTATTGCAATTTTACAAAAACAAGGTAAATTTAACATAGACCATGCTGTGCGTCCGCTTTTGCCATGGGTGCACGCACATATGACGGCGCGGCATTTGCTTAGTCATTCAAGCGGTTATAGTAGAGCAGGGTGGAACAATAAAATTGAAAGTAATACGCCACGCGTTAATTTATTGAATGATTTATCTGTGCATCCAAAATGTACACCAGGTTCAACATTTGATTACCATAATTTAGCATTTAGTTTAATAGAAGATATTCTAAAACATACATACAAAGCATCGCTTGGTCAATTATTACAGTATTATTTGTTTAATCCAATGGGAATGAAGAACGCAAGCTGTGGTTATCAGCCCTTTGAACGCAGTGCGAACAAAGCATGGCCGCACATTCTTACAAAAAATGGAACACTGATGCCTAGCATCAAAGCATCACAATTTTATCACTTTCATGTACCATCTGCTGGCGGCATTAATGCAAGTGTGCGTGATATGGCGAATTTTCTTCTTTTGCAAATTAATGGATTCTCACACTTAGTTACAAAGGAAGAACTTGCTGCATTTCATGCTCCCATTATGCCCACAAAAGATACAATGTCTTGGTTTAAAGTAGAAGCTTCTGGAGCAGAACTTAAAACGTGGTATGGTCTTGGGTGGCGTATTTTAGATATCGGCAAAAAGCGAATTGTATTTCATGGAGGGTGGTTAAAAGGGTTTAAGAATTTCTTAGCATTTAGCCCTGCTCGCAAAGTTGGAATTATTATCTTGCACAATAGTGAAAGCGGCTTTTCGAAAAAAACCGCTATTCGATTTTTAAAAGAAGTAAGTTAAGCGTCAAGTTGGCTTGTCTTCTCTTTTTTGTGATTCAGCTTTTCGTTCTTTAATCTTTTTTGTGATGGCTTCTTGCTTTTGGAAAAAGATACTGCGCATGCCTACATAGAAATCACTGGATGTATTTTCAAGGTCTCGAAGGCCAATAAGTACTTGGCGTCTACGATCAACAGCATCAAATCCATAAAGTGCTTTTAAGTATATCATTTGCTGTCTGTGGCGGTTATGTCCGCGATGTTTGTTGTGTACATAGTAGTACAATGGATCCATGTAAGCTTCACCAAGTTTTCCTGTGGCATCACGTAGTGAAGAAGGCCCTAATATAGGTAGAACAATATAAGGACCAGTGCCCATGCCCCATGTAGCAAATGTTTCATTAAGTGATGTTGGTTCTTTTGGTAACCCCATGCCACTTGCTGCATCCATAGTGCCTAAAAGTCCAATTGTTGTATTAATAACAAAACGAAAAATTGTTTTTATAGCATGTGCACCTTCACCTTGAAGGGTATGATTTATAGCTTCTACAGGTGAAAAAGCATTATCAATCAGGTTCCTAACGGCAGTTTTTCCTGTTGAGTGAATGGTCGTGTCGTAGATAGTTGCAATTGGCTTAAAAATAAGCCCGTCAATGACTTTATTAAAGCCAAAAACGACACGATTTAAATTTTCTAGTGGGTCGGGTTCATCCATTGATGAGTCTTCATCAAACCCATCTTCTGTCAAAGCCTCGTCTATAAAACCAGATGTCTTTGAGTTAATTATTTTTTTTTCTGTTTTTACATGGTCCCCAGCTGCCACTTGATTAAGTGAAACATTTATTATTAGGAGTGTAAAAAGTATAAAGCTGCGTTTGAAGAATGGTAGTTGGCGTGCGCACATAGATAAGGAATCCTTTTGTATTTCTTAAATAGTACAAGACTGATCCCAAAAAAAAAAGGCTATTTTGTTTAAAATGTTTCAAATTGCATAAATTATTTTTCGTTATAAAAGTAAATTAGAAGATAATTTATTTTTTTCTGTTTGTGAGACCATTAGTGGGAGAGGGCGTTATATTTTTTATTATATTGATTTATTATTTTATTTTGTAAATATAAGATTTAATTTTTTAAAAATTATTACAGAATATTTTGAAAAATAAGCAATGTTTCTGTTTACTTACTATTAATGATGTTTATGGTACTTTTAAAATAGGGATATCATTATTTTGATCTCTTTATTTTAAGAGGAACGCTTATGAGTATTTTTTCTTATAGAATGACAATGCTTTTACTGTTTGTAAAATTCTCTTTTGCACTGGAAGGTACGTTTTTTGAGTCCCACGGAGCAAATTTAAGCGAAAACGAGAATTTTCATTATTTGGTGATCCCTGGCATAACGGGTAAGGGCGGCGAGCATATTGTTGATTCAAAAATAATCAACCCTTTTTCTGAAGATCATGTGAAGCGCATTTCAACGCCAACAGAGCCGTGGCCTTTTAATTTTAGTTCAACGGCTGACTTCGGACAAAAGGGTTGCCAGGAGCCTCTTATAACAGCAATTAAGGATCATTTCAAAAACTATCCCAAAACAAAGATTAATATTCATGCCTCATCTCAAGGGACTGCAACTACGCTCAATACACTCGCAAGGCTTGCTGAAGAAGATAAAGGTAAAAACGAAAGTGATAAAATTATCCCTAAAATCGGCGCAATTATTCTTGAATCTGCAATGATATCTGGCAATAGCGCTATTTACCACACCGTAACAAATACATTTCGTTTTGGTTTTATTCCTTATGGTAAAATTATTGGTGCATTACCTTATTCGCGTATGCTGATTTCAAATTTATCAAAATCAACATTTCCGAATTATAGTCCAAATGGCTTGCAAACCATCGATATTTTATCAAAAATTCCGACAAGTATACCAATCATCATAATTCATTCTAAAAAGGATCTTATACTTCCTTATGACGGAGCTATTGGTATTTATAAAAAACTCAAAGATCTTGGAAATGAGAATGTCTATTTACTAAGCAGTGATCGAAAGCTGCATATTGATTTACTAATTAACATTGTTCAAAAATCAGAAATCGGAGATCCTTATCTTATTATTAATAATGAAGTTGATAGAAACATCTATTACATAAATGAAATATTTAAAAAACATAATCTTCCCTATCATCCAAAGATATTGGAAACAAAAAACCCTTTACTTCAAAATCTTTCACTTAAAGATGTTCAGCCAGATTTTACTATGGACCATTATGAAAAATATGAGCGTCTTGAATCACAAATTCGCCAAATTCAGCCATATATAAACGCTTCTTTGTCTAATCTCATTCCTCTTGCTATGTTTTTTTTCGCAAAAATATTTTATGGATAAAAACACATGGAAACAAAAAGATAATAGCTTCTGTGTCATTTTTGCAGAATCTTCATAACACTTAAAAAATATCTTGTGACAAATTTAGTGCAAAACGATGTTGAAGGTGCTATATTTTTGATTGTGTATCAGTATTCACTTGAAACACACATTTTTTAGGTATGCATAAGCATAAATAGTAACATTTTATTTTAATCGAATAGGCAAGATGGACTACACATTGCTTACAAAAACAGCATCGCCAACGATCAGCTTTATGCCTCCAAAGACAATTGTTCTTGTGGGTCTGATGGGGTGCGGAAAAACAAGTATCGGGAAACGCCTTGCAAAAAGGCTTGAACTTCCTTTTAATGACTCAGACCATGCCGTAGAAGACGCAGCGGGTTGCCCAATCAAAGATATTTATAGTATCTATGGTGAAGAAGCTTTCCTTAGTGGAGAGCAGCGTGTAATCGCGCGATTATTGGAGCAACCAACACATATTTTAGCGACAGGTGGCACTTCATTTGCGAATGAGCCAACACGCGAACTTATTAAAAACAGTGCTATTTCTGTGTGGCTTAATGCAGATCTTGAAACATTGGTTGCTCGCGTATCACGCCGTAATGATCGTCCTCTTCTTGCAAACGGTAATCAACGCGAAGTGCTTGAGCAGATGATAGAAGAACGCTACCCACTTTATCAGCAAGCAGACATTCATGTGCAAACATTGGATGAGCCAACGAATATAACTGTTGACCGCGTTATTCAAGCAATGACGGATTACATTCGTGAAAAATACCCGTCCTACTACGTGTTAAAATCTGTATTATAGTTTTTTAGGTACGTTAATTTATTACTTTTTTAAGCAGTTATTTTTAGTATCCTTCTTTTGCTTGCCTTTTGTCTTGTTTGATTCTAATAAAATTAACGTCATTTATTTTTTAGTTTTTGTTATTCTCGCCTGCGCGGGAATAACAGTTGTGCACACAACGCTTAAACAGCAGTCAAGCTACTTTAAAAATAGTTTTTAAACTCATTAGCCAAAATGGTGCGCTTTTTCAAAAATCCATTCTTTCCAACTTTTTAGCTGTCTTAAATTTTGATCAACGGCAGCCATAGTGTTGCTTTGGTCGGCTGTTTCGTCAGCAAACCAAACGCTGAGCCAGCAATTAAAATATAAGGCGTATGCATGCATACGTGCATTACTTGCGATATTATCCTCATCTAAACCAATAGCCATAAACATCCGCATGAAAAATCCGCGTGCGGCAGGGATGAAATCTTTTAGGATACATGGCGATAATATAATTTCATTGTATAGCTTCCTTAAGATTTTTTTATCATCTGCCATTGTGTCAAATATGATCAGAGTTGCTTCTAGTAATCGATCGTGAATTGGAAAAACACTTTGCAAGATGCTAAAACTATGGCGACTTTGACTTTCAATGTAATAAACATATGCTAACAGCGTTTCGTTGGGATCTTCCCCAAGCCCTTTGATTCCCGATTGTTCAATCTTTTCATGGTCCAATGGATTTTTCATGGTGCGCTCCAGTCTTTTCAATACTTTTTACGGCATGCTTCTGGTGCTAGTATACTCTTTTAATTTCATTTCAAGTGATGTTTTTTCTAAAAAAATACATGCAAATTAAAGGTAAAAAAGCATGAAAAGAAAATGCTATTTGCATTTTTCATCAAAGATTTGTATCGTCGATAAATAGAAAACAAAAAAAGAAGTAACCCATGGAAAACGTAGTTATAGGTGGCGTTTCAGGCGCAGAATTAAGGCAGTTTATTGAACGCATCGAAAATCTTGAACAAGAAAAAGCTGAGCTTGCTGAACAAGTTAGGGACGTAATGGCTGAAGCAAAAGCAGAAGGTTTTGATGTGAAAATTTTACGACAATTAATTCGTATGCGAAAAATGAAAAAAGAAGAGCTCGCAGAACAAGAAGAATTATTAGAACTTTATAGACGCGCACTTGGTGAGTAAGCATTGAACGCAAAAACGTATTGTATATTCAAAAAAACAGTAAAAGCGTTTAGCTTGCTAGAAATGGCGTTAGTTCTGTCTATTATCGGGATTATTTCAGCTTACGCTATTCCAGTTCTTTTGCAAACTCGTGTGGTTGCACGTTGGAAAGAAACGGATGCAAAAATAGAGGCTTTAAGTTATGCACTTGCTGGGTACGTGCAGCTTAATAAGCGATTGCCATACCCAGCAAATCCTGCGGCAAGTGGTGTACAAGAAGGTATTCAAGTTGATAGGTTGATAACAGGTATTATTCCATATCGAACTCTTGGTTTGCAGGAAAGCGATGCAAAGGACGGATTTCATCATTGGATCAGTTACTCTGCTGCGCCTGCTTTAACAAGCGACATCCCAGATCAATATCCTAATAGACGTGCTGTTTCGGCATCTTCTTTGCAAGGCGCAGATAATCAGTTTTGTCTGAGGCCTCCTCTTTCAGCGCAGTTAAGTGTTAAAAATCAGCAAGGCATTTCTATGTTTGATTCAAGGCAATCTATTGAATCATCTGTTGATATGATAGCATTTGTTTTAGTAAGTCATGGTCCTTCTGGTGGAGGAGCTTTTTGTGAGTCAGGTCAACGTCGAACAGCGGTGGGAGATAAACAAGCTAACACAAATGGGATCAACTTTATCGATCGACCTATATGTAAAGAATTTGATGATCGAATTCGCTGGGTTTCGCGTAACAATCTTATGACAATGTATGCAAAGCAACCTTGTAAAACAGTAAAATGATTTTTTAGAAAAGATTATTTACTTCTAGTTTATCTTCCATTTTTTTTCTTAGAAATTTGTTGGCCACACTATTGTTAGCAGCTACTTTGTCAAAATGCTGCTGCTTAAATGTTTTTTAAAGATATTTAAAGTAATATTTCATTAAGAGGGCAGCGAAGGATTACCATATTTTAATTTCTTTTGACGTGAGCAAGAGAATATCGTTTCTTAATAAAATGTAACACTCTCTAACAACGCACTAAATATTTATTCGACGGTAACTGATTTTGCTAAATTCCTTGGCTGATCGACATCCGTACCTTTCATATGAGCTGTATAATATGCGAGTAGTTGAATGGGCAGGGTAAATAAAATGGGTGCTGTCAAAATGTTTGATTCAGGCAATGTTACAATTTCAAGACACTTCATCGTTTTTGTCTGTTCTATAATTTGCTTGGTTCCCTTTTCATCTGAAAAAATAATAACTTTTGCACCACGCGCTAATACTTCTTGCACATTTGATAATGTTTTTTCAAACCATTCATCATGAGGCGCCAAAACAATTACTGGCATTTTAGGATCGATCAATGCAATAGGGCCATGTTTAAGTTCACCTGCTGGGTACCCTTCGGCATGAATGTAGGAAATTTCTTTAAGTTTTAGCGCGCCTTCAAGTGCGATTGGAAAATTAACACCGCGTCCTAAATATAAAGCATGATGCACTTGGCATAAGTGTGTTGCCAACTGATGATAAATTCCATCGTTACGCAGCAATTCGCTGATACAACCTGGAAGTTTTGCGAATGATTGAAAATATTGTGTCCACTCGGTTTCAGAAATTGTGCACCGTTCTTTTGCAAATTTCAAACAGATGGCTGCCAGCACAACAAGTTGCGCTGTGAATGCTTTCGTGCTTGCTACGCCAATTTCAGGTCCTGCCATTGTGTGAATGACAAAATCTGACGCACGCGCGATAGAACTTTCAGAAACGTTTACAATAGATAGGCATGTTTCATTATTTTGTTTCACAAGGGTTAAAGCCGCCATTGTATCAATGGTTTCGCCTGATTGAGTGATAAATAAATTTAATGTTTGCCCGTCAAAAACAGGTGTGCGATATCTAAATTCAGATGCAATTTCAACGTCTACATGGATGTGTGCTAATTTTTCAAACCAATATTTTGCAACCATTCCTGCATAATAAGAGGTGCCACACGCAATAATGCGAATCTTGGAAAAAGGTTTGTTCAGAGCAAGTAATGGGCTATGAAAAGATTCATCTTCGATTGAGATGAGTGATTGCAAAGTATCGCTAATTGTTAATGGTTGTTCAAATATTTCTTTAAGCATGTAGTGCGTAAATGCACCTTTGCTAATAGCATCTACTGTAATGTTTGTTTGTCTTAGTGGCCGTTGTACAATTTCACCATCAGCATCTGAAATGATGATTTCTGGTGTGGTGTCATTTAATGTTAATGTGGCAATATCACCTTCTTCAAGATAGCAAAGTGTTTTAACCCATGATGCAAGGGCAATTGCATCTGATCCAATGAATAATTCAGATTCCGTCATCCCTAAAACAAGTGGACTGCCCCGTCTTGCTGCGATTAACATATTATCATGATTTTTAAAAAGAAACGCTAAAGCAAATGCGCCTTTGATTTGTGAAAGTGCTTTTTGGACTGCTTTAAATGGAGTTAAGCCTTCTTGCATGTGAAATGTCACAATATGCATGACAACTTCAGTATCTGTATCGCTGGTAAAAACAGCGCCACGTTTGATGAGATTTTCTTTAAGTGATGCAAAATTTTCAATAATACCATTATGTACAACGGCAACTGTCTCATTTGCCATGGGATGGGCGTTGCTTTTTGTAACACCACCATGGGTTGCCCAACGTGTGTGCCCAATGCCAATATGACCTTCAAGTGGATGATCGTTTACAACATCAATAAGCTTTTCAAGTTTGCCCTCTGCACGGCGTCTATCAATGCCACCATCTGTAATCGTTGCAATACCAGCTGAATCATAGCCGCGATACTCAAGGCGCTTAAGTCCTTCGAGTAATCGAATGCTTACGTTTGATTGACTGATAATTCCAATGATGCCACACATAAAGTTTCTCTTTTTTATTAATTGAATTTAAAAATTAACATAGCCTAAAAATGAAGAGTTGTGTGTGACAAAATATGACAATCAGCTTTAAAAGTGTGTTGATACCGCGTGATTAATCCATTTTAATTATGTATGATGTTCTAATACTATCAAAAAATAATAATGTGGTTTTTTCTATGGCATCTGGTACTTTTACTCAAAATTCTAATCAGGGTTCGATGGTAAATGTGATTTCCATGTCATCGACCTTAACGCCTATGATGCAGCAGTATTGGGAATTAAAAAAATCGCACCCGAATGAGATTTTATTTTATCGTATGGGTGATTTTTATGAAATGTTTTATGATGATGCCGTGGCAGCTGCGCATGACCTTGATATTGCATTGACGAAGCGTGGTAAAAATGAGGGCGAAGATATACCAATGTGCGGCGTGCCGTTTCATGCGTATGAAAACTACCTTGCGCGTCTCATTCAAAAAGGGCATCGGGTTGCTATTTGCGAGCAGCTTGAATCTCCGGAAGATGCTAAAAAGCGTGGTGCAAAGGGGCCTCTTCAGCGTGGTGTTGTGCGTGTTGTCACACCTGGAACATTAACGGAAGAAACGCTTTTACCTGCACGTCAAAATAATTATTTAATTGCTTTATCGCCTATCGTAAAAGGAGGAATGGGAATATCGATTATCGATATTTCAACGGGTGAATTTATGCTTGAACCGTGTGCGCTAAATGAGTTAGCAACGACGTTAGCAAGGCTTAATCCTTCTGAAATTTTAATGCCGGACACGCATCTTAATTCCGGTGAGTTATCAGATATATTGATGCCGTGGCGCCGTAAATGCACACCGTTGCCGCCTGTTCGTTTTAGTCATAGTAACTGCGTTGATCGCTTGATGTCTTTTTTTAAAACAAAGACTCTTGATGTTTTTGGAGCCATACCAGATGAATGTGTGATGGCTGCTGGTGTTGCGCTTGATTATCTTTATTTAACGCAAAAAGAGGCGCTGCCCCGTTTAGCGTACCCGCGTTTTATTCAAAAATCTGAAGCGCTTGTTATTGATGCTGCGACGCGCAAAAGTTTAGAATTAGTTTATAATCAAAGTGGTCAATTTCAAGGCTCGTTGCTGCATGCCATTGATCGAACATTAACGCCTATGGGTGCGCGCCTTTTGGTGAAGCGTTTGTCAGCGCCATTGATTAACCCAAAGCTGATTGAAGAACGTCAACAAAAAGTAGCCTATTTTTATAATGCGCCTGATTTGCGTAAACAGATTCGATTATTTTTATCAAAATGCCCAGATGCAGAACGTGCACTTAGTCGTCTGCTTATGGCTAGAGGCGGTCCTAGAGATGTCGGTTTAATTCGCCAAACCCTTGTGCAATCAGAAGAGCTTGCTATGCTATTGAATGAAAACATTTCATTTGCAGCTCAATGGAAAGAAGTTTTGGTGAGCAACACTGAAGTTCTTGCTTTATTGACTGCGGCTTTTAAAGAAGAGCAGCTGCCGCTGCTAGCGCGGGATGGCGGTTTTATTGCAGATGGCTATTCAGCTGAACTTGATCGTATTAGGCATGTGCAGGCGAATGGCCATTCCATGATTCAAGCATTGCAGCAGCGTTATGTAACTGAGACCTCTATTACAACATTAAAGATTCGCCATAACCATGTGCTTGGATATCATATAGATGTAAGTCCAAGTCATAATAGCAAAGTTCCCTCTGAATTTATTCACAGGCAAACATTATCGACGAGTTACCGCTACACGACAGTTGAATTATCTGAGCTTGAGCAAGAGCTGAGTCAAGCATCAGCATTAGCTTTAACGCTTGAATTATCATTATATGAAAATTTAATGGCTGACATTGCATCAGTGGCTGATTCATTAAAACAAGTTTTATCTGTGATTGCAGATATTGACTTTGCAGCAGCTGCCGCTGAGCTTGCGGTCATTGAAGGATATGTTGAACCTATTATTGATGAATCGCGTATTGTTCAAATTGAGGGCGGCCGTCATCCTGTGGTTGAACAGTCATTAAAACAGTCATATACAGCAACGCCGTTTGTATCGAATGATTGTAAGATGACAGAACTTAAACAATTTTGGTTAATGACAGGTCCGAATATGGGCGGCAAAAGTACGTATCTTCGTCAAAATGCGCTTATAATAATTATGGCGCAAATGGGAATGTATGTGCCAGCGAAGCGTGCGCGTATAGGGTGGGTCGATCGTATTTTTAGCCGTGTTGGTGCATCTGATGATTTAGCAGCTGGTAGGTCAACCTTTATGGTGGAAATGGTTGAAACGGCTACGATTTTGCATCAAGCAACGAATCGATCTTTTGTCATCCTAGATGAGATAGGGCGCGGGACTGCAACGTACGATGGCTTGGCTATTGCGTGGGCTGTGTCTGAGCATTTGCATGATCAAGTAAAGTGTAGAGCTATTTTTGCAACGCATTACCATGAGTTGACTAAATTAAAAGAAACTCTGGATCGGCTTGGCTGTTTAACAGTTCAAGTTGAAGAATGGCAAAGCCAAATTGTTTTCTTGCATAAAGTCATCGAAGGTGTGGCCGATCGATCGTATGGAGTGCATGTAGCGGCGCTTGCAGGGTTGCCAAAAACGGTAGTAAATCGTGCGCAAGAGGTATTGCTTGTGCTTGAACAGAAAAGCCTTGAGAGTCAGACACAAGAGCATCAAAAGCATGTTTGTATTGTAAAAGAAGAAATCCCAGTACAAAAGAAGGTTCAGCTAAAATTGATTTTTTAGAAAGTGCTTGCTATTAAAAAAGTCAAACATGAACAAGTTTGTATTATGAGTGCAAATTTGCTCATGCTTAAATTCTTTGGCTAATAGTAGTGATTAGCTTTTTAAATATCGACATCTTTAAAGAATGGTGCATTTTCTTGAATGAATAAGAATCGTGCTTCTGCATTTTTCCCCATTAGGCGCATTACAAAATTATCTTGTCCTGTTGCTTGATCTGGCAGTAATTGTACTTGCAGTAATGTGCGGTGAGCAGGTGACATCGTTGTTTGACGCAACTGATCAACGGGCATTTCCCCTAAACCTTTAAATCGGCTGATTTCAACTTTGCTGTTTGATCTGAATTTTGTTTTCATAAATTCATCTTTTTCCGCGTCATTGCGTGCATACCAAACTGTGCCGCCATTTGCTAAGCGATAAAGGGGTGGTTGCGCTAAGTATACGTAGCCTTTTTCAATGATTGGGCGCATTTCTTGAAAGAAAAATGTCAATAATAGTGACGCAATATGGGCGCCGTCAACATCCGCATCCGTCATGATTACAATACGATGATAGCGCAGTTTGCTTGGATCGCAGGCTTTGCCAACGCCGCACCCAAGAGCTAGAGCTAAGTCTGACACCTCTTGGTTTGCTTTAAGCTTATCAAGGGATGCTGTGGCAACGTTTAAAATTTTACCTTTTAGTGGTAGCACGGCTTGCGTTGCGCGTGAACGTGCTTGTTTAGCTGATCCTCCTGCAGAATCTCCTTCGACTAAAAAGATTTCACATTGACTTGGATCAGTTGATGTGCAGTCTGTAAGTTTTCCGGGTAAACGTAATCTGCGTGTTGCGCTTGCACGTGCAACTTCCTTTGCCTTTTTCTTGCTAAGGCGTTCATCCGCGCGGGCTAGCGTTACTTCTAAAATGCGTTCAGCAAGTTTTGGATGGCCTGATAACCAGTGATCAAGGTGGTCTTTAATCGTGTTTTCAACAAGTCGTGCTGCTTGCTGTGATACTAATTTTTCTTTTGTTTGGCCTTGAAATTGTGGCTGTGGAATGAAACAAGAAAGCACAGCGATGACTGCTCCATTCACATCTTCTGCAGTGAGTGTTGATGTGCGGCGATTATTAATACGTTCACCATAATCTTTAATTGCGCGTGTAAGCGCTGATCTTAAACCTGTTTCGTGTGTGCCGCCTTGAGGCGTTGGAATAGTATTACAAAAAGATACAATTCTGGATGCTTCACCTAAATCAATATCTTCTTCCATAATTGCTTCTGGCCATAGAATTGACCATTCAGCTTTACCTTGATTGTCAGGAAAATTGGCGTCGCCGTTAAAGCAGTTGGTGTCATTTAAAATAAGACCAGGTTGATCGCTAATCAAATCACGTAAGTAATCGCCAAGCCCATCCGGGTAGAAAAGACGTTGTTCCTTTGGAATGCGGTTATCTTTTATCAACGATGCGTCGCATGACCATAAAATTTCAACACCTTTGAACAAATATGCTTTCGCACGGGCCATTTGGTAAATATAAGCAGCTTTGAATGTGTGATCCTCAAAAATCTCAGGATCAGGATGAAAGCGAATAGACGTGCCTTTTTTACGGGTAGGTGTTTCATCTTTTGTAAGAGCCGATATTGGTTTGCCTCGTGAGTAGTCTTGGCGATAACGACCTTTGTCACGGCATACCTCAATTTCAACAAGGTCTGATAGTGCATTTACAACTGAAATACCAACACCATGCAAACCGCCAGATGTGCTATAGACGCCTGTGTCAAATTTTCCGCCCGAGTGCAATGTTGTGAAAATAACTTCAAGAGCAGATAGTTCTGGAAATTTTGGGTGAGGGTCAACAGGAATGCCGCGTCCATCATCACGAATCATGATAATGTTATTTTTTTCTAGGCTAATTTCAATGCGCTTTGCAAATCCTGCAACAACTTCATCCATTGAGTTATCAAGTACTTCGGATACAAGGTGATGCATCGCTTTTTCATCCGTACCACCGATATACATGCCAGGACGTTTGCGCACAGGTTCCAGGCCTTCAAGGACTTCAATGTCTTTTGCTGTATATTCTGCTTTAGGGCCTTTGGCTGCAGTTGATTTTGGTTGAAACAAGTTTGGCGTCGTCATGATTTTTTTACCAGTATTTTTAGGGCGTTTAGATTGGCATGTGCCAATACTATTATTGATAACATTTTTTGTATAGGTTTTACACAATCTAATCGTGCAGTGTGTGTAGAATTGGAAATCTTTCTTAACGTAGGAGTGCTGGGTAGCTAAAGAAAAAGAAATGTGTTGCATTTAAGCTAATGTGCACCAAAATAGATGATTCAATCCGGTTTGTTTTTAAAAAGGCTGCACCATAAAATAATCCTGCAATAGTGGATAAAATAATCATAGGCACCCCTTGCTGATAATGACGAAACCCGAATAAAATAGAGGTAATGATTAATGCGTATGCAGATGGAAAACCTTTATCTTGACATAGGTTAGTGAGCCCTTTTTGAATGTATCCCCGAAAGAACGCTTCTTCGGCAATGCACGTTAGCATTAAATTTGTTGTTAAAAAAATAAACGTTTGAGATGGGAATTTAACATCGAAGGTAACATGACCAAGCAAAAGGGCAGCGATCATTAATGTTCCGGTGCAAAGCATGCCGTAAAAATTAGCTTCTTTTATAATGGATTTCCATTCATTTCTTCTCTTTGCTAAAGGAATAATGCCGCTTGCAATTAAAGTAAATGCAATTAATGCCCCTTCAAGGTTCATATACATTGTAAATGGTTTACACTGGGGCGCGATTTGAATGCCATCAAAAACTTTAAAGTTATTAAACCCTGGAATCATGTGAAAGAAGAGCAAAAAACCAAGTAATGTGAATGCAGTATGCGCAGTTTTAGTTAGAGATGTTCGGTAGTTTTGTTGAATTAAATAAGTCAGCCCTAATAAGGGAAATAGTATCCATCCAGCTGTAAAGTTTGTCAGGAAAGTTGCAGATGCTAGCGCAAGGACGGCAAAAGCAATAGCTGCAGTTTTGGAAAACCAAAGAGACGCAAGCGCTATCATCATGACTGCGTATGGAATATAGGACATAAGGGTAATCAATCTATAAAGTATTTATTTAATATTAATAAAGAGTTTTTGTCCTTAGTAATAGATACTTTTATAAAATAAAATTAATTGGTTGATTTTTGGTCGTTATTTTTTAAAATGAGTATGGTAAAACCAGAAGCAGATCCTTATTAAAGGTTTTTTATGTTCTTATTATAAAATTAATGGCTATCTACTCGGCTGGAAAATACGCAGCAGAGCTCTGTTTTTGTTATTTAGCAGGAGGAGTTTCTAAAGGAAGATCAACTAGGCGTCCTTTCAACATGCCAACATTATTTGATATATTGAAACCTAATTCCTTGAGTTGAGCTTCCATAGACGTCATGTGTTGTTCTAATTTTATCGATAAATTATTAGTTTTTTCTTCGACTCTGTTTAATCTTTCTTCAATAACGATTATCTTTCTTGAATCCTCTTCCTTTCCTTTCCATTTTTCCACAAAAATTGGGCCTAAAAAACCTCCAAATACGCCAAGAGCAATCGGAATTATAACACTTTTAAGATCAAACATGTTCTTCTCTTTCTACAAAAAAATTGTCATGAATAACAATACACTTGCTGTAATATTTTTTCACATCAGTGTATAAAATTTATTATTATTTAAAGAACTGAAGCGTAACTTACTTATTTCAGTTTTCTGGGCTAAGTATCGACCATATCTCCTTTGTTTCAATTATTTTAATTGGACAAAATTTCTACATAAGCATTTACTCAGAGTCAAGAATAGATTCAAGCCATTTTTTATGTCTATGTTCATCCAATAAGCCACGCGCTATTGTTTCTTTCGCGTCGGGCCAAATGTGTTCATGATTTTTCAACCGATTATAAGCTGTATTTGTGTCGATTTCATTGCTTTTTAAAGCCAGTAGGATAGCCCCATCTCCTACAAGGTTTCCTAAAATAACTTTCCCTTTTGTAATCCATTGTTTTCCTAAGCTAGGTCCGCTTGGTGCTATAATATCATGTGTTTTTAAAAGTTCAGTAAGCTCTTTAATATGTCGCAAATGATCTTGCATGAATGAAATAATTTTCATTTTGTATTCTTCATTTTCAATTCTATTTATACCAGCTTCATACGCTTCTGCAGCATCGTACTCAAGCTCTACTAAAGCTTTAAGGGCTTCTTCAAAATCAGATTGTGTTCCAACAAACGTTACCATTTTTTATCTCCTTTAAAACGTAAAGCTGGTAATGATTTTTCTTATTTATAACTATTTTAATAAACAAATATAAAATCATTGTCGCTAAAATAAATCACTTTGTGTTTTCAACGTATTGTTCAGAGTCAACTGTGGAGTGATATTCTTCTCCAATTTGGCCCAAAGCATGAAAAACTTCATTTGTGCCCGTGTTTTTCATTGCATGTTTGATAAATTCATTTCTATTTGCGGAAAAATTTACACATTTTTCTGCAGCAGAATGATTTGTTTTATTGAGATTCTCATAACAACATTTATTTGTTTTATTTTTATCTTTTTTTATTTTTGTCATAATATATCCTTCCATTCTTTAAACTTTATTCTGATAATAGTTTTAATTTAATTTATTTTTATATGTTTAGAGCAGTAATATGCAAATTGCATGTTGTTGTTTTTTTCAATTGCAATTGTATCTAGCTTTATTAACAGGTATTTTTTGGTTGTACATTTTATTTTATTTCATATATACGAAAATATTACATATGCGCATAATTATTGAAATAAAAAAGATAATTAAAAGGATTTTATGTGATAAAATTAAATAATAAACACATAATTTTATTTTTTATTATTTTGTTATTAATATTTAGTATAGGATCTACATCAAAAATTTGTTTTGCTTGAATAGAGGAAATTAAAAAAAACAAGGCTTTGTTGCATGCTATAAATTCAAAGAAAGTTTCGTCTTCTTTTGATTAAAATGCTTGATAAACAGTAGAAAGTAACGGGCTTTTTTACGTGTAAAATGTTCTGTTAAGCGTATCAAAAATGACCAGCATAAATAAAAAAAAGACGAACCTAAATTCGTCTTTTTTTTGTTTTAAATTAGTGATTATTGGCCAGCTGGTGCTGGTGCAGTTACAACACATACAAGTGTTGATGCTAATTTACCTGTAAGAGCCTTTTTTGCCCATGCAATAGCAAGCATTGACTCGGAAATATTTTTTGTTGCTTCGTTTGGGTCTTTGATCGATATTGTGTAGTTTATTTCAACTTTTCCATCATCATTCTTTTGAAGTTCTTCCGCGATTTTACTTGCGAGGCCTTTATCAAAGTCAGTACCGATTTTGTTAGGACTGTCTGCTGTGACAATCTTGCCAGTATCTGATTTGTAACAAATCATTTCACTTGTGCCGTTGATTGGTTTCATGTATCCAGAAGTTTCATCTAGCATTGGAGTATCTTTTGTGTCTCTATTGCTGCTACCATTTGCAGCTTTTATTTCGCCAGTTTCATTGCCGTTAAAATTTTCAGCAGCAATTTGAAAACGTGCATCAATTATTTTAAGAATTTCAGCTTTGTTTGCAGCATATGCTGAACATTGCACTGTTAGTGTTAAAAGAAGCATGTTTAAAATTTTTTTCATCATATGATACCTTTGTTTGAGTTTACGAAATTAGAATGTCATAATTGTAAATATTTCAGAGTCCGAATCCTTTCTTGCCATTCCCTTTATAGTTTGATTTAAAGTCAGCAAAGGGGTTGCAGCCCACATCTAAAAAAGCAATACTAAGCACGATAATCTTTTCAATAATTCTAGTATTGATTATAATCGTTAATTTTTCTTTAACACATAGGGAAAAAAATGACTTCGGCTAACGCGTATTTATTTTTAAGCTTTACAACTCTTCCTGTGATTGGGGTAAAACGAAAGGCATTTTTTAATCGCTTAACGAGTGGTGAAAACAATTTTGATTTGCTTTCGCATTTGCCAACAAATATTTTGCACAGAAAAATGGTTGGCGAAATGCTACCTGAGCATGCAGATGTATTGGTTACATGCCACTTTATAGTCGAATCACATTTTCCAAACACCCGAAGAGGGATGCCCTATAAGATTGTTGGAACGCTTGCTGAAAGTAAAGATTCGCTGGAGCTTGTTTTCTTTAATGCTTATCCTAGTTTTTTAGAACGTACAGCTAAAAAAGGCACAACGATTGTTGTGAGTGGTAAAATTAAAATAGTAAAACAGCATGGGATAGACCATTTTCAAATGGTGCATCCGGATCATATGGGCCCACTTATAACAACAGATGATTGGATTGGGACGGAACGCGTGTATCCCTTAACGGCTGGTCTAACGCAAGGTATTGTGCGTAACGCTATTGATTCAGTAATAAAGAGTTTAGTTGAAGTTGATGAATGGATTCCTTTAAAGACATTAAATCAGTTTCAATTTCCAACGTGGAAAACAGCATTTTTAATGGCGCATGCACCCAAAGAATTGTCTGATTTAGCTCCTATAGCATTGGCGCGTCAACGTCTTGCTTATGATGAATTATTTGCTCAACAGTTAGCACAACATTACTATCGCTCACTTGAAGTTTTATCAACAAAAGCGCCTAAGTTGGTAAATACGTCAAAACTTTTTAAGCAATTAATTGACACATTGCCATTTGAGCTAACAGGTGATCAAAAGCGTGCTATTGGTGATGTTATACAAGATATCCTGCAGTCAAAACCGATGCATAGGTTGTTGCAAGGTGATGTGGGATCTGGCAAAACATTGGTTGCACTGGCATCAGCGTTGGTTGCCATTGATAATGGTTATCAAGTAGCGTTGCTTGCACCAACTGATATTTTAGCGCGTCAACATTTAGCAACAATTCAAACGCTGCTTGTTGGTATGCCTGTGCGCATTGCTTTGCTAACAGGTCGTGAAAAAGGGCTTGCACGCGCTAAAATTTTAAAAGAGTTGGCTGAGCATCGTATTGATTTTATTATTGGTACACATGCCATTATTCAAGAAGATGTTGTTTACGCTAAGCTCGGTCTTTCTATCGTGGATGAACAGCATCGTTTTGGGGTAAAACAACGTCTTGAATTGACGCAAAAAGCAAGTCAGGCACATCTTTTGAGCATGACAGCAACCCCCATTCCGCGAACGCTTTTATTGGCAAATTATGGTGAAATGTCGGTCTCACTATTAAAGGAAAAACCACCAGGGCGAAAAGAAGTTGAAACGCGCACTATTAGTGTTGAACGTCTTGCAGATGTGGTGTCATTTGTGGAAAATGTAATAGCTCGTGGAGAAAAAGTATTTTGGGTATGTCCGTTGGTTGAAGAATCTGAAAAGCTTGATTTGGCTGCAGCGGAAGATCGATATTTAGTGCTTGAAAAAATATTCGGTGATAAGGTTGTAATGACACATGGGCGATTAAAAGCACAAGATAAAGAAGCCGCAATGCAGCGTTTTGCTAAAGGTGATGCGATGTTATTAGTGTCAACAACAGTTATTGAGGTCGGGGTGGATGTGCCTGCCGCAACTGTTATGATTATTGAGCATGCAGAACGTTTTGGATTGGCACAATTGCATCAATTGCGTGGGCGTATTGGGCGCGGTCAGCTTGAGGGGACGTGCTTATTATTATATGGAAAGAATGTGTCATTTATATCAAGACAACGTCTGCAAATGATGAAAAAAACAAATGATGGATTTGAATTAGCTGAGGCTGATTTGCGTTTGCGAGGCGGCGGTGAAATGCTTGGCCTTCGTCAAAGTGGTTTGCCAAAATTCAAGTTTGCTGATTTTTCAGCTGAAGAGCCTGAAACATATGACGTTATGCAAAACATATATGAAGTTGCAGACCAAGATGCAAAAGAGTTGTTGGCAGATGATGCAAGATTAACGTCGGAACGAGGGGCCGCGGCACGTTTTTTATTGCGGTTATTTAATTTAGATGAGGCCGAGCGATTGAAGCGCGCGGGTTAATATTTCATTAACATAAAGTCATTCTTTTTTACTTAAAATTGCGTTATTTTCGAAAACCTTTAAAAGAGAGCATACCTATGCTAACTATATAAAATAGAAATAAAATAATATAAAAAGTATGCAGTCCTCACAAACACGTTTTTTGCCCCAAACAATGGTTGATTTCTTCAAGCGCAGTGTTCAAGAACTATTAGGCGTATGCTTTCTTGTAGCAACGCTTGTTCTTGTTCTTTCTTTTGTTTCGTACACACCTGTTGATCCAAGTTTTAACACGGCGACGCTTCAAGCGCCTGCAAACTGGTTGAGTTTTTTTGGCTCTTATCTAGCAGATATTATGTTGCAATTTTTTGGTTTTACAACACTTGTCTGGATTGTTATTTTTGCTGCCTGGGGTTATCGTTTGCTATGCCAAAACACATTTTCATTGTCTCTTGTGCATTGCATTTCTGCGCTTTTAGCAACACTTGGTACTGGTATATTTTTAACTGGTTTTGCGCCATTTGATTCATATTTTCAAGCATCATCTTTACCTTTTTTATCAAGTATTCCAAGTCAAGGGGGTGTTTTAAGCTTTTTACTTTTTTGGAATTTTCAAAAAATACTTGCGTTTCATCACCTTTCTTTTTTGTTAAAGCCCATTCTTTTAGCTTTGTTTGGTATTGGTTTTTTGTGCGCGTGGTATGCAGCTGGCTTATCGTTAAAACAACTTAAAAAATTAGTAATTCAGATATATCGTTTGTTTGTGTGGATAATACGTGCAATTATTTTGCTTTTTAATACAATTGTAGCATTTGCAAATAAAAAAAATATTCAACCAAAGTCTTATTCAGGTGAAGATTTATACGAAGATAATTCCTCTCAAAAAGTACGTTTTGAAACACTTGAAGATATTCCTGAAATTGATTGGCGACATAGTGAAGTTGATGCAAGCGAAGAAGAGTATGATCAATTTCCATTTGATGAGAGTGACAATAATACTGATTTACCAACAATTTTTCCGCCAAAAGAGTTTGCAGAAAAAACAAATAAAGTCAAGAAAAGTGATTTCAAATTGCCTGAACATTTGATTAACACAGGTGATTATAATTTACCGCCTGTTGACTTGTTGGATAAAACCATTCAAAAATCACAAGCCATTTTGCCTGAAGTTTTGCAAGAACAAGCGCGTCTTCTTGAAGAAGTATTAAGTGAATTTGGTATACGCGGTGAAATTGTCAATATTCGCCCAGGTCCTGTTGTGACACTTTATGAATTAAAGCCTGCTCCAGGAATAAAAACATCTCGTGTGATTGGGCTTGCTGATGATATTGCCCGTTCCATGAGCGCTCTTTCTGCACGTATCGCTGTTATTCCAGGGCAAAATGTGATTGGTATTGAATTGCCGAACAGAACACGTCAGACGGTATATTTGCGTGAGCTTTTAAATGCACGTGATTACAATGAAACAAAAGCAGGGTTGCCACTTATTTTAGGACAAGATATTGGTGGCTATCCAGTGATTGCTGACCTCTCAAAGATGCCTCATCTTTTGGTCGCAGGTACTACGGGTTCAGGTAAGTCTGTCTCTGTAAATGCAATGATTTTGTCACTGCTTTTCAAGTTGCCGCCTACAAAGTGTAAATTCATCATGATTGATCCTAAGATGCTAGAATTATCAGTTTACGACGATATTCCGCACTTATTGACGCCTGTTGTAACAGACCCTAAAAAGGCCATTGTTGCGCTTAAGTGGGCTGTTAAGGAAATGGAAAACCGGTACCGAGCTATGTCTAAGCTTGGTGTGCGCAACATTGATGGCTTTAATACCCGTTTGGCTGAAGCACGTCGTACAGGTGAAATTTTAGTGCGCCGAGTACAAACAGGATTCGATCCTGAAACAGGAAAGCCCATTTTTGAAAACCAAGGACTTGATTATGAATTGTTGCCTTATATCGTTGTTGTTGTTGATGAGATGGCAGATTTGATGTTGGTTGCCGGTAAAGAGATTGAAGCTACGATTCAACGTCTTGCGCAAATGGCGCGTGCGGCAGGGATTCATCTTATTATGGCAACACAAAGGCCGTCAGTGGACGTTATTACTGGTACTATTAAAGCAAACTTTCCAACACGTATTAGTTTTCAGGTTACATCCAAAATTGATAGCCGTACAATTTTGAGTGAGCAAGGGGCAGAACAATTGTTAGGGCAGGGTGATATGCTGCACATGGCGGGCGGTGGACGTATTAGTCGTGTGCATGGACCGTTTATTCGTGATGATGAAGTCGAACGTGTTGTTGCATTCCTTAAGACGCAAGGTGAGCCATCTTATGTTGAAGGAGTCACAGATGATGATGAGGAATCAACTGGCAGCGATAGTAATGAAACTAAGGGTGGCGATGCAACCTATAATCAAGCTGTTGAGGTCATTATGCGTGAAGGAAAAGTGTCGACTAGTTTTATTCAGCGTCATTTGCAGATAGGATATAATCGCGCTGCGCGAATTGTTGAGCAAATGGAAAAAGAGGGGCTAATTAGTCAAGCTAATCATGCTGGAAAACGTGAAATTTTACGTTAACAGTGAAAAAACCTTTTAAACCAATAAAAAACTATTGACGAATGAACAAAAGAGACTTATAAAGATATTACATTGTTTCGATGTGGGGGTGTAGCTCAGTTGGTTAGAGCGCCGGCCTGTCACGCCGGAGGTCGCGGGTTCGAGTCCCGTCACTCCCGCCATTTTTTTACTCCACATAAACAATGTTCAATTTTTCCAAACTTTACAGTGATATAGGTAAGCCTTTATGACTTATTTTAGTGCTGCCTATCATCAAGCGTGTATTGCTTTTCAAAATGATGAGGTGCCAGTAGGTGCTGTGATCATTAGGGACGGCGTTATGATCGCATCTCAGCCTAATCGGATGCGTCAAAAACACGATGGCACAGCGCATGCGGAACTGCTTTGTATTCAAGAAGCTTCTCAAAAGCTAGGTACGCAACATTTAACAGATTGTGATATATATGTTACCGTGGAGCCCTGTTCCATGTGTGCTGGTGCTATTGCTAATGCCCGTATTCGCCGAGTGTTCTTTGGTGCTTATGATCAAAAAGGTGGAGGTGTGGATCATGGTGCGCGTGTATTTGAACATACGCTTCATAAGCCGCAAGTTATTGGCGGTATTGAAGAAATTAAATGTGCTCAATTGATGCGTGATTTTTTTAAACAAAAAAGGTGATTTTTTTAATTTAAATTACTTCATGTTTGCTATAGATTTAAAAAGTACAAATTCTTTTTATAGATTAATTACATTATTTTTTCATATCAGCAATGCCTTATGCTAGAATCTCAACTGCATATTAATATCACACGATTTCCTTAAAATGGACGGCCAATGCTTAACATTAATAATCTCTCTGTTGCTTTTAAAAATATTTTAAATAAAAACATTGAAGAAAAACACGTTGTTCGTAATGTCTCATTTTCGCTTGCAAAAGGTGAAACAGTAGCGCTTGTTGGTGAAAGTGGTTCAGGAAAATCATTGACGGCATTATCTATTTTAGGATTGCTTAACTATCCTGCTGCATTTCACCCGAATGGTTCTGTGACGCTAGATGGTAAGGAATTACTAAATTTGCCTGAACGTGAATTAATGGCTATTCGTGGGCACCGAATAGGTATGATTTTTCAAGAACCCATGACAGCTCTGAATCCTTTGCACACTATTTTGCAGCAAATATCAGAACCTCTATTTTTGCATTTCAATATGAACAAGAAGGATGCCTTGGCAAAAGTCCTTGATTTGTTGCAACTTGTTGGTTTTGAAGATGCTGCTGAGCGTTTAAATGCGTATCCACATCAGCTTTCTGGTGGACAGCGTCAACGCGTGATGATAGCAATGGCGCTTGCATGTGAGCCTGATATTTTGATCGCAGATGAGCCAACAACAGCCTTAGATGTGACATTGCAAGCAACGATTTTAGATTTAATAAAATCTCTACAAAAACGTTTTCAAATGGGCTTATTGCTGATTACACATGATTTAGGTGTTGTCTCTAAAATGGCTGATAAAATGGTTGTTATGAAGCATGGCGAAGTTGTTGAAAAAGGATTTACAAACGTCCTGATTCAAAATCCAGCCCACCCTTATACAAAACATTTGATCGAGAGTGAGCCCAGTGGAGCTCCAGCTCCAGTTCCATTGCAGTCGGATAATGTGTTATCAACAAAGAGCTTGAAGGTTTCTTTCGATAAGCCTGTGCCACTGCTGACAAAAATATTTCAAATAAATCAAAAGCCTGATTTTATTGCGGTAAATGATATAAGCTTTACGCTTAAACAGGGTGAAACAATTGGTATTGTTGGCGAGAGTGGTTCTGGCAAAAGCACCCTCGCGTATGCTTTACTTCGTTTAGTGAAAAGCCAAGGCGAAATTTTTTTAGACGAAAAACGTATTGATCAGTCTTCAATGAAAGACTTAAGGCCGCTTCGATCAAGTTTTCAAATTATTTTTCAAGATCCTTTTAGCTCACTTAATCCACGTTTTTCTATTGAACAACTTATTGCTGAAGGGCTTGTCGTGCATCAGCCAGGCATAACAGCTATTGAACGCGAACAGATTGTTTCTGATATTTTAAAAGAAGTTGGGTTGGATCCAGAAGCACGTCATAGGTATCCGCATGAATTTTCAGGTGGTCAACGTCAGCGTATTGCAATTGCACGTGCACTTATTTTAAAGCCGCGTATTTTAGTTTTGGATGAACCAACCTCTGCATTAGATCGCTCAATTCAAATTGAAATTATGGATTTGCTGCGAAAATTGCAAGAAAAACATGGACTAAGTTATTTGTTTATTAGCCACGATTTAAAAGTTGTGCGTGCTATGAGCCATAGGATTATAGTGATGCGCTATGGCAAAGTTGTAGAAGAGGGGAGTGTTGGCACCATCTTTAACAACCCGCAAGAGCTATACACAAAAGAGTTATTAAAAGCAGCTTTTTCATTGAACGCTTAGAATTTAAGAGCATCAATCACGTCTTCAACAGATAAATCGTTTAAATTATCCTTGTAGAGATTTAAATGGCGTTCTTTGTTCCATGGCCATGCGCCCCCTTTGTTAGGTGGATTTAAGGCACTAAATAATGTGATCGTAGGGCAGCCTGATGCTGCAATTATGAGTTGTGGACCTGTGTCGTTGCCAATGCAGTACGTTGCATTAAGGCCAAGGCTGATTAATTGGTAAAGACTTGTTTGCCCAATTAAATTAATAGCATCAGGGCACAATGCTGCAAGTTCATCAAGATGGTCGCTTTTAGAGCCGACTAAAACTGCTGTGATTCCTTGCTTAATGATGTGATTGCAAAGTGCTGCGTATTTTTTTTGACACCAGCGCTTTTGCCCGCCGTGTGCATTTGAGGCACCTGCAATAATGAGCGCATATGGTAGTGTAGGTTCATTTAAAAGCGGTTCTGCCATTGTTGTAATATCAACAGGTGGTAGTGTTGGCCAGTTTTGTGTTTTGCAAAGGTGTTTAAAGCGCTTAAATGGGTGATTCTCTTTATTTATTCTGCAAGGCGCTATCCATGCCCTGTAGCTTCCTGTAAGAAGGATTTTATAAAGGCGTGTGCGGTCAACATTTTGCAAATCGATAATATGATCAAAAGAGTATGCTCGAACTTGCTTAATCATGCTTAAGGTTGATCGAATTGATTTTCGATTGTCGCATATAATAGTTTTGAAATAGCCTGTACGTCTTGCTAAATCTACAAAAGGTTCCGTTGTAAGCAGCGTTAGGTTGTTTTCGTATTGTTGACATAAAATCTTAAACATGGACATGGCTTGAATCATATCACCGAGTGCGCCAAGCTTAATAATTAATGTTGATTTTTTCATAATACAGATTCGTACAGCTGTTGAGTTAAGCGCAGCATTTGCTCAATGGAGTAATTATCACAAATATGTGCGCGCGCATTTTCGCCACGTTCAATTAATACATCGTGAGGTTGGTCTAATATCTCAGTGATTGCTTTGATGAGCTCGCTGTCAATGTTTGGGGTAACCAGTGTGCCAAAGGCACCGTTATTTGTAAGCTCAACAGTTCCGCCATGATTGGTGCCAATAAAGGGTCTGCCCATTGAAAGTGCTTCTGCTGTAACACGGCCAAAAGCTTCTGGGTCAAGGGAACATGAAAATACAATATCAGCCAACGCATACAAAGCGGGTAGATCGTCATAAGATGTTTTAAAGTGCACAAAGAGACCGGCAGTTAGTTCAGTTAGTTCAGCGTAATACGCTTCACGACCTTGCGCATCACCGAGTAAAATAATATAAACATTTTTTTGTTGTAATGTGCTCGCAATTTTTTGAAGTGATTTTAAAAACCAAGCTTGTCCCTTCCAGCGTGTAAGGCGCCCTGGTAATAAAAATACGGTTGCATCTTCTGGGATGTTAAATGCTGAACGCGCAACTTGAATACGCTCTGATGTGACGTCCATTGGATTAAAGCGATGTGTATCTATACCTTCAGGAATGAAAGCTACTTTTGATGAAAGCTCAGGGTATGTCTGTTTTATATGATTTAGTATGAATTTGGATATGGCAACGACACGATCACCGCGTGCCATGATGCTATTATAAAATTTTTTTAAACGAGAAGACCCAGCATAAGTGCCGTGATATGTTGTTATGAATGGAACTTTGGCCATACGGCATGCCCATAAGGCAGACCATGCGGGCGCGCGCGAACGGGCATGAGCAATTGTTATATGTTGCTGTTTTATAAGTGTGTGCAATCGCCATGCATTTACAATAATTTTAAATGGATTTTTTGATGTAAGCGGCAAGATGTGGTGTGTCACATTTGTTGGAATCTCACTTACATATTGTCCGCCAGCTGAGGCGATGTGGTGCTCTGCAAGTCCACTATGTGCTAAACCTGTGACTGTTTCAAGTGTGACACGTTCAACACCTCCAGCATTAAATGAGGGGATTATTTGTAAAATAGAAGAAGGCATAGTTGGAAAATCTTGTTTTTGAACGTGGATCGTTAGAACAACAATATACTTATTTTTCTGCTTTTTCTATATGTTTTAGGCATAAATACTTATACATTCATGATTTTAACATACCTGTTGCGTAAGTCAAAATATTGAGCTGAGAGCCTTTAGAAACCCTTGATTTAAAATGCGCAAAAAGGACTTATAGCGATTAGTATTTTATATATGCTTTGCTGTCGTGCTCATTTTATAAGCTCAGAAACATCTTCCAGCAACCTCAGGCCAAGGGTTTTCTGCCGTTGAATACTTCAAGGTTAATGATCTTTTTGTAAGTTATTCCCTTGGCTCTTATGTGTTTCCAGGAAGTTTATAAGAGTTTAATCAAATAGGAAGATCTTTAAATTAAAAAGCTCTCATAAACGAGAGCTTTTTTTGTTTTTCTTAATACGTAGTATTTAAGCTGCTTTTTTTTCCATCTCTTCAGCTTTTTTTAAAACTTGTGAGATATCGCCAACCATATAGAATGCCATTTCTGGGATATGGTCATAATCACCTTGGACGATGCCTTTAAAGCCTGCAATTGTATCTTCTAAGCTTACAAATTGACCTGGTGTGCCTGTAAACACTTCAGCTACAAAAAATGGTTGTGATAAGAAGCGTTGAATTTTACGTGCACGCGCAACAGTTAGTTTGTCTTCATCCGATAATTCATCCATACCCAAAATTGCAATAATATCTTGCAATGATTTATAGTCTTGTAAAATGCGTTGAACATCACGTGCAACTACATAGTGTTCTTCACCTACATAATGCGCATCTAAAATACGAGATGTTGAATCAAGGGGGTCGACGGCTGGATAAATACCAAGTTCAGCGATTTGACGATTTAAAACGGTTGTTGCATCAAGGTGGGCGAATGATGTTGCTGGTGCTGGGTCTGTTAAGTCATCAGCAGGAACATACACGGCCTGAACAGATGTAATTGAACCTTTATGTGTGGTTGTAATGCGTTCTTGCAAGTTACCCATTTCAGTTGCAAGGGTTGGCTGATAGCCAACGGCTGATGGCATACGGCCTAGCAAAGCAGACACTTCTGATCCAGCTTGCGTGAACCTAAAAATGTTGTCGATAAAGAATAAAACGTCTTTGCTCATTACATCTCTAAAGTACTCAGCAACTGTTAAGCCGCTTAGGGCCACACGTGCACGTGCTCCAGGTGGCTCGTTCATTTGACCATAAATAAGAGCAGCTTTAGAACCTGATTCTGCAAGGTTGTTTACGCCTGAATCAATCATTTCATGGTAAAGGTCATTTCCTTCACGTGTACGTTCACCAACGCCGGCAAAAACAGAATAACCACCATGTGCTTTTGCAACGTTATTGATTAATTCCATAATAAGAACGGTTTTACCAACACCGGCGCCGCCAAAAAGGCCGATTTTGCCGCCACGAGGGTAGGGTGTTAAAAGATCGATTACTTTAATGCCTGTAACAAGGACTTCCGTTGCTGTTGCTTGCTCAGCAAAACTTGGAGGGTCACGGTGAATAGGCATGTAAGTGGTTGCTTCAACAGGGCCGCGCTCATCAACAGGGTCTCCTGTTACGTTGATAATGCGACCAAGTGTGCCAATGCCAACGGGAACCATAATAGGAGAGCCTGTATCGTATGCAGTTGCTCCGCGTTGTAAATTGTTTGTAGAGTCCATCGCAATTGTTCGGACCGTATTTTCCCCTAAATGTTGAGCAACTTCAAGCACAAGAGAGCGTGTTGCTTTGTTGCCATGCACATCTTCTTCTGTAATACTGATAGTAAGGGCGTTAAGAATAGATGGCATTTCTGCTTCGAAACAAACATCAACAACCGCGCCAATTACTTGGGTTACATAACCAATCGATTTACCTGCTACTTTTGTTGCAACAGTCGCTGTCATTTGTGTAATATCTTCAGTTGGTGTTGCGCTTTTTATAGTCTTTGGTTGCACTGCTTTTTTTGCTGAAGCTGTATTTTTGACCAGTTTCTTTTTTTTTGTTGTGTTAATGGACGCAATTTCTTTTTCAGCTTTTAATTTTGTTATTTTTGCTGCTTCTTGCTTTCCTGTTATTTTTTTAGGCGGATTTTCGTTCTCGTTGGTCATAAAAAGTCCTCATTTGTACGATTTTGAGAGATGATAATGGTGTATATATGAATAGCATATTTGATGCTAAAAGACTCTTTATATATCACTTATTTAGCAAATTCATGTAAGCATTTTTTATAAATAGTGTCAAATACTGCATCTGATATTGATTGATGTAGGATGAAGGTGAGTATTTCTAGAATATTTATTTTGGTATTAGCTAAAAATTAACCATTTTTGGATACTGTCATATATAGAATTATAAGAAAAATTAGGACTATATATGACGTCGAAACAGCAATCTGAGCAGGCAAGTAAAAAAAAGCGAGTTGCCCTTGCGCTTCAGGGCGGAGGGGCTCATGGTGCATTTACATGGGGTGTTCTCGATCGTCTTTTAGAAGACAATCGGCTTGAATTTGAAGGCGTCACAGGTACAAGTGCAGGTGGAATGAACGCTGTTTGTTTGGCCCAAGGTTTGGCGCGTGGCGGCAGTGATGCCGCACGGGAAGATTTGAGAAAATTCTGGACAGCCATTAGTGCCTCAGGCAAAAATAGTGCTCTTAACAATCGTGGTCCTGTCGATAAGGCAATGGGAAATTATACAATGTATAATTCACCTGGATTTATGATATTCGACTACTTAAGTCGTATTTTTTCACCGTATGAGCTTAATCCAATGAAAAAAGATCCTCTTAAAGATGTGATTAGTAATTTTTTTGATTTTGAGCTAATTCGAGAACAAAAAGAGTGTAAAGTATATTTGTGCGCAACTCATGTTTATACAGGAAAATTGCGCATTTTTACAACAAAAGAAATGCGTGTTGAAACGTTGCTTGCAACAGCGTGTTTACCAACAATTCATAGTGCTGTCATGGTTGGTAAAGACTATTATTGGGATGGTGGTTTTATTGGAAACCCTGTTTTTTTCCCGCTTATCTATGATTGCGATACGCCTGATATTGTATTAATTCAATTGAATCCAAACGTTCGTAATCGACTTCCGGTTACATCACGCGAAATAGCTGATCGCCTTAATGAAATTACAAATAATGCATCTGTTGTTCGTGAAATGCGAGCAATTTCATATATCACAGATATGATTGATAAAGGTGAGCTTGACCAAACAAAGCATAAGCGGTTGCGTATGCATGTCATTGAAGATGAATCTGTGTTCCAAGATCTTGGATGGTCAAGCAAGTTGAATACTGAATGGGAGTTTTTAACTCACTTATTTGAAAAAGGAAGAGCTGCAGGTGATGCGTGGCTTAAAGAAAATTTTGATTCTATAGGAGTTCGGACAACAGCACAGCTGAACAATCATTTGATGGGTGATGGCTAAAAGAAAATAAGACAAAGATTAGTGATTGGGCGAGAGCAAAGTGACAAGATTTCTTTACTTTGCTTAATAAAGTGTAGTACTCTTTCTTAAAGAATTATTTAAGAACTTTTATGTCTTCCTTTAAACAATCAGATAAAATTAAAAAACTTGAAAGCAACAAAAAAAGAACCCATTCTTCTAGGCAATGGCTTTTGCGTCAGCTTAATGATCCCTTTGTAGCAAAAGCGAAGAAAGAAGGATATCGTTCGCGTGCAGCTTTTAAATTTATTGAAATTAATGAAAAATATAAGCTCATTAAAAATGGCAGTCGAGTATTAGATCTTGGTGCTGCGCCAGGTGGCTGGTGCCAAGTATCAAAAACAATTGTTGGGGATAAAGGTTTTGTTGTTGGCGTTGATTTGCTGGAAATAGAACCCATTACAGGTGTTGAGTTTTTGCAAGGAAATTTTCACGATGATGCAATGCATGCTCAAATTCTAGCAATGTTTCAGGGACAAAAAGCGGACGCTATTTTAAGCGATATGGCTGCAAGTTCATGTGGTATGTCTGATGTTGATCACATTCGGCTTATTGCACTTCTCGAGGCAGTATTTGAATTTTCATTTGATTTATTGCGTCCAGGAGGCAGTTTTGTTGCCAAAGTTTTGCGCGGTGGTACAGAGCATAATTTATTAAGTCAGCTTAAACAATCATTTGTTAAAGTTAGTCACTTTAAGCCAAAGTCAAGCCGTCAAGAGTCATCTGAACTTTATGTGGTTGCGCAAGGTTTTAGGCCTAAAAAAACACAATTGAAAGCAGATCTCCCTAATAGTCTTAATTTTAATAACACTGAAATTGACCAAAATAATGGAACAGAATAAATGACAATAATTGACGGCATTATTCTTGGAATTTCATTTTTATCAGCTTTAATGGGATTGGTAAGAGGACTTACACGTGAAGTTCTTGGGCTTGCTTCTTGGATCGGGGGGACAGCTCTAACATTTACAGGAATGCCGTTTGTGCAAATTATTGCACGTCGTTATATTTCAAATCCAATGATGGCAGACATTGCTGCTGCTATCGGACTTTTTATTCTTTTTTTGATTCTTTTTAGTATTATTAGTAATGCACTTTCTGGTCTTATTAAGCAAAGCGTTTTAGGTGGTATTGATCGCTCACTTGGTTTTTTATTTGGTGTTGCACGAAGTATAATAGTGTTGTGTGTTTTTCAATTATTGGTGAGTTGTTTTATTCCTCGCCATAAGCAACCAATTGATTTTCAAAATAATCGTTTTGCACCTATGATTTATAATGGCAGTAATTTTATAATGACTCTGTTGCCTAAGCAAGTTGTTTTGAAAATTGTAGAGCAGCAGCAAAAACGTATAACTGAAAATTTTCCGTCTGTTAGTGCGATGGGAATTGTTACATCAGAATTGACTAATAATCTTGCAAATCAAATGTCTGCGGCTGAGCAAGTCATGACAGCGTCAAAAAAGAATCAATCAGTAAGTGCACAGCAAGAAGCTGAAAATTTATCTAGGTTGCAACCAAAAGTCACGACACCAACAGAAGAAGCCACTATTACGTTAAAACAACAAAATGATTTAAATCGATTTCTTAATATTCAGGATATGGATGACCCAGAAGAGCAGCCTGATTTAGCTCCTCAAAATATGCCAGCATTGCATATGCCTTCTTCTCAAAGTGCTAACTCCATGCACAGTCATCAATAGCGCAGCTGTCGGTTCCCCCTAATTGAAGAAGCTCTGTTAATCGTGATATTGTACGTTCGAATGGTAGTTGATTCGTCGCGTCTTGGTATAATTCGGTAATTCTTACGTCACTTGAAATATAGAGGTGACAATTTTGTGCATATACAATATCAATAAATGCCATAAATCTGCGGCATGCATCTCTATTTTTCTCATTAAAAATAGGTACATTCGTTATGAAAAGATGATTAAATGTTTGAACTAAAACACGATAGTCATCAAAAGCTCGGTTGCCAATCGCTAGTTCTTGAAAGTCAATGAGAGCTGCATCTTTAAGTGTGTTCTTTAAAGTCCATTCTCTTTCTTTTAGTAATAATGTAAATGATATAGCTGTTTCGTGTGGATATGCATTGTAAAATTTTTCTTCTATTGTTTTGGTTGAATGGGTTGCGTTAAGCAAAAAGTGAAAGTCTTTTGATGCGGAATCTGGTGCTGCTTTTGAGTGTTGCCTGTAATCAATATCTCCATCAAGAGACAAGCACAGAAAGTGTGACGTAAAGTATGGAATGAAGGATCTAAATTGCTCTTCATTAAGGCCGCCTTTATATAAATCTATAGGCGATACGTTTCCTGTGAGCAAGATAAATACTTTTTGCTTTATTAAGGCGGGAACTAAGCGACGAAGTAGCATAGCTGTAGCAATATCGTAAATTTGCAATTCATCAATCCAGATAACCTTTCCCTTTTGACGAATCTCTTTCGCTAATGTATCAATACTTTTTTCTTTTAAGGTTTGGTGTAATTTTGCAAAGAAAGTATCAAAGTGGTATTCTTGTTTTTGTTCTTTTACTTGATCAAAGAAGATGCGCATCAGCATTGTTTTACCCCTCCCAACAGGACCATGCAGATAAATGCCGTGGTATTTAGTCTTTTTTGCAAAAGGTGAGAGTAAGGTTTTTATTTTTAAATTTTGCGATATATTTGTAAGAGCTTTTTGCATTTGCTTTTGCGCATGTTGTTGATGCGCATTAAGGAAAATTGTCATTAATGTGATTTTAATAAAATTGCATGTTAATAGAGTATCATAATAGGCCGTCTATCCCGCGCAACTATTTTTACATATCTCTTTTTTGATGTAATAAAATGACCTGGTAATTGCATAAAAGTGTTGTAGCACATTTTAGATGCTTTTTTACAATAAGTGCGCTTTTATTCTTTTGTTCTTTTCTGCACCCCAACCTTGTCTCTGTTTGTTTAAATATGCTATTACTTAAAAAGAGATTTGTACAAAAAAATATAAGTTAAGAATATAATTATGGACACAGCACTATTAAAAGGCCTACAAACATCAATACCTGGTCGGTATGCGCGTGCACTTTTTGAGGTAGCACAGGAGCAAAAGCAAACATCTGCGATTTTAAGGCAGCTTAAAGAGTTTAATAATGCTTGTGAAAGTGATTCAAGCATTCAAAAGTCACTGCCCTATTTTAAAGAAAGTGATTTTACTGATTTTGTTTCAAGTTTGGCTTGTAAATTAGACTGGCCAAAATATCTTGTCCATTTTTTTCAAATCCTTTATCACGCAAAGCGTCTTTCATTCTTTGGTCAAATTACTGAAATATTTGAAAATTGTTGCAATCATGCGGATAATGTATTAAATGCAGTTATCAAAACCCCTACGATGCCAACGCAATCTCAAAAGACACGTATTCAAGCGCAAGTTGTTTCTATTTTTGGTAAAAAAATTAATTATGAATACGAATCAATTCCCGATCTTTTAGGTGGTGTTCTAGTGCAAGTTGATAATCTTCAAATTGATGCAAGCCTTAAAACACAAATTAATACCCTTAAGAAAACACTTCACGATATTCCCCTAAAAGGAGCCGCTTAATGCAAGTACGTGCATCAGAAATTTCTGCACTCATTAAAGAAAAAATTATAGATTTTAAAGCGTATGCTGAAGTCTCAGAAATAGGACGTGTTCTTTCTGTTGGGGACGGTATTGCTCGTGTACATGGCCTTGATCATGTTAAATCAGGTGAATGGGTGGATATTATATCTGGCCGTACAGGTGTTGTAGTGCGTGGCATTGCATCAAACCTTGAAGTTGATAATGTTGGTGTTGTAATTGCTGGTAATGACCGCGACATTCAAGAAGGTGATCTTGTTAAGCGCACGAATAAGGTGGTTGATGTTAACGTTGGTATGGGGCTTTTAGGACGTGTTCTTGATGGTTTGGGTAATCCTATTGATGCTAAGGGGCCTTTAACAGATGTTGAGTTGGCTGAAGTTGAACGTAAAGCTCCAGGGATTATTCAGCGCAAATCAGTTCATGAGCCAATGTTGACTGGTATTAAGGCAATTGATGCGCTTGTACCAATTGGGCGCGGTCAGCGTGAGTTAATTATTGGTGATCGTCAAACAGGTAAAACGACGATAGCTATTGATACGATTTTAAACCAAAAAAAAGGGAATGATGCAGCAAAAGATGTATCGCAAAAGTTATTTTGTATTTATGTGGCTATTGGTCAAAAACGATCTTCGGTGGCGCGTATTGTAAAAGAACTTGAAGACGCTGGCGCTATGGAGTACACCATTGTTGTTGCAGCAACAGCATCTGATCCAGCACCTTTGCAATACCTTGCGCCATACACTGCATGTGCGATGGGTGAGTATTTCCGTGACAATGGTATGCACGCTTTAATTATTTATGATGATTTGTCAAAGCACGCCGTTGCATATCGGCAAATGGCATTGTTGCTCCGCCGTCCACCAGGTCGCGAAGCATATCCTGGGGATGTTTTTTATCTGCACTCACGCTTGCTTGAGCGCGCAGCTAAAATGAGCGACGCTTGTGGAAATGGTTCTCTTACAGCGCTTCCTATTATTGAAACGCAAGCAGGCGACGTATCTGCTTATATTCCAACGAACGTTATTTCAATTACTGATGGCCAAATTTTTCTTGAATCTGAGCTTTTCTATAAAGGTATTCGACCTGCAATTAACGTTGGTCTTTCGGTAAGTCGTGTTGGGTCAACTGCCCAAACAAAAGCAATGAAACAAATTGCTGGTTCTATTAAATTAGAGCTTGCGCAATACCGTGAAATGGCATCTTTTTCCCAATTTGCAAGTGATCTTGATACATCAACTCGCAAGCTTCTTGAACGTGGTCAACGTTTGACTGAACTACTGAAGCAACAAAATCAATCGCCTTTGTCAAATACAGATGAAGTGATTGCTATTTATGCGGGTGTTCGTGGATTTTTAGACAAGATACCACTTAACTTGATTGCAAAATATGAAACAGAGTTACTGAAAGCAATTCATTTATTTGCACCAGAGATAGCACAAGATATTGAAAAGACAGCTAAGGTTTCTTCCGAACTAGACGAAAAACTGTCTATATTTTTAAAAGATTTCAGTCAGCGTTTTTTAACTGAGCATGGAAACTAGCGCATGAATAACTTAAAGGATCTACGTGTTCGTATTAAATCAGTAAAATCAACGCAAAAGATTACTTCTGCAATGAAAATGGTTGCGAACGCGAAGCTTCGTAAAGCACAAGAACGTGTTCTGCATGGTATGCTTTATTCACGTAAGTTTAAAAGCGTGTTAAATCATGTGATTAATAGTTCACATGAGGTTGAATCTGCACCACTTTTACAAGCGGGTAATGAATGTGCGCCTGCTTTTATTCTTGCGATTGCAACAGATCGTGGTTTGTGTGGCGGTTATAATGCAAACGTTATGAAAGAAGTGCGTGCTTTAGCGGAAGGTTTAAAAGAAAAGCACAAAGAAATTATGATTGCAACTTTTGGTCGTAAAGTTGAAAGTGCTCTTAAACGAGAATGCAGTACACATAATTTCGATGTGATTGTGCATGAATTGCAGGCAGCTAACTTTGATCACGCATCGTTAAATTTTAAACATATTGTTGATTTAGCCGCAGAGATTATTGATCTTTTGCATACGGGTAAAATTGGTAGTGTTTATGTTGTAACAGGGCATTTAAAAAGTATTATTCAGCAACCTATTAAAACGACTCAGCTTGTTCCTTTAATTAAAGAAAAAAAAGAAGAAAATATTGAGTATACGATTTTTGAACCCAAGTATGAAGATTTAATTATGCAGTTATTAACGCAGAACTTGATAGCGCAACTCAATACATTATTTTTAGATAATACAGCATGCGAACATGCTGCACGTATGACAGCGATGGATAATGCAACACGTAATGCAAGAGATATGATCCAGAATTTGCAATTGCGTTATAACCAAGGGCGCCAAGAACAAATTACAAATGAATTGAATGAAATTATTTCAGGGTCAAACGCTCTTTAAGAAAGCTTTTTGGTAAATGATGTTTTTTCGGCTTCTGGGCTTCTGATGATTGGAGCTGGATTAACAACGATTCCAACTTCAAAACCTAATGCTTGTATTATATCTTGGATTAAGTCGCTTGGACATAAATTGCTGCTGGGCTCTTTTCCATCACCATAGACAAGCAGAACACCCACTTTTGCGTAAGGTGCTGGCATTTCAAAAATTGTGGGGACCATTCCTTTTTTAGCTAATTTGTCAAGCGCATGCATGTGATGTTGATAAATCTTGGTACCTAGTCTTTTGTTAAGATTTTTTAATTGAAAACTTGAGGAAAGATCATTTGAAAAGCATGATGACAAAAATAATATGTAGAAATATTTATTAATGAAATTTGCTTTTTTTTATTGTTATTTTTTGCTTTCCAGTAATGTTTGCGCTGCATTCCAATCACGCATACCAAGATTTTTTTCAAAGCTAAGTAGGTCAGCTGATGCCTTTTTGCACGTTTCATGACTTAGTTTTATATAAGGAGTATTACATGCAAGAGTTAAACATTGAACGCGACAGGCTTCTTCCAAGTGATGTGTATAAAAGAATGCTTCTTCTAGTGTCTTTCCGCTCGTTAATGTCCCATGGTTTTCAAGCAGCATTGTAAAATTATTACCTAAGTCATGGGCTAGTTGTTCAGCTTGTGATTTTTCATCTAAAACAAGTGAGTCGTATTTATGCGTGGAAATGCGATCATAAAAATGTAAAGCAAATTGGCTAAGTGGAAGCAAGCCGCATTCCATAGCTGATACGGCTACTCCGTGGGGGGTATGAAGATGAAAAATCGCATTAATGTCAGGACGTTTTTCATAAATGCTTTTATGAATATGAACACCTGTCGGATTAACAGTATCAAAATACATCTCAGGCGCTTGTGCCATATCCACCTCTACAAGTGATTCTGGCGTGACATCTTTATAGAGTATGTTTAACCTATTGATCAGAAAAGAAGTTTGGTCTGGCAGGCGTGCTGATATGTGCGTATAGGTCCAGTTATCCCATCCTTTAAGGGCGCATAAATGAAAAGCAGACGCAAGTTTTAAACGAAGAGAATTCATGGTGCGTTCAAAGAGATTTTTCTATTTTAAATGTTAGCATATTTTTTACGTATAAAAATGAAGGTTTAAATGATACCATCCAGAGATGTTTCTTCCAATCGTGCACCAAGACGAATAGCTTTAATCTTTTTAGCTAGTCCCGTTGCATCATCTGTTTCAACGAAAACACCACAAAGTGTACCGGGGCCAGTTGCAGGTTGCATGCGTGCTGGGGGAGGCAAACGCCTAGTAAATTTAAATAGAGGAACTTCTTTGTCCATGCCAACGACTGAATTATAATCACCGCACATGCCGGCGTCAGTCATGTAAGCTGTTCCTTTTGAAAGAATTTGGCAATCCGATGTTGGCACATGCGTGTGGGTACCAACAACAAGGCTTGCACGTCCATCACAAAAATGCCCCATCGCCATTTTTTCAGCTGTCGCTTCTGCATGAACATCAACAACAATGGCATTTACAAGGCCGCCTAAAACATATGTTTTAAATAAATTTTCCATGGCTGCAAAAGGATCATCAAGTTGATCCATAAAAACGCGTCCCATTACATTTACGACAAGGATTTTTTGCCCACGTGGTGTTGTATAGATGACAAAACCATTTCCGGGAGTTGTCGCCGGGTAGTTGATTGGGCGTACAATATATTTATCACCACTCATATAGGCCATTATATCACGATTATCAAAAGCATGATTTCCTGTTGTAATAATGTTTACACCTGCTTTATAAAGATCTTTGCAAATTGCTGATGTGATGCCAAAACCATGCGCTGCATTTTCACCGTTAACGATGATACAGTCGAGATTTAATTTGTGCTTGAGTAAAGGTAAGTTATCTATCACAGCATCACGGCCACTTTTACCAACGATATCGCCGCAAAATAATATTCTCATGTAAACGCAGTCCTTGTTATATGTAATAAAATCATATTGCCTGTTTCTTTTTTAGTAGTCGCTTTCATTACTATTTTCGGGCTTAATCCGAAAATTTGTAGTTATCATAAGACACACGTGAAAGATAGTATGATGAAAAATGGTATTGATTCAATCTAGCAAAATTAAATAATTAATACACCTATGAATTATAAATTTATTAAATTAAGAGTAAGTTTTTTTGCTTTTTAAATGGTGTATTTAATTAAGCTTTTCTTCATAAACCCTTAGTACCATAGAATAATAATCCTGAACTTTATCGGCCTGATTACTTATGGATCTGATTGAAAAAATTAAAGCTAATTGCCTGGTCAAATTAAGTCAATTAAAAACAGACGCATCGCTTGTCAATGAATCATCATTGAAGATTTTCATTGATAAGTTTTACAATCACATTGATATAGATATGTTAAAACAATATCACAACTGCTATGGCGATGTGTTTTTTGAAACGCTTGTTATTCAAGCGTGGGAGTCGCTTCAAAAACGTTTAAGCAAACAGCCCTTCTTGTGTGTAACTGATGCAAGCAACTTTTCTTCCAGTGTCTTATCTAAAAATAGTTTGATTTTTATAACGTTGGTTTATGAAGATTATCCATTTTTAATTGATAGCTTGCTGGCTTTATTTAAAAGCATAAAGCTGCATGTGCGTTTAATAAGTCATCCTGTATTTTGCTTGGCGCGGGATAAAACAGGGCAATTGAAAGCCATTTATTCTGAAAAAAATTCTTTGGAAGGTAATAAACATTTTGAATCAGTGATTACATTTGTATTGCAAAAGGATGAAAACCTTTTTGAGAATGATCAACTTAAGTCAATGCTTTCTGAATGTTGCTTTCATGTTCAGTCTGTTGTCGATGATTTCCCTACCTGCCGAGATGCACTTTATTTCATAGGTATGCAATGCATATCTTTAGGTAAGTATTTTGGGTGTGACGAAAATAGAAATGATAGTGTTTCTTTTTCAGAAGCAGGTGATTTTTTAAAATGGCTGACAAAAGATCATTTTGTCTTTTTGGGAGCACGTTATTTTAATATTGATAGTATAAATAAAAATGCCTCAGCAAGTATTTCTTTTAAGAAATCAGCTTGTGAGTTGTTTCCAGAAAATGGTGTTGGTTTATTCCGTCATCCACTATTTCATAATGAAATTGATTTGAATCCAGTTGAAAGATGTTCATTGAAAACTAGTAGCAATTCTTTTCATGATAAGATTGCCTGCGGTTTAAGTATATTAGTTAATGATATGTCTTTGCCGTTTTTATCTATTTTAAAAAGTTCAATTCGATCAACGGTACATAAAAATGCACGAATTGAGTGCATTGAGATTTTAAATTTAAATGAAAATGGTGAAATATGTGGAATATATCAATTTGTAGGTATCTTTACACGGCAATTTTTTAAAGTTTCACCTTTTTATATCCCTGTTTTGCGTAATCGAGTTCAGCGCGCTTTTGATCGTTTCGATACAAATCCTGTGGGGTATAGTGGAAAAATATTAACAGCTATTTTATCAACAATACCAAATGATCAATTGTTTCACTTTAATGAAGATAGTTTGCATATGCTTTGCGAAAAAGTTCTTTATCGTAAACAACGTTGTGCGCTTAACATTAAAATTGACTCACTTGGGCAATTTGCAACAGTTTTGATCTTTTTGCCTTGTGAGAAATATAGCCAAGAATCCAAAGTATTGATAAGAAAATATTTGGAGAAAGAACTTAATGGGGTGCTTCAATCAGAGCATTCGTTAATTGCTGAGCAAGAATTTGCCCGCATGTTGCTCATTATTAATTGTAATTCATCTGACTTCTATACTTTTGATATTCAAAAAATGGAAGAAGACATTAATGCGTTTTTGCAAACATGGGAGGAACGTTTTCAGTCAGAGTTAATGGACAGTAGTGACATAAAAACCTTTGATGCTAAAGGTATATTTTGTGATGTTTACCAAAGTATCTTTTCACCTACTGTTGGTGTACGTGATTTTAAATTTGCTTTAAGTCTTACTGACAAGATGACAGCAGGTGTTGATACTGTATTAAATATAGATAGTAATACCTTTACATTTCAAGTGTTTACGCAAAATACTCGAGCTTATTTATATGATCTTATGCCGATTTTTCAAAACCTAGGATTAACAGTTCTAAGTGAATTTGACTTCAAATTGATGATTAATGGAAAATCAATTTATTTGCATAATTTTGAATGTGCAATGCACAATCTGTTTAATGAAGATGATGCGAAAAGATTACGAGAAGGATTTTCTGCTATATGGAATGGCGATGTTGAAAATGATCGTTTGAATGTTTTGCTTTCACAATCAAAACTCACTATAAGGCAAATTACAATTTTACGCGCGCTAGTGCGTGCAATTAATCAAATGCAATTTTTACTATCTATCGATTATGTTTCAACTATTTCATCGATGTACCCTGCTCTTATTGAAGGGTTAATCAATTACTTTGAAGTGAGATTTGATCCAACAATTGAATATGGTCGGGAAGAGCATTTAGCTGTTCGTGAGGTCGAACTGCAGCAAAAGTTTTACATTATTAAACGAAGTGATCATGACTTGATTATGCGGCATATTTTATCTGTTATTAAAGCGTGTGTTCGAACAAATAGTTTCCAAAACAAACAATATCTTTCTTTTAAGTTCAAGAGTGATTTAATACCAGATTTACCAAAACCAGTCCCCCTTTATGAGATTTTTGTATATTCACCTTTTATGGAAGGTGTGCATCTTCGAACGGGCAAAGTGGCGCGTGGGGGTATCCGTTGGTCGGATCGGTTTGAAGATTTTAGGCAAGAGGTTTTAAATTTAGCTAAAACACAGCTTGTTAAAAATTCAATTATTATTCCTGTTGGCGCTAAGGGAGGCTTTGTATCACGGCGTTATGAACTTATGTTGCAAAAGGGCGTAGCAAAAGATCTTTTGAAAAAAGAGGTTATAGATTGTTATAAAACGTTTATCAGAGGGCTTCTTGATCTGACGGATAATCAAAAAGATGGAGTTTTTATTGCTCCCCCATTTGTTGTGCGCCACGATGATAATGATCCTTATTTGGTTGTTGCCGCTGATAAAGGAACAGCTAGTTTTTCGGACACAGCAAATGCAATATCGAAAGAGTATAATTTTTGGTTGGATGATGCTTTTGCATCAGGTGGGTCCTTTGGTTATGATCATAAAAAAATGGCAATCACATCGAGAGGAGCTTGGATCTCTGTTCAAAATCATTTTCAATCGCTAGGTCTTGATATCAATATGCCATTTACTGTCGTTGGGGTAGGCGATATGGCTGGCGATATTTTTGGTAATGGTATGTTACAGTCAAAGAATATTTGTTTAGTTGCTGCGTTCAATCATCAGCACATTTTTTTAGATCCAACACCAGATAAGCTTGCTAGTTTCCAAGAACGTAAGCGACTTTTTGAACTAGAGACGTCTACATGGGATGATTATAATAAGGCACACGTATCAACTGGTGGCGGTATTTTTAGTCGGAATTCAAAGAGCATAGCGTTATCACCTGAAATAAAAGTGATACTTGATATCCCAGACCATATAACAGAGTTGTCACCTGATTTGCTTATTCAGTATATTTTAAAAGCAAAAGTAGATTTGTTATGGTTTGGCGGCATTGGTACGTATGTGCGCGCAACAAGTGAAATTGATCTTGATGTTCGTGACCCTCAAAATGATTCATTGCGTATTGAAGCAATTCAATTGAGATGCAGAATTATTGGTGAAGGTGCAAATCTTGCCATGACGCAAAAATCACGCATTGAATACGCTTTATTAAATGGACGGCTGAATACGGATGCTATTGATAATTCAGCTGGTGTTAGCTGTTCTGATCATGAAGTGAACATTAAGATTTTATTCAGTCATCTTATGCAAGAAAAGAAAATCACGCGCGATGCACGTGATGAACTCTTGTCACGTATGACAGAAGATATTGCAGGGCTTGTCTTAAACGATAATCGTGATCAAAATCATGTGTTAAACTGGCTTGTTGAGCATTCTAAAGATGATTTAAAAGCATATAAGGGGTTGATAGAGACACTTGAATCAAATCCATTTTATGAATTTAACCGCAAGCATGAGTGTTTGCCAGATAATAAAGAGATAGATCAACGTTTTCATGAAAAGAAAGGGCTGACAAGGCCTGAGCTTTCTGTGATCTTAGCGTTTAGTAAAATCATATTATTTCAGAGGTTCCTTGAAAGTGCCCCTATAAATCTAGAACAATATACACATCTTTTGTTAGCCTATTTCCCAAGTGTGTTACATCATAAGTTTGCAAACGCGATAAAGCATCATTCGCTATCTAAAGAAATTATAGCAACAACTTTATCTAACCAATTAATAAATCATTTTGGTCCTATAGATGTCTTTGAATTGGCTGAACTTAATAATAACGATCTTTGGAAGATGGCTGATGGATATTTTTTTGTTACAGCGTTATTTGGAGAAAAATTAAAACAGTTGGCTAATGAGACATCTAATTATAATGTAATTGTTGTAATGCGTCAGTTGCTAATGGTTTATTTCAGGCATCAAAATATTATTAAGCAAGCTTTTGATTGTGAGTATGATTCTTTAGTAGCAACAAAAAATTGGTTTATTGGTGTGCCATATACTGCTCTACCTGAATTCTTTGAATTGATCTGCCAAAATATTATGAATGATAAAGAATATAAATCAAAAGATCTCTATACTATTTATCAGCGGCTGGATAGAGTGCTGTCATTCAAATATTTTTTACAATTATCGAAGGATTTGCATTTAGAAGAGCCGTGGCAGCGTCAAGCAAAAGCTTACTTGCTTGATGAGTGGGTATGTTTACAAGTGAAGCTTGTCTTATTTGCACATGAATCTAACAAAGGGGCTGAGTGGTTAGAAACCATTGAGAAAAAACAGGATGTGTTCATCTTTAGTAAAAATAACTCAAATCCTATTTATCTTTTTTTGCACGTACAAAATAGTGCCATTAAAAATGATTTGGTTTTCTTTCAATATTATATTAATTACTTCAAAAACTATATAAAGTCTATCTGAGTAAGGGGAGCGTTCAGGTTATCCCCTTAGTCCTTCAACAGGATCAAGGCTGGATGCGCGCCATGATGGGTAAAGCGTGGCCAAGAAAGATAAGCCGATCCCCATAGCGACAATTAACATGACTTCTTCGCACTCTACTTTTGCTGGAAGTGTCGTCAAAAAGTAAATTTCTTCTGAAAAAAACTCAACACCTGTTAAGCTTTGCAAGAATTGACGAATGCGTTCAATATTAAGAGCAAAAGAAAGACCAAGTCCGACACCTAAAAGCGTGCCAATTCCACCAATAGATGCGCCTGTTAAAAAGAAAATTTTAAGAATTGTTTTTTTAGTTGCACCCATGGTACGCAAAATCGCAATATCACGTGTTTTATCTTTGACCATCATGATAAGGCCAGAAATGATATTGAAAGAGGCAATAAGTATAATCAGTGTTAAAATTAAAAACATTACATTACGTTCCATCTTGACGGCATGCATGATGCTAATGTCACTATGACGCCAGTCAAGCGCACGCAATTCACTACCAACAGCTTTTTGTAAAATATGCGCTAGATTCGCTGCTAAATCGTCATGCGTCGAAAAGACATCAATTTGCGAAATGTGAGCTGGTGCTTTAAAGAAAAGTTGAGCTGTATCAAGTGGCATAAACATATAGTTTTTTTCAAATTGAAACATGCCAACTGTGAATATGCCTGCTACAATAAATGTTTTCTGACGAGGGATATTACCAAAAGCAGTAGATGTACTTTGCTGTGTGAGAAGCGTTATTTTATCGCCAACATTCGTTTGCAAGGTGTCTGCCATTTTACGGCCAATAAAAATGTGATCGCCTTTAAATTGTTCCATTGCATTATTCGGCATGAATTGAATGCGGTTGCGACCTGTAATTGCATAAGGTGGTAGTCCTTGCACAACAACGCCGCTCGCTTGATTCTTAGTAAGTGCGATGGCTTGCTTTTCGAGCATTGGGTAAGCTAGGCGAACCCCAGGGACACTTTGAATTAAGGAGAGTTGACTTGTGTTTTCAGCGAATGTATTTGACTGTGGTTGTATCGTTACATGCCCACGCATACCAACAAGAGATCCGAATAGCTGTTCTCTAAAACCATTCATAACTGCCATGACCACAATAAGGGTTGCAACACCAAGTGCTATGCCAAGGAATGAAAACCATGCAATAACGGATACAAATCCTTCACGTCGTGCAGAAAATAAATAGCGAAAGGCCACAAAGCGTTCGAAGTTTGAAAACATAAAAATCATACTTTTAGATTAGCCTAAGTTTTTCATTAGTAACATATCACGGGTTAAAATCAAAGGTGTAGACTTGCCTTGTTTTATTTTCATTTCAGAAATGACAGCTCGCATAAAACGGCGGCGTGATTTTGGGTCTTGAATATTACGCATCTGTTGATTGATAATAAGTCTATGCCAAAAGACTGATTCAGCATTTAATTGACTGTTATCAAAGCCGTACGTTAGATCAAGTGATGGAAGTGGGGGGCGCGGCAATGCGGGTGGTTTTGCTGCTTTTGGTGCTTGTAATGGGGTGTCTGGGGCACCAAATAAGTTTTTTTGTTGAAGATTTATCGTCATTCTTTTTCTTAATATCTATTGTTTTTTATCTTTATCAGCGAGTCCTGCTTGTTGCAAGATATCACCAGATCGTTTTGCAAGTACAGGGTTTGTCGCTGTTTTTCCTTTTTTAGCTTGCATAACTGCAAGGTCAGGTTTTTCCAAGATCCATGCTTCTTCAGCTAAGCATGCTGCAGCATTGCCAGTTTCATTTAATTTACCATAAGCCGATCCCATAAGTCGCCATGCAAAGTGGGCTTCATGATTTTTTTCTGTTATTTTAGTTAGATTTTCAATGGCTTCATGTAGTTCAGCTGAACTTGCATTAGGTAGCTCAATGAGTGCATGCGCTAGCATAAGCCGTATATTATTTGACTTAACGCCCTTGATCATGGATTGTCGTAAATAAGGAAGGGCCTTTGCAATTTGACCTGTTTCGAAACAAAACTGCCCTTTTAGTTCTAAAAAGTAGGGGTCGCCAGGAACTTCGCGAAGTAATCTATCTAATTTTTTCAGGGCAATATGTGCTTTTTTGTGACTTTTTCCTTTGTTATAATCGGCGATTAAGCGTGCATAGCGAGCAGCAATGCTTTTATCTGATTTTGGATATTCTCTAAGGACTTCATTTTGTTTTTTTAAGAACCCAAAAAGTTTAGCTTTAATGCGTTTAAACTGTTGTTCATATGCATCTGGAACTTTATAGCTCGCAGGCTGTTCTTTTTGAAAAAGCCTAACTTTTGCTTTTCGTTCAGGAGAGAGAGGGTGGCTTTGAACATAAGGGTCTTCGTGACCTGTAGTGTAATGATTGCCAAGCATATCTAAAAAATCTGCTAGTCCTTTAACAGGCCAATGCTTTGCGTTTAAATAGCGCAATGCGGATGCGTCTGCTGAATCTTCTTGTTCACGGCTATGCCTTAATAATGAACGTTCAAATATCTGTGCGCCTCCAGCAAGCCCTGCCATGAGAGCCCCAGGATTCCCTGTTAAAATAGTTGCGGCACTTCCTAAAAGAATTGAGGCAAATGCTGGTACGGAAGATTCTGTGACGGCAGCGCTTGCTTTTGCCATGTGTCCACCAGCAATGTGCCCTGTTTCATGTGCAAGTACACCCAATAATTGAGACGCGTCTTTGCATTTTATGATGAGGCCTGCATAGACAATAATAATGCCGCCAAAAGTTGCGCCTGCATTTAATTCCATGCTGTTAAGTAAAAAAACTTTTGGTGGTATGTGAATTCCAGCGACAATAAAAAGTTCTTTAAGCCAAGTTTCTAAAGCAGCCTCTGTTTCGTCATCTGATATAAATTGTGGTTCTGCCGATCTGCTCGCTTGATCAGCGTAAACGATTGTATTATTTACATGAAAAAGTGGTGTGGAAAAGATAAACAATAAACTCATTATGCGAAGAATCATATTTTTTTATGCGACAGCGTTAGTGATTTCATTTAAGTGTAGCATAGAGAGCGTTGTTGTACAGGGCTTCTTTAGTCTTTAGGTAAATAGGTTATTGTGTTGGGGAAAACAAAGAGTAAAAATTAATTTAAAAAAGATTTGATTGTTAAATCTGTCTTGCTTAAAATATTTAGTTTGAGCCTTAAATTAGATATTTATATTGTGAAATTTTTCATGAAATGTTTAATTAGTGCGTATGTGCTTTTTTATTGGCAGGTTTATCATCTTCAACTAGTAGCGTTTTCTGCTCAATAGGTGATTTTTCTGGTGGCGACTTTTCTGAGTCAAAAAGTACATAAATAAGATTATCCAGCATGATTAGGCGATATAATAGGTTTTGCTCTTCATGCTTATTCGTTTCTTTGTTTAACTTTTTAAGATTAGACTCTGCATATTAAGATTAGACTCTGCATACCTCTCTGATTTTTTTAATTTTTTTCTTTTCTTTTAAGAATTCTTCAACCATATGCTTAGTAACTGTGCCGTCAGCCTCTCTACCTATATCTTTTGCTAAGTTCCTTTTTATATTTATTTTGTTTTCATTAGTTATTATTGGAGTATCTCTCATGCCTAAATTTTTTAGAGATAGGTTTTTCTTTCCAGAAAAGTTTTAAATTTTCAGATACCCTCGAACAATCAACATCACTTTCTATTAAAATATGACTTCCGCTACCCATAGCAAGGACTTTAAGCGCGGATAGCATTAAAAAAATAAAGGTTTTTTTTATTTCAAATACCTTTCTAATAATTTATATTACGAATCAACTTCAGTTAATTCAAACGCTAATTTATTTTGAATATCAATGTTAGATTCATTATATTTTTCTATTGAAAAATGTTGCTCATTATTAGATTTTTCAAGGGAAGAACTGGTCCTGATTTTATCAATAAAATAATACAAATTATTATATTTTAGCTTTTATTAATTCTTTATACTGTTATTTAGATTTACTTTGTAATTTTTGTCTTCGTGCTCTACAGTAGGAGAAAAAGTTTTTAAAACTTTTTCATTTTTAAATTTTATTGTTCCTGAAAAATTTGTACTAATGATTTTCGATTTTTTTCCTAAGTTTCCTGTTTTTAAAGCAGCATATTCACTTGATTTTTCAGTTTTTATTTTATTACTGTAATAATTTTTATTTTTATATCCGCCAAAACAAAGGATTAAATTCTCACTTGTTCCGTATTCTTCAAAGATAGGATCAGTAATTTCTTCCATCAACCATTCATAAACTTTTCGGTACGGATTAGAATATTGCATTCCATTTGCAGCAGAAATAATTGCAAGATTGGGATTAAAAAGATCGATCATTTCTTTAGAAATATTACTTTCAGAGCGGTGATGGGGGATAACAAGTATATGATTTGAACCTAAAAATTTTGTTTGATTTATATTGAATAAAGTTTTAAACAATTTCTACTATTTTTGTTTTTGATGTTTTGAAAACTATATGTCATAAAAAATTTATAGAATTGAATTTTTAATTTTTTTTATTTCTTGGTGATTTTGTTAGTTTAATTTATTAATAATTGTTTTAATTTTTGGTAATTCAATAATTCACTTGACCCTTTTCATGTAGTCCAACATGCTATATGTATCTTGATTAAAATTGAATTAAACAAATGCAGAAAATAACACCAATTTGGACGCCTTCATTCGAACAAACAGAATCTTCTTTGATTGCTTTATTCGCGGAAAAATTTGGATTTACAACGTACCCTGAACTTCATGCATGGTCATGTGCTAATGTGAGTACGTTTTGGGAAAGTATCTGGAATTTTTGTGGGGTTATTGGTGACCGCGCTGGTGATATCTATACGCAAAATCGTCCGATGGAATACACGCGTTTTTTTGAAGATAGCCGTTTAAATTTTGCTGAAAACATACTGCGTCAAAAAGGCTCGCATGTAGCTATTACATTTTGGAATGAGTCTTTGGAAAAGCGTACGTTGTCCTATGATAATTTGCATGCAGAAGTAAGTAGCATGATTCAATTTCTTGAAGCAAATGGCGTTGTGTCAGGTGACCGTGTTGCAGGTTGTATGCCTAATATTCCTGAAACGGTCATAGCGATGCTTGCAACAGCTAGTATTGGCGGGATTTGGTCATCTTGTTCGCCTGATTTTGGTGTTGATAGTGTTTGTGATCGTTATTCACAAATCGCACCTAAAATTTTAATCATGGTTGATGGCTATGCGTATGGCGGTAAGCATCACATTATTATTGACCGCATTGAGGCAATTCAAGAACTAATTCCAAGTATTGAAAAGGTGATTGTTGTTCCTTATTTAAGAACAGTAAATATTCCAAATAAGTATATAATGTACCCAGTTATGTTGGCACAATTTCCAGCAAAGCCAATTGAATTTAAACGCTTTCCTTTTAATCATCCGTTGCTAATTTTGTTTTCATCAGGCACAACAGGTAAACCAAAGTGTATTGTGCATGGAGCTGGCGGAACATTGATACAGCATATGAAAGAGCACCAGCTTCAATGCGATATCAAACCAAAAGATACTGTTTTTTACTATACAACATGTGGGTGGATGATGTGGAATTGGTTGGTAAGCGCACTCGCCTCTAATGCAAGCCTTGTGTTGTTTGATGGGTCGCCTACGTATCCGACCACTGGTGTTTTGTTTGATATGGCGCGTGATGTTGGCGTTACATTATTTGGTACATCTGCAAAATATTTAAGTGCTCTTCACAAAGTAAATTATAAGGTGACTTTTGATTTACCTAATCTGCGTACGATTACATCAACAGGATCACCTCTTGCAGCTGAAACATACGATTATGTATATGAATCCATTCATTCAAATGTTTTATTATCATCTATTTCAGGCGGGACTGATATTGTATCCTGCTTTTTGATTGGCAATATGTTGCAACCAATTTATCGTGGCCAACTTCAGTGTGCTGGGCTTGGTTATAAAATCGAAGTGTACAACGAGGATGGAAAACCTTTATCAAAAGGATTTCAAGGAGAGCTTGTCTGTACACGACCGTTTCCTACTCAGCCTGTTTGCTTTTGGAATGATCCCAAAGGTGAAAAATATCATAATGCATACTATGGAAGTTTTGACAACATTTGGCATCATGGTGATTTGCTTGAGCAAACAGAAGAAGGCGGTTTTGTGATTAGAGGAAGATCTGATACGGTGCTGAATCCAGGTGGTGTTCGTATTGGTACGGCTGAAATTTACAATCAAGTGCAGCGCGTGCCAGAGGTTTTGGAATCAATTGCCATAGGGCAGGAATGGGATGATGATATTCGAGTGATTTTGTTTGTTATGTTAAAAGATAATTGTCTGCTTGATGATAATTTGAAAGCATCTATAAAAGAGCAAATTCGAACGCATACAACACCAAGGCATGTGCCTTCAAAGGTTATTCAAGTTGCAGATTTACCACGCACGAAAACAGGTAAGCTTGCAGAAATTGCTGTGCGCAATGTTGTGCATGGAAAAGAAAATACAAATTTAAATGCACTTGCTAACCCAGAAAGTTTAAATGCCTTTCGTGGGTTAGCAGAACTCCAAACGTAGCTCTTTGTTTTATTGTTAGGCAGGCAGTTATATGAATTTAGACAACTTTACATGTTTGATCAAATGACAAGCGTGGTAAACGATCATATGTTTTGCTTTGATCACCGTACCCTAAGTTGCATAAGAAATTTGATTTATACTTTGTGCCGTGGAAAAATAAGTCGTCAACCAGCTGCGCATTGAAACCTGACATAGGCCCACAATCTAGTCCTTGAGCGCGTGCTGCTAACATAAAATAAGCTGCTTGTAAGTTTGCGTTACGAAAACTATGCATGAACGTGTCATTTTCGCTTTGTGTAAACCAGGGTTTTGCATCTACATGTGGAAATGTAATTGCCAATTGATCGAAAAACTCCATGTCGTAGGCAAAGATTGCAGTGACAGGTGCTGCCATTGTTTTTTCAATATTTCCTTCAAATAAGCAAGGGCGCAGTTTTTCTTTAGCCTCAGTTGATTTGATGAAAACAGTGCGCATAGGCTGGCAATTTGCGCTGGTTGATCCCATTTTGCAAAGATCATAAATTTCTGTAAGCAATGCTGAAGGCACATCCTTATCTAACCAATAGGAATGCGTTTTTGCATTTATAAAAAGTTGACCAAGTGCTTTAGAATCTAAATTTGACATGTAGTACTCTCTGTAAGAAAATTAATCTTTTTTAAAGTGTACACCAATGCCTGGTCCAAATCCAATACGTACGTGTTTTTGTTTTGGAATGTTTGAATTTGTCATATGATTTTTTATATTCGAAAAATCACTATCACCGCCCCAAATTGCCATTACACGTTTTGTGTATGAAACCTTGCGACTTGATGCATTATAATGCATAACGGCTTTATCCCATGTGCCATACTTTTTGTGCAAAGATATTAATAACTGCGCTGCAAAACGAATGTTGTTGTATGGCGTGAGTGCATGTTCGATGCTTTCAAATTGTTTGCCGTGACTTTTAAGGCAGATTTGCATCGGCCCTACATATAAGTTTTTAACTTTTTTTTTCTTTTGGGCTATAACAAATTTAACAGCTTCATCATGGGATGAAAAATACTTTGATCGCCCACGCGCGTAGACAGCGAATGGTTTTTGACCTGATTCTACTGTTGCTACTGCTGCTAGTAAGTTCGTCGGAATATTATATTCCACTTCAATTTTTCTGATAATTTTTTGGCAGTCAAGCGATTGTTCAAGCGTATCATTATTATGATCTTTATAACGTTTGATTTTTGGTAAAATATTCGCTGTAATAGGTATAGTAAGTGGAATAGTTACCATTAAGATCGATATTAGTATCCGTTTAATCATTTATTTGTTGTACCTCTATTACTTCAGGAACATAAAATTTTAGCATATTTTCAATGCCTGATTTTAGTGTCACTGTAGAGCTTGGGCATCCTGCACAAGCACCTTTCATTTTTAAGTAGACAATCCCATCCACGAATGAATGTAAAACGATATCACCACCATCATTAGCCACAGCAGGGCGAACTCGTGTATCAATTATTTCCTGTATTTGTTTAAAAACAGGATCAATTGAATCACAAATTGGGCCTTCTTTCTTTTCGTGAACCAGTATAACAGGTAAATTATTAACAAAGTGTTCCATTATAACACCTAACACGTGAGGCTTTAGGGTAAACCAATCGGCGTCTACTTTTTTTGTTAGAGTTATGAAGTCTGAACCAAAAAATACGCCTTCGATTCCTTCAACGCTTAACAAGCGTTTTGCTAAAGGGGAGTTTTCACATGAATTAAGCGATTCAAAAAACATTGGTTCATTATCACCAAGTACTGTGCGACCAGGAACAAACATTAAGCTTTGAGGATTAGGTGTTTCTTGTGTTTGTATAAACATTTTAAAGACGTCTCCTCATATTTTTAGGCATTACACTCAATGTGGCCAACTTAATCACAATTGAAACTTTTGTCAATAAATAAATTTCAATCTCAATATAATTTAATAGTTTGAATAAATATAAGTAAAAATTATTTAATCATTTAAGATTGACTTGAAAGGAAAAAAAGATTCGTCAACTGCTGTTAGTTCGGCATGATATTGCTCTAAAAACTCTGCTATCCTTGGAAAAAATTCAATGACATGACCGGTATCTGTCTTTTGTTCAGGGTGCACTAACGTAAAGAATTCAGCTTTATGTTTTAATAATTAAAATTAAGTCCTTAGATTGTTGAAACATTTTTGTGGATTTTCTTAGTAAAAAAAATAGTAAATCAATTGTATCTAACCACCTCGCATGTTGTCTTAGTGATAGATAGAGGTGGCATAATCAATTTAGGCTTTTATTTTTAAAGCGTTACCTCTGTCCAAATTTTTGAGATTGCTGAATAACATCCTTAAATACAGCGATGCTAAAATTACGAATTTCATGAGTTGAAATAAATTTAGTTTCTTTTTTTGGTTCAGCTGCACGTACTAATTGTTTTTTCAGAAGGTTGGCCACAAGCTATTAATGAATCATGATCTTTTAAGTTAAGAATACTAGTTTGATTGTCTGTGATGTGCGTGTTTTTGGGTAATAAAAAAGGTCAAGTTTAAATTTATTGTTATCGAGATTACTGCTAAATGAGGCGTTATTTATGTTCATACTGTGGATAACTGAGTTTAGAGACAAAAAAGCAAATACTATATGAAATTTCGCATATTTTTTTTATAAAACGCTTGTTATTAGATTATAATACGTTTTCAAAGAGGATTGATGAAAATATTTTAATAAAAATATATTAAAAGGTCTATTAGCTTTCACTGACCTTCTTTTGACGAACAATTGTTGCACCAAGACGTTTAAACTGTATTTCCATTAAATTTGCAATGCGTCGATCACGATCATGACGTGTTGATCCGCCTAGATAGACGGCAAATAAACGAACTGCTTTGCCGCTTTGTGTGTATCGAACAGCTGACGTGCTTAAATTGAAGCCTGATGCTGTCACCCAGCCTGTTTTGATGCCATCCATGCCTGGAAATGATTTCATTAAATGGTTGTGGTTGTGATGCACGTTTCCTTGAAATGTAAATGATCGTAACTGAAAGTATTTCCAATATTCGGGAAAGTCTCTGTGCAGTGCCATTGATAAAGTTACCATGTCACGTGCTGTTGTTGATTGCCTTCTATTTGTGTTTGAAATTCTAAGCATGTGTTTATTGCGGTCTGGAACGCCTGAGGCATTTGTGAAGTGTGTGCAGTGCATGCTAAGCTCTTGTGCTTTTTTGTTCATGATCGCAACGAATTTAGGGAGGCTACCTGCAAGCCCTTCGGCGGCGGTAAGTGCCATATCATTAGCAGATTTTGTTACAAGCGCTTTAATAATCACTTCTACAGTGACTTCTTTTCCAGAAGAAATCCCAAGTTTGCATGGCATTTGTCGTGCAGCTGTTGGTGATACTTTGAATCGTGTGTTTAGTTTAATTTTGTTTTGCTTAAGCGCTTCAAACAAAAGATAAAGTGTCATTTTTTTCGTTAGAGACGCTGGATGCCTTGGCTCATCTGCATTCTCACTATAAAGCACTTTTCCGCTGCTATCGACGACAAGTGCAGAGCGAGATGTTTTGTATGAACGTGCAAAAGCTGTTTGGCTAAAAAGAAAAGAAGATAATATTAAAAAAATTGTAAACCGCGTCAATGTATTCGCCTCCATCTATATACTAGTTTAAACAACATGCGGCATTTTAGTCTATAATTTTATGGGTAGAAACATAAAATAGTATCAGTGTTTATGCTGTTTGGTTAAATTTTTTGTCTTTTAAATTTGTTATGTCCATCACAAATCAAAATATTGATTTTATTAATTCTAATTTTTTGTTTAGAAATAAAATATTAACAATCATAAATAAGAAGGCTGCTTTAAGACTGCTCTTAAATTTACTTTTATCTGGACCTGATTAAGGCAATCTAGATCACCTGTCAAGAGCGGTGATGACAGACGTTGATGGCACTGAGAAAATTAAAGATGGAATTTGGTGAAAAGCTAGGATTAGAAATTAATAGATTGGTTTGAGGTAGATTTGTTTGACCTTGATATAGATATGAAAATGCTGCTTTTGACAGTATTTTTATCATTGAGGGCTAGTCCAATGAATATGCTCATGCTATGCTTTTTTTATGTTTTCTAACATTGTAAAAATAATGGCTGTATTTATTTTATTTATTGTATTTTCAATGTGCTTGCTTGGCGCAGCAAGTGTCGTCGTTTTTTCTAAAAATACGCTTTATTCTGCTTTGGCATTGATTGTAGTTTTTTTTAATGCGGCAGCAATTATTTTAATGAGCGGTGCAGAATTTCTTAGTTTTGTATTAATGATTGTTTATGTGGGAGCTGTTGCTGTTTTGTTTTTATTTATTATTATGATGCTTAATCTTAAAAAAAATGAATTTGAAATTTCCTATGGGCCTTATTTGTACAGTGCGCTTGGAGTAGCATTATTATTAATAGCTGAAATTATTGCAGCTGCTTATTTTTTTACTGAACATCCAAATGCCCTTGATTTGCTGGTATCACCGAGGCAAAGTCGGGTTCAAAACGTAGTAGCGTTGGGGCAAATTTTATACACACACTATGCCTACATTTTTCAAGTTGGAGGACTTATTTTATTTGTAGCAATGATTGGCGCAATTGTGCTGACTACTGGTGCACGTAGAATTGTTCCTAATCGCACGCAAAATGTAAGCAAACAAAATCAACGAAGCAAAGAAAACTCATTGGTGATAACTAGTCCTAAAAGTGGCGAAGGTATTGCATCTGAAACAATAAATCAGTATCAAGCAGCAAAGAATTTATCATGAGAATCATCGGAATTCATTCATACCTCCTGGTGTCTGGGCTTTTATTTGCTATGGGGGTCCTTGGTATTTTTTTAAATAGACGCAATCTCATCTCAATTTTAATGTCGATTGAGCTTATTTTATTGTCAGTGAATATCAATTTTATTTCATTTTCTTTGCATCTCAAAGACATGGTTGGTCAAGTTTTTTCATTGTTTATTTTAACGGTTGCTGCTGCTGAAACTGCAATTGCACTTGCTATCTTAGTAAATTACTTCAGGCAACGTTCTAGTATCAATACAGAAGATCTGAATGAGATTAATGAGGAGATTTCACAATGACTCCAGAGCGTTTAATTTTATGTGCAGTTTTTGCGCCTTTTGCTGGATTTTTAATTGCAATTATAAAACGTAATATTAAGAATTTTAGCGAATCTGTTTCTATAATTGGTATGACTGTTTCTTTTTTTGCAACAATTATGCTGTGGTACAAAACAAAGGGTGCATTGAGCCTAGACATTGTTTTGATGGATTGGATTGAGGTTGGGTCGTTTAAAGTTTCTTGGGGAATTCATATTGATCCGCTTGTAATGGTTATGATTGGTGTTGTTAATTGTGTTTCATTCCTTGTGCATGTGTATTCATTGTCGTATATGTCTCATGACCTATCTCGCTCTCGTTTTATGGCATATTTAAGCTTTTTCACATTCATGATGCTACTTTTGGTTACAGCGCCTAATATGGCTCAGCTTTTTGTTGGTTGGGAAGGTGTGGGGCTTGCATCTTATTTGCTGATTGGTTTTTGGTCTGAACGTCCAAAAGCAAGCATAGCTGCAACAAAAGCATTTGTTGTCAATCGAATTGGTGATGTGGGGCTTCTTCTTGCTATGGGAGCGTTATTTTTTCTATTTGATAGCCTTGATTTTTCAGTGATTTTGGCGCAAGTACCTATTTTGAAAGCGCCTACATTCTTATGTGCTGGACACTTGGTAAATATGTATGATTTTATTGGCTTCTTTTTATTGCTTGGAGCTATGGGAAAGTCTGCGCAGTTTGGCTTGCATGTGTGGTTGCCTGATGCAATGGAAGGCCCAACACCTGTGTCAGCTCTTATTCATGCTGCCACGATGGTGACGGCGGGTATCTTTTTGATGGCCCGTTTTTCGGTTTTGTTTGAACTAGCGCCTGTTGCAAAAAGTGCGCTCCTTTGGGTTGGTATATTTACCGCATTTTTTGGAGCAACTGTGGCGCTTACGCAAAACGATATTAAACGTGTTATTGCCTATTCTACCTGCAGTCAACTTGGGTATATGATGGCGGCATGTGGATGTGGGGCATATAATGCAGCAATATTCCATCTTTCTACACATGCTTTTTTTAAAGCGTTGCTCTTTTTGGGGGCAGGATCAGTTATTCACGCAATGTCAGATGAACAGGATATGCGAAAAATGGGTGGAATCGCTCGATTGATTCCTGTAACCTATGCGTTTATGTGGATAGGAAGTCTTGCATTAGCAGGAATTCCATTTTTTGCCGGATTTTATTCAAAAGAAACAATTTTGGAAGCTTTGTATAATCATCATTCTGTTGCTTATATGTTGGGTCTTTTAGTTGTGTTTTTGACAGCCTTTTATTCATGGCGTCTTTTGTGGATGACTTTTCATGGAACAAGGCATGCAAATGAGCATGTTATGGCGCATATTCATGAACCTAATTTAATAATGTTAATGCCCCTTGGTGTTTTAAGTGTTGGTGCAATGTTCAGTGGAGTCGTAGGTCATAATCTACTAATTGATCAAACAGGTTTTAGCTGGCAAAATGCCATTGTAGTTTTAAAAGAACCCGTTGTCCATTTGCCATTTTTAATCCATGCATTGCCTTTGTTTTTAGCTTTTCTTGGAATCTTTTTTGCAATTTATCTGTATGGTATTAAACCACATTTTGTAGATCGTTTGACTCAAAAACAAATGTATGCCATGTCATATAATAAATGGTGGATTGATGAGCTTTATGAAAAATTGATTTGTGCACCAATTTTAGCTATGGGGTCCTTTTTTTGGAGAAAAAGTGATTTAGGGATTATTGATCGTTTTGGACCTAACGGTATTGTTAGAATAAGTTTAGCCTTATCCAGAGGAAATCGTCGCATTCAAACTGGTTACTTGTATCATTATTCTTTAAGCATGATAGTAGGGATTCTTATTTTGAGTGCTATCCTATTTATTCGTTTTCTGTACTTTTAAAATAACATACGTTTGAAGAACGTTCCTTTTTAAGTATTTATTCATTTTGGAGACTGTTTTGTGACAATACCCCTTTTAAGTCTTTTAATTCTTTTGCCGCTTTCTGGTGTGGCATTTCTTATTCTTGTAAAAGATACAGATGTGCGAAATGCAAAAGCAGTTGCCTTATGGATTTCGAGTTTAAATCTTATTTTAGCACTTACAATGTGGTCACAGTTTGATCCGGCAGATCTTAATTTTCAATTTGTGGAAAAGCATAGCTGGATTGAAAGTATGCGCTGTTCGTATCATTTAGGCGTTGATGGGATTTCAATTTATTTTGTCTTATTGGCGACTCTTTTGACACCGATGTGTATTTTGTCAAGTTTTGATAAAATTACACATCGTGTACGTGAATACATGATCTCTTTTTTATTGCTTGAAACCTTTATGATTGGTGTTTTTTGTGCACTAGATGCTATTTTGTTTTATCTTTTTTTTGAAGGCGTCTTGATTCCAATGTTCTTGATTATTGGACTTTGGGGGGGCAGCAGTCGCATTTATGCCTGCTTTAAATTCTTTTTATATACCTTTTTTGGTTCTGTTTTTATGCTGATTGCGCTTGTAAAACTTTACGGCGATGTTGGTACAACTAATTTTATTGAAATGTTTGGTGCTGCTTTGCCACTTGAGACACAACAATGGTTGTTTTGGGCGTTCATGATTGGGTTTGCTGTTAAAATTCCTATGTGGCCACTTCATACATGGCTACCAGATGCACACGTTGAGGCGCCAACAGCTGGTTCAGTTTTACTTGCAGGTGTCCTATTGAAAATGGGCGGATATGGTATTTTACGTGTTGTATTGCCTGTTTTGCCAGATGCAGCTCATCAATTTGCGCCTATTATGATTACTTTGAGTCTAATCGGGATCGTATATGCATCGATTGTTGCCCTTGTTCAGACGGATATAAAAAAACTGATTGCGTACTCTTCTGTTGCCCATATGGGATTTGTAACGTTAGGTATTTTTACATTTTCGCCGCAAGGGATAACTGGAGCAATTGTACAAATGATTAGTCATGGGTTTGTTTCAGCTGCTTTGTTTTTTTGTGTTGGGGTTATTTATGAGCGTTATCATACGCGTGAAATTAGTGCTTATGGGGGGATTGCTTCAATTATGCCTATGTACGCAACTGTGTTTTTTATTTTATTGCTTGGTAGTATCGGAATGCCAGGCACAAGTGGTTTTATTGGGGAATTTTTAGTGCTACTTGCTGCATTTAAAATTGGTAGTATTGTGGCTTTAATTGCAATATTAGGGGTGATTTTTAGCGCAGCTTACATGTTGTTACTTTACAAGCGTGTATTTACAGGAAAGCTTACTACAAATATCTCTATTAGTGATCGCCATAATCTTGATTTAACAAAATATGAGACAAGTATTTTTACGGTACTTATTTTAATTATCTTAATTTTAGGCATTTATCCAAAAGTAATTCTCAAAGGAATTGATATAGTTGTTCCTAAGTTAATAATTTCAAATAGACCTGTTGCGTAAGTCAAATTATTGAGTTGAGAGCTTATAGAAGCTTTTGTTTCAAAATGTACAAAATGAGCTTACGCAGGAGGTCTAATGACGTTTTAATTTTGCTAATTTAAAGTATTATTAAATTTTTCTATTTGATTTGACAATTCTTCCATTGCTTGAGGTTAAAGATGCTTTTCTTTGCTCATCCATAGCAAGCCCTTGTGCATTAATAGTGGCAATATCAGTAATGCCGATAAATTTTAAAATGGAATGCATATATGGAGCAAGGCGATCATATGATGTTCCTTTGTAGTAGCCACCAGAGGTAATGACTAAAATTATAGGAGGATCTTTAAGCAGTCCTTGTGGCCCAGAACTAGAAGATGCATATTTAAAAGTTTTGTTCGCACGTGAAATAAGATCAATAAAGCTCTCTAACGTGCGCGCGTTAGAGAGCTTTATTGGACAGAGTATTAGTTAAGCTTATTGATTTAGGTTTGCGCAAGGACACCCCGGTTTTGATCCTGGCACAGCTGCACTTCTGATTTTTGCAAGTGTATTTGGATTTAAGTGAAATGCTAAAGCAATACCATTTGCAATTGTGTTTGCTGCATTCTTGCAATTTCCATCAAGTACGGAAGACATTGCCGTGCATTTTAATGCGTTGTAATATTCGATTGCAAAAGCGATAGCGAAATGGCTTTTTCCAGCACTAATATCATTACCTTGGGTTAAGCAAAAGTCGCGGATTGGCGCATTTGCGTCTCCTAGTTTTCCATTGGCAGCTGTGCAGTCAGCAAGCGTTGCATCTGAAAAGGCATTTAATGTGCCGATGCTAAGAAAGCAAAAAGCTATTAATTTATTTTTTAACATAAGATAAACCTTTCATATTTTTAAAATAACACTTTTTAAATGAGTGTTTTTATTTATTACCTAGCGCTGAAGCTAAGAAGCTTGCTGCGTTCTGAGTTGCTGTTTGAGCCGGCGTTGTTGCTGGAGCTGATGATGTTGCCATCATTGATATTTGAAGTTGAGTACTTGCTGTTTGTTGCTGCGCTGATATGGCTTGGTTTGCGCTATTTTGAGCAGAAGCAGCTTGTGAGGACGCTAACTGAGCAGACTGGCCTATTGATTGTGACGCACTTGATTGAGCTGAAGAGTTCGGCGCTGCGGTACTATATTGCTGTAAGGCTGTTTGAGCTGCTTGTGAAGATTGTGTTGCTTGCTTTGAAGATTGTTGTGCGTCTGTTGATGCTTGCGCTGCAGACTTTGCAGATTCTTGAGCTGTTTCAGCAGCCTGCAGAGCCGCAGGCGTATTTATATTTGCTGCATTTCGTAAGGCCAATTGTGCAGATTGCGCGGCTTGTGATGCTGCAGTTGCTGCTTGTTGAGCTGCTTGAGCTGCTTGTTTTGCTGAAGAAGATGCTTCTTGCGCAGCTACAGTAGGATCTGTTGATACAGTTACTGGTTTCATAGTGGGTGTTTCAGTTGCTGTAGGCGTGGCCGCTACTGCTGTTGGTTGAGTTGGAGCTACTGCTATTGGTTGAGTTGGAGCTACTGGTGTTGCTTGAGTTGGAGCTACTGCTGTTGCTTGAGTTGGAGCTACTGGTGTTGCTTCTGAGATTGCTGGTGATGCAGGAACTCCTGGTGTTGTAGATGTTATTGGTTTCTCGAAATGCATTGAGTGTGGTCCAGTCGCTGCAATAGCTGCTAAAATATTTGGTTGGTTAGAATAAGCGGCGCGCACACCTTCAACAATTTGAGCACGTGCAGCTTGGCAGCGTCCTGTGCCGTCAGGCTTAACATCAAGAGGCGGGTTTGATGGGGCATCTTCGCCAGATGGGCACATGTGTGCCTCTAAGAATCGAATAGAGCAACCTATTGCTATGCGTGCTTCATCTCCTTTTAAAGACATGCAATAATTTAGTGTCTTTGGATCTGCTGTGTAGCCACATGAGTAATAATTGCAATCTTCTGGCTTTGATGCTGGTTTTTGACGTTGGTTTGGTGTCGCTGCCGCTGCTGCAAGCATTGCTGGAGAGATGATTTGTTGGTGTGTAGTCGTCATACCCATGTTGGGCGTTTTTGTCATGTTGGCAGTTGGAGTTTCAATAGATGAAGTTGGAGCAGAAGTTGCAATAGCTGGAGCGCTAGATTCTGGTGAGTAAGTGAATGTTAGGGCTGGTACTGGAGTTGCTGTTGATGCATCTATAGTTGATGTTGTCGTCGCAGCTGCTGTCCCTGTTGTTGATGCTGCTGTCCCTGTTGATGCTGCTGCACTTGTTGGATTTGCTGCTGTACTTGTGGGAGTTGATGCTGTTCCTGTTGTTGATGCTGCTGTACTTGTGGGAGTTGCTGCTGTTCCTGTTGTTGATGCTGCTGTCCCTGTTGTTGATGCTGCTGCTGCACTTGTTGGATTTGCTGCTGTACTTGTGGGAGTTGCTGCTGCTGCACTTGTTGTTGATGCTGCTGCTGCACTTGTTGGATTTGCTGCTGTACTTGTGGGAGTTGCTGCTGCTGCACTTGTTGGAGTTGCTGCTGCACTTGTTGTTGATGCTGGTACTGTACCTGTTGTTGATGCTGCTGCTGTACCTGTTGTTGATGCTGCTGTACCTGTTGTTGATGTTGCTGCACTTGTTGGAGTTGTTGCTGTACCTGTTGGTGTTGCTGCTGTACCTGCTGAAGTTGATGTTTTTATTGGAGTTTCTGATGGAGCCAATTTTAGTGCAGATTGTTCTGTTGTTGCCGCTGCTGGTTCAGAAATCGTTAATACTACCGAAGCAGTTGCAGTCAGTAGCATAGATACAAAAACTTTATGTTTAAACATAATTTAAATTACCTCTCATTTTATTTATTCTAAATTCCATTTTTTTGAATACAATTTGATGTATACTATTTTTAACGGAAAAAATATTAGTCACTAAAATTAAGGTAACAGGGAAGTATTTAAGAAAAAGTTAATAAATGAAAATTTTATGTGATTTTGATTTATACAATTTTAAGAGAAAACGGAAAAATCTCGTATAACAAATTAAAAATGATATAATGAATATGAATAATTTATAATTTTAAATGAGGGCATTCATAGATGACTGCTGTATTGCTTGCGCATAGAACACTTATTCAAATACAAGGCCCAGATGCATTAAGTTTTTTGCAAGGATTAACCACCAATAATGTGCTTGCGCTTATGCCTGGTCATTGTGTTTACACTGCTTTCTTGAATCCTCAAGGGAAGTTTCTAAATGATGCCTTTGTAATAATGGTTGCTGAGAACTACGTATGGCTTGATGTGGAATTAGAGCATGTGTCTATTCTTCTGCAAAAGTTGGCTATATATAAATTGCGCTCACAAATTACGCTTATGCATTTACCCGAAATATTAGTTTATGCGGATATTAGCGCTGAATCTGCAGCAGAACCAAAAGAATCTGTTATAATAATAGATCCGCGCACGAAGAGTATAGGAAAACGGATTTATACAAAAAAGCCGTACACCACCGCATTGATTGCTATGAATGAATATGAACGATTGCGAATATCATTATGCCTTCCTGATGGTACGCGCGATATTCCATATGAACGTGGCTTTATTCTGGAATATGGTTTTGAAAAACTAAATGCGATTGATTTTCAAAAAGGATGTTACATTGGTCAAGAGTTGACCGCGCGGATGTATTACCGAAACTTGGGCAAACGACAACTTGTTTGTTTGGAATGCGAAGGAAATGCGCCTGTTTTTGGAACGGAGGTTAAACAAAATGAAATTATTGTTGGAACAACACGCTCACACAGTGGCTCACTTATGCTTGCACATATAAAATCAGAAGCACTTGAAAACAATGAAGCATTTTTTATTGATGAAAAAATAGCACGTATTAAAAATAAATAAAGAATTTTTTTCTTTACATTTTAAATAATTATTTATTTCGATTTAAAAAAGTGTTTATTTTGAAATTAGCTTCTTTACTTACTAATCTGTCATAAAAATATGTACGTTCTGTTTTAAGTTTAGATTGCATGGATTCATGTTCTAAAAGATGCAGTAATTTTTTTATAGCTACTTGGGAATCTAATGATTGATTGGTTAACTTACTAGCAAGTTGAACAGAGCCATTAAAGCATTCTTCTTGCGAGAATAAGGCATCGCTGAGCCCCCACTCATAAGCTGTTTTTGCTGAAATAGAATCACCTAAGAACATTAATTTTTTGGCGTTTACTAAGCTAATGCGTTGTAAAATACGTTGTGTCCCTCCACCTCCAGGTAGTAATCCTAGTTTTATTTCAGGAAAGCCAAATGTAGCATTATCTGATGCAATAATGAAATCACACATGAGCGCTATTTCCAGAGCTCCGCCTAGACAGGCTCCCATAATGCAGGCAATAACAGGTTTTTTTAAGGTAGCTAAATATTGCCAGTGATCCATAGGGTCATTTTTACTTGTATTCGTACCATTGTGCTGTGTTTCTTTATTAGAAAGCATCTGCATTTCTTTTAAATCGGCACCTGCTGAAAAAATTTTGGTGGTGCTTTGTATAATAATGACATGGACATTTATATCTGAGTCGCATTCTTTTAGTATACGATTAAGATCTAAGATAAAAGCGGTTGACAGCAAGTTTAAGTTATTTTGAAATGTGATGAATGCTATTTTACTATCAACAGAAAATTGTATGTGCATGTGTATCCTAAACTCAAGTGAGTTATTGCTTTTTTTGTTTTACTTTATGCATAAAGCAAATTGCCTACAAATCAGATAAATATAATTTGAATAGGAAGAAAAATTGTTTTCTTTATTTTAATGATGAGCTTTGTTGCTTAAGAATGTATTAATCCAAAAATAATCCTTAAAAAATAAGTTCGCACCATATGTTTTTTTTAGGCAAAGATGTGATATGTTTTTAATGATTTATTATTATTTTTATTTGTTTTAAATTAGTATTTTTTTCATGAATAGTTTTTTTTAAATCACTCTTAAGTAAATTCATTTTTTCAAGCGTAATCATACCTTGCTCATGTAGTGCCAGAATAAATTGGTCACCAAAAGTTGTTTGTATATCAATTTCTCCATTTAAGTGAAGGCCTTCTTTTTTTATTAAGCTTTTAATGAAAAGGAGAGTTTCTTGGTTTTGTTTTGATCGAGGAGTCGAACATGAAAAGTTAAGAGAATGCTGTTTATGTTTGTAATTTCCGTCAATAGAATCAATTATTGTTTTAAATGAGCCAACATTCAACGTTATGCCCTTTGCTTGAATATAGGGTATTGATTTTCCTTGTTTGGATTGTTCAATAAAGGCTTCTAATTGCGTTATTGTTGATGAAATAACGCCATAAAGACGTATGGAAATGTTCTTGGCTTCTATTGTTACTTTATGCCTACCTGTTGGTGTTATATAAATGGATTTTATCTTTACATCTGATCCAGGTGAATCAGGTGATTCTGCTGAAACATTGATGAGCTCATAAAAAGGTAATGTGCTAAATCCAAAATGCAATTTGCTGTCTGTATATTGAATTCCTTCTTTTTCCAGACGCTGATCAATCATTTTTTTTACACTGATATAGCCGGCGCACCCAATAGCTATAATGATTGTTGCTAAAAAGGTTACGATACGTTTAAACCAGATTTTTTTATGTGATTGCGTGTTTAATAGTTTTGCTGAGGCCGTGTCGATTGTTCTTTGTAACACATCCATGAATTGGTCTCGTTCAAGGCCAGGTGCAATTGCAGGTTGAATATCAATAATAATCTGGCCTCGATGCTTAAAGAAAGATTTGCGCCCCCAAAACATACCTGTATTAAGTGCAATTGGTACAACAGGCACGTTTAAGTCTTTATATAAAAGGCTGATGCCGCGTTGGTAGGGAACTATTTCTTCAGGTTTGGTGCGTGTTCCCTCAGGAAATATGAAAAGCGATTGGTTATTCGCGACTGCATTACGGCTTTGCCGCATAAGATCACGAATAGCTGATGCTTTATTTTCACGGTCAATAAAAATAGTATCTAGTTTTTTAAGGTAGTATCCGAACAATGGAACAGAAGCAAGTTGACCTTTTGATATGATTACAATGTCTTTAGAAAGTAAAGAAATAAAGATTGTGTCAAAAGCAGATTGATGTTTGCAGGCTATAATGCAAGCGCCATTCGATGTTGCAGCATTTAGATGCTCTCGCCCCCGGACTGTATAGCGCAAACCAACAATAATTGAAAGCATCGTAAAACATATGCGTGTCCATGTGCGAAAAAGAAAAAAGACAGCTTTTTTTGACGCAAAAATTGTAAAGGGTAAAAAAATGATTAAATAGATACCTGTAAATGCGTAAAAAAATATGTCAAATAAAATAGATCGTATACGGAAAATCATAATGGTTTTTGGATCATTTGTTGGAGTTTTCTAAAGGTTAAAAGTTATATGTTTACTTGTAACAGTGGTGTTAGTGCAATGCCAAATATATTAATAAGCACTTGTTCATAAAAAACCGTTATCTTCATAGTGCGTTCGGCATGATAAAATATGCAATATGCTATGAGATTTACTAGTTTTCTTAAAATGTCTTAAAATATTTTATTAGTCTGCTTAGTATTAACGGTTTTTGAGCATTCGCGTGCTCTGGATGAGCTGCTCGTTGCTTTGGGTGAATTTCCAAAGTTACAACTGGGGCTTCTTTGAATATAAGTTGTGCTGCTTTTTTTATGTCATCAATAGTAACAGCTTCTATTTTTTTCTGCCATTCATTAATTTCTTCAATTGAAATGCCAAGCGCAACATATTCAGCAATTGTTTGCAAAAATCCTGTCGTGCCGTCTTTGGTGTAGGCAAGCTGTGCAGTAAGGTCAGCTTTTGTTCGTTCTAAATCATCTTGTGATACACCGGAATTTATTAAGCGTGCAAAAATGGCTTTTAATTCTGCATAAAATGCATCGACATTTGCTGTTGGCTGTAGCATCGCTGATATTGAAAAATCACGTGGATCAATGGAAATACCGTCGTATTCAGATGATACAGAAAGAGCTAGCTTTTTATTTTCAACAAAATTTGTATAAAATTCTGTTGTTTGATTCCCCCCAAGTAAATGCGAGAGAACGGTTAATGGATAGTAATATGTCTTACCTAATTCTGAACGAAATTGCGGAGCATCATAAGAGTATTGCAGTAAAATAGCTGAGTTACGTTTGTTGTATTGCTTGATTAATTGCGTAACCCCTTCACGTGGTGGGTTTTGTGGGCGTCTTCGAATAGGGGTATCCTTTTTTTCAAAATTACCAAACTCTTTTTCAATGTGCGGCAGTATTTCTGCAAGTGTAACTTTTCCAGTTATAATGATAGTTGCATTGTTTGGGTGATACCATGTGTCATAATGTTTACGGACAGACTGAAATGTATACTTTTTTATATGATGAGGAAATCCAATTGGTGTTACACCATAAGGGTGATATGGGTGCATTGCACGCAAGAAGCTTTCATACGCTGTCCCAAATGGATTGTTGTCAAAGCGCATTAAACGTTCTTCTAGCACAACACCCATTTCTGATATAATTTCATGTTCTTGGAATGTGAGATTGCGCATGCGGTCAGCTTCTGCACTAATTATGAATTCAAGGTGTTTTTTTGCTATTGTTGTGTGATAAAGGGTGTAGTCATAGGAAGTTTGCGCATTGTTCTGACCACCTTTTTGTAAAATTTGTTTATTGAATTCAGCGCCAGGAATCTTTTTTGTTCCTTTGAACATCATATGTTCTAAAAAGTGGGAAAGACCAACTTCATCAATAGGATCATCAGCTGTGCCTACATGGTAAACGATACCAACAGTCACAACTGGGGCTAACCCACTTGGAACAACTATGACTTTAAGACCATTTTTTAAAGTGTAGGTTTGTGCGGTAATAAGTGGCTTGTTAGCAAAGGTCATAAATGTTGATCCAAATAATATCAGAAATGTAAAATAAATTTTGATGAATAGGCGCATTAGTTAATCCTTTTTGCCAACAACGGGGAATGTAAGATCTTCACTTTTGCCAACAACGAGGAATGTAAGATCTTCACTTTTAAGCATGCGCGCAGCGACACGTTTAATGTCATCTGTTGTAATTTTTGTAAACAGCTCTTCACGATCGCTTACGTATGTTTTTGGTAATCCTTCGCTTTGATATGAAAGTAAAACTTTTACAATGCTTGATGTTTCATCAAAATTTAACGGATAAGATTCTGTTACAAATTGTTTTTGTAAGTCAAGTTCACTTTGCGTAATGCCATTTTTAGCAATATCTTGCCATTGTTCACGTATAAGCTTTATCACTTCATCAACGGATGCTGTTTTTGTTGATGTTCCACCTAACATCCCATATTTTAAATTATAATTAAAAAGCCCCAATGAGATTGAATAGGAAAGCCCGCGTTTTTCACGAATTTCTTTCCATAAACGTGACTCAAATGCATTGCCGCCAAGTGCTTGGGTAAGAAGATAGGCAGCATAAAAATCAGGGTCTTTTCGGTCAATACCAGGATGTGCAAAGTAAATGATAGTTTGGGGAACATCCATCGTTTTATGAATGATTTTACCAGCATTTTCTAGCTTGCCACAGTTTGATTTTGTAATCTTTTCACCTTTTGGAAGAGATGCGATGAGATCTTCTAAATCAGCTTTGAGTTTAGATTCAGAAATATTGCCAGCGGCAGCAATTTTAAGGTTTGACTGTGTTAATGTACGTTTTAATTGTTCGCGTAAATCCGCACTTGTTATCTTAGGTATAAACTCAAGTCTTTTTTCGATGTTATTCACATATGGATGTTTCTCACCCCAAATATTTGCAAGCAAATGTTCTTTTGCTACAACTTGAGGTTGATGAAGTGATTGCATGAGCCCAGCGCCGATTTGTTGTTGTAGGCGGGTAATGGCATCATTTTCAAAAATTGGTTCTGTGAGAGCAAGTTTCACAAGCTTAAAAGCTTCGGCAATGTTTGATGTGATTGTTTTAAAAACAACGGTAATATTATCTTGATTGGATGAAATGGACATGTGTACATTTTTTTCAATCAATTTTTTTTTAAAAGCTTGGCTGTTATAAGGGCCGGCTCCTTCATCAAGCATTGATGTTAAAAAATGGCTAAGACCAGGCTTGTTTTCCGGATTGGACTGCTGACCTGCAAATTCGAATACCAGGCCAATAGTTACAATTTCAAGCTCTGGATTTTCAACAAACCAAACAGGTTGGCCGTCTTTTAACGCGAAATCTTTGATGTCGACAGGGGCAATTTTATGTTTTTCTGTGCTAGAAGCATTAGCTGCATTAGTTGCTTGCGTTGTTGTTTTTGCGCTTGCGTGTGAAAGCATCAAGTGATTCTCCAAGGTTAAAAATGCACAACTTGTATATAAAATTGCCTTTGTCCAGTTTTTCATGGTGTACAAGCCTTATTTGGATTGTGTTGTAGATGATGAGGAAGCTATTTCTTTTTTAGTAGGTTCAGATGTATTTTTTGCATTTGCTGCGATCTTTTTTCCCATTTTAGAAATAGTATCTGTAATGCCATCACCAGAAGTTGATTCGTTTGATTCTTCTTTATTAACTGTTTCACGTATCTTAGGATCAGCTTTTGTTTCTGCGCTTGCTTTTTCAACGATAGCTTTTGCATTGGTTGATTCTGCACTGCTTGTTTTTGATGTGTGTCCAAGTAATACTTTTTTTACTTTAAGTGAAGCGTTGTCATCTGCTTGTTTTTTTGCATTTTTTACACCTACTGTATTATTTGCAGATGGTGGTGCTAAATGATAGCTGGGTGGCATGCTAAGAGGGGGATTTTCAGCAATATTAAATTCATCAGCCTGATAATGGTCTAGACCAAAAGTGCTTCTTAGTGTGTCACAGCCTGTTAGAATGACAAATGACATTGCCGCCAAGAGTGAAATGCTAATTCTTTTAACCATATATTACTTACCTTTTTTGATTATATTTTTTAGAGAATGCCACGTTTGACTTCCTAATACAAGTATCACTCCAATAACAATGGCAGAGTCAGCGATATTAAAAGTTGGCCAATAATATTGTTTTAAGTGAAACTGTAAGAAGTCAACTACGCCACCGTAGAAAAAACGATCAAGAATGTTACCTATGGCGCCGCCAATAATTAGACTAAAGGAAATTTCTTCAAATCGATCTTTTGTTTGAATCACTAGATGAGTGAGATATCCACAAAGGCCTGTTGCCATAAGAATAAGTAGCCAAAAGCCAAGCATACCATTGGATTGAAACATGCCAAAACTAACCCCTGTATTGTAGGTAAGTGTGAAATTGAAAACGGAACAAATATAGACAATTTGGTGCTTTGTTAGTGTGTATAAAATAATGAGTTTTGTTAGTTGATCCGCCGCAAGTGTCCCAATAATAATTGGAATAACCGTTTTTATTTTAAAAAGAAGTGGGCTTGATTTTTGTTTCTTTTTCGACATGGAATAAATGTTCTTTCTAAAAAGAAGGGGGGGGGGATGATTTTTTGAAAAACTATAATTGATGTTTTAATCTGTATTTCTGTGCATCTGCCTTTATTATCTTTGAGTTTCATCTTTGCAATTTCGAGGTTTTCCACTCTCTAACATCTTTACTGGCTTAAAAGCATATATAATAGATATTCATGCTGAGCTTAGAAGGTTATATAGCCCTTAAGATCAAGTTCAAGGATGACACGTAAGAAAACAAAATGGTACTTCAAGAGATAATGTTTAAGTTAGCATGAATAAAATCCAAAAAAGCTAGCTCAAACTAAAGTCCCTTTTGTCCCATGTTAATAAATTTATCACGACGTGCATTGAGTAGTTGATTGCCATCAAGCGCTATTAATGGAATAAGTGCACCTTCAATAGCTTCTTTAACCTGGCGAATCATAGCTGTTTTATTACGATGTGCACCACCTGTTGGTTCAGGGATGATTTTATCAATGACACCCAATTGGATCAAATCTTGAGCAGTCAGTTTTTGAGCTTCAGCTGCTTCTGGTGCTTTCGTTGAGCTACGCCATAAAATGGATGCGCAGCCTTCAGGTGAAATTACTGAGTAAACAGCATGCTCAAGCATTAAGATCGTATTGGCAGCTGCGATTGCTATTGCACCGCCAGATCCACCTTCACCAATAACAACGCTAAGTAGTGGGACTTTAATATCGAGGCAAACTTCTATGCACTTTGCAATAGCTTCTGCTTGGCCGCGTTCTTCAGCTTCAATGCCTGGGAATGCGCCTGCCGTATCTACAAACGTAATAACAGGTAGGTTGAAGCGGTTCGCAAGAAGCATAAGACGTTGTGCTTTTCTGTATCCTTCAGGTTTTGGCATGCCAAAATTGTGCTTAATACGAGATTCTGTATCATGGCCTTTTTGTTGACCTATAACCATTACAGATCGTCCCAATAGGTGGCCAAAACCACCAACGATTGAACAGTCTTCACCAAATAGCCTGTCGCCAGAAAGAGGCATGAAATTATCAATGAGAACGTCGAGATAATCAAAAAACTTTGGGCGGTCAGGGTGGCGTGCTACCTGCACCTTTTGCCATGGCGTTAGATTTTGATATGTTTGCTTAAGCAAGCGATCTGCTTTGTTTTGTAGGCGCGCAACTTCGTCCGCAATATTTAAATCACGACCTGATATATGGCGTAACTCTTCAATTTTGCCTTCAAGGTCTGCTATTGGTTTTTCGAAATCTAAAAATTTTATCATACTTTTTTTACTATTCTTTGCCTCCTTATTTTCTAAACTGCTTTTGCCAATAAGGCAAGTTTTGTTTTTTTTATTGTGCAATTTTGTTAGAAACTAATAGAGGCTAATTTGGATCTTTGTTTGAATTGTAATGTTTTTTGTTTGGCATTTTCTTTGTGTTGTTTGATGCTGAATCTTCTAAAACAAAAGCAAGCACCCCAAAGTCTTGTTTTAAACTTGTGTATAAAATGCTATCTTTCAATGTTTGTTTACAGTGATATACAGGTTTCATTTTACTTGTGTCAATATTGATAATACCAAATACATGGTCAACATCTATATAAATCGTTTCTTGCTCGGAAGCTTGGTATACAAGACCGAATGAACACTCGCCTTTGCGTGTTGTTGGTTCTATGTGATGTCCAAGGTGAACGACCGGCAAAACATGATTGCGCCATAGCCTATGTTTGTCAACGATATGATTATGTGTTGTTATTTTAAGATTTTTATCTTGTTGTGCGTGGTATTCTTTCAAATTAACAATTTCAAGAAGGCGATTTGTTGGAACAGCTAAGTGAAACTGACTGGAGCGTATGAGAAGCACGTCTTTAGACATAATAATTAATCATTTTCATTTTTTTAAGAGATATGCAAAATCATGCATTGTCGCGGTTATGTGAATACTATATATTAAATTGACATATCTAAATTAATATTAAGTTAATGTGTTTTTTTATTTGTATATTGAATTAAAATATTTAAATATATTGATCATTGAATTTTCTGTGCCAATGGATATACGCAGATAATCATGGAGGTTATATTGTGTCATCGGACGTACAATAAATCCATTTTCTCCAAGATTCTTATAAAATGAGTTGGCACGATTGGGCAAATGAATGAGTACAAAGTTGCTACAGGATGGAATAAATGTGATCTTTTTTTCAGTTAAAATAACTTCAAATTTTTTACGCCAAAGATGTGTGAAATTAACTGTTTTTTTTACAAAATTTGGGTCATTAAGGGCCGTTATACCTGCCTTCTGCGCTATTATGGATGTGTTGAATGGTGCACGTATATGATTAATTGAATTAATGATAGTTTCTGATGCGTGCATCCATCCAAGCCTAAGTCCAGCTAAGCCGTAGGCTTTTGAAAAGGATCTTGTTACAACAACGTTAGGGTGTGTCGTAACAAATTCGTGACCAGCTGTGTATGTGTGATCTGTTTGTAAATATTCAGCATAAGCTGCATCAAGTACAAGTATAACAGAGGAGGGCAGAGCACTAAGAAGATTTTTAAGTTCATCCCTATGCAAAAAATTACCAATGGGATTACCTGGATGATCAATATAAATCATTTTTGTTTTATGCGTTATATTCGTCAAAATATTAGCTATCTTTAGTGCTTTATCCTCACCTTCGCGTGGGATATACTTTGGAATAGCTGATACACTTAACGCTGCAATTGCATAGACACCAAACCCATATTCAGGAATAAGCACTTCATCGCCTGGCGATAGGTATGTACGCGCAAGTAAGTGTAAAAGTTCTTCACTGCCGCATCCGCAAAGAATATTAATTGCAGGGATGCCAAAGGTATGAGAGAGTGCGCTCTTTAGTTGTGTTGCTGTGCCATCTGGATATGTATGTACGTTCGAAAATGTTGAGAGCATTTCATAAACAGCTTTGCTTGCCCCAAATGGATTTTCATTAGATGCAAGGTTATGCTGCTGAATAAAGTTTGGTGGAACATTATTTCCACCAATATAAGGGATTATTTGATAGAGCGATGCGTGTGGAGACTTCATTATTTCTCTTTAGGGCTAATAATCCAATAAGGTGATTCATCCACATTACGCTTTTCGTAGGGTAAAAATGTTTTTGCACGATCATCATCTGCAACAATAAAGTACTCATTATTGCCTAAATAAGCAACACCTTCAGCTTTGTGGGCTTTGAAAGATGTTTCATCTACAACATGCAACTCTTGGTTACTAAAGAGAGCAGGTATTCGAATTTTAAGTAGTTTGCTTGAGAAGGCCTCATTTTTTTCATGAGCAAGCAAGACATACAAGTGTTTATCTTGTGGATTATACTCTAGGCTTGATATACCAAAATCTTTTGTATGTACGCGATTATAAGCTAATTTCCAGTCATTACCAAAAATAACTTTTCCATCTTTTTCAAAAATACTAACTGTTATTATTTTTGTTGCAGCTTGATTTTCGCCATTTTTGTAGCTCTTTCCTTCTTCTCTGATGCCAAGTAGTAATATTGATTGGCTTGGATTATTAGGATTTGGTACAATTGCGGATCCTTCAATTTTAAAATAATCAATTGGGGTTGTTGATGAAGTATTGAGAAGCTTTTTGAATGTATTGTAGAGTTCCGGTCCAGCAACAACTTGGAAGTCAGATGCTTTTTCCTCTTTTTCATTAAATTTAAAAGCAATAATTTTTGTAAATAAAACATCTGTATTTCTATCATATGAGCCAAAGGATATAACCCAATCTTTAAAAATAGATATAGACTCCGATTTTTTTATCTTACATTCAGGAGGAAGTTGTATTTTTAGTGCAGGTTTAATTTTACGTTGATATTTGTTTTTTTTAATACTGTTTATTGTGTAAAATAATACTGAATTATTATCTTTATCATTGCTAGAGATTATATAATTTCCTAAACGTGTAGCACTAGATAACTCACACGTGGCTTTCTTATCTTTAGCTTCATTTTCATGAAAGCATGAAAGAGTGCCAATATGTTTAATAGGACTTTCTTTTTTAGTGAATTCGAGTATAAACATGGCAAAAAGAGAAAATAGAGCAAAGGTTGAAAAAATTAAATGTTTTAATTTCATTGTAAATCTCTTTTTTTGTTTATTAATTCTTTTCTATAAATATATTGAAACACTTATTTGTAAATAATTCGTAAAGATAAAAAAATTAACATAAAAAAATCCCCCATAGCAATCTATGAGGGGAAAAATTATTGGTAGAGGAAAGCTGTTGTTTATTTGGTTTAAACAGCGCCATGGCAGTGTTTATATTTTTTGCCAGATCCACATGGACAATCTGCATTACGTAGAACGCGTCCCCATGTGGTTGGGTCCTTTGGATCTATTTCTAGACTTGGAGCATGAACAAGTTCAAAAGTATTGCGATCATCTTCATCACTTTCGAAATCATTAGACCAGTTGGGCATGCTTTCACGCATTGCATCAAAGTCTAAGCGGGGAGAAAGTGCACTTTCAAGGCTAAGCCCTTCTGGTAGAGAAAGCTCAAAATGTGATAGGGCAGAAATCAATTCAGCTTTAACACGACCCATCATGAACTGGAAGAGATTATACGCTTCACGTTTGTATTCATTAAGTGGGTTTCCTTGCGCATACGCACGAAGATTAATACCTTGACGTAAGTGATCTAGGGAAAGTAAGTGGTCTTTCCAAGCTTGATCCAATATGCGTAGTAGAAGAGTGCGTTCTGACATGCGAATCATTGTTTCGCCATAAGTATTTTCTTTGCTTGAAAGAAGTTCCATATGCAAAGCATTAATGCGTTTTTTGACATCGAGTGCTGATATGCCATCTTCATCGATCCATGTTTGGAAATCAATGTTAAGTGCAAATAACCGAATACATTCCGCATGTAAGCCTTGAATATCCCATTGTTCAGGCAATGAATTATCTGGAACATGCGCGTCAACACAGTCGTGAATAACTTCTTCACGCATATCTGTAACCATATTTGAAATGTTATCTGTATTCATCAAATCACGGCGTTGTTCGTAAATGATCTTACGTTGATCATTCATAACATCATCATAACGAAGTAAATGTTTACGGATGTCGAAGTTACGCGCTTCTACTTTTTGTTGTGCGCGTTCAAGTGCTTTGTTGATCCATTGATGTGAAATAGCTTCACCTTCTTGAACACCAAGTTTGCGCAACATGACATCAAGCTTTTGCGAACCAAAAATACGCATCAAATCATCTTCAAGTGAGATATAGAATCGTGATGCTCCTGGGTCACCTTGTCGGCCCGAACGACCACGTAGCTGGTTATCAATACGTCGGCTTTCATGGCGCTCTGTACCAATAACAAAAAGCCCACCTGCTTCTTTGACGCGTTTTTGATCAGCTTGGACATCACGTTTGATTTCTTCAATTAAGCGATCGCGATCTGGACCCTCAGCAACTTCAGCGAGCTCTCGTTCTACGCGCATTTCAAGGCTTCCGCCTAACTTAATGTCTGTACCACGACCGGCCATGTTGGTTGCAATGGTTACAGCGCCTGAACGGCCAGCATCAGCAATAATGTATGCTTCTTGTTCATGGTAGCGTGCATTAAGAACTTGGTGCGGAATGTTATCTGATTTTAATATATTTGAAATAAACTCTGACTTTTCAATGCTAGTTGTTCCAACAAGAACAGGTTGTTTGCGTGCATAACATTCGCGAATTTGGATCAGCACAGCTTCATATTTTTCTTTTGCAGTTAAGAAAATTTCATCATCATGATCAATACGTGCAATTGGTAAATTGGTCGGGACTTCAACAGGGCATAAGTTGTAGATTTCTTCAAATTCGACAGATTCTGTGACAGCCGTACCTGTCATGCCAGCCATTTTAGGATATAAGCGGAAGAAGTTTTGGTAGGTGACAGATGCAAGCGTTTGGTTTTCCATTTCAACCGTTACGCCTTCTTTTGCTTCAAGCGCCTGATGTAAACCATCCGAATAACGGCGACCTTCCATCATACGTCCTGTAAATTCATCGATGATGATTACTTTGTCATCTTTTACGATATAGTCTACGTCACGTGCAAAAAGTTTGTGTGCCTTCAACGCTGCATTAACGTGGTGTACAACGCCAATGTTTTGAACGTCATACAAACTGTTTCCTTTAATAAGGTTATTGCTTATTAGTAGCTGTTCGATTTTTTCAACGCCGCTGTCTGTTAGCGTAACAGAACGTTGTTTTTCATCTTTTTCGTAATCTTCTTCAGTTAATGGGGGGATTAGCTTATTAATTGTATTATAGCTTTCAGAAGAATCTTCGGCTGATCCTGAAATAATTAATGGTGTTCTTGCTTCATCGATCAAGATGCTGTCGCATTCATCAACGATTGCGAAATTGAATGGGCGCATTACCATTTCATCTTTACGAAATTTCATATTGTCGCGCAAATAATCAAAGCCAAATTCATGGTTTGTACCATAGGTGATATCACGAGCATACATGTCGCGACGTTGACTGTCTGATAAACCATGAACGATGCAGCCAACAGAAAGACCCAAGAAATTATAAAGAATTCCCATCCAGCTTGAGTCACGTGTAGCCAAGTAGTCATTAACTGTAACTGCGTGAACACCTTTTCCTGATAAAGCGTTTAAATAAATAGGAAGTGTGGCAACAAGCGTTTTTCCTTCGCCTGTTCGCATTTCTGTAATCATGCCTTGGTTTAAAACCATGCCGCCAACAAGTTGTACATCAAAAGGGCGCATACCAAGAGCACGTTTTGATGCCTCACGAACTGTTGCGAAGGCTTCTGGTAAAATCTGTTCTAGAGTTTGTCCTTTTTCAAGACGTTCTTTGAATTCAGTTGTTTTTGCTTTTATTTGGTCATCACTAAGTTTTATGTAGTCTTCTTCCAAATGATTTATTTGTTGAACAATACGTGTATATTTTTTAATGATTCTGTCATTCGCTGAACCAAAAATTTTATGCACTAATGCTGCAATCATAACGCTAACCCCAAGATGAAAATCCTTGTAAAAAACATTTTTAACAAGGAAAAAAATTATAAATAATATCTATGCTTATCCTCAGGTTAGCTTATAAATGTAAAAAATTCTAGCATTTACGCAAAATTGACTCGCAGAAATATATAATCCGTTGCTATAATCGTCTCTATAAACATTTCAGGCCAGAAAGGATATGGTCAACGATGACAAAAATATCATTTTTAAAGACAGCTCTTATGCTCTCAATAGGTATAATGGTAACAAATACAGCGGTATTAGCAGGGGAAGCGCCAGGGAATGCGCCAGCATCAACTGCTTCAAAACCAGGGGACATGAATCGTATTGTGGCTAAGTTTGCTGATGGTTCAGTTATTAAGTTTCAAGAAATTCAAGACTTGATGGCTCAATTGCCACCAAAATTGCGTGATGCTCCGTTTTCCAAATTATATGCTGGTTTACTGAATCGTTTAGTAGATAGCAAAGTTTTATTAGATGCTGCGTTTAAAGGCGGGTTTGATAAAGACCCTGAAGCGTTAAAACGTATTGCTGATGCAAAAGAGCTTTTGCTTCAAAAAGCATTTCTTGATCAAGAAATCGAGAAACTTATTACAGATTCAATTTTGCGGGCAAAGTATGCTGAGCTTTTAAAGCTATTGCCAAAAGATGAAATGGAAGCTGATGTAAGTCATATTTTGTTCGATAGCAAAGAAGATGCTGAAAAGGCCTTAAAAGAACTTTCTTCGGCAGGTCGTAACCTTGAGAAAAAATTTAATGACATGGTCCTCGCAAAATCGAAAGATACGAGTACTAAAGAAAATAAAGGTAGCATTGGTTGGGTTCGCAAAGCAGACATAAAGAATGAAACATTGTTTACGTCTGAAAAAGGAACGCTTGTTCCCCAAGTTTTAAAAGTGTTTGATCAAGGGTATAGCGTATTTTATGTTAAAGATAAGCGCCCAATTCAACCGCCAGAATTTGAAGCAATTAAATCAAGCATTAAGCAAGCTGTAACACCACAATACGCAGTGCAAGTTGTTGATAAAATGCGTCGTGATTCAGGTTTGAAATTAACAGGTCTTGATGGCCAGCCATTGCCTTTGCCTGATTTGCCTCCAATGCCAGACCCAACAGGCAAAGAACCAGAAAAGAAGCCAGCTGATCGTAAGGATTTTTCAGGCGTAAATGAAAAGGCTTTGGATAATTCAATGGTTGTAGGTGTTTTTGCTAATGGTGATAAAATCACACTTGGCCAAGTACGTGACAGCTTAGATAGCATTCCTGAACAACTTAAAAATGCACCGTTTCATCAATTATTTGAGCCACTTGTCTTGCGTGTTGCTGATACAAAATTGTTGATTGAAGCTGCTAAAAAAGCAGGTCTTGAAAAGTCAGCTGATTTGTTAAAGAAGCAAGAAGAAGTGGAAAAGGGAATGTTCCAACGCGCATATCTTGATAAGCAATTTGCGCAAATTATTACCCCAGAAATGTTAAAAGAAGCGTATCAAGAATTCTTGAGAATATTCCCTAAAGATGATATGGAAGTCCGTATTAAGCATATTATGGTTGCGACAAAAGATGAAGCAACTTCTTTGATTAAAGAAATTAAAAACGGAAAAGTTAAGTTTAATGATGAGCTTGTTAAAGCTAAATCAATTGATCCACAAACTAAAGAAACAGGCGGTGATTTAGGATATATTCCTAAGAAGCAATTGCCTGCTGATTTAGGTGATGTCTTGTTTAAAGCTGCTAAGGCAACTTTAATTCCAGAGCCTATTGCACTTGGTGAAAACGGTTTCAGCATTATCCGTGTTGAAGATAAACGCGCTGTTCAACCGCCATCTATTGAAGAAATTCGTCCACAATTGACGCAAGCTGTTTCACAACGGGAAGCTGCTAAGATCGTGATGAAGTTACGAGAAGACGCAAAAGTTGTCTTGCATGATATGGACGGAAATGTAATGCAACTAGCTCCAGCGCCAGCTGCGACATCTGCAAAAAAATAAATTTGAGTATCAAAAAAAACAAGTCAAAGGGGGCGTTTTGCTCCCTTTTTTTATGTGCAAAACAGTATTTTTTTAGGATGTATGTAATTTTACTTAAACACCTTTGCCACGCGTCCATCTGGAAAACGTATAATAACGCCATCCATTTCAAGGTGGGCAAGTGCGGCAAATAATTGCTGTGCAGTTAATTGTTTATTTTGTGCCATGATTTCTTCTACGGAAATTGGATCAAGGCCAAGACAATTGAACCATTCGTGTTCAGATGATGTTTTAGTTAATGGTGCTATAGACCTCTTTTCTTTTATATTTTGTGATTCTTCAGTATTTATTTCTGGCAAAATAATTTTTTTTTGATGCTGTTTGGTTGGCTTTTCTTCTAAAGATTTTCTAAGGCGTGGTTTATTATCAACGTAGTGGGCGAGTATATCTTCCGCAGATTCAACTAATATGGCACCTTGTTTGATTAATGAATTTCCACCGCGGCTTCTTGGATCCAAAGGGGATCCTGGTATAACAAAAACATCTCTGCCAAGTTCAATTGCCTGGATTGCTGTAATTAGTGTGCCTGATTTTGCAGCCGCTTCAATGACAACAAGGCCATCACATAGTGCGGCAATAATACGATTTCTGCGTGGAAATAAAGGGGCTGCAGGAGCAGTTCCAAGAGGCATTTCTGAGATAATGCAGCCTTTTATGTTTTGTTGTTGTGGGTTGCAAAGCTGTTCATATAATGTTTTATGCTCGGGTGGGTATAAAACATCAAGTCCGCTCGCAAGCACGGCAATGGTGCCTGTTTCAAGGCTTCCTTCGTGTGCCGCTCCGTCAATACCTCGTGCCATGCCTGATACGATTGTAAAGCCTGCTTTTCCAAGCTCTTGTGCTATTTGAAAAGTAAGTTTTTTCCCTCCGGGGGAGGCGTTTCGTGCACCAACAATCCCAATGCAAGGTGTTTGTAAGAGTGATATATCTCCTGCGTAGCTAAATATAGGTGGCGCATCATTTAAATTATGCAATCTTTCTGGGTAGTCATCATCATTGCCTGCGCATAATCCAAATTTAAGTTTTTCATGGTAAGAGATTTCATCTTTAACATCTATTGTGCGGACATCTCTAAACAAAGGATCTTTTGCATATAAGTGCCAAAATTTCTTTGCTCCAATACCTGGAGAACGCAAAATGGAGAGCCAAAGTTCTAGATTGGCTCTTTTTTTATTAAATATTGTCATAATTTTGCCTTATGAATTGCGTTTCACAAAAAAATATTCTACTCTAATCATAGTAGAAATGTATTAAAATTCTATAACCGATATGTTACGTATTATAATTATGCGCCATGCGCAGGCTCAGCTTGAACAGTATGGAAAAAGCGATCGTGAACGTACAATCACTATGGCAGGGATGCATGAGATTGATGCGATTCGTCAGCAAATTCAAGGAAAGCTTGTTGGTGTTTCCCTTATTATGTGTTCTAATGCGCGTCGCACACGACAAACGTTAGATGGCATTAAACCTGTTTTGCCAAATAGCGCAGAAATACATTATGATGATAGCTTGTACAATGCTGGGCTAGAATGCTTGTGGCATAAAATTCAAACACTATCACCTTTGCATAAAAATATAATGATATTGGGACATAATCCAGGCATTAGCCAAGTTGTGAATGCGATTGATTCTTCTGTTGCACGTGTGTTTCCAACGTGCGGTGTTGCTATTTGTGAATCTTCTGTTGACAAATGGCATGAAATTTCACCACATAATATGCGTGTTGTATCTTTTTTACAAGTATAGTGATTTTATTTTAAATTGATCGTGGCTCTGAATTTTAAAAGTATTTTGTTTTAATAAAATGTGCAGTTGAAATAATTATATAACTTCCTGTTAAAACTTATTGACAATTTAAGGGTGAAATGGCAACCTATTTTTCTATATTGGTAAGAAATTAGAAAAGTGGAGAAAAAAATGAACGCCAAACTTGATCAAATAGACCTTAGTATTTTAAATGACCTTCAAGGTAGTGGACGCATAACAAACGTTGAGCTTGCTAAACGTGCTGGAATTTCTGCTCCTCCTTGCTTAAGGCGCGTAAATGCACTTGAAAATGAAGGTATTATAGCAAGTTATCATGCACATTTAAATCCACAGGCACTTGGTTTTACTGTGACTATTTTTGCTGAAGTTGCGCTTACAAGCAAGAACGATGTTGACTTACGCTCATTCGAGGAAAAAATACAAGAATGGCCATTAGTCCGGGAGTGCTACATGGTTACAGGCGGTGCCGACTTCTTATTGAAAATTATAGCGCAAGATTTTGACGCATATCAAACATTTTTATCGACTCAATTAGCAACATTCCCATTGGTATCACAAACAAAAACATGCATGGTTGTTCGTACAAGTAAGAGTAAGCCAGGCGTTCCATTGGAACTTATTAATCTTTAATAAATTTTATGTTTGCGTTAATTTTAAACTAAAATGAAAAGCCAGGCCTAGTGCCTGGTTTTTTGTGCCTATTTAGTGCTGAAAAAATTGCTCAATTAAGATACGTTCTTCTAAATTATGATCAGGATCAAATAAAATATGCAGTTCAAGAAATGGATTTTCTTGAATGGATGCTCGAATAACGTCCTTAATGATAATATTGTCAGCGGTTGCTTCTACGCTACGATTTTCAGCATCAATCACCTCTATTGTGAGATGAGCTGTGTTTGGAATGATTGCTCCTCTCCAGTGTTTTGGCTGAAATGGGTTAAGAGGTGTTAATGCAAGTAATGGAATACCAAGAGGAATAATTGGACCATTTGCAGAAAAATTATAAGCTGTGCTGCCAGCAGCAGTTGATACAATAATCCCATCTCCAATAAGCTTTTCCAGACGTATTTTTCCATTAATAGCAACTGATAGTTTGCATGCTTGGTACGTTTGTCGTTGCAATGTTACTTCATTAATTGCATGTAAAACGGTTTCTTTTCCGTCCTTTTGCACAACCGTCATTTTGAGTGGGTTAAGTTTTGTAATGGTTGCTTTTTCCAAACGTTCCATGAGGCTAGGAATGTTGTCTAAAGAAATTGCATTCATCAAAAAACCAACAGTTCCACAATGAATTCCATAAAAAGGAAGGTTAAGGTTACTTCCTCTATGAAGCGCATCAAGCATAAAGCCATCACCACCAAGAACAACGATGATTTCTGCTTCTTCTCTAGATGAAATATCAAAACACTCTGCAATACGTTTAGCGTATTCATTTGCTTTTTTTGTATTGGCAGCATCAACATGTATTTTTAGCATTTTAGCTCACTTACGAAAAAAGACATTATGCTATGGTTTCTTTAAAGCCCGCAATAAGTTGTGCAGCAATGGCTTTCAAGCAGGCTTGATAACTATCAACATCTTTTAAAAGGGCATCACCAACGTAATCAAGTGGAGCCATTCGAATTGCGTATTTTGAAGTAAGATTTTTTAGTAGTTTGGGGGCAGGGGTGTGTGCATTTCCGCTATAAAAAAAGACTTTGATTAGTTTTTCTTTAATATTGGCACCAAGTTTATTTTTCAATGCTGTTATTTGTTTTGGTGAAGGCTCCATTCCAGGTTCCTCACTTAGTACGCCTTTGATTGTAAAGTCAAATTGTTTTTCAATGTATTGCAGTGAATCATGATCAATGAGTGCAGATTTACCTTTTATTAAAGCAAGCTGTGCCTTCATTTGTTCTTTGAGAGCATCTAGTTCAACATTTAATTTTTCTAAATTCAATGTGATAATTTCACTATGTTGTGGCCACAATTGAATTATTTTTGTTGCAATTGCATGCGCGCATATTTTTGCGTTATCAATATCAAGCCAAAAGTGGCCATCTATTGGCGCTGCAGGTTGTATGTCTTGATGCTTTTTTAAGTCATCATCGTTATAAACAGGTAAAGGTATCGGAACATGTCCATGTTCGTCTTTATGATCATGTAGATCATGTATATGTGTGTGATCTTCATGGCAGCACTGGCAGCTATGGCCTGCAAAAAGACCACCAGTTCGTTGCTTATAAAGTTTTAAACCAGATACTTTTTCTAGTGTAAGTAATGCATTTTCTGGGATTGCCTTTTGAAGCGGTTTTGCCATCATTATTTCATACGATTCACCAACCCAAATGACAAGCTCTGCTCTGCTTAATGTTTTGATATCACTTGGTGAGAGGCTTAATGTGTGCGTTGATCCACGCCCCTCGGATAGTAGAGTTGGTGTTGTGATGCCATTTGTAAGTGCTGCTACTAAACCATAAATTGGCTTCAGTGTAACAACAATTGTTGAAGCCGTGGCATGCGCGCTAAAAGTACTAAGCAGTATTAAAAGGGATTGTGATGTACTTTTTAAAAATTTTATATTTTTAAAAAAGGAAGGGATATGTACTCTACTTGTAAAAAACATTGTTTTCTCTTTTTCTTATTATCGTGATTCACATCATATCGATTTTAAACGTAGGGTGAAACAGTTTAATGTTGCAATTTGCATTCTATTTGCAAATTTAAAACTCACAAATCAATAGTACCCATATCTGTTAGAATTTTGTAAGATCATAAAAAATAGTTTTATTAAAGTGATTTTTAAATGTCTCTATCTATTCTTGCTCCTAAACGACTTATTTTTATGGGGACTCCTGAATTTTCTGTTGCTGCTCTTAAGGTTTTGATTGACTCAGGACACGATGTTGTCGCTGTTTATACTCGCCCACCAAAAGCGCGTGACCGTGGACAAACTGTTCAAAAAACACCTGTACATGTCTGCGCAGACGAGCATAACATTCCTGTGTATACGCCTAAAAGTTTGCGCAATGAAACAGAGCAAGCATTCTTTAAATCTTTAAATGCTGATTTGGCAGTCGTTGCTGCCTACGGATTGATCCTTCCAATAGAAATATTAGATGCTCCGCGTTTGGGATGCGTTAATATTCATGCATCATTATTGCCAAGATGGCGAGGTGCAGCCCCTATTCAGCGTGCGATCATGGCTGAAGATTCTGAAACAGGCGTGACGTTGATGCAAATAGATGTAGGCCTTGATACAGGGGCAATGCTTGTTAAATCGCACATAGCAGTTTCAACAGAAACGACAGCGTCCTCATTGCATGATCAGCTGATGGAAAGCGGGGCGATGTTACTGCGAGATTCTCTGGAAGGCTTACTGTTGCAAACAATTCAATCAGAAGTTCAGCCTGAAGAGGGGATTATGTATGCAGCTAAGTTAGAAAAGCTTGAAGGAGAGCTTGATTGGAATCAATCAGCAACGGCTTTGCATGCACGCATCCGTGCACTTAATCCATGGCCTGGTACGTGGTTTACATTAAATAATGCTGTAATTAAGGTATTAACGGCAGAAGTTATTGATATTGAAGCCTTTTTCACACCAGGGACATTCTTTGAAAATGAACATCATGCTTTGTGTGTAGCATGCGGGCAGGGCGCATTATCGTTTAAAGTTATGCAACGTGCAGGTGGAAAACCGTTAGAAGTAGAGGCCTTTTTGAGAGGATTCCCTATTGAGAAGTGCCGCATGTAATAGGTTACATACGGCGTTATTTAAAATAAGGTGTTTACACATACATTGCTAAGATACTTTGATTTAATGTTGCAAGGTGTGTTGGTATTAAGAATTCAACCAATTCTCCTGTAATTGTAACTGTTTTGCCGGTTAATAAATCAGCGTCTCTAAACGTCGGTTTAAGAACATCATCGACAATTCTTTTTAATGACCTGGCACCTGTTTGTGATGCAAATGCTTTATCTGCGATGGCATCAAGTGCTTTCGGCGTAAATATAACATTAATGTTGTAGTGTTCTGACTCAAGAAGAGAAATTGATTGCTTGATAATAGAATTTTTCGGTTCGGTCAAAATGCGCCTTAATCCTGCTTTATCCATTGGTTTAAATATAATTTGGTTATGTACACGGCCAATAAATTCAGGCTTTAACCAATGAGAAAGTTTTGCATCGGAAACACTATAACGCTTCTCTTTTATTTTCTTAGGAAAAGGCGTGGTCATATTTCCTGTGGTTGCTGTGGGTTTTTCCAAGTTTGACTTAATGCCATACTGTGCTAAGTAAGCTTCATTACCCTTGTATGTTATTTTTTTCTTTTTGTCAGTTTCTGCTTTCACTGCTGTGTCTGTAATTGTTTCTAAAGCGGATTCTACTGCTGCATTGCTGGTTGCTTTTGCTTCAGCGCTGATCAAGGCTATAGAATTTACTGAAATTTCGATTTGTTGGCCAGACTCTATTGGTTTTTGAGCTTTTGGTTCTATTACCGAGGTGACTACTTCAATTTCATCTGGAACAAGCCCTTCAAAAGCACCTGCGCAGATAAACAATATATTTGTTGTGTTAACCTCATATGTTGTTTTCGCGCATCCTGCTCCATCAATTTCAATTCTGACAACTTCGCCTTGTAGGTAGCGTAAAAGTTCTCCTTGAACGTCCTCACCAGCGATGCCTTTGCCATCAGGAATTTTATCAATTTCGTCAATGAATATAATAGAATTTTCGGTCGCTTTAACATTGTGCTTATTGTTCATTAGTGCTGCTTTTATGATGCTTGATGCGCTTGATCCTACGTATCCTGTCCGTGTAAGTGATGCTGCACTAGAAATTGTTAATGCAATATCTATATTATTCATTTTTAAGAATTCACTTATTCGTTCAACAGAAGCTGTTTTTCCACAGCCAGTATGCCCAATCATTAAAATATTACTTTTATCGTAATGCACATTATTTTTGTTTTCATTGTGCTTGAGTGAGGCGTAATGTTTATGGATATAAAGGGAAAGTGATGACATTGCATCATTTTGATCTATGATAAAATTTTTAAGATGTTCTGTCATGCGCGTTGCGGTAGGCAGTTTGGTAGAAACCGATTGTGGTGCTGTCGCTTTTTCCCCAAAGAAGCTAGGAACGCGTAAAGATTTTACCGATGATGCGTCAGCGTCAATGTCAAATTTAACTGCTTTTTTTACAGTTCCCTTTTGCTTTAAATTGCCCTTATCTGCATCATACGCACTAGAATCCGTTTTTGAAATAAAGTTATGGAATTGAGGATGCCAAATAGGTTCATCTGGAGTTTCTTGCTCGTTTATCAATGCGTCAAGAATTAGCCAGCTAAAATAATTTGCCTCACTTGATGTTTTATTTTCGCCTTTGAATGTTTCAAAAAAGTTGTTTAATTGAAAGTCGATAGCGTTATTAATACATTGTTGTTCTGAAACTTTGGTAATAGGTATCCTTACAATTTTATTAAGTGCTGTAAATAAATCTTTGTACTCATCAGGCGTTGCCTGTTTTGGGAAAGAAGTTCCAGGGGTGTCTGAGCCTCCATTCTCTTTACCATTAAATGGGTCATCACCATCCAGGCCAGAGCTTGAAAAACTTACACTTGATAAACATGACGTCATAAGCAAAATGGTTAATTTAAAAAGTATTGTTGCACGAATCATAATATTTTCCCCTTATAGGAATTAAGAGAAGAAAAGAATAGCTTTAATAGGTACACATAATTAAGCAAATTAAATTGTGCGTATGCCACCCAGTTCACATGTTTATGCCAAGTATGAAAGGCACGCTATTGAAAGTGATTTTTATGGCCTACTTTAATGGTTCTTTTATGTATTAAATTCTTCTGATAATTATTTAATTTAAGAATAAAAGCCCGGAATTTTTTCTTCAAACCTTTCACGCTTTGATTTTATGCGTGGTAATGCATCTATGTCTGCTTTTGATATTATTAATGCTTGTCCACGCAGCTTCGGTGCATTTTTCAAAATATTCTCAAGAAGTTTATTAACTGTTGTTTGTAAAGCTTGGACACATCGGTTACTTTTTATGGCTATTTTAGCAAGTTCTTGAAATATCTCAGGTGAAAACTCAAGGGTGATGCCGTACCCCTCTTGAAGAAATGTCATGGTTTGATTGATGAATGGAGTGTCAGGATTTCTTATAATTTGAATAAGCATTTTTGTATTAAACTGATTAAATAGTACACGGCTTTGGAATACGTCTGTAAATTCTGATGTGAATCCATATTCTTCAAGATCATTATCATCGTAGGATTGTAAGTTTGCATCTGTATTTGTTTTAAATCTTCCAGCTGCAATGAAAAGCATATTATGCGTATTTAACTTAAAGATATCATCGCTTTTTTCATCTTTGCTGCTTGGTATTTCATTTGTAATGGTTGCTCCTTTTATTATAGGGGCCCATGTTTTTTGAATTTGATGCGACGCATCTTCTCCTTTTCCTGGGTTGTGTGAAAAAAGCTTTTGATCAATATCATCGATAAAGACTAAAGCGTGTTCTGCTTTTTTTATGTTTGCTTTGCTTAAAACTAAGCTATTCAAAATGATTTCTTTAGCAAATTCCTCTGAATTTGTTGATGTGTTATTGCATCTTACAAAAGGAAAATTAAAGTCTTGGTCACCGCTGTATTGTTTTAGAAAATCATAAATGTAACCAACACATTCTGTTTTTCCGCATCCTTCCTGACCAATTAATAGAATATTATTTTTTTGAAGAGGATAGTGTTTATGTGAGCTATTTTTCTTTGCTAACTTAATCATTTTAGCATTAATTTTAGCGCTTAGGTAATGTGTGTGAATGCTTATTGCTAGAGAAAGCATAGCTTCATTTTGACCGATAATACGTTCATTTAAGTATTGATGCAGGTCATTAATCTCGAAAGGCATAACAATGGGCTGATCGACTGAATTTATGTCATGAATGCGTGTTCTTTTCCTCTTTTGCTTAATCGAAGATATCTGGGTGATATTTTTATTTTCAAACGATTCTAAATCTTCTGTATTTTTAAATTGCGAAGCTATCGTATTTTTAATGAAAATTGCCATTATTAAGCTTATAAGGCATAAAAATAAGAATACTTTTGGAAAATGAAGAGTTTTACGCATAGTGTTCTCCTTTGTTGATTTTTTAAAGAGAGAGTCTAAGTTCATGCAGAAAATAAGGATTATATCTACACATTAAATTGTCTTATTTTTTAGATTAATAAATGGTTAATTTATAATAAATAGCATGTAATTGTATTATTATTGCAAATAATTAGTTGTAAATTTTATTTTTTGCTTTTTAAATTTCAGTTATCGTTTTTTGTTTTGTTATTGAATCTTCTGGAATATTTATTGAACAGTCGATAAAGTAGAACATGAAAAATGGAGTATACAATGCAAGAACATAAACCTGGTCTTTGGTATGGGACAACAATTGTTTCAATTCGACGTAACGGAAAAGTTGTTATCGCTGGTGATGGACAAGTAACTTTAGGCGCACAAGTTATAAAAGCGCATGCAAAAAAGGTTCGCCGTCTTGCTAATGGTCACGTGATTGCTGGGTTTGCAGGCGCTACAGCTGATGCATTTGCCTTGTTTGAGCGTCTTGAAAGTAAGCTTGAGCAGTACCCCTCGCAGCTTGCGCGTGCATGTGTTGAAATGGCTAAAGATTGGCGAACAGATCGTTATCTTAGAAAACTTGAAGCAATGATGTTGGTCGCCGATAAAAATGTGTCACTTGTATTGACAGGGACTGGTGATGTTTTGGAGCCTGAGGATGGCATTATGGCTATAGGTTCCGGCGGGGGTTACGCGTTAGCAGCGGCGCGGGCCTTTGTTGAAGATGAAAATCTTGATGCAGAACATATTGCACGTCGTTCTATTGAAATTGCTGGTGATATCTGTATTTATACAAATAAAAATATTATTGTTGAAAGCTTGAGCATATGAGTACATTGACACCACGTGAAATTGTAACTGAACTTGATCGTTTTATTGTTGGGCAAACAGATGCTAAACGTGCTGTTGCTATAGCGCTTCGTAACCGTTGGAGGCGTTTGCAATTGTCGTCTGATTTAATAGATGAAGTATTGCCAAAAAATATTTTAATGATAGGACCAACAGGTTGCGGTAAAACAGAAATTGCACGTCGTTTGGCTAAACTAGCCCAAGCCCCTTTTATTAAGATTGAAGCCACCAAGTTTACTGAAGTTGGTTACGTTGGCCGCGATGTTGAGCAAATCATTCGTGACCTTGTTGAGATTTCAGTTAAAATGTCTAAAGACCGTATGCGTGAGGAAATCAAAGTCAAAGCAGTTTCTTTGGCTGAAGATCGTGTATTGGATGCTTTGGTTGGTGAATCTGCAAGTCCTGAAACGCGCCTTAAGTTTCGTCAAAAGTTGCACGAAGGCGAATTAAATGATCGTGAAATCGATATTCAAGTTCAAGATAATGGCGCGAACCTTTCAATGCCTGCAATGGATGTGCCAGGGATGCCAGGTGCTCAAATGGGAATGTTTAATTTAGGTGATATCTTTGGAAAGGCCCTTGGTAGTAGTAAACTTAAAGATCAGCGTATGTCCGTTTTAGAAGCACACGCTGTTTTAGTGGAAGATGAGTCTGAAAAGCTACTTGATCAAGATAAAATTGTTCGTGACGCACTTGAGGCTGTTCAGCAAAATGGTATTGTTTTTTTAGATGAGATCGACAAGATTTGTGCACGCTCTGAACGTCAAGGTGCTGACATAAGCCGGGAAGGGGTGCAACGTGACTTGCTGCCTTTAATTGAGGGGACTACTGTGTCAACAAAGTATGGTGCAGTTAAAACAGACCATATTTTATTTATAACATCAGGGGCATTTCATCAAGCAAAACCATCGGATTTATTACCAGAACTACAAGGGCGGTTGCCTATTCGTGTCGAATTGAAAGCACTTACGCGTGAAGATTTTTATCGCATTTTGACAGAACCTGAAGCAAATCTTGTTTGCCAAGCAAAAGCTTTGCTTGCGACAGAAGGTATTAGTTTAAATTTTAGCAACGCATCTATTGAGGAAATTGCGCGTCTTGCTGCTGATATTAATCAAAATGTTGAGAATATTGGTGCACGTCGTTTACATACAATATTAGAAAAGCTCCTAGAAGAGCTTAGCTTTGATGCGCCAGATTTGACTGAAAAGCGTGTGGAAATTACAGGCGATGATGTGAAAGATAAAGTTGAAGCGCTGGCTCAAAACCAGGATTTATCACGGTTCATATTGTAATTTTTTAAGTTGTTTTAATTTTTTCTTGTTTTCGTTTTACCTGATTTTAACCATTTTGCGGTTATTCTATCTTTGACGGTCGCTCAAGTGCTTATTGGCTTTATTGAACGCTACAGTCATTGTTTTTTAAAGGAGAGACTATGAATAACAAGTTATATGTCAGCAATTTATCATTTTCTATGCGCGATGCTGAGCTACAAGAAGTGTTTGTCAATTTTGGTTCAGTTCTTTCGGCGAAAGTCGTTATTGATCGATTTTCTGGGCGCAGTAAAGGTTTTGGTTTTGTTGAAATGCAAACTCCTGAGGAAGCTCAAAAAGCATTGATCGCTCTGAATGGTACCGAAGTTGCTGGACGTGTCGTTCGCGTAATGGAGGCTAACCCTAAACCAGAACAACAAAGTGCCGAAATGCGTGCACACTAATTTTTTTATAATGGCTTGATTGTAAATTGATTATAGTACTAAGCTTTTTCAATTTCTCATATTCGAATATTTTATTTATGGCTTGTGCTGGTTTTTATTCAGTTCATGCTTAAGCTATATTTGAAGCACCATAATGTTTTGTTGTTATTCCCGCCTTGTGGCGGGAGCAACGCATATTAAAGCTATGGTAAGAGAGCTAATGGATCAATTGGAATTGATTTTTTGCCAACTACTTTTCTAACTTGAAATAACAGCATGGCTTTATTTCCATTTTTGCCAACTCGACCTACAACTTGTCCTTGTGATATTTGTTGACCTGATTTTACAGAAACCTCTTTAAGGTATGTGTAAACAGAAGATCTTCCGTCGTTATGCTTTATTACAACAATTTTTCCAAAACCAGGAACCTCACCTGTTTGTTGTACTTTTCCGACAGCTGCCGCTTTTACTTTTGTATCAACAGGAGCGGAAATTTGAATGCTGTCGCTGATCGTTCCATCAGGCATTTTTTGCCCAAACTTATTTAGAACTTTTCCTTTTACAGGCCAGTCAAAGCTTGAAGTACCTATAGCTGCTTGCGGTTCTGGTTCTTTAGAAAGTGATTCTTTGAAAGAAGGCTTAGATGCAGGGATTTCAGGTGCTTTTGTCGTGTCTAATGGATCTAAAAATTCTGAAGTGTTTGCTGTGGAATCTTTTGATTCATTTATATTAGGATTTTGTATTGTTGCCATAGGCGTCGCATCAGAGCCCTCAAGTGGCCCATCTGCTTCAAGTTCTTTCACAGTAATATCGCCGTTCGCTTTTGTGTAATCGGATGAGCTGCCAATGACGCGCACAAGGATTCTCTGACCTTTGAACACTTTAAATGGTTCTTTTAGATTATTAAGTGAGATAAGCTCGCTTTCTGTCATTGAATTCTTTGACGCAATATCTGCGAGTGTATCATCAGCTTTGACGATATAATAAGGTGATATCGGACGCGCATGGATGATTTCTGAAGGACCATCTGAACGGTTGGAGCATGCAGATAAAAGCAACACAAGTGCGAGAGGTGTAATCGTTTTTAAATTTAATGTGAACGATTTCATAGTTCAAAACTACCTTTCAAACTGTTTAAGGTTTGTTCATGTGTTAAGTTGAGGCTTAGTGGAGTAATTGATATATAGCCTGAGTGAATAGCTTCTAAGTCTGTTCCAGGTTCAAGTGCTGTTGGGCAAGGAGCATACCGGTACAGACCTGCGCCAATCCAAAAATAAGGGCGTCCACGCGGATCTTTACAGGCTATAATATTGTCATCCCCGCTACGATGTCCTTGAGTTGTAATGCGGATACCTTTTACGGATGAAACAATCGTATCTGGGAAGTTTACATTAAATATAACATTTTTATCCATTGGTGTTTCTGCTAATTTTTTTAAAATATCAGGTCCGAAATGCTCAGCCGTTGCCCATTTTGCAGGATGTTCATGCTGAATATTTATGCTAAAAGCAATAGACCTTATATTAAGAAGTGCGCCCTCAAATGCTGCTGCAATTGTACCTGAATAAGTTACGTCTTCTGCCATATTGGACCCATAGTTAACACCAGATAAAACAAGATCTGGTCTTTTATCTTTTAGGATATGTGAGACTGCCATCATGACACAATCTGTTGGCGTGCCGGACACAGCAAATTTTTTTGGAGAAACTTCACGAATTCGTAACGGATCACGTAAGGTCAGTGAGTGACTTGAACCGCTTTGATCAAGCTCGGGAGCCACAATCCAGACATCATCTGAAAGTGTGCGGGCTATCTTTTCTAAAACTTTAAGACCGTGTCCATTAATGCCATCGTCATTGGAGAGTAAAATACGCATTTGTTCATTTTGCAAATTAAAAAAATATAAAGACACTATACTCTATCTATGGATGTAGATGCCAGACTCTTTTTTGCATTTTAGTAAAGGAGGTCTAATGATTGCATGAGGCAAATTGGTGTGACATTTTACATAAAGATTTTGAAAGTGTTATTTTATGATTTGATAAACAGTCTTCATAATAACTGATTTAAACTGTCCTTTAATTCATTTAAAGGGTAGAATCAATCTTAAAAATGTAAAATAGCAAACAAGACTCTTGATTTTTTTTGTAAAAATATGTAATGTTCGAAGTTAAGTTTTATATTTTTTCTCACTCATGAGAGAGGTTATTCATGGCAGTTCCAAAGAAAAAAACATCTGTGTCACGTCGCGGTATGCGTCGTTCACATCATCACTTGGCTCCGATCAATACAACAGAATGCCCAAACTGCGGTGCTGTTAAGTTATCACACCACGTTTGTCAAAGCTGTGGTCATTACAATGGTCGCCAAGTATTGAAATTAAAGGCATCTGTTGTTGACGCGAGCTAATGTCAGTCACACTTGCAATTGATGCTATGGGCGGGGATCTTGGTGTATCCATGGTTATCCCCGGTACCGAGTTAGCGCTTAAAAAAACGCAAGTAAAAGACTTGCGTTTTTTATTATACGGTGATGCGCCTGCAATTCATATTGCGCTTGAAGACGCGCCATTATTAAAAGCATGCAGTGAAATTATCCATACGGATGTGATTGTAACGAATTACACAAAGCCTGCAGTTGCAGTGCGAAGTGGACGTAAATCAAATTTGGGTATGGCGATTGAAGCTGTGCGCGATGGGCGTGCTCATGCAGTTGTTTCTGCTGGCAACACCGGTGCGTACATGGCATTATCAAAGGTTCTTTTGAAAACACTTGATGGTATTAACCGTCCTGCTATTCCAGCTGTTATGCCCACGACGAATGGTCATGGTCGAACAATTGTGTTGGATTTGGGAGCTAATATTGAGTGCTCAGCTATAAATCTTGTGCAGTTTGCATTGATGGGCGAAGCTTTTGCTTCACGAGTCTTTAACATTAATCGGCCTACTGTTGGCTTACTTAACGTAGGTTCAGAAGAAGTTAAGGGCCATGCAGGCGTTCAAGAAGCATTCCAAATTTTGCGCAATATTGATGACTTTAATTTTCACGGATTCGTTGAAGGCACTGATATTATGGCTGGCACAACGGATGTTGTTGTAACAGATGGCTTTTCAGGAAATATTGCGTTGAAGGCGATTGAAGGAACAACGCGTTTCGTGCGTGATCTTTTGCAAAAATGTATGTCATCTTCATGGCGCGGAAAATTAGGGTATTTGATAGCAAAGCCTGCTTTTGATCGTGTGAAGCAAGTCAGTGATGCACGCCATTATAACGGCGCAGTGTTTTTAGGGCTTCGCCATATTGCTGTTAAAAGTCATGGCGGTACAGATGCTATTGGTTTTGCAAACGCCATTGGTGTTGCTGTTAGCATGGTGCAAAGTAATTTTATCGATGGTGTGCAAAATCGATTGAGATTATTGCAAAATCAGCAAGAACAAAATAAGTTAGAGCAAGAACGTGCTGCAGCCGAAATTCGCCTAACTGAAACAGTTGTGTAATTGATTCAAACTAACAGGAATATATTAAGATGACTTATCGTGCAATTGTAAGTGGTATAGGCCATTACCTGCCTAAGAATTGCGTTAAAAATGCTGATTTACCGGCACATCTTAATACAACAGATGAATGGATTCGTGAACGCACAGGGATAACACAGCGCCATATGGCAGCGGATGATGAAACAACAGCTGTTATGGCGACTCATGCTGCAAAACAGGCGTTAGCTATGGCTGGTATTGATGCATTTTCTGTTGATGCAATTGTGCTTGCTACAACTTCACCTGATCACGGGTTTCCTGCGACAGCAACGCGTGTGCAAGCTTTGCTTGGGGCGTCTAATGCATTTGCGTTTGATGTGCAAGCTGTCTGTTCTGGTTTTGTCTATGCACTTTCTATTGCAGATAATTTTATTAAATCAGGTCAAACAAAGACTGTTCTATTAATTGGCGCTGAATCGATGCTGCGTATTGTTGACTGGAATGATCGTTCAACATGTGTTTTGTTTGGTGATGGCGCAGCCGCACTTGTTTTGACCTCTTCTGATGAGCAAGGGGAAATTGCTAATGAGAACCGTGGTGTCTTGTCCACGCATTTGTATTCAGATGGAAATGGTTATGATTTATTATATGTAAATCAAGCGATTGAAACGAAAAATGGCCGCGGTGCCATTGTAATGAATGGCCGTGAAATTTTTAAAAGTGCTGTCAAGAAAATTGGTGAGGCTGTTGAAAAGGCCCTTGTTGCGAACAATCTAACAGTAGCCGATATTGATTGGTTTGTGCCACATCAAGCTAACCAACGTATTATACAAGGTGTTATTGATCATTTCAATTTGCCGCCTGAAAAAGTGGTTGTTACTGTTGATAAGCATGCAAATACTTCAGCTGCATCTATTCCGCTTGCGATGTATGAAGCTGTGCGTGATGGACGCATTAAGCCTGGTCAACTTGTGTTGATTGAGGCAATGGGAGGCGGCTTAACGTGGGCGTCGGCCATTATTCGTTGGTAAATAATTTAAATATATTTATTTTTGTATAAATATTCCAGTAACAAGAAATATTTATTTTTATCCAAAAAAGATGTTTTATCTTAACGTCTTATTAATCCTTAAAGTGATACTATTTATTAACAGATCGTCATAATGTTTTTAGGCATCCATATGCTTGGATATTAACTTTGATGATCTTGATATTTAGTTTTAAGAAAGGTAATTAATGATGTTAAAAATTAAATTTATTATGGCCGCTTTATTAGCTTTAGGCTTTGTTACGGGTGGATATGCTGATGGTTATGTTGTTGCTGAAAACGCTCCTGTAAAAAAAGTAGGCAAATCTGCGCGTCCTGGAAAAAAGAAGCTTCAAAAATCATTTAAACTTTGGAGTGATGAAAACGGTGTAGCATTAAAAGGTGACGCATTAAAAGAAAAGTGTATAAATGAATGTACAGTAAGTGCATGTGCGAAGAGTGAAAAGGCCGCTGAATGCTCAAAAAATTGCCGTAAAGATGCGCCGCTAGAGATTTACGCTTGTGCGAAGTCAGCATATGAAAAAAAATGCCTGCCACACGCAAAAGCAAGTGCTCCTGCTGTAAATGCTAGTGCTAAGGGTCCTGCTGCTTTAACAAATAAAAAAAGACAAGCACGGAAAAAAGACGGTACATGCCCTATGATTGCGTTTGCTATAGCTAACGCTGCGGTTGTGGGTAAAATGTCACCAGTTTCTGCTGTTGAAGGTTCGCCAGAACAAGACGCTAGTAATTAATCAGAGTCAATGACTGCTGCAAGCGAGGCGGCAGCTTAGTGCTTTCGAGTATTATTAATTGCTGAATCATAAAAAATGGTGGTCAATATATCTTGATCACCATTTTTATTAGTTCATTTACATGACATTCGTAACACAATTTATGCTGTTCATGAATAATCTAAAATTCATAAAAAAGATACTTCTGAATCTTGACAAAAGGAAAAAAGTATGTCATTAATTTGGAACTTCTATTTGAAAATATATTACTTAAAAGAATAAGGCTTATTCAATGACAAAGCGAGTCACAGCAAAACATAAAATTGATCGACGCTTGGGCGTAAACCTTTGGGGTCGTGCTAAGAGTCCATTTAACGTTCGTAGTTATGGGCCAGGTCAACATGGTCAACAACGTTCAAAGCCATCTGACTATGGTGTTCAGTTGCGCGCGAAGCAAAAATTAAAAGGTTACTATGGTAACATTAGTGAACGTCAATTCCGTCGTGTATATGATGAAGCTGTGCGCCGTAAAGGTGATACTTCAGAGAACATGATTGGTTTGTTGGAACGCCGTTTGGATGCTGTTGTTTATCGTATGAAATTCGTAGCAACTGTTTTTGCTGCACGCCAAATTGTGAACCATGGTCATATTTCTGTTAATGGTAAGCGCGTAAACATTCCATCATATCTTGTAAAAGAAGGTGATGAGATTGCTATTACAACATCAATGAAAGAAAATGCAGTTGTATTAACAGCAACGCAATTAACAGAACGTGATGTTCCTGAATATATGGATGTTGACCACAAAACAATGAAGGGTAAGTTTGTTCGTACCCCAAAATTGTCTGACGTTCCATTTCCAGTTCAAATGGAACCACACTTGGTAGTTGAATTTTATTCACGTTAATTGTTGTTTTTTCTTCGAACGTTTGTATGCATTCTCTTTAAAAAATGTATGCTAGTAAGTCCGGCGCAGAAAAGATTTTAATAATACAAGTTAAATAAAATACTAAAAAAATCTTAGACCCCCGCTTGCAAAGCCAACGCGGGGGTTTATTATTGTTAGTTATAAAGGGAGTTTAATAATGATTAATCCACAGCACCATGTGCATAGTGATAGTTGTAAACACAGTCACGCCGAAGAAGAGCAAGATGATAGTACTATTGTTATTCATAATGCATCCGATTTTGATGGTATGCGAAAAGCAGGACGTCTTGCGTCACAATTGCTGGATTATATCACGCCTTTTGTAAAAGCAGGTATTACGACAGACGAAATTAATACGCTGTGTCATGCATGGACGATTGAGCGTGGTGCTGTTCCTGCGCCATTAGGATATGCGCCTTATGGTCATATACCCTTTCCAAAATCGGTTTGTACATCGGTTAATCATGTTGTGTGTCACGGTATCCCATCTGATAAGCGCCTTGTGACAGGCGACATTATTAATATCGATGTGACGTTGATTGTTGATGGTTGGCATGGTGATACAAGCCGTATGTTTAGTATAGGCAAGGTGCCTTTACGTGCTGAAAAATTGATTAATGTAACGTATGAATGTTTAATGCGCGCAATTGATATTGTTAAGCCAGGTACAACGCTAGGTGACATTGGGCATGTTATTCAATCGCATGCCGAGAAATCTGGCTTTTCTGTTGTCCGTGACTTTTGTGGGCATGGTTTGGGTCGTTCCTTTCACTCAGCTCCAAGTATTGTGCACTATGGTAAACCAGGTGAGGGTATTGCTTTGAAAGAAGGAATGTTTTTCACGATTGAGCCTATGATCAATGCAGGAAAGTATAATATTAAAATGCTAGATGATGGTTGGACAGCTGTTACACGTGATCGATCTTTATCAGCGCAGTTTGAACATACATTAGGTGTGACAGCAAATGGTGTGGAAATTTTTACTGCCTAGGTAATAAAAAGTGTTAATGTGATTTATTTGGCAATTAATATTCTTTTTTTGCCATTTTTTTGTATTAATATTTGTTAAATTTGATGGGATTTTTACTTTTTAACAGTTAAAATTTAAGGTTTTATGTAATTTATCTTTTCGCATCGTTTAAAATCAATTAAACTTCAAAAAGTCTTTAAGGCGTTTAAACTCATTTCGTAAGCGTAGAGTCAAAATGCGCCAATAACATGTACTGTAAAAGGAAAAAAACCAACGCATGACATCACATAAAGAATTCGAAATTAACAACGACACTTCCGTTGAAGCATCCTGCGCACGCGCTTCTGCAACTGGATCTACTTCTTCATCACTTAGCGTAGCTTCAGCAGCCGGTATACAACCTTGGCATAAAGTTCTTATAGGCCTTATTAGCGGTATTGCTTGCGGATTTATATTGGGCGAACACGCTGCCTACTTAAAGCCAATAGGAGACATCTTTATTCGTTTAATCAAAATGATTGTCATGCCACTCATTTTTTTCTCTATTATTAATGGATTAAGTAATATTAAAGATGCCAATCAACTAGGGCGGATTGGTGTTAAAGCCGCGTCTGCTTATGTTTTATGCACATGCTTTGCAATCTTTTTGGGAATGTTCTCAGCATGGCTGTTTGAACCTGGCGCTGGACTTGTATTGAAAACAACATCAGCTCAAACAGTGCAGGTATTTAAGCCACTTGAAATGTTGATGAATATTATTCCAGATAACATCGTGGGTGCAATGGCGCAAGGAACGATTATGCAAGTCGTGTTCTTTTCAATTTTTTGCGGGATCACACTTGTGTTGATGGGACCTTCTGCAAAGCGTATTTTTGTAACAGTAAAAGATCTAACAGAAGTTGTTTTAACGATGATTCGTATTATTGTTAAGTTTGCCCCAATCGCAGCATTTTGTTTGATGGCGTGGTGTGTTGGAACCCAAGGAACTGCGGTTTTGATGAGTTTAAGTAAGCTTATTATGGCTGGTGTATTTGCGTTCGTTATTCAATACTTTGTGTTTGGCGGCATGATTGCAACGTTTGGTCGTTTGTCGCCATTGCCTTTTTTCAAAAAGAGCTTTGAATACCAAGCTATGGCGTTTTCAACAAGTAGTACGAAAGCAGCTTTGCCTGTAACAATGTCTGTTTGTAGCGAAAAAATGGGTGTATCCAAGCTTAGTTCATCTTTTATATTACCCCTTGGGGCAACCATTAATATGGATGGTCTGGCAATCTATTTGGGGCTTTGTGCGCTTTGTTTTGCGCAAGCTGCAGGACACGTCTTGACCTATAGTGAATACGCAACGATTATTTTTACAGCAACCTTAGGGTCAATTGGCGGCGCAGGTATTCCAAGTGCGGCAATTGTTATGTTGCCTGTTGTTTTAGGTTCTGTTAATTTGCCACTTGAAGGCGTTCTTTTAATCACAGGTATTGACCGTTTAATGGATACATTCCGTACAACTGTCAGTATTACTGGAGATGCAGCCGTGACATTGATCGTTGATAGCAGTGAAGGCATGTTGGATAAAGAGCAATATTACAAAAATTAGTGTCTGATAATTACAGCATAGAGGAGCTTTTTAGCTCCTTTTTTATTAATTCTATTGTTTGTTTGAAGGGCCTTAATATTATATTAATCAAACAAGTGCAATATTTAACTTTGTGAAGAACCCCATTCACGGTAAACTAATTCATAAAATTTAATTTAATATACACGCAAGGCCTGTTATGACAAAAACATATAATATTACACTTATTCCAGGTGATGGCATTGGACCAGAAGTAACAACTGCAGCTCGCAGAATTATTGAAGCGACTGGTGTTTCAATTAATTGGGATGTGTGTGAAGCAGGTGCTGAAGTTTTTAAAAAGGGTCAAGCTACTGGAGTCCCGCAAGCAACGATTGATTCAATCATGCGTAATAAAGTTGCTCTTAAAGGGCCTTTAGAAACGCCAATTGGGTTTGGTGAAAAAAGTGCGAATGTAACACTTCGTAAATTGTTTGAGGCTTATGGTAATATTCGTCCTGTACGTGAAGTTCCTGGGATTAAAACACCATTTCAAGGACGGAATATTGATTTTGTAATCGTTCGTGAAAACCTTGAAGATTTATATGCAGGTATTGAACATATGCAAACGCCAGGTGTTGCACAGTGCTTGAAGATTATTTCGCGTAAGGGTTGTGAGAAAATTGTTCGATTAGCGTTTGAAGTTGCGCGTGCTGAGGGACGTAAAACGGTTCATTGTGCAACTAAAGCAAATATTATGAAGCTGAGTGAAGGCCTCATGAAGCGCACGTTTGAAGAGATTGCAAAGGAATACCCTGACATTCAAGCTGAACATATTATTGTTGATAACGCTGCGCATCAATTGGTGCGTCGTCCAGAACAATTTGATGTGATCGTAACAACAAATATGAATGGTGATATTTTAAGTGATTTAGGATCAGGTTTGATTGGCGGACTTGGTTTTGCGCCAGGGGCAAATATTGGTGATGATTATGCTATTTTTGAAGCTGTTCATGGATCTGCACCCAAATATGCTGGTAAAAATACAATCAACCCAACAGCTGTTGTTATGTCAGGCGTCATGATGCTTCGTCATTTAGGTGAGTTTGAAGCAGCGAATGCGATTGAGCAAGCTTTGTTTGTTACTCTTGATATAGATGGCATCCAAACACGTGATACCTTTGGAAATGAAGGTGCCGCATCAACATCAGCATTTGCAGATGCAATTATAAAAAATCTTGGTAGGAAACATAGTACGTGCGCTTCACGTAATTATCAGCGGGTAAAATTGCCAAAGGTATCAAAAGCACCTGACCTTGTGAAAGTGACTGCGCGTCAAGTAAACGGTTTAGATGTCTTTTTGGAATCATCTGTAGATTTTAACACAGTTGGCAAAACTTTAGAGACTGCTGTTGAAGGAACTCTTGTTTGTCTTAAAATGATTTCAAGCCGAGGCGTGAAATTATACCCAGGTTCAAATCCAGCGGTTGATGTCATTGATATGTTGACAGCACGTTTTAGTGTACGCGAAACAGCTTATGATTTAACGGATTCTGATATCGCTGATATTATGTTGCGTATTTCAAAAAACAATCGTTGGAACCATATTGAAAAACTCAATATGTTCGATGGGAAGCCAGGATATACAAAGGCACACGGCGAAGACTAGTCTTCAATTTCATTAATGACCGATTGTTGCAACGTTCTGCTGGATTTTTAGTGCTCATTTACTTTGGTAAACTCCTCGTCTCAAACTATTAATCGTTTAGCACTTGGTCATTTTTAAAACTGAAATAAATTCTAATTAATAAAATGTTCTAACTTTAATAATGGTGGATTGAGATGAACACACGTATAGCAAAAGATACCATGGGTGAAGTTGAAGTTGATGTCTCCCGTTATTGGGGGGCTCAAACAGAAAGATCTCGGAGTAATTTTAAAATTGGTGGTGAGCTTATGCCTTTGCCATTAATTTACGCTTTTGCACATTTAAAATACATAGCTGCAGAGGTCAATGGTACTTTGGGGTTGCTTAAGCCAGAGTGGGTTGATGCCATTAAGTCTGCCGCAGCAGAAATATCTGATGGCAAACTCGATGAGCATTTTCCCCTTGTTGTTTGGCAAACGGGATCTGGAACACAAACAAATATGAATTTAAATGAAGTCATTGCACATCGTGCAAATATGATTTTAGGGGCATCTGTAGATATACATGGAGCTATTCATCCTAATGACCACGTAAATATGGGGCAGTCGTCAAACGATAGCTTCCCAACAGCGATGCATATTGCAGCAACACTTTCCGTTCATGAAAAACTTTTGCCCGCACTAAAGCATATGCTTTGGATTTTGAAAGATAAAGCACAAGCTTTTGATGGGCTGATTAAAGTTGGCCGTACGCATTTACAAGACGCTACTCCAGTGACATTAGGACAAGAATTTAGTGCCTATGCTATGCAGGTAAAGCTTGGTATTGATCGTATTGAATCAACAATGCCGCGTGTATACCGTTTAGCGCAAGGAGGAACAGCAGTCGGAACGGGGATTAATTGCAAGAAAGGTTTTAAAGAGGCTTTTGCAATAAAATTAAGCGAACGATTAGGATATCCATTTGAAACGGCGGAGAATTTATTTGAAGCGCTTGCCACGCATGATGCCTTAGTTGAGTTGTCAGGTCAGTTAAATGTTTTAGCTGTAAGTTTTATGAAAATAGCGAATGATATTCGTTGGTTAGGTTCTGGTCCAAGATGTGGTTTAGGCGAAATTTACTTGCCTGAAAATGAACCTGGATCATCTATTATGCCAGGAAAAGTAAACCCAACGCAGGCTGAGGCTATGACTATGGTTTGCTGTCAGGTTATGGGAAATCATACAACAATTACGGTTGCAGGATCGCAAGGGCATTTTGAATTAAATGTGTTTAAACCTGTGATTATTTTAAATCTTTTGCAATCTATTACGTTATTAGCAGACGCTGCGATGAGTTTTTCTGATAATTGCTTAGTTGGTATTACAGCAAATGAAGATCGTTTGAAATCAAATATTGAGAAGTCATTAATGCTGGTGACAGCACTTAATCCCATTGTTGGGTATGAAAAAGCTGCAACCATTGCTAAGTGCGCATTAAAACAAGATATTAGCCTTAAAGAAGCTACACTTAAGTTAGGGTATTTAAGTGCAGCTGAATTTGATGCGGCCGTTGTTCCAGAAAAGATGCTGAGATAATTAATTTACGCCACTTCAAACCAATTTGTTGATTTCTTTGCTTTGTTCGATTATGGTAGTAATTGAATGTCCCCTTCGTCTAGTGGCCTAGGATACCACCCTCTCACGGTGTAGACACGGGTTCGACTCCCGTAGGGGACGCCAAATTTTCATTTTATAGCGTTCAATCCCATCTAAAAACCCCCAAGAACATAATGATTTACCCATCTTATGGTTTATTTTGTGGTATTTTAAAAAGATTAATATATTTCTTAATAGAAAAGAGAATTTATATTCCCTTTTCTACTTGTGGCTGGCCAAAAGCAATGATAAAAAATACTTATTCAAAAAGCTGCAGGATAGCAAATTTCTAATCAAAATATTTAAATTTTGATTTATTCTTAATAAATTCTATTAGTAAATTTTATTATATTTTTTTGTATAAAATCAGAATCCAGTATACCTAAAATATCATAAGGGGAGTTATATAAATGTTCTTATCTAAAAATTACACCAATGTATTATCTGTAAGTTTTTATGCTCTTTTTTTATGTTTTTCGTTTAAAGCACAGTGTCACGTTCTTAAAGATCACGTGATGTCTGTTCAAGAGTTCAAAGATGCCATAAATAATGATGATTTTTTAAAAGCTGAAAAGCTGACTACCTTAGATAAGCCTTTAAGTGAACTTGAGATAGAGTTGATTGAGTTAGCCTTAAAAAATCAAAATAAGAGCTATGGAGGAATTTTTGAAAAAGGACGAGAGATTCATAAATTTCAAGGTAGTACTCTCCTTGTTGGCGGGGGAAAAACAGCTGGAAACTGGGGGGAGAATGATGGCAAAACAATTTTATTTAATTTTCAAAATGAGAAAAAAGAAATTAGCGAACTTATTGATAAGCTAAATTCAGGAGAATGGGACTTTGATCCATACACAGGAAGGAAATTTCATTCTGATAATGAAAAATATATATATACCTCTAAGCTTAAAGAAAAAATAAAATTGTATGAGAAAGCATTTAAAGAAAAAAACAATGACATTTTAAAACGATATTATATTTTGAATATTGAATATAAAATAAAACCCGATATAATTGCGTCAATTAATAATAGAGACGATATGAATAAGATTCCAAATAAAAAATTTTCCCAGGTGGAATTTGAAAATGTTCCATGTGATGTTTTTCTTAACCCTGCTTTGTATCCAATTTTAGAAAGGATAACTAAAACAAACGGGTCCATTACATTTTCAATGTCTCATATATGTCGTCGTTTAATTGTTCCGGTGATTCGTAACACAAAATTTAATAAACAATTTATAAGAGCTTTAAAAGAAAAGATGTACAATAATTCTGGTGAAATGGATTCCGATTATGGTTCGTGCGAAATTACTGTAAAAAACATGTAATTTTTTCGTCAATCTTCGTTTTTTATCTAAAGTTTTCTTTATTTATAATAAATCAGCATAACAATGCATTAAAATAAATCATTTAAAATAGGGTAGGAACAGTATGAATTTTTATAAAGCGCAGCTTTTTCTTTTGCTCTTATTTTTAACGCTTTCAAAAGCTGATCCTGCTTTATGCGGTTCAAGAGACAGTGTTATGACCGTTATACAATTTCAGCATGCAATTAATAATTATGATTTTTTTAAAAAAAAGAAAACAACTTTAAAAAATAGCCCTTTAGACAAATATGAACTTAAAATGATTGAGGCTGCAATAAGCCAAGATAAAGTAGATTTTGGGGGAGAATTTGATAGCGGGCGTGAAGTAAATAATTTTATGGGGCAAATACTTGTTGTGGGTGGCGGAAAATTAAAAGGTACATATGGTGAAAATCAGGGAAAAACGGCACTTTTGGATTTTTCAAAAGAAGACAACGAAATTGTGGATTTGATACATAAGCTTCAATCTGGTGAATGGCAAGAAGACCCATATACTGGGATTAAGTTTAATAATTATAAAGACAAAGAGGCTTATATAAAAGAATTACAGCGTAAACAAAAGCTTTATAAAAAGGCATTTGATCAGAAGAATAGGGATACATTGGAACGTTATTATACACTCAATATAGCTAAAGATGTTCAACCAGATATTTTGGCATCCATAACAAGTGAATCTGATATGAAGAAGATTCCTGATCATAAGTTTGCGCGAGTCGAATTCGAGAATGTTCCATGTCCGGTATTTTTAAATCCAAAGCTTTATAAAATTTTATCTCGAATTACTAAGCCTGGAGGGAAAATTGAACTCTCTGTAACAAACGCATGCAGAAGGTTGATTGCCCCTGTTATTCAAAACACTAAATTTGGTGAAGAATATTCCAAAATTTTAAAATCACAATATAATCTTTTAGAAACTTTGCACCCTACGTATCACAGACTTACATTTGAAATTACCAATAATTAAGCGACAAATAAGGTTAATAGTTTAAAAAAAACCAGCTCAAAATTTTGTTTAAAAAATTATTTTCCCTAATTGCAATGCTTTTTAGATTAATGAAAAATAGTGAGATAAGCGTATGAGAGTTAAAAAAGTGCCTAGAAACATTTTATGGAGCTGTGTTTTAGGTCACGGACTTGAGATGTATGATTTTACTTTGTTTGGTGCCTTTACCCCTCTTATAGCTCTTCATTTTTTTTCCGCCACTGGGGATGAAAGATCTTTCGTGCCTGCTCTTTTGGCGCTATCAGTAGGGTATGTTGCTAGGCCATTTGGGGCGATCATTTTTGGCTATATTGGTGATGTTTATGGACGAAAGAGAAGTTTAATTATCACTATGTCAATAGCCTCCACAGCAACAGGTATAATTGGATTTTGTCCGACTTATACCTCTATAGGCATATTTTCTTCTGTATTATTATTTATTGCTCGATTTATGCAAGGATTATGTGTTGGAGCTGAGACATCTGATGCATCTGTATTCTTAATTGAGCATTGCCCGCCTGAACGATCATCGTACGGGAGCTCTATGATTTTTCTATCGGGTGGTGTTGGGTGTTTGATTGCTTTATTCATCAGTAAAATTTTCATAAAGTTTGAGTGTGAATGGGCCTGGCGCATTCCTTTTATTATTGGTTTTTTTGCAGGAGCGTTCATTATTTATCTAAGATACAGGGTTCAAGAAAGTATCGAATTTATTAATATTAGGAAGGACAAGGCCTCTTTAAACTTTTCTTTTTTTAAAAATTTAATTCAACAGTATAGGTCAGGCATAGGACAGGCTATTTTGTGCGGTTTCTTATCTGGAATTACATCCACTACCATTGTAGTTATTGTTAACCTTTATCTTCATAAAGTCTTTAATGTAAGTGTTTCTGATGCTCTTTCGTTTTCGGTGTATGGCATGATCCCATTCATTATTTCTTGTTATTTTTGTGGAAAGATTGCCTCGACCAATACTAGAAATCATATCATTATGGGAGGTGTTTTAGGGCTTCTTTTTTTTGCTGGACCATATTTTTATTTAATTGGTACAGGTATAACTATTAACATAATTTCTGCCCAAATTATATTAGGTGCTTTAGCAGGGTCGTTTATAGCTTCCATCAACTCATTCTTAGCAGAGCAATTTCCAGCTGAAGTGAGGTGCACAGGAGTAAGTGTAGGATACAATACTGGCTATGCCTTAACTTCTGGATTATATCCTTTAATGGCCTTCAAGCTTATTGATATGACAGAAAATATATATTCTCCTGCTATATTTATGGTTGCTTTTGCATTTGTAACACTACTATCTGTGTATAAAAGACATAATGAGAACCGATAAATTTTGCGTTAGCCGGTAGAACAATCAAATAATTAAATAAAAATGTGTTATTTTTAGTATTTGAATATTTAATATTTTAAAACGAAATATTTCATAAATATAATTCGATTTTTGTCTCAATTTATAGAATATCTTGGTGATATAAAACTTTGCTTTGCTCAAAGGATAATGCGCCTTTATAGACTCTTGTTGGTCCGATAGACCCAGGCCACTGATCAACAGTTACTCCGTCCCATTGCCCTCTTCCAATTTGAAATTCATTAGTTGCATTCCATAATACCCATGAAGTTGGTATTGGGGTATTTTGAAATTGATTAGATGTTGGAATATATAACTTTATGCAGCGATTTTCTATGTCGCAAACTGCTACTAAAAAAGTCCACTTATTTAAATTATCTGTGCTTAAAATTTCGCTAGAGCAAGCATGAATTCCTGGAAAATCCATGCTTATAGGTGCTAAGGCAAAACACCATTTATAAATGATTTTAGGTGTTTCATTTAATTGATTTTCTTTGTATTTGCGTAGCCCTAGGTAGAACCCTGCATGAGTCTTGGAATTTTGGCTCACTGCAGTTAAAGCATTTCTCCCTTCCTCTAAATTAATTTCATTATTTAGCAATTCTCCGCTGAGACGAACCCAAATTGCTACACTGAAGCTTTCATTTGTGTTGATTATCGCAGATGTGCTGCTTAACCATTGGTTTCTTCCATTAAGGTTGGCTGCGCTGAATAGTTGAGGGTCTTTAGTGAATTTTGGATTGCCGACGGGAAAAAGCATATGTCCATTTTTTGATACATCAGGAACACTAATTTCAGTGTCAGAGAAATTCCACTGGGCTTTTAGTTCAGGGAAAATATCTGTATGAAGGTCTTTCACATTGATTCGTTGCATATCAACTCCTTCTGTAAAAATAACTACCGGATTAATCATGAATCCAGTCAGCATTCTAGAGAATGCATTATTTTGTTCTTCTATAATTTCACAAAAATAACAAAATAGCTTAAATTTGGCTGCATCTTAAATTTAGCTGCATCTTATCATTTTATTTAACATCGTCAATTTAAATTTGAGATGGATTTTTTGATGTGATCCTGTTTGGCAGAGACACAAAAGTAGACAAAGCTGATAGAATATACAACTTTGCTTCCTATTTTTATTAAATTCTAAAATTAATTGAATATTGTGTTTAAATTCAATATATGCAAATTAACAATCTGCGTTGACAAAAGTAGGACTAGTAATATTATAGCGTTATGTTATTTATCTTTTGGAGTAATATATGATAGCTAAAATATTATTTATTTTGTATTTTTCTTTTTCGTCTTATGCTGCATATTCAATGCCGCTAAAAAATTTAATTGTAATGGGGGTATTAACCGGTATGGAAACAAGTGCTTTTGTTGGAAGGCCGGTTTTTAATAGATATATGTCAAATAAAATAGTAAATCAAGATACACGCTTCACCAAAAATTTCGATTTAGGAAGTAGAAATCATTTTTCTTCTTTCAGTGAAGGTGGGTGGGATGATCCTGCTTTTGTTACACCTCAAAAGCACGTCACAGCATTGCCTAGTCATTACGATGAAAGGCCAGATCACTATGACATTTTTAATGAAGAAAACTCAATAGGAATGAATGAAAGGGTGGTTCATTTACTTGAAAAACATACGCCTTTATGTTCCTCCATTTTGGACGTCACATGTGGCACCGGGTCTCAATTTTTTTCGCTTACACACAAAGGTTACAAAGTTACTGGATCAGATATAAGTGAAAAAATGCTAGAGGTAGCTCGAGAAAAAGCTATAAAACACTACCCAGCGTTGGTAAGCAACTTGCATCACGCTGATATGCGCTTTGTTAAGCTAGGCCGCTTCGATGGAGCGATTTCGATGTTTAATGCAGTTGGTCATCTTACTAAAGAGGATTTTGAACTTGCAATGCGTAATATTGCTTCCAATTTAAACAAAGGGGGCGTTTATATTTTTGATATTTTTAACGCTGACTATTTAAGGCATGGAAGTAATATTTCTAAACTTACTATAGACTTTATAAAAAGCCAGAAAGCACACGCAATAAGAGAAATTCAATACAGCGATATTGATAGCAAGGGTGTTCTTGCATCATATACACTTCGTTATCAAACAGATCCATTGGGTAATCATGCTGTTTCAAGGAATGTTCAAACGCTTCAGGTGTATACGGCTGAAGAGCTTGCAAATATGCTTCAACAATCTGGTTTTAAAGTTATAGAACAATGCGGAATTGATGGAGAAAAAATTTCTCCTACAGAAACTGAAAGGCTTTTTACAATAGCTAGCAAAATATAGAGGTTGTAATTTTCAGCACTGAACCAATTTTATATGCCAATTATGCGTTGATTTAATAGGAGAAAATAATGATTGAAAAAAACAGATTAAAAGGACTTGTTTTTGTAATGATAGCTGGGGGTTTTTCTTCTCTAGCAATGTGTGGAGATAAGGATGTACAAGACTTTAAAATGTCACAGTCATTTTTGGAGAGTAAACCCCAATTACTGAGCTTTTCTTTAGAAGATGTTGTAACTGGAAAAGCCGTTTCTCTCTCTTCATTTCCAGAATCCACAAAAGCTACAGTTGTTGTTTTTATGTGCAATCATTGCCCTTCTGTTATTCACATTCTTGATAAACTTATTGAGACTGCAAATATTTACATACCTTTAGGTATCCGCTTTATAGGTATTAGTTCGAATGACATCGAAGGATATCCTGAAGATGGTCCTGATAAGATGAAGGAATTAGCTATAAAAAAGAATTTTCCTTTTTCTTATGTTTTTGATGAGACTCAGGAAGTTGCAAGAGCATATGAGGCAAAATGCACGCCAGATGTTTTTGTTCTGAACAGAGATTTTGAAATTTACAGAGGACGATTTGATGGCACGAAACCTGGTAGCGGTAATATAAGCACAGGAGAAGATTTGAAACTCGTCTTAGATTGTATATTAAAAAATGAGCCTCTTCCAGAACCAAAAGAAAGCATGGGGTGCACTATTAAATGGAAGTTGAAATAGTTCAGGATATGTTTAATTAAATTCTTTTAGTTTTTCGACCTAAAATTATAGTGGTGCTCTGGCTAAAATTACAAGTAAGTAACTAAAAACTAAAATGCTTTATTTTAGAAAAAAGAAAACCTGTAAATAAGTTCACTTCAAAAAATAATATTTTAAAATTTGACGGTAAATTATTAAAGGAGAGCAACATGAAAAAAATACTAAAGAATTCTTTTTTATTAAATATTTTGCTGTATATTCTTGTATTCACTCTAGCTTTTTGTGTGCTCGCCGAAGCTTCCAATATAAGCCCTGTACCGTCAAATTTTCTTAATCTAGATAATAATTCTAAGTCTCGAATAAAGATACTACTAGAATCAAAAAGTGTAGCTATTTTTCCTGATCTTGCTGGTAAGGTTGCTCTTGTAACAGGTTCTTCAAGGGGGATTGGCGCCGAAACGGCTCGCTTTCTTGCCATAAATAAAGTGAAGGTAGTGATTAACGGAAAAAATTTAGAAGCTGTTCAAAAGATGGTTAATGAAATAAATGATGCGGGAGGTAAGGCTTTTGGTATAGTTGCTGATTGCACGAACCCAGATCAAATTGAAAAAATGCGCATCGAAATAGAAGAAAAGTTTGGTGTTGTGGAGCTATTATTTGTTTTTGCTGGAGGCAGTTCTAAACCCAAGCCCATCGAAGATATTGACAAAAACCGATGGGAAGAAATTTTAAATCTTAATTTAACATCTAAATTTCTTACTATAAAATATTTTGTTCCCTCCATGAAGCGCAATGGGCGTGGAGTAATTGTTTTAATGTCATCCTCTGCAGGTCGTGCCCCAAGCGATTGTGCATATGATTATTCAACAGCTCAGGCTGCAGTTCCAATGTTTACAAAAAATTTAGCACAACAATTAGGCAGTGATGGCATACGTGTTAATGCTGTGGCTCCATGTTCTATAGCGAATGAAACTTTTAAAGCTCATACTCTTTCTGAAAAGAAGAAAGATTTAGGACTAGTCCAAGTTATGCCGCCTGACCTGAGCAATCAATTAGTAATTAATAAATACAATGAGGTAGGAAAAAGGTACGCGATTTCTCGCATGGGAGAGTCTAAAGATGTTGCAGCTGCTGCTTTGTTCCTTGCGTCAAACTCTGCTTCTTGGATTACTGGAATTACATTAGATATAGACGGTGGTGGGACACTTCAGCTTAAAAAAATGGGTTCTGGTATCTAGTTTAGTAAGGATTTAGCTAGTTTGGTTATTAATGATTTTTATTTTGAATAAGAAGTTTAAATTTTTTTATGTCTAATAAAAGTAATTGAGGGAGAGCAGGAATGAAGTCATATTTTGACTCTTTATATAAAGGGCCTATAGCGAATTATAATGCCAGTTCATGGGATTTTTCAAAGTCTATGAAAAATAATAAAATTAAGGATATTTCAGGAAATAATTTTGATCTTTTTTTGCATAGAGGTTTAGGATTATATAAAAATGAAGATGGGGCAATTTTTTTAGATGGAAAATCGTGTTGGCTAGAAACCACTAAGCCGGTTCTCTGTACAAATAAAAGTTTTAGTGTTGCAACTTGTTTGCGTTTAAGTGTTGACCCAGCTAACCAAATTTCAATTTTAGAGTCAGGGGTAAATGCTGTAACTGCAGTGAGTCAGGAAAGCAAACAGCTTAGTTCTTTTCATCTTGGAGTTAGAATAAAAGGTGAGAAATCAAAAATGCCGCCTAGGTGGTGTTTCACACTTTCCCCTGAAAAAGGAGATAACGATGTTCACGGATGCCAAGATGCATTTTCTAACTCTTATATAGACCAGTTTGTACTGGAAAAGTGGTTTTTTTTGATTGGTGTATGTGATTACGATAAATGGGAAATTCGTTTGCACGTTCCTCAATTAAATGAAATAACCATAGTTTCATTACCAAAGACATGGGTGCCCTGGCATGCAGATCAAAAAACTATTGTTGGTCGGGGGAAGTGGAGCGGAGAGAATGTTGATAAATGGCCAGGTTATATTAACCAAGTGCTTTGCTTTTCTGAAGCTCTTAATGAAAATGATGTCACGAAATTATATAATGATTATTTCCATTTCTTATGATGTTTAGAATGCTTGTTGCGTTCTTGACTTTTCTTAATCATTTAATTTTTTTGAGTAAGGTGAAAATGTTTCAAAAAACACAAAAAATACATTTGTCGAAAAATAATGAGAAATATAGAGCTTTAATGTTTTTATGGGATTTATTCAGGCCATATAAGGTTTGGGTTATTCTAATGTTGCAAGCTCCAATTCTTTCAGCAATTTTTATTTTTGCAAATAATTTTTCCTTAAAACTGCTTGTTGATGTATTCACAAATGCAAGTTGTAAATCAATTGGTGATGCTTTTTTTCCCATTTGTATTTTTGTGCTAGCCCAGGTTGGGCAAGGGGTCTCTTGGAGAGTCAGCAACATAGCAGAATGGAAGTCTGAGCCATTTGTAAAGCGAGACTTATTATTAAAAGTTTATAACTATGTTCAACACCACTTGCCTAGCTTTTTTCAAGATATTCAAACTGGCACTATCGTAAGTAAAATAAATGGTATTATTGATGCTTATGACTACATACTTAATCTTCACCACACTCTTGGCCGAAATTTATGCATAGCTTTATTGTCAGTTTTTGTATTAATTTTTATAAATTTTTACATTTTTGCATTTATTGTAATTTGGTATGCTATTCTTATTTGTACCATGTACCCTATGTGTTTTGAGCTTAATCAAAAATCAAGTGATTACGCTCATAGCAAGCATGACATTTTAGGTATTATTTCTGATAACATAGCCAATATCTTTTCACTTTTTTATTTTGCCAAGCGAAAAAAAGAACTTGATAGGATTAAAAACATAATAGATGAAAAATCTATCCCTAAACATATATTACTTGAGAAGTATAATTTTAAATTTGCATTTATTTTTAATGCATTGTATTTACTGATGCTTTTTACAGTATTGGTGTTTTTGATACATTTAAAAAATATTTCAGAAATTACAACTGGCGATATAATTTTTGTACTATTAACATGCATAACCATCTCCTTTAATCTATGGGATTTTGTGGTAGGTCTTAGTGAATTTTTAAAGAAAATAGGTGATTTTAACGCTTCTTTTTCTACTTTAATGACCCCTCACAATAGCATCGACATAATGACAGCAAAAGATTTGAAGTTGACTGATGGCAGCATACATATTAACGATGTTTCTTTTCAATATAGCGATAATTGCCCTGTATTTTCGGGGCTAAACCTTTCTATTAAAAGTGGTGAAAAAATTGGAATAGTGGGTACCTCAGGCACAGGGAAGTCAACGCTTATTTATCTTTTGTTGAAAAACTATAAAATTAATTCAGGAGATATTTTTATAGGAAAAAATAATATTAAGGATATTACCTCTGATTCTCTTAGAGAACAAATAGCGCTGATTCCTCAAGATATTGTTTTATTTCACAGATCTATAGGAGAGAATATCGCTTATGGCGCCATTAACCCGTCAATTGATGATATTCAGCAAGCCGCAAAGCTTGCTAATATCCATGACTTTATAGAGTCTTTACCTCACAAATATGATACTTTGGTGGGCGAAAGAGGAATTAAAATTTCAGGTGGCCAACGTCAAAGAATTGCAATTGCTCGCGCGTTTATAAAGAAGGCTTCAATTATCATACTTGATGAAGCAACATCAAGTCTTGACACAATTACCGAAAAAAAAATTCAAAAATCTATTTCCACTATTTTACATCAAAATACACAAACGGTTATTGCCGTAGCCCATAGATTATCTACTATTCGCAACATGAATAGAATAATTGTAATGGAGAAAGGGGTAATTGTTGAGGATGGAGCATTCAAAGAGCTCTTGAAAAATAAAAATGGTTATTTTTATAAATTATGGGATAACCAAACAAATAACATGATCATGTAGTGCGTTAATTAGGAGAGAAAGTATGAGTAATAATAGTCGTAAAATTTTTACCCCCCACACACAATTAGTAGGTTTTTGGAATTTTGAACAAAAAGAGGTTGATTGCTTTAAAGACCTTACTGGAAATTCCAACGATTTAACTTGTACAGGAATAATAAAACATTCAAATAATACTGTTTTTCCTGGAGAAATAACTTTAGATGGTACTCATGCTCATCTTAGCACTAAAAATCCAGTTTTAAGAACGGATAAAAGCTTTAGCATAGCAGCATGGGTAAAACTTAACTCACAGCTAGTGCAAAGCAAATCTATCTTACAAGAAGATGAATGGGCGAGGACTGCTGTAAGCCAGAATTGTTCGACTCATAGTATGTTTTATCTTGGGATAAGGAAAGTTGAAGAAAAGGGCTCAAGTGCTATTTCTCGTAAAATAGTCAAATGGAGCTTTACCATTGCTCCTAAAGATGGAAGAGAATCAGGTAAATTTGATTGGTGTCGAGCAAACTCAATATCAATCGTAGATGAAAAATCACTTGATAGATGGATGCTTTTGGTTGGGGTTCTAGATACGGACAAGAGGATAGCAAAGTTATATATTCGAAATTTAGACGAGATTGGAGAGAAGCAAGTCCCAGATGGTTGGAAATTCTGGCAAGCAGACGCTGGGCTTCAAATTGGTAGAGCACGGTGGTTAGGGGTAGATTTGGATAATTGGCCAGGTAGTGTAGGACCAGTACGGGCTTTTTCTGGTATACTTACACCTAATGAAATAAACGAGATATATAAAGAATTTATGTTCTAATTATAAATTTGATTTATAAAGCTTTTTTTTGCTCATTAAGCTTTATCTTCCACACAGTATTTACGTTTTTTAGGTTCATTTTTAAAACGATCAAAATTGTTTAAAAGCGACTGTCGTCCCCGTATAGGCGGAAATGACAATATGAATCTTAAAAAGTCAAAAATAAAAATTAGAAATTAGTTGGTGTTTTTGTGGTAGAGAGAAACGCTTTTTGGTGAAAATCTTCCACCTCATCAGGGCTTTTCCCTTGCAACCAATTTATGGAATTCTGAGCATTCTTAGATAAGTGTTTGTATATTGTGTAGTATCTTTCGACAAGGTGGTTGTATGGATATTTCCATTCATTTTCTTCCTCTATATAGACTTCACACGTTTTGTCAAACAAAGGAAGAAATGTCATACTGTACCTATCAATTTCTTTTGTATTAATAACTCGGTGACGAGTAGATTTTAATAGACCTGATGACCAACTTTGTAACATCTCACCTACATTGACAACAAAAGTATTTGGAATTGGTGCAACATCAATCCATTGTTCTTTAAACCATACTTGCAAGCCTCCTGTTTGGTCCTGGTTTAGGATCGTTAAAAGGCCAACGTCATTATGAGGCGCTATTGTACCTCCATTAGGGGGATAATGCAAAAATCTTCCAGTCCATAAACAATCATGAAATCCATCTGCCCAGTTTTTAAGGAAACCATTTGAGTTTCTCACATTTTTAAAGTTTAAATAGGGATTTAGATGTTTATATATTTTTTTATTGATATCCAGGCATGATTTTATATAATTTGTTAACTCCGGATCGAAATTGTATTTAAAACTTTGTTCTTCTTGGATGCTTGGAAAAAGAGAATCAGCGTGAATAACATAGATTTCATTTGCATGTGGAACAAAGTTTGTCATTGCTTCAAATCCAGCATAGCCCGTTAAAGATATAGATTTTTCAATGGCATACTTATTTTTATCTTCAACTGATAACCGGAAGAATTCTTGGCTTTTGCGCTGCAACTCATCTATGACTTCCAAGTTAACAACTTGCCCCTGCCTATTGTCAACATAGAAGAAGCCATGTTCTAAACAGGCTGTTATCATTGCCTGCCCTTGGTAAGCATCATCAAGATCTATAATTGGTATTTGCGATTTTTTTGCTTTATAATCTAACATGATTTTTTATACTCACTTAAGTTTAAAATTTTATTATTAATTTATCTCTCTGATTTTTATGTCAATGTTTTATTGAAAATATTATAAATTTTAATATTGTGAAAATTAATATATTTAGAATTTACGTGCTTTTTTAATGACGTATATAAAATCTTAAATGAGGAATGTCTAAAAACTGAATGGGCAGTTAATAAAGTTTTTAGCTTAATCAACAAGTAAATAACAAAAAATGCTAACTGACAGTGATTTGTGATATTTAAGAGTATTGCGTCAATAAACTTTTATCGAGCCTTAATCCTTATGTTAACTACTATATCATATCAAACAGCTGATAATAGAGTAATTTTGAGCAAAATAGAGCGAATTTTGTCACCAATTTGATCGTTTTATTGAATAAGAAGACTCACATGCTAAATTATAAATATGTGACGTATTCATGAGCCCAATGAATGTTTGCTTACTTTATCTTTTATCGTGTACTCAATTGATTGACGCAGAAATTTCTATTTCTTTCTTGTTATTAAAAATAAATATAGTGGCTATGTTGAATACTGTGTTTATCAAAAATTACCTTAGTAAGCAAAAGCTACTAAAATGCATTTACTAACCAGAAACGTCATTTCCCTGATAGTATTTTGATATTTTTACAGACCTAATAATTGCGAAAGATTAAAACATTTCTCAATATCCAGGCAAATTTATATTCTATTTTCCACTTGTGACCAAATAAAAGCGATGATAAAACTCACTTAATTTAAGGGCATGTAGGACAGCAAATCGTAAGGCAAAATAGCTAGTAACTTTGCTTAATTTCTATTAAGTCTTTGGAAAACAGTTTACTACTCGTATGTATTTTTTACTTTAATTTAATAAAATAGAAAAATGAGGAATAAAATATGTTATCATCTTGTTCGAATATAGAAAATTTAAATACAAATGATACCCGAATAATAGATTCAGCTGAGCTTCTTTTTTTAGGGAAAGGCCCAACTTTAAATATTGACGATCTTGATCTTGTTCATGAAATTTTTGAAAGGTTTGCAAACACTTGCCCCGCTGACATAGCACTTAGTTGGGACAACAAATCGTATACTTACCGTGAACTGAAAGAATGGTCCGACAGAATTGCGCAGAACTTGTTATCTGCAGGTACTTACCCGACTCAAAGAATTGGTATATTAATGGATTCATGTGCTTCAATGATAGCATCTGCTCTAGGAATATTAAAGTGTGGAGCAACGTACGTTCCTATGGATGCAACTCAACCTGAAAGTCGTATTGCAAAATTTATTACTAATTCTGATGTTTCAATTGTTCTTATTAATAGTGAGTTAATTAGTGAAATTATTAATATTGACTGCAAGTATATTGTAATTGAAGAGTGTTTTGTCGATACTTCTTCAAAGAGTCTTAATTCTTCGTTTAAATCTTCTCCGGTTTCTCTAAACGATGCCGCATATTTAATTTATACGTCAGGAAGTGCGGGCGAACCAAAAGGAGTTGTGATCGGACATCAAGAGTTGGCTTATTCTACATTAGCGCGCAGAATCGTTTATCCAGAAAAATCTGTTTTTCTGCTTGTTTCGCCAATATCCTGCGATTCTTCTATAGCTGGTATTTGGGGGACCTTAACTATGGGTGGTCATTTGGTAGTAGCGTCTTATGATGAGTGCAGAGATCCAGAGGCCCTGATAGCGCTTATTAACAAATACAAAATTACAATGACTTTGTGCATACCATCACTTTACGAAAATTTACTCGATGTAATTGAGAACTCTAAAATAGAAACAGTTAAGACTCTTAAAACTATTATTGTTGCAGGTGAAACTTTGCACCAGTCTTTAATAAATAGGCACTTCAAGATTTTTGGCAAAACATCAGAACTTATAAATGAATACGGCCCGACGGAGTCAACTGTATGGGCCTCTTACCGCAGATTTACGTTGCCTGATGTCGCTTCTATAGGTCGTCCTTTACCAGGCATATCACTGTATATACTTAATGAAGATTTAAAGTTAATACCGAAGGGTGAAGTAGGTGAGATTTTTATTGGAGGCAGGCAGCTTGCCAAAGAATATTTTGGGAATAAAGAAGCAACAGAAAAAGTATTTTTACCTGATCCTTTTGTAAAAGCTGAAGGCTCACGCATGTACAGAACAGGAGATTTGGGTTGTTGGAATGATGATGGAACATTAAATTTTCTGGGTCGAAAGGATCATCAGGTGAAAATAAGAGGATATCGAATTGAGCTAGGAGCCATTGAGTCAGTTTTATGCGCTATTCCACATGTACGAGAAGCTGTCGTTGTTGCAAACAAAGAATCAACAATGCTTGCAGCATTTGTTGTTTGCAATGAAAAAATTTCAGAAAAAACTTTACGTGAATTGTTGTTTCAGGAACTTCCTCTTCAAATGATACCATCAACAATATCGATCATGGATCATCTACCCTTAATTAGTAGCGGTAAAGTAGATCGGAATGCTTTAACTCAGCTTATAAACTTTTCTGAGATTTCTTCCTTAAGGTCAGAATTAGCATTGAATGACCAAGTGGGAATTTCAGAAAGAGTTTCTAAGGCTTGGGGCGAGGTTTTAAATATAGATATTGTTCCAGAAGATGTAAATTTTTTTGACCTTGGAGGGCACTCATTGATGGTGTTTAAGTTGCAACAGTATTTGGAAAAACATACTGGCTTTAAGCCACCAGTAGTTGCTTTGTTTCGCTACACCACTATCGGTACGCAAGCTGATTATATTTTGTCACAAATAAATTGCATGCAAGAAAATAATTCTCCTTTGGAGGCCGCGGCATGAGAGGGCGCAGTGAGTTATGGTTGCGTAGGCAAGCATCAAAAAATCCTAAGTATCGCATCATTTGCTTTCCACACGCCGGAGGAGCATCTTTATTCTTTAGAAAATGGGGAGAAAACCTTCCAAATTCTGAAGTTTATTCAGTATGTTATCCAGGTAGAGCTGAACGTATAGAAGAAGAACAGCCCACAGATTTGCGAGAGCTTGCATTAGAAATAGCAAAATCCATAGAACCTCTTTCAGATATTCCTTTAGTGCTGTTTGGGCATAGTATGGGAGCTGCTGTGGCTTTAGAAACAGCAAGATCCCTTGAAGAAAAAGGTGTAGAAATTGTCCATCTTTTTGCTTCGGGATCTCGAAATGGTGGATTGCCTAAAAAAGAAAGTTATGTGGAAAAAGATGATGGGAGTCTTTGTAAACATCTTGTTGAAATGGGAGGAACAGACCCTGACGTTATAAATGACCCTTTGTTTTTAGACCTTGTGCTTCCTTCTATTCGTGCAGATGGAAAAATGTTTAATGAATATAACATGAGGATTGAGCCAACACTTAAATGTTCGGTAACAACAATTTACGGAAATACTGATACGCATGTAGATATGCGTCCATGGCGAGAAATTGCCCCAGGTAAATTTAGCGAAGAATGTGTCCCAGGCGGCCATTTTTATCTAACTTCTAAGCCCCCTTACAACCTTGTTAAGCAGATTGTGCAAATGGCTGTGAGTGCAAAAATGAAAGCTAATTAGTTATAAAGAGGAATAAAACATGAGCAACGTTTCAGCTATGATTAAAAAAAGTGAAGTTGATTATTCCACAGAGAAAATCCAAGAGAGAAATAATATATTTGTTTGTCATCCTTGGTCGCCAATGAATACCAATCATTCAAAACTTATGTTATTTAGAGGAAAGGGTTATAGGGTTTGGGATGTAAACGGTAAAAGTTATATAGACTGTTGTTCGTTAAATTCAACGTGTGGATATGCTAATGATGATATTTCAAAACCCATATATCAACAACTTTTAAAATTTCACGGAATAGATTTATCACTAGCAAGTAATGAACCCGTTGGTGAACTTTCAGAAAAGTTGGCTTCTCTTCTGCCTAAAGAGTTGAGTAGAACTTTGTTTGTGAATAGCGGTTCTGAAGGTGTTGAAGCAGCTATTTTTATTGCGGCATCATATTGGGAACAAATAGAACAACCTCGATATAGGTTGGTTTCTTTTGCTGATGGATATCACGGGTCAACTTTTGGGGCTCGAAGTATATCTCAATTGCCACGAATTGTTCAACCTTTTGGCTCCTTGATTTCATCTACATATGTTCAGCTTCCTGCTGCATCTAAGGATATGCGTAAACCAGAATTACTCGCTTCTCTTTTGGAAAAATTTGAAAAGGCTTTAAAGAATGAAGAACAGCCTCCTATGGCTGTGATCGTTGAGCCATTTTTGAATGTAGGGGGCAGTGTACAGTTTCCTGTAGGGTTCCTTGCTGGCTTACGTAAATTATGCGATGAAGCGGGGGCTTTACTGATTCTTGACGAAGTGTTTACTGCTTATGCGCGCACAGGTAAGATGTTTGCCTTTGAGCATGAGAGCATAACACCAGATATTTTGGTGTCTAGTAAAGGTCTCGCAGGTGGATATATGCCAATAACAGCTGTAACCATGAAGGAAAAAATTCACGCTACTTTTGATAAAGACATTCATATTGGAGGAGTGCGTTATGGACATACAACTTCTGGTCACGCAGTGGCATGTGTTGCAGCCCTTGCTACTTTAGATCTTATTGAACGTGAAAATCTTTGTGAAAGAGCTGAACTTTTTGGCAAACAGCTAATTAGCGAATTTTCTGTTTTTGCTGGAAGAGGAGATATTATTGATGTGCGAGGTATAGGGCTAATTTTTGTTATTGAAATGTCGTCATATGAAATGTGTTCTAAATTTAAGTTTCTTGCTCAGGAGAAAGGGCTTCTTGTACGTCAAAGCGGCGTTACTATAAAAGTTGTTCCTCCATTAATAGTTGATAGCCAAGGAATTGAGGAAATTTCGCACATTATAAAACTCTGTTTAGAGCAAGGGGGATTCATCTAATGGAAATACAAAAAGATGCAACGAAAGAAAAAGAGTCTTTTAATGCTTTAAATACATCTCGTATCTTGGATTCTATTAATTTAAAGAGAGCTAATAAGGATCTACCTTCAGAAATGATCGAATCTATTATTAAAGATTTTGTAGCTGATCGTATTCCAGATTACCAAATGTCCGCATGGCTAGCTACGGTAGCTACTGCTGGAATGTCTTTGGATGAGATTGAGTCTCTTACTCGTGCTTATGTTTCAGGAGGAGGGTCTCTTGATCATTCCACACTTGGTCAAAAAGTTGTAGATAAACACAGCACTGGGGGCGTTGGTGATAAAGTTACCTTTATAGTAGTGCCTATTGTTTCTGCTTGCGGAGTTCCTGTCGTGAAAATTAGTGGGCGCGGCCTTGGTCATGCTGGTGGAACATTGGATAAGTTGGAGTCAATAGCTGGATTAAAAGTGAATCTTACAGCAAAGGAGATTTCTAATGTTATTAATAAAACAGGTATGGTGATGACGGGACAAAGTGCTAACTTAGTGCCCGGTGATAAGGCCACATACCAATTAAGAGATATTTCTGGCTCTGTTGAAAGCATACCTCTTATTGCAGCGAGTATTATCAGTAAAAAAGTTGCTACGGGAGCTGATTGCTTGGTCCTAGATGTAAAAACGGGATCAGGTGCTCTTATCCAAGACTACCAAGGGGCAAATGAGTTAGCAGAAATAATGATAAAGCTTGCAGAACGTTTTGGCATTAAATGCAGAGCTGTTATAAGTGATATGAGCCAGCCACTGGGGTATGCGGTAGGTAATGCTCTTGAAGTTAAAGAAGCTATTGAAGTTTTGAAAGGTTCTGATATTCCTGGGCTTACAGAATTGTGTGTGGAGTTGTCAAGATTAATGCTTCAAATTGCAAAACCTGAGTTAACGGATGTTGATGCAAGAAATAAAGTTATACATGCTATTTCATCAGGCTTAGCTTATGAAAAATTTATCAACTGGGCTTGTGCTCAAGGGGCAGATGGAAAGCAATTACTTGAGCCCAACACACTACCTACTGCAAAATACGTGATTTCGATTAAAGCAAATAAATCTGGATGGGTTCAATATGTTAATTCACGAACAATTGGGAATGCTGTTTTAGAGCTTGGGGCGAATCGGAAACTAGAAGGATCAGTCATTGATCATTCAGTTGGAGTCATTATTAGAAAGCATGTAGGTGACAGAGTAGTAGAAAATGAAGAAATCGCTGAGATTCATTATAATAAGGCAAATATTGATATCTCAAAGAAAATGATTCTTTCAGCATTTAGTATTGGTAATGATCGACCAAATATTCAACCTATCATACACCGAATAATATAGAAGTATAGTTTGTAATGACGGCTTCGCTTCTCTTTTGTTTGGTTTTTTGCGACATTTCACAATTTTTCTTAAGTTTTTAGATAGGCGCTAAAGTTATGTTTAAAAAGTTATCTGTTTATTTTGAGCAGTTAGTGGATCCTTACCCACAAGCTTTACCTTTTTTTAAGTCAAGTAGCCTTATGAAATTTATATGGTTGTGTTCAGATGGATTAAAAAAATATATTATAGCTATGACAGTACTTACTATGATAGTAGGCGTACTTGAAGCCTTGATTTTTTCCTACCTAGGTGAAATTGTTAACCTTCTTAGCTCAATAAATCCATCACAACTTTGGGTCGATTGCGGTAAAAGTTTGATTGTATTATCTTGTTTATTACTACTTAGTCCTTTTCCAGTTGCTGCATTAACACTTTTTAAATTTCAGACTATTCAAGGCAACTTTCCGATGAGGCTGCGATGGAACTTTCATAGGCTTCTTTTAAATCAGAGTATGGAGTTCTTTCAAAAAGAGTTTTCAGGTGGTGTTGCCACTAAGGTGATGCAAACAGCTCTGGCCGTAAGAGGTATTGTTATTGCGTTTTTAGATATATTTGTTTATGTTCTTATTTATTTTTTCTCTGCGGCAATGGTTTTGTATAGCTTTGATTTTTGGCTGTTGTTGCCATTTTCTATTTGGTTAGGGCTTTACCTTGCCGTTTGCGCTTTTTTTCTACCACGATTGACCAGGGTGGCTAATGAACAGGCTGACGCTAGGTCTTTAACAACTGGTCGCATCTCTGATGCTTATGCTAATATATCCACAGTTAAGTTATTTTCTCATACAAATCGCGAGGCTAATTATGTTCGCGAGGCAATGAGAGAATTTATGGTGCCAGTTTATGAGCAGCAGCGTCTTGTTAGCGCTTTTGATCTTAGTACGCATGCGATGAGCATGCTCCTTGTTTTCTCAACTGCAGCAATTGCTATTTGGCTTTGGATGAAAGGTCAAGTAGGGGTTGGTGTTGTCGCTGTTTCTATCGCTATGTCACTGCGATTCAACAGCATGTCCCAATGGGCCATGTGGGTTGTGGCGGATTTATTTGAGCATATTGGCACAGCCCAAGATGGAATGGAGATGTTATCTAGACCTATTGCTTTAGTAGATAATCCCTATGCAAAACCTTTAATCGTAAAGTCAGGAACTATATCTTTTGAAAATGTGTCTTTTTCTTATGATGATGGAAAGCAGGTACTAAAAGACTTTAATTTAAAAATATTGCCAGGAGAAAAAATTGGTTTGGTTGGTCGATCTGGTGCAGGTAAATCTACTATTATTAATTTACTATTAAGGTTTTATGATGTGAATAGCGGCAACATATCTATTGATGGACAAAATATACGCTATGCTTGCCAGGATAGTTTACGCAGTCAGATTGGCATGGTAACACAAGATACATCTCTTTTGCACAGATCAATACGTGATAACATTCTTTATGGGCGTCCTGATGCTTTAGAGCATGAAATGGTATTAGCTGCAAAACGTGCTGAGGCGGATTTATTTATTCGAGATCTTCAAGATGCAAATGGACGTGTTGGATACGATACGCATGTTGGTGAAAGAGGGGTAAAACTGTCTGGGGGCCAACGTCAACGAATATCTATCGCTAGAATTATGTTAAAAAATGCCCCTATTTTATTGTTAGATGAAGCAACAAGTGCTTTAGATAGTGAAGTTGAGTTAGCTATCCAAAGTAGCCTCTATACTTTAATGAAAGGTAAAACAGTTCTTGCTATAGCTCATCGATTATCTACTATTGCTGCAATGGATCGTCTGATTGTCTTAGATGAGGGGAAAATTGTAGAAGAAGGTAGTCATAAAGAGTTGTTAAACAAAAAGGGTTTATATTTTCAATTGTGGAATCATCAGAGTGGAGGTTTCTTAAGTGATGGCTATTCACAATGATTTCAATCTTACATATAGGTTAGTGGTGTTTTGAAGATATCTAATGGGGATGTGCATGTATGGTTTTCTTTAACAAAAGAGCTAAATGATGTAAACTTACTGGCCCGATATAAAGGTTTGTTATCACAAGATGAATGTAAAAGATTTAATAGTTTTTTTTACAAAAAAGATCGCCAATTGTACTTAATCTCAAGAGCTTTACTGCGTACAACTTTATCAGAATATTCTTTAGTTTCTCCATGTAATTGGAAATTCTCAAAAAACAATAATGGGAAGCCTTTTATTAATAATAAAAATTTGAGTGAAGAAAAAATTTGTTTTAACCTTAGCCATACTGATGGTTTAGTTATGGTAGGAGTGACTAAAATGCAAGATATAGGGGTTGATGTTGAACAAGTCTCACGAAATTTTGATTATATGGATATTGCTTATAGTAATTTCGCGGCAGATGAAATTACTGTTCTTGAATCTATGTCCGGTTCTGATCAAAAAGAATTTTTCTATAAGTACTGGACTTTAAAAGAGTCTTATTTAAAAGCAAGAGGAGATGGATTAACAATGCCTTTGAACCTATGCAGTTTTGCGTTATCAACTTGTAGTAAAATAAAATGTAAGTTTTTCGATCAGGCTGTAGATTGCCATTCAAATTGGAATTTTTTGCAATTCAGTCTTGTCAAAAATTACATTAGTTCCATATGTTTAAAAAGAAATCAAAACTATTCCCCAAGAATAAGGGTAAGGCATTGTGTGCCTTTAATAAATAATAAAGAACTTAAAAATATTAAATTTTTGTCATCCTAGTGAATCCTTTAGGCGATCAGAGCTGTTCTTGTATAAGTGTTACTTGGTCTTTCAGTGTTGCTGATACAAGCATTTTTCGGGCAGGCACTTTTATGTTAAAAGATTGGTTTACTTTGCGAATTAAGCTTGTAATGAGAAGTGAATCTCCCCCTAAGCTAAAGAAATTTGATTCATCTTTGATATTATCACAGCCAAGAATATTAGACCAAAGACTTAGCAAGACAGCTTTTACATCTTTTTGTTTTATTAATAAAATATTGTTTGCTTCATGGTTATCATTTGATGATGCTGGCTCTTTGGAGTTTATGTGATTCTTTTTAAGAGCACAAGTTACCTCAGGCGCCATCCATTTCGGACCATAAAATGGATAAGTAGGTAAGTGAATGGCTTTGCCACCTGTGCAAAAATAAGAAAGATTAACGGGATATCCATAAGTCCAGAGCGCTCCTATGGAAGTCATTATATCGATGCTAATCTCTTCAGAATGATTAGGATTCATGGGTAATGCCTCAAAACCTAAAGACCATGCCATTGAAGAAAGAGTTTGGCCTGTCCCAATTTCTATAAAAATTGGTTCTTGAAAAAAATCATGCATTACTTGCAATGAATCTAAAAAATAAACAGGTTTTTTAGCTTGATCTACAAAATAGTCTGACGGCATCTTATGCCCTTTATTATAAATTTGGCCCGTGACGTTTAGTGCAATTGGTATTTTTGTTGGTTGCATGTTAATTTTGGATAAAGTGCTTTTAAGAGCTGTTAATGCTGATTCAATGAGAGGGGAATGAAAAGCCCGATTGGTCTTAAGAATTGTTGAGCGTGCCGTTTTGCCTATATTATTTTTAAAAATTTGAATTTCTTCTACTGTACCAGATACTACACAGCCATTCGTAGTATTAATAGCTGAAATACACAGATTAAGCCTTGATTTTCTAAGAAGTTCGGTTGTTTCAAAAGCGCTCATATTGACGGCGAGCATTGCCCCTTGAGGGCAATTCTGCATAGACTTTCCCCTCTCCACTACGAACTTTACAGCGTCTTCTAAGCTCAGTATTCCAGAAAAATAGGCTGCCGTAACTTCACCAAGGCTATGGCCTGCAACTCCGGCAGGTTTAATGCCTAGAGAAAGAAGTGACTTTCCTATTGCGTATCCAAGAACAAACAAAGCAGGTTGAGCAATGACTGTTTGATTCATTTCTTCTTCAGGAAAAGCATCATCAAAAAGTGCTCTTTTTACGGTAATTTTTAAATTTTCTTCAAGATATTGTATGCATGTTTCAATGTTATCCAAAAAACCTGGCAGCGTATTCGCAAAAGCTTTAGCCATGCCAGGACGTTGACTTCCTTGGCCTGTAAATAAGAAAATGGCAGGCTTTGGACCGTTGATGGGTGCTTGCCTTCTATGAATGATTTCATTTTTATTTAGTTTTTCTGCAATTTCTTTGCTTGTTCGTCCGCACACTACAAGCCTTTCTGTAAATTCAGTTCGACCATTTGTTAGTGTGTATGCAACGTTTTTGAGATTAGGATCGTTTTTAATTAAGTAGTTACTTAGGCGATTCGTTATACAATTTAATGTTTCTAAATCAGCCGCTGAGAGTTGTATAATATGAAATGAATCTTCATTTTTAGCTGGTTCATGTTCTGTTTGTGGGGCTTGTTCTAGTATGATGTGGGCATTTGTTCCTCCTATACCAAAAGCACTAATAGCCGCTCTGCGCTGATTAAGATTAGGCCATAGATGTTCTTTGTTATTTTGAACACATAGTGGTGAATCATTTTTTTCCATAAAAGGATTTAGTGTATCAAAGTTTGCAAGTGGAGGTATTTTACCTTCCTTAAGCACTTTCATTGTTTTGATAAGTGAAGCAAGTCCTGATGCTGAATCAAGATGACCAATATTTGCTTTAAGAGCACCTATAGCGATCTGACCTTTTGATGCTCCAAGCCCTTTATATGCTTCTGAGGTTGCAGTCCATTCAATAGGGTCTCCTATGCGTGTGCCTGTTCCATGTGTTTCAAGGTAGCCTATGGATGATGCTTCAATATTGGCGTTGTGAATTGCTTGCTGGATCACTGAAATTTGCCCAGAAATAGATGGAGAAAAATAGCCTGCCTTTGCAGAGCCATCATTATTGATAGCTGTGCCCAAGATAACGCCATAAATTTCTGGAGCCTCGGTCGGAAGTGAAATTAAACGTCTTAGCACAACGCAGGCCACTCCAGAACCTTCAACAACTCCATCAGCTTTTTCGTCAAAGGGTCTACAAATACCACTTTCAGAATTAATGCCTCCAGGAATATGTAAGTATCCGCCCTGTGGAAAAGCAATTCCTGCTGCAACAACTATGGCTTGTTCGCAATCTCCATTATTTAATGCTTGGCAAGCTAAATGCAAACTAACTAGAGATGAGGAGCATGCCGTTTGAATGGAAACAGCGGGTCCTGTTAAATTAAGCTTATACGCAATTAAGCTGGCTATAAAATCAGGCTCATTTCCGTGTATGATTTGTTCTAGAAAGTCTGGTTCAAGAGGCCCTTGAGATAACATGGCTCTCGCATATCCGCTCCCACTTCCTGAAGCAAAAACGCCTGTTACTGGTCTGTTAGCAGCATTGGATTTTCCGTAACCTGCATCTTCAAGTGCGCACCAAGCAGTTTCAAGCATTAGTCGATGTTGTGGATCCATCATTTCCGCATCACGGTGATTAACTCTGAAAACTTTATGATCAAATCTATTGGCATCTACAAGGTATCCTCGTACAGGTATATACTCTGGATCATTTATTAAGAATTCAGGAACTCCGGTTTCTCTCAGTTCTTCTTTTGTTAAACGAGTAGTGAGCTCCTCACCTTTTAGTAAAGAGCTCCACCAATCATCTAATTCACGGGGACCAGGAAGCCTAGCAGAAACGCCAAGTACAGCAATATCTTTAGAATTATTTCGTATCATGAACTTTTCCTTAAGCTCAAAAAATCAAATTTTAGCTAGTAGCAAAAATTACATTGAAGGTGATTTGTTGCATTAACTATATTAAAATTTACACAGATCGTATCTTAGTTATTTGCTTATACATCAAGCGCATATTTTTTTATTAGTAAGTCATGTTTTTGTAAATAATTTCAATAACTTTTTGCAAGATTTTTTTAAGAAATTATTTAATAAATTCAACTAAATAAAAAATTGTTTATAAAAATTTTTTAAACTCAGGCAGAGTGGACATAAATTGTTGTTTTATGATGAAAACAGTAAATTATTAAAAAAGAATAAAAAGCATTTAGTACACAAGAGAATCTATATTTCTTTTTCCACTTGTGACCAATTAAAGGCAATGATAGAAATCACTTATTCAAAGGCATGTGGGGCGGCAAACCACGAGACAAAAACTCTCTTAATTTTGCTTTATCTTTATCTAGTCCTTAAAAAGTATTTAAAACCTAAGAAGGTTATAGCAAGTAGCTTATTAAGATATTTGGGGCCTAAAAGGAAAATGAAAATATGCAAGAAAAAGTTAATATAGATCTTCTCCTAAAGGCTGCCAGTTCACATTTAATATCTTTCACCGATTTACCGATTTCTCCTGTAATTATTAATGATACATTGAATGTTTCAGAAGAAGACATTCATGAAATAGTTGACAGGTACATCAATCATGGTTTTGCAATTGTGCATATTGTTTCAGAACGTCCTTCGCCTGAAACAATAATATCTTTAGGGCACGTTTTTGAGCTTGGAAAACCTTTTGTTCCTCCTTTATACACTATGGGTGAGTATAAAGCCTCACCCATTGCAAAAATTTCAACACAAGGATGTTCCGCCACTCATCCAATTTTTCAGCGCGAAGTTGAAGTGAAACTGCATTGCGATGGCACACTACAAAAAATTGGTTTTGTTAAAACAACCGTTATGCTTTGTGAAATGCCTGGTGCCAAAGGAGGTGAAAATATATTCTTTAATGCCACAGCAGCTTACGCTGAATTGCTAGAAACAGATTTGGATGCTGCAATTGCCATGGCAACCCATGGCTCGCTAATACGCCAAGCAAACATAAATGGTTGTAGTGATAAAAATATAGGACCAGTTTTTTCTGTAGATAATGGAAAACTTATCTGTAATTATTCTGTGACTGAAACGGATAAATTTGTTGCTGCATCTTGTCTTAAAGCTGCTGATCTTGGTCGTGGCGTAGAGTATATGCGAAAAGCTTCCCAACCAGGTGGGGCCCATTATTGCCAGGTACGGTTAGAGGCAAATCAAGCTATTATTTTTTCAAATGCTAAACTTGCTCACGGAAGAAAATCATACCATAACGCCCTAGGTTTGAGAAGATGTCTCTACAGGGGATTATTTTTAAATTATCCAAAAGTGGTTAATAAAAGGCGGTTAAAAATTTCTGTATGATAATGAGATTACCAAAAAAACTCCTTATTTTGTATTTATGCAACTTAATGTGTTTTAAAACTATACGAAGTAAAAATGGAGAAGAAAATGAATTTGAATTTAAAAATTAAAGATAAAATTAATCCATCAAACCAATCACTGACTTTAAAAGGGGATTGGAATTTTGAAAATGATTTTTTAGATTCTTCTGGGCTAGGAAATGATTTATCTCCAAATAATAGCCCTTGTCTTATTAAAGATTCTAATTTTTCGGGCGCTGTTAAGCTAGATGGGCGCACACAATCTTTGGAGGGAAAGAACCCAGCGGTGAACACAGAAGGAAGTTATACAGTTGCTGCGTGGGTTCGTCTTGATAGCTCGCTTATGAGAGAAGGACTCTCTCTTGAAACCGGAGAATACGCACTAACCGCAATTAGTCAAGATACACCTACTCATAGCAACTTTTACTTAGGCCTTCGTCAAGTTGATGAAAAACGATCAGAGAGCATAGTGATTTCTTCATTGAGGTGGAATTTTACGGTGGCGCCCATTGATGGGACTCAAACAGGTCCTGTTGAATGGCAGCATGCGTATACTAAAAGTCCTCTTGATGATTCAATTTTAGATAAATGGTTTTTACTTGTAGGTGTGTGTGATGCTGCTGCGAGAACAGCTAGTATATACGTACCCACAATAAATGAAGAAGGGATTATTCATTGGCCAGCTAATTTTATTCAGTTGCCTGCAAAAGGAGGAATCCAAGTTGGTAAAGGGCGTTGGCTCACAAAAGCTGTTGACCATTGGCCTGGAAGTATAGGGCCAGTTAAGATTTTCTCTGGTGTGATGTCAAAAGAAGAAGTTTATAAGATTTATAATAATCTTTAATTTAATAATTTCCGCTGATCTAATTTTTACCTATATAAGAATTAAATTGTGAAATAGAAATGTTTGAAAGGAACTTTATTTTATGGTGAAAAATATCAATATGGAAGAATCACAAAATTCCTGCAAGGCTGTTTCACACCCGCCTTTTGATGATGAGCTTAAGCCAATTTTGCATGAAATCCTTAAAAAAATTAAAGTTCCTTTCACTCTTGATCTTATTGACAAGGCTCGCGAAGCTATGAATTTAGGAAGTTTAACAGACGATCAAATTCGGCGAGGAGGGGCTTTTGAATTTGAAGAAAAAAAGATTCCAGGTCCTGAAGGAGCGCCAAGCATTTCTGTTATTGTATGTAGACCTAGAGCAACACCAGGACCCCACCCAGTAATATACAATATACATGGAGGAGGGATGGTTTCTGGAAATTATCGGACTGCAGAACTTGCTAGAGAACTTAATAGAGCCGAAGCTTTGCAAATGGCTGTAGTTTCAGTAAACTATCGACTAGCTCCTGAAAATCCTGACCCCGCACCAGTTGAGGATTGCTATGCTGCATTAGTTTGGCTTGTGAAACATTCAAAGTCATTAAAGTTAGATGCAAATCGAATCATTGTTAGTGGTAATAGCGCGGGAGGAGGGTTAGCAGCTGGAGTGGCTCTTTTAGCTCGCGATAGGGGAGGCCCTTTTTTAATTGGACAGATGCTTCAGTGCCCGATGCTAGATGACAGATGTGACTCTTTCTCAATTAAACAGATGAAAGGGGTAGGTCTGTGGGAATCGACTTCTAATCTCACAGGCTGGTCAGCCTTGCTAGGAGACAAAAGAGGAACTGAAAGCGTTTCATGTTATGCTGCTCCTGCTCGAGCCAAAAATTTTTCTGGTCTTCCTCCTGCTTTTATAGACGTAGGTGCTGTCGAAGCTTTAAGAGATGAGGCAGTCTTTTATGCTAATCATATTTGGCAAGCAGGAGGGGATGCTGAGTTGCATGTTTGGAGCGGCGCTTTTCATAGTTTTGATCAGTGGGCGCCAGATGCTATTGTTTCAAAATCTGCTGACCAAGTTCGAATAGATTGGATGCGTCGCTTATTAAAACGAAATTAAAGAAGAAATAAAAGAGGATTTTATGAAACAGTTTCCTTATGCTACCGAATGTTCTTTAAATCCTAATTGTCTCGTTGATCCTACTTTTCATGCGGCCGGAAATCCTCATGCGCTTTGGTCTTGGATGAGAGAAAATGAGCCAATATATTGGCATGAGCCCACGAAATTTCCTGGCTTTTGGTCTATTACACGCCATGAAGATATAAGAGAAGTGTATGGGAATCCTGAAATATTTAGTTCAGCTCGGGGTGTTTTATTGCGCCAAGAAAAATCAGGGGACGACCCCGGCGGCGGCTTAACTTTAGCTTTAACAGATCCTCCTCGCCATAAGCAGCTTCGAGCGATCATGACAAGTTGGTTCTCAATAAGTTATGCAAAATCTCTTGAAAGCGCTATAAGAAGAAAAATCAAAGAACTTTTACTTGAAGCAGTAGAAAAAAAAGTAATTAATTTTACACACGATATATCATCTAAGTTAACACTCTTCGTCACGTGCCATATTTTAGGTATACCTCCTAAAGATCATAAAGACGTTTTGCATTGGGCTCATGAGTCTTTTGAAAAGGCAGTTCCTTTAGCCTCTCATAAAGAATTTATGCTATATTTTTGTGAATTAATGGAAAGCAAGCGTGCATGCCCCAGTTCTGATTTAGCGAGTGCTATTGTTCATGGCATGATTGATAATAAAAAACTTGCTGAAGAAGAAATATTATTGAACTTTGAGAATTTAATAGGAGCAACAGAAAATGCAGGCTTATCAATATCAAGCGGAGTTCTTGCATTTATTGAATACCCAGAGAGCTGGAAATTATTACAGACTGATCGTAAACTTATAATATCTGCTACCGAAGAGATTCTTCGATGGGCGTCAAGTGCATCTCATAGTATGAGGACAATTAAAAAGACTTATACTCTTAATAACACTAATTTGTTAGCAAACCAAAAAATAGTACTTTGGCTTCCATCTGCGAATAGAGATGATAAAATCTTTGAAAATCCTTTTAAATTTGACATAACACGTACCCCAAATAGGCACATAGCTCTTGGATATGGCGAGCATTTTTGTATTGGAAATGCTCTTGGTAGAATGCAAATTCGTATATTGCTTGATGAACTTCTCGGCTTTGATTGGATTCTTGAACTTGAAAGTGCACCCATTCATCTTAGGTCTATTTATGTTAATGGGCCAGAAAATTTACCTATTAGGTTTGTAGATAAGTAATCTTACAGATTGAGTATTAATTATCTCTTCACAAATTGGCATAGTTTTTTATGAATGAGCTGAGGGCTAGCAATGATTCCAGTTCCGAGTGGAGTTATGATCCCTCCAGCTTCTTGCACAATAAGGGAGCCCGCAGACCAATCCCAAGGAGATAGTTCATTTTCATAAAATCCATCAAAGCGACCACATGCAACCCAACAGAGATCTAAAACTGAGCTTCCACAACTCCTTATATCCCTTACTTTTAGAAGTAGATCTGACATGATTTTCGTTTGATATAAGCGTTTTCTACGATTGTAAGAATATTCAGTTGATAGCAGAGCCTCGGAAAAGTCTTTTATTTCATTTACTGCTATTTTGGAGTCATTAAGAACAGCACCATTATTTTTTATGGCTGAAAAGATCTCATTTCTTGCAATGTCATAAATAACTCCAACCTTAGGCTTCCAACACCACCCATCAAATTCTTCGCATGAGATACTAACTGCCCAGTGTGGAATTTTGTATATATAATTTATTGTTCCATCAAGTGGATCAAAAACCCACCTCAAGCCGGTTTTAGACTTGATGTTAGTTCCTTCTTCTCCAATGATGCCATCATTGGGTCTTGCTTGCATTATGATATTTTTGATGACTGTTTCACCTAATTTATCTGCGTCTGTGATCGGATTTGTATTGTCCGATTTAAATTCAACCTGTATTGGATGCGCATAAGATAAGATTTTTTGCCCTGCAGAAATAGCAGCTTTTGTGGCTAGTTCTAGTAATTCATTTTCATCATTGTTCGTCATACTACCCTTCACTTTTAATCAACAGTTTGTTTTCTTTCATCACCTATTCAGTAGCCTGTTATAGCCGGGCTTATCCGGTTGCACTTTATCAGTTTAAGATAAATATTCTATCGTTTTTTAGGGCAGCGGATGATAGGATGATTAGGCATAATAATATCAATTTTAAAGTTTCTCATTTGTATTTCCTTAGTATTTATATAATACACAATTATTACGGGAGAGACCAATTAAGGATTTGTTCAAGGTATTGCTCAAAATATTTAGCAATATTTTGGATGCAGCTGTCAGAAATCAAACTTGAGCGCCATGATATAATAAGGCATAAGTTTCCATTTTCTTTTGGCCATATTTCAGCATGAAGTTCCAGAGGTAGTTCTAGGTAAGGTTGGCGAATAAACTCTGTTTTTAATTCTTTTAAAACTAATTTAGGAGACGGGTTGTCTTGAAGGGCAAAAAGCGTTTGAAACAAAGGGGGTCTTCCAGTTTTTTGTGACTTTATTATCTGTAAAATCTGCGTCAATGGAATATCTTGATTTGCTAATGAGCGTTGGATAAGGCGACTCGTTTCTTTTAGTCCTAAAATCCCATTTTTAAATATTTTTTTCGTTATTCTAGGGAAAAGCATATTTAAATGACAATTTATTGTATTTTTATTTATAAAGTGATTACGTTGTCTTATTGGAATGCCAACACAAAAATCGGTTTGACTCGTGACTTTTTTTAAAGCATGGATCCATGCGTGAAAGAGCACCTCAAATCGACTAACTCTATTTTTTAAAGCAAACTCGTCAATAATTTCTGTTTTTGCGCTAAGAATAAGTGTGACGTTTTCTGCATGTAAATTAAAATCGTTTTGAGGTTTATTAAAATTTTGTGGCCATATAATTTCTGGGGTGCCCTCAAGATTTTTAGAAAAATCTTTCACTTCTTTTAATACCTCAATATCTAAGCTTGGATAGATTGATAAAGGAGAGATCAATTTTGAGCTTTTGTAGTGATTTGAAAAATTAGGAGAGTTAGAAAATATATTATACCCCTCTGATAGGCTTTCTGCCAATAAGTGTTCAGAATAACCATCGAAAGCTATATGATGGATAGCGCAGCCAAAAAAATACTCTTTGGAATTAGCAAGGGAAATGACCGCTGTTTTCCAAATTTTTCCTTCAAGTGGATTGAGATCTTTTGAAAGTTCTGAGCGTAAACTATTTACTGCAAATTCTGCTGATTCCTCACTTGGTAAAATTTCTAAGACAGGAAAGGGAACAGATGTGCTTTTGTCACTAGAATCAAAATCAAGTAAGTATTTAGATCTCAATGATTTGTTATTAATATGAACATAGTTTATAGCTTCTTTTAGAATGCTCAAGCTTAAATCACCTTCTATTTTCCAAGTCATCAGGCACCTTGATGCAAGATTTGATGGATTAACAAGATGCTGAGTTAAATACATTAATTGCATTTGATTCATTTTATTACTATCAAAATACACGTGCATATTAACATTGTTTTGATTATCCTTTAAAAATTCACCTAAAGAACTAATTGTGTGGTGTTTGTAAATTTTTGATAAAGAAATAGAGCAATTAAGCTCTTTGCCAAGCCGTGAACACAACTGTCCCATATTAAGAGAATTTAATCCTAGTTGACTGAATGGAACATCTACAGGGAAATAATCTTGGTTTAAAATTTGGCTTAGTATTTTCCCTATAGTTTTTTCTATCGGAGTTTTATAGCTTTCATTTGAGTGATACGTGTTGTTTTTTGTTTCTAACATTGACGATTCAATTAATGCTTGTTCATCAAGTTTACCTTGCGGAGTCAGTGGAAATGAGTCGACAGGTATCACCTTCGATGGGCATTGATAAGCTACTAGTTTGGATTTTAATTGCTGATGTGCGTCATGTAACTTATCGCCTAACTTTAAGGGGATGCAAAAAGCTATTAATTCTTGTGATGTTGTTGTTGGGTTGTTTTTGGAAACTACTCTGCAAGATTTGATATTATGCAAGTGTTGTTCGATTTGATGTTCGACATCTGAAAGCTCAATCCGATGGCCGTGAACTTTAACTTGACGATCATTTCGACCGTGGAAATGTAATAAATTATTTTTCCAAAAACCTAAATCACCTGTAGAATAAACCCTTTTGGTAACACCTTCTATTGCAATTTCTTTAAATTTATTATGTGTTAATCGTGGGTCATTGAGATATCCAATTGCTAACCCAGTGCCGTTAATGTAAATCTGACCTACTTCATCATCAGCGCAAATTTCCATTTTTTCATTTAAAATATACACTTGCGTTTGTGGAACTGGTGTGCCAATTGGAATTCCAGATGAAATTTCACAGTCGCTTAAGCTGATATGGTGAGTTGTAGTAAAAATAGTGCTTTCAACAGGACCGTAACCATTTATAAGTTTTATTTGAGGATGACGAGTTAAAAAAAGTTTCACATGTGTAGGCGAAAGCCGCTCTCCACCGATCATGAGTTGCTTAAGTCCTGTAAATGAATTTATGTCATCTTCAACACTTATATTAAATAGGCTGCTTGTTATCCAGGCTGTATTAACTCCATACTTACTGATTCCTTTTCGAAGTTCCGCAGAAGAAAGATAAGGTTCATCTATTAGCCATGCTGACCCACCATTAACTAAAGCCCCCCACAACTCAAGAGAAAGTGCATCCCAAGGTAATGCAGCAGCTAGAGGAATAATGGTGCTAGAATTAAAATCAACAAAATTATTTTCTTTAAATAGCCTCATTGTTCCTTTATGTGTAGAGATAACGCCTTTTGGCTCTCCGGTAGTGCCTGAAGTGAAGAAAACTGTGGAAGGAGACGAAGGGTTGACGTCTATGCTTGGAAATGTTTTTTCTATTGTGTTATGCGGAATTATAGGTGGTAAGATATTGATCCCATTAAAAGATGATGACTTATTTTTAGTGATTATAAACTTTGGTTTTAGTGCATTTATAACTTTTTGTATTCTGCTTTTTGGCCAGCATGGATCAATAAGTGTATAGGCTGCGCCTGCTTTAAGAACAGCAAGTAGCGATATAACTAAGCTTGGTGACCTTGGAAGTAAAATTGGCACAAAAGATCCTATATCCACTCCGCTACTTATTATTTGGTTTGCCAGAAAGGAAGCAGAGTTATTTAATTCATAATATGATAATTTTTTTTCTTTCCATATGAGAGCTGTAGCTTTGGGGGTTCTATGAGCATGACTTTCGAACGCAAAATGTAGGGAATTAAAACCCTCTAGTTGTTTGTTTGATAGTTTATTTTTGCTTTTTTGTAACATTTCTCGACTTCACAAAATATAAAAATGAATATCAGATATTGATTTTATTATTAAAATTTTTTTAAGTTCATGTTGAGATTCCAGCCGTATTTCTTAGATTAAATTCTGGATTTAAATTATATATTAACACGACATTTTTACTCACTCGATCTACCTCTTTGTATACAGCTGAAGCATATTTATCTGAGAATTTAGGAATTGAATTTAAAACCTTACATTCTTCAATTTCTTTATCACTAAACGGAAGCGCCATACCGATAAGAGGGTAAATCTCTATCGCAGCATGAGTATCAAACTGCTTGGTGCGTTGTGAATCTAAAATTTCATTTGCTTCATTGAGTTCAAGCCCTACAATCAGTGTATCTTTGCCATTTACAAATCCACGCGCAATACCTAAATGCCCTTTTAAATAACTCATTACTTTTCTTCGATCTTCCATAAAATCTAAATAAAGAGAGTTCGCTTCAACATCTCCGAAGCAATGGGCCAATTCAACATCAGGTGAAGGCCATTTCATAAGAAATCGACGGTAGTTGAGAGTTTCGGTCTTACGATTTTCTTCGGGATCGCGGGCATGTGGAAGGTGAATAGCCCTCACTTTTTCAGAAAGAATAATAGGGATTTTATTTTTGCATATCCGGTAACTCCATTCCAGATCATCAACGCCCCAACCCTGAAAAGTTTCATCGAAATATAGATCTAGTTCTCGAACTACCTCAAGCGGTAAAGCAATAAAACCCGTCCACCCAAATGCCCATGGAATAACGTGCCTCACTTGAAAACGTGGATCTTTTGGTTTTCCTGTAGAGTTTTCAAGATCCATTATAGCATCTTGATAGTTTTCGTAAGGTTTTACTTGAACACTTTCTATAAAGCCTTCATTGTTATTTTCGTAGCCAATAACTTGTCCAACAACGCATATTCTTTGTTCGAACGCAAAGTGAGTGTCATAGAGGTTTTGCAAAGCATTTGGTGGTAAAAGCGTGTCTGCATCCATTTGTACAATAACTTGGCCGGTGGCTTGGCGCATTGCAAGGTTTCTTGCCCAAGGAATCATAAAATTATCAGGAGACAAGACTGTAATAATATTAATTTTATTTATGTACTTATTGCATAAAGAGATGAGGTTCTCGCAATAATCCATGGCTCCAATAATTACTTCAAAGTCATCTTTATGCATTGTTTGATGGGCTAAGGCTTCTAAAACTACAGCAATATTTTCTAATCTTTGTTTGTACGGAATTGAAACACTTAGCTTTTTTTGATTTATTTTCCCCCTTACTATTTTATGTGAGACGTTAAACTGCTCTTTAAAATTTAGCTTCATTATGTTGCTCCTTTTTAATTAACTTGTTCTACAAAGAATTATTTTAATTATGGGTTATAGGCCAAATATCACTGTTCCACGTTCGTCTGCTTTCAAAGCAGGATTGTATATAATTTCCCAAATATGATCATCTGGATCTGCTACGTATCCTCGAATTCCTCCATGTGGAGGGGCATCAGCAACTCTCAGAATTTTACCGCCATAATTTGATAGTATATTAATATATTTTTTAACTTCATCGGGCGATTTAACAAGATAAGCAAGTGTAATACTCCCACCTCTCGGCAGCTTAGATTTTGTTACGTCTTTTTCCAACTCAGATTGCAGCCAAGTGCTAAGAATAAAACCATTCATTTGGTACATCGCCGTATTATCATCTTCTTTAACGGGAGTCCAACCAAAGCCTTTGATGTAAAATTTTTTGGAAAGGCTTAAATCCTGCACACCTAAAGTTATAATTGCTATTTGTTGCTTCATAATCAAATCCAAATTATATAATTATTGTTTTATTATCAGTTATTTTTGAAATCTTCCATAACTTCTCTTATGACTTTTTGAGCCAATGAGTTTTCTACGTTGTTTGAATTAGATAACCCTGCTGATATAATAAGTGCTTTCCAAAAAGCCCAAGCGCGACCTCGATGCCATGTTCTATTGTCAATAGCAAGTCGGTCACGAAATACTTTGCGGCTTTTAGCATCAAAAAATGTCCACGCAATAGCAAAGTCACAAGCTGGATCACCAACAGAAAGTAATCCAAAGTCTATAACAGCTCTCAGGTGCCCATTTTGCAAAATTAAGTTGCCAGGGCTAATATCACCATGAACCCAAACTGGGGGATTCTCCCATTTAGTTGTTGCTCCTAAATCCCAAATTCTTTTGGCTACTTTGCTGTCTAAGGAGGATTCAAGCACTTTAATGGCATTGATTGCCTCATGCTCATAGACTGAAATATCTCCTCCGCGATAGTAATTTTGCTTGCCAGCTGGAGGTCCGTTTGTGGGGTTCATTTTATATAACACAGAAAGGAATCTTGCAAGATCATTCGCAAGCTTGTTTTTATCAGCCTGTTTGCTGATTGCTGCTGTTTCACCAGGAATCCAATTATAAATTGACCAATCCCACATGTAACCATGACCAGGTTTTCCTAGGCCAAGAGGTGTAGGTATTGTAAGAGGAAGCTTAGAAGAGAGAAATGGAAGCCATTTTTGTTCTTTTTTTACTTGGTTGGCATATGATTCGCCACTAGGAAACCTTAATATCATTTCTTGACCAAGATGATAGGTTCTGTTATCCCATCCGCTTTCATTTACTGGAACAATGGGTAAATGAGCCCAATGAGGAAATTGTTCTTCAACAAGAATTTTAGCGGTTACTGGATCAATAATATCTTTCATATTTTCTCGGTTTAAGCTCATACTTCTCATATTAATAATTCTACTTTTTTGAAAACAATTACTTCCTAAATTTAATAATTTAAAAGGTCCTGCACATGTATGTTTTGGCATTACAATTATTCCAAAAGATATAATAGAGAAACTTAGAATTGAAATAAACCATTTGCTAGTTTTTTGCGCTATGTAAAACATTCTAATAGCAACCTTTCTAAGTTTGAGGTGCCTCTAAGGACTGTGTGAAGACAAGGTCAAATGTAAGAAAATATTCTTTCTATCAATTTGATATGCCTAATATTTTTTTATGAGTGATTATTATCATTGCCTTTATTTGGTCACAAGTGGAAAAGGGAATTTAAATTCTCTTAAGTATTAAGGCGCTATCAATTCTTACTTTAATCTTAAGAGCATGCTTGTTTGTATTTTAATTTTTTGCGTTTATGTAAAGTGAAATGGTGAACACTAAAAAGAATGTAGTATGTAAATGCCACATGGGGTTTTTTGGAAAAAATTATCATGTTAAGGATTGTAGGTCATTAGAATGTAAATAAAATGTTGCTTTTTCTGAGTTTGAACTTCCATTTTAAATAAATTGCAATTTAAACCGCAATTTAATCTGCGATGCAGTTATTTTAAAATTAAAATTAAAATTAAAAAAATATTAAAAATTCAACCTATATAAAAATAACGACGTGGTACATTTTTCTTAGTGATAAAACGATTATTAATGCTATGTTAAAAATCAATTTTTGTTTTCTCATCAAATTCACAGCAGTAAATAATGGTTTATTGTACATAATCTGTTTTATTTTATCTGTCGCAACAGAATGTAAGGAATCAAAAGAAAGCTATTTTGATGCCAGGCCACTGCATGAAAGAGCCCTATACACTCAAAATCCAGATGATTTTGTGCATACTAATGACTTAGAAAACAAGCAAGAATTAGAGATGCTTTTGGTTAAGGAAACATCATTAGCTTTAAATGTGCAAAATATTGAAGAAAGTTCCTTGGTTTCCTATATAAAAAATTATGTAATAGAAGATCATTCAGTTGAAGAGAGTTTATGGACCTACAAAATTCGAACAGTAGTTAAAACTCTTGCTATTTTATATGGTGCTACAGGAGGGATACCCTATATAAATGCATGTTGTAAAGCAGGTCATGGAATTTTATTTTTATGTGTATCTTTTTCAGTTGGAAATATTATTTCTTCTGGTGGAGCGACAATATGGGCAGCTTTACGTACTGTAGAAGCGTTTGATCCGGTTTCAAAAGAAGAAAATTTTTTTAGGTATTACCAAAATTCTTATTATAATGCTTTTAATCATTTAATTTGTAATGCCTTAGGACTAATATCGTGTGTGCCTGGTACTTATTCTGTATACAAATATAATACAGAAAAGTTGCTTGTGATTCCTGGATTTTTAAATAATTATTTTTTTTCAACAGTAGGGTATTATGAATTTACAAATTCCTCTTCTTTAATGCAGCAGACTTTATCTAAATTATATAAAAAAAATTTAATAGATAAAAAAGCAGATAAAATTAAAAGAGAAATAGTTAAACAAGTTAATACTAATGTTATCCCATTAATAGCAATAAATAGCGATGTCAGTAATGATCTTTTTATGAGTAACTCAATAAATGCGAGCAATTCTTCTGTTGTTGAGGAGTTTGTAAAAAAAGTACTTTTGATGAAGCTGCCTAGAAATACTAGAGAATCTTCGGAGTTTTGGAAGAATAGATACCCTAAAAAAATTGTTCAATTAGCAAGCATGCTATTTCCTTTGTCGGGAGCCGTAATTAATTATTTATTAAATTATGAAGTAGCTAATTTGCTAACAACGTCTTCTGTGTTTTGTACGGGTTTTGCTTTTTGTGCAACATTGCCAAATTTTATGATAGACGTATTAACGACGAGCATTACTGTGCATAATTTGTTTAATATTATTCATGATAATGTGAATGAAAATAATACAGATAACTTTTTCTCTTTTCATTTTCCAATTTTAAACTTAGTTGTCCCTGTGATCTCTGTAGTTCTTGCATCTCTTTCGCTTGCAGGTGGTTGGATTGTCAGTACTGATTGCCTTACAAAAACGGAATTAACTTACTTAATTTATATTTTGCCTATAATGACATTTATGTCTGGTGTTATATCTCAATCTTTTCAAATGAGAGATGTGATTTATAATTCAATAATATATTATTATTCTACTTTTAATAAAGAAAAAATTGGAGAATCAGCAAGCAGAATACGCAGGTTAGAAAAATTCACATCTGCAGTTTCTAATTGCAATCCTTTAATACTTTGCGATTTTTGGGATAATTTAAATAAAAAAAATTAATCATATTTCTTGGTTCTGTAAATTAGCTTTTTAAAAATTGTGATGAAAATTTTTAGACACATCAATAATGTTCTTAATATGTAAGCGAACAAGCATTTCTTTTTCTAATTGTTGTGCATTAACAGCAGTGATAAAAATCAGTTATCTCTAAATGTACATGAAGCAGCAAATTGTAAAAAAGGACCTTATTGTTCTTTTCTTTTACTTTTATTTATCGGAAGACATTTTATAAGAGACTAATCATATTTGTATGATTTTTTGATAAAAACTTAATTGCAAAATAAATGCATCATTAAAAGGAAACAAGATGAAAATAATTTTTACTTTCTTTTTTTTATTATTGAGCATAGAAAATGCATGTTTTTGCAAAGATCAAAAAGCTGATAACGTTAATGTTAAAATTGATTCCGTTCACATGGGGTTGATGGAAAATGATATCGCTCCATCAGATTTTTCTTTAAAAATAAAGTTTACCAACCATGGCCCTAGCATTTCTAATTGGCATTTTGGATTTTATATAGCAGGTGCTCCTCTTTCAAAGTTTAAAAATGGACTTCAAGACTTTAATCCTAGAATTATTAGGCGAATTTGTGACAGTCACAATCGTTGTTCCTCATTAAAATATGAGAAAGCTTGTTCTCTAACTAATGCAGATTTGAGCCAAGGATACACAGCAATCCATGCGTCCGAAAATGATTTAGTGCTGTTAAGCAAAGAAACTTACACAATTGAGCTGTTACACATTAATCAATGGGGAGGAGAGAGTATTTCTTATTTCCCACAAAATTTTTTCCTTTTATTAAATAATATTAATAATAAATCAAAAATAGAATTTGATGTATATTCGTTAGATACAAATTTAAATAGTTACAAGTTAATTGGATATGATCAAAATAAAGTTGACTCTATAATTTCAACGCAGATTGCAAAAAATTGGGGTAAGAGTAAAGAAAAAAATAAAGATGAGGCTTCCATTGAAGTTATTCCGAGTCCAGTTAAATTTAACTTAAAAAAAGAAAAGTGTAGATTTTCAGAGAAAAATATAACTGTTTTTAACCAATTTAATAAAAATGATAAAATTGCAAAACATATAATCAAACGCCTCAAAAACAAAACTATGCTTCAAACAAAAAACCAAAAAAATCTATTATCTTCTACTCCTATTATAATTAAGCAACTAAAAAGTCCAAAAATTATAAAAAATAATCCTGAAGGGTATGTCTTAGAAATTGACACATCTAAGATTATTATAAGTGCTATCACGGAGGCGGGGGTGTACTATGCTCTGCAAACATTTACGCAACTTTGGACTTTTGCTAAAAAAGATTTTGGTGTCACGGTGATGCCGCAAATGAAAATTATAGATTATCCTAGATTTCCATATCGCGGAATCTTATTAGACACTGCTCGGCACTTTTTTAGTGTTAAAGAAATTAAATCCTTTATTGACATAATGGGTGCTCATAAGCTTAATGCACTTCATTTGCACCTTTCTGATGATGAAGGGTTTAGAGTAGGCCTGCCTTCCTATCCTTCAATTGAAGCTACAGGTAATAGACGTAAGTTTGGTTTAGTTATGGGACCTATGATGTTGTCACAAGAAAACCTTTATCCAACATACAAAGGACATGACTTTGTACGAGCAAATACAGATTATCGTGGGACATATAGTGCAGATGATATTTCAGAAATAGTTCGTTATGCAAATTTGAATCAAATAACTGTGATTCCAGAAATAGATTTTCCCGCACATGCTAGAGCCTTAATTAAGTCTTTGCCATCTATTTTTGTAGATCCTGCTGATGTTTCTGAATATTTGTCTCTTCAAGGTTATTGGGATGATGTATTACCTGTTTGCACATACAATACTAATATTTCAGTTGGTGAAAAATTCACAAATACAGTAAATAATATTATTAATTATATTGTTAAAATATTTGATAATCAAACAACGGTTTATGCAAATCGTAATGAAATTAGTCTTGGGGGCGACGAAGTGAGCCCAAATGCATGGACTAATTCTCCAAGTTGTAAAAATAACTGGTCTAGCTTAACAGCTTTGCAGAAATCTCATAAATTTTTTGCAGAGATAGCAAAAACAAATCCTCAACTTATGCTTTCTGGGTGGCAGCAGTTTGTGCAAACTGACTCAATCGATATGGGAAAGGATATCGTCCCTGCTAAACAAGTAGGTCATGTGTGGGTATGGAGTCAATCGAAAATTGGGATACCTGAAGCTATTAGGCTTATTGAGAATGGATTCCCAACAGTTTTAGCATTTTCGGATAAAACTTACTTTGATCTTGTGTACAGCCCAGATGTAAAAGAATCAGGTTTTGCGTGGGCAACAAGCTGGAGCGATACCTATACAGCGTTTTCAATCATTGAGGCTGCAAACCATATATTAGACAATTCAAAGTCATTTAATAAGCTTTTAGGTTTAGAAGGTGCACTTTGGTCAGAGCACATTCCAAGCTATGATCAATTAATATATATGGCTCTTCCTAAAATGGCTGGGCTTTCTGAAGCAAGCTGGTCCCCTCGTGAATTTACAGTTCAGAAACAAAGGCTGAATTGGCAAAGTCTTGCTAGGCGTTTAGGGTGCGGCAAACAAGGCTTCCTTGCGTACTTAAATCAATCTTTTGGTGTTCAATATCGCGGATATCCTCGTGGCATTCATTTGGAAGTTCCTAAGTGCATTTGTCATTAATTAAATTTTTTACAAAAAGGTGAAAAGTGATATTAAAATTAATTTGGCGTATTATTAAAATAATATAATTATTTTTTTATGTAAATATAAATAATTTTAAATATAAGAATGTGAGGGTTATTTTGTTTGATTTAATAGGAAAGACAGCTTTTATAACAGGAGCCTCTAAAGGCATAGGGGAAAGGTGCGCTTACGCACTATCTAGCGCAGGGGCAAAAGTAATCATTGCTGCAAGACAGTTAGATTCATTGAAGTCAGTCGCTGACAATATTATAAGAAACGGTTATAAAGCTTTACCTATTCAATTAGATGTGACTGATAAGCACGCTGTGAATAAATGTTTTGACCAATTAGCTCAAAATGGAGAAGTTATAGACATACTTATCAACAATGCGGGTATTAGTATGATGACCCCAGTTTTTGAAAGTAAAAGAAACCAGCAGAATGATACTAAAGATTATTTCCAAGATATGCTGCAAACTAATGTGATGGGAGTATGGTATGTAACAAAAGCCGTAGCCAACCACATGAAGGAGAAATGTATTTCTGGGTCAATTATTAATATTGCAAGTGTGTGTGGATCCAATAGGTTAAGAGCAAATTTGACAGGGTATTGTGCTTCTAAAGCAGCTGTAATTCAAATGACAAAAGCTTTGGTAGGCGAATTAGCTACAGCGAATATTCGTATAAACTGCATTTCTCCAGGTCTCTTTCACACTCCACTTAATGATGATAGAATAGGAATAGATGAAACCCGCAAACAAATTGAAAAAACGATACCTCTTCATTTTATTGCTGATCCTTGTGAAATTGATGGGGCAATTCTTTATCTTTCTTCAAACAAGGCTTCACGTTATGTAACTGGATCATGTTTGACTGTTGATGGTGGCGCTTCATGGGGTGGGGTTTATGATTATTATGTGTTTAAAGATGTTGTGTACTAATGCTTGAGTTGTGCATGATTGAAATTATAAAAATGATTTTTTTTGAGGGGGGGTGAATTTTATTCACAAGAAAAGTGCCTCGATACAGGAGATGCTTACTCGTTATATCTTTTCTGTAAGGTGCCCGAAGTCTTTAAAAATATTGGTTTCTGCCCGTATTCCTGCTATAAGTCGATCTATCCATTTAAAAAACGCTTAATAAAATCTATGTTTAAATTTACTTATAATGAAACAACAACGGATCGTGCGCGGCTTGGTCGTATTGAAACACCGCATGGCATTGTTGAAACACCTGCTTTTATTTTTTGCGCGACGAAAGCTGCGATGAAAAGTGTAACATCTGAACAAATGCGTGAAGCAAATACACAAATCATTTTGTCAAATACGTATCATCTTATGCTGCAGCCAGGTGCTGATGCTGTTGCATACCATGGCGGTCTTCAAAAGTTTACAGGCTGGCGTGGTCCAATGTTGACTGACTCTGGTGGGTTCCAAATTTTTAGTTTGGGGCATGGATCGATAGCAAATGAAATTAAAGGTCGTCAGCAGAGCGGTCGTCCCAAAACATTGCTTCGCATTACAGAGGAAGGCGCGCGCTTTAAATCGTATATTGATGGTCGCACATGGATGCTTACACCTGAAGAATCTATTAATATTCAGTATAAGCTTGGCGCAGATATGATTGTTGTCTTGGATGAATGTACACCTTTTCATGTGGAAAAAAGCTACACCAAAGATTCCATGGAAATGAGTCACCGTTGGGCAAAACGATGTATTACAAAGTTTGATGAATTGAATGAAAGTAAAAAACAACGTCTTTATGGTATTATTCAAGGCGGGGTTTATGAAGATTTGCGGGCAGAGGCATGTGATTTTGTTAATACACATGATTTTTTCGGTCATGCAATTGGTGGTTCGCTTGGAGCATCAAAAGAGCAAATGTATGATGTCGTAAATTTTACAGCCTCTAAGCTTGATCGTGCGCGTCCTATACATTTGCTTGGCATTGGTGGTATTAAGGATATCTTTAATGGGGTGCGTGCTGGTATTGATACCTTTGACTGTGTGCATCCTACACGTCTTGCGCGTCATGGTGGAGCACTTGTGAAACCAGGTTCAGTGGAAGGTCATCACAAGGAGCATGTTACGTTATCTAATCAACGCTTTAGACTAGATAACGAACCAATTGAACCGGATTGTGGCTGCTCAACGTGTAAAAATTATTCTCGTGGTTATTTACATCATGTTTTAAGAGCAAATGAAATGATTGCTCATACATTGATATCAATACATAATATATATTTTATGAATAAGTTGTTGTCTGATATTCGTGAGTCATTAGCAGATGGAACACTTGATAAAACCCAAGAGCGTTGGGTTCATTAATATAAAATAGAATGCATAATGATCTATACAAAAAACGACAAATCACATACTCTTGTTCTTAACGAAAATAGGAATAATAATTTTTTATGATCAAGCGAATTGGTGTTCTAACAAGTGGTGGCGATTGCGCCGGTTTAAATGCAATTTTGCGTGCAATTACGTATTATGCCCATCAAGCACATGGTTGGGAAGTTATTGGTATTAAAAATGGCACAACAGGCCTGATTAAAAGACCAATTGAGACAGTTACGCTTACCCCATCTTCTTTTGATAATTCTCTGCTGCGCAGTGGTGGAACGATGCTAGGTAGCACTAATAAGGCTGATCCTTTTAATTTTCCAAATCCTGATGGTACACGCACAGATCGTTCAGATGATCTTATTGAAGCATATCATTCTCTTGCGCTTGATGCTCTTATTGCTATTGGCGGCGATGGAAGCATGCGCATCATGCGTGACCTTGCTCAGAAAGGAAATTTGAACCTTATTACAATCCCTAAAACTATTGATAACGATCTGGGGCATACTGAAATTTCTATTGGTTATAGTACGGCTCTTGAAATTGCAACAGAAGCGCTTGATCGCTTACAACCAACAGCAGAAAGCCATCAACGCGTAATTGTGTTGGAAGTAATGGGGCGTGATGCAGGGCATATTGCTCTTGCAGCAGGCATTGCTGGCGGTGCTGATGCTATTATCATACCTGAAATTCCATATTCCCTCGATAATATGTGTAAAAAAATTAAGGAGTTATGGGATAACGGCCACACGTTTGCTTTGATTATTGTTGCTGAAGGTGCACATAAAGAAAATGGAGCATTAGCAACTATTGAAATTGAAGCGGGTAATCGCCCTCGATACGGCGGTATTGGTCAGTATATAAGCGAAAAAATTGAGGCTATGACGGGTGCTGAAACGCGTGTGACAGTACTTGGGCACGTGCAGCGCGGTGGGCAGCCAAATGCACTCGATCGCCTTGTTGCCTCATCATTTGGAGTGCGTGCTGTTGACCTTGTTTTCGAAGGAAAATTTGATCGTATGGTTGCATGGCAAAATAGAAATGTTGTAGATGTTCCTATACATGATGCTATAGAGCAATACCAGTCTGTATCTTTAGATGATGTGCTTGTTAAAACAGCGAAAGGTCTTGGTATTTATATTGGTGACGTTTAGTTTTTTACGTCACCAATACATAAAGAACATTTTAAAGAATATTATTTTTTTAAAATATATTCTTTAAATGCCTTAATAGAGTCTTCTGATTTTTCATTATTAACATTAACAAGCACAAGCTTGCCATGGCCTTTGCCAAATGCATTTTTAAAGTCATAAACAGCACCAATAATTTTTACTTCTCCAGACTTTACTTTGTCTTTAAATTTAACCATTGCTTTTGCTACTTGATTGTGAACATTTTGTATGACATTTGCGTGTAGCTCATCATCAGAGACCTGTTTTTTCTTTACAAGTTGTAAATGATGAAGTTCTGATTTAATTGGTTCAGAAAGTGTTGAAAAGTCAGACGATGCTGCTTTTACTGCGCCACAGGCTGTATGACCTATAAACATTAAGAGTGGTGTTTTTAAATGTTCAACGCCATACTCAATAGAACCTTCTGCTGTTGCTAATTGATTTCCAATATTTCGAACAAAGAATATATCATTATCAGGTGTTTGATCTATTGAATGTGTATGAAAACGTGAGTCTGCACATGCAACCACTGTTGCTCTAGGTGTTTCTTTGTTCTTAAATACATCAAAATATGATTCTTGGTGTGATGACACAAATTTTTGATTGTCATGAAGCATTTCCTTAACCATTTCTTTTAATTGTTCTTGTGGTTGCGTGTCACTGCTGTGTGCTGGTTTTTGTGGCGTAGGAGTTGCATTGTTTGTTTTATCTAAGCTTGAACAACCTATTGCAATCAACGAAATAGGTACTAATAATATTACTTTCTTTATGAAATACATTTTAAATACCAAAAATAATTTATTAATTAATTATTGAAATATAGTTCTTATTTGTAAATAACTAGTTAATTTTGATGTAATTTATTATTTTTTTTAGAAGTGATAATAAAAATTGAAAAGTGTATTAATTGTTCTTATCTGGGATATGAAAAAAGGGATGCTCAATTGAATGGTCATCCCTTTATTAGTTAGCTTTTATGAATCAAAATGTTGAGGGTTTATTCTTAATTACGTTTGTTATTTTCCTTTTGCGATATCATCCCAAAAATCTTTAACTTTTGTAAAAAAACTATGAGCTTGCGGTGTATTTTTCTCGCGTGTTGAGTCCGTGTTAAACTGTTCTAAAAGCTCTTTTTGTTTTTTGCTTAGATTAACGGGAACTTCAATGGCTATTTCCACAATCATGTCACCACGCGCACTTCCGCGAATTGACGGCATGCCTTTGCTGCGAACACGTAATTGATGGCCATGTTGTGTGCCTGCTGAAATTTTAACAGGAACGTGGCTGCCATCAATAGATGGAACATCAATTTCACCGCCCAAAGCTGCTATTGTCATTGAAATGGGAACCCGGCAGAAAATGTCGTTGCCGTTGCGTTTGAAGAAGCGGTGTGCTTTTATGCTAATAAAAACATAAAGATCGCCGGTAGCGCCGCCGCGAATGCCTGCTTCACCTTCATTTGATACGCGAATACGTGTGCCATCATCAACACCTGCTGGGATTTTAACTTCAAGGTTTTTTTCTTTTTTAGAGCGACCTTGTCCGCCACAACTTTTGCATGGATTTGAAATGATTTGACCTGCACCATTACATGTTGAGCATGTGCGTTCAACGATAAATAGACCTTGTTGAAAACGAACCTGCCCGCGTCCTTTGCAGGTGCCGCAGGTTGTTGCCTTTGATCCGTCTGAACTTCCGCTGCCGTTACATGGTGTGCATGCGCTGTATGTATAAAATTTTAAGTGTGCAGTTGATCCTTTGAAGGCATCTTCTAAAGATAAATCAAGGTTATAACGAACATCATTGCCTTTTTGTTGCATACCTTGGCTGCCACCTTGGGCCTCACCAAAGCCGCCGCCTGCGCCACGGAACATCGCATCAAATATGTCTGAAAATGAACCAAATCCACCCGCACCGCCATCTTGAAATCCACTAAATCCGCCTTGTCCTGGGCCGCCTTGTTGAAAGGCTGCGTGTCCGAATCGATCGTAGGCTGCACGTTTTTGATCGTCTTTTAAAACTTCGTACGCTTCATTTGCTGCCTTAAATTTATTTTCAGCTTCCTTATTTCCTGGATTTTTATCAGGGTGATATTTCATAGCCTTTTTGCGATACGCTTTTTTTAAGTCGTCCGCTGTTGCACTTTTTTGAACGCCAAGAATGTCGTAGTAATCTTTTGACATATGTTTTTATACCTTAATTTAAGTTAGATCATAAATAGATTAAGGGGGATACACCCCCTTAACAAATTTATTTAACTAACAATCAAACTTAACCGTGTTTGTGATCATTATCATCTATGTTTGTAACTTCAGCATCTACAATATCATCTGATGCAGGTGCTGCGCCAGCTTCTTTTTGTGTTGCTTTGTAGACAGCCTCACCAATTTTCATTGATGACATTGTAAGTGTTTGAATTTTAGCTTTAATGTCTTCAAGATCTTCCGTTAAAAGAGCTTCTTTTAAAGACGTCATGTCTGCTTCAACGGCTGTTTTGTCTTCAGCTGCTATTTTGTCACCATGTTCAGTTAGTGACTTTTCTGTTGCATGAATCATGCTGTCACCTTGGTTTTTTGCTTCGATGAGTTCACGGCGTGCTTTGTCTGCTTCAGCGTTTGCCTCAGCTTCTTGTACCATACTTTTGATTTCATCTTCAGATAAACCACCAGATGCTTGAATGCGTATTTGATGTTCTTTATTTGTTGCTTTATCTTTTGCAGAAACTTGAACAATACCATTTGCGTCAATATCAAACGTAACGTCGATTTGAGGTGTTCCACGTTGCGCTGGGGCAATGCCTTCAAGTTCAAATTGGCCAAGCATTTTGTTTTGAGCAGCCATTTCACGTTCACCTTGGAATACGCGTATGGTCACTGCTGTTTGGCCGTCTTCAGCTGTTGAAAATGTTTGACTTTTTCGTGTTGGAATTGTTGTGTTGCGATCGATCAAACGTGTGAATAGCCCACCAAGTGTTTCAATACCTAAAGATAATGGTGTCACGTCAAGAAGCAACACATCTTTTACATCACCTTTTAATACACCGCCTTGAATTGCAGCCCCAACAGCAACAACTTCATCAGGATTCACGCCACGATGCGGTTCACGACCAAAGAAATTTTTCACAGTTTCATGTACTTTTGGCATACGAATCATACCGCCAACCATAATAACTTCATCGATTTGACTTGCTGTCACACCTGCATCGCGAAGAGCTGCTTTACATGGTTCCATTGTACGTTGAATAAGGTCATCAACTAATGATTCAAACTTTGCACGTGTCAATTTAACATCAAGGTGCTTTGGACCAGATGCATCAGCTGTGATAAACGGTAGGTTAATATCTGTTTGAAGTGCAGTTGAAAGTTCGATTTTTGCTTTTTCAGCAGCTTCTTTTAAGCGTTGTAAAGCAAGCCTATCTTTGCGTAGATCAATGCCTTGTTCTTTTTTAAATTCGTCTGCAACAAAATCAATAATACGTGCGTCGAAATCTTCACCACCAAGGAATGTATCCCCATTGGTTGATTTTACTTCAAAAACACCATCGCCAATTTCAAGAATTGAAATATCAAACGTGCCGCCGCCAAGGTCGTAAACAGCAACTGTGCCAGACGCACGTTTTTCCATGCCATATGCAAGTGCAGCAGCTGTTGGTTCATTTAAAATACGCAGAACGTCAAGTCCAGCAATACGGCCAGCGTCTTTTGTTGCTTGACGCTGTGCATCATTAAAATATGCAGGAACAGTGATTACTGCTTCAGTAACAGATTCGCCAAGATATGCTTCAGCTGTTTCTTTCATTTTTTGCAAAACGAAAGCGCTGATTTGGCTTGGACTATAATTCTCACCCCGTGCAGCAACCCATGCATCGCCTTTATCAGATTCAACGATTTTATAAGGAACAAGTCCCATATCTTTTTGTGTCATTGGATCTTTGAAACTACGACCAACTAAACGTTTAATTGCGAAAAGTGTGTTCTCTGGGTTTGTGATACCTTGGCGTTTTGCAGATTGTCCAACAAGGCGTTCGCCATTTTCACCAAAAGCTACGATTGATGGTGTTGTGCGCGCACCTTCAACGTTTTCAATTACACGTGTGTTTGCGCCATCCATAACGGCAACGCAAGAGTTTGTTGTTCCAAGGTCAATACCGATTACTTTTCCCATAGTGGACTCCTCTTAAAAATCATTTTTTAGCAGCATATCGCTGAGACTGCTAACAATATACTATTTGAAGATAAAAAAATCAAGAAAAGTATTTGCCTATAATGGTTCATTATGAAAGGTTTTGTTAGCTTTAAGAAATGCTGGTTTGTTGATGACGACTGTCATTTTCTGCTAAATCTTTTATAAGCGACAAGCACTTTTTCTGGTTATTCGAGGCTAGTAATTTACATGCTTCTTCATAAGTAGCCCATTGATACTCACTATGTAGGCGACGATTTATTTCTATGTGTTTTGAATTTAACTTAGCGGCAGCGCATGGCACCATAAGAATGCTCTCGTAATGTTCATCGTAAAACGTATTGATAAAATCAAGCTTATAAACATAATGAGGGATTTGGCCGGTTTTTGATTGCACCTGACTAACAAATGCATCTTTTATTCTTTCGTTTTCTTTAATTTTTCCCGATACAGCTTGCCAGTCACATGGAAGGGGGACATTGTCTTTTCTCTTTAGCAAAAGAAAATAAATTTCACCTTGATCATTAATTATGTAGGGATAAACATCTACATACAAAATAATAGGATGTTTAATAATTGATTTAAATTTCTCAAGGGGATGTGAAAAAATCATGCTTAATCTATTGATTTACTAACCATGGAGCCGAGTTTTCCCCCACCTAGAATATGTATGTGATAATGAGGAACTTCTTGCCCACCATTAATGCCGCAATTGCTAATTTGGCGAAATCCTGTTTTATGAAGGTCTAGTATTTCTGTTACTTTTGCGACGCCTTTATAAAAACCAACTATTTCTTCCTCGGACGCATTTTTATTGAAATCGTGTGCATCTGTAAATGCTCCCTTTGGAATAATAAGTGCATGTACGGGGGCAAGTGGGGTAATCGTATAAAATGCTAAAAAATTAGCGTCTTCACATATTTTTTTACAAGGAAGTTCTTCGCGCAGGATGCGTGCAAAAATGTTGGTCGTGTCATAAGACATAAAAATTAATCCTAATTTTTTTTAATTTAATCTTTGCAAGAACATATTACAAGTATCAAACAACAACAAAAAGATATTGTGTGATATTTTTTTGAAATTATTTAGCGTTCTTTTAAAATATTAAGCGCTTCGCCATTTCTTAAAACAGATTCCGCTTCAGGCGTAAATTTTCCGTCTTCTTGGTGCAAAACCATGCCGGGCATAAGCCTAAGTGTACCACTCGAGTTCTTTACGCCACGAACAAGTATGCGTTTTGCTGATTTATGTTTACCAGGCCATAATGGATAGACAACGATGTCGCCTAACTTTCCAGAAAAATACGTTAAGATTTCAGGCAAACGATCAGCACGATAGATGAATGTCACTGTACCTTTTGGTTTGACCATGAGTAAGCAAAACTTTGCCCATTGGTCAAGATCAGCTGTGCTTTCGTGATTAGCAGTTGCTTTCATAGGGTTTGTTGATAAGCGTCCACGTGCAGCTTCAAGGTAGGGAGGATTTGCCATAACATGGGTAAATGTGCCTGCTGCAAGTCTTGGAGGGGGGGATAATAAGTCGCCGTGAAGCACTTCAACGCGATCACGCAAATTATTTAAATTGACATTATCAACAGAATATCGAACATGTTCACGTAAAAGCTCAACGGCTGTTATTTTGATATCATCACGACGTGTTGCCAAACAAAGGGATGCTGCCCCAACTCCAGCACCTACATCTAAAATTGTATGACCAGGTCCAACGTCAATAGAAGCTGCTAGAAAGATAGGATCGATGGCTACGCGGTAACCTTCGCGCGGTTGACGTATTAAAATACGACCGCCAAGCAAGAAATCTTCGGTATAAACCGACTCAATTGATGTATCTGTCATAATTTTTTTTTTCCTTATTTCAGAATTCATTTTAATCAGTTAAAGTTATCTGTCAAACACTGAATTTTTTTGAATTGAAATTTTTGCTTATGAAATCCGTTATAGATCCATTAACACAACTTCACACTTTATTAAATGCTAACATGAAAACGTTGAACGGAGTTCTATTAACGTGTCTTAAAAGCGAAGTTTCTTTAGTATCAAAAGTTACTGAGCATTTGGTGAAAGCGGGCGGCAAGCGTATACGACCAATGTTAACGTTGGCAAGTCAGCGTTTGTTTGGTGAGTTGAAGCAAGATAGTCTTTATTTGGGGGTTGCTGTTGAGCTGATTCACACCGCAACTTTATTGCATGATGATGTTGTTGATAATTCAAATTTGAGAAGAGGCCTTGAAACGGCAAATATTCTTTGGGGTAACTCGATGAGCGTTTTGGCTGGTGACTTTCTATTTTCTCGAGCGTTTCAGTCAATGGTCGCTGCAGAAACAAAGGGAGTTATGAAAGTTATGGCGGATGCTTTGGCACTTATTGCCGAGGGTGAAGTATTGCAACTGGCACAAAGTCAGCAAATTAACCTTGATTATGATACATACCTTAGAATTGCTGAATCCAAAACAGCTGTATTATTTGATGCAGCGTGTAAAGTTGGTGGAATGATAGCTGGTGCTTCTGTTGATCAGTGCCAGTTGTTGTCATCTTATGGGCGCAATTTAGGTCTAGCGTTTCAAATTACAGATGATATTTTTGATTACTTTCCCTCTGATAACTACGGAAAAAAACCAGGCGAAGATTTTTTTGAAGGTAAAGTGACTTTGCCAATTATTGTTGCCTTAAAAACGCTTGTAGACACAAAGTGGTTAAAATCATTATTTGAACCTAATGCCATACGCACACAAGCTGATTTTAAGCGTGTTTGCACGTTATTTGCTGGAGGAGGTGTGTTTGATGCGTGTGTTGATCTTGCCTTCTCATTTGCGAAGGTCGCACGTGAAGCTGTTGCTGTTCTACCTCCGTCTCCGATACGAAATGTTATGGAGCAAATACCGAATTATGTGGTTGCTCGTGTTGTGGAGCATTGCATGGCTGTTCCCTTTTCTGCGCAAGCTTAGCGTATTTTGTCTAGGCTTACGTCAAATGTTTGTGAAAAAGACTACCTTTTAATAATTAAAACTGCCATTTGCTAATTTTTCTTCTTCTCTTTATAATCTAGCCTATCTTAAAAAAAGATTTTATACAAAATGACATCAAACTTTTCTCTTTATATTCATTGGCCTTTTTGTGAATCAAAGTGCCCTTATTGTGATTTTAATAGTCATGTGCTCAGAACTATTTCTGAAGAAATGTGGATCAAAGCCATTATTGATGAAATGCAGCGAACCTATGCGTTGATGCGGCCCGCTACCCTTTGTAGTATCTTTTTTGGAGGTGGGACGCCGTCATTGATGTCGCCTGAAGCTGTTTTGGCTGTAATTAATGCAGCAACAACTCTATGGCCTGTATCTTCAGCACTTGAAATATCAATGGAAGCAAATCCTGGATCTGTTGAGGCGGCTCGCTTTGCTGGATATAAGTTAGCAGGGGTGAATCGTTTGTCACTTGGTATTCAAGCGCTTAATGACGATGATTTAAAGGCACTTGGACGAAAGCATAGCGTTGTTGAAGCTTTAAAGGCGCTAGAGATTGCACAAAACACATTTGATCGTGTTTCGTTTGACTTAATCTATGCGCGTTCAAATCAAACGTATGCGCAATGGGAATCTGAACTTGCGTATGCTCTTTCATTTGGAACAGAGCATTTATCCTTGTATCAATTGACAATTGAACCAGGCACAGCATTTTCAACATTGCATGCGCGTGGTGAATTGCTTATTCCTGAAGAAAATGAAGCCTATCATTTATTTAAATTAACACAAGAGATGACAGAAAAAGCTGGCCTTCCTGGGTATGAAGTATCCAATCATGCAAAGTTTGGGGCTGAGTGCCAGCATAATTTAACGTACTGGAACTACAATGATTATGTCGGTGTAGGGCCTGGCGCTCATGGTCGGATTCATTTAAAAAATGGGCAGCGTATCGCAACTCAGCAAATCAAAGCCCCAGAGTTGTGGTATAAAGGTGTCTGTGAAAAGGGTGCAGGAGATCAGTCTGTTATTAATTTGACGGATACGGAACAGTTTCAAGAGCGATTATTGATGGGACTTCGCTTGAAAACAGGAATATCTATAGCTTCATTAGGAAGAGCATTTACATCGCTTGAAGAAGCGCGTTTGATTGTGCTTCGCACAGAAGGTCTGTTGCAAGATGATTCAAATGCATTAATTTTAACGGAGAAAGGTGCGCTTGTTCAAAATGCTATTCTTCGGTACATATTGGCTGAATAAATTAAAAAGTTGGTAGTAAGTGAGAACTATATGAAAAAAATTGTTGTTATTGGTGCTGGTGGATTTGGAACGGCGCTTGCGTTAACGTTCTTAAAAGCAGGACATAATGTAACGCTTAAACCCCGTCGTGAAGAGCATGCTGCAGAAATGCGATCAGCGGGTGAGAATCAGCAATACCTTAAAGGTATATCTTTCCCGAAGGAGCTGATGATAGACGCCGATCCTAAGTGTTTAAAATTAGCTGATATTGTAGTTGTTGCGACACCTGTTCAGCGTACACCTGAGATTTTAAATGAATATAAAAATGTATTGCCCCATGAAGTGCCTTTAATAATAGCATCTAAAGGAATTTTAACGACTGATCCATTCAATACCCCTTTTATTAGTAGTTGGCTGAAAAAACATATGCCATCTCATCCTGTGTACGTTTTATCTGGACCAAATTTTGCAAGTGAGATTGCACGTGGATTGCCGGCTGCAGCGACGTTGGCGCATTTTGATACAATGGCGGCTAAGGAAATGGCAATAACATTGTGGCATGAGCACTTTCGTATCTATCCATCAATAGATCAGTTAGGTGTTGAGTTTTGTGGGGCTGTAAAAAACGTATATGCCATTGCGTGTGGCATTTGTGTGGGGTTGAATTTAGGGCAAAATGCATTGGCAACTCTTGTAACGCGTGGTCTTGCTGAAATAAAACGTTTGGGAATACGGCAGGGTGCTCATGCAGATACATTTTTAGGGTTATCGGGAGTTGGTGATTTAATGCTTACCTGCACAAGCACGCAATCGCGCAATATGACGTTAGGAATTGAGCTTGCTAAGGGACGTTCCGTCGCTGATATTATGGCAGAGCGTCATACAATCGCTGAAGGTGTTGCAACGTCAAAAGCATTACATGATTTGGTTAAAAAGTCAGATATTTCAATGCCAATTGCAGCGGCAGTCTATCAAATTGTGCACGAAAATGAATCTGTAAAAGACGTCATATCAGGACTTTTAAGTCGTCATGAAGTTCGCTTTGAAGGCACATAGTGGTTAAAATTGGTTGAAATTGGCATGTAATTTAAAACAACATCATAGCAGTTTTGTATTTAATAATTGAATTTTATGGAAAACTATTTAAGGCAGTGCCCAAGATTATGCGCGGAGGGGTGATATTAGCATTCAGTTCAGACGGATGAGTGGGCTCCTTCACTGCCTTAAAAATCAACTGACAACAAGAATGAAAATGTAAGGTTAGGCGAATTATTCGTTGACGAAGCAATTAAACTTGCTGAAAAATTAGTTCACGTTGAATGTATTGAAGTTCATGCGTTTAAGTATTGTGAAGCAAAGCAAGTGGGTGATTGTGATGCTCAAAATTTTTGCAAAACAAAACCTAAAGAATTTAAAACCTAAGTTGAAGTACAATTAATGGCATGTATTGCGGCAAAGCGTGATCCGCATGCACGCAAAACTGGTCGCCCAGAGTATGCGTGTCCTACAAAGACGCCGATTTCATGGTGTTCAATTAATTCACCAAGCTGGAGAAAAAATTTTTATATCCGACCCAGAAAAAATAGAAAAAAGAATCGCTATGTGGATGCTTTTACGGACCTTAATGCGAAAATGGAATTTCACGAATACTTTTTTTGGTTTGAATGCGTACGCTAAAAGTCCTTAATAACATGGTGAAGCTACAGATGACTTTTTGAATCGTTAATCACCTATTTTCTTCATAATATCTACACTACATTGATGTATAATACACGTTATTAATTTATTATTTTTTGTATTATATTTTTATTATATGTGATTTTCATGTATATAAAATTTAAAAATATGAGAATATTTAAATTTTTTTTTGTATTTTTTGTATTGAGGTATTCAAAATAATTTTGTATGTTGTTGAACTATTAAAAATAAATTGATGTGTTTAAGCGTTTTAAAAAACAAAAATATTTATATATTGAATATAAAATAATTTTTAATGCGTTATAAACATAAACAGGAAAATAAATAAAACATGTGTGCCTATAAATTTTTTTATCCATATTAATTTCTGGTGTTTGGTTAACATCTACAACCGTTCAATCTATGAAGCAATTTGATATTGATGTGCCTGTTGTTGCAGCAGGTTTATCAAATAAGCATGCATATGAAAGTAAATCATTATATATAGATAATGAAATAAAGAAGCCTCTTAACAAAAAAGTTGAAATTATTTTAATACTTTGAAAAAAGAGAGATGTAATCATTGCCGCCGTACTGCTGTTTCAGATGGCATATCCTGTTTAGGTAATTCCTTAATACCTATTGAGCAACAAATAGAGATAAGCCTTCATGCTTTAGATCTTTATTCTTTAACTTCTGACTATCAAGTATGTGCTGCTCTCGATTTTGTATTTCCGTTTTTATGGGATGAAAAAGTGATTCTTGCGAAAAAAGCACATATTTCTATTTGTATTTTAAAGCTACCCGAACTGCATGAATATTATCATGAATATTATAAAAGTTGGTCTTTCTATTTTTTATCTGAGTTTCTAGGTGATACAAATACAAATCTTGACAAGAGACTTTCCGTTGCTCGAGATATGTTAACTATTCCCGCTTTAGTTAAACGCAATACAAGAATAGAAAAAATTATAAAAAAAATTATAAAGGAATCAAATGAGCGAGAGGAATTAAGTGAGCCAGAGGAATCAAGTGAACCAGAGGAATCTTATATGGTTATATTTGCTCCTATCACCACAGAAGAGAATAAAGAAACAGAAAGGGATACCTCAAAAAAAAGAAAAAATGATGCGGATTCAAACATAGGCAAAAAAAAGAAAAAATGAGAATAGCGATTATTGTGTGATCGGACATAAGCGAGTGTTCTGGCATAAGCGGACGAAATCTGCAATAGAAATTCAGATTTGTAAATCTTATGAATATTCACACATTAAATGATGTTCTTTTTATCTGAGAGGCTAAAGAATTATTGAATTTATTATAAATCTTTCCTGTTAGGCAAGGTCAAACTTTTGATCCAATTGTTTCTTCTAAAACTTGAAACAAGACCGCTCTTTTTTTACGTCTCTTGTTTTAATCAATAATTCTAAAACAAATTTTTTTATTAGATTTGCAAATCTGAATTTCCATTGCAGATTTCGTCCGCTTATGCCAAGTTAGCCTTCATCGTAATATTTAGCTTGTGCATTATAATAAGATGCCTTGGCGCTCGTGTGATAAAGTGCCTTTATATTAATCTTCCTTGAATTTTTTAGTATGATTCATAATCGCCCTGGCAGCATCTTCAGGGCATAAATTACCCACCACTTTTATCTCAAAAAAATATGGATGAGAGATTGAATGTAGAGGGCTCATATCTTCAGAATCCATTGGATTGGTAGACTTCCGTCTCTTTCTTCTTTTTGGCTAAGTTAGATGTTTTAAATGCTGATCTTTATTAATTAACGTCAGTTCGATGTAATGGAATATGAGACCTATTGATTTTTAAGGCGTGGAATCATAAAATTCTTTGAAATTAAGACAATTTTGAAGAAAAAGATGATTTCACTAACAGAAATATTCTGCCATATTGATGATTTTTGGAAGCATTTTAACGCCCAGATAAACCCATATTTATTGCCCAATCCAAATCGTAAACGTAACCGTCCAGGTAAAATGAGTTTTTCGGAAATCATGACGATTGTTGTGAGGTTTCAATTGAGTCATTATCGTACGTTAAAAGATTTTTACTTAAATTGTATGTTGATTCAATACCGCAAAGAATTCCCCAATTATGTAATACAACTGATTTGTTGAGCTTATATTGCATATACTCATGCCTCTCGTGTATTCTTATTGTTTTTCCTGGTCCAAGAGACAGGTAAATACTTCATCGATAAATAATAAAAAAAGCCTCGGCATAAACCGAGGCTTTTTTTATTAAATGGACTAAAAAAAGAATTAAACAGTTTGAAAAAGCATTAGTGGATTTTCAATTAGCTCTTTAAAAACGTTTAAGAATTTAGAGCCAACAGCACCATCAATAGCCCGGTGATCAACAGACAATGTGCATGACATCATTGTTGCGATGGCTAATTGATCGTTTTTTACAACAGCGCGTTTTTCGCCTGCACCAACGGCCATGATGCTAGCTTGTGGTGGGTTAATAATAGCTCCAAAATGCTTAATACCAAACATACCTAGATTGGAAAGTGTAAATCCACCGCCTTGGTATTCTTCAGGTTTTAATTTGCCTGCACGTGCACGTTCAGCAAGACTTTTCATTTCTGTAGACAATGTAGCAGCCTGTTTTTGTTCAGCTGAACGAATAACGGGGGTAACAAGTCCTCCATCAATAGCAACCGCAACCGCAATATCAACGGTGCTGTATTGACGAACGAATGTGTCATGGAATGTTGCGTTTGCTTCCGGCACTTCATGTAATGCAAGGGCGCATGCACGAATAATAAAGTCATTCACAGATAGTTTTTGTGTCGCCTTTGGCAGGGCATTCATTTCTGCACGTAGTGCAAGTAACTTATCAATGTCACAATCAATTGTTAAATAAAAGTGTGGAATTGTTTGTTTTGATTCAGTAAGCCGTTTTGCAATTGTCTTGCGCATGTTGTTCATTGGAAGGTCAACATAAGCTGCCGCAGGATACTTTGTTCCACAAGTTTTTGTTGCTGGGGTGAAATTTTCAATGTCAGCTTTTACTATGCGTCCACGTGGACCAGATCCATCAACATCATGTAAATCAATGCCTTGTTGCGTCGCAATACGGCGAGCAAGAGGCGTTGCGTATACTCTTTCATCACTATTGCGTGACGAAGATGTGCTAGCTAGTGTAGCAGGTGTTGTTGGTGCAGATTCAGCTGCAGCCGTTGATATTTTAATGGCTTCAGGTGCTTTAAATGAATCAAGTGTAGCTTTGTCTTCACCAGTTTCTAAGATCAAACCGATAAGGGCATTTACTTTAACATTTTCAGTTCCTTCAGGAATGATGATGCGTCCAAGTGTGCCTTCGTCAACCGCTTCAATTTCCATTGTTGCTTTATCCGTTTCGATTTCGGCAAGCAATTGGCCTGCTTTTATCGTATCACCTTCGGCTTTATGCCATTTGACGAGGTTGCCCTCTGTCATTGTTGGACTGAGAGCTGGCATTAGAATTTGAATGGGCATGACGTGTACCTTACTTATTTATAACAAACGGTTTTTACAGCGGACACAATCTTGTCTGCATTTGGAAGTGCGAGTTTTTCGAGATTCACTGCATAGGGCAGGGGAACATCTTCTGCTGTCACACGAATAGGTGGCGCGTCTAATTCATCAAACGCTTGATCGCAAATTTGTGCACAAATTTCAGCGCCAATACCTGCAAATGGCCATCCTTCTTCAACGGTTACAAGGCGATTTGTCTTCTTTACAGAACTAATGATCGTGTCAATGTCAAGTGGGCGAATTGTGCGAAGATCTATGACTTCTGCATCAATTCCCATACCGGCCAAAATATCGGCTGCTTGTAGGGCAAAATCAACAGCGATTGAAAATGCTGTGATTGTAACATCCTTACCTTGGCGAACAATAGCTGCTTTTCCAATAGGAACAGTAAAGTTTTCATCTGTTGGGACTTCAAAACTGCGTCCATAAAGGAGTTCATTTTCAAGAAAAATGACAGGATTTGGATCGCGAATAGCTGATTTAAGCAAGCCTTTTGCATCTGCAGCTGAATATGGGGATACAACTTTAAGGCCTGGGCAATGTGCGTACCAACTTGCAAAACATTGGGAGTGCTGTGCGCCAACACGTGCTGCAGCACCGTTTGGACCACGGAACACAATTGGACATCCCATTTGCCCGCCAGACATATATAATGTTTTAGCTGCAGAGTTAATAATTTGGTCAATAGCTTGCATCGAGAAGTTGAATGTCATGAATTCAACAATTGGGCGAAGTCCTAAGAACGCTGCACCAACGCCAAGTCCAGCAAAGCCATGTTCGGTAATAGGTGTGTCAACAACGCGTTTTGCACCAAATTCTTGCAGAAGACCTTGGGTTACTTTATAAGCACCTTGGTATTCAGCAACTTCTTCACCCATTACAAAGACGGATGGGTTGTTTCGCATTTCTTCAGCCATTGCATCACGCAAGGCTTCGCGTACAGTTTGTGTTTTTGTTGTCATAAAGGGGGGAAGCTCCATTTAATCAATCAGAACGTCGGTGTAAAGTTCCGACGCATCAGGTTCAGGGGATGTTTGGGCAAATTCAGCAGAATCGTTTACGATTTCTTTGATCTTAAGTTCAATTGCTTTTAATTCATCATCAGTCATCAATTTATGCTTTTCCATGTGACTTTTGAGTGTTTCAATTGGGTCACGATTGCTGCGCATATCTTCAACTTCTTCTTTTGTACGATACTTTGCTGGATCTGACATAGAATGTCCACGGTAACGATATGTTTTGACATGCAATAAAACAGGGCCTTTGCCACTGCGTGCATGATCAAGTGCCCATTCACTGGCTTCGCGTACTTTAAACACATCCATGCCGTCAACAGTTAAACCTGGAATACCATAGGCAACGCCACGTTGTGAAAAATCTGAAAGAGCAGCTGAACGCCCAACGGATGTCCCCATCGCATACTCATTATCTTCGATTACAAAAATAATAGGAAGTTTCCAAAGTGCCGCCATGTTGAAAGATTCATAAACTTGTCCTTGGTTTGATGCGCCGTCGCCCATATAAGCCATGCAGACGCCTTGGTCTTCATTGTATTTATGCGCAAAGGCCATGCCTGTACCAAGTGAGATTTGTGCACCCACAATGCCATGTCCGCCAAAAAAGTTTTTTTCACGGCTAAACATGTGCATAGAACCACCTTTACCTTTTGAGTAGCCAGTGGCACGTCCTGTAAGTTCGGCCATTACGCCGCGTGCTTCCATATCGCATGCAAGCATATGTCCATGATCACGGTAACTGGTAATAACAGTGTCTTGTTTTTGCATGGCAGACTGAAGGCCCACCACGACGGCTTCTTGTCCAATGTAAAGGTGGCAGAAGCCACCAATAAGGCCCATGCCGTAGAGCTGACCGGCTTTTTCTTCAAAGCGCCTAATAAGAAGCATTTGAAAAAATGCTTTATGAAGACCTTCACGTGTGAAGTGCCCAAGAGTTGGAGACGGTGCTGTTTGCTGTGTCGGTTTTGCGTTTACTGACGGTTGTTTACTCATATATCGTTTGTCTTTTTTATCTGACTAAAATAACTGTGGCATCATAACACAAAAAGGTCATCGATAAAAAGAACTGCGTGTCATATTGAGGAAAAACATACCACAAAAACGTAAATTTGGTATTCTTATGTAGCCAGTAAGTCCTGAACTGAGCATACTCTTGACTACCAATATTTTTTTTAAATTTAAAATATTATCCTGCCATTTGTTGTGGCATCATATTTGGGGCCATTGGCATCCCAGGGCCATGCATCATTACTGAGCTTGGCATTCCACCACCATTTGTCATCATTTCTGGGTCAGGTATTTCATCACCATTTGTTATCATTGCTTGGCCTGGCATTCCACCACCATTTGTTATCATTGCTTGGCCTGGCATTCCACCACTATTTGCCATCATTGCTTGGCCTGGCATTCCACCACCATTTGTTATCATTGCTTGGCCTGGCATTCCACCACCATTTGCCATCATTGCTTGGCCTGGCATTCCACCACTTGTCATTGATTGCATAGCTGTTACTTTTTCTTGCATTTTATCATTTACAATCCCTCCGTTTGCAATAGTGCTTTCGGCTTGAAATAACATTGTCGCAACTTTAAGATCAATGGTTGCTATTTTACCGCACATTCCCGCAACGGCTGTTCCTACATATGGCATTGACATTGCTGCGCTCATAACAGGTGTGCCACATGTTTTGTTTATCGCTTCAAGACCTTTGTATGCTGCATTTCCTCTGAATTTTTCGATTGTATCTGTAAACTTTTCAAGATTCTTTGCAAGTTCTGCGTGTATTTTTATGATTGCCTGAGGATCACTGTTTGGCTTCATCATTATTTTTCTGGCTTTCATAATTGTTTTAGTGGTTTTTAGCGTTGTTTTTGCAAATGCTTCCATGATTTTTGGCATTTGTGTCATTGCTTTCATAAGTGTTGAAAGAGGGTTTTTTTTCCGGCCTAAGGCTCCGCCTACTTTTTTAAGTGCACCACCAATTTTACCACCTACACCCTTTTTCTTTTTTTTCTTCTTTTTTACAGGTTCTGCTCCTTTTGCTGCGCCTGCTGGTTTTTCTTCGCCTGCTTCTTCCTCTCCCGCTTCTTCGCCACCGGTATCTTTGTCGACTTCATTTGCTGCAGCAGCAGCAGGAGTTGGACTTCCTGACTTCGCCGGAGGGGCTCCTGCAGGCAGAGCTTGCGCTTTTCTTTTCTTCGAATCTGCAGTAGGAGCTGGGATTCCTGTCTTCGCTGAAGGTGCCCCTACAGGTGGTTTTTTTGCTTTTTTTTTCCCGCAATAACATTCTGTAGAGAAGATACTGAAACAAAATGCAAACATTAATATGAATTTTTTCATAATTTTTTTATAAATTTAATTGATATAACTAAATTATAACGATAAATTAGTTAACAACTAGCTAACTAAATGATTGTGGTTATTTGTAAAAAAAGTTGTGTTTCAAAAGCTTTGGGCGCAATTCATTTATTAATATTTATTTCTTAATTTTTCCCAATAATTCAGTCGACTCAAAATTTCTTTTTCGACACCGCGACCCTTTGGTCGATAAAACTTAGTTTGTTGTATTTTTTCAGGAAAGTAGTTTTGCCCTGAAAATCCTTCTTCTGTGTTGTGGTCGTAGATGTATTCTTTTCCATAATCTAATTGTTTCATTAAAGTCGTTGGTGCATTTAAAATATGTTTAGGCGGTGGTAATGATCCAGATCTTTTCGCAGCTTGCATTGCTTCATTTTGAGCAACATAAACGGCGTTTGATTTTAGAGTTGTTGCAAGATAAACAATGCATTGTGCCAAAGCAAGTTCACCTTCTGGGGATCCAAGAAATATGTAAGCGTCTTTTGCTGCAAGTGCTTGAACCAAAGCTTGAGGATCTGCTAGGCCAATATCTTCTGTTGCGGTCCTAACAAGTCGTCTTGCAATAAATAAAGGGTCTTCGCCGCCGTCAATCATTCGGTAAAACCAATAAAGTGCAGCATCTGGATCAGAGCCACGAATTGATTTATGTAAAGCGCTGATCAGATTATAATGTCCCTCTTGCGCTTTGTCGTAGGCTGGCATGCGTCGTTGAACGGCGTCAATCAGATCTTTAGGTGTTAATAATTCTGTCGAAGGGTATAAAAATAGTGATTCAGCAAAGTTAAGAAGTGCTCTTCCATCTCCATCAGCTAAGTTGATGAGTGCTAGACGCGCTTCTTTGTTAAGAGGAAGTGTCTTCTTTTCGTGCGCTTCAGCTTTTGCTAATAAAAACTCTAGATGGGTTTCAGTTAGACGCTTAAGAACGAGTACCTGGCATCTGGATAAAAGCGCTGCATTTAGTTCAAAGGATGGATTTGCTGTTGTTGCTCCAACCAATGTGATGAGTCCATCTTCGATGGGAGCTAAAAAGACATCTTGTTGAGAGCGATTAAATCGGTGAATTTCATCAACAAAAAGGAGTGTTTTTTTTCCAATAGCTTTTTTTTCTTTTGCCGTATCAAAAGCTTTTCTTAAGTCAACGATTCCAGAAGTGACCGCAGAAATAGAATCAAACGCATATTCAATTTCTTGGGCAAGTAATCGTGACAAGGTTGTCTTTCCGCATCCTGGTGGGCCCCAGAGAATAATAGATGGCAGCTTTTTTGCTGATAAATAACGAAAAAAAGTGGTTCCTTCGCTTAAAATATGTTCCTGACCGACAACACCATTTAAGCTTTTAGGGCGCATTTTATCAGCTAAGGGGCGTAGCTTTTCTGTGTTTGCTTCAAATAAACTTTTGGTTAAAATGATGGAGCTCCTTTTTACCAGTTTATAAAAACACATGTTAATTCAAAATAAAAGTTAAAAAGTATTTTTGGGCCTACGATTCAGCGCTATTTTATTTGAATAATTTGTATAATTTCTTCTTAAATAATCTTCTCTGTACCAATATTGAAAAAACATGATACATTGAATGCAAGATTGTACAGATCTCCCATTGTAAGATTTTTATTCACGATGGGGATAATCAAAAACTTAGAAAATAATTTTATAAATACAAAGGAACATCTTATTTATGTCTTTCATCATTAAAACTGGGCTTCGCATGCTCTTAATGATTGCGGTGATTTGTGTTTCATCTGCTACGGTGCATAAGCAACTATCTCATATTTTTAGCCAGAATTATCAACTTAATAGTATTATTTTGGGCTTTTTTATTTTTGGCATTCTTTGGTGCTTTCATTTAATGTTTGGTTTATGGCAAGAACAAAAATGGTTAAATCGATTGGATTTAGGGCGCGAGCGTTTTCCGGGTACACCTAAAGTTAAAGTTTTAGCACCAATTGCAATTTTAATGAATGAAGAGCGTACTTTAACAAGTCTTTCACCTATCGCTGCGAAGTCGATTCTTTCAAGTGTAGAATCTCGTCTTGATGAATCACGTGATATTTCTAGATATATTATAGGGCTTTTGGTCTTTCTAGGCCTTCTTGGAACTTTTTGGGGTTTATCCGAAACAGTTGGCAGTATAGCAGGTGTTATTGGTGGAATTGATATTCAAGGTGAAAATTCTTTTCAAACAATGAAGCAGGGCCTTATGGGGCCTTTGGGTGGTATGGGAACGGCATTTAGTTGCTCTATGTTTGGTTTGGCAGGGTCATTAGTTGTTGGTTTTTTGGATTTACAAGTAGGGCGTTCCTTTTCAACTTTTTACCAGCAATTAGAAGATAGGCTGGCATGTAGTACACGTTATTCAACTGACATAGGTGATGTGTTAGGTTCTTCTGGACCTGCATTCAGCCAAGGGCTTCTTGAGCAAACGATTGAAGGTTTGTCATCTATGTATCAACAAATGAAAAGAACGGAAGACACGCGCTTAACAATGGCAAAGTCTGTACAGATATTTAGTGAAAAGTTAAGTGAGATGAGCGAGCATATGATTGTGCATCAAAGTTTTTCACAACGCTTGGCGCAAAATCAAATAGAATTGCAAGAGCTTTTAATAAATTACACAAAAGACGGTGCTCAAGGTCGTAACGATGAAATTGTGAAAACTCATCTTCGCAGTCTTGATGCAACTTTAGCAAAAATGCTTGAAGAGCTTGTCGACGGCCGCGCGCACACTACGCAAGAAATTCGCAATGAAATTCGGATTGTTTCAAAAACACTTTCTGCAATTGCAAATAACGGGCACGAGCCAGGGTGATGATATTTTTTTTGAGGCCATGTCTTGAAATGCCACCTCTTTCTTTAAATATATGTTTTTTTATTTGCAATAATAAACATATGGTTATAAATTTATATTATCGTATTTTTACTTAATTTTCACAAGCATCTTAATTTTATTTCTATTATATTCGAAAATAAAATAATTGAGTGTATGTGACAGCATTTTTTTAATAGGACTTTAAATATGCATAAATTAATGGCTGGTAAACGTGGTGTTATCATGGGCCTCGCTAACGAGTATTCATTATCGTATGGAATAACAAAAGCACTGATTGAGCAAGGAGCAGAGCTTGCTTTTACGTATCAATCCGATGTTATGGCTAAGCGCGTAAAGCCAATTGCGGAACGTTTTGGCTCTAATTTTTTGATTGAATGTGATGTGTCAAAAGAAGGACACATAAAAAAGACTTTTGATGAAATTAAAGAAAAGTGGGGTGCAATTGACTTTGTCGTGCATTCTTTGGCGTTTTCAGATAAAGAAGAACTAAAAGGCCAATACCTTAGCACATCACGTACTAATTTTTTGAATTCCCTTGATATTTCCTGTTATTCATTTACAGAAGTATGCCGTGAAGCTTCTGCTATTATGAACGATGGTGGATCATTTTTAACTCTAAGCTATTATGGTGCTGAAAAAGTAATGCCTCACTATAATGTGATGGGTGTTGCTAAGGCGGCTTTGGAAGCTAGTGTTCGCTATCTTGCTATGGACTTAGGTGGTCGCAATATTCGTGTAAACGCAATTTCTGCTGGACCAGTAAAAACATTGGCTGCTTCAGGAATTGGTGATTTTCATCACATCTTGAAATGGAACCAATATAATGCACCACTGAAACGTAATACGTCACAAGATGACTTAGGTGGCGCTGGTCTTTATATGCTTAGTCATTTGTCATCTGGTGTTACAGGCGAAGTTCATCACGTAGATTCAGGGTATCATGTTGTTGGCATGAAGGCTGCAGATGCACCTGATATTAGTACTGTTTAAAATTCTAAAATTTAATTTTAGTACCTCTATGATTTATTAGGTTCTCCTGGTACACTTGTTCTTAATCATTTGATGGAGAATGCGTGTGCCTTTTTTTTGGCAAAAATATAAATATATATCCAGTATTTGCCTACTTGTATTGCTCACGAGCTGCAGCTGGTTTGAAAAGACAGAAGATGACCCGACGAAAGATTTATTTAAATCTGAGGGAATCCATTATGACGTAGTATTTTCATCAAGCATGCCAAGCTCACTAGATGCAAGCATTCGAAAAAATTCAAAGTTATTACGCCTTGCGATAAACCGACCTTCGTCTAAAAATGCATTGTTAAATCGTGCACAAAAAGATCAAGAAGCATTTCTCTACATTCTTCAAATGGAGGGGTATTTTGATGGAAAAGTTGAGTTTAAAGTGCATGATTTAATACATAAAGATGGTAAAGAAAAAGAAGTTAATGATGAAAATTTAAGTGCAGAAAAATCTCAAATAAAAATCGAATTTATAATAATACCAGGGCAACGTTATTCTATAGGTGGTTTAAATATAAACACGGAAGGCCTTTCTAATTTTAAAGAAAAACAAACTGTACGCTTAACGGAAGATATAATAGGTTTAAAAACTGGTGATGTTGTTGAACTTAATAAGATAGAAGATGTGAAGCAAAAAATTAAAAAATATTTTGTTGAGCATGGATACCCCTTTGTTGAAATTAATTATCCTATAGGCACGATAAATAAAGCTGAACATCTTTTGTTTATAACGTTTCCGGTGATACTGAATCAGTACGCCATTATTGCAGGAACAAAAATAGAAGGATTGACTCAAATTAAGGCTGAGTTTGTCGAAAATCGAATTAAATGGCAAAATGGTGAGTGCTATAACGAAAAAAATGTTAAGCGCACGCAAAAGAAAATGCTGGCATCTAACATTATATCAAATTTCCAAGTAACTCCTGAAGTCATTTCACGCACAAATGATGAATCATCGCCTGATACGCTCGTTTTAATGCGTGTGAAAGCATCTGAAGGAAAACCCCGAACTATTGGTGCAGGTGCTCGTTACTCAACTTCAGAAGGAATTGGTGGACGTGTGTTTTGGCATCATAATAATGTTTTTGGTAATGGTGAACACTTGGGCGCTTCTTATAAGACGTCAACCCGCGAACAACGTGGGAAGATCTCTTATGATATACCAGATATTGGCGGCCCTGAAAATATTTTGTCATTTCAAGAAATTTGGTTGCGCGAAAAAACACGAGGATACAGTGGACGTACGATTACAACCGGAGTATCTTATGAGGTTCCTATCAAAGACAGCTTGCATATTTCTGGGGGGATTGTTAACGATGCAAGCCATTTATATGCGCAGAATCTTATATTTAATAGCCACTTAATAGGTATCCCCATTATCGCAAAAGTTGATACAAGTAATGATTTTTTGGATCCTTCGCAAGGAATGAGAGTTACACTTGAAGGCACACCTTATTGGGGGAAATTAGGCGGAAAAAAAATGCAAGTTACACGTGCACTAGGAAATTTACAATTCTATTTGCCATTAAAGCAAAATGAATTAGGTGAAGGGCAATTTGTTTTGGCGAGCTATATTAAAGCTGGTACACTTTTTATTCCCAACTTTAATCTTACGCCGCCTAATAAGCGCTTCTACGGGGGAGGGGCATCCTCTATTCGTAGCTATGGATATCAGATGGTTGGTCCTTTGGATGCATCAAATATACCTACTGGCGGCAGATCTATTTCTGAGTGGGGTACCGAAATTAGGATGAGAGCAACTGAACGTATAGGATTAGCTACTTTTTTTGAAGCAGCAACCGTAACAACAAAACGAACACCAGAATTTGGCAGTAAAAACACATTGTATGGAGCAGGAGTAGGTGTGCGTTACTTTAGTGGTTTTGGCCCTATACGTTTTGATGTCGCTTTTCCATTTACGCGCAGGCGTAATGTGAATAGAAAGCACATTGACTCAGCATTTCAATTCTATATTAGTGTAGGGCAGGCGTTTTAGTTGAGTATTTCGCATAAAATTGCTACGATTTTTTTAACCTTAAATTTTAAAAAAGAATAAATAGATTATGATCGATAACATGAATGGTGAAGCGTTGGAAGTAAAAAATATAGAGCAAGTTCGAGATATACCTTTTATTGACGTGCGCGGACTATCGAAAGCATTTGGCCGTAATGCTATTTTAAATGAAGTTTCATTTTCCCTTAATAGAGGCGAATCTTTTGTTATTATTGGTGGTTCTGGTACTGGAAAATCTGTTTTGATTAAGTCTATTTTAGGATTGATTGATCCAGATAAAGGTGAAATACGCATTGATGGTGTATTGTTTAGCACGTTATCTGCTAATGAACGCCGAAAAACACTTAAACGCTTTGGCATGTTATTCCAAGGTGGTGCATTGTTTGATAGTATGACAATTGCTGAAAATATTGCTTTTGGACTCGTTCAAGGAGCTGGTATGAATAAAGAAAAAGCTCGAAAAATAGCATTAGAGAAATTAGATGCTGTTGATTTATCTAAGAAAGTAGCTGACTTATATCCAGCAGAACTATCCGGAGGAATGCAAAAACGTGTAGCGCTTGCGCGTGCGATTGCGACAAACCCTGAAGTAATTTTCTTCGATGAACCGACAACCGGACTAGACCCCATTATTAGTGGCACAATCAACGATTTAATTGTGCGTTGCGTGCGTGAGATTGGGGCTAGTGCTGTTACAATTACTCACGATATAAAAAGCCTTCGTCAAATTGCCGATCGTGTTGGTTTGCTTCATAAAGGGCAGTTTATTTGGCAAGGCACACTTTCTGAAATAGACTGTTCAGAAAACCCATATTTAGAACAGTTTATTAATGGTAACCCGCACGGTCCATTTACAGATTAAGCTTTGAACAAAATAAATTGCGATGTTTAGTTTTTATGCGTGTTTAGCTTGAAGCTTAATGTTTGCGACTTGATTGTTTTTTCCAAAGTCTGGCATAAACCCCATCTTGTTCTAGCAAGTCGCTGTGTTTCCCGCCTTCAACTAATTTTCCATGATCAAGTACATAGATCCAATCTGCATCGATCACAGTCGATAATCGGTGTGCAACTAAAATGGTTGTTCGCCCTTTCATAAGGCGCGATAGAGCGTCTTGTATTTGACGTTCTGAATCTGTATCAAGAGCAGATGTTGCTTCATCAAGTAACAATATTGGAGTATTTTTCAGCATAGCACGTGCAATTGATATGCGCTGTCTTTGACCGCCTGATAACTTGACACCATTCTCACCAACAAAAGTGTTGTAGCCATCCGGTAGTTGCTCTATAAAGTCATGTGCAGCTGCATCTTTTGCGGCTTGAATTACTTGGTCCAATGAAATTTTGTTTTCAGAATAGGCTATGTTTTCAAGAATTGTGCGATTAAACAGTGCTATTTCTTGGCTAACAAGGGCTATTTGGCGACGCAAATCATTTGTATGCATGTGTGTGATGTTTATGTCATCGATAAATATAGCGCCTTGATTAATGTCGTAAAAACGTGGAATTAGGTTAATAATCGTTGATTTTCCAGCGCCACTTGCGCCAACAAGAGCTACGGTTTGCCCCTTTTTTGCTTCGAATGAAAAATTATTAAGCACAGGTCGCTTTTGGTTTTGGTATGAAAATGTGACATTTTTAAATGCAATATTTCCTGAAACACGGTTAACTATCTGTGGTGTTTCAGGATTTTTAATACTTGGCGGCATATCTAAAATGTGCAGTACCCGTGCTGCTGCTGCCATTCCTTCTTGCAAGCGGGCATTAAGATTACTGAGGCGTTTTAATGGTTCGTAAACAAGTAGCAATGCGCCGATAAAAGATGCAAAGTCACCAGGTGTTCTAACGCCGTTCATAACTTCCCAGCCTCCATAACCTAACACACATGCAATTGCTAGGCCCGCTAATATTTCCATAATTGGATGGGATGCTGATCGAATGCGTGTGGCTTTGTAAATCAACTGGAAAATAGTATTGATTTGGTTTTCTGTATGATTTGATTCTGCTTGTTCCATACCATAAGCTTTTACAACACGTATGCCTTGAAATATCTGAGTAAGTTGGCTTGTTAAAAGGGCATATTGATCTTGTGTGTGGAACGTTACTTTTCTCATGCGTCTGCCAATTTTTAAAATAGGTAGCACGGCTATAGGAAAGACAATAAAAGCAATAGAGGCAAGCATTGGATCACGATAAAACATTAAAGCAACTAAACTCATTAAGGTAATTGAATCTTTACCTAATGCGATGATTGTGTTTTCCATTGCGTTACGCATCATGTTTACATCATTTGTGAAACATGAAAGCAACTCGCCGCTAGGAGTTTTATGAAAAAAAGATAAATCAGCCTTCATAAGGTGTTTAAATAAATGATTTTGAATGTCTGATATGATACGTTGTCCAACAAAAGTCATGACCACAGATTCGCCGTAGGAAGCTCCTCCTTTTATAAAAAACGCCATAAACACAGCGAAGCATACCCAAAATAAGGTATTTGTATCAGGGTGTGAGAAGCCATTGTCAACAATTGGCTTAAGCATATAAGGAAGGGCTGTCGTCGCCAACGCAACTAGCACCATAAACAAACAAGCAAGAGCTAAACGGTTTTTGTAAGGAGCCACAAAATCACGCATGAGACGGCTAATTAGCTTGCGTGAATCGTGCTTTTTAAGAGATGGAAGCAATTTCGTATCTTTCTTATTTATTTTTTTTTATAGGCTCTGAAGTTATGCTTGGTATGTGGCGTATACACAAACGCTTTACACGCCTTGGGTCGGCATCAAGGATTTCAAATTCAATACCTTTTGGATGAGTAATAAGCTCACCTCTGCTTGGCACTCGACCTGCTAAAAATGTAATTAAACCACTTAATGTATCGATATCTTCATCGTCATCAATAAGATCAAGTTCTTTTCCAGCAAGTTCATCTAGTTCTTCAAATGTGCAACGTCCATCTGCAATAATAGCACCATCAGAGCGCCAGTTTAGCTGAGGGGATGGTGACTGATCGCTTGTATCTTCAATGTCACCAATAATTTCTTCGATGAGTTGTGAAAAAGTAACAAGACCATCAACACCGCCATATTCATCCACAACAATAGCAACTTTAAGACCACTTTCACGCATTGTTAAAAGCAAATCGAGTGTACGCATAGCAGGTGAGATAAACATAACTTCTTTGAGTAATGCTTTTAGCATAAATGGCTTTTGGCTATAAAGCCAAGCAAGCACATCTTTAATTTGGATCATGCCAACTACATGGTCAAGATTATCTTTATAGACAACAATCCATGAAATACCTGTTTTAACAAACTGCTCAAGCAGCTCAACCTCAGATATTGAGTTAGGCACAGCGATGATATCTGCACGCGGAACCATAATATCATGAGCGGTCAAATCACGTAGATTGAGGACGTTTCCAAGCAGTAAGCGTTCGTCTGATTCGATGGAGGGAAAGTCCTCATCTGCTTCTTCAATAAGTTCTTCTATGGTTTCACGTACACTTGTATCATGATCACCTTTGCGACAATAACGCCAAAAACGTTTTATAAAACCAAAATATGTTTTTGCATATCGTTCAGAGACAGCGTTCATAGTTTTTAATTTACCTCGTATGGGTTTGGAATTGAGAATAAGGACAAAATATCTATTTCAAATTGCTCCATCTCCTCGGCTTCATCATCGGTTTCGTGATCGTAGCCAAGTAAATGCAATAAGCCATGGACAAATAGGTGTGTTAAATGATTTTCAAATGATTTGCTTTGTATATGTGCTTCGTCTTTGATTGTTTCAAGAGCAAAAACAATATCACCAAGAGGAACAGGTTCAAATGGTGGCAAAATGTTTAAAAGCGTTTCATCATAACCTGGAAAAGATAATACATTTGTTGGTTTATCTTTATCGCGATAGATATGATTAAGTTCTTTGATATACGTATTATCTGAAAAAACGACGCTTATTTCACACAGGCGCCGCCAATCAACCATTGAAAGAATTTTGTGAGTGATCTTGTCAAATAGCTTTAAATCAGGCAAAGGCCAGTCTTCAAAATGGTTGGTGTATTCGATGTTAAATAAAGGCTGTATACTGTCACTACTCATTACTGTTTATATCGTGATCATAAGCTTTTACGATTTTTGACACAAGAGGATGTCTTACAACATCTGCTTCTGTAAAAAGTGTAAAATTAATATCATCAATACCATTTAAAATACGCATAGCCTCTTTTAACCCAGATGTAGTGCCTGAGGGAAGATCTATTTGCGTTAAATCACCATTTATTACCATGCGGGCGTTGCTGCCAAGACGCGTTAAAAACATTTTCATTTGCATCGCTGTTGTATTTTGGGCTTCATCTAAGATAACAAACGCATCTGTTAACGTTCTGCCTCGCATGAAAGCGAGTGGCGCAATTTCAATTTCTCTAGATGCAATGTACTTAACAACTTGCTCTGCTGGCAACATATCATGGAGAGCATCGTAAAGTGGACGAAGGTAAGGATCAACTTTTTCACGCATATCACCAGGTAAAAATCCAAGATGTTCACCTGCTTCAACAGCTGGCCGTGATAAAATAATGCGCTCAATTTTGCCACTTAGTAGCAACGAAACGCCTGCGGCAACTGCAAGATATGTTTTTCCCGTGCCTGCTGGGCCAATGCCAAACACCATGTCGTGATTTTGCATGGCTTGGATGTAATTGCTTTGCTTTTGAGTGCGTGGATATATTTGGCGGCGTTTTGTTTGAATAAATGTTTGATTTATTTCTTCTAAACCAAGAGGTTCTGTTTGTGTTTGAAATGCACCATTTTGTGCTTGCGATGCACCATTTTTGTGTGGTTTTTTTGACAAAAAATGAATGATTGATTCAACTTCGGGCAAATCAACAATCTGTTGCTTTTGTAATTTTTGATAAAGTTGTTCAAGTGCCATTTTTGCGCACGAAGTGTTTTCAGCTAATCCTGTAATTGTGAGCCGGTTGCCGCGGATAGCAATGCTTACTGTTAGAAGCTCTTCTATACGTAAAATATGCTTATCTTGAGGGCCCACTAAATCCATTAGTAAGCGATTGTCAAAAAACTCAATTTGTTTCATTGTTCCATCTGTTGACAAAGCTGTTCTCCTAATGATTTGTATATGTTTTGTTGTATAGCTATATTAACTAACTTTTATTAGGGTGTCCTCTAGAAAAATCAGCTTCAAGCGCACCCATGGAATGCGGTGCATCAGCTGCTTTCTCTGCACTTAGTGTTGTTGCAAGCTTTGCTTGCGGCATAGAATCCATGATTTTATTATCAATTTCTTCAATGCGCTGTGATTCATTTTCCATGTTTTCTAAAGCTGCTTCTTTTGCCATTTCTTTTCGTATAGACGAGTTCTTTGTTTGATCTGGTGAAATCTTTTCAGCTTCAGGGAGTGGAGCTATTTTATTTTTAACAGCGTCTAGGTCAACACTTGGCTTTTGTTCTTTTGTGCCGCGGGGACCTGCAAATTCTAAATAAAGCTTTTCAGATACTTTTGCGTCTTTTTGTATAAGTTCTGCACTTGTTTTTACTGGATTTTCTGAACCCGGTAAGCTGTCAGTTTCATCAGGGTTGTGTGTATAGTTGGCCATATGTGCAAAAAAGTTGCTAATGGATTTTCCAATTTTGCTAAACACGCCTGACTCTTGCTTGGGAGTAGCTGTTTCTGAATATGTAGGGGACTGTATGCTCAGAATGCATATAAAGCTGATAAAGGCTGTAAATATACGCGACATGATTTTAAACCTAATTATTTATTTTCTATAGTTAAATGTTAATAGAAAAAAATTAAAAAATGATTAATGTATTTATTTTTGGTTTTGATTTAAAAAGTCTTTTTTGTTTGAAAAAGCAAAAATTAAATAATAATCCATTTTTTTTAGATGATTAGTTTCGATTGTTTTATTAAGTCTACTTTTATGTACGGTATGGATGACATTGCACAAAGATTCTGATATGTATAGGTAATGTAATGTTTATAAAAAATACAAAAATGAACGGTCCTGAACTTACGCATGCTATCTCTTTAATGAGCCGGTTACCTGGGCTTGGACCACGATCGGCGAGACGCCTTGTCTTATACTTATTAAAAAAACGACAAGAAGTATTAAAACCACTCATTCAAGCTTTATTTGATATAGATGAGAATATTAAAACATGTGAACAATGTTTTTCACTTGATACACACAGCCCATGTGCTTTATGTACAGATGAGAGACGTGATTCAGCAAGCTTGTGCGTAGTTGCAGATGTAGCTGATGTATGGGCACTTGAGCGTGCTCAAACATATAGAGGGCGTTATCTTGTACTTGGGGGGCTTTTATCTGCAATTGAAGGTGTGATGCCACATCAGCTTGCTTTTGATCCATTAATAAGGCGTGTAAATGAGGGCGGGATAATAGAAGTCATTTTAGCACTTAATGCAACTGTTGAGGGACAAACCACACTGCACTATATCGCTGATCTTTTAAGCGCGAGCGGTGTAAAAATATCAACGCTAGCGCATGGAGTTCCAGTTGGAGGCGAACTTGATTATCTAGATGATGGAACGTTGCATACAGCCTTTAAAGCACGCCGAATATTAGAAGCCGCATAAAAAGCATGATTAACTTTAAAAATATCTTGATCTGAATTTGAAAATACGTGTATAAAAGGACAGTCGGGCGCCTAGCTCAGTTGGTAGAGCAGCTGACTCTTAATCAGCGGGTCATAGGTTCGAATCCTATGGCGCCCACCATGGAAACTGCGAGTTTATAAGTAGTTTTTGGTCCGACATAAAATCTTGAGTCACCAATAAATCAATGAAAGATTTTTTTCTTTCTTTTATTCGCAATTTTATCCATTTTGCAAAGCTTAGGCATGATTTTTTGTGTTAACAGCATTACTTGACCCCACAGCATAAGCAAACTATTATTAAGATAATAAAAGCGTTTAAAAAGGTTGTTCATGAGCTTTAGAGCCGTACTTTTCATCATAGGTATTTTGCTTAGTGGGCTTGCAGCGACGATGAGTATTCCTTTGTTTGTCGATGCCTTTATTTATAACACGAAAGACTGGCATTCCTTTTTGATTGGTATGTGCATTACAGGTTTTTTTGGTTCTGCGATGGCCTTAGCTAGTAGGCCTGATAAAAAGATTGGTCTGGGCACGCGAGAAGCATTCATTACAACAACTCTTATATGGATTGCTATGTGTGTTTTTGCAGCTCTTCCTATTTATTTTTCGCGTTTACATATTAGCTTTGTTGACTCATGTTTTGAAGCTGTTTCAGCGCTAACTACAACAGGATCCACTGTTCTTGTTGGTCTTGATACAATGCCAAAGGGACTATTGTTATGGAGGTCTATTTTGCAATGGCTTGGTGGCGTTGGTATTGTTGTTATGGCGATGACTATTTTTCCAGCTCTACGTATTGGTGGAATGCAGCTTTTTAGAAGTGAGTTCTCAGATCGTTCTGAGAAAATATTGCCGCGTGTATCCCAAATTGCGACAGCTATTTTAACAACATATATTTTTTTTTCGATTCTTTGCTTTATTTTACTATTGCTAGCCGGTATGAATATGTTTGATGCTGTTTGCCATACAATGACATCTATTTCAACAGGCGGTCTTTCAACGCATGATGCTTCTATAGCAGCCTTTAATAGTCCATTGATAGAAAGTATTTTATGCTTTTTTATGTTTATTGGAGGAAGTGCACTTATTCTTTATGTGCGTTTATGGAATGGAGATTGGAAAGCAATTAAAGATAGCCAGTTGCATGTCTATGCATGGGTGACACTCGCTGCAACGATTGTGATGACATTTTGGTATTTTTGTACACATAGTCATTCACTTATGCAGTCTTTTCGTTATTGTCTATTTTCAGTAATATCTGTGATTACGTCAACAGGGTATACGTTAAGTGATTATTCACTGTGGGGACCTTTTGCGTCTCTTGTTTTTTTTATGCTAAGTTTTTCAGGTGGGTGTACAGGGTCAACAACAGGTGGGATTAAAATTTTTAGATTCCAGGTTTTATACCAGTTAGCAAAAAGCCATTTGCATCAATTAAGGCGTCCATATGGTGTATATGTGCCAATGTATCAAAATCACAAAATCACAGAAGTCATAGCTTTTTCTGTTTTTACGTTTTTGATTTTATACGTTGTTTCGCTTGTCTTTATTGCGTTAGCATTGTCTGCAATGGGGTTAGACTTTTTAACAAGTTTAAGTGGAGCTGCATCTTCATTGGGAAATGTCGGTCCAGGATTAGGGTCAGCTGTTGGGCCTGGCACAACGTTTGCTTCTATCAATATGGGATCAAAAATAATCATGATGTTTGGTATGATTTTAGGTCGTCTTGAACTGCTTACCGTGCTTGTCTTGTTCATGCCTTCATTCTGGCGTGATTAATAATATGGCTTTTTCTTGATGGCGTTAATTACGCTTTCTTTTGTTGATTCGTACTTTATTATTAGGGCTAAATCTTCTGAATGAAACGTGTATAAATAGCCAGATTCCCAGAACGACTGATAATGCGTCAGGATGATTTGGTTTTAAATAAATTAAGTTCAAATATAAGGAGCTGACACCTGACTTATAAAAAGCTGGGGGTATCTGTATGTATATAAAACATTAAAAACTCTCACGTTTTGAGCAACTTCGTTTTTATAAAAATAGATGCGCTTGCTCAACGGCTGCTGACTTAGTCGGTGTATATGGTAATTCAGCCATCCGATTTTTTCACAAATTGCGAAAGAAGCTTGCTCTCAACCAGCAAAATCGAAGCGAGCAGTTTTGTGGAAAGATTGAACTTGATAAAAGTTATTTTGTAGGTGCCCGTAAAAAAAACAGAGAACGTGGAGCGGCAGGGAAAGTGGCTGTTTTTAGTATCTTAAAACGCGGTGCAAAAGTTTACACGCAAGTCATTAGTAATGCGAAAACATCAACGTTAATGCCTGTTATTCGTGAGAAACTAGTACCTGATAGTATTGTGTACACAGATTGTTATCGATTATATAATACATTAGATGTTTTTGAATTTAAGCATTTCCGAATTAATTATTCAGAGCTGTTTTGCGTATAAGCATAACCACATTAATGAGATTGAAAATTTTAGGAATCAAGCAAAACGCCATCTTAGAAAATATAATGTGATCTCTAAGCATCATTTGCATCTTTATAGATTAAGAGTGCGAATGGCGGTTTAATATAGGATCACCAAAAGAGCTTTTAAAAGATTTTAAACCGATTTTAAAAGAGCCTTGTTAGGTGTCAGCCCCTAAAATAATACTCTTAATGCAAAATCTATAAGTTTTTGGTTGTAAGTTAGAAATAAATGGCAAAAAAAACCAACTTATTATAAAGTTGGTCTTTTGTTTGCTTAGATTAGATAAAAATTAAGCAATAGCTTTAATTTTTTTTGCCAACCGTGATACTTTGCGAGCAGCTGTATTCTTGTGCATCATGCCTTTGCTAACACCGCGCATTAATTGACGCTCAGCTTCAACAAGAGCCACTTGAGCTGTTGCTTGATCGATTGCTTTTGGTGATTCGAGCATGCGTTCAACTTTACGAACTTCTGTACGAATACGTGAAACACGGTTTTTATTAACAAGCGTTTGGCGTGCTGTTTTACGAATGCATTTCTGTGCAGACTTATGGGATGCCATGAAATATCCTTTTTCAATGCGTTATAAGTATAACTTTTAGTGAATGTTCGCATGTTATGCTAAAGAAGTCAAGTTTTTCGAAGCTAAATTATTATGTTTTAGTAATTAATTTTTTAGATCATATGTACGTTATATTCATAAAGCTTATTTGCGAGATTGGTATGTGTAAATGAACTTTTTTAAAAATAGAGTAAAGAAGCTGCAACATAAGATGTCCATGCAATCAGAGGGTTTGGATAAAATATTAGGCTTAATAAAGTAGCGACTAATCCATAAGCTACAATTAAGCTTTCAGCACCAGATGTTTTCAGACTAGCTATATCTGTATGTTCATTTAAAGGCTGATCAATGAAAATAGCTTTAATAAAAAGAAGATAGTAGGCGGCTGCAATGACACTGTAGAGAACCGCAACAATAGAAAGAGCATAGTGACCTTGATGAACAGTAGCTTGAATTATCATAAGTTTTGGCAAAAACCCTGGCATGGGAGGAATTCCCATAAGTGAGAAAACAAAAAAGCCAAGGCAAAATGAAATAATTGGATGATGCTTGCCTAATCCATTTAAGTCTGCAAGCGTGCTTAGTGCATGTCCTCGACGTGATAAATGCACCAGGCAAGCCATAAAACCAATCATTGTAATAAGGTAATATACGAGAAAGAGAAGAGTAACGTGGTAGCCTTCTCCAACTGCAAGATAGACCCCAATTAAAGCAAAACCTATTTGTCCAATAGAGCTATATGCAATAAAACGTTTTATAGATTGCTGTGTAAGAGCAGCAAAAGCGCCAATAAGCATAGATCCCACTGAAAGAATCAAAAAGATGATTGATGCATGTGGCATCAAATGATGAAATGGGCCAGTGATGAGGCGCAATACAATGATAAATGCAACAAACTTTGGGACTGTGGAAAGAAACGATAATACAGGGGTCGGCGTTCCTTGATACACATCAGGTGCCCACATATGAAATGGAGCTGCTGAAACCTTAAAGGCAATGCCTGATATGACTAACATAAAACCCATAATAAGATAAGGCATTCGCTCTGTGGTGTGTGCGCTTAAAAATCGTTCAAGTACTTCATAATTTGTTGTGCCTGAGTAGCCATAAATCCAGCTTGCGCCATATAGGAAGATGCCAGTGGCTAGAGCACTTAGAATAAAATATTTAAGACTGGCTTCGCTGGCTTTTAAGTCTTTACGTTTAAGTGCAATAAGAATGTAAAGACTAAGACTCATCAGTTCAAGAGCAACAAATAATGAAAGCAAGTCATTGGCTGATATCATCAATAGCATGGCAAGTGTGCTAGTGAGAGTTAAAATAGGATATTCAAAAAAAGCCAGCTCTGTTTGAATAAGAGAGGAACGTATCATGGCAAGAATAAGGCCTACGCCTGATATAACAAAAATTTTTGCATAGATACTAAAAACATCACTTATGAATAAGCCATTAAAAGTAACGCGAGCCATCGTTGTGTGATTTAATAAAAAACTTACTTTTAACGTAAGCAAGAACGTAATGACAATGCCTATAATTGAGCCAATATATGTTGCTCGAAAAGCATGTCGTCCTGCAAAAAGTCCAACAAGCGTTAAACAAAGAATCCATATAGCAAGAAAAATTTCAGCTTGAGCTGACACAAAAGAGGGAAGATGAATTTGCCAAGGCATGAGAGCGTAACTTTAATTTTTTAAGAAATACATAACACTATCCTATAAGGGGATTTTAATAGTTGCAATGGTTTATCCGAATCAATCGTCTGCATCTTAGAATTCCTGTTTTAATATTTTTTTGGCTTTAATTAGAAAAGCTTTGGCAGTTTTAAAGAAAATATCTGCTAGCTTTTTAGAAAAAATACTTAATGTGCTGTTTTTAACAACAAAAATGCCTGAGTTAAACTAGAACGCGACAAGAGTCAAGGAACAGTGTAATAAAACATTTGTAATTACTTGCTTTCACCTAAAGAATGTTTTATTTTAAAAAATTAATTTAAAGAACAATGTGGATAATTAAAGTGTTTCCAAGAAAAATAGATTATTTAGGTCTATTAAAAAATATTCCTCTTCAACTTGTACTAAGCATAATTTTTTCGATGCTAATTGCTGATAAGCTTAGCTTAAACACAGTGCGATTTTTTTACACAATCAGTTTCTGTTTTATTGAAATCTTATTATTTGTTCTGCCAGTGATCGTTTTTAGTTTTATTTTAAGAGCACTTTTAGGGCTTAAAAATGGCTCAATTTTATTATTGCTTTTAATTTTTATTGGTGTAACGTTTTCAAATTGTATTGCATTAACAACTTCCTATTTCTTTAGCAAAACATTCTTACCTTTTATTGGGTTGCAATTTAGTCCAAATTTTGCTGCAAAACTTTCATCTGATGTAACGACTTTATTTACTTTTGGGTTGCCTAATATCATTAGAACTGAACAAGCGCTTCTTGCAGGTATTGCCAGCGGAATATCGTTAAATTTATTTAAGGAAGGTAATCTATTCAAAGCAATGCTTAAAAATAAATCTATTTGGTTAAGTGATAAAATAAGTTTGGTTCTTACAAATATTTTTATACCGTTACTTCCTTTTTATGTTTTTGGCTTTTGCTTAAAACTAAGCCATGATAAAGCGCTTGCTCATCTATTTCAGCAATATGGAAAAGTATTTTTGTTAAGTCTTTTTTTGCTTGCTGTGTATCTTTTTTGCATGTATTTAATTGCATCAAAAGGTAATTTTAGAAAGGCCTTTTATTATATTAAAATAATGCTGCCAGCTGGTCTTGCAGGGTTTTGTACAATGTCTTCGGCGGCAACTATGCCTGTTACATTACGTTGCGCTGAGGCTGCAACAAAGAATAAAAATTTTACAGATCTTGTTATTCCATCGACGGCAAATATTCATATGCTTGGTGATGATTTGACAATTATTGTTATGGCAATGACTTTGATGTCTGTTTTTGGTATTTCTTGGCCAGATTTCATAACATTTCTACCATTTGCTTTTGCCTTTTCAGTTGCAAAGCTATCTTGTGTGGGGATTCCTGGAGCAAGTGTCTTTGTTGTTCTTCCTATTCTTCAAACATATTTGAATTTCTCACCAGAAATGCTAAGCATTTTAACAACTATTTATGTGTTGCAAGATCCTTTTGGAACGGCATCTAACGTGATGGGAAATGGCTCTTTTACATTGATTTTGGATCGCATTTACAATAAATCATGACTCGCCTAGAAATCTAAATTCTTCTCTTTTAACTTCATGTTAATAATTTTGCTATAAAAATGAATTTAAGTGGTCAAATTGTTAATGTGATTTTTTATGAAAAATAATATAAATTTACTGAATCCTGTAAAATTTTATGCGATATTAAGTTTATTAGGAACGTGTTCAAGCGTGTATTCAGCTGCTTCGGCAGTAGCAAGTGGTTCAACTCAGCAAGCTTTTTCTCCATCATTGCCCTTATTGCCAGCATCTTTGCAAGCTGGCGCTTCTAGTCTTCCTGTTGGTCGTGGCGGTAATAATGGTGTGTCTGATCAACGAGTGAGCGTGCAAGCACCTCCTATTAATCCAGATGAGCAAGCTGCATTGATTGCTTCTTTAAAAAAAGAAAATGAAGAAGAGAGATTGCAAATTGTGCGACTTAAAAAACAAGTACTTGAAGCAAAGGCTGCTACGGCTTATTTCGCTGATGTTGCCGATAATCCCCAAAAAGTTCCTACGCCAATAAATGGTGGTATTGTTGCTGCAGCTAGTTCAGGTCCTATTGGTGGTGGTGTATCAAATGCAACAGCTGCTCCAACTGGCACCGCTGTTTCAACTGGTACAGCAGCTCCAACTGCTGCAACAGCTCCAACTGGTACGGCAGCTTCAACTGCTGCAACAGCTCCAACTGGTACGGCAGCTTCAACTGCTCCAACTGGCACCGCTGTTTCAACTGGTACAGCAGCTCCAACTACTGCAACAGCTCCAACTACTGCAACAGCTCCAACTGCTGCAACAGCTCCAACTGGTACGGCAGCTGCAACAGCTCCAACTGGCACCGCTGTTTCAACTGGTACAGCAGCTCCAACTACTGCAACAGCTCCAACTGCTGCAACAGCTCCAACTGGCACCGCTGTTTCAACTGGTACAGCAGCTCCAACTACTGCAACAGCTCCAACTACTTCAACAGCTCCAACTGGTACCGCTGTTTCAACTGGTACGGCAGCTCCAACTACTTCAACAGCTCCAACTGGTACCGCTGTTTCAACTGGTACGGCAGCTCCAACTACTTCAACAGCTCCAACAGCTCCAACTACTTCAACTGGTGCAACAGCTCCAACTACTTCAACTGGTGCAACAGCTCTAACTGCTACAGCAGCTCCAACTGGCACAGCAGCTCCAGTTGGTACGATAGCTTCAACTGGCACAGCGAGTACAGCTGGCACAGCTCCTTCTGCGGTCAACGCTGCTTCAAATGCTTCAATAAATAACGTGAATTCAAATAGTGATCTTACAAATAAAACCAATCAAAATAATCAGGAAGTTATTGCTAAATTAAAATCAGATGTTGCTAAGTTAAAATTACGATTGAAAGCAATTGAATCAAAATTAAGTATTATACCAACTTTTTCTAAAAACTCAATCGTTTCCTCTGGTTCCGTCATGCCTGTAAATGGTTTAACGCCAAATTCAGTTGATTCCCAATCAGTAAGTGCAGGAAGTTCTGCGCCAAGCGCTAGTCCTTCTGCCGCTTCTGCAGTGGGGACAGTTAGCGTTACTAATAGCTCCACAGCACCTGCTATGCCAGTGGCTCGTGTAGGAGCTTAAAGCAAAAAGCAAAATATTTTTTATAGATAATTCATGCCTAAAAAAATTATCTATGTAAGACATCATCTTTGAACTAAATATTGACAAAAAAAATAGAGTTGATGAGAATCAGCTCTATTTTTATTTAATTTTAAGTTAAATGTATAAGATTTACGCTTTAGTTTTTTTAGGCTCTGTGGCTGGTCTTTTGATATCGCGACGGCGTTCAGCAATACGAGCACTCTTGCCTGTGCGACCGCGAAGGTAATACAATTTCGCACGGCATACATCGCCATGACGGATTACTTCAATACGAATGTTTGGAGAGTATAGTGGAAATACGCGTTCTACGCCTTCTCCGTATGATAATTTACGTACTCTGAAAGATGAGTTGATGCCACGGTTTTTACGACCAAGAACAACACCTTCATATGGCTGAATACGTTCACGTTCGCCTTCTACAACTTTTACGTGTACACGAACGGTATCGCCTGCGCGAAAGTCAGGAATTTCTTTTCCTGTTGATAATTTTAGAAGTTGAGCATGTTCAACTTTTTGCAAAATATTCATTTTAAAGATCCTTTGGCAGTGAACTCAACATTTCTATTGGTTCTCTGATAATTTTATGTTTGTAAGCAAAACAAACATTTCATTTTTATTTTACCTACTGATTTGTAAGCTATGCAGCTTTTTTTATATAGTTGGTCACCCGACAGTAGAATTTCAGGCACGACCATATTTGCCAAATGCGATAACAGTATACCTCAAAAAAAATAAAAAAGCGAACATATTTTTATTCAGATTTAAAACTTTGCTAGCTTTTGCAAAGAGAGTCGTAACAGGTCGGATGAGGTCGCCGTAGTTGGTGCTTCTTTTACTGCGAGTTGCAGCGCATTATGAGCTTCTGATCTTCCATATCCTAAGTTAACCAATCCCAAAAGTGCATCATGGGATGGGATTGATTTTAATGCAATGGTTGTCTCAATGTTAAGATTGGGCGCTGATAAGCGATCTTTTAGCTCAAGCACAATGCGGCCTGCAAGCTTTGGTCCTACGCCATCAGCTCGAGTTAGCATTGTTTTATCTTGCGCTGAAATCGCAAGCATTAATTCATCTGGAGTGAGGACTGATAAGATTGCCAATGCTACCCGCACACCGACACCTTGCACGTTTAAAAGCTGGCGAAAGCAAAGTCTGTCTGTCTTTTCAATAAAACCACACAACTGCGTTATTTCTTGACGCGTGACTTGTTCAATCCAAAGAGTTGCACGTGCGCCTGTATCGCCTAGTTGTGTAAGTGATTTGTTTGACATAATCACCCAATAGCCGACGCCATTGACATCGATAATGAGTCCATCATTTTCAATAGAGTCAATAATTCCGGTTAGCTTTGCAATCATGGCCCATTAATCTTTTTTGTTTGTTTGGGTTTAAGGTACGCTGGTTAGTTGCAAAATAATATGAAAAAGATGATATTGTAGCCTCTTTTTAAATATCTTTATATGTAATGCTTTTGGGCCAAAATCTTATTTAATTATCTTTATGCTGGAAACTTTAATAAAACCATTAAAAACCATTGACATAAAGGATTGAAAAATCATATAAATTAGTATGTCACTTTGTTTCATGCGTATGAAACGGGTAGCCGGAGAGATGGCCGAGTGGTTAAAGGCAACAGACTGTAAATCTGTCGACGTATGTCTACGTAGGTTCGAACCCTACTCTCTCCACCACAATCTTATGCGGGTGTAGCTTAGTGGTAAAGCTCCAGCCTTCCAAGCTGGCCATGTGGGTTCGATTCCCATCACCCGCTCCAAATGCGGGGCCAACCTATCAGTAGGTTTTAATAAATACAGGAAAATTATACAATGACAAAAGCAAAGTTTGAGCGGAATAAGCCGCACTGCAATATTGGAACCATTGGCCACGTTGACCATGGTAAAACATCACTAACTGCCGCCATTACAAAAATTCTAGCGGAAGCTGGCGGCGCGAAATTCATGGCTTA
>JAUYTZ010000020.1 GCA_030694965.1 Candidatus Paracaedibacteraceae bacterium
AACATAGAAATCAGCAGTAATATTATTGCTGACATAGCTCCATTTTTTTTTAATATTTTCAAGCTAGTATTGGCAAATTTTAATTTACCCGGCGCCTTTTTGAGTGTTTTGTTACCTTTTTCGGTGTTATTAGTCCAGCTACCGCGGTCCGTATCGGAACCACTCTCCTCTTGTTTTTGAATGGAGTCAGAGTTTAGTCTTTCAGGGTTTTCTTCTTGATTTTTTAGATTTCTAAGGTTTGAAGAGTTATTTTCGTGAATATTAGAATAGATATCATCTTCGATACTATCGCTGTTGATTTCTTCGGCAGGTCTTCCCATAGTTGTTTTTATTATAACCTAAATAATTGATTCTGGATTTATATAACTGGTAGCTCCTGATCGTGGTGTTTGACCTGAATCTTTTGGATTAGTTGATATTAGATGTTTTTCTGTTTCGCTAGCTTCGATTTGGATGTGAACATGGTTTTGACCAGCAAAGAATAAACCTTGGCCAACCGGGAAATTAGTTAATCGTTTTTTCTCTTCTTCAGTTAATTTAAAGACATCAGATAAAACATCAACTGCGCTTGAAGATTGTTTTAATAATATTTGCATTGAGCTATTGGCGACAATTGCTCGTCCCATTTTGCTGCCCATAAAATCTTCAACATCCTGAGAGATTGTTGTAAGCCCCAGGTAATATTTACGTGCACGCTTAGCCATGCTATACATAAAATTAGCCGAATCATCATATTTCATTAGCTGCCAAGCTTCATCAACGATTAGCATTCGCTTTTTTTGTTCAGTACGAATAATATTCCAAATATGACTCAGGACAATATACATTGCAACTGGCCTTAACTCGTCCTCTAGGTCGCGAATATTAAATACGACCATATTGTTATTGATATCAATATTTGATTGTTGACTAAAGATACCCGCAAAAGTCCCTGTTGTATATTTACGCAAGCGCTGAGCTAGTTGTGGCCCATTTCCACCCATATGTAGCAATGTGTCGTATAGATCACCTATTGTTGGCGGTTTAGATCCGTGCGTCAATGGGTCGCTAGTGATGCCAACGCGTGCATAGGTGTCGATTAGCGCCTGGTCAAGGTCGGCTTCTTCTGATGGCGCGAGGGACAATACAGCAGAGCCGCTGTTGGTGATCTGGGTACCGCCAAGCATTAATTTTAGTAATCCGTGTAATGTAATTAAGTTGGCGCGAAGTGAATTATCAGCCTCGTCGGTGTCAATAACTCGCGGTAAATCAAATGGATTTATGCGTATATTTGAGCTAAGGCTGAGTCGGATGTAACTTCCACCAACCGCTTCGGCTAATTTCTGGTATTCATTTTCAGGGTCTATAATAATCACATCGCTACCTGTCATCATACTGCGTAGTGCTTCTAATTTGACGGTGAACGATTTTCCGGCACCAGACTTGGCAAAGACTACCATATTGGCATTTTCAAGGCTAAATCTATCAAAGATAACTAATCCATTATTATGCATATTGATACCATACAGCACGCCGTCTTCTTGGGTTAAATCGGCGCTAGTAAACGGAAAACTAGTACTGATTGCGCCAGTATTCATATTTCGTCGAATTTGTAATTGATCAGACATCTGCGGGATACTGCTGTTCAGCCCCTGCTCTTGCTGACTGCTTGCGCATTTACTAAATATCATTTGTTGACCAAATAGTGTTTCAATTTTATGTTGGACAAAGCCAAGCTCGTCCAAGCTGTCTGCATAAAGCGTTATATAAAGGCCGTATCGGAAAAATCGCTCTGCACCAACCTGAATTTGGTCTCGGAGCTCCTCGGCGTCGTTGATAGCTGCTTCAAGCCCAGGGTCGCGAGTCAAGCCTTTTTCACTGTTAATTGATAAAGTAGCTTGCATTTGAGTAACTTTTTTGCGTAAGTTATTTAATACTACTTGGCTCTCGACTGGATAAATAAACATACTGACATCTAAAACTTCGTCAATATTAATGAGCGAACTTAACCATCCTGTATATATCTGGCGTGGATATCCATAAACGTAAAGCGTCCTGCCGTATTTAGTGCCTAATCGAAAATATGATGAATGGATTTCAAGGCTACTAGGGGCTATTAGGTCGCGCAATGTTGTTACGCCCTTTAAGAAAGCCTGTTCTACTTCAACTTGCTCGCGCGCTCGCTGTTGGGCAGCTATATCGACTGCATCTAATTTTTTTCGACCCATTAAAGTATGCCTCCGTTTTGTGGTGGGTTGCCCTGTCCTTTTTTAACATAGATTGCGGTAGTGTTTTCAAAATTACCTAGTGGTTCACGAACTGCGGTGTCTGGATTATAAAAATTATAATATAGCTCACCTAATTCTTTTGTGTTTAATTGCACACTCTGAACACCAATTTGGAATAAACCAGCCATAATTCCATCAACACGGTTCTTGACCTCCGTCTTGGCTTTATCATAAGTTTCGGTGTTAATTTTTGTAATCATATTTTTCTTTGGAGATAACTTTCCAAAAAAGCCCTTGCTTTGTTCAACTAAATTATTCAAGTCGCCTTGTGGGTAATATGGAATCGCGATAAAAAATGATTTATCCATAATGTTTGCTTCTTGTGAAATTACATCAATAAAATTTATGTAATCATCCATTAGAACGTTTAGTAACATATTGTCTTGATCGCGGCGAATCTTAACCAAGCGATCGATGTAAGGGGCTATGTCGACGCGCTGTGATCTAATCAAAATCTGGATTGGATGATTAAGGGCATTTAGGAAGTTTTGATAGCTATATTCAGCCCCTTCTCGTTCACGACTGCTCATTAGGTCAAAGTTGATGGATTTGCAGGCTACGACCGCTCTAAATGACCCGTCGGTCATAATAACCATATTGTCTCGGATTTCTGACAACAATAGACTATTCTGGGTTGAATTTGGGTTTTTTGGCTTTTGTGTATTCGAAGTATCAGCACCGCTATCCGCCACTGGTTGTGCTTTGTTATGAAAATGACTATTTGATGCTTGTGGCATTTATATTCCCACTCCCGTTGTTGGGTTTTATCGTAGCTTAATTAACACTTCTTCTTCCCTTTTGTTGATCCTGCTTGCTTCACGCGCAATTGCTTCAATCGAAAAGTCGGTATTATTTGCAAGGTTTATTATATCAGCAGGTAGTGGTTTTGCGCTAGTGCTTGCATTCTGAATGTCTGTTGATGTTCTTTGGATATTGTTTGTATGTATTGGCTCGTTCTGTTCTGATATTGGGCGTATAACTGACTGCTGAATATTGTCTGGATATGGGTTATAGATTGGAATACCTCCAACTGGCTGCGATTCGCGTATCGGTGTGTAGTACTTGTTAGTATTGTCAACCGGTTTATGGTTCATAATATTAACCAGCTCTTGATGATGTTGAGCGTCACTTTGTTCAAGTTTATATTTCATTGTTTGGGCGGTTGTGTTGTTGGTATCTTGGATGTCCTCGATTTGTTGAGCTTCAAAGTATATATCATTGTTTATAGCGCTATTTGGTACCTGAACACCTACCCCGCGCACTGCCCAACCTTGGCTGTCAACAATATCTGCTAGGTAGCTAAAACGTCGTTGGGCCTCGGTTTGAGACAAGTCTTTTGTTAATTGATACTCGACATCTTTTGGTGCTGTTATTTCTATTAACGAGTCGATTCCGTCGGGATCCCACATACGCTTGCGAGGTTTTAGATAAAAAGAAATAATTGCCGCCATATAAATTTCCATCGGTTGGTCTTTGCGAAGTGGTAATGCTAATGCGCCAAAAAAGATCATAACAGGAATTGGAATAATACTGAGCGGTACAAACAAATTACTCAAACCCCAGGTTGCAGCCCCCGCCATGCAAACAATAATCAAGTATATAAATTGACGAAAACTAAATGGACCAATTAGTTTGTCGTCTGCTTCTACGTCTTGGGGTACTTTATATGTTGCCATTAGCTGTTTACGTCCTCGCCAGCAAACGTATTAAGGTTTATATAAATATTATTACCATCATCATCTCTTATAATGGCTCCAGTCTCATCCATCGCTGGAACTTGAGTTACAGCTTGACCATTCCCGTCTCGTATAGCTTCAAGCGTTCTGCGCTCGTTGCCTTTGATATTTGTTGAAGTTTGGTCATTATCGAGGAGCCTACGTGCACGTTCTGAGTCTAATTGGCCAACATTGTATGCTTGTCGTAAACTATCTGCTGATTGTGTTGAC
>JAUYTZ010000005.1 GCA_030694965.1 Candidatus Paracaedibacteraceae bacterium
GAGACTGGGAATCCTTTAAGTTTCTTTGAACGTGAAATGCCCATTATCGACGATGCCTGCGGTTTTTACAGTCTTGATTTAAAGGGTAGAGATGAAAGCAGTGTTCGCCAAGAAGGGACACGTTTACTGTTGGCGCATGCAAGAGACGCAGAAATCAGAAACATACTGGCTTTTGAGATTACCGACAAAACCATGCAAGGCCTCTTAAACAGTGACCTGTCCGAAGCCAATCAACTTTATCAACGCTTAAAAGCTGCCAAACAGGCCCTTGACGCCGCAGTTCGAGTTGTGAACCTGAGTAAAGGTACAAACCTTACCGCACAAAAGTTGCTTGAACTTGACCCAAACGAAAGAGATAGGGATCTCATACCAGTTCAACTTAAACTCGAAGCGTTGGACACGGTAAAATCAGACATTCGTGCGTGGGCAGCATTGGAAAAGACGTATCGCACTTATGTTGAAAACCATATTTCAAAACCCGGTGTACGATTGGAATGCGACCCAGATTTCGATTTAGAAAAGAAAACGCCCGGATCGATGGATGCACTTGCCAAGATATTGGGGATCAATCTTAAGGTTTATGTGAAAGACGCAGAGAATCAAGGCCGTTTAAAGCTTGTGCATACCTTCAACGGCGGCGACAAGCCCATCAATATCGTCCATGTGGCCTATGATCCAAACGAGCCGCATCATCTCAATCACTATAATCGGTTGGAAGAGACACAAGATTTCACAAAAGCAACACATCAAACCGAAGAGCATTTTCCAGAAGAAAACAGTGTTGTTGAAACGAAAAGTGGGTATGACATTCTACTGCCTTTTGCAGCGGTTGGAACATTTGCCGCAAATGTTCGTGATGGGGTGAAATGGCTTGAGGCGCAGCATAACCTTAATGTTCAAGAAACCAAACAACAGCTTCAAAGGACACTTGAAGCATCAGGAATTAACGCAACTGAGGCAAACCAAACGGTAACCGACGTTGAGGATGTTGTGGACAAAGCGCTTGAAACGCAAGCAGCCGTTAACAAAATTGCAAAATCTGCGAATAAGCAGCTAAAAGCAAACAAACGCACCAAAACAAAAGACGGATCTGATTATTTAGGCGCATCGGGTTCACTTGATGCAGCAACGAATTTGCACAAAGCTCCAACACAAAGCGATGCGGAGATTGCGTTTGAGGCGGCTGCAGCGCAATTGGAATTGCTTGACAATAAAGTTGAACAGCTAGATCAACGTTTGGCCACTGAAAGCTTAACTGATAAGGCGCGTGATATTATTATTTCTGTGAAAGAAGTATTGGTGGAGCAAGCCCATGACATTCGTCAAAACTGGCAAAGTTACGGTTTGGTTGCAGCTGAGGCCCTGCCCTTTGGTGTTGGAACAGGTGTCACCGTAGGCCGTGAAGGATATGTTGTTTACCAAGGCGCTAAGACAGTTGGTGGGGCAGTTGGCACACTTGCCGTTGAAGGCGCTATGGGATATGTTGGCGGTAAAGCTATTAAACTTGTTGGGCGTGGTGTTGGAAAATTAAGTTCGAAGATTGTTGAGAAAGTTGCTGAAAAAAGGGCGGCAAGATCAACAGTACACACGTTGAATTTGGCACAATCAAAAGCAGCATTAAATAATAAGCATTTATTTCAAAAGCATCATGTGATTAGTGACAAACATACAGCGACGAAAGATCATCGTCTTTGGGATGCTGCCGGTATGAATCCTAATGATCCAAGAAATCTGATGAGTCTACCAACTGTTGAAGGAGCTAAACTTGGAACAAATACAAGGAGCATTCATCAGGGGCGGCATTTGGGAGAAGTTAATGAAGCTTTAGAAAAAAAAATGATGTTTGCATTCAATCAAGGGAAAGCTCAAAAATGGGTACAACCTCAATATGCAGATGCATTAACAGGAATTATTAACGCTGAAAAGCAAGTATTAAAGAATGGCGATCGTGCATTGAATAAACATGCACGCCCTCATGCAAAACGTATTATTAAAATGGAGAATTAATTAGTATGAGTTACAATAAACCTTATTTATTATGCTCCTCGTACCGCACACCTAAACACATGGTTAATTATAAGTGGCGTGAACGTACAACAGATCCTTTCATATTTTCACAAGGGAATTATTTACCTTATGATAGTGGAAATGATAATCTTGAATGTACAAAAACAGATCCTTCAACATACGATTTAATTTTTCATTCTGAAGTCAAGCCGTCAGTTTTTACTCAATATGATAATTTAGCCAATAATGGTGGTGGGTTGCTATTAGTTAATAAAAAAATTATTGATATATTGCTACAAGTTTGTCCTGACGATATTCAAATTTTTCCAGCTATTATACTACCTGAAAATCCTAAAAAAATGACATTTGAAAATCATAATTACTGGGTTTTAAATTTAACAAAAACCGTTGATGTAATTGATAAAGAAAATTCAACATATACACAATTAGAAAATTTAGGTCTTAAATTTCCTAAAACAGTTACTTATGTGCAAAACAGTATGGGTGATGTACATATAGGAAGACAATATAATTACCAGCCAGATGTTATTGCATCGCCAGAACTTGTAAAAATATTCAAACGTGAAAAAATAACAGGTCTTAAATTTAAAAAAGATAATGAGTATATTGGTTGACATCATAATTCTTTTTTTTCTTACCTTAATCTGGGCAAACACAGCTCATGTCTTTCTTCATCTTGGCACCACCCATATCCAAACCATTCACGACCATGCAACCATCTTGGCGGATTATGTCTTCATCCGATCCAAAAACATGCTGGTCACAGGAGGAACGGTTCGCGGCAAAGTGATTGATGTCATGCTTGAAGATGACCTGCTTTTAGAATCCGTTGTAAATGAAATCAATCAAACAATGGAGGGGACCTCGGTTAGTTTATCAGCGTCCATGGCATTTGGTGATGGAGCCCTTGAAAAAGTCGCAGGTCTTGGCGATATGGCGTTTTCAAATACAGAATCGAAGCGCCGATGGATTGAGGAAAAAACAGCATTCATTGCAACCGAACAGCTTTACCTAACCGTTGGAAAAAATTATATCACCAGGTCCGCCTTTGCAAAACGCGAAGGACCAGATAGAGCGCCTGATTACTATGCCGTTGATGAGACTGGGAATCCTTTAAGTTTCTTTGAACGTGAAATGCCCATTATCGACGATGCCTGCGGTTTTTACAGTCTTGATTTAAAGGGT
>JAUYTZ010000010.1 GCA_030694965.1 Candidatus Paracaedibacteraceae bacterium
TGGGGATTCACATGTGCCACGTGGATCTGTAAATTTAGCAAGTTACCAAACACCAAGCAGCTTAGGATCAAGAGCACCTCTAAGCTCAGCACCTGTCAATATTAAAGCACCTGGAAAACTAAGTTCCGGACCAAATTTAAAACAAAGTTCCACATCAGTCGCTGCCCCGTTAACACCAATCGATTCAATTTACTTGGAGGAATCAGTCAACCTTGCTAAACTGCGAATAGAGACGAGTAAAGTTATAAGCGGTTTCAATCCACCTGAAACCATGATGTTGAAGGAATCCGGAAACATTGCAAAGGCGAATGCTGAGCGGGCGCGGGTGGAAATGGCTAACATTGCTGAACATCGCGCTTCACTTAGAAAACAAGGTAAGCTAAAATCTGAAACAGGCAAAGCAACGCCAATGCCTAAAGAAATTCAAACTCGTCTAAAGGCATATGTGCGCGAAGTTGAAGCAAAATCAGGATTGAAGGTAACACAAAGACAAAAAGAACTTTTGGCAAATGATTTGAGGGAAAATGCTTATCCTAGATTTGAGAAAGCTGATCCGGCGTATGCGGCGCATCGCAAAGAATATAAAAAATCAGGTACTTTAGAGAATCTTAAACAACAATGGTCAAAGGAAACGGGACAAGATTGGCCCACGTATGAAGGTGTTAACCCACGTACAAAACTACTAGAAACTATAGATTATCAAGCTCACCATATTAATCCACAACAATTCGGTGGCAAACATGAATGGTGGAATATGCATCCTGTTCACCCAAATGTTCACCAAGGTGGCGTTCATGGAACAGGGTCTCAATTAAATAAAATTGTGAAGGAAGTAGGTAATAATGGATAATACATATTCTTATTTAAAGGCATATTGTCATCATCCTGGTAATTCAAATACTTCAAAAGCATTGATATCACCATTTAATAGTTTTGGTGAGTTATATGATGGGGAGCTAGAGAAAGCTGAAAAGATCTTAGGGCAAGAATTTCCTGGAGAGCTTAAAAATTTTTATAAAGAAATAGGCGTTGGAAAACTTATGAAACCTCATAAAGTGCCACCAGATTACAGTTTTTCAGGTGTTAATGAAATACTCTCACCTATAGCAGCAGCAAACTTTTCAAAAGGCATTTTATTTTGGAACGGCCAAGAAAATTGGATGTCAGAAAGTGCCTACGAAGATCTTAATCCAGGCGATTTGCCTTTTTTTGAAATTCATAGCTCTGAATATTTTTTGGTAATGAAACTTAATTCAGATAATCCAAACGCTGTATGGGATGGGAATACAAAAATAACAGATTCGTTTGAAGAATTCATGCATCGCTTATATTATGAAAGCCCTATTTTTTATGAGCAATACATGTAGCTTATGAGCCACATCTTCTCCATCCTCATCCTCATCACCTTCGCCTGGACAACATTGCTCCAGGCATTTCCTTATGTTGCTGATAGTCAAGACATATTTGCCGCCTCAAAACTTGGCACGGGTGCGAATGCACTCTTTGGTGAAAACGTTGATTTAAAAAATGCTTTTATTAACGCAGCCGTATCCGCCATGGGCGCCTGTGCTTCAACGAATATAGGTGTTGCAGCGCTAGATAACGCAATTTTACATAGCCTTGATGCTGCACTTAATGCTGGAATTGGGGCGACGTCTGGCTTTGTTACAGGTAAAAACGGTGATGCAGCTTTAGTGGGCGCTGCTGGAGGTGCTATTGGATCAATGGTTTCAAAGTTGCAAACAGGTGAATCAAAAGGTTCTTCGAATACGTCTTCTTACGGCGATAAGGTCAAAGACGCTTTTAAAAAGAGCCTTCCTCAACTAGCCGCCGTCACCGCAACGATGTTCATAGGGCTTGGCGAACATGCGGCCATTGCGTCCCAAACAGCAGCAACAGCGTATGAGGGGGTACAAAGTTCCTCTTTGTTTGTTCAGCGCCGCGAAGAAATCAGAGCCTTTGAAGCACAGCTGCAACAAGAAGCCTTAGCACGTGTCAAAGAAACAGAGGCACGCGAAAATGCTGCGCGTGAAGAAGAAGCGCATGAAACACGCGAGCGGAAGACAGCAAAGCAGTCGCAACCAAAAGCTGAACGCGCGCAACAAAGAGAAAAGCAAGAGAATAGGGGAGCATCTGGCACAAAAGACCCTTTTGCGCATTCGACGCAAAAAACGGTACGGGATGGCGGGTACTTGGGTTCAGGGAAAACTTTTGGAAAAATTGGATCAGGGAAAACGAGAACACCAGATGATCAATTCAATGACCAAAACGACTTTTATGAGGACGCCGAACTTTCAGCACTTAATCTTGAATTTATCTATCTCACGCATCTTGAACATTTTGACAACGCAACATCAGCTGTTGATGCTGTAAATGCGACATCAAGCATGTCTGGCAAAATGTCACCGACCAGCTTTGAATTTTACACCAATGAACAAAGCGCTGAACGTGCTATGCAACATGCCGAACGAACAGGTGATGATAGCGCGTATTTTAAAGCGATTGAAGAGCGTCATTTTTGGAGCAATCAATATGATGAACGCCAGCAAAACATGCAAGGCAATCGGATGGTTTTTGAAAGTGCACGTGATGTTTCCCGTGATTTAGGTCAGAATTGGCAGTCTTATGGTATGGCTGCAGCAGAGGCCTTGCCCTTTGGTGTTGGTACATCCGTTGAGGCTGCGCATCATGGGTATGACGTTTACAAAGGAACCCAAACGGTTTTCGGTGCCGCGGGCATTATGGCAACAGAGGCAGCTGTGGGCTATGCAGGCGGAAAAGCGTTAAAGCTTGTTGGTAAATTCGGGGTGAAAGTCATACATGCCGTTAAACATAAAATTCCTGTGCCTAGAAATGCATTAAGTTCTGGAAATGTCTTAGGTTCAAAGGGGTTAACGGTTGCTCACAAACAACCTGAGGGCTTGAT
>JAUYTZ010000011.1 GCA_030694965.1 Candidatus Paracaedibacteraceae bacterium
AGGATTAACACCCAAACACTACACCCTACTGTTTGTCAACTCTAAAACCCTCCCATAACTCTTAATCAGCCTATTCTCCTAAACTTATCGAGAATAGGCTTTTTTCTTGCTGCATATTATCTATACTCTTTTATTAAAAAAGTGATAATTACTAAGTCTAGTTTGAAAAATCAAAGCCTGTACTATTTTTTTATATTCTAATTTTTTTGTAATCAACTAATCCATTATCTATTTATCCTTACCACCCACACATTAATTTTCTACATATGAATTTTAGACTTTAATTTAATATATAATGACTCATTTACTGCCTTACTCTGACAACTTGGTTTATCTAGACGACACTAAATATCAAGCGGAACGGCGCATTGGCTAATTAAAACTAGATGTGCTTAGAAAAAGCCCTCCTATTACCTACTCTGTCACTCTTGTGTGCCGTAAGACTGAAGCTAAGTAAATCTCTTCAAAAGGAATATTACATCCGTTCCCCCTACCCTCTTTTTGGATTTAAGTTTTTTCTAAACACACACATTTTTTACTAGTAATATCATTACAAATTTTGTATACTTGAGAAGTTCATATGTTGGGGTATAGCCAAGCGGTAAGGCAGCGGTTTTTGGTACCGCCATCCCTAGGTTCGAATCCTAGTACCCCAGCCATTTTGATATTTATATGAAGCAAACAATCAAAAAATTTTTAAAATCTTCTCATGCGCAACGCATTCTTGCATTTCTAGGGTACGCTTATCTCTCTTTTGTATTCAAGACAACGCGCTGGACTTATATTGGTCATGAACATCTTAACACCCTAACACACAAAAAAACCCCCTTTATTGCTGCATTTTGGCATGGGCGCCTTGCCATGATGCCCTTTTTATGGAATCAGAAAAATACGAATCATTTCCACATGCTTTTATCTGAACATTCTGACGGTCGTTTTATTTCAAAAATCATTAGCCATCTAAAATTAAAAAGTATATATGGTTCGAAAACTAGAAATGGAGCGAATGCGGCCTTTATATGCATAAAGACATTAAAACAAGGACATAGTATCGGAATCACGCCTGATGGCCCTAAGGGGCCTCGCCACGACGTTGCTGAAGGACTATTGCAAATAGCACGACTTACAAACACCCACATTCTTCCTATCAGCTATGCCACAAGCAACCATAAGTTCTTAAACACATGGGATCGATTCCTAGCTCCCCTTCCCTTTGGCAAAGGTGTTTATGTGATTGGCGAGCCGCTAATCGTTGATCTTAAGAATAATGAGATAAAAGATGAAAAGAGTCGCGTTTTTCAAGCTCTAATGAATGCGGAGCACGCTGCTGACGCATTTATTAATATTTAGCTTTTACCGCTTTGAAAATATTTTGGCACAAGGAAATAGAATATAAAACATTAAAGGATCCATCATCTGCTCAATCTCACTAATGTTTTTCACCTCATCTAGTGAAAGCCTAGCATTCTGCGATAAAGCAGGATTGCTAGCTACTTTTGACAAACTCTCATTAGACACATATTTTTCTGTATCGTCTTTTATTGGTGATGTGACAACATTAGATTTAGTACTTTCTACAAAAATATCTGCAGCCTTTGTAACTGGCCTAGCACGATCAATATATTTACTTTTTATAAGCTGAATTTCATCTACATAATTAAGAATGTCAGCCAAAATATCTGCCACAAAAAAATTGGCTGACTCACCTTTTAAAGCAGTGTTAAGAGTATTTGATATTTGTGAGGGGTTGTCTAAAACAAGCATATCCTCATCCTTTAACCTTTCGTTAGGAACATCAGATTGAATCTTACATAAAATGTACGCAGTACCACCAAACAAAACTGCATCAGTAGCATCTTCTTTTTTTAATGTTGCTTCTTTTTCCTTCTTTTGAATGACTCCATAAGGTAGTGCTAGGCATGACGCAAGTGTTCTTTCCAATATTGCTAAATAACTTTTATTTCTTTGCACCGGTTGAGATTGGCTGGATACATTAAAATCGTCTTTATGCCCTTCTTCTGCATAAATAAGTTCATAAGTATAAATAATTTCGCTTTCTTCCATTTCATCAAAAGACTTATCAATCGCAAAACTTTGACTATTTCCACATAACGTCATTGAAACAAATATTATTTTAAATTTTGAAATTATTTGCAAATTCATAAAAACTCCTTTTTAAAAGGATAGCATTCTAAAAATCGGAAATGAAAGACATTTTAACTTTAAGTTATTAAATAAATAATTAAATTTAAATAATATTTTATCTTATTAACAGGCATATGCAGCATATTATGAGAACATGGTGACAAATCTGGTGAAATCAGCTACAAATAATAACACCATTAAAGAAGATTAAGAAAAATGCTGCTTTCTCTTTGAAAAAGCATGCCTAGCTAATGTTAATAACAATAATCCTAATAGCTGCATGCTACCCCTTAATAAATAAGTAAATTTTATAATTGGACATATATTAAATGACATTTACATTTGTTTTCCCTGGTCAAGGCTCTCAAACAATCGGTATGGGGCGTGACCTATTTGAAAATTTTGAAGCAGCTCGCCTTGTCATGGCTGAAGCTGAAGAAGCTCTTCATCAAAAAATATCAACGCTTATGTTTGAAGGTCCAAGCGATACGCTCATGCTCACTGAAAACACACAGCCTGCTTTGCTTATTGCCAGCATAATGGCCTTTCGCGTACTGATGGATGAAACAAAGGCTGCGACACCTGCACAACTTTCTCCGATTATGGCAGGGCATTCGCTTGGGGAATATTCAGCCTTATGCGCAGCTGGTTACTTAAGCTTAACTGATGCCGTGCAACTGGTACGTTTGCGCGGTCAAGCGATGCAAAAAGCTGTTCCTGTTGGTCTTGGCGCCATGGCTGCGATCCTTGGGCTTGATCTTTCGATAGTTGAATCTTTATTAAAGGATTATACAAATCCATCAAATTACTGCGTTGTTGCCAATGACAATAGTCCTGGGCAAATCGTCATCAGTGGCCATAAAGCAGCTGTTGATGAAGCTATTATACGTGCTACCGAAGCAGGCGCAAAACGTAGCCTCTTACTGCCAGTTAGTGCACCTTTTCACAGCCCATTAATGGAACCTGCGGCGCATGTTATGGAAGATGCCTTAAATAAAGTTACCATTCATGATGGAACTGCCCAAGTCATTGCAAATGTAACGGCAATGCCAATTGTTTCCAAAGAATTTATTATCCCCTCTCTCGTATCCCAAATTACTGGTCGTGTGCGTTGGTGTGAAAGCATTACACACATCAAACAGCTTGGCTCTTCTTCATTTGTTGAACTTGGCGTCGGAAAAGTGCTTTGCGGTCTCATTAAACGCATTGAACCAGATACAACAGCAATTTCAGTACAAACTGCAGCTGACGTTGGCGCCTTTTTAGAGAAGTTAAAATAGATTATGATTTTGTTTGCCGAAATCCCAGTAAATAACAAGTCGGCATACATAAATGTTTATTTACGTGAACGAAAAGGCCTTAAACGTGTAACAATGTCGTTCTCTACAAAGGAACGACATCTTGTATTAAGTGTTCCAAGCAAAACTCCACAAAAATTCCTACATACATTTATTCAAACGCATCATGATTGGATCGAACAGCAAGTTCAAAGACATGGAACTGAATCTAAAAAATTCACAGCTGGCACCATTGTTTTATTTAAAGGAAAAAACTACACACTTGTGCATGAAGTATCAAACAAAGTGCTTGTCTGTTGTGAAGCAGATACATTATTTGTACGTGCAGCACAGACGCGCGTTGATACGCACGTGCGTCGCTGGTTAATGAAACACGTCACAGAGTTATGTAATGAATTTAGTCTTAAATTTGCAAAGGTACTTGGTGTCTCAATTAACAAAATTTCAGTTAAAGCAATGCACACGCGCTGGGGAAGCTGCTCATCAGATGGAAATCTAAATTACAATTGGCGCCTTATTATGGCGCCTGAGGAAATTTTGATTTATGTCTGCGCACATGAAGTATCACACCTTGTGTATATGAATCATTCAAAAGAATTTTGGGGTACAGTTAAGCGACTTCACCCTAATTTTGAGACTGCTCGCGCATGGCTTAAAAAAAATGGCGCTAATCTTTATGTCTTTGGATGAAATTAATTGCAAATATAAAAATAAATCTCTCCGCCCTCTTAGAGCTTAAAATCCCAACATAGTAAAAGAAGGACATTTTATTAAGCGACACTCACTTTCTTTTTTTTAATTTTTAAAGATCCAGAGCCTGCATTTCCACTGATTGTATAGTCTTTAGATTCAGTTGATGAATTAGGAAAATCTGATTTTACGCTGAAAGATCTTTGCAAAGACGCAGGGTAAGAAATATTAGAATTATCAGGTATTTTAAATTCAATTTCAAAAGTGAATTCTATATCAACCATTTATTTTTTTTTGAAAAATCACTTAATCTGAATTAATTCTTAAAAACCTCCGCCAATTCTTGTCAAACACAATTCATCGAATTCATTGCGAATTCTCTCCAAAATTGTTAGGTTAGAATGTATGTCAATTATTCAGATTAAATATTAATATCAGATGTTCAAAACAACGCTAGGAATTAAAAAATGAAAAAAAAAATTATAGTATTAATGGGCGGCTGGTCAAATGAGCGTGATGTTTCTATTTCTTCTGGCAAAGGTGTTGCGCGTGTCTTGGCTGACATGGGATACGATGTAATACCCCTCGATTTAAAACGTGAATTAAGTTCATTCATTGAAACTTTAAATAAAGAAAAACCTGATATTGTTTTTAACGCATTACACGGAACAGGCGGCGAAGATGGTGTCATTCAAGGCGTGCTTGATATGATGGGCATTCCATACACACATTCAGGTGTCACAGCTTCCGCCATTGCTATGGATAAAATTTTATCACGACGTGTATTCATGCAAGCAGGTATACCAGTTCCTGATTATAAACTACTGCCATTCAATGAATTTAAAACAGAGAGTCAGCCTTTTGAATTTCCATATGTTGCCAAGCCTTTATCTGAAGGTTCGTCACGAGGTGTCTCAATTATTCATAACACTCAAGATCATGCGGCAAGCGTAAACGCATGGACCTTTGGCGATCACGTTCTTATAGAGCGCTACATTCCAGGACGCGAAATACAAATTGCTGTGTTAGATGGCAAAGCTATTGGCGCCATTGAGCTAAAACCACACAGCGGCTTTTATGATTATGAAGCAAAATATACAGATGGGAAAACAATACATATCATGCCTGCTCCACTTGATGCGCGCACACAAGCGCTGATGTACGCATATGCAGAAAATGCCCACACTGTTTTAGGGTGCAAGGGCATCACGCGTTCAGATTTTCGCTTAAATGATATGGTAACCCCACATCACATCGCCATACTTGAAATTAACACCCAACCCGGCCTAACCCCCCTATCTCTTGTGCCAGAGATTGCAGCGTATTATGGCACAACTTTCCCTGAACTACTCACACAAATGGTTGAGCGTGCGACATGCGCCAATTAAAAGCAAAAAGCTCAAATCAGATTGAACGCATTTCAGCCCCAATGCGAGGCACACATCCAGCGCGCTCACGCATTAAAAATAAATCTTTTTTTTCAACAGAAGCCTTACTTGATCGCTTCTCTTTTGCGAATGTAAAACCTAAACAAAACCAAACCGAACGAATTCGTGCAAAACGTAATCGAAGTCAAGTTTTAAGTTGGTTTATAGCAGCGACCTTGATCGCACTAACTGTTGCAATTGCCGTCAGTGTTGCATTTGGTTTGCCTCAAAAATTATACATTTCAACAAAAGATAGGCTTATTCTTTTTTCAGGTCAAGTTGGCTTGGATGTACGAGATGTGTTTGTTGAAGGCCGCAAAAATGCATCTCTTGATATCGTTATGTCTGCTGTTCAGGTTGCTACAAAAACCCCCATACTACTGTACGATATTGAAGCAATACGTGATAATTTGCTAAAAATTGATTGGATAAAAACAGCAATTGTTCAACGCCGTCTTCCTAACTTGCTTTACATCCGCATTATTGAACGTGAACCGATCGCACTTTGGCAACAAAAAGGAAAGCACCTTCTTGTTGATAAGGAAGGTGTTGTCATTAAAAGCCCTATACGAGAAGTCTTTAGCACATTGCCACTTGTAGCAGGTATTAATGCCCCTGCCCACACACCCAAGCTTGTTGAACTTCTTCACAAGTTTCCAACAGTCATGAAACACTTAACGGCAATGATTCGTATACGTGAACGTCGTTGGGACTTAACATTAGATAAAACAATTGTAATTAAATTACCTGAAGAAGGCCTTGAAGATGCTCTTGCTCGATTATCTAAATTGATTGATGCACGCAAAATAATAGCAGATGACGTGTTATCGGTTGATTTGCGTTTACCTAAACAAGTGATTATGCGCTTAACACCTGAAGCTGCGGTGCGCGTTAAAATTCGCGGAAAAGAAAAGGTTTAAAAAATGTCTGGGATTAATGAAAGTCGCATTATTGAAGGTACGGAAACACTTGATGATATGATGAATGACCTAAAAGATCCATCGCTACGCCCACTAACTCTTGCAGATTTTACTGGACAAAAAATGGTAAGATCAAATTTATCGATCTTTATTCAAGCAGCATGCGCACGTAACGAATCACTTGATCATGTATTGCTTTATGGTCCTCCTGGACTTGGAAAAACAACGCTTGCACAAATCATTGCAAAAGAAATGAACGTAGGATTCAAAGCAACATCTGGGCCAGTCATTGCAAAATCAGGTGATTTAGCAGCTGTTTTAACAAATTTACAACCTAAAGACGTTCTTTTTATTGATGAAATTCACCGCTTAAACCCAGCTGTTGAAGAAATTCTCTACCCTGCCATGGAAGATCGAAAACTCGATATTATGATTGGTGAAGGACCATCAGCACGTTCAATTCGTATTGATTTACCTGAATTCACACTTGTAGGTGCGACGACACGTTCTGGGCTTTTGACACAACCATTACGCGAACGTTTTGGGATTCCATTAAGGCTTGAATTTTATGATCTAACGGACCTTACAAAAATTGTATTACGTGCAGCCTCTTTACTTGACTGTAAAATGACGAACCAAGGCGCCGAAGAAATCGCCCGTAGAGCGCGAGGAACACCGCGAATTGCAGGCCGATTACTACGTCGTGTACGCGACTTTGCTAGCGTTGAAATCTTAGCAACAATTGATGAAACAGTAGCATGTAATGCCCTTAACCGTTTAGATGTAGACCCATTAGGACTCGATCAGCAAGATATTCGTTTTTTAAAACTCCTCGTCAATTTTTATAAAGGGGGGCCTGTGGGCGTTGAAACCATCGCTGCAGCTTTGTCGGAACAACGCGATACAATTGAAGAAGTAATTGAACCCTACCTCATTCAACAAGGGCTTTTACAGCGCACGCCGCGTGGACGTATGCTCACGGACTTTGCCTATGACCATTTAGGCCTTGATCGACTCATGCAAGCTCCTAAACAGCGGGAATTATTTTAAGGACACACTTAGTGTTGTACATACGTTAGGGAAGTGGAACAAAATAATGCAACTCAAACATATCTTTCTAGCAATTCTTGTTGCTGTTCTATGGGGCTTTAATTTTGTTGCAAGTAAGTATGCCCTTAAAGAGGTGCCTCAATTTCTTTTTGCAGGCACGCGCTTTTTGTTATTAACTCTTCCTTTTATTTTCTTTGTTCCTAAACCAAATATATCGTGGACACATCTTATTTCTATTGGTTTTATACAAGGCTTTATGGCATATGCATGCTTATTTAAAGGATTAACGTTAGGATGCCCTGCTGGTATTACATCCGTTGCATTTCAAATACACATCGCATTCACACTTGTGCTTTCTTATTTCGTGTTAAAAATAACGCCCACGCGTCGCCAAGTATTTGGTGTATGCGTCTCTGCTGTTGGCATGTTTATGATTATAAAAAGTTTACATGCACAATCTATTCCAATTGAAGCAATGCTTATGGTTTTAGCGGCAAGTATGTGCTGGGCAATATCAAATCTTCTTTTAAAATGTGCAGGCAATGTCAATAGTTTTAGCCTTGTTATTTGGACATGCATTTTTGCACCTATTCCTAACTATATCTGCGCCTATTTTCTTAATGGTCCAGACGTTATTGCGCATACACTTGAAAACATATCTTTTTATGCGATTGTAGCTCTTTTTTATGTTGTTGTATTTGTTTCCCTAATTGGGTCAACCACCCAAACATACCTAATCCGAACATATTCACCAAACATTGTCATGCCCTATTCGTTGCTTATACCAATTGTTGGCATGGGTGCAGGATGGATTGTATTTGGTGAAACGATGTCCCTAGAAACAATAATCGCATGTGCCGTTGTTTTTATCGGTCTTGCTATTAATCAATCCCTGACATATAAAAAAATCAATCCGCTTTTTAAAAATGAAAAACTTTAGGAAAATAGCATACTTAAAATGGATCTCTACTCTTTAAAAAGCCTATAGATGGTTATTGCTTTGAAAACGATAAAATAACTGCCCCTGAACTGATAAAGATCGCCAGGTCAAGCCCTATGATGACAGAAAACAGGTTGTTGAATAAAAATGAGGGGGAGCATGCTTTGCTTCACTACTTTTTAAAAATTAGAAAAAAGCCATCAAATGCAGAATCTCACCGACACAGGAAAAAATCAAAACATTTTAGAATATTGTTTTGAAATAATTAGAAATATGTAATAAAGTTCATCTTTATATATGCTTATTTCATAAGAAAGAAAACATAATGAATCAACGAATTTTAGGCGCAATATTTTTAATTGGCGGTACAACGATCGGTGCTGGCATGCTAGCACTTCCAATGACTTCATCCAATTTTGGCTTTTATAAAAGCATCGGATTGCTTGTTGGTATGTGGCTATATATGCTTATTGCAGCGATTATCATGGTTGAAATCAGCCATGGAAAGGGCCAAAGTATTGCTGCATTATCAGAAAAACACCTAGGAAAGCCTGCAAAGCTTGTCGCAGCATCAAGTATGCTTGTGCTATTTTGGTCTTTACTTTGGTGCTACATATCAGGTGGCAGTTCAATTTTACACCAAGAACTTGGTGGCGCAATACCCGTTCCAGCACTCATTATTGGGTTTACAGTTTTCCTTGGGGTGTTTGTGACCATGTGCACTAGCGCTGTAGACTATGCGAATCGCTTTGTTCTATTTTTTAAAGTTGCCATTTTTGCTGTTATTGTTGCTGGTATTCTGCCTTTTGTACAAACAGATAATCTTGCAAAGGTTTCAACCAATACACACTTTTCTTTTTACTATGCCATTCCAATTTATTTCACGTCTTTTGCATTCCATGGATCTATCCCTAGCCTTATTTCATATTTAGATGGAAATAAAAAAAGTATTTACAAAAGTTTGATCATTGGCAGTCTATTGCCATTGGCTGGCTTTACTTTATGGCAGCTTATTACGCTTGGAACACTTGGCGGAACACTTACAGGCACAGAAGATGTTGGTGTATTCATCTCTCGTTTGACTGAAAAAAGTGGGAATATTTACCTTTCATTTTTAACAAATGCGTTTGCTTTAACGGGTATGGCATCTTCCTTTTTAGGTGTTGCACTTGGACTTTTTGATTATATTTCAGAATGGTTTGGAAAGAAAAGCGATCTTAAAACGCGCATAAATATTACAACACTGACATTTGGTTTGCCATTGATATTAGCCTTAATTTATCCAAAAGGCTTTATTGCAGCACTTGGCTGTGCAGCGGTAGCTTTGAGTCTTTTGGCTATTGTGTTACCATGTCTAGTTGCCTTTAAAGAAAAGAACTCATCTTCCTTCTTTTTGAACAAAGGATTAATTGCTATTATGCTGCTTGGTGGTTTAGCTATTATTGCAATTGAAGTAATAACAAAAAGCTAATACAGATATGGATGGATTATCAATGGAAAAAAGCTTAAAGAAGATCTTAAAAGGATATAACGCATTTCGAAAGAAATACACGCTTGGTGATGAATCAATCATGCATTCCCTTTCTCGCCATGGGCAAAAGCCAAAAATCATGGTTGTGGCTTGTTGTGATTCGCGTGTTGATCCAGCTCTTATTTTACAATGTGACCCAGGTGATTTATTTGTCGTACGTAATGTAGCCAATATTGTTCCGCCTTATGAAAAAGACGAGATGCATCATGGCACAAGTGCCGCACTTGAATTTGCAGTAAACTTTTTGCATATTAAACATTTAATTTTATTAGGACACAGTCAATGTGGCGGCATTCAAGCCCTTGTTAATAGTGACATCGTTGAACAAAATGACTTTATCACTAATTGGGTTTCGTTAATTAAAACAGAGAACTGCAAACCTAAAAATGTTGATGAATACGCACAGCAGGCGCTTCATAACTCTCATGCAAATTGTTTAACATTTCCATGGATAAAAGACAAAGTGGCAGCAAACGAGCTATCTATTCATATGTGGTTTTTTAATATAAAAACAGGTCAAATTTTCAACTATTCAGACGATGAAAAAGACTACAAACCACTTGACTCGCTCATGTCTATTGATAGTTAACACTGCTTTCACTTCTCCTTTTTTTAATTTTTCTTACTTTCTTAGCTCTTGACAGATTTTCGGATCCATATTAAATTAGCACTCACTAGCAGAGAGTGCTAATATGCTATTTGAATAATGGTTACTTGTAATCGTTTATCAAGTTGGCCCTAATTAATTTTTCAGGAGGAAATATTATGAACTTCAGACCACTCCACGACCGTGTTGTTGTGAAACGCATTGAATCAGAAGCAAAGACGGCAAGTGGAATTATTATTCCAGAAAATGCAAAAGAAAAACCAATGGAAGGTGAAATTATCGCTGTTGGTAATGGCGCACGTAATGAAGCAGGCAACGTTATTGCTTTAGAAGTAAAAGCTGGTGATCGTGTTTTGTTTGGCAAATGGTCAGGCACAGAAATTAAAATTGACGGTCAAGATTACCTTGTTATGAAAGAATCTGACATTGTTGGCATTCTAACAAAATAAAGGTTTATCACCTATTCTGCTGCTACGATAATTATTTCACATTCATTAATTTTTTAAAAGGATATAAAAATGGCTAAGGAAGTACGTTTTTCAACTGACGCTCGCGAAAGAATGCTACGTGGTGTAGATATTCTTGCTGACGCTGTAAAAGTAACATTAGGACCAAAAGGTCGTAACGTTGTGATCGACAAATCATACGGTTCACCGCGCATTACAAAAGACGGTGTATCTGTTGCTAAAGAAATCACGTTGTCTGATCCATTCGAGAACATGGGCGCTCAAATGCTTCGTGAAGTTGCAAGCAAGACATCAGACCTCGCTGGTGATGGTACAACAACAGCTACCGTCTTGGCTCAAGCGATCGTTCGCGAAGGCATTAAAGCAGTTGCTGCTGGCATGAACCCAATGGACTTAAAGCGCGGTATTGACATGGCTGTTGAAGCTGTCGTTGCAAACCTTAAGCAAAACTCCAAAAAAGTTTCAACAAACGAAGAAATTGCACAAGTTGGTACAATTTCAGCGAACGGTGAAAAAGAAATTGGTGAAATGCTTGCACTTGCTGTTCAAAAAGTTGGTAAAGAAGGCGTCATCACAATCGAAGAAGCTAAATCACTTCAAACTGAGCTTGATGTTGTTGAGGGTATGCAATTCGACCGCGGTTACATTTCACCATACTTTGTAACAAACTCAGAACGTATGGTTTGTGAACTTGAAAACCCATTTATTTTAATTCACGAGAAAAAAGTTTCAAGCCTGCAAGCAATGCTTCCAGTTTTGGAAACAGTTGTTCAATCAGGCCGCCCACTTTTAATTATAGCAGAAGATGTTGAAGGTGAAGCATTAGCTACGCTTGTTGTAAACAAACTTCGTGGTGGTTTGAAAGTGGCTGCAGTTAAGGCACCTGGTTTTGGTGATCGCCGCAAAGCGATGCTTGAAGACCTTGCAATTTTGACAGGTGGTCAATTAATTTCCGATGATTTGGGAATTAAACTTGAAAACGTTGATCTTTCAATGCTTGGTACGGCAAAGCGCGTCACAATCACAAAAGACGACACAACGCTTGTTGACGGTGCTGGCGACAAAGCTGACATTGCTGCGCGTTGTACACAAATTCGAGCACAAGCGGACAACACAACATCTGATTACGATCGTGAAAAGTTACAAGAACGTCTCGCTAAATTAAGCGGCGGCGTTGCTGTAATTCGTGTGGGCGGCGTGACTGAAATGGAAGTTAAAGAGCGTAAAGATCGCGTTGAAGATGCTATGCATGCAACACGTGCAGCAATTGGCGAAGGTATTGTACCTGGCGGCGGCGTTGCTTTAGTTCGTGCACTTAGCGTTCTTGATGCATTAAAACCAGTAAACAGCGATCAAGAAGTTGGTATTCGTATCATTCGTCATGCAATGACTGCTCCTTGTCGTCAAATTGCAACAAATGCTGGCGCTGATGGTTCTATTGTTATCGGCAAAATCATGGATAGCAAAGACTACACGTTTGGTTTTGATGCACAAACTGGCACATACGGCGACATGGTAAAAAATGGTATTATTGACCCAACTAAGGTTGTCCGCACAGCATTGCAAGACGCCGCATCTGTTGCTAGCTTATTGATCACAACAGAAGCAATGATTGCTGAAAAGCCTGAGCCAAAATCAGCTGCTCCAATGAACCCTGGTATGGGCGGCATGGGCGGTATGGGTGGAATGGATTATTAATCCCTTTTAGCCAGAAATTATAAATAGTTAATAATATTGACTATTTATTTTAAATAAAGTAAATATGTTAGGGCAGATTATTTAGTCTGCCCTATTTATTTTTTATTAACCTTTTATTACTATAATAAATAAAAAAACACTAATTAGAGAGTTTTGCATCATGTTTACTATTTCAAAATATATAAAAAAAGCATTCTATACGCTTTGCCTGATTTCAGTTGTTTATACATCTGGTTATGCTGAAAAAATGGAATCCAATAATCAAAAAATCATATCAGCCCCAGCTCTTGATAGTAAAAATGCAAATGCAACAGTTTCAAATGAAGAAATTGCAAAAGAAACAGTTACGAATCTTGTTACAAAAATTCAAGCTATTGTTACAACCAATGGAAAACAGGAAGAATATAAACCTATTTTGCTTAAATACCTTGATTTTAATGAAATTTCACGTCGTGTTCTTGACGGTGTGCGCAAAGATATGAGACGAAATCAGAAAAAAAATGCACAAGTTGCACAAAAAGAAATTGAGGAATTTTTACCAAAATTTATTCCCGTCTTTACTGACTACATGATCAAAAAATATTCCAAGCCAGAAATCACTGAAAAATTTAAAAACATGGATTTTATAATGAATCGTTCAAACAGTAATGGAAAATATTATTCAATAAATACAACTTTTAAACCACATAATAGTTCAACTGCAGACGTAAAAGTCGAATGGAAAACATTGAATGGAAAAGTGGTTGATATGATTTTCTCAGATGCATCTGCAAGCTTCTTCAAAAACGAAACATCAGAAGCTACAGCCAAATATAAACAAGCTGGCAACAATCTTGATGACTTACTCACACAATATAACTAAACTTGATAAATAACTTTTTAATAATTTAAAAACCAATCATTGATTTTTAGGCTTGGATGGTGTATTAAATATAAAATGTAATTTTTTTATTAGAACTATTTTCTCTGGAGTTTATCAATGTCTTTATCTCATGTTCTTGAAGCGCAAGAGCGTACTGCATCTGGAACTGGTTCTGCTCGTGCGATCCGCCGTGCAAATCTAGTGCCTGCGATTGTTTACGGTGGTAAGAGCGAACCATTAATGGTTGCCATTAACGAAAAACAATTAAATTTGGAATGCAACCAAACTGGTTTTTTTAGCCGTATTCTTACATTAAATGTTAATGGAAAAGAGCAACAAGTTCTTGCAAAAGACATTCAATTACACCCTGTAACAGATGTACCTTTGCACGTTGATTTTCAACGCGTAGACAAAAACTCACGTGTACACGTGAACGTTCCAATCAACTTCATTAATGAAGACAGAGCGCCTGGCGTTAAACGTGGTGGCACACTTAACATTATTGCACACAAACTTGAAATCATCTGTTCACCAGTAGAAATTCCCGAAGTATTAACAATCGATTTAATTAAGCTTGATATGGGCGGCAGCGTTACTCTTGATAACGTGACACTTCCTGCAAATGTAAAACCTGCAAATCCAGCACGTGATCACGTTATTGCGACACTTGTTGGCGGCGCAAAAGAAGCTGACAAAGAAGCTGAGTAAGGTTTTATTTGATGGCAAACTGGGTATTTGTTGGTCTTGGTAACCCTGGATCCAACTATACACTTAATCGCCACAATATAGGATTCATGGCGTTAGATGTGATCGCAGATCATGTTTCAGCACCAGCTTTTAAAATAAAACAAAATGTAGCGCTGTCTGAGGTTTCATACCAAGGACAGCGTCTTTTTTTAGTAAAGCCGCAAACATTCATGAATGTTTCAGCGCGTGGCGTAGCACCATTGCTAACCTTTTTCAAAATCCCCCTTGATAACCTTGTTGTATTTCATGATGATCTTGATTTAGAACCTGGTCGTATTAAAATCAAACGCGGTGGCAGCAGCGGAGGCCACAATGGCCTAAAAAGCTTAGATCAGGCATTAAGCAATGATTATTGGCGTGTACGCATCGGTATAGGGCATCCAGGACATAAAGATGCAGTGTCAACCTATGTACTCTCGAATTTCCGTCGAGAAGAACTCGATAATTGGGTTCCTGACCAATTAGGAAAATGCGCAACAACCTTTGATGATTTTTTAAGAACCTCGAATGCTGTCGCTTGGATGAATCGGATTGATCAGAAGTAGCAGGCTAAATTAAAAAAAGTTTCTTGCCTCATTTAAAAAGGTATTTTTATTATTCGCCTATTCCATTGTATAAACATATCCAACACATAGAAACGTACCACTAGCATCATCCTTTTTACTATACTCAAGAAAAGCATCAAAAAAATTGACACATGCATGCAGTTCTTTATTTATATGCCCCCACTCAGGTGCAAGTTCATGATAAAGGTTGATGTATTTATTCTTTTTAATAAAATTCTTTAAATATTTCCTTTTTAACGGTACTTTCACGCTTATAAGGCTTATAAGAAGGAAGTAACTTTAATAGCCTTTCGTAAGCTTTAATTTCTTTGGGATAACTCTATGGTGGAAGAATATTCTGGTGTATTTTTCCCCAAATTTCTATATTCAACTGAAAAATCAGTTAACTTTCTTATTTGGCTTAGTGTGTATACGTAGACCCCCTTTTTTACCAAGTTTGTTCACTTTTTACTTTTGTAGTTGTCACAAATGCCCCTATTTTAGAAAAATTAAGAAGGAAAAAAACAATTTTATAAAAATAAACTTTAGTTATATTCAAATCAGGATTTTTTAAAGCTGAAACCTTATGAGATGTTTAATTAATCTTTTTTAAGAAAGCCCTCTCAAAAAGCTCTTCACTGTGTCTACTAAAGTCTAGCAAGATTAAAAAAAATCAGAAAGTGCATACAAAAGCGTGAACTTAAGCATGCGTTGGCTCAAATCATAAACAGCCGATGCCAATGTCGCAGAGAGAATGCTGACCTTGGGTTAAAACGTGGCACATTTTCGCCACCAGGCACGTTTATCAACGAGCACTTTTTATCTGTTGGTAATCTCATTTTTGCCTCAAATTCATTAAATGCGCCCTTACCTTTGTTAAAAAACATTTCACGTTTCATTCCGCACACACTTGGACTTTAGAGTAAAAGCATCTTCAAAGCCCTTGAGCACACGACCTTTGGTCTTGCACGTCAAATTTCAAATTTAGGCACAATGACCTTTGAAAAAGAAGTAACCTTTTTTAACGGTATGGTATCAAACGAAGGCACAACAAGTCTATTTAAGGTTTGTGGACAAATAAATGGGACTCTTAAGGCACTTTTGCGTAGAAACTAAATAACCACTTTTAAGAAAGGAAGCTAATTAAAGTACTTTTTCATATGTTAAACTTTAATAGATTTCTAGTAAATCTATTCAGATTTAAATTGGTATTATTATAAATGCGTGTTTATTAACACTCAAAAACATTATGTTTTGAAGATTAGGCTAAAAAACATACATATTTCTTATAATTTAGAATCTAGTCTTTTATAATAAAATTTTAAGTATTTAAATATGTTGACAAATATAGATCATAATTCTAAAAGTTAATATAACATTAATATTTTGTTGGATATTATTCTATGCTGTCCTTGTGTGTACGTATTTGTAATTCATTCGTTCTTTGTTCCTTCATTTTTACTTTTTTGCTGCCCTCTTGGGCGTGGGCAGTTCGATATGAAAATGATTTGATGTCCCCTTATAGAAACAGTCTCTCTACTGATTCTTCCCACTTGCGACCAAGCACCTTAAGCAACCAATATTATGCTCAAAAATGGTCAACGTTTCTTGATAAAGTCATTAAAGAAGGTAAAGATACCAATTCGTTTATGTTTGGAATTGGCGTAGATGCATCCGATTACCTTCTTAATGAAACAGCTTTCATTCCTACTCAGTTTTCTCTTCCTACAGACTTTTCTTTCATAAAAATCCAAGAACTTTTTGAAACAAATACAGATATTCAAACGCACTACAAAAATCTTTCCATTACCGCCTCTGGCTTAATATGGGAATCGCATGGGTATAATTTTATTCTCGACTTTAATGGAGACCTTACTTTTTTTGCACAAAGTGAATCTATTACTGACTTTGCCTATGACGAATCACTTCGCATTGTAAATCCTTATGGGAATGTTTATATAGGCGCTCAAGTGCCAACCTTTCATTTACAAGTAAAAGCACAAAATGTTTTCTATCACACAAATGTTTCTCCTATTGAACGGCTCGATATATGGGCAACTGGCACATCCACAGCTAAGGGAATAGGTTCTATCTCAGGAGAATCAACACTTAAAACACGTGAAATCTATCAACATCTTGGGGTGTTTCATCAAAATGGAACACTGCATAATGATGAGACTTTAAAGCTATTCTTGTCAGAGGGAGGATTTAATAATGGTTCCATCACGTCAGGTAATGCTTTGAGTATTACCACAAATGGCATATTTGTTAATAATCAAACTATTTCCGCTCATGGAAAAATGGCGCTCAACGGGCAAGGATCCATTCAAAATAATCATCTATTATCCACACAAGGAGCGGTAACTGGAACACTTTTTAAACTCATCAATAGTGCTTTTGGAACTTTATCGGCAGGCACTGGTTTTTCAAATTTCTATCTTCATTCCTTAATTAATGATGGAGTTATATCAGGTGGAGGCTCTATACAAATAAAGCGAGGGGTAAATCGTAATTTATGGACATCCAATAACCTTCAATTATTTATAGATGAAGAATTCATCCACGAACGTGGTGGCTTAAAAGCAGATGAATATATCCGTTTTGAAGGTAAAGGGAGCGTTTATCACAAAAGTATTATAGAGGCTCCTCTTTTAGAAGTTGCAGTCAAAAAGTATGAACTACAATCTAAATCACAAAAAGATGGTGTTCATAGCTTGGTTATTAAAGAAGAAAATGACGATTTTAAAATTCACGAAGATTCAAGCGTCACCTTAAAGCATCTTGAAACCGAAAAAAATAAAGCTGGAAAGTTTCTAAATAATGGCGATCTTACGGTCACACACCTAATCAACCGACGTTCCTTTAGAAATAATGGCGAGCTTGATCTAACCACGCTGAATCACGTTACACGTGCCGCGTTCACAAATGGATCCGAAGGCCATATCATGGTGTCGGGTGAAACACACATCGAAACAGATAACGTTGAAAATGAGGGTGAGTGGACATTTAAAGGGGCCGTTCATGGAATTATTAAAAATTTGCAGAACAAAACAAAATCCGCATTTTTAAGATTTGAAGGTGATACGACATTACAAGCAGATACGCTTCATAATCAAGGAACACTCATAGGTCATAAACTGTTTAAGTGGGATGGGCGTTACTTTCAAAACGATCATCGACTTTTTTTATATGATAATCAGGTATCTGTCGCTGAACAGTTTTATAACGCAGGGTTTGTGCGCTGGGTCCATAATAACGTCCGTGCAAATCACTATTTAAACACAGGGTATAGTGAACGCAATTCTGTTTTCGATACAACAGAAGCTTCGGTGCCAAGGTTTGAAGCAAAACCTGCTATGGACGCCTCATTTAAAGCAAACACATTCGAAAACTATGGCACCGTCAATACGACGAATATGAGCGCGTGGACTATCACGGTAACGGATGTAACACGTGCTCACATTTTAAATTATGGTATGTGGCACATTGATACAGGAATACTGACTGCAACACAAAGCCTTGTTAATACCGGCGCCATTACCAGCCAGGGGAAAATGACACTCAATGCGCCCCGCGTTAAAAATGCGAACTCCCTTGCAAGTAGGGATTCTATATCCATTCAAGCAACAGAATTTGATGGAACAGCTGGCCGGATTTTAAGTGAAAAGTCTCTTGATATCAAAGCGGATCGTGTCTTAACGGATGCCAATACGCTCTTAAGTGGAACACATGCTGTAACGATTGACACTAAAAGTCCCTTCGAAAATAAGGGAACGGTTCATAGTGACGGCAAACTAACGTTTACCGGAAGTAAAACAATCAATCATGGTAAAATCTTAGGATCCCATCTTTCATTTAGTGCGGATATTGAAAACTCGGGCGAGATTAAAGGCAAGCGCCTTGATCAGTATGGTTTATCAAAGCTGATAAACAAGCAAGGCGGCGATATTACCGTTGGTAATTACACCGTTGATCAACGCTTAAGTGAAATCTTAAATCATGGCCGATTGATTATTGATTCAACTGATGCTTTGAAAGTTGATGTGTTGAACAACTATCATGTATTTAGCATTAAAAAAGATCACTACACGATCAATAGGATTTACAATCATGAAAATGCTGAAATGATTTGGAGTAACGGAGCCCGTTTAACATTGGGTGATGTTATTAACCATGGTTTATGGAAAGCTTCAGCACATTTTAAATTAACAAATTTACATGGTGTGACAAAGCTTGGAAAAGTGATGTGTGGGGGGCAATTAATTATTGAAACCCCTGATTCCGCTGTTAATCCAATTCCTTTTGTGCTTCGAGAAATGAATAATTGGCACATGCAATCATTACAGATTAAAGCTGGCAATTTTGATATTGATCAACACTTTATATCTCCCGTTCCATTAACGTTGAATGTGACGCATTTTACCAACCAAAGCCTACTTCAGGCGCCAAAGCTTACCATTAATTCCCAAACGTTTCGAAATGGTACAAGCCAAAGTATATTTGGGGATATTAAGACATTTGAAGAAGCAATCATCACGGTACAAGAAGATGTCATAAATCAATATGGTCGTATTAATGTTGGAGAACTGTTAACAGTAAATGGTGAAACCATAGCTTCAACACATGCACGTTCAAGTGAATTAAGAGGCATTTTAAAAATTAAATCTGTTCATGGTTCTATTCGTAATGGTGAGGCCATTGATGAGTCTTACAGTTGTGGCTGGGGCCATTGGTCTACACGCCCTAGATATCGCATGAATGATGCGTACATGAGCGCTGGAAAGCTTGTGGAACTTGATGCTTTTACTGAAATAAACAATCATTATGGAACATTAATGTGTGATGATTTAATGACACTCAAAGCAGGTTCGCGGATTATTACGACCACGGGTAAAATTTATTCGGTTGGCCCCATGCGTTTTATTAGTAATGCCGTAGAAATAACATTTGGTGGAATTCACAAAAAAACAATTCATGATGATAGGTTTTGGAATACAAGGTATGATGAACAATTTATATCACCGCCATCCGATGTAATGGGTGGTAGTAATATTCATTTTGATGTCAATTCGTTAACCATTCGAGGCAGTCATGTAACATCCTTTAGACGAATTTATGATCAAAATGGAGATGATCGAACTAAACATAATCCCGGTTATTTCTACCTTGAAAACTATAATTGTTATCATCATGCTCAGAAAAATGCCGGTGATAAATTTGGAGGTGGGATACATAACCCACATGGAAGCAATCATCTGTACCAAGCAACGCTTTCATCCGCCAGTGGCGTTTCCTTTAATTTCGCGCACAATGTCATTCAAGGTCTAGTCACCGCGGCCAATGCGTCTTTTGATGGAGACCATTTAAATATTGGTTTTGATAATAGCAGTATTAGCTCATGTGCAATTCAATTAGGAACCGGCGGACGTTATAATCTTGCAGATGCAATTAACACACTTTTAGGCGGAGCTATTCAAAAACGATCCATAGCACAAAATCCATATGCTGTTTATGGAACCGGTCACAGCTTTGGTCCTGGCATTTCGTATGATCACGTCGTTGAAGCAAGCGCTTATAGCCTTGAAGATCTCTTTAAAAGGTCTGAACATAACCCAACAATAAGACGCCAGCTGTTCGATAAAGCATCCATGCTTTTTGCAACGCAATCCCTTTTTATGCGTGTGATGAATAAAGGATATCTATACCCACATCAAGGCGCGCAAGAACATTTTGATATCTTAACGGGCGACGCGATTAAACGCTCACATAACACCATGTATCTTTCTCTAGAAGATGCAACAAACGCACAAAGCCCGATGTTAACGTTTACAGAAGCTCTGTTGGACGATAAAGAGAAAGTTCTCGTTCCTTATATCACGATCCCGCAATCTTTTATAAATGGTGACCTTGCGCACCCTGGCGGCGGCATAGTATCAGAAGGCACCGTTAAAACCAATATGTCACAAAGCACAACCGTCATCGGCGGCATTGTTTCTGGGGACGAAGACGTTGACATGTATTCAAACGGCACCTTTCATACGCAAACCTTGAAACATGCACATCACTGGCATGCTGATGATACGTCTGGTGTGACGGAATTTTTAGGTCCAAAAACAATACTTAAATCAAAAAATGGTTCGCTTAACAATATAAGCCGATCAACATTTACAAGCATTGGCACCACACGACACGCTGGAAAAGATGCGGTTGTTGGATCGCTTGAAGCATACATGCAACGTCTTTACGTTGCGTGTCAACGTGTAACAACAACTGTTGAAGATGGTGGTTTTTGCGGAACCGATCGAACAACAACCGAAATACGCGAAGTTGACTTTCTCAGTGATTCAATCACGGCGGGCGGGAATATTACAGCAGGCTCTCTTCGTAAATTAGACTACCTTTCGCAAGCGGCCACCCAAGACACAGCAGGCGGTGATATTGATTATGTCTATAATCAACTCAACGATTCTTCCTATATAGGGATAAATAGTGTCAGCACAACAGCCGATGGGACGTTCAGAAGTACGTCTAGCCATAACGAAACACCAACCGTTCATCTTTCGTCATCTATGGCAGGTGGCAACGTTATATTTAATGGCGCTGAATCGGCACATGTATCTGGTAAATTGATCTCTGCACATGATCTGATCGACTTAACGCCCGTTACGTTTTTTGGACCATCTGTTAACGAAATGAAATCCGGACGATCGGTTGAAAGCAGTACGGGTGTTGGCTATTCCTCTCGAACGCTTGACTCTGGGCAAGAAGTTGTCGTGCCAACGGTCATTATGCTTTCCGGTAAATTCAAATCCACCCCCGCGCCCGATAAGAAGTCCGGATCAAAGCTCACCCTTCAAGCGGTTGAACTCAGCGCGCCAGGCGGCACAGAGATCCTTAAAGAGCATTTGGCTGAAGAATCGTATGAAGCAAAAA
>JAUYTZ010000014.1 GCA_030694965.1 Candidatus Paracaedibacteraceae bacterium
GTGTTTTACGCCGGTTAAACGACGAAATTGCTCATCATTTAAGTATTTGATTTGATCATATTTCATCCATACCTCCATATGAAGATATTTTTATATGAACATATCTTTATACGATTTCGACTCTAAAGGCTAGTTTCGAAAGAAGTCTCGCCTTTCTTGGATAAATAACAGCATAGAATATCATTTGTGCTTATAAATCACTTATTTTTTTTAGTAATTTTTTTGTGGGGCTTTTTTTTCTTTTTATCTGTGCAGAAAGATTCTTCATTTTTATCTTTTTTAGAAAAATATTTATGCTCTTTATGACGTACTTTAAGATTATCATCGTTTTTTTCGTCGCGTTTATATCCGTCATATTCTTTTTTTCGAACCAGCTTTGAATCAGGTAACGAGAATGTTGTGGCACTTGTTCTCGAATCTGCTGCATCTAAAACAACAGTTAATGTATCACCTAATTGAAAGGCACGTTTTGTGCGTTTTCCAAAGTAGCGGTGATTTTCTTCATCAAAAATAAAATAATCGTTTGGCAATCTAGATTTATGTAAGAAGCCTTGTGCGCCACTAGTATCTAACGCAAAGAAAATACCAGCGCCAGTGACACCAACAATAGTAGCTGTAAAGGTGTGGCCAACATAGTCTTCAAGATGAAGAACAAGGTAACGATCCATCACCTCACGTTCCATCTGTGCAGCTGTGCGCTCTGTTTGTGAAATGTGTTCGCCTATAAGTTTTAACGCTGGCACGGGAATAATATCCTGCCCGCCATCACCTAGGTCAAAGGCACCAATAAGTGCGCGGTGAACCTGTAAGTCAGCATAACGGCGAATGGGAGAGGTAAAGTGAGCATAATGTGAAAGGCCTAAACCAAAGTGTCCTAAATTATCTGGTGAGTACACTGCTTGCGCTTGAGATCGCAAAACCAAATCATGAATAAGGCGCTTAAATGGAGTTTCTTGTTCAAGAATTGTGTTAAAGCCTTGAGGAGTCATCTTAGGTATCTTTGGTACTTTAATGCGCATCTTCTGAATAACGTGCTTTAAATTTTCTACACGTGTTTCATCGGGCTTATCGTGCACACGAAACAAACAAGGCCATTTTTTACTTGTCAGAGCTTTTGCTGCTGAAACATTTGCTGAAATCATTAGTTCTTCAATTAATTGATTACTTATTTGTTGAGGCTTAGGGATAATCGCTTTAATTTTTCCGTCTTCATCAAAAATAACTTTTCTCTCTATGCTTTCAAGATTAAGTGAGCCGCGTTGATCACGTGCTACACGTAAGCTTTTGTAGCATCCATAAAGTGGCTCCAAAACATTATCCCACAGCATCTTTGAAACAGAAGTATAGTCACCATCAATTGCCTCTTGAACTTGCTTGTAGGTAAGCCGGGCACTTGACCGCATAAGGCCGCGGCAAAATTTATATGATTTTAAGTTGCCTGTTGCACTTATAACCATTTCAACAGCAATGCAAGCACGATCTTCATTTGGTTTAAGTGAACACATCTCATTTGACAAGCCCTCAGGCAGCATTGGGACTACGCGGTCGGCAAAATAAATAGAATTTCCTCGATCAAAAGCTTCTTTATCTAACTCATCACCAGGGCGAACGTAATAGGCAACGTCAGCAATAGCAACAATTGCGCGCCAGCCGCCTTTATTCGTATGATCAGAATCGGGCTCTGCCCACACAGCATCATCAAAGTCACGAGAGTCTTCACCATCAATTGTTACAAGTGGTATGGACCTGTAATCTGTTCGTTTGCCAAGTGGCGGTAACTTGGCATCGTTTGCTTGCTGAACGGCTTTATCTGAAAACTCAAATGGTACATCATAGTTTTGAATGCACATAAGGCTGAATACTTTTGGTTCAGAAAGATTTCCTATTATATCTTCAATTTCAAGATGGATATGTATACTGCGTTTAAAATAAATAACATCATTATTGATTAGTTTTCGCTTAAGCTTTTTTTCTGCAGCTTCAATTGCGGCTCCAGGGCAGCGTATAGGGGGGAAAGCGTCTCTTCTATGTGATGACTCAACCCAATAACCATCTTTTGTGATTTGCAAAATACCAATTGATGCTTTGCTTCTTTGTAAAGGTGAGGCTTCTTTTGATAAAGATCCTGATCGGGGTGAATTATTTGTTTTGGAAAATATTGGTTTCTGTATACTTTGCAAAATTGTTTCTGCAATGTCTTTGTTTTTTCCATAAAGACCCTCAGATTTTAAATCAGCAAGAACACGTTTAAGTTCAACACGCCGTGCACCTTTTATATTTAAGAGCAAGCATAACTCGCGTTTTGTTATAAAGCGCTGTTCTTTTTCAAGAAGTTTTAAAATTTCAGTACGGAGTGTTAACATAGCAGAATCCTTAAGTAGTTAATTGAAGGGTGACATATTATGCTTCAAATACTTAACTGAAAGGTAGCACATTATCCTTCGTTGGACATTAAAAACTATGTTATAAAAGAATAAACAGTTTAGGAGTATTTACATAATGGAATTTTTTCTTGATACAGCAGATGTCAATGAAGTTAAAGAGCTTATTGACACAGGTTTTGTTGATGGTATTACAACAAATCCAACCTTGATTGCCAGGTCTGGGCGTCAATGGAAAGATGTTGTCAAAGAAATGTGCGCAATCGTAGAGGGTCCTGTTAGTGTTGAAGTAGCATCACTAGACTATGAGACAATGATTCAAGAGGCGCGCCGTCTAGCCGATATTAATGAAAAAATAGCTATAAAAGTCCCTTTAACACCTGCTGGTCTGCGTGTGTGTAAAGAGCTTTCTACAGATGATATTATGGTAAACGTAACATTGTGTTTTACGCCGGTTCAAGCACTTCTTGCAGCTAAAGCTGGCGCCACATTTGTATCGCCTTTTGTTGGCCGTATGGATGATATTGGACATGATGGAATGGACCTTATTAAAGATATTCGCGTTATTTATGAAAATTATGCGGGGCTTGGGGCTAACATTTTAGCAGCGTCAATTCGTCACCCACTACATGTGTTGCAGGCAGCTAAAGCAGGGGCTGATGTGGCCACAATTCCACCAAGTGTTTTGCGTCAACTTTATAAGCACCCACTTACAGATAGAGGGATTGATGCTTTTGTAAAAGATTGGGAATCTACAGGTCAAAAAATTTAAAATTCTTGAAGTGCGTAGGATAATTTTTTGTTAAAAACTGATTTAAAAAAAAGATTCCTGCCTTCTTCTTTATCTTAAAAAATATAATGGCCATAGAAAGATATAAAAAATGAAACTTACCTTTTTAAAATTATCTTTATGCATGTTATTTCTTGCAATAGGTGGTGTAAAATTATTATGTGCATCTTCACTAGGAGGGTCGTTAGAAAATGAGGGTTATTTGTTAAAAAGAACTTTTAACGTGTATAAAAATTATGATCAAGTGCTTCAAGATTCTAATCTAAAAAACACTCAAAATGATTCTAGTGCTATTAGAACAAGAAGTATTTATCAACGTGAAGACCAAGATACCAACCAAAATATTAGAATTACTCGCAGCATGTCTCAAAGCGATAGCCAAGAAGATAGCCAGGATAATTCTTTATATGCACGAACTTATTCTGAGCAGAAAAGATATAAGAGACAAATAAAAATGCCTAGCGAATCAAAAATAAAATTTAATTCACGCGTATCTTGTAAGTGTTTAGATAAAAAAAATAGAAAAGATAAAAGGGAAATTAATAATAAAAGAAAATACCCTCAACCCATACAAGATGCTGAATGGAATACTTTTAATGAACTAAAACAGAGTGAGTCATTGAAAATATGTGCTGCGGGTTTTAAAGAAGTGAGAACAAAATTAAAAAGTATTGGCAGATCTATTATTGAAAGTAAAAAATTAACAAATTCTCAATTAGATACTATGAAATCCATTATAGAGCTTGAAATAATTATAGAAAAAACTAACCTTGAATCATTTTTTTCAGAAGTAAATGCTTTTTACTTTATTACTCCTAACGTCGTTGTTGGAAATAAAAAGCTAAAAAAATTAATGGGAAAAACTCTCAAAAGTTATTCCAATACGATTAATAAAAACATAGAAAATTTTTATGATGAGTGTATGAATTTGGATAATATAAAAATATACGATCAGAGTGTGAAAGAATATTATTTAAATGTGTTAAATGAAATTATGGCTTTATTTGATAATTTTTTGGTTAACTCGAAGCGTAGCTAAGTTATGGTTATTAAAAAAATAGATCTCTTTCGAAACTTAGTTATTCGCTTTTTAAAACGTAACACAGCTCATATGTCTTTTAAGTTTTGAAAGAATTTTAATATTTAGATTCTATCTGTAGCTTATCTTAAAAAACACTATATTTCAATTACCTTCTGATATCTTCTTGCGTAATGTATTGCGATTAATCCCCAATATTTCAGAGGCCTTTTTTTGATTACCGTTCGTGAATTTCATTGTTTCTAGCAACAAAGACTTTTCAATTTCTCCCATAACAACTGCATATAGTTGACCAACAGGCAAATGATCTTTGTGTTCTTCAAGATAGCACGTTAAGTAACGACTAACCATTGCGCTAAGACAATCTGTGTCTAATAAAGACAATGGTTTTTCCATAAACGAAGACTCAAGTAAGAGATTAGATTCAGTGGCAATCATTAACATAAAGATCCATAAAATTCTTGAATTTCACTTTTAAGTGCAAGTACGGTTTCTGCTTGATTCACGCGCACACGAAATTCTGCGGAGTTCTCAAGACCTTTACTATACCATCCAATATGCTTTCGGGCAATCTTTACACCCGTGTCATTGCCATAATGTATCAACATATCATCGACGTGTTCTTGTAAAATGACATACTGGATCGCGATTTCAGGATCAGGGAGTTTTTCATTTGTTTTTAGAAAGTGTCCTACTTGATTGAGGAACCATGGTTTTCCATAAGCGCCGCGACCAATCATAACGCCGTCTGCAGTGCTTAAGTCAAGCAATGTGCGTGCATCTTCTTCTGTTACCACGTCACCATTTCCAATTACCGGGATTTTAACAACTTCTTTAACGTTGCGTATAAATGCCCAATCAGCGCGCCCCGTATATAATTGGCAGCGCGTACGGCCATGAATGGTCAGCATTTGAATGCCTGCATCCTCAGCGCGCTTTGCCAAAACAGGTGCATTACGCGATTTATCATCCCAGCCGGTACGCATTTTTAATGTGACAGGAATTTTGACTGCTTTTACAACAGCATCCATAATGCGACCTGCAAGTATTTCATCACGCATCAAAGCAGAACCAGCATACGTGTTCACGATTTTTTTAACAGGACATCCCATATTGATATCAATAACATGTGCCCCCATGTCTTCATTAAGCTTTGCAGCTTCAGCCATCACCTCTGGATCACAGCCAGCAATTTGAACAACAGCGGGTAATTCTTCAGGTGATTTTTCAATCATCTTCATGGTTTGACGTGTATGGCGAATCATGGCTTGACTTGCTATCATTTCAGAAATAACAAGGCCTGCCCCCATACGCTTAACGAGACGTCTAAATGGCATGTCTGTCACACCAGACATAGGTGCAAGGATGACAGGCATATCCAGTTCGATGTCACGAATTTTAAGCATCGTTACCATCCTCAGCAGATAATTTTACGGCTTGATCTTCTGTAATAAGTGCATCAATCATTTCATCTAGGGCTTCACCCTCCATGATTTGCGCAATTTTATAGAGCGTTAAGTTAATACGATGATCACTAACACGTCCTTGTGGATAATTGTACGTGCGGATGCGTTCTGAACGATCTCCTGAACCAACTTGATTTTTACGGTCAGCCGATCTTTCTGAATCTATGCGCCTACGTTCTTCTTCATATAAACGCGCGCGTAAAATTTTCATGGCCTTTGCTTTGTTCTTATGTTGTGAACGTTCATCCTGCTGAGAAACAACAACACCAGAAGGTAAGTGGGTTATACGCACGGCGCTATCTGTTGTGTTTACATGTTGGCCTCCTGCACCAGATGCGCGAAACACATCAATTAAAAGGTCTTTTTCATCAATCTGAATGTCAACTTCTTCAGCTTCTGGCAAGACAGCAACTGTTGCTGCGGATGTGTGCACACGTCCACTGGATTCTGTTTCCGGAACACGTTGAACACGGTGTACGCCTGATTCAAACTTTAAGCGAGCATAAACACCTTTTCCTGTAATGGAAGCAGAAGCTTCTTTTACTCCTCCAATGCCTGTATCTGACGCATCAAGCAACTCAAACTTCCAGCCTTTTACAGCAGAATAACGTTGGTACATGCGAAGAAGATTAGCCGCAAATAACCCAGCTTCTTCACCCCCAGTTCCTGCACGAATTTCAAGAATAACGTTACGTTCATCATTCGCGTCCTTAGGAAGCAACAAAAGCTTAACTTTTTGTTCAAGTTCTGGCATTGCATTCTTTAAGCTATAAATTTCTTCTTGCGCCATGTCTTTTAGATCAGCATCAGCTGATGGATCCTTAATCAAGGCCTCCATTTCGACAAGCTCTTTTTGTTGTGTGCGAAATAGAAGAATTGCTTCTGCCACATCTGTCATATCCGAATATTCTTTTGAAAGTCGTGCAAAATCAGACGGATCTGACATTGTATGTGTAGCTAAAGCATCGCGAAGCGTATTAAAGTGTTCTAATAAACGATCAAGTTTACGTGTGAATGACATTGTGTTTCCGTATTTTTATAATAAATAATGATAGACGAAATATATATTTTTTAGATATATAACATGTTTTGAATGTGTATGGCTATGAGAAACATAAAACAATAAAAAATATTGGCTTCAAACGATGATTAATAAACGTGGGTAAAAGCCCTTAATTATTTAAATTATTTAGAAATTTTGTTTTATCCACGAATTTAGTTTTTTTAGCATAGAACTTTGATTAATTGATAGTGCACTTGCTTGTTGGCTTTCAAAATCTTCAAACGCGTATTGCAGCACACCCGAACAGGTTGCAAAACTGGGATCTTTAATGAGATCAATCGTTCCTGAAAGACCATTAGGAGTGCCTAGTCGCACCTGCTTGCTAAAATATTGAGTTGCCATCTCACGAATTCCTTGAAGTTGACTAACACCACCTGTTAGAACAATTCGTTGAAAAGCAACAGGATCAATTTCGTGTGTTTGTACTTTTTTTGCAATCCACTCAAAAATTTCTTCTACACGCGAACGAATAATATGAACAAGCATTCCTTTAGGAATTTGATGGCTATAGTTTTGGATAGATTCTCCCATTTGAGAAACCATTATATTTTCACGATCATCGGTTGATGATTGAATTAATGTTCCATAAAGTGTTTTGAGCCGCTCTGCTTGTGCAAGAGGTGTTGCTAAACCTCGTGCAATATCATTTGTTATATTTGCTCCGCCAATTGGAATAGTAGTGAGGCTTGTTAAATTACCTTCATAAAAAGTTGAAATAGTAGTTTGTCCAGCTCCCATATCGATTAAAGTTACGCCGAGCTCCATTTCATCATCGACAAGCGTCGCAAGACCTGATGCATAAGGGGATACAATAAAACCTGCAATATCAAGATGGCAGCGACCTATACATGATGTTAAATTTCGAATCATCCCGATCGGTGCAGAAACAACATGTAATGTTACAGATAAACGTTGTCCAATCATACCGCGAGGGTCACGTATTCCTTGAACGTCGTCTATCGCATAACTGATGGGCAAAACATGCAAAATATGCTGATCTGCTGCTATTGACGCATCTCTGTTTAATGTAAGAAGTCGTTTTAGATGTGATTCATCAACTGGATAATTTGAAAGCTGTAATTCTACTTTTAAGCGATGTGATTGTGCCCATCTACCAGGCACAGCAATATAAACGCTGTTAATGTTTTGACCCGCTGATTGTTCTGCAGCATGTACCGCATTTAAAATTGAATCTTCAAGCGCATCTAAATCAATAATGTTGCCGCCTCGAAGACCTTTTGACAATTGATAACCAATACCTGAAACTTTTAAAGGAGCTTGATCTTGATATTTATTTCCGACAGCACGTGCAATGGCGCAACACACCTTACTCGTGCCTACGTCTAATGCTGCAAAAAGTTCACTTTTGGGTGTCGGTAGTCGCTTATTAAACAAACTCATTTATAGAAAAGCCCTTAATTGAATTAGAGTCCACGCTTTAAATATGATTTTATTACAAAAAAATACGTTAAAGCAAAAAAGAAAAAAGAAAAGTGTAATAGAATATTATCATACGGTGAATACATATCATATTAGATATTTATCACACTGACAAGTAGTTACTGCTAAAAAGAGTTTAAATAAGCTAATTTGGCACAAAACTTGCACGTAATTAGATTATAGATTTTTTATTTTAAGGTAAAATGAACATGAGTGTTTCTTTTTTGAAAAAAAAATGCTGGAAAGTGGCAAAGTATAAAACCCATACCCTATCTTTAATGCTATGCCTAAACGCATTTTGTGCAACTTCAAGCACACCTATTTCTATTGCTCCTGTTACTGCTCAGTCTTTTAATTTTAACCCATTACCAATAATTGCAAAACCTACCATCAATTCATTTGCTCCTGCAGCTATTACTGCGCCGTTACCAATTATGCCTCCAGCTTCTGCCCCGACAAATACTTTAATAACCCCGACGCTTGTTCCAAGTCTTTATCAGCCGCCTATTTCCTCCATTAATCTACAGCCACAATTTGTGAGTGTATCACCTATTAATATAGGATCTTCTTTTAATTTGGCTCCAGCTTCATTGCCTACACAAACAATGATCGCTCCGCCAATAATTGATTTGTCTTCAATGGTAACGGGCATCAAACCACCTGAGCCACCTGCTAAGGAGGCTTCAAAAATACCGCAACCTGTAAAAATTATTTATGGCAAACGCCAAGCGCCACCGCTACTACAGTACGCATCTAAAAACGACAAAAAAAATGACTATGCTCAGCCCCCACAGTGTGTCAACACAAGTCAATCCGTATTCTAGGATTTTTTACAAGGATGAAGTTGCATGTTTTAGCCACTGCAATGTCTTTTGAGACACATGAGGGGACAACAGCTCATACACATGTGCATGATAAGAATTAATCCATTCGATTTCATCAACTGTAAGCAAATTCATTTGAATCAGGTATCTGTCAATAGGGGCCATTGTTAGCGTTTCAAAACCAAGCTTTGCTTGTTCATCTAATGTTTTTTCTGAAATTTGAACAACTGCTACAAGACTTTCTATACGAATGCCATAAGCATTTTCTTTATAATATCCTGGTTCATTCGATATGATCATACCAGGCTCAAGAAAGACTCGTGATCCTGCACGAGAAATACCATGAAGCCCCTCATGCACATTAAGAAAACTACCTACTCCGTGCCCTGTTCCATGATTATAGTCAAGTCCTGCTTGCCATAAATATTGGCGAGCAAGCGTGTCCAATTGAGCGCCACATGTACCGTAGGGAAACACTGCTTGAGCTAAGGCTATGTGTCCTTTTAATACACGCGTGAAACGATCACGCTGTTCAGCAGATGGTTTACCAATAACAATTGTGCGTGTTACATCTGTTGTTCCATCAAAGTATTGGGCACCTGAATCAACAAGCAAAAGGTTATCAGCTTTAATTAATGCATTACTTTCAAGTGTTGGTCTGTAATGAACAATTGCGCCATTGGCACCAAATCCTGCAATTGATGGAAAGCTTAGTCCATGAAAAAGATCTTGTTGGTTACGACATTTTTCAAGATAATCAGCTGCATCAATTTCAGTGATGTAACCCTTTGCACCTTCTTCAGCAATCCAGGCTAAAAACGTTACAAGTGCGACACCATCACGAAAATGTGATTGCCTAAACCCATTCAATTCTGTTTCATTTTTTACAGAACGTAAGGCAAGACATGGATCGGTCATTGGAATAAGCGTATTTCTTTTGTTATTTATAAGTGCAATAAGTGCAACGGGCGTTTTAGCATTATCAAAAATAATTTTTTTCTTTCTTGTCAAGTTTTGAAAAAATGTTTGACAATCATTAACATCATTAAATGTCACATGAGGCTCAAGCGTTTCACGCATATTGGGTGTCACTTTTCTCTTATCGCAAAAAATATCAATAGTGCCATCTTTATAAAACAAGCCATACATATTCAAAATAGGCGTAAATTCCAGATCATAACCACGCAAATTTAATAACCAATTCAGTGATTCCGAATTACCAATAAGAAGCGCGTCAGCCTTATTTTCAGCCAAAAAAAATGCTAATTTTTTACTTTTTTCAAAAAAAGAAGAGCCTGCGTAAATTATCGGATGGATAAAGCCTGGTTCAGTGGAATATGAAGGCTGATGTGGCCAAATTAAATCAATCGGATTTGATGTTGTTGGCTTAAGTTCAAAATGCGTATTTTGAGAACGAATTTGCCATGCTCTAAGCTCAGCATAACTAAACAACCATGGATCATATAACACAATAGCGTTGGCTGGTATGTTTGCTTCAATCCACGTGTCACGTTGATTAACTGAAAGTCCTTCAATTAAGCGTGTATCAATTTGTTGTTGCACTTGTAACGTGTAACGGCCATCTACAAAAACAGCTGCACGCTCTAACGTAATGATACCAAGCCCTGAAGATCCATCAAAACCTGTTAACCATCCCAAACGTTCATCATGAGCAGCTCGGTATTCATTTTGAAAAGGATCATTTGTGGGAACAATAAAAGCGTACGCTTTTTGGTCTTTAAGAAGTTGACGGAGTTTTTTTAGTTTTACTGTCGTGTCCACAGGGTATAGCACTTTTATGAATTAAATATGACTACGACCTTAAATCACATTACGAAGGGTGGGCAAGCACGATTTTAGCAAGTGTAGATTTTATGCATATTTCAATAGAATAGTTTTTACCTTGCTTCTGCTCAATCAAATGAATATGATAAAAACTGTTTTAATATTTAAAAGGTTTTTAAATGTATTTACTAAAAATTATAATTTTATGTGTCTTTGGTACAATGGCTGTTTTGGCTATGGAAAAAGAAGTGGCAACTGATGAAACATCAGTAGGCAGCGTTTCTGCTTCGATGCCAACTCCTGCCACTTGCTTTCAATCTCTTACTGAGGAAGATATGGATAGACTTGATCAGCAAAACACTTCAGAACTTAGTCTTTCAGGCGTTTTCTATTTGTTATTAAATGAATATTATGAGGAATATCCATTAAGCATTTTATTTTCTTTTGTATTTGATTATTTTCCATTATTAAATGAAAAATCCTAAAATAAATAACGATACATTTTGGCGCAGCAACAAGTAGAGATTGTTTGTTTTTTCCGCCCAGGGCTTACCTAAGATATGGAAACTAATTTTCGAAGAAGTGAAGGAAAATTAAGTATTTCAGAATGTCCAAATATTTTTACGTATACACTTGTTGTGAATAAAATTTTGACATAATAATCAACCAACTGACACCCTTGAATTTACGCTAACCATCACCTATTCTAAGTGCTAGGTAGTATTCAAGGGTTTTTATACCCATAACTAGGAAATAGAACGATGACACAAGCTAAAGCACCGTGGGGCCTAAATGAACTTATTTCTGCACTAGGGTTGCCTACACTTTCAGTTGACGCACCTGTTTATGGCATATCTATCGACACACGCACATTAAAACCAGGTGATCTTTATATTCCTATGGAAGGTCAACGTGATGGACATGCCTTTGTTGCAGATGCGTTTGAAAAAGGTGCGATAGCAGCATTTGTAACATCCAGCTTTGATATTTTTTCTGTAAAAGGAAGGTGTATTGTTGTTCCTGACACATTGATCGCATTACAGCAACTTGGCATTTATAATCGTAAAAAATCAAGTGCCAAGATTATTGCTGTTACAGGCAGCGTTGGCAAAACAACATTGAAAGAAATGTTAGGTCATATATTACATTCATTTGGAAAAACAGTTATTTCAAAAGCTAGCTACAATAATTGTTGGGGTGTGCCTTTAAGTCTTCTTGATTTAAGGTCTGATACAGAATTTGGAGTATTGGAAGTTGGTATGAACCATCCAGGTGAAATTGAACCGCTGGCACATATGATTGTGCCTGATATTGCTATTATAACAAAGCTTGCAGAGGCACATATTGGGCACATGGGATCGTTTGAAGCAATTGCGCATGAAAAAAGCACGCTTTTAAACGCATTAAAACCAGATGGCACGGCGCTTATTTATGGTGGAAGTTCATCTGATCATATTTTGTTGCAAAACATTAAAGGCCACACATATAAACTATGTGACATGTCAAATCTAAAAGCGTATGTGCATCATGGAAAAACCCGCGTATCCGCTATTGTTGATAATCGTACATTACATTATATATTACCTTTCGCAGCTCTACATCACGTAGGAAATAGTATTTTAGCTGTTGAAGCATGTCATGCAATGCAACTTGATGTTCAACAAGCAGCAACAATGCTTGAAACGTTTGAATTGCCAGCGGGCAGGGGGGTTACACGTAACATCGTTTTGTCAAATAATATTTCAATCACCCTGATTGATGATTCTTATAATGCAAATCCAGTATCGATGCGTGCCGGGCTACTTTCTTTAAAAGATTATAATGCTGACCGTCGCATTGCTGTTCTCGGTGAAATGCGTGAGCTTGGGGCTGAATCAAGCAAGTATCATTCTGATTTATTTGCGTCTCTTGAAGAAGCTAATATTGATTTGCTATTTTGTTGCGGAGAAGAAATGTCATTTCTTTATAATATAATACCAGAAAATCTCAAAGGATTCCATGCGAATAGAGCTGTCGATTTGATAACACCACTAATTACGTCTTTACGCAGTGGTGATGTTATCTTTGTAAAAGGCTCTAATGGTAGCAAAGTGAGCGAAGTCGTGAATTTTTTGTTAAATCCGCAGTAAATATTTTGCTGTGGTGTTTTTTTTACTGAACGTTATTGCTGATTGCATATACATTCTTTTAAATGCGCGTTCCACCAATATGTTGCTTGTTTTGTGATTTTGCGATCACGATTTGTTTTTGGCGCTCCACATTTGCATGTCTTGCTTTGGCTGTGATTTTATCATAACAAAGATGACATTCAACACCTTCAACATAATGCTCTGAAAGGCATTCCTCAGGTGATAGAGGCATACGACAACCAAAACAAACTTTATATTCACCCTGCGTTAGGCCATGCCCTACACTAACCCGTTGATCAAACACAAAGCAATCACCTTTCCACAAACTTTCCTCTTGGGGGACTTCTTCAAGGTATTTTAAAATTCCACCTTTTAAATGGTATACTTCTTCGTAACCTTCAAGTTTCATGAATGAACTTGCTTTTTCACAGCGAATTCCTCCGGTGCAAAACATAGCAATTTTTTTGTTCTTTGGTGCATTAAGCTTTTCTCGCACATAGCTTGGAAATTGTACAAACACATCAGTTTCGGGATTAACAGCATTTTCGAATGTACCAATTTTAACCTCATAGTCATTACGTGTATCAAGAACAATAACATCTGGATCAGAAATTAAGGCGTTCCAATCTTTTGGATCAACATAAGTGCCAGCCATGTGATGCGGGTTTGCTTCAGGCACACGAAGTGTAACAATTTCATTTTTTAACTTTACTTTAAGGCGATAAAAAGGCATTTCATCAGACGTAGATTCTTTGTATTCCATGCCTTCAAATCGGTTGTCACTTTTAAGGGTAGCAAGTAGCTCATCGATTGCTTCTCTCGTTCCTGCAACAGTACCATTAATTCCTTCATGAGCGAACAAAAGCGTCCCTTTAATACCTAAATTAGTACATAAATTTTTAAACTTCTCATGTACTTTTAAAACATCAGGTAAGTCTGTGAAGTGATAAAGCGCAGCTATAACAACCATTAAATATTATTCCTTAATTATCAATGATATTTTAATCAACTGAAGATTACCATAAAACACATCCATTTTTCAACAATCAAGAAACTGTGATTTCGGCGCAAATTTTTGTTAACGTAAAAAGATTAAACTAGAAAATAGTAAGGTTATTATAAATTCCAAAGGATTTTATTCTCCAAAAGACGTTACTGACATCTCTATATTTTGTTTATACACTAAGTCGTTTTAGTGGTTAAAGGATTGGCTCCGTTCAAGTTTGTAGTGAAAGCATGAATTAAATATTGGTCATAGCTCTTTCTTCATTAAGTATCTTTTCATCCTTGAATCAAAATTGAAAATAAGAAAACAGACAAACAGCATAAAAAAATAAAAAATGATGATTCACGTGGACGCCTCTTATTTTAAAAGAAATCTAACATGCCTCTTAACTATTTACCCACCTATTTTTCATAAGAGCCTAATTTATTATTGCTACTATTTTGTGAATATATAAAAATTCAATAAACAGAATAGCTCTGCAGCTTAAGTTACATTGCACAGAATTTCATTTAGTTCGAGGGCTTCCTAGAACTCGGGTAAGTTCTTCCATTGTTGTTACACGATCGTTTACAAGTTGCATACCATGATCCCACAATGTTGGAAATTGTATTTCCCTTCGCAGTCGCGCAAGATCAGATCGATCACCACCTTTTGTGATAACATCATTAAATTCTTCGTCAAAGGTTAAATATTCCATAACAATTGTTCGGCCCTTATAACCCTTTACACAATTCGGGCATTCAGTTTCGCTTTTAAAATCACCAAAACATACTTGACATAAACGTCGCACAAGGCGCTGGGCAATAACGGCTTGCAATGTGCCAGCTAATAAAACAGTTGATAACCCTAAGTCAATAAGTCTCCCTGGAACACCTAAGACATCTTGGGTGTGCAGTGTAGACAGCACTAAGTGCCCTGTCAAAACGGCTCGTAAAGCCATACTTGCCGTTTCTTCATCGCGAATTTCACCAATCAAAATAACATCAGGGTCTTGCCGTAAAAGTGATCGAATACCATCACTGTAAGTGAGCATGCTATTATCTCTAATTTCAGTTTGACGAACACCGGGTAAGACTGATTCAATAGGTGCCTCAAGTGTCATTATGTTTCGCTGCATTGCATCAATCGTTGAAAGCAAAGCATAAAGCGTTGTTGTTTTTCCAGCACCAGTTGGCCCAGTAAGCACAATCAAGCCTTGTGGCGCTTTTGTAATACGGCGAAGCTCTGTTGCAATAATTTTTGGAAATCCAAGCTCATCTAAAGTTAACACTCTTTTTTCTTTGTTCAAAAGCCTAAGCACCACATTTTCACCGTAAAGTGTTGGATGCGTACTTACGCGAATATCAATATCATTACCCTTAATCGATTTCAAAAAATGACCACTTTGGGGACGCCTTGATTCAGCAATGTCTAAATTTGCGCACACTTTGAGTCGGTTAATTATTTGCGACCATTTTGTTGGATGAATCACACAAGCGACTTCAAGAACGCCATCAATTCGAAACCTAACACCAATATCCTTTTCATCAGGTTGAAAGTGTATGTCCGATGCATCATGCGAAACAGCAGTATCAATAATGTGCTCTAAAATAGATAAGGGCTCATCTGTTCGATCAATAGTTTCTTGTGGATATAAGTTTTTCAAATAAAAATCTATTTGTTTAACGTCAGCATGATAAAACTGAATATCCTGGACTGTAGGATGGTATAAATTAATGTACTGAAGCAAAGCATCTGTTGCTTTTACATCTTCAGGATCTTGCATAGCAATGAAGGATTGCTCATTATTTACATAAAAAGGATACGCTTTTAAATTATAGCAAATGTCTTTTGGTAAAAAACCGGTAGTCCCTTTTTTCTTAGGGTCAAGAGATCTTAGATCTACAAAAGGCAGTCCGCTATTTTCTGATTTTAATCGCTGTAATAACATTGGGCATAAGTATCCCATATCAACAAGGACAGCTTCTAGTGATTGATTGTTTATTTTTTGCTCACTAATAGCAACATTGAGTTGATCTATTGTTATGTATTCCTTTGATAGCAATGCATTTGCTAAATGTTGCTCTTGATATGATGAAACGCTTTGCAAAACAATAATCTTTTTTTACATCTAAATTTAGAATACAAAAGTTAATATGAAAAAATAGTAAACAAAAATGATAAAAATCTTCTATTACCCAGCTAATCCTTGACAAAAACATCTCTGTTCAGCTTTACTGAATCCATCATAAATGATAATGCTCATAAGGAATAATAAACAATTATGTCGACGCAAGCACATAACTTACAATCACCCTATCGTACACATACCTGTGGTCAATTGCGCGGCAGTAATAATGGTGAAATAGTTAAAATATCTGGTTGGATACATCGTAAACGCGATCATGGGAATCTTGTTTTTATTGATTTGCGTGACCATTATGGTTTAACGCAGTGTGTGGTTGATGTTGATAGCCCTGGTTTTACTATTATTGATGGTTTACGCAATGAAACAGTGATCCAAATTGATGGTAATGTAGTAAAACGTTCTGATGATACAGTTAATTCAAAAATGTCAACAGGCGATATAGAAGTTTTAGTAACGCATGTGACTGTTCTGTCAAAGGCAGATCAATTGCCATTACAAGTAAATGCTGATACGGATTTTCCTGAAGAAACACGTTTAACCTATCGCTTTTTAGACTTGCGTCGAGAAAAGCTTCATCAAAACATAATACTTCGTTCGAATGTGATTGCATCTCTTCGTCGTCGTATGATTGACCAAGGATTCATGGAATTTCAAACACCAATTTTGACGTCATCATCGCCTGAGGGAGCACGTGACTTTTTGGTACCGAGCCGTTTACATCCAGGTCAATTTTACGCATTACCACAAGCGCCTCAACAATTTAAGCAACTTTTAATGGTGGCTGGTTTTGACCGTTATTTTCAAATCGCACCTTGTTTTCGTGATGAAGATGCACGTGCAGACCGTTCACCTGGTGAGTTTTATCAGCTCGATATTGAAATGTCATTTGTGACACAAGAAGAAGTTTTTGCAGCCGTTGAACCTGTTTTAGCTGGTGTCTTCAATGAGTTTGCTAATGGACGCAATGTTACACAAGGCTTATTTCCTCGCATTCCATATGCAGAATCAATGCTTAAGTACGGCAACGACAAACCAGATCTACGTAATCCGCTGATTATATCTGATGTAACAGAAGTATTTAAAGACTCAGGTTTTGGTATCTTTGCAAAAAATATTGAAAAAGGCTGTGTTGTTCGGGCTATTCAAGCAACGGGTGCGTCATCACAACCGCGTAGCTTCTTTGATAAGCTTAATGGGTGGGCGCAAGAAATTGGCATGGCTGGTCTTGGGTATATCGTTTTTGATGGTGATGATGCGAAAGGACCTATTGCAAAATTCTTAGATGGTGATCGTTTAGCTTTGCTTAAAAAACTGGCAAATGTTACATCTGGCGATGCTGTGTTTTTTGTCTGTGATAAAGAAACAAAAGCTGCAAAATTTGCAGGCCTTGCGCGTACACGTGTTGCAACAGATCTTGATTTAATTGAAAAGAATGCATTTCGTTTCTGTTGGGTTGTTGATTTTCCAATGTACGAACAAGATGAAGAAACAGGCAAAATTGATTTCTCACACAATCCATTTTCAATGCCGCAAGGTGGGCTTGATGCATTGCTAACGCAAGATCCATTAACGATTAATGCTTACCAATATGATATTGTGTGTAATGGTATTGAATTATCAAGTGGTGCTATTCGAAATCACTTACCTGAAGTTATGTATAAAGCATTTGAGATCGCTGGCTATTCTAAAGAAACGGTAGAAGAGCAATTCTCAGGTATGTTAAATGCATTTAAATTCGGTGCGCCTCCACATGGTGGAAGTGCGCCTGGTGTGGATCGGATTGTGATGCTGCTTGCGGACGAACCAAATATTCGTGAAGTAATTGTGTTCCCAATGAATCAGCAAGCGCAAGACTTGATGATGAAGGCGCCATCGGCTGTTGAACCAGATCGTTTGAAAGAGTTGCATTTACAAGTGAATTTGCCAAAGCCGAAAGAAGTATTAGTTAAGAAAGTAACTGATGCTGCAGCAAGCTAATACAGTTCGCATTTTAGGACTTGACCCTGGCCTACGTCATACAGGCTGGGGACTTATTGAATCAAGCGGGCAGAGAATTCGGTATCTTGGATCTGGTGTTATTAATCCAAATGTCAAGCAAGAATCCTTAGCGCTTCGTTTAGCTGAACTTTTTGAAAAGTTACTAGAGATTGTTAAGACATGTCAGCCTGATGAAGCTGTTGTTGAAGAAGTTTTTGTGAACAAAAATCCAGGTTCGACGCTTAAATTAGGTATGGCACGCGGTGTAGTGCTGCTTGTGCCTGCTCATTGCGACGTTTCGGTATTTGAATATACAGCAAACCAAGTGAAAAAGTCAGTGGTTGGGGCAGGACATGCAGATAAGACTCAAGTTATACACATGGTCCGACGTTTGTTACCTGCAACACCAGTAGAGATAAAGCCTGATGCAGCCGATGCATTAGCAGTTGCTCTTTGTCATGCACACCAACGTATGCTTAACCAATATTCAGCTCTTTTGCAAAGTGCAGGATAGCAAGCTCAGCTTTTATCGCTATTTTGAAAAATCAATGGTAAAAATCTTATAAATCTATTACATTTTGATGTAACTAAATAATATTGGTATTTTTTAAGCTCGTGAGCCAAATCCCTTTCCATTTTATACAACATGATGATCAGCTGAAAAAGTCTCTTGATTATCCAGTAGCTCAAAATCTTTCATTTTTAGCAATTGATACTGAATTTACGCGAAGGACAACATATTGGCCGCAGCTTGAACTAATTCAAATAGGTATTCCAAATGTTGCCATTTTTGTTATTGATTGCAAAGCAATTAATGACTGGTCACAACTTGTTTCATTACTACAGAATCCAAATATCATAAAAGTTTTTCACTCAGCACGCCAGGATTTAGAAGGACTTTTAAAGCTTTTCAACGCTTTACCTTTGTCAATATTTGACATACAAATTGCTGCGGCATTTTTAGGGTTTGGTCACAGCATTGGACTTGGTGATCTGGTCGAACAATTGCTTGGCGAATCAATGGATAAATCAGAGCAGCACAGTAACTGGGAAACGCGCCCCCTTCGCTCTGCTCAAATTGCTTACGCGGCAATGGATGTGCATTATCTAATTAAACTTTATCCGCTTATAATTAACCAACTTGGTCAACTTAACAGATTAACGTGGATCAACGAGTTTTGCGAAGCATTAGAAGACAAAAATAAATTGATTACAATTCCAGATCATGCTTGGATTAAGTTAAGGTCTCATCTTAAAAATGAGAATGAACTTTATTTTTGTAAAGAGTTTTCAGCGCTTAGAGAACGTCTTGCACAAAAAATGGATTGCAATCGGTCACGTGTCATAAATGATAGTGATTTGATTGTTTTATGCCAACAAATGGCTATTTTTGCTTTCCAAAATACTGACAACTGTCATCAACAAAATGATATTCCATCTCTTAACAAAATTGATGCTACTTTTGTGGGCGACTTTTCACACTTACAACTAGCCATTTTAAGTTCTTTTAAAACCATTTCAAATTTCAAGCAATTACGTACGCATCTAAAACATGGGCTTGGAACATTGCTTACTAGCATTCAGCAAAGACAACTTTTTGATGCAAAAACAAAACTTAGTGCGGAAGCTAATCGTTTAGTTGTACCAATGCATTTTTTGGCACCACCTGCAATGCTAGAAGATTATATTATTAATCCTGATGATGATCATTTATTTATTACTGGGTGGCGTAAAAACATTACAAAACCAATTATGAATGAAATCCTACTATCTGCTTAGGATTAAGCTTTTCTTAATTAAAAAATGATATATTTAATAAATAGGTCATATTAAAAAATAAGAATTCATGCTGAATAAAAAAACAAAAATATATGGAATATTTATATTTTTCTTGCTTGCTATTGGAGGATATTTAAAAACTAAAGAAAAAAAGAAGCAAATTGAAAACGCGCCTCTCATATCTGTAGAAAAACCAAAGCGTCAAACTTTGCCAAGAATACTAAACGTACCATCAACTTTTGAAGAAACAGAGCACATTTCTGTGCGTGCTCGTGTCGACGGATTCATAAAGAAAGTATACTTTAAAGAAGGTGATCCTGTTAAAGAAGGTGATCCCCTTATTGATATTGATGACGATCTACTTCAAACACAATTGCGTCAAGCAGAGGCTGCTTTGCAAAAAAACATGGCACAACTTGCCCAATCTGAAAATGAATTTAAACGGCAGTCAAATCTTGCAAAAAAAGATATGGCTTCGAAATCGACATTTGAAACGGCTGAAGCTACTGTAAAAGGACTAAAAGCTTCTGTTCTATCAGATCAGGCGTACGTTGATTCACTCAAGATTCAAATAAGCTATACGCACATAAAAAGCCCTATTAATGCACTTTCTGGCTTTTTAAAAGTAAACATAGGAAATTTTGTAAGACAAAGTGAAAATACACCTCTTCTTTCACTTAAACAAATTGATCCAATTACTATCTTATTTGAGGTTCCTGAACGATTTGCTGTTGAGCTGCTTCGATTGCCAATGAAATCGATTAAAATTTCACTTACAGACATTTTAAACTCTCCCATCAGAGAAAAAGTTAATGTTGTTTCTTTTGATAACAGCGTTGATAAAAAATCAGGAACAATGCGGATAAAAGCGTCTGTGACAAATCAAGAATTTAAACTTCGCCCTGGTATGTCTGTAGTTGGGAACATTCAATTTGGTGAATTAAAAGACGTTTTGACAATCCCCGTAGATGCATTACAAATAGGACAAAATGGTTCCTTTATCTTTATTTTTGATGAAAAAACAAATGTTGTTAAGAAAAAGCCTGTTGTTTCAAAAAATATTATTGGATCAGTTGCTATTATTGATTCTGGAATATCTGATACAGATTTAGTAGTAACTGAAGGACAAATACGATTGTCTGATGGAGCAAAAGCTAAAATTCAAAATAAACGAAATGACACACTGCTTAAAAAGGCTGCTTGATGAATATTTCTGAAATCTTTATAAAACGGCCAATTATGACCACCCTATTAATGGTGTGGATTGTTTTAATGAGTACTTTTGCGTATCAAAAATTACCTGTAAACGCTCTGCCTCGTGTTGAGTTCCCAGTAATCGTTGTAACTGCAAGCTTGCCAGGTGCCAGCGCTGAAACAATGGCTCAAGCTGTATCATTGCCTTTGGAGCAGCAGTTTTCTGCTATACCAGGACTTGATGTTATGACATCAAGCAGCGCACAAGAAACCACACAAATTACCCTTCAATTTAATCTAGACGTTAACATTAATACAGCAGCACAAGATGTTGGAACAAGTATTTCAACGGCACAAAGAAAACTACCAACAACCATGGTGGCACCGCCTACATTTAAAAAAATAAACCCATCAGAGCAACCTGTTATCATATTAGCGCTTAGATCGGACACCATGCCAATTTGGAAGCTCAATCAATTTTCTGATACTCTTGTTGTTCCACGCCTTGCAATGTTACCTAATGTAGCGCGCGTTGACACAGGTGGTCGCCAAAAATATGCCGTTCGTATATCTGTTAATCCTGAAGCCTTACGCGCACGCGGAATTGGTATTGACCAAGTAGCACGTGATGTAAGTTCAGCAAATATAAATAGTGCCGCGGGTATGTTGCAAGGAAAAGATCAAGTTTATTCAATATCACCCAATACAGATCTTAGTAGTGCTAAGGAATTTAGTGATATTCTTATTAATAATCAACATACATTGCGTTTAAAGGACATAGCAACGGTTTCGGATGACACAGATTCGCCTTATACGGCAGCTTGGTATAATACAGATCGAAGCATTATATTGCTGGTAGGACGTCAGCCAGGGGCAAATTCTATTGAAGTTGCAGATAGCGTAAAAGCAATGCTGCCTGAAATTCAAAAGCAGCTTCCAGCAAGTATAAAATTAGATGTAATCGTAGATCGTACTGAATCTATAAAAGAATCTGTTAAGGAAGTTAAAATCACTGGATTTTTAACAATTGCACTTGTAGTTTTTGTCATTTTTATTTTCTTAGGTAATTGTCGAGCGACGCTAATACCCTCTTTAAGTTTGCCAATCTCAATCTTAATGACATTTTCTGGTATGTACTTCATGGATTTCAGTCTTAACAACCTAACACTCTTAGCTCTCACTCTTTCGACAGGGTTCATTATTGATGATGCGATTGTTGTGCTGGAAAACATCATCGCATACAGAGAAAAAGGCCTTTCAGCTAAAGAAGCTGCCTTTAAAGGGTCTCGTGAAATTGCATTTACAGTTATTTCAATGACATTGTCTCTTGTTGCTGTTTTTATTCCTGTGCTTTTCATGCAAGGAATCGTGGGTCGCTTCTTATATGAATTTGCAATGACAATTGCAATTTCAATTTTAGCATCTGGATTTGTATCACTGACATTAATACCAATGATGAGTCAATATTTAGCCCCTCATCACGAAGAAAGTCGTAGTTGGCTTGTTGTACGTTTTAAGTTGTTTTATGAAAGAATGGAATCTGCTTATAAAAAAAGCCTTGCTGCTGCTTTTAAACTTCAACGTTACATCATGCATTTTGTGGTAGCTATATTTATTGCAAATGTAGTCTTTTATGCTTACATCTCTAAAGGTTTTTTTCCTAATGAAGATACTGGGCTTATTTATGGAGTAAGTGAAGTTTTGCCAGAAACCTCATTTGAATCAATGAAAAAGATAGAAAGTCGGCTCATTCATATTCTAAGTAACAACAAAGAGATTGAGTCATTCAACACCTCAATTGGTCAATCAACATCTACAATTGCCAGTAATGAAGGACGCTTTTTTATTGTACTAAAACCCATCGGTAAACGGCGAAATATTCAAGAAATCATGAATGATTTACGTAAAGCATTTTATGTTATTCCAGATCTTAAAGTCTCCATGCAATCTGTACAAAATTTACGTATTGGCGGATCTTTATCAAAAAGCCAATATCAATACACTTTGCAAACACAAAATTTTAAAGATCTTGCTCGCTATACGAATTTATTAGAAAGCATTATTCAAAAAACCCCAGACTTTTTAGATGTAAATACTGATCTAAAAATGAATAGCTTGCAAGCGAATGTAAAAATTGATCGTGACATTGCTACACGACTTGGTCTTTCTATTCAAAAAATCACAGAAGCCATTGGGTATGCCTATTCAGATCAACAAATTTCAACAATTTATACAGAATCTGATACGTATTCAGTCATCATAGGAATTGACAAAGAGGAATCTAAAAGCATTGCAGATTTATCAAAACTCTATGTATCCAATAATGAAGGAACACTCATTCCCTTATCAGCTTTTGCAACTGTTGAACGAAAAAATGCACCACTTTTGGTTAATCATTTAAATCGTTTAGCCGCAGCAACTATATCGTTTAATCTTGCGCCTGGTAAGAGTTTAGGGGACGCTGTTATTGATATCAAAAAAATGGAAAATAAAATAAAATTACCGGCCACAATTAACACATCCTTTCAAGGAACAGCCAAGGCATTTCAATCTTCACAAGGCGGGCAAGTTGCTCTTATTTTAAGCGCAATTTTTACAATATATATTATCCTAGGAATTTTGTATGAAAGCTACCGCCACCCAATTACTATACTAAGTGGGTTGCCAAGCGCAGGTCTTGGAGCACTTATATTCTTGTGGCTTTTTGGATTTGATTTAGACGTGATAGGGATAATTGGTATTATTCTGCTTATTGGCATTGTAAAAAAGAATGCTATAATGATGATTGACTATGCACTTGAATGCCAACGAATAAAGGGGTTTTCTTCGCAAGAAGCAATTATTGAGGCATGCCATCGCAGGTTTAGACCTATTATGATGACAACTTTTGCAGCAATTGTTGGTGCTTTACCAATTGCATTTTGGGATGGTTCTGGCGCTGAATTTAGACGCCCATTAGGTGTGTGCATTATAGGCGGATTGCTTGTATCACAATGGTTAACTCTTTACATCACCCCTTTATTCTACGTATGGATTGACGAACGTAAAAAAAACACAAATAATGCACTCTAATATTTAACTTCTGTTATAGATTGTCTATAATGAGGTAGTAATAATTCTGGTTTATCTATGCGTACACTTTATCACTTCCCTTTATGCCCATTTTCACGAAAAATTAGATTAGTTTTACATGAAAAAAAACTAGATTTTGCACTTGAACTAGAAAAGTTTTGGGAAAAACGGCCTGAGTTTCAAAAGCTTAATATTGCAGGGCAGGTGCCCGTCTTGATTGACTTAAATGGCTCAGTCCTAAGTGACAGTTTTGCTATTTCTGAATATCTTGAAGATGCATATCCTGACCGCCCTTTAATTGGCGATGGGCTCGCGCACAGAGCCGAGGTAAGGCGGCTTGTTGCTTGGTTTGATGGAAAGGGAGCTGGTGAGTTTAGTTTGCCTCTTATATTTGAAAAAGTAGTGAAACGCAATATTCCAAATTTAAATAATCAAGGACCAAACTCACCTCTTATTCGCCAAGCGAAAGCTGCGATTACATTCCATCTTGAATATATTTCATGGCTTGTTGATCGTCGCAATTGGCTTGCTGGTGACGATTTTTCACTTGCTGATATCACAGCCGCTGCTCATCTTTCTGTGGTTGATTACATGGGAGATGTTCCTTGGGATAAACATGAGAACGCTAAAAATTGGTATGCACGAATTAAATCACGTCCCAGCTTTAGGGCACTCTTGCAAGACAGAGTCGCTGGCATCGCGCCATCAACAACATATGGTGATCTGGATTTTTAAATTTATTTGTAGTATCATAGAATTTTAAAGCTACAGAAAAAACTCTCTCATTTTCGTAATACTTTGTAACAAACCATCTTTTGAGGTTTTGTTAAGAATACGATACTGTTAATTATAAGGGAATCTTTTTTAGATTTTAGATGATGCAGACGCAACCTAACATAATAAATAAAATGCAATCAACGCCATTTTCAATGCCGTTTAAAGTCAATCAACACACACTTATGCAAGCAACGCTTGGACATGAAGTTGCATTTGATGGTGTTGGTTTACATTCAGGTTTCCCTGTTCATATGCTTCTTCGTCCTGCAGCACCTTACACTGGGTTTGTATTTTTTCGGACAGATATAAAAAATAAAGACAACCGTGTTCCTGCCCACTACACAGCCGTTATTGATACAATGATGTGTACCAAAATTTCAAACACATCTGGCGTAACTGTTTCAACAATTGAACACATAATTGCGGCTCTTCAAGGAATGGGAATTACAAATGCTGAGATTTACATTTCAGGACCTGAAGTTCCAATTATGGATGGAAGCTCTCGCTTGTATACAGAAAAATTTACAACTGTAGGATGTTCAACACAATCTGCTCGGCAACGTGCTTTAAAAATAATATCAACTGTTCGCGTAGAACACAAAAATGGTTTCGCTGAGTTTATCCCATCACATTCTCGATCATTTGATGTAAGTTTTGATTTTTCCGGTCGTTTGTTTGGAAAAGATTACCCAACTAATTTTACATTTGATCTCGATGGTGATGACTTTCATTGCTTATTATCAGATGCGCGCACATTTGGTTTGTATGAAGATGCTCTTCGTTTAAAGGAGGCAGGCTTTGCGAAAGGGGCATCCCTTGAAAACACAATTGTGCTTCACAATGATGTTGTCATGAATGAAAAAGGGCTTCGATCTAGTGATGAGCTTGTCCGTCACAAAGTGCTTGATGCAATCGGCGATCTTGCTTTATCGGGATGCAGCATTATAGGCACATTTCGCGCACATAACCCAGGGCATGGATTAAACAATCAATTATTACTCGCTTTATTTGCTAATCCAAAGTTATTCACATGGTGCGAATGATATAAATTAATAATTCACATGTACTCATATATTTCAATCTATTATGATAGGTGTTACGCAATTTCTTTACTAAACATCGTTTTTATTAAAAATCCAACCGCCACCAAGCAAACGATCTCCATTATAAAATACACCAGCTTGCCCTGCTGCAATACCATATTCTGAATTTTCAAACGTAACCATCGCTTCCGTTGGCGAGATAGCTGTGACTACAGCCTTAATTGGCGATGCTGAGGATCGAATTTTAATTGTGCACGCATACCCATCTTTAAATTGACGTATATCACTAAGCCAATTTATTTCTTTAAGATAAATGCTTTCTTTCGCTAGCGCTTCTTTAGGACCAACGTAAACTTTTTTTGAATCTGCATCTAATTTAATCACATACAATGGATTTGCATCAGAAACACCAAGGCCTTTACGCTGACCTATAGTGTAGTTAATTATACCATCATGAGAACCTAAAATACGCCCATCAATATGTACGATTTCACCTGCATCAAGAGCACCTGGACGTAACTTTGAAACAATAGATGCATAATTACCATTAGGGACAAAACAAATATCTTGGCTATCAGGCTTATCGGCCACTTTTAAATTAAAACGTTGTGCGTGCAGTCTTGTTTCAGCTTTACTTGACAATCCACCAAGTGGAAATCTAAGATAATTAAGTTGTTCTTGCGTTGTTGTGAATAAGAAATAGCTTTGATCACGTGTCTTATCAATAGCTTGGTGTAACTCTGCATGCTTATCTGTGATAACACGCTTGACGTAATGCCCGGTAACTAAAGCTTTTGCACCTAGATCTTGCGCAGTTTGCAGCAAATCCTTAAATTTTACTTTTTGGTTGCATCGAATACAGGGAATAGGTGTTTCGCCTCTTAAATATGAATCTGCAAAGTCATCTATTACGTTTTGACGGAATAGTGTTTCATAATCAAGCACATAGTGGGGGAAACTAAAACGGTCAGCAACTTGGCGTGCATCGTATATATCTTGACCAGCACAACAAGCACCTTTTTTTTGAGCCATTGCCCCTTGATCATAAAGCTGCAATGTAATACCAACAACATCATAACCAGCTTCAACCATCAAGGCAGCAGCAACAGAAGAGTCAACTCCACCAGACATAGCAACAGCAATACGTTCACCTTTATTGATCCCATCAAGCGTGAAATGCGACGTTTCCATAGTTAAATCCTAGAGATTAAATTTTGATTTATTGTATATTTACGAACAATTTGAAAAATAGCAAACAGCATTAAAAATGGATAAATCCATTCCAATATATAACCAAGACAATTACAAATACTTTCAAACCCAAACAAGGAAAGTGTAAAACTAATAATGGCAGTTGCAAAAATTGCTTGTGGTCGCGTTATTTTATTCTTACAAATATCTTCTTTCAAGAAATCTGTAAAAAGTGCTGCAAGAATTGTTGCTGTTGCAAGGCAAGAAACAGCAAGTGTTGTCGTAATAAAAGGTCCAGCATATCTACCTAGCGTTTGTTGAGCGATTGCAACAAGCATTGACTCTTGCGCAACGTTATCAAGAAAGGGGCTGTACAGATAGCCAAGTAATACAAGACCTACATAACACCCAAGCAAAAGAAAAGCACCAAACAAACTTGAAAGTATGCCCATACGAATAAGTTTATCATCTACATTTTTTTCAGCCGGAAGTGCTTTTTTTAAATAGACGTAAATTGTGCTTGCAAAGAAAAAACTTGCCATAAGATCCATCGTTTGATATCCCTTTGAAAGACCAAGAAAAAAAGATGATGAAGCGCTCATTTCAGAATATATTACAGGTTCAGCAAACCAGATACCAATAATAATTAATAAAACATAACTACCTAATTTAATAGGTGTTAAAATCAACCCTATTATGTTAACGATATTATTTGGACGCCAAATAAGAACTCCAGTAAATATACAAAATATCAGGCTAAAAAGCCATAAAGGAAAAATAGGGCACATGAGCTCTAGCCCCCCAAAAGCAACGTTAACGCAGCGCGGAATAACACCAAAAGGACCTATCAACATAAGCATCAGCAAAATTAAAACAAAAGCGAGCTTTTCACCTAATATGGAAAAGTACTTTTTATGATCACCTTTAAACTTCATCATACCAAGTAACCCTAAAAAAGGAATGCAGATAGCTGTGATGCTAAAGCCAAGAATAGAATAAACATAAAGATTTTGAGATTTTAACCCGATAAGTAATGGGAATATTAAATTTCCCGAACCAAAAAACATTGAAAACATAGCGAACCCTGCGGTTAACACTAATTTAGTAGTAGATGGCATTGTTAAAAACTCCTTTCTATTGAATATAGAGAAGAATAAAAAAAAAGTCTACAAAATAAAGAATTGAATGAAAAATGCAATCTACGGGATTTTAAAAGTACATAATTACGAAAATACAGAAATAAATCTCATATAAAAGTTTTTATATTATACTTATACTTATTAACTTCGTCCAAATAACTGTTCAATATCCTTTTGATGAAGAGTGACATACGTTGGTCTACCATGATTGCATTGCCCAGAATTTGGCGTTATCTCAATTTGACGAAGCAATGCATTCATTTCTGCGATAGATAACGCTTTCCCTGCTCGAATGCTCGTGTGGCAGGCGTGAGTTGACAAAAAATCAAGCAGCGCATCATGAGAAGATAATGTAGTGCTATCATTTCCAATATCAGTAAGGAGATCTTGTATAAGAGATTCGAAATCATTACGTTGCAAAAGAGCAGGGATAGATCTAAAGGTAACTTGATTACCAAAAAGTTCAAAATCAAAGCCTAATTGCATTAAAATATTTTGATTTTGCTTAAGCAATTCATTTTGCTGGTCATCAATTTCAACAAGCAGAGGAATAAGCAATAACTGCCTTGTGGCTCCGCCAGAAAGGTATTGTTGTTTTAACTTTTCGTAAACAATTCGCTCATGTGCGGCGTGCTGATCTGTTATGATAAGCCCATCAGATGTTTCTGATAATATGTATGTCTTTGCAATTTGTGCTTTTGCTACTCCTAAAGGAAAAGATACACATTCGTTGTTTAAAGCACTTAATCCTAATGTTTCTTCAATTGTCAACGCTTGCATATTTTCAGATGGATAGCGACCTAGCGTTGCTGTTATAAACGGCTGTAGGCGTGGATGCATTTCATTGTGTAACTTTGTTGCTATAGGAAATGATAAACTTTGATTTTGCCTTTGTTCATTACGTGCAGCATAAGCCGGCATCGATGAATTCGTTTGAAACATCGATTCCTTTTGAAAACGCATTAATGCTTCGCCTGTTAAATGTGATGCCGTTTCTTGCCCATGTCTTTGCAATGTTGACTTAAGGGTGCCAATAAGCAGGCTTCGAACGCCTTGCACATCTCTAAAGCGAACTTCAGCTTTAGATGGATGAACGTTAACATCAACCTCAGCTGGATCTAAATTAACAAATAAAGCAACAACAGGGTGCCTGCCTGTTTCAAGATAATCTTGGTAAGCTGCCTTTAATACGCCAAGCAACAACTTATCTCTAACCGGGCGTTGGTTTACAAAAAAGAACTGATCAGTGGACTGACTTTTATGAAATGTAGGTAAAGAAATAACACCTGTAACTGATATACCATCACGCACACCATCAGCAAGCCTTAAATTATCAAGTGTCTTTTGCCCCAATACATCAGCGAAACGCTCCCCAAGAGTTAAGCGCGCTGCGTAGTCAAAAATAACACGTTCTTCTGAACGAAATTTAAAAGCAACATTTGGGTACGCTAATGCTAAACGCTTAATAATGTCAACACAGGCAGAAAGTTCCGTTGTATCTGATTTTAAAAATTTCAAACGCGCAGGTGTTGAGTAGAATAAGTCTTTAATAATCATACGGGTACCACGTGCAGCAAAAGCAGACGGGCGTACCTCGCTTACAATGCCTCCTTCAACGCATAATTCCATGGCAGTTAATTGACTGCCGCCTTTTGGAAAGCTTGTAATAGATAAGCGACTAACGGAGCCTATGGATGGCAAGGCTTCACCGCGAAATCCTAATGTTAGAATATTAAATAAATCTCCAGTTGGTAACTTTGATGTCGCATGTCTTTGGATTGCAATATGCATATCATCAACCGTCATACCAAGACCATCATCAGTCACCTGAATAAGACTTTTTCCTCCATCACAGATCACAATGTCAATTACAGTTGCTTTTGCATCAATTGCATTTTCAACAAGCTCTTTAAGGGCAGCAGCAGGTCGTTCAATGACTTCGCCTGCCGCAATTTGATTAATAAGAGTTGCATCAAGCTGGCGAATGATGGGACGCCTTGCTTTATCATTTTGCTCTTCGGTGAGATGTGGTGGTGTAAGCGCGCGTGATGACATAAAAAATATCTTATTTGAAGGTGAATCTTAGTTTAATACTTTTGTACACTATTTAATGTCTTTCTTCGAGATTTAAGTGTGTTCTATTTTTTTATTTGTTCTATTTTTTGTTTAAAAAAATAAATTAATTTAATATTATTTTTTTATTTCTAAAGTTTTTCTTTATTTATTTGAAAAATTTTGATATTATAATAACGTTTACTATAATTATCTTAAAAATCACGTGTATAAGTTTAAATTCGATATTTTTGTCACATTTTGGAAAACGCTAAAAAAGCGTCATTTTGAAGAATATGCAGAACCAAAAAAGCCTGTAGATGGCTTTGAGGTTAATAAAATTATGGCATCAATCCTTGTTGCTTTATTAGCAGCAAAGACTTTTGATATTATTGGAGATAACCTCGTTGCACCGGTAAAGCGGCTAACGAAAAATGCATATTTCATCGCAGTAACAGAAGGAAACACACAAACACACGTCGAAAAAGAAATTTTATCAATAAAACCTTTATTAGCAAAAGCAAATATCGAAAATGGTGAAAAAGTTTTTAAAAAATGCATTCAATGTCATGTCATTGAAAAAGGAAAACCACATGGTATTGGACCTAGTCTTTTAGGTGTAGTTGGTCGTACTATTGCTTCAATTACCGATTATAGTTATTCCAGCGCTATGAAAGAAAAATCAAATGGCACATGGGATGTGGAGACATTAAATTATTTTTTAAACAATCCACGTAAGTTTGTAAAAGGTACAAAAATGACTTTCTTAGGGCTTGATTCAGATCAAGAACGAGCTGATGTTATTGCTTATCTACAAAAAAACAGCTAACTAATCAAACGTGTGCACACATATTAGCTGCAGTTAATGGCAGCCAACAACACATCCAAACATTTTAATTTAATTGCTTTAAAATTCCAAAAACCAATCATGCATATATCATCACAACAAACGACGAAGTATCACAAAAGCAAAAATGATATTTCTAACCTGCAGTGCAGATGCAAAACAGCAACAACATCAAATACCATATTGCGCTTACAAACAGAATCTGTGCCTATTTTATCTAATTATTCTTCGTCGCAATCAACCAAGCGAGATATTTTCCTTGCGTAGTGAGTTTACATTATAATAAAATTTAAAACTGAAAATCGACATTAAAAAGTACGTTTATCAATCTTTTAGTTTAGGTGTTCTTTTCATGTAGTGAAAAAAATCTTTATTTTAATAAATCGTTTGTTTTATAAATGATTGTGCTAAAGAGTTGAAAAGCTTTTGTGTGTTAATAACTTTTGTTAAATTTTTATATTTATAGTTGTGAGTAGTTAGTTTTATGGAAAAAATTCCAATGACCGAAAATGGTTTTGCAGTTCTTCGTGATGAGTTACATCATTTAAAGAGCGTTGAGAGGCCATCTGTAATCAAGCAAATATCGGATGCGCGTGAGCATGGAGATTTGTCTGAAAATGCTGAATACCATGCAGCAAAAGAAAAGCAAAGCTTTATTGAAGGCAGAATTGCTGAACTGGAAGATAAAGTAAGCCGTGCTGACGTCATTGATCTTTCTAAAGTTTCAGGGGATGATGCTAAATTTGGCGCAACTATTCACTTAATTGATGACGACACCGATGAACTACATATTTATCAAATTGTTGGGAGCGATGAAGCTGATGTGAAAAAAGGCTTACTCTCCATCACATCCCCACTTGCACGTGCCTTAATTGGCAAAAAAGCTGATGATAGTATTGAAGTTATTACACCAAATGGTGGCAAAGCATATACAATTCAAGAAGTCAAATACATATAATGAGTCCCTCTGTGAAACAAGATTTCGTGAATCCACAACTAGTTGAGCTAAATGAGCTAAGAGACCAATCCTATCAAACACGCCGTGCAACGGTGCCAGCATTAGAAGCAATGTTGTACGAGCCACAATCTGTTCTTGACCATGGATTTGTCCGTGTTGTTGATTACATGGGAGACGACAATGCAATCGTGCAAGCAGCACGCGTATCCTATGGTAAAGGCACGAAAAAAGTTTCTGAAGACCGCGGACTTATTCGTTACCTTATGCGTCATTGGCATTCAACACCATTTGAAATGTGTGAAATTAAATTACATGTTAAATTGCCTATGTTTGTTGCACGTCAATGGATTCGTCATCGTACAGCAAACGTAAATGAATATTCTGCACGATATTCAATTCTTGATCGTGAATTTTATGTGCCAGCACCAGAACATTTATCTGCGCAATCTTTGAGTAATCGCCAAGGAAGAGCAGGAGTTCTTGAAGGTGAACATGCAGAAAAAGTACTCAATCTTTTAAAAGAAGATTCAATGCGTTGTTATGATAACTACATGTGGTTATTAAATGAAGATGAGTCACAAGGTGAACACCAAGGTCTTGCACGTGAACTTGCACGTATGAATTTGCCTGTAAACTTTTACACCCAATGGTATTGGAAAGTTGATTTACATAACTTAATGCATTTCTTGCGCCTTAGAGCTGATCCACATGCTCAATATGAGATTCGTGCTTACGCAGATGTTATTTTGAATATCATGAAAGCTTGGGTTCCTCTGGCGTTTGAAGCATTTGAAGAATATCGCCTAGGTGCAGCACAATTGTCTGCAACAGGTGTGCGCTTACTTCAACGTCGTTTGGCTGGAGAAAAGATAACTTTGGAAACAAGCGGTCTTTCAAAGCGCGAATGGGTCGAACTTTGTGACTTATTTGATTTAACTTAAATAGTTAGGCAAAAATGGTACATACACCAGATATGAAAGCAAGAGTTTTAACAAAACCTGATTGGATTAGGGTTAAAGCGCCTGTTTCAAAAGAATATCATGAAACAGCAACGCTTATGCGTTCTCTTAAGCTTAAAACAGTGTGCGAAGAAGCCGCTTGCCCTAATGTAGGTGAATGTTGGTCTAAAAAACATGCAACTATGATGATTCTAGGAGATGTATGCACGCGTGCATGTGCCTTTTGCAATGTAAAGACAGGAAGACCTGACTTACTTGATCCTCATGAGCCCGAACGGGTTGCTCAGGGTGTGGCTGGCTTAGATCTTAGCCATGTGGTTATTACGTCTGTTGATCGTGATGACCTTGATGACGGAGGAGCTAATCATTTTGCAGAAGTTATTCGTGAAATTCGCAAAAAATCACCAGGAACGACCATTGAAATTTTAACGCCAGATTTTCTCCGTAAAGAAGGAGCACTCGAAATTGTTGTTGCCGCGCGTCCTGATGTATACAATCACAATCTTGAAACAGTGCCGCGTTTATATCCGTCAGTTAGACCTGGGGCACGTTATTTTCATTCGTTACGACTTTTGAGCCGTGTAAAAGAATTAGACCCAACAATTTTTACTAAGTCTGGCATCATGGTTGGTTTAGGTGAAGAACGCACAGAAGTCTTGCAAGTAATGGACGATTTACGCGCAGCTGACGTTGATTTTATGACAATCGGCCAATACCTACAGCCAACACCTAAACATCATGACGTTATTTCATATCCAACACTTGAACAATTTGATGACTATGCAAAAATGGGACGTGGTAAAGGATTCTTACTTGTTGCGGCATCGCCATTAACACGTTCATCCTATCATGCGGGTGATGATTTTGCTTTGTTGAAAACGGCTCGTCTTGAAAAAATTAATCAAAAAAACGTAATACAAGGTTGATTAAAAATACATGCCCGTTCACGCTGAAAAACGTATTGTTCCCTATACCCCTGAGCAAATGTATGCGTTAGTGGTCGATGTTAACTCTTATCCTGAGTTCTTACCATGGATTTTATCTGTTCAAATATATAATAAATCAGATAGCGGTTTTGAAGCAGACCTTTCAATAGGCGCCTCTTTAATTAATCAACGTTATTCATCAAATGTGATTTTGCAACCTGGCGCAAAACGTATTGAAGTAACGCACACAAAGGGTCCCTTTCGGTATTTAAATAATCATTGGATTTTTCACACACGAGAAACAGGATGCGAAGTTGAATTTTATCTTGATTTTGAACTTGATACCCCTTTTTTAAAACCTATCCTCCAGCCATTTTTGAATCAAGCTGTTGCCATTATGGTTGACGCATTTCAAAAGCGCGCTGAAAAACTTTACAAAAAAATATAGACGTGCTGCGCTAGTCACATAGTGTTAATATGTAATTAGATTAATAATTTCAAAGGTATATCATGGCCACAGATTCCACATTACTTGCGTTACTCGTTTGCCCAGTCACACGTACTCGTCTTATTTATGATGAAAAAGCACAAGAACTTATTAGTGATGTTGCGGGTCTTGCTTATCCTATACGAAATGGTATTCCCATTATGTTGGTGACAGAAGCAAGAACGCTTAGTGAGTCCGAAAAATAAATTAAAAAACTTCTTTAATAATTTAAACATCTCTTTTTTGATATTTTTTGTAAAAATAACGCATTCATAAGTCCTAAAATTGCGATACCACATATAATCTTTGATATAGTTTCAGCATGCAACTCTGGCTTAATTATAAGCATATAGATACTAGGTAACATTGCTCCAAGTGCATAAGCGATATTGTAACAAAACGAAATGCCAGAACACCTCACTTCTGTTGGGAATAATTTAGTAAGCCACGGTAAAACAGACGACATTCCAGCACATAAAAAGCATTGCCATAATAATAAGAAGATTAAGAGTGCCTTGCCAGTATGCATTTTAGGTAAAAGAAACAAATAAGGACACGCAATGCTTAAAAGTACACACATAATCATAAAAAGCGTCTTTACGCCAATCAGGTCGCTTAACCAACCAAAAAACGGGGTTAAAAATATTGAAAAAACAAGGCCAGCCGTCATGCAAAAATAAATATGAATAGGATCAAAAGCAAAAAATGAGGCCATATAAGATGCAAAGAAAATATTCGTAATTCCAAGTGAGGCTGGTACCAAAACAATTCCAATACCGGCAATAATAATTGACGGATATTTTTTTATTAGTGTCATAAATGGTGATTTTTCAAGGTTTAATTCCTTTTTTTTCTCTTGAAATGCGGATGTCTCATTCATATTTTTACGTAAATACCAACTAATCAATGCCAGAAATCCCCCCAACAAAAATGGAATCCGCCAACCCCAAAGCAAAAAGTGTTCTGGTGGTATAAAATATGTAAGTGTTGTTAATACCCCCGTCGCAAAAATAGCACCAATACTTGTGCACGAAATAACAAGACCACACGTGAATCCTCGTTTTGAATCATCTTTATTTTCACTTACAATCGTAATAACGCTTGGTAGTTCTGCACCAAAAGATAAACCTTGAGCAAAACGACATACAATAAGCAAAAAGGCAGGTAGAACGCTAAGTGATGGCTGCAACATTGAGATAGTGGGGAGGAATCCAATAATACACGTTGCAATTCCCATAACGAGCATTGCTCCAGTAAATGCCATTTTCCGCCCTTTTTTATCGGCAATTTGACCAAAAATAAAACCGCCAATAGGTCTTGCAAGATAGCCTAGTGCAAAAACAGAAAAAGCTTTTACCATATTAACAAATGGATCATTGGCATCAAAAAAAAGAGGCATGATATATGGCAATAGAAGTGCATAAATTACAAAATCATAATATTCAAGTGAAACACCAATGTTTATACCAAGTTTAATTGGTAGTTTATTGTTCACAGAAGAATATTGAGCATTAGAACTATATGGTGAAAGTGGATATTCCATAATCTGAGGCCTTTTGTGTGATGATTAAAATTTTGGAATTTAAAATTGTTCGCACATGTATCGTATAGCAGCTGCTTGTGCAATCTGGCAACGATTTTTGCCAGAATATTATTAAAATATTTTATAGATTAGATAAATAGACTTAAATTACATAAAATTAAATATTTTTATTAAAAAAAATCGCTCAATTTGTTCACACAAGAGGAATTTAATCTTTTATTAATATACAAAAATTATACTTAATGATAGAAACTCTATTTTTGTGAGATTCTTTTATGAAAAATACTTTGATTTATACAGCTATATGCTTAAGTCATTATTCAACTATTTCATGTTCTTCGGAAATTCATTTAGATAATTTTCAAGAATCTAAAGCTACAAACTCCTGTACCAGACCGATTATCGATCCTAATGATTTAAAAAGAGTATCATCGAAAATAAAATATGAATCTGGAATAAGGAAACGTAAGGCTTTCGATAAAAATATAAGTGATGCACTTTTACCAAAACACTTAAAAACAGGGTATGAGTATTTAAAGCTTACAGACCGAGATCAACTCAAGAAATTTACCAATATGTTAAGACCTAAACTTTCTCCAACTTTGCGAGATGTTGTTTCTGATGAACATATTTTATCTGCAGGGTTTCTTAGTAAAAAACTGAATCCTATTGATATGGCTGGTTGCTACATTCGCTTAGGCATAAATCTTAAACAATCTAATTTTCAAAGAAATGGGGGACATTTAGCTTCTGTTGCATTTTTAAATAGTGCATCTCTTTATAGAGGCACATTGTCTTTATTTCCAGACATAGAAGATCGGCTTGATCTTTATCTATCAACTGCTCAATGCTTTTATTGGGCCTTTTACAATGAACCAAATGTTTTAAAAAAAGAAAAATGCAAAGAATTGGCTGCTACTTATATTAACGGTGCAAAAAATTCAGTTAACCAATTAACATGTGCAAAAAGACTATTTTGGTTTGACAATATCCAGGTTATGGATGAAAAAATTAAAAAAGTTAAGGTGCCTTAAATTTTATTAACACGATAGGTAGGTTGATATAGAAAAAGAAACTTTAACCTACCTATCATTTGTTATCCTATTTTAGAACAAGACAATTGTCATCACAGTCAACATAAACCGTTGAATCATCATTCACATCACCTGCTAGAATTTTAAGTGCAAGTGGATCTTGCAATTCACGTTGAATAACACGGCGAAGTGGGCGTGCACCATACATTGGATCATAGCCAGCTTCAACAAACCACTGTAGAGCTGCATCTGTAAAATCAAGAATAATTTTTCGATCAGCAAGACGTGTTTGTAAACCTTTAAGTTGAATACCAACAATTGCAGCCATATCTGATTTTCGAAGACGATTAAAGATTACAATTTCATCCAAGCGATTTAAGAATTCAGGACGAAAAGCTTGTTTAACAATAGCCATAACATCGCTTCGCACTTGCTGGCTAATTATTTCGGATGAATCACATTGACTAAGCGCATCTGAACCTAAGTTCGACGTTAAAATAATAATGGTATTTTTAAAATCAACAGTGCGTCCTTGGCTATCTGTCAAACGCCCATCATCCAGTACTTGTAATAAAATGTTAAAAACATCTGTATGTGCTTTCTCAACTTCATCAAAAAGAATGACAGAGTAAGGGCGTCTGCGCACAGCTTCCGTTAATGCACCACCTTGCTCATATCCAACATATCCTGGAGGTGCCCCGATAAGACGCGACACCGAATGTTTTTCCATATATTCAGACATATCAATACGAATAAGATTCGTTTCATCATCAAACATAAAGGATGCTAATGTTTTACAAAGCTCTGTTTTTCCAACACCCGTTGGTCCTAAGAAAAGAAAAGATCCCATGGGACGATTAGGATCTTGAAGACCTGCTCGCGAACGCCTGACAGCATTTGAAATTGCATTGATTGCTTCATTTTGGCCAATTACTCGTTCATGAAGTTTTTCTTCCATTTTAATAAGCTTTTCACGTTCTGCGGTTAACATTTTTTCAACAGGTATGCCTGTCCAACGTGATACAATCAACGCAATATCTTGCTCTGTTACTTCTTCTTTAAATGATTTATGTGTTTCATTTTCAGAAAGAACAGAAAGCTTTCGTTCCAGTTCAGGCAGTTGACTGTATAAAATTTCACCTGCACGTGTAAGATCGCCTCTGCGTTGTGCAATTTCTTGTTCAATTTTCAAATGTTCAATGCGCGCTTTTAATTGGCGTCCTTCATCCAAATGCTTTTTTTCTTGCTGCCATGCCAGATTTAAGTCGCGTGACTTTTCTTCTAAATCAGCAAGTTCTTTTTGAAGCTTCTCAAGGCGGTCTTGTGATGCTTTATCTGTTTCTTTTTTGAGTGCTTCACGTTCAATTTTTAGCTGAATAATACGGCGATCAAGTTCATCTATATCTTCAGGTTTTGAATCAACGACCATCCGTAAACGACTTGCAGCCTCATCCATCAAGTCAATAGCTTTATCAGGCAAAAAGCGGTCGCTAATATAACGGTTGGAATATGTACAAGCAGCCACAATTGCGTTATCGCTAATACGTACGCCATGGTGCAATTCATACTTTTCTTTAAGACCACGCAAAATAGAAATACTATCAATTACGGTTGGCTCAGACACAAAAACTGCCTGAAAACGACGTGCAAGTGCAGGGTCCTTTTCGATATATTGGCGATATTCGTCCAGCGTTGTCGCCCCTATACAATGTAGTTCTCCACGAGCAAGGGCTGGCTTTAGCATATTTGATGCATCCATAGCGCCATCTGTCTTTCCTGCACCAACAAGCGTATGAAGTTCATCAATAAACATAATGACCTCACCAGCAGCTTTTGTAACTTCGCTAAGTACTGCTTTAAGACGTTCTTCAAAGTCGCCACGGTATTTTGCGCCAGCAAGTAGCGCACCTAAATCAAGTACCATAAGCTTTGTGTTACGCATAGATTCAGGTACATCGCCTTTTACAATACGTTGCGCAAGTCCTTCAGCAATTGCTGTTTTGCCAACGCCGGGTTCACCAATAAGAACAGGGTTATTTTTAGTTCGACGACATAATACTTGAATCGTACGCCTAATTTCGTCATCACGACCAATAACCGGATCAAGTTTTCCATCACGGACGGCTTGTGTTAAATCACGTGCATATTTGTTAAGCGCATCGTATGTTTCTTCTGCTGATTGTGATTCTACTTTACGTCCCTTTCGAAGTGTTTCAATCGCTTTATCCAGCGTTTTTTGATTAGCACCGGTACTTTCAATCAGTTCTTTTGTAGGCGACGTTGTTGCTAAACCATAAAGAATAACTTCCGTACTAACATAAGCATCACCAAGACTTTTTGACTTTTTATCTGCAGCCTCTAATGCTTTTGCAACTTCAGGTGAAAGATAAACTTGGCTACTATTTGAACCAGAGACAGTTGAGATCTTTCGTAACTCAGCTTGAATGCGTTGTTCCAAGATATTAAGATCGCCTGCTGCATTTTTAAAAACTGATGCACACAAACCGTCCGGATCATCAATTAAAACTTTAAGTAGGTGAATAGGGCTTAACTGCTGATGCCCTTCACGTATAGCGAGTAACTGTGCATTTTGTAACATTCCTTGGCTTTTTTGCGTATAACGATCCACTTGCATAAATATCCTCTTTTTAAGAACAACTTAAGTTTAGTGCATTGTAGCAGATTAGGTAAAAGAGTGACATTTTTATTAAGTATAAATGATTATTTTTGTGAGAATAAAATTAGCAGAGTGCGGTTCATTTTTAGGTATGCTACCTTTTAAAATATATGTGCAAATATGTTTTTACGTTATGAAAAACTTTAATCAATTTAAAAAAATATCTCGCGAACACAAAAAATACGCGTTTTTGGTAATTTTCTGTTTACTATTTATAAGTGGTTATTATTGCTTTTTTGCACCGACCCATACGATTGCTCCAATTTTAAAAGTTGCTGAAGTTGTTACCGTCAAGCACCAGACAATAGAACAAAAAGTTCGCTTAATTGGCAAGGTGCGCGCAAAACACTCTGCTTTATTGCAGGTAAAAGCACCAGGTGTTTTAGAAATTATAAAACAAACAGGTGAATCTGTACCAAAAGGAACAATTATTGCGCGTGTATGCAATCCTGACATTGAAAAAAATTATGAAGCATCATTATTATCTGTGCAAATAGCAAAAGATCAATTTGAACGCACAAAATTTTTAACTAAAACAGGAACCATGAGTAAAGTTGCTGCCGAAGAAAAACAATCTGCACTTTTAATTGCTGAACAAAATTTAGCAAATGCCAAAATTGAACTTGATAAAATTCGTTTTTATGCACCTTTTTCAGGGACAATTGGTGCATACAAGGAACATGATCGCAGCGAAGTAACGGTTGGAATGCCACTTGTTTATTTCTATGATTTAAGCCAAATGATTGTTGAATTTGATGTTCCTGCACCTCTCGTTGCAACGACAAATGTTGGACAATCCGTGTATATTGACGGAAAAAAATATGTATTAACAGCTATTCAAAAAATGTTAGATGAATCAACACATATGGCGCCTGCAAGTGTAGAAATTGATACTCAAGCTCACGTTGTTGGTATGTCAATCAATGTTGATTTAACCGTATTTGAAAAAAATAATGTGCTTGTACTACCTGATGATTCTGTCTTTCTAGATCAAGGAAAACCCCATGTTTACATTATTAAAAATTCAAAAACCGTATTAACACCTGTGGAACTAGGTCTTCGTGCACGTGACACTATAGAGATAATAAAAGGTCTTAATGCAGGAGACGTTATTGTTTCACAGGCGCAATCACGTCTCTCAAATGGTATGGAAGTAAAAATACACGATCCAAAAGAATTTACATCTAATAAAGATAACAACAAGAGTTTAAATAAATGAAAATAACTGAATATTTTATAAAACATCCAGTTATTGCACTTGTAATCAACGCCATGGTGTTAATTATCGGCCTGCTCTGTTTTAATCAACTATCATTACGTGAATATCCACTCATTAATTTCTCGACAATTTCTGTCAACACAACATACCCCAACGCTTCGGCTGATATTATAGAATCAACAGTTACAAATGTTCTGGAAGACAACCTTGCTGGAATAGAGGGTTTAATGGACATGAAGTCCACAACACGTTCTGGGCAGGCTGAAATTACGTTAGATTTTAATGTTGGTATTTCTATGGATCGTGCAATGTCAGCAGTACGTGATGCTGTATCAATTGCTATGGCTGACCTACCAAAAGATGCAAAAACACCTATTATAAAGAAAAAAACAGTTGATGCTGAAGGGCCACCATTTATGGCTGTTTCAATTCGATCAAATTCATCTGATTTTGGTGCACTTACACATTATGCGAATTTAAATCTTAAAAACGCCTTTAGAAGTATTCCTGGCGTGAGCGCTGCTGACATATACGGCCAACAATATACTTATGAAGTAACATTAGATCCCAATTTATTATACACATTTGGTGTGAATGCAGATGAAGTATATGATGTTCTTAATAAAAGCAGTCATTCATTACCTGTTGGAAAGTTTCAAGATCAAATTCCAACGACTCTTATTACTTCGCTTAACTCTAAAGAAGATTATGAGAATTTAGTCATTCGCCCAGCAACAAAAAGCTTCCCTGCTATTTTTCTACGTTCAGTAGCAACTATTATACAAAAAACAGATGACACTTCAAACCGTGTTAAAATTAATGGCAAGCCTGGTATTGTAATTACCATTAGTCGTGGAATGAGTGCTAATCCTGTCGATGTGTCTAATTTAGTAAATAAAAAGGTTGCTGAAATTAAGCAAGGATTGCCAAATGACATGAGAGTAGACATCGTTTTAGATCAAGCTGAGTTCGTAAGATCATCAATCGATACAATTAAATCATCCATTATTGAAGCTATTGTTTTGGTATTAGCAATTGTCTTTTTATTTTTAAGATCTTTTCGGGCCACATTTATCCCGCTTGTTACAATTCCAATTTCACTTGCTGGCTCAATGCTTTTTTTAAGCGCATTTGGTTGCTCAATTAATATGATTACTCTTTTAGCAATGGTGCTTGCTATTGGTCTTGTTGTTGATGATGCTATTGTTGTACTTGAAAATATTGCACGGCACATTGAAGAAGGATTAAAACCTTTAGATGCAGCAATTAAGGGAGGCAGGGAAATCGGTTTTGCAGTTTTAGCCATGACTTTTACACTTGTAAGTGTATTTGCACCGATTGCATTTATACAAGGTGCTATTGGTCAATTGTTTGTTGAATTTGCTGTTGCACTTGCAGGAAGCGTATTTGTATCAGGAATGGTTGCTTTGACATTATCTCCACTTATGTGCGCTTCATTTTTAAAAAGTGAACGTCGTACTTTATGGTCTTCTGTTGATATTTTTCTTAACAAAATTACAGCTCATTATGAAAATCTTTTAACAATTCTTTTAACAAAGGCAAGATTGATTAGTTTTGCAATGCTTTGCGCTTTTGTGTTTATGTTTGCATTATTTAATAAATTACCAACCGAAATGACTCCTAAAGAAGATCGTAGTTTAATTGGTGTATGGATTCCTCCAATTCCTGGTAAAGATATTAATGCTTTGGATGAACGCATAGCTGAAATTCAACAAAAAATAGGTGTGGTTCCTGAAGCAGAAAACGTTATGATTTTTATGGGAAACTGGGGTGCATCTCTTTGTTTTGGTTTAACTCCAAAGAATGTTCGGAAAAAATCTTCTGAAATGATGAAGCAAAATATTCAAATGTTAATGAATGATTTTCCGTCCGTTGACATGTTTGTTTGGTCGGTTGATTCAGGATTGCCTGGCCTTGATACATCTGGCGGCTCCGACTTAAAAATGGTTGTATCAACTGTAGATAGCTACCTTATGCTTTATAACGCAGCTGAAAAAATGGTAAAAGCATGTGCTGATGCAAAAACACTACCTTCGCTTGCGCATGATTTGAATTTAAATAGCAAATCTTACACCATTGATCTCGATGCAAATTTATTAGGCAAGCTTAATCTTGATCAAGCAGCGATTGCAAAGCTGATATCTATTTTCTTTAGTAGTGATAAAACATTGAACTTTAATAAAGATGGTATTTCATATGTGATAACAATCAAAGGTCAAGATAAACCATGGACACTTGATGAGCTTTATATCACCAATAATACAGGAAATCGTATTTCTCTTGGAACGCTGGGGACATTAAAACCATCAACTCAACCGGATAGCCTATTTCATTATAACCAAATGCGATCTTTGACATTAACAGCACAAATGTCTAATGCATCACTTGATCATAACATGAATACATTAAAAACAATTGCTGACACATCCTTACCTCCTTCTTATAAGAAAACATGGATTGGTATGGCTAAAGTACATAAAGAATCAGCATTAACAATGATGACGCTTATTTTTCTAGCTATTATTTTTATTTACGCAGTTATGGCTATCCAATTTGAAAGCTTTCTTGATCCATTAATGGTGATGTTGACTGTTCCTCTTGCTGCAATGGGAGCATTATTTGCATTATGGGCAACAGGACAAACTATGAATATTTACACTCAAATTGGTCTTATTACATTAATTGGACTTATTACAAAAAACGGTATTTTAATTGTAGAATTTGCAAATCAGCAACTTGAAAAAGGAATGAGTGCTATCGATGCCGTAAAAAAGGCGGCAAGCCTAAGATTAAGACCAATACTAATGACAACAAGTGCTATGATTTTAGGGGCATTACCACTAATTTTATCAAATTCAAGTGGTTCTGAAACAAGACGAGTGATAGGAGCCGTCCTTGTTGGCGGACTTAGTTTTGGCACGCTACTTACATTAATTTTTTTACCAACAATCTACGCAGCAATTAAAGGAAAGCGATTTTAATTAATTTTTTCTCGACTTTTTAATCATCAACACATAGTATAATCGTTATACATTTCGAGTAAAAATAGATCTGTTCTCACTCAATTATTTTATTCATTTTTTTGGTGATTCATGAAAATTTACCCTGGCTCTCCTCAGCATTCTCGTGACAATAAAAAAGAAACTGAACAACTCGCAAGACCACTAAAAGCTAAACGACCAACAAAATCTAAAAATCCTAGAAAGTCTTTTTTTCTACGTTTCATGGGAAAAATGGTATATGGCCTTTTCATGGTTGGAATTTGGGGCAGTATTTTATTAACACTAGGCATATTATGGTTTTCACAAGATTTACCTGATCTTGGTGCTTTATCTGTTCAAACAAGAAAACCAAGCGTCACCGTGCAAACACATGATGGTACAATTTTAGGCACATATGGAGACTTGTATGAGGATATGATTCCCGTAGCTGATTTGCCTGCATATGTACCGCAAGCTATTATGGCGGTTGAAGATCGCCGTTTTGAATATCATTTTGGCGTTGATGTTATTGGTCTTATACGGGCGGCATACACGAACTACAAGGCGCAACGTGTTGTGCAGGGTGGGTCAACGTTAACACAGCAGCTTTCTAAAAATATTTTACAAACACATGGCTTGTTTAGTGTAAAAGACCGTTCTATGAAACGTAAAATTCAAGAAGTACTTTTATCTCTTTGGCTTGAATGGAAATTTACAAAACAGCAAATTATGACCATGTACTTGAATCGCGTTTATTTAGGGTCTGCAACTTATGGTATTGACGCAGCTGCACGTATGTATTTCAATAAATCAGCCCGGAGCTTGACCGTTTTCGAAGCTGCTATTATTGCAGGATTATTAAAAGCTCCATCTAATTACACACCTTCAAAAAATCCAAAAAGGTCGATTGAACGTGCAACGGTTGTGTTGCGCCTTATGCAAGAAGCAGGTTACATCAAAGAATATGAAGACCATCTTAAACAAGGTGAAGTAGATCTTGCTAATATTCAATTAACTCAAGGAAAAGGGGGAAAATATTTTGCCGACTGGATCTATGATACTATTCCTTCGATTATCGGACCAATTACTAAAGACATTGTCGTCATAACAACGTTAGACACAGATATGCAACGCCATGCAGAAATGGTCGCTAAGTATTACAATGAAACCATGGGAAAAGAGCTTAATGCTTCACAAGTTTCCTTTATTGCAATGTCACCTGATGGTGCCGTAAAAGCCTTAGTTGGTGGAAGAAACTATGCCGAAAGCCAATTCAATCGTGCTGTACAAGCTGTCCGTCAACCAGGATCTGCATTTAAAACATTTGTTTACTTAGCTGCAATGGAATCTGGCATGACACCAGAAACATTGATAGATGATTCCCCATATAATGGTGGAAAATGGCGTCCAAGCAATTTTAAGCATACCTCATTAGGTCAAGTAACCTTGCGCACGGGCTTTATGAAATCTGTAAACAGCGTTTCTATACGTTTGGCAGAAAAAGTAACACCACTTCGTGTTGCTGAAACAGCGCAACGTTTAGGAATCAGCCGTCCTTTGCCCAATGAACTTAGTATTGCACTTGGAGCAGGAGAGACTACGCTGCTTGAGCTTACAACTGCACATGCTACTTTTTGCAATCAGGGGTACGCTGTGTGGCCACATGGTGTGATGGAAGTGCGAGATAAAGAAGGTAATATTTTATATCAGCACACAGAAGTGACACGACAACGAATTATAGCAGCTACCCCTCTCGCTTATATGCGTGATTTATTGCGTGCAAACGTTGAATCAGGCTCCGGGCGTGCATCAAATATTGATTCCACAGTGGCTGGAAAAACAGGCAGTAACGGAGATAAAGACGCATTTTTCTTAGGTTACAGAGACGAATATGGCACATCCACAACAGGGTATACAAATATTGTTTTTGGAGCCTGGGTTGGCAATGACAGCGGTGCAGCTATGGCAAAAATATCAACAGGCGGCAAAATACCCACACGTATTTGTGCTGATTTCTTAAAAGGTCCAAACACACACCTGACAAATAATACTGCTACAACACACACGAGCAGGAGCTTAGCAATACAAAACACACAAACAGCGCCTCAAAAAAATTTACCCACCACATCGACAAAGAGCGAAAAAACTGCTACAAGGAGTGCTATGCAACCAAAAACACTCGATGATCTGTTCCAATAATATTTTTTCTTTAGTTATGAAATGAAACATTTTGAAATATTTACTTCTATTTTAATAGATCATTAATTGTCTGTTGTTAAGATGAACATAAAGCATGATATATGCTATGAAAGAAAAATATAATGATTAAAAACTGTAATAATAAAATAATTTTAATAAGGATTTAAAGATTATGTTAAATAAATCAAACAACATAATTGAAACTCTTCTTGGCATTTTTGTTGTACTTGTCGCTGCTTACTTTGCGTACTTTGCTTATTCTTCAGGGCAAGCTGGGCGTTCATTTAAAGGATATACTATCTCAGCTAAATTTATGCGCATTGATGGATTACATGTGGGCAGCGATGTTAAAATCAGTGGTGTTAAAATTGGCACAATTAAATCACTCGAAATTGATCCAAAGACATATCAAGCAAATGTAGTTCTTTATATTGATGGAAAACTAAAAATACCAACAGATTCAAGCGCAGCGGTTGTCAGTGAGGGTTTACTTGGCGGTAAGTATATTGCAATAGAGCCAGGTGCAGATTCTGAAGTTTTAGCCAACAAAGGCATAATTATGGATACAGAATCATCTGTTAATTTTGAAACATTGCTTAATAAGTTTTTATTTTCAAAGTCAGAAGAAGAAAATGTAACTAAGAAAAATAATCATAAAGAAAGCAATGCCGAAGAGGATGTAAACAAAACTAAATCGGCGACCAATGAATCTCCTAATTTAGAAATCATGAACGATTCTCAAACACAAAATAAACCAGATACCGATAAATCTAAAAAAACAAAAATAGAATTAAATAGAAAGCCAAATACAACAAAAAATGAAACTAATTCTATATCAGATGATTAAGTAAAAAAATACGTAACATTTGATATAGGCGTATTTCAAACTTAGCTCATTCAACTATAAACCGATTAATCATCAAATCGCCGAATAAATTTCGCTATTTTTGGTTTGATGATTTCTCTCCAACGCTTACCATTGAAAATTCCGTAGTGCCCAACATGTTCCTGAACATAAAATTCTTTTTTGTTTTCACCTAAGCTAGAACATAAATTATGTGCTGCATAGGTCTGTCCTGGGCAAGAAATATCATCGCGTTCACCTTCAATAGTGAGTAGGGCAGTTTTCTTGATGCTTTCTGGTTTAATGTATTCCCCATGAAAAGTCATTTTGCCGCGTGGCAAATCAAATGTTTGAAAAATACGTGTAATACTTTCCATATAATATTCTGCGGGAACATCCATGACTGAACGATATTCATCATAAAAGACTTTATGTGTTTCTGTTGATTCTAAGTCACCTTGCACAAGATGTTTGAATAAATTAAATGAAGCATCTTGATGTCGTTCTATATTAAGCGCCATGAAACCATTTAGCATAATAAAACCAGGACAAACGTGACGGCCTACACCTGGGTAGTAATGTGGAATCGTTGCAAGAATATTACGCTCAAACCAATCAATATCGTGATCAAGTGCAAATTTATTAACGACCCCAGGATTAACACGCGCATCAATAGGCCCTCCCATTAAGGTCATAGTTTTTGGCTGATATGGCGAATCATTTATTGCAAGGGAAGATACTGCCATTATCACAGGAACAACAGGTTGACAGACAGCAATAACGTGAATGTTTCCTTTAAAATATTCAAAAAAAATAAGTAAGAGTTCTGCGTAATCATCAAGTGCAAAAGGACCTTCGCTAAGAGAAATTAAACGCGAATCTTTCCAATCTGTAATCCACACATTATGATCTGGAACAAGCGCAGTAACTGTGTCTCGCAAAAGCGTTGCGTGGTGTCCAGATAAAGGAGAAACAATTAAGACATTTGGGTGATTATTGCCAATTGCGTGTCCAGCACACATTCGTTTAAATTGAAGCAAATTACAAAATGGATGCTCCAACGTTAAACTTTCTTCAATAAAGCAAACGCGTTCTTTGCCATTTTCTATAACAATTGTATCTGGAATATGAAATGACGGCTTTATATACACCCGTGTTGAACGTTCAACAATTTCATTGCCTGCAGACAAAAAACGCCCCCAAAGGTTATCACTAAGAGGCATTAAATTAAAAAACAGCCCGTTTGCTTCACTCCATAAGTGGGCAGGAAGCATCGCTGCATTTTTAAACTCATGTAATTCATAAAGAAGCATTTTGTTTTACAATGTAAAGATCATTTATAAATTATATTATTTAACGCATTAATTTAATGTTAAAATAGTTGATTTATTTTCCTTCTTGTTTTTTTTGGCGGGGATGCGAACGTTTAAAAATAGTATGAATGTGTTTTTGCGCAACATCGGTGTAAAGCTGAGTAGACGACAAACTTGCATGGCCAAGAAGATCTTGAATTGAACGTAAATCAGCAGAAGATTCAACAAGATGAGTTGCACAACTATGCCTAAGTGCGTGCGGCGTTGTTGTTGAGGGCAATCCATATAAGTGACGATAATCACGCATTTTTTTTTGCGCACTATTGGCAGACATTTGCTTCCCGCGCGCACTTTTAAATATGTAATGGGAGCTTTGGTCTACAGTTTTAGCATAAGGTGAAAGCTCCAAATAAATCTCTATTGCCGTTTTAACAGTATCCACTAATGGGACATGCCGTATTTTGCTTCCTTTTCCATAAATGATAATAAAATCACGATTAAGCGAGTGCGTTGTAAGTGAAAGCGCTTCACTTATGCGAATTCCAGTACTATAAAGCAACATAACTAAAGCTTTATCACGCGCACCGATCCAAGGTTCGTGTGACAAATCTGAAATAGAATCAATAAGCTCAAGTGCCTGAGTTGAGGTTATGGGACGTGGCAATTGTTTAGTAATGCGGCCTAATCTAAAATCCAGCAGTAAGTGAGTGTTGAATATGTTTTCTTGAATAAGAAATCGTACGAAATTTTTAATTGCAGCAAGTGTACGTGCTGTTGACCTAATACTTAAAGAGCTTTTTTGTCGTTCTGATACCCACGAGCGAATATCAGTAATAGTCATGGCATTAAAACGTTCTATTGTAAATAAAGCACCATAGTAATTTGTAAAAAAATACGCCCAATGATCAAAATCGTCACTATACGCATTTATTGAGTGTGGCGCAAGTCTGCGAACAGACGTTAAATAGAGAAGCCAATTTTTTTTTTGAGTAAAAAGATAAGGATCAAGCATAAAAACACCTTAGTACTAGGCTATATTTCTTCTTACCATCCTGGGACGTGATCTGAGGATCTGTAAAGCAAAACAGAGTAAATAGCTACATGCATTTTTATGAGTAGGTATCCTCGGATCAAGTCCGAGGACAGCGGCATCTAATAAAAATAGCCTGCCTTATCTCAAGCTTTTGAATCTTCAGCTTTTAATAAATTTTCAAGCCAATGAATATCATAATCACCGTTCATAATATCCACATTTTTAACAAGCTTTTGATGAAGTGGTATCGTTGTTTTAATTCCACTTATTACATACTCTTTTAATGTTCGTTCAAGACGCTTTAAGCACTCCTCGCGCGTACGACCGTGAACAATTAGTTTTGCAATCATGCTGTCATAATAAGGTGGGACCGTATAGCCAGGATAAATATGGCTATCAACACGCACACCTAAACCACCAGGAGCCAAATAGTCAACAATTTTACCAGGTGAGGGGATAAACGTTGCTGGATCTTCCGCATTAATACGGCATTCAATCGCATGACCATAAAACTTAACATCATTTTGTGTATAGCCAAGCGGCTCGCCAGATGCGACACGAATTTGTTCTTTAATCAAATCAATCCCTGTTATCATTTCAGTAACAGGATGTTCAACTTGAATACGGGTGTTCATTTCCATGAAGAAAAATTCGCCATCTTCATATAAAAATTCAAGCGTTCCAACACCACGGTACCCCATGTTTTTAAGCGCATCTGTTACACTTTCGCCAAGTTTATTGCGCAGTTCCACTGGCAATGCTGGTGATGGTGCTTCTTCAAATACTTTTTGGTGACGGCGTTGTAATGAACAATCACGTTCACCTAAATGCACAACATTGCTATATTGATCAGCAAGCACTTGAATCTCAATATGGCGTGGACGACGCAAATATCGTTCCATATATACTTGATCGTTCCCAAAATTTGCCTTTGCCTCACTTTTTGCCATACGGAACGCATGCACAAGCTCACCATCGTTATAGGCAACTTTCATACCTTTTCCGCCGCCACCTGCTGTTGCCTTTATAATAATGGGGTAACCAATTTTATGGGCGGCTGCAAGGGCCTGTTCGTCCGATTCAATAGAACCTTCTGAACCTGGAACAACAGGAACACCAAGTGCAATCATTGTTTTCTTAGCTGTGATTTTATCACCCATCATACTAATGTGCTCTGGCTTAGGACCAATAAAGCTAATCCCGTGCTCTTCAATCATTGATGCAAATGTTGCATTTTCTGAAAGAAAACCAAACCCTGGGTGAATTGCATCTGCACCTGTAATATCAGCAGCACTAATAATAGCAGACATCTTAAGATAGCTATCTTTTGCCGCAGGTGGTCCTATGCAAACGCTTTCATCAGCAAGACGCACATGCATCAAGTTTGAATCAGCTGTTGAATGTACAGCAACGGTCTTAATTCCCATTTCTTGACATGCACGTAAAACACGCAAAGCAATTTCACCACGATTGGCGATTAAAACTTTTTTAAATAAAGCCATTATTCGATTACCAAAAGAGGTTGATCATATTCAACAGGCATTGTATCAGTCACAAGCATGTGTGTAATTTTACCAGCGCGTGTTGCTTTGATTGGGTTCATAACTTTCATTGCTTCAACGATAAGTAATGTTTGACCCACAGCAACCACATCACCCACTTTTACAAAGGTAGCAGATCCTGGTTCTGGTGATAAATAAGCCGTTCCAACCATCGGTGATTTTAACGCACCTGGATTTTTATGAAAATCTGTTTTTTCAGGAGCAACAACTTCACTAGCTTGAGTCGGCGTTATATGAAGTGCCGGTGCGTGATGCTGTGGTGGTGCAACATGCGCAACAGTTGCTGGGCGTCTTGACACGTAAATCCGATGTCCATTTTCTTCATATTCAATTTCAGTTAAATCTGTTTCAACAAGTATTTCGGCAAGCTTTCGAACAGCATCGCCATTGAAATGTATGTTTGTCATTTTTTATTCCTTGGGCTTTTTAATGATAAAATGAGTATCGACGTAAATAAGGTATAGCTGTTTTTACGATTTCTAGCAAGTTTTTGTATTTTACAATATAATGATGTAATGGCATCGTTTTAAAATAAAACAAAAGCCGTTGAACACCAAAAAAACATTTAGTGTTCAACGATTCGCTTTTAAATTAGCCAGCGTCAGCCGCAGATTCATTTGCACTGACATCATTTGCAACAAGCATTGTTTCAGCAACATTGGATGCATTATCGCGTACGGCTTTTTCAACTGTATTTGCAATTTCTGGGTTTTCTTTCAAGAAAGTTCGCGTTGCTTCTCTTCCTTGCCCCATACGCTGTGTACCATAAGAATACCAAGATCCAGCTTTATCGATGACCCCGGCCTTTACACCCAAATCAATTAACTCACCTGATTTTGAAATACCTTCACCATACATAATATCAAAATCAACAACTTTAAAAGGGGGCGCCATTTTATTTTTCACAACTTTAACACGTGTTTGGTTTCCAACGATTAAGTCTTTATCTTTCAGCGCGCCAATTCGACGAATATCAAGACGAATAGATGCATAAAATTTAAGCGCGTTTCCACCTGTTGTTGTTTCAGGATTTCCAAACATAACCCCGATTTTTTGACGAATCTGGTTAATGAAAATAACCATGCAGTTTGTTTTTGAAATTGAACCTGTTAGCTTACGTAAAGCTTGGCTCATAAGGCGCGCTTGAAGACCCATGTGTGAATCACCCATTTCGCCTTCAAGTTCTGCTTTTGGTACAAGTGCTGCAACGCTATCGATCACCAAAATATCAATTGCACCGCTTCGAACAAGTGTATCTGCAATTTCAAGCGCTTGCTCACCTGTATCAGGCTGAGAAATAATAAGCTCATCAATATTAACGCCTAATTTACGTGCATATGCTGGATCAAGAGCATGTTCTGCGTCAACGAATGCGCAAGAGCCACCTTTTTTTTGAGCCTCTGCTACTGCATGAAGGGCAAGTGTTGTCTTGCCTGATGATTCAGGCCCATAGACTTCTATGATACGACCTTTTGGAAGACCGCCAATGCCAAGTGCTATATCTAGCCCAAGAGATCCTGTTGAGATAACTTCTGTGTCGATTGCATTGTTTTTTTGACCAAGCTTCATGACCGAGCCTTTTCCAAATGCCCGTTCGATCTGGGATAATGCTGCATCAAGTGCTTTTGAACGATCGTTTTTTTCACTCATAGGTTTGTTCCCTTTTACATTTTTTGTGAAATAAATAATGCCTATCCTGAAGGAATTTTAGCTAACTGTCGAGATCCCTTATGGGTAGATCTAAAAAAAAGACGTATTGTACGTTATTAACTTTAAAATAATTTAAGCTAGCTCGCCTTTTATGTCCCCGATTATAACTAGAGAAAATTAAGAAAAAATTAATATTTCACAAAAAAAGTAAAATAAGAAAATAAAAAAAGCCCGAAATAATCGGGCTTTAAATGTTTAGCAAAAACGCTAATTATTCTACTGGAGCTTCTTCTGGAGCTGGCTCTTCTGCTGGCTCTTCTGCTGGAGCTTCTTCTGGAGCTGGCTCTGCTGGAGCTGCGCTTGGATCAAGGGCACCATTTTGATCAACTGGAGTAGCACCGTCTTCAGCAAACATTGGATTACCATCTGCATCTGTTCCTTGAGTCCAAACTGGAGCCACATGTTTTACAGGAGCTGGCTTAGGAGCAATATGCTTTACTGGTTTTTTCTCTCCTGGAGCTGGGTATACGATTCCTGGAGCAGCTTTACACACTTTTAGCACAGCTGCATCAGCCTTTTTCTTTGCTGGGCCTTTAGCTTTACTTGCTGTCTTTTTTGCTTGATAACAATCATAAAACGCGCCAATATTTTCGCATTCTGCTTGTTTAACACCAGGAAGCTTTCCGTTTTTCCAAGCTTTGCCATTCATATTAACTGACTTTTTAGCACAAAATTTGTGCACAAAGCTTTCCACTAGCTGAGGTCTCGTATTAGCTTCTGCTGCCGTGTCTATGCAAACCTTATAATTAACTGTTTTTGCAGCGCGGGCTGTTGCACAATCATGAGGTATTGCAACAGCTACCGCTGGCGCTGCTTTTGCTGCTGCCGACTTTTTTACTTTGCTAAACATGTTGGCATTAACACTTTCAGTGCCTATACCTAAGATGAATGCAAAAGTCATTGCACATGTTGTCCATAACTTAAAATGTTTCATTAACTCTCTCCTTTAAAAAAGATGTACCAGAATTTGATACCTTCTAAGTGCTAGTATAAAAAGAAATAATTAATAAACAGTTAAACAATTTCTTAAAAAATATTAGATTCATATAAAATCCAAATATTTTATATCTAAAAATAAATTGCATATCAATAGAATTAAAAATAATAAAATCATTGAATTTATTATAGAATAAAAGATTTCATTCTATACTTTTTTACATGCTTATAAAAAGCTCGATTTCTATGAACATGCTGTAAATTTACCAACATCTCATGCTACTCTTCACTTTTTGCCAAAAGACCGATAATGACAAGAGCCGAACTATTTAACAAAAAACAGAGGCAGAATAGAGCAAATTGTGTACACCATGACTTAGTCTTGGGCATCCACTTGATATTACAAGCTAAAACATAGATAATGAGGAATATTTCACATGATCTGTTTGTTTAAAATATGAAAAAAATTATATACACACTTTCTTTTCTGATATGCGCTATTTTCATGCATGCAACGGGAGCAGAATATATTATTTCTGAAGCAATTAGACATGTCGTCGATTCCGTCACCCCAGACAATGGCAAAGGACACACTGCAACTTCTGTTAAAACTTCCTCTTCAAGCGGGATCACCGAAAGCAAAACAAACAAAAAAACATTAAAAGCTGAGGCTGAACAACAAAAAGAAATAGAGCCAAAAGCAGTAGCAGCTAATAAGGATGATTTTGCAAGCTACCTTTATCATTTAGATTGGAAGTCGCTTTTATTAAAAATAATAAAAATCTTTTTTATCATTTTTTGTTCATGGCTGCTTTGGGATATTTCCAATCGCATGGCACAAGGCTACATTAAGAAAGTACGTTTATTTAAAAAAGTTTCTTCGCACACAAGCAGAAACACACAAGCACTTATAAAAACAATATCACCTATTATCAGGTCAATTTTTCATTGGATTTTAATTATTTTAACAATTCTAATGATTTTAAGCGAATTTGTTAACATTACCCCCATATTCTTCAGCTTTGGTATCGTAGGTATCGCCTTTACAATTGGTTCACAAACGCTCATGAAAGATCTTGTAAATGGCATTTTGATGCTTTTTGAAGGAAATGTTGCAGTAGGTGATGTCGTAACCATAGGGAGCAGGGCAGGGACAGTAGAATCGCTTTCATTGCGCACATTATCGCTACGTCACTTTACTGGAGAAATTCAAACAATCCCTTTATCAGAAGTAACGTCTTTAATTAATTGCTCTCGTGATTTTTCCGTCGCGGTTGTTCAATTTATTGTTGAACCAAAGGCTAAAATTTCAGATATTGAAATGGCACTTTCCGAGACATATCAGTCAATGAAAAAGGATTCCCATTTTGGCTCATACATTACAGCTGAAATGAGCAGCCTTGGCGTTCGTCAAATGTCTGAAATTGGTGTACAAATGTCCACCACAATTCCCATCATACCTGACCCAAGAAAGCGATTCTTACCAGAATTCAACAAACGACTTTATGAACGCTTGCAAGCATATGATGTTCCTTTAGCGTATAATGGAACAGCTTCTACGGTCTACAGTGAATCTTGCTTAAAAAAATAAAGAAACTTGTATTTTTTTTATTGACAATCAGATGAAAAACTTGTAATTTTCATTTTACCAGGTCCCCATCGTCTAGAGGCCTAGGACACCGCCCTTTCAAGGCGGCGACACGGGTTCGAATCCCGTTGGGGACGCCATTTTTATGGTGTTAACTTAAGCTTCATCCATCATCGGTTGAAGCCTTTTTTTTGCCCACATACCCTTACGTGCCTTTATCGCACTAATCACTTACAAAGCTTTCGTTGTTTTTTATATTTTTTGTAATTTTTGTTTTTCACCCATCACCAAGCAAAATTATGAATTTGATTGAATCCACATGTAGCCTCAGCTATTGTGTAAGTTGATATTTTTATCTCCACACAATCAAAACTTATAAAGTATAAAATCTTATGAAAAACATTCGAAACTTTTCTATCGTTGCACATATTGACCACGGAAAATCAACTCTCGCAGATCGATTGATTCAATACTGTGGCGGCCTTGAAGTACGTGAAATGAAAGAGCAAGTCCTGGATTCAATGGACATTGAACGCGAACGCGGCATTACAATTAAAGCACAAACAGTACGCCTTGTTTATCCAGCAAAAGATGGCCAAATATATCACTTAAATTTGATGGATACCCCAGGACACGTGGACTTTGCTTATGAAGTAAGCCGTTCACTAGCTGCATGCGAAGGGTCTCTTCTTGTTGTAGACGCGAGTCAAGGCGTTGAAGCCCAAACACTTGCTAACGTGTACCAAGCAATTGACAACAACCATGAAATTGTAACAATTCTTAATAAAATTGATTTACCAGCAGCGGATCCAGAACGCGTTACCGCCCAAATCGAAGAAGTCATTGGCATTGATGCATCCGATGCTGTTCATATTTCAGCAAAAACAGGACTTGGTATTCAAGATGTTTTAGAAGCAATTGTGACGCGTTTGCCTGCGCCAAAATCTGAATTTGGCGACGACATAAAAAATCGTCCATTAAAAGCATTGCTAGTCGATAGTTGGTACGACACCTATTTAGGCGTTATTATTCTTGTTCGCATCATGGAAGGCACTTTAAAAGCTGGCCAAAAAATAGTTATGATGAATAGCAATTCTAAGCACGAAGTTGATCGCGTTGGCTATTTTACACCAAAGCAAATCATTGTTCCTGCTCTATTGCCAGGTGAAATTGGATTCTTTACAGCAAGCATTAAGCACGTGGCTGATTGTAATGTCGGCGATACAATCACAGAAGAAAGACGACCAACAGAATCAGCATTGACAGGTTTTAAACCTTCAATTCCTGTTGTTTTTTGCGGACTATTTCCAAGTGATGCTGCCGAATTTGAACGTCTTCGCGAATGTCTTGCCAAGCTCCACTTAAACGATGCTAGCTTTCATTTTGAAGCAGAAAGCTCTGCTGCACTTGGCTATGGATTCCGTTGCGGGTTTTTAGGGCTACTTCATCTTGAAATTATTCAAGAGCGTTTAGAGCGTGAATTCAACTTAGATTTAATTACAACAGCGCCAAGCGTTGTGTATCGTATGCACATGACAAATGGTACCATGCTTGAATTACATAACCCGGCTGACATGCCCGATGTTATGAAAATAGACAAAATTGAAGAGCCGTGGATTCGCGCAACTATTTTAGTTCCAGATGAATATTTAGGTTCAATCTTAACGCTTTGCACTGAACGGCGCGGTGAACAAATCGATTTAACCTATGTTGGCAATCGTGCAATGGCTATTTATAAATTACCACTGAATGAAGTTGTGTTTGATTTTTATGATCGTTTAAAATCAGTTAGCCGCGGCTACGCTTCTTTTGATTATCAAGTCGATGAGTATCGTGAAGGTGACTTAGTTAAAGTAAATATTTTGGTAAATGCGGAACCGGTCGATGCCTTGGCCATGATCCTTCACAAAAGCCAAGCTGAGACGCGTGGCCGTATGCTTTGTGTGCGCTTAAAAGATCTTATTCCTAAACAACTTTTTAAAATTGCAGTACAAGCTGCGATTGGCGGAAAAATTATTGCTCGTGAAAATATTTCAGCATTAAGCAAAGACGTTACAGCAAAATGTTATGGGGGCGACATCAGTCGTAAACGTAAATTGCTTGATAAGCAAAAAGCCGGTAAAAAACGTATGCGTCAATTTGGAAACGTAGAAATTCCACAAAGCGCATTTATCGCAGCGCTAAAAATGGGGGATGATTAATGACAAATTCTGCAATGCAATCTGAAACTACCGTAACACCAAAAAAGAAAATTGGCTGGCTTTATAGTCTCTATCAAAAAACACTTGATAACGCAAATTCACCAAAAGCTTTTTGGATTTATCTTAGTGTTGCATTTGCAGAAAGTTCATTTTTCCCATTACCTCCTGATTTAATGATGATACCAATGGTTGTTGCAAATAAATCCCTTGCTTGGCGTTTAGCTTTTTGGGGGACTGTTGCTTCTGTCCTTGGCGGCGCTGCAGGCTATTTTATTGGCTCTGCGCTTTATGCAACTTTAGGGCAATGGCTTATTGAGGCCTATCATTTACAAGCAAGCGCTGAAAAATTTCATCTGGGCTACAACGAATGGGGCTTTTGGATTATTGTGCTAAAAGGTCTTACTCCCGTACCATATAAAATTGTAACAATTGCAAGCGGCATGGCAAATTATCCATTTTGGTCATTCATTGCAGCATCTGTTATTGCGCGTTCCTTCCGTTTTTATTTATTAGCGGCATTACTTTGGAAATTTGGCTCACACGCAAAACAATTAATGGATCGTTATTTAGGCTGGTGTTTGATAGGATCTTTTGGTCTAATAGTAGCAGGATTTATAATAGTGAAGTTTATTACCCGATGACGATGCCCACTTGTTCAAAAAAAATATTAAATTGCTTGATAACAGAACCACGCGGAATTGCATTTTTCATACTAAACATAGCATTAAGTGCACTTTTATTTGTGCTTGTTGCAGAATACTTTTGGCAAATAAAACCATGTATTTTATGTATGTATCAACGTTACGTTATGTTTTCCCTTGTAGGCGTTGCATTTTTTGGCTTTTTAGTAAACTCACGTTTATTTTCCTGGATGTATGTACTGATCATTTCTATAGGCTTATCTATTGCTGGTTATCATGTTGGTGTGGAACAACATTGGTGGAAAGGCCCTGACGCATGCAGCGCTGAAGCACCAAAAGTCGACGTTAAGGCGTCACAAGCTGACCAAATAAAAACCTTTCGAGAAAAGCTCAAGCAAAAATCAGTAGCAGTTGTTCGCTGCGACGAAGTTAACTGGCGAATTTTTGGTATATCCGCAACATTTTTAACATTTGTATTATATGCAGGGATGTTAGGATTTCTTAGTATAGGTCTTTTACGTAAAAAAAAATAAGCACTTAGTCTACTTTAAGAAAAATCTACTTTATAATGTTTACAGTCTTTTGCAGATGATTTATCATATTTTATATTATTAAAAATTTTCAGGAATTATATATGAACGTTCAAAAATTTACGACCCTTGTACTATTAAGCGCGACAGTAATTACTTTTGGCGCAGGCTGCACACGCAATATCTCATCAAATAATTATAATTCTGCAAGCGTAGGCGAATCAGCAAATACATACCAAGGTGTTATCATTGGCGCAGAAAACGTAAATGTTTCTGAAACAGAAAAGCTAAGCGAAAACGGAATGGGAATTGGAATGGGCGCGCTTGGCGGCGGCTTACTAGGTTCAGCTTTTGGCAAAGGCAGCGGTCAACTTCTTGGCGCTGGCCTTGGCGCCGTCGCTGGCGGTATTGGTGGAGCGTTTGCCGAACAAGCTTTAGGTAACCAACAAGGTATTAAATACACCGTCAGACTTAATAGCGGCGTTATTAAAACAGTTGTTCAAGGCAACGATAATCCTATGCGCATTGGACAACGCGTGTTCCTTGAAGAAAGCATTGGCGCAAATAAAGGTCGCTCACGAGTATTTCCGGACAACACAGGAACAGCAGAAGTCCAAACTATGGCACCTAGTCCTGTGATTCACGTCGTTCGTTAATGCGGTCTTTTTGACAGTTTTTGCCTCGGTGTCTGTCAAAAAACACCGAGGTTTTTTTTATATTTGTACTCAAATTTGAAAGTTTATAATTTTATGCGCTTATCTGCCTATTTTCTTCCTGTACTCAAAGAAGTACCTGCAGACGCACAAATTGCGTCGCATCGTCTCATGCTACGTGCAGGCATGATTAACCAATGTGCATCAGGTTTATATTCCTGGTTGCCATTAGGACAACGTGTTTTATCCAAAATTGAAAAAATTGTATCTGAAGAACAAGATAAAATTGGTTGCCATCGCGTTATCATGCCAACGTTACAACCAGCATCTTTATGGCAAGAAAGTGGACGCTACGAAGATTACGGCAAAGAAATGCTTCGTGTTAAAGATCGTCATGACCGAGATCTACTATTTGGACCAACCAACGAAGAGGTAATTACGGATGTTGTTCGCCAGTACATAAAAAGTTATCGAGATTTACCTCAAGTATTATACCAAATTACATGGAAATTTCGTGATGAAATGCGCCCTCGTTTTGGCGTTATGCGTGGTCGCGAATTTTTAATGAAAGACGCCTACTCATTTGATGCAACTTATGAAGGTGCGCGCGCAACATACCAACGCATTTTTGAAAGCTATTTACGTACATTTGATCGACTAGGACTAGTTGCCATTCCAGTAAAAGCTGATTCAGGGGCTATTGGTGGAGATCTAAGCCATGAGTTTCAAATCATGGCTGAAACAGGTGAAAGTACTGTTTATTATGATGCGTCTTATGATAATTTGACACCTAAAGAACGTACATTTGAACATTTACAAACACTATATGCAGCTGCTGATGAAAAGCATGATCCTGATAACTGTCCTGTACCGGAAGATCGCTTAAAATCTGCACGTGGCATAGAAGTTGGGCACATTTTTTATTTTGGTAAAAAATATAGTGAAGCGCTAAATGTAAAAGTATCAGGCACAGATGGCCAGCACGTTGTTCCTGAAATGGGGTCATATGGTATTGGTGTATCACGCTTGGTTGCGGCTATTATTGAAGCAAATCATGATGATGCTGGCATTATTTGGCCAGATGCCGTTGCACCATTTAAAGTAGCCCTTATCTTGGCAAAGACTGGTGATGCAACATGCGATGCGATTGTTAATGATGTTTATGAGAAGTTACAACGCCAGGGTATCGAAGTCCTGTTTGACGACAGAGATGAACGACCAGGCGCAAAATTTGCAACCATGGATCTAATTGGTATTCCACATCATTTGATTATTGGAAATAAAGCAATTCAAGAATCACAACTAGAATATAAAAACCGTCGGACAGGTGCACGTGAAATGATTAATTTGTCAGCTATTGACACCTGGATTGAGGGGATGCGTGGATAGAATTCGGTTGAAAAAAGACAACTTTTAAGTTGCTTTTTTATGCTTATAAAAAGAAACTTACCACAGCCTCTTTTTATAAGCATCATGTTAGATAACATTAACTCGCTCGAAATCTTTGCTCTGTCATCGGAAAACGTTGCCTTAAATAAGTTGATGCAAGACGTGCAATATCAGGAATTTCATTTTCAAAAAAATGAGACGCATTTTCAACAACTTGATAATCAATTTTAATACCACGCTGATTACGCAACTTCGTAACCAAAGCATCAACAGCAGGCTGCGGAACAATTGTGTCCTGTGTGCCTTGAATGATTTGGCCTGAAACAGGGCAGGGGGCTAAAAAGTTAAAATCATAACGATTTGCAGGAGGGCTAACAACAACAAAGCCTTCAAGCTCAGGACGACGCATTAATAGTTGCATAGCAATCCACGCACCAAATGAAAATCCGCCAACCCAAAAATGAGAAGCGAGTGGGTATGTCGACTGCAACCAATCAAGTGCAGCTGCAGCATCGCTTAACTCACCTTCACCATTATCATATGCCCCTTCAGAGCGACCAACACCACGGAAATTAATACGTAAGGCACCAAAACCTCTCTCGACAAAAGAACGATAAAGCGCATAAACAATTTTATTATTCATACTTCCTCCTTCTTTTGGATCGGGATGCAAAAGAAGAGCAATAGGAGCTGTTTTTGATTGTCCTGGATGGAAACGACCTTCGATTCGACCCGCTGGGCCATTAAAAATCACGTCTGGCATTCGAAACTCCAATTTATGTGTAATGTGCTTTTATAATGAATTATCATTTAAAACTAAAACTTTAAGAAAAAAGAATCTTGACTTCTTTAGTCAGGATACTTATTTTATACATAGGTTCTAGCAAAAAACATATTATGAACATCATAAATAGGTTGTTGCTAAATTACCATGTTTTTTTATGAATTTTTTAATATCTTTTTGAGTCGTCATGAAATGAAATTAAGTACGAAGGCACGTTATGCTGTAATGGCTTTACTTGACATGTTAAAAGAAGGTATGGAAGCACCCGTTTCATTGGTATCTATATCTGAACGGCAAAACTTACCACTTCCATATCTAGAGCAAATTTTTTCAAAATTACGCAAAAGTAATATTGTAACAAGCGCTCGCGGCTCACAAGGAGGATACATCCTTAGTCGTCATTCATCTGAAATAACCTTGTATGACATAATTATTTCTGTTGATAAAGAATTTAAATCGCGGCGCTGTTTAAACGTATCCATCGGCTGTCAGCCAGGAGGCATTCGTTGCTTAACACACGATTTATGGGCGAAGCTAGACAATGTGATTGAACATTTCTTCAAAAGTTTAACTCTTAACCAAGTTTTAAGTCGTGATGTTGCTAATATGGTCTTTTTCATACCAACCCTGCCTAACGAACTTCAAACAAATAAAGAAGTAGCATAATATGCATGCAACAAGCATACTAAATTTTGATTATAATGCTACAGCTCCACTACTTGATTCTGTGCGCGATAATGCTTTAATGATGCTTAATCAACTGAATGGCAATCCGTCATCAATTCATTTATTAGGACGCAATGCACGTGCTGTGATGGAATCCGCACGTGAACGAATGGCTGCTGTACTTTTAGTTAAAGAAAAACAAATTATATTTACTAGCGGCGCAACAGAGGCTAACGCAACTGTTTTGAAAGGATTTAAAGGCCCCATTCTTGTTTCAGCCATTGAACACACATCTATATTAGCCATGCGCGATGATATAACGTTAGCGCCTGTTGATGAAAATGGTGTTGTTATTCTTGATTTTATCGATAAGTGGCTTGCTAAGCACCCAGGGCACGCTTTAGTTTCTATTATGGCAGCAAATAATGAAACAGGCGTTATTCAGCCCACTAAAGACATTTATAATTTATGTAAAAAGAGCGGCGCTTTTTTTCATAGTGACATTGTGCAAGCTATCGGACGTATTCCTTTAGATTTAAACAATTTTGACTGTGTTTCAATATCAGCACACAAGCTGGGTGGACTTCAAGGAGTCGGTTGCATTATAATGAGGGAAGAATTTCCATTTAATGCCCTGTTAAAAGGCGGTGGCCAAGAACGCTCTTACCGCGCGGGTACAGAAAATATTTTAGGAATTCAATCGTTTGCCGTTGCCCTAGAACATTCTTTTGAATCTAGTCAATTTAATAATTGGTTTAAAATTGAACAATTACGATTAATTATGGAAAACGAATTAAGTACCTATTGCCCTAATCTGCATATTATGGGTAAAAACACAATAAGATTACCAAACACAACATGTATTACAATGCCTGGACTAAAAGCTGAAACACAAGTTATTCGTTTTGACTTAGAAAGCATTGCAGTAAGCTCTGGATCTGCTTGCTCCTCCGGAAAGGTAAAAAAATCACACGTGTTAGAGGCCATGGGAACATCGAAAGATGTGATGGATACGGCAATCCGTGTTAGCCTTTCACAGAACACAACAGACCAAGATATTAAAACATTTATTAATACCTGGAAAAAAATATACAACTCGGTCAACCACGCCACAGAAACAATAAACGCAGCATGAGAGATACTATGAATTTAATGCCACCTTTAAAATTACCTTTAAATCATCTTATTCCCGATGAGCACATTTACATGGATTATCAAGCGTCAACGCCTTGTGATCCACGTGTACTTGAAAAAATGCTACCTTATTTTTGCAGCGTTTACGGAAATCCTCACTCACGAAATCATGTGTATGGGTGGCTTGCAGAAGAAGCAATTGAACTTGCACGTCATCAAGTGGCTGATCTTATTAATGCAGATGAACGAGAAATTATTTTTACAAGCGGTGCAACTGAATCAAACAACTTAGCAATCAAAGGTGTTGCTAGCTTTTATGGTGACCAGCGCCGCCATATCGTAACATGTGTAACGGAGCACAAATGTGTGCTAGAATCATGTCGCACCCTTGAGAAACAAGGATTTAGTGTTACGTACTTGCCTGTGCAAAAAAATGGCTTAATTGACATGAAATTACTTGAAGCTAGTTTATGCCCAGACACATTACTTGTTTCTATTATGGCTGTAAATAATGAAATTGGTGTTATTCAACCAATTAAAGAAATCGGCACATTGTGCAGAGCAAATAACATTTTCTTCCACACAGACGCTGCGCAAGCCGCTGGCAAAATTACAATTGATGTTGAAGATATGAATATTGATATGTTAAGCATTTCTGGGCACAAAATGTATGCACCAAAAGGCATTGGCGCACTTTATGTGCGCCGCAAGCCGCGTGTTCGTTTAAACGCGTTGATCTCAGGTGGAGGTCAAGAACGTGGCATGCGTTCAGGAACGTTGCCAACACCACTGTGTGTAGGACTTGGTCAAGCGGCCTTTATTGCAAAAAATGAAATGGCAGCCGAAACGAAGCGTGTCAAAAAGCTAAGTGATCACATTTTAACTGAAATTCAAAAAAGATTACCAGAGGTTCACTTAAATGGTGACGCTGTAATGCGAGTTCCTGGAAATCTTAACTTAAGCTTTGCTTACGTTGAAGGCGAAGGGCTCATGATGGGAATTAAAGAGCTTTCTGTATCATCTGGGTCAGCATGTACATCTGCCTCTCTCGAGCCATCTTACGTATTACGCGCAATTGGAGTCGAAGAGGGATTAGCCCATACCTCTATACGGTTTGGAATTGGGCGCTTTACAACGCCTTTAGAAGTTGACTGTGCCATAGAAAAAATTATAAAAGCTGTCGAACGTTTACGCCACATGAGTCCTCTTTGGGAGATGGCACAAGAAGGTATTGACATTAAATCAATTAGCTGGGCTTCACATTAATTCAAGCAGAGCAGATAACATAATAAAAAAATTAGGAGTATAATCATGGCATACAGCAGTAAAGTAGTTGAACATTACGAAAATCCAAGCAACGTTGGCGCATTAAATAAAGAAGACCCAACCGTTGGAACAGGTCTTGTTGGCGCGCCTGCATGCGGCGACGTTATGAGACTACAGATAAAAGTAAGTGATGATGGCACAATTCAAGATGCAAAATTTAAAACATTTGGTTGCGGTTCTGCGATTGCATCATCATCTGTAGTGACGGAATGGATTAAAGGAAAATCATTAGATGAGGCCCTTAAGGTTGAAAACTCAGAAATTGCAAACTATTTAGCTCTACCACCTGTTAAAATACACTGCTCTGTTTTGGCTGAAGATGCAATTCGCGCTGCAATTGATGATTACAAAGCAAAACAAAATGCACTTCTTGTAAAAGAAACGGTATAAGTAATGAGAACAGCGATTACTCTCACTGATCAAGCAGTTCACCGCATACGAATACTCCTTGAAGGTCGAGGAAAGCCATCCCTTGGTATTCGTATTGGTGTTAATACGAAGGGCTGTTCAGGTCTATCTTATACGCTAGAATTTGCTGATGAGCTAAATCCGTTTGATGAAACCGTAAAAGTAGATGATGTAACTATTTTTATTGACCCTAAAGCAACACTTTTTATTTTAGGAACAGAGATGGATTTTGTAGAAGATAAAATGCAATCCGGTTTTACGTTTAACAATCCAAATGAAAAAGGGCGATGCGGTTGCGGAAAATCATTTCATGTCTAAATTTCAAAAAACAATCATGTTTAAAGCATTTGCATATTAAGTAAGTAAAAAAAATGTCTAATAAATCATCGCCTTTGTCTCCATTTGCACTTCTTTCAATCCCACCAAACTATTTATTTGACTGGGATATAGTTAATAAAAACCTGCGGTCACTGCAAGAAACACTACACCCTGATCTTTACCCAAGTGGATCGCACGAATGTGAAATTGCACAAAATATGATGAGTGAAGTAAACAACGCTTACCGAGTTCTTAAAGATCCACTTTTGCGTGCGCATGTCTTATTTAAATTAAACGGCATGACAATACCAGGAAGTGATGCCAAAACGGTTACTGACCCTACAATCATGGAAGAAGCGCTGGAAATAAAAGAACAACTTGAAAATGCAAACTCTCATAGCAAGCTAAATTCACTTGTAAAAAGACTCACATCTCAACAAATAATTCTTGAGAAAAAGTTAGATGCAGCATTTAAAACAAGTAATGAAACAGAGGTGTATAGCACATATGCTCGCCTTTCTTTTTGCATAAAAACACAAACAGACGCTTGTCGTTTGCTAACAAAAAAAAATGAAGATTAGCATGCTATTACAACTTACTGAACCAAAAAAAAAGACCACAGCTGCTGCAACTGAACCGTTGTCCTATGCAATTGGCATTGATTTAGGCACAACACATTCTGTGGTATCTGTAGCACATACTGAAAAAAATGTTGAAGTTCTCTTAATCGATGACAGCCCATTAGTACCATCGATTGTTGCTTATGTTGGTGATACTGTACTTGTTGGAAAAGCTGCTGAACATATTACAAATGCGTTTTCTTCATTTAAACGCTTCATGAATAACCCTGGTATTTTTTTGCATGAAGACAAATCCCCAATCATGCTGTCTGCTGAAGTTCTTAAAAAATTACGCAATGACTCTGAAAATATTCTTGGAAAGCCTGTAACAAAAGCTGTTATTACAGTGCCTGCCTATTTTGATGATACAGCACGTCAAGCTACAAAAGATGCAGCTGCAGTTGCAGGTATTGATGTTTTGCGATTGATCAATGAGCCAACAGCAGCAGCTCTTGCGTATGGCCTTGATCAAGAAAAGCTAAATGAACAAACCGAAGGAACTTACGTTGTTTATGACCTTGGCGGTGGCACATTCGATCTTTCTATTTTAAAAATGAAACAAGGTATATTTCAAGTATTAGCAACAGGTGGTGATACACGTCTTGGCGGTGATGATATTGATCAAGCAATTTCAAAGCATTGGGCCAAAGAAAATCATGAATACCTAAAGCTTGCGCGTCTTGCAAAAGAGCAATTATCTTTAGAGCATAAATGGCAATACAAGGACGTTACATTAACGCGCAACGAACTTGACCTCTTGTCAAAGCCAATTTTAGATAAAACAATCACCATTACTAAGCGTGTACTGAAAGATGCTGGGATTTCTGTTGATTTAGTTAAAGGTATCATAATGGTTGGTGGAGTGACACGTATGCCACTTGTTATCTCACTCGTTAGTACTTTTTTTGGCAAAACACCACTTTCAAACTTTGATCCAGATCAAGTTGTTGCACGGGGGGCAGCTTTGCAAGCATACATGTTAACACAAGGGCAGGGAACACTTTTGCTTGATGTCAACCCCTTATCTCTTGGTATTGAAATGATGGGCGGGCTTGTTGAGTGCCTCATTCCACGCAATACACCTATCCCAATGCGTGTAAGCCAAGATTTCACAACCTATGAAAACAATCAAACGGCACTTGAATGCCATATTGTACAAGGCGAACGTGAATTCGTCAGTGATTGCCGATCACTTGCTCGTTTTACATTAGTTGGTATTCCCCCCATGCCGGCTGGCGTTGCACGCGTAACTGTGACATATCAACTAGATGCAGACGGACTCTTATCCGTTGAAGCCTTTGAATCAATTACACAAAAAGCGCAGTCAATTAGAGTTAAACCAAGTTATGGTTTATCAGAAGATAAACTTCGAACTATGATTTATGAGAGTCAAGCCTATGGACGAGAAGACATGGAGAAGCGCCAACTCATCGAAACAAAAGTAGAAGCTGAACGTTTACTTAGATATTGTCAGTCTGCTTTGAGCGAAGATGGGCACTTACTAGCGTCAAAAGATACGGAATGCTTAAAAGCTATTTTATTAGATGTCGAACAAGTCTTGACGACAGACGATAGAGAACTTATCCTTAATCAAATTCAACGCTTAAAGCAGGCTACAGCCTCTTTTGCAGCTGAGCGAATGGACCAAGCAATTCAAAAAAGACTTGTTGGAAAAACACTTTAATTAAAAATATAGGAATTATTATGGCACGTATGAAATTTATCATTGCTGATGGCACTACACAAGAAGTTGATGCACCCCTCGGCTTATCTGTTCTCGAAATTGCACATCGCAATAAAATTGATTTAGAAGGTGCGTGTGAAGGATCTCTTGCATGCTCAACCTGCCATGTAGTCGTTGAGTCTGAATGGTATGACCTATTAAACGAAGCAACTGAAGATGAAGAAGATATGCTTGATCTTGCTTTTGGTTTAACACACACTTCACGTCTTGGTTGCCAAATAACAATGACCAATGAGCTTGACGGCTTAACTGTTCGCGTACCATCTGGAACTCGCAATATGCAGATTAAATAATGCGCTGGTTAGATATACACGACATAGCAATTGCTCTTGAAGAGACCTACCCAAACGTTGATATTCTTTATGTGCGTTTCACAGACTTATGGCAATGGGTACAGATGCTTCCTGGGTTTGAAGATAATTCAGATAGAAGTAATGAACGTATTTTAGAAGCTATACAAATGGCTTGGCTTGAAGAACGTAGGTAAAAGAATTTACCCTCATTGTTTTTAATACGTTGAGGGTTTTTTTATACACACTGCAAAGACAAAAAATGATAAAATTAAGATTATCCAAATTTGAACCATTACAGCGCATTGAGTTTGCATTTGTTTTATTGCCTGATAATCAGACACTAAATAAATTACATATTTTAGCTCAAAAAATAGATTCACTTTTACAAAGTCTTTCTGTACGCACTGATATTCCTCATAAATGGGGTCTGTATTGCAACCAAAAGCTGAAATTACCACATCTTTCAATAGGCCAATATGGTATTTTAGGAACTGATATTGATATTTTAGATGAACTCGTAAAAGATATTTCAGCAAGAACTCCAATTATTAAGCAAAAAATGAATACACATTTAACTATGATTGATGGATATATCTTTTTTGATTCTGCAGATGTATTTGAACATGTTAACGAAAATATTCGCGATGCCTATATAGGGCTGCGCGAGTGCTATATGAAAAGAATTCACACAAAATTTCCTATCACACAAATGACTTTTGCAAAAAAGAAATTCTGCAATGATAAGAATGAACTAGCGCTTATTGATCAACACTTTCAGAACTGGGGAACCCCCGAATATAATCGCATGCGCCCTCATTTTACCATGCACTATCACCCTCCATTTCAAATAGAGGAAATGCAAGCTGCTCTAAATTCAAGCGATGATATTAAAAATCAAATCAAAGAATTATCAAATATTGATCTTATTCGAATTGGTGTTGTTCCAATTGATACATTTGGTAACCCAATGGACACATATGCTTTATCTTTGCACCCATTGGCCTCTCAACTCAGTTAGAGTTGTTTACTTTTTCATCAAGCTCGAGCCAGCGAAACTCCATTGAATCAAGATGTGATTTCTTATTAACAAGTTCTTGGGTTAGCTTATTAAAGTCATCAGGATTCCTTTGATAAAACTGTGGGTCACTTAACTTCTTTTCAAGATCAGTAATTACACTTGATAACACTTTCATTTCAGTCGGTAATTGTTCAAAATCACGCTTTTCAAGATAAGTTAAACGAACTTTCGATGTTGCAGCAACATCAATTTTTACGTTCTTCATTGATTTTTGGTTTTTTTCTGGTTTTGGCAAATTTGTACTATGTGTTTCACGTTGACGTAAATAATCTTGATACCCACCAACATACTCTATCGCTGTGCCATTACCTTCAAATGCAATTAAGCTTGTTACAAGCTGATCCAAGAAATCACGGTCATGACTTACAATCAACAGTGTACCTGGAAATTCACTTAGAACTTCAAGCAATAGATCAAGTGTGTCGCTATCAAGATCGTTTGTAGGCTCATCCAAGACAAGAAAATCACAGGGCTGTGTTAGTGCTTTAGCTAATGCTAAACGATTACGTTCGCCGCCTGATAAAATGTGTGTCATACCACGTGTTTGATTTTCATCAAACAAAAAATCTTTAAGATAGGCTACAACATGTTTACTTTGCCCTTGCACCGTTACATGATCACCACCATTAGGACACATATTTTGCCATAACGTTTTATTTTCATTAAGTGAATTTTGCATTTGATCTAAATAAATTACAGATGTTTTTGAGTTACGTTTAATCATTCCACTATCTGGCTCAAGATCACCAACAAGCATTCGAATAAGCGTTGTCTTACCTGTGCCATTTGGCCCCATAATACCAATACGATCACCGCGCATAAGGCGTAAATCAAAAGGCTGCAAAAGCGTACGCTCTCCAAAAGATTTAGTAATCCCTTGCGCGTCAATAATAAGTTGGCTTTCTCCTTGTGTTTGAAAATGTGTTGTTGAAATAGTTTTACGCGAATTCATTTTAAGCTGTTGGCGCTCTTCACGCATGCTTGTTACACGACGCAGACGCCCTTGATTTCTTTTTCGCCTTGCTGTTACACCACGAAGCAACCAATCAGCTTCGAGTCTAAGGCGTGTATCAAGTAATGATTTTTCGCGCTCTTCCTGCTCCCACACATATTCAGACCAGCGGTCGAAGTCGCCAAAGCCTTTACTATTTTCTTGTATACGTGTTCGATCAATCCACCAGGTTTTATTCGATATATTTTTTGAAAATTGCCTATCATGGCTAATAACAACAAATGCACCACGGAAATTAGCAAGCATATCTTCAAGCCATTCAATAGTAGCTATATCCAAATGGTTTGTGGGTTCATCCAACAAAAGAACATCCGGATCCTGTGCAAGCGTTGCAGCCAATGATATACGTCTCTGTTCACCACCAGAAAGTAAATGCAGTGGTTTATCAAGAGGTACTTTAAGTTCAGTTAAATACGTAGCTGCCAGATAATCTTCACGTGAAAATTCAAGCACATAATCAAGTGCTGTTTGCTCTGGATTTACTATTGTTAAACGTTGCGGTAAGTATGCTACGCGTAAAGATGGACGCTTAAAAATAGAACCAGAATCAACATCATGTAACCCTGAAAACAACTTTAAAAGTGTTGACTTTCCTGACCCATTGCGGCCGACAAGGCACACGTGATCTTTTGGTAAAAGGTGTATTGTCCAGTGGTTAATCAGTGGATCACCACCAAAATTTAAACTTGCGTCAAGTAGGCTTAATAAGGGCTTCATCAAAATTTCTTAATTTACTGTTATTATGGGGATTCTAGCATTAAATTTATTAGAATCCAATGTTTGCAACTAAATCATTTAATGAATTCTTCTGTTACAAAAAAACAACTTCTAAAACTGCAGATATTTTCAAATTTAGTAAGACTATTCAGTAATATTACTAAATTTCCTTTTTTAATATTTGCTTCAATGTAATCAATAATTTAAAGCGATCGCATAAAATAAGCAACATTATTTGTTGAATTTTATTCTTTTTATGGTATAATAATCCCGAAAGGGGTTTTATATGATAAAAATTACTGACATGGCAGAGCTTAGTGCTTTGATCCGTTCTACACGAAAAACGCAGCATCTAACTCAAGAACAACTTTCTGCTATTGCAGGGGTCGGTATGCGCTTTATTCGCGAAGTTGAACAGGGAAAACCTTCATGTCAAATTGAAAAGGTATTTCATGTTATGAAAATGCTGGGAATTTCTGTTTTTGTGACAACAAAAGAATCTAATTCAACACCAAAGAAAGCAAATTAATGGCACGGGTACTTGATGTTTATTTATATGATACACTTGCAGGAAAACTCAGCGAAGACATGTTTGGTTATCTTTCTTTTACGTATGGTGATGCGTATTGCAATCAAGAAAACATGCCAGCACTATCTGTAGCTCTTCCTGTTCAAGCTGAACCTTTTCATGGCACTGCTGTAAAAACTTATTTTTCTGCTCTATTGCCAGATGGCAAGACAAGAGAACAATTGGCACGTTCTTTGAACATTTCAGATGAAAATGTTTTTGATTTACTTGAAAAATTAGGTGGGGAGTGCGCAGGTGCCGTATCCTTCCATCCTGAAGGAAAAATTCCGCCTGAACAACAAAAAACCGATGCGCTTATACTTGATGATCAGCAATTACAAGAAGTTTTTGCACTGTTAAGGCAACGTCCATTACTTGCTGGCATAGATGATATGCGTATTTCCTTGAGCGGACATCAAAGCAAATTATCTATTAGCGTTCTTAATAATAAAATAGCTCTCGTGAGAGGTGCCACGCCCACAACTCACATTTTAAAACCCATGTCTACTCTTTTAAACGATAGCGTACACAACGAATTTTTTTGCACGCGTTTAGCAAAAGCCATGAAAATAGATGTTCCACAAACTGAACTACGGAATTTTGGCAACACATCTTGCTTGCTAATTGAACGCTACGACCGTGTTTGTGATCCAAGTGGAATTATTAAACGCTATCATCAAGAGAATTTTTGCCAAGCGCTTAGCACCAAGGAAGAAGATATACACGATCGTAGCAGAGGACCACGGGTTAATGATTGCTTAAAATTATTGCAAAAATATTCAACAAAGCCTGCCATGGATAGCCTTGCTTTTATCAAACGTATTATTTTTAACTACCTGATCGGAAATGCGCACGCATATGCTACCAAATTTTCACTGCTTCATAAAGAAAATGATATAATTCTGGCGCCTGCTTGTGGTATTTTTTGCACAGCTGTGTATCCACATTTATCCACAAAAATGGCAATGAAAATTGCTGATACACATAACTATGATTCTGTATCTTTAGAGCATTGGCATTCCCTTATGCCAAACACAATTGCAGCCAAGCGAAACATAGAAAAGCAGCTTGTTCAAATGTCTTCAGAGTGCTTAGAAAAAGCAAAAACATTAAAACTCAAACTACAAACTGCAGGTATAGAATCACCTCTTTTTGATGTTATTTGTCATGTAATTAAAACCCGAGGTGAACATATACAAATTTCAATGAAAGGAATCAACGTGTAAAAAGTTTCTTGCTAAAAAAAGAAAAGAAAATTGTTAAAATAAGTGGGTTAAATGCATTTTAAGTGTGTATGAATCACTTAAATACGGTAAGCTGCACTAATTTGCACTTAATTTGGCGCTTTTATGTCCTACGACTCTCCTTTTGATATACCAACAGCACATCATACAAAAGCAATTTTAGTACATGTATATGCAAAGCGTCCAAAAGAACCTCTCAAGCGCACGATTGAAGCAAGCATTGAAGAAGCTCTGGGCCTAGCTGAAGCGATTGATTTGGATGTTCGCTATCACCAAGCAATTCCTATACAACGCATTAACCCAGCCACACTTATTGGATCAGGTAACGTTGAACATTTAAGCCAAATTGTTAATTCAGAAGACGTAAAGCTAGCTGTTTTTGATACAACATTAAGCCCCATTCAGCAACGAAATCTTGAAACAGGTTTAAAATGTAAAGTAATTGATCGTACAGGCTTAATTTTAGAAATCTTTGGAAGACGCGCACGTACAGCGGAAGGACGTTTGCAAGTCGATTTGGCTCTACTAAAACATTTACGTAGTCGTCTTGTTCGTGCATGGACTCACCTCGAGCGTCAACGGGGTGGCTTTGGCTTTACTGGTGGTCCTGGTGAAAGTCAAATTGAACTTGACCGTCGTATGATTGATGCCAAAATTATGAAACTTGAACGTGATCTTGATCAAGTTAAGCGCACACGAAGTTTACACCGAAAAAAGCGTATACGTTCTGATGTACCAATGGTTGCTCTTGTTGGCTATACAAATGCTGGCAAATCGACATTATTTAATCGCTTAACACAATCAGATGTATTCGCCAAAGATCTCTTATTTGCAACGCTTGATCCAACAATTCGCCCTATCAAATTACCTAACGGACGCACAGTTTTATTATCAGATACCGTTGGGTTTATTTCAAACCTACCTACCCAGCTTGTTGCAGCTTTCAGGGCAACCCTTGAAGAGGTGTGTGAGGCGTCTGTTATTTTGCATGTCTCAGACACCGCACACGATGATCATGAAGCACAAAAAGCGGATGTATTTAACGTTCTTGATCAACTCGAAGTAGATTATGATGTCGAATTTCAAAAACCTGCTTTAATAGATGTTTATAATAAAATCGATTTATTGCCAACTGAAAATAAAAATATTATTGTGAATCGGTCAAATCTTTGTAATAAATTTGTTGCAGTATCCGCGCATTCTGGTGAAGGCGTAGATTCACTTTTATTTGCGATTCAAGAAGCATTACAGGACAATGTAACTTCTTATCAACTTAACCTACCAGCTAAAGATGGTGCATTACTTGCATGGTGCTACAGACGCGGTGTTGTATCCAAACGTGAGGAAAGTGACATAGGTATCATTTTAACACTCGCCCTTAACCCTGCTCAATATGCATACATTAGTCAATCAGTGGCGCATGATGCGCTTGCTAAACTTTAATAGCCATTCATAAAAAATTGACAGCTGGATTATCAAAAACAGGAACATATGTTTATGCAAAAATTACTTTTTCCAATTCTTATTCTCTCACTTGTCGTGTGCTGCATTGAAACAGATATGTCTGCGCCTAGTTTTCCTGATATGTCCCGGTTTTTCAACGTCTCGGAAGGAATGATCCAGTACACAATTGCTGTTAATTTTCTTGGTTTTTGCCTGGCAAGCCTATTTCATGGAGCGCTGTCAGATAGTTATGGACGAAGGCCTGTTATGATTTTTGGCAACGCATTGATGATGATTGGCGCACTTGGTTGCGTTTGGTCACCATCTATTGAAACACTCTTATTGGCGCGTTTCATTCAGGGCATAGGAGCAAGCACATCTGCTGTTATTGTTTTTGCAATGATTGCAGATACGTGTCAAGGAAAAGAAGCACTAAAACGTATTGGTATTTTGAACTCAGTCTTAACCATTTTTATGTCAGTTGCACCCATTGCTGGTAGTTTTATTAATCAAGCTATAGGTTGGAGGGGGAACTACGCTGTTGTTGCTGTTTTGTCTCTTTTATCTTGGTTATCTCTTGCCTTCTTTTTACCTGAAACACGTCAAGAGCGTTCATCTTTTTCAATAAAAAAACTATCAAAAGATTATAAAAAAGTCTTTTGTGACACTACATTTATCTATGCATCAAGCGTACCCAGTCTTTTGTGCGCAGCTTATATGGCTTTTATTGCCTGCGCAGCATTTTTATACACAAAAACATATGGCTTGACTTTAAATGGCTATGCACTTCATCAAGGCGCTATTGTTGCTAGCTTTTCTGTTATGAGCATTTTTTCAGGTAGCTTTATAGAACGTTTTGGCAGAAAAAAAAGCGTTACAATTGGTATGATTTTATTTTCAATAGGCACGCTTGCGATCGTTATTATTGGCTTAGTAGGCGCGCATTTAGAGTTACTCGTTACAATTAATATGATGCTTATTGCTATGGGTGATGCGATTGTTTATGCCATTATTTTCACGCTTTCACTTGAAATTTTCCCAGATATGAAGGGAATTGCATCTTCAGCAATTATGTCTGCACGTGCCTTTTTAGTCTTTGCTTTTGTTGGTTTAATGGGGAATATTTATAATGATGAGCTGATATCCTACGCATGGGTGTGCTTGCTCATTTTCATTCCCACCTTTTTTTGTGTATTTAAATTATTCAAAAATGGTTTTTTAAATGAAACAAATGATACTACTATGATCTTAAAAGAAATAACTGTTTCATGAAAAACGCACATAGTACGTCAGAAGAATTTTTAAAGCGCAAATTACGGCACCAGTGTCATTACCGCGGCACTTGTGAACTTGATCTTATACTTCGCCGTTTCATAGCAATGAAAAGAGATGCAAACATTACGGACTGGCATCTATTCGAACAATTTTTATCTGAGCCTGAGCACAACTTGGCAGCATGGTTAATTAGTAACGAATTTGCACCAAATGAATATCAAGCACTCGTTAAGCTAATAAAAAACACAGGCTGATAAAACAGAAAAATGGTGGAGAGAGAGGGATCCGAACCCTCGGTGCACTTGCATGCACAACGGTTTTCGAGACCGGCCCATTCAACCACTCTGGCACCTCTCCAAATTTGATTCAAAACATATCACCTTTTTTAATGAATTGAAATAAAAAATCCTTTAAAATCGTCATTGTAAATGGAGAATTATGTATACAGTCTTATCACTCATTTTATTGCCAATAATTTGGCTTTATGTGCATTATCGACGGTTTAAAGGTTTTGATGATCCCACTCGTTACAAAGAACGCTTTGGTAAATCATTAATTAAGAGGCCAAGAGGGCGCCTTGTCTGGTTCCATAGCGCAAGTGTTGGCGAAACGCTGTCATTGCAATCTTTTGTCGCGAATTGGAATGAACGCTACCCATCAGACACAATTTTAATAACAACAACAACTGTCACCGCTGCGAAGCTTGTCGCTGAACGTTTTTCAAAAACAATAATCCATCAATTCGTACCATTCGACATTACACCTTGGATAAAGCGTTTTTTATCTCACTGGAGTCCCGATCAGGTTTTTTTTATTGAGTCTGAGATTTGGCCAAACATAATTCAGGCATGCAAAAAACGAAATATTCCTCTTATATTGTTAAATGCGCGCCTTTCTGATCGAAGTTTTAAACGCTGGAGTAAATTTCCAACCTTGGCAGCATACCTTTTAAACCAATTCACGCAATGCTTAGCACAAGGACAAGAAACTGCAGATCGTCTTAAAAAGCTTGGTGTCAATAACGTTAGCATTATGCCTAATTTAAAATTCTCAGCACCTTCTTTACCTATAAATCAATCAGATAACGCCCATTTTTCAAAAATGCTTAATGGAAAACCTATCTGGATTGCAGCAAGCACTCATCCAGGCGAAGAGGAGCATATTTTTAATGTTCACATAGAGTTAAAAAAGAACTTACCTGATGTAATAACAATTCTTGCGCCTCGGCACCCATACCGTGCAAATTCTCTGGTAAAAATGGCAAAAGAAAATCAGCTTTTATTCAAAACATTAGCAGAAGCATTAAAAGAAACATCGATCATAACTGATGGTATTGTTATCGATAGCATTGGGCAATTAGGAACATTTTATAATCTAAGCAATGCGGTCTTTATGGGAGGAAGTCTTATTCCGCATGGAGGGCAAAATCCAATTGAACCTATCCACTTTAAAAAACCTATTTTATTTGGCCCTCACATGCACAATTTTAATGAGGTTTGCGACATATTGAAAGGGGCAGGGGCCATCTCTGTGTTGAATGAAAAGCATTTAAGCGATATCTTACTAGATTTGCTTAAAAACCCAAATAAATGCAGAAAGATTGGCGAATCACTTCATGACATATTTAAAATACAGCAAAAAAACCAAAAACAGTTAATTGATAGTTTAAGGAATTACTTTCATGAATCAGAAAATAAAAAATGATTTTATTGGAATTTTATTGAAAAGACCGTTTATAATAAGATTGTTCAATTAAAAAAACGGATCACAATTTATGCGCATAACCTCAGCTGTTACAGACATTTTAAACAACTACGAGTCTGATAATCCAGGGGTCAAAGCTAATTTAGCGCGCATGTTAATGCATGGTGAACTTGCTGGTACAGGCCGCTTAATTATATTACCAATTGATCAAGGTTTTGAACATGGACCCGCACGATGCTTTGCTGGAAATTCTGATGCGTATGATCCTCATTTTCATTACAAAATGGCTATAGACGCCGGTTTCTCAGCCTATGCCGCGCCACTTGGCATGATTGAAGCAGGCGCTTCAACCTTTGCAGGGGAAATCCCTACAATCTTAAAAATGAATAGCAGCAACTCACTAATGAACAAAGATTTGCCAGGTGATCAAGCAATTACAGCGTCTATTTCTGATGCACTTAGGTTAGGGTGTAACGGCATTGGTTTCACTATTTATCCAGGTTCAGATGCGTCTCTTGATATGTTTGAAGAAATTCGAGAACTAACAGAAGAAGCTAAATCATGTGGGTTGGCCGTCGTCATTTGGTCATATCCACGTGGAAATATTTCAAAAGAAGGCGAAACAGCAATTGATGTTGTTGCGTATGGTGCGCATATTGCCTGTATGCTGGGTGCACATATTATAAAGGTCAAATTGCCAACAGCATACTTAGAACAAAAAGAAGCCAAGGAACAGTACATCCAGCACAAAGTTCCTATTGAAACATTGACAGAACGTGTACGTCATATTGTCCAATGCTGCTTTAATGGGCGTCGAATCGTTGTCTTTTCTGGCGGCGAAGCAAAAGACTCTATCGAAGCAATACTAGATGAGACACGTGCGATTTATGCTGGCGGTGGTAATGGGTCAATCATTGGTCGCAATTGTTTTAAGCGTCCCCGCAATGAAGCATTAACAATGATCAAAAGCATTATAGATATTTACAAAAATTAATTTTATTAACACATTGGTTTTATGCCCGCCCAGACTTAATCTGGGCATTAACTTTTAAGAATTAAAATCTTTAAGAATTAAAATTTTCATCTAAATGGTGGTTCATCAAATCCACGCAGTTTACGCGAATGTAGTTGTTCAGCTCCACCTTCACGAAGTAGGCGAACTGTTTCAAGACCAATTTCAAGATGCTGGCGAACGCGTTGGCGATAAAAGGTATTTGCAATGCCTTGCAATTTAATTTCACCATGGATGGGTTTGTCTGAAACGCAAAGCAGTGTCCCGTACGGGACGCGAAATCGAAATCCGTTGGCCGTAATAGTTGCAGATTCCATATCAACTGCAATGGCTCTGCTTTGTCTAAATCGTTCATAAAATTCACGTGACTGAAGTTCCCAATTACGGTTATCTGTTGTAAGAACCGTTCCTGTTCGCATATGAGATTTAACTTCTTCAGAGCTTTCATGTGTAACGTTCAAGATAGCCGTTTGTAAAGCAACTTGTATTTCAGCAAGCGCAGGAACTGGGATCCAAAGTGGCAGATCTTGATCTAAGACGTGATCTTCGCGTACATACCCATGCGCAAGTACATAGTCACCCAAATTTTGAGTTGACCTAAGGCCAGCACAATGACCTAGCATTAACCAACAATGTGGACGAAGAACAGCCAAATGATCTGTAATTGTTTTGGCATTACTTGGGCCAACACCAATATTGATAAAAGTAATGCCTTGTCCATCTGCGCGCTTAAGGTGATAAGCTGGCATTTGCGGTAAATGCGTATTCTTTGAACAATGTTCTTCATCTGGATTTTCTTTAGTAAAAGAAAGTGATCCTGGCCCTACAAAATCAGTATACTCTGTACCTTCCTTTTTTAGCTCAGCTCGACTAAAGTCGATAAAAGCATCAATGTAGCGTTGATAATTTGTAAGCAAGATAAATTTTTGAAAATGCTGTACATCTGTCCCTGTATAGTGTTTAAGTCTATGAAGTGAAAAATCAACACGTTCACCAGTAAACAATGAAATAGGACGGATGTAAGTGCTAGGTGCCGTACAATTAGGACCATTGTCATCAATTCGTGATAAATCAGGAAGTACAAATACGTTCTTAACTTGGCAAAGTTGCCCTGTTTCAAGATCAGATGGTGAATGCTCTACGGCAAACGGCAATGGAATTGGCCACAAGCTTCTTCCTACAACAACTGGCACTTTATGGCGTTCTAAAATAAGCTGTATTTGTTCGCGATAATAAGCATGAAAATGATCTGGATGCGTCAAAGTACCGCCATAATGACCTGGCTCTGTAACAGCACCATAACTAAAGCTTGGATCATGACACAAATCTTTGTTTTCAACGCGAAATCCAACATAAGGATAACAGCCTGATGTAATATTTATAGTATCTGCATGCCCATCAACAGCTTGTGAAAAAGCGTCCTTTATTGTTACCAAACTATCATTATATATTTTTTGAATATATAAAAGTGCAGCATCAGCATCATTGAAAAGACGCGCTTCATGAATTGGAAACTCAGTCGTTAAATGTTTAGAAAATGAATCTGTCATCGTTTAAATATCCTCTAAGCCAACAAGGGCATGTGCAAATTGCTTTGCTGAAAAGGGTTGTAAATCATCAAATGATTCACCAACACCAATACCATAAATAGGCAGGTTAAATTTATCAGCAAGTCCAACAACAACTCCGCCTTTAGCAGTGCCATCTAGTTTAGTAATAATTAAGCCTGTGATTTGTGCTGATTTTTGAAAAATATCAACTTGTTGAACTGCATTTTGTCCTGTTGTGGCATCAAGCACAAGTATGACATGATGTGGTGCTTTTGGAATAACTTTTTTAATAACGCGTTGAATTTTGGCAAGTTCATCCATTAAGTGTTGCTTATTATGCAAACGCCCAGCTGTATCGATAAGCAAAATATCAGCGCCAGACTTACTTGCTTTTTGAACAGCTTCAAAGGCAAGTCCTGATGAATCATGGCCTTGCTTACTCGTATAAATAGGAATGAAAAGGCGCTCCGCCCAAATTACTAATTGTTCAATGGCTGCAGCACGAAACGTATCACATGCTGCAAGCTCAACAGAATATCCTAGATTTTTCCACTGTTTTGCAAGTTTGCTAATCGTTGTTGTTTTTCCGCTACCATTTACACCTACCATTAGCACAACATTTAATGCGCCTTTTAAAAAAGTCATTTCATGTGCAACAGGAGTAAGTCTTTCTTCAATTTTATCTGCTAAAAGCATCAAAACTTCTTCTGATGATGTTTCGGGGGAAAGCTTTAAACTTGCTAAATGTTTACGAAGCATCGAAGAAGTTGATACCCCCATATCCGCTTGGATAAGTATATCTTCAATTTCATCGAGCAATGACGCATCAAGTTTTCGATTAACAAAAACATTGCGAATTTTTGATCCGACTTGATTCGTCGAACTTTTCAGGCCTGCTTTTAAGCGTTGCCACCATGTGGTTGTCAAAGAAGTCCCCCTAATAAATGCGTTGATTCATTTTTATGAATTTTAACACAAATCGTAGGAGCAATGGAAATCCCTATTGGTATATTTTTTACAATAACAGGCGCGAAATGGTCCGTTTTTCCTTTAATTGTATCACCTTCTATGGATTCGACTAAGATTGTAACCTCTTGACCGACAAGACGATCATAGAACCGCTGCTCCGCTTCGTCACCTTTTTTACGTAAACGAGCTGCGCGCTCTTTTATAACTGCCCCTTGCAATTGTGGCATTTTGCTTGCTGGTGTACCAGGACGAGGCGAGTAGGGGAATACATGCAAATATGTTAAATCACATTCATCAACAATGCGAAGCGTATTTTCAAACATTTCATCTGTTTCGGTAGGAAAACCAGCAATAAGATCTGCGCCAAAAGCAACTTCAGGGCGAAGGGCGCGTGCTTTTTTACAAAAAGCAATTGCATCTTCGCGCAAATGGCGACGTTTCATTCGTTTTAAAATCATATTGTCACCTGCTTGCAGACTCATGTGAAGGTGAGGCATAAGACGTGGCTCAGTTTCTATTAGCTGCCAAAGATCTTCATCAATTTCCACAGGATCAAGTGACGATAAACGAAGGCGTTTTAAATCGGGCACCAAGGCAAGCACACGTCTAATCATTTGACCAAGTGTGGGGGTGCCGGGCAAATCCTCACCGTATGCTGTAATATCAACACCCGTAAAGGCAATTTCATGATAGCCCGCTTGAACAAGTGCACGAAGTTGATCAACAATTTCACCAATAGCAACACTACGTGAGTTGCCGCGACCATAAGGAATAATACAAAAAGTGCAGCGATGATTGCAGCCGTTTTGGACTTGCACAAAAGCACGTGCCTTTCCGTCAAAACCAGAAACTAAATGTAAAGCTGTTTCAGTAACAGACATGATATCATTCACTTTAAGACGCTCATGACCGGGGTTTTTAAGTCCTGTGTAGGTGTCAATTTTCATCTTATCGTCGTTACCGATAACGGCATCAACTTCAGTCATTTTTGTATAAGAATCAGCATTCACCTGCGCAGAACATCCAGTAACAATTATTTTGGCATCAGGATTTTCACGACGAAGTTTGCGAATTGTCTGACGTGCTTGACGTTCTGCTTCAGCGGTAACTGCGCATGTATTAATAATAATTGCATTTTCAAGACCAGCAGCTTTTGTAAGGGAACGTATAACTTCAGATTCATAGGTATTTAAACGACAACCGAACGTAATAAGCTTTGGATCAGTAGAAGATTGTAAATCTGAGAGAGGAATTGATAGAGTCGTTTCTGCCGTCGATGTCATAACAAGACGTCCTTTTTTATTTTTATATGAGCACGTAATGGGAGATAATGGTGCCCGAAGCCGGATTCGAACCAGCGACACAGGGATTTTCAATCCCTTGCTCTACCAACTGAGCTATTCGGGCACGTCACTAACGACGTTTTTATTGATACCGCTTTTTAAAAGGTTTGTCCAGAAAAAAAAGACATGCTTTAAAAAAATAAAAAATAAACTTTTTTGTTAATCTAATTTCACTAAAAATATGATATTATATTCTGTAAGATTTAATTTTTTTTATATTAATAAAAACATTATTATTTAAATTAATTAAACCAGTTAAATAGATTGATTTTATTTTTATTATTATTGTAAGAGATTAAAAATGTTATATTCCAAAATTATTTTACGAAATATTGCTATTGCTGCTCACCTTCTTGTCGCAAGCTCTCCAATTTTTTCTACTGAAAATAGTATTGATTATGAAATTGTTCAGAAAAAAATGGATAGTAATAAAAAAGTATATCCAGAAATAATTAGATCTATTAATGAGGATAATATTGAAAGCAATCCAAAAGAATTAAAAAAAAAACCGTCTAATGCAGATACTTATGGTGCTAAGCGCACTAAATACGTGGATGCACAAACATTGTGCGCAGCAGAGTCAGCACCTAATAAATTTGATATGACAGAATTATCACCTAATAAACTGGCAGAAAATAGTTTATCTGACGTAAATACATTTTATAGTGCAAGCACTTCTATTACTAATTCAACCACTTCTATTCCTCATTATAGTATTAAAAACACAAAATCCATGGGTGCAAAAATACAAGCTAGAACCCAATCAACATTCATTGAAACAGAGCATTTTTTAGTAACTTACAAACCACAATTATCTATCTGTATGTTATTATCTTTTTTTCTACCATTCCCGCTTTGTCAAAGACCGATCCTTGATGTTCTATTTGTTGAGGACACAATATCTATCTGCAAAATGGTCAAAAAAATGTTTGAAATGTGTGTTAATGCAGACCTTGTTAAATGGGATATAAATTTAACTATCTGCACGTCTATGGAAAAGGCTATTGCGCATTGCGAAACACACACGCCACATATAGTCTTAACAGACATTCAAATGGAAGAAACTGATTCTGGCAGATATGCTGGAATTGTATTAGCCGAGTACCTCTTTAATAGAAAAATCCGAAATCATGCTAAGGGACCAGATTATGTTATTGCAGTTACATCTAATCCTGGAACCGTTACTGGTGAAGATCGGAAATTTTTCACAGATGTGCGATTAAAAATCGCAGACCAGAGGGATTTAGCTAACTTACTAAACAACACATAAACAACACATAAACAACACATATAGTATTAAGTCAATTCATAAGCCCCGATTCAAATGACCTGTTGTTATTGCAAGAACATAAATCTGCTCTTAGTCCCTTGCTACGGCGGCTAAAAATTTCAATTTTGCACTGTACGTAATCATTTACATCACTTAAAATACATTATAATCAAAAAAATATGGCAAAAACTCAATGACACCAAGTTCTAACGCACTGCGCTTTCTTAGTATTGATGCCGTTGAAAAAGCGCAATCAGGCCATCCTGGCATGCCAATGGGAATGGCTGATGTTGCGACTATTTTGTTTCAAGAGTTTTTAATATTTAGTCCAAAAGATCCATATTGGCCAAATCGCGATCGATTCGTCTTATCGGCAGGCCATGGGTCGATACTACTTTATAGCTTACTTCATTTATGCGGCTATCCTGAAATGACGATGGATCAAATTAAAAACTTTCGTCAATGGGAAAGCATAACCCCAGGACATCCAGAGTATGCACATACACCTGGGGTGGAAACAACAACAGGCCCGCTTGGACAAGGAATTGCAACAGCTGTTGGTATGGCACTTGGTCAAGAAATGATGGCGGCGCGTGTTGGTCAAAATATTATAAATAACAAAACATATGTCATCTGCGGTGATGGTGATTTAATGGAAGGCATAAGCCAAGAAGCTATTTCTTTTGCCGGCCATTTAAAACTAAAAAATCTAATTGTTCTTTTCGATGATAATGGCATTACGATTGATGGAAAAACATCACTTTCTACAAGTGATAATACCCGCTTACGTTTCGAAGCATCTGGCTGGAAAGTAAAAGAAATTGACGGCCATGATGAACAAGCTATTCGAGAAGCACTTACGTGGGCGCAAACAACGGATGCACCTACGCTGATTGCCTGCAAAACGACGATTGGGTTTGGTTCTCCTGCAAAAGCAGGAACTTCTGCAAGTCATGGAAGCCCGATCGGTACGGATGAGATCAAAAAAACACGCGAAAAATTGAATTGGCCGCATGAATCATTCGAAATTCCTGCCGATATACATAACACTTGGGCAAACGCAGCAATGCGTCATCAAGACACCTATAATGCCTGGATAGAAAAACACGATACACTTTCATCTGAAAACAAAAAACTTTTATCTGGCGCAAAAGAAATTTATAGTAAAGATGCTTTTGATAAAATAAAACAGGTTTTTTTAAACGAAAAACCTAATCAAGCGACAAGAGTGTTATCGCAGCGCGTGCTAGATGCGATATTACCAGCAATTCCAGAACTAATTGGTGGGTCTGCCGACTTAACAGGATCGAACAATACCAAAGTAAAGAGTCAGCAACCCATTAGTGCAACTGATTTTAGTGGAAGCTACATCTATTTTGGCATTCGCGAACATGCAATGGCAGCAATGATGAATGGGTTAAGCTTGTATGGATTCATCCCGTACGGTGGTACTTTTCTTGTTTTTAGCGATTATTTAAGACCAAGTTTACGCTTATCTGCATTAATGAAACAAAAAGCCATCTATGTCCTGACACACGATTCCATTGGTCTTGGCGAAGATGGACCAACACATCAACCAGTAGAACATCTAACAGCATTACGGGCTATACCTAATTTGTATGTATTTAGACCTGCTGATAGCATTGAAACAGCTGAATGTTGGGATATTGCACTAAATTCAAAAGACACACCAAGCGTACTGGCGTTAACGCGACAAAATCTACCAACACTGCGCACAAATATTGATACGAATTTATCGGCCTTTGGTGCTTACGTATTAAGTGACTCAAAAACTTCAAGACAAGCCACCTTGCTTGCATCAGGATCTGAAGTTGCACTTGCCATAGAAGCACAAAGTGCTTTGCGTGATATGGGGATAAACGTTGTTGTAGTATCTGTTCCATGTATGGAGGTATTTAACACACAAGAAAACACCTATAAGCGAAGCGTTTTAGGCTCTGCACCGCGTATTGCCATTGAAGCAGGTATAGAAATGTCTTGGTCAAAATATTTAAGGGAAAATGATTTATTTATTGGCATGACAAGTTTTGGTGCATCAGCACCAGCGCCAGTTTTATATGAAAAATTTAATATTACTAAAGAATCAATTATTAACGCCGTTAAGGAACGTATTTAATCATGACACTAAAAATAGCAATTAATGGTTTCGGCCGAATTGGACGCATGGTCCTACGTGCAATGGCTGAAAATCCACGCACAGATATACAAATTGTAGCAATTAATGATTTGAGTTCTCTTGAAGAAAGTGCACACATGTTTCAGTATGATTCTGTGCATGGCACGTATCGTGGGCCTTTGGTATTTGGCGAAAATACAATTGACGTAGGGCAGGGGCCTATACAAATTATTGCAGAAGCAAATCCCCTCAATTTGCCCTGGGCAAAACTTGACATTGATCTTGTTCTTGAATGCTCAGGGCGCTTTACAAAACGGGAAAATGCAGCAATGCATCTAACAGCTGGAGCAAAGCGCGTGCTTGTATCAGCCCCCGCTGATGGCGTTGACTTAACAGTTGTTTACGGAGTAAATCACACCGAAATTAATGAATCACACCATGTCATATCAAATGCATCCTGTACAACAAATTGCTTAGCGCCTATTGCTTTTGCTTTAAATAATGCAATAGGTATTGAATCTGGTTTTATGACAACAATTCACTCATATACTGGGGATCAACGATTAGTTGATTCACTTCACAAAGATTTGCATCGTGCTCGTGCAGCAGCACTGTCTATGATTCCAAGCTCAACAGGCGCAGCAAAAGCAGTAGGCCTTGTTCTTCCTGATCTAAAAGGAAAACTCCATGGAACAGCTATCCGTGTTCCGACTGCGAACGTATCTGTTGTTGATTTCAAATTCATAGCGAAAAGATCAACAACGATAGAAGAAGTGAACCAAGCACTACTTGCAGCATCAAACAGCACATTAAAAAATATTTTGGGAATAAATACATTACCGTTGGTGTCATGTGATTTCAATCATGACGATCGTAGCTCGATCGCTGATTTGCCCCAAACACAAGTTGTTGATGGGAAGCTTGTTCGTGTTTTATCTTGGTATGACAATGAATGGGGCTTTTCTAATCGTATGTTAGATGTTGCCAGCTATTGTGCGAGCCGAAAGTAATGTATTTTAAAAAGATGTCAAACATGCATTTTCTCTTTACTTTTAAGCATTTCTTAATTTAAAAAAACACACTAACTAATACATAATACTTGATAAACAATTCAAGCATTGAGATAAATTTGTAGACTATTGAGCTTGGTAATGCATATTACTTATGAAGAATTAGTAGGGGAGACTCTACTAATTAAAAGTGAACCACAAATTATTAATTTTAGTATAAGCTTTTTATATGAAATAATTAAGTCGTGCGAAAAAAAATAACAACAATTAATTAGCATACTCTCAAAAAGTAACACAAGGCATTAAAAAGCGGTATCCAGCACATTGAAATACTGACTAAGGATTAACATATTGTCGAAGCTGTTATCAAAATCGAAAAATCATCAACTGTATCAAATATGAGCACCGTTGGGGCAGGAATCACATACATATGATAAAATCATAAGCTATTATGCTTGAAGCAAATTAGCCAGCTATATGCTGCATTGAAAATTGATAAATGACACCTTTTAAAAAGCTTATGGCTAAAAATAAAATAATAGCAGATAAATCAATACCTCCTAAATCAGGAAGGAGCCTACGTATCGGGTTTAACAACGGCTCAAGCACGCGAAAAAGAAAATTATGGATCTCAAAAACAACCTTATTGTATCGGTTTACAATACCAAACGCTTCAAGCCATCCTAAAATTACATAAGCAATCAAAAGATAACGCGCGAGATCTAAAATTGAATCAACTACGGAAAGCAAAGGTATTAAAAGTATCATTTTTAAAATTCTAATTCATGTAGTAGTTTTTTTTACATTAACTAATTTGAGTTTTTTCCGCAAGTGGGTCGTTTGAAATTGCATAATTAACTTACATCTAAAAACATTATAATTTATATTATGGAAAATTTATATTAAGTTATTTAAGCTTAGAGAAGCAAACTCTAGCTATCACATAAAACCAAGGACTATCGTAATAGAGACGCCAAATGAATTTTTCAAATGAATCAGCTAATAAAATAAAATTTTCCATGTTCTCAGTTTCTGTTTCATGATCAGCAAAATAAACTTTTCCATAATCTTGGCCTTTTTTCGAAGCGGATTAAAGCCGACTGAAAGCTTACCCGCCTCCATCCGCATCTTCGCAGCATTTGCCGATTCTATCAAGCCCTCAGGTTGTTTGTGAGCAACCGTTAACCCCTTTGAACCTAAGACATTTCCAGAACTTAATGCATTTCTAGGCACAGGAATTTTATGTTTAACGGCATGTATGACTTTCACCCCGAATTTACCAACAAGCTTT
>JAUYTZ010000015.1 GCA_030694965.1 Candidatus Paracaedibacteraceae bacterium
TAAAGGTAGTAACTAAAGGTAGTAACTAAAGGTAGTAACTAAAGGTAGTAACTAAAGGTAGTAACTAAAGGTAGTAACTAAAGGTAGTAACTAAAGGTAGTAACTAAAGGTAGTAACTAAAGGTAGTAACTAAAGGCTAAAGGTAGTAAGTATATCTGGTTTTACAGTAAATGTATAAAAAATTGCCCCGCAGTGGAGGCAATTCATTAACTATTTAAAAAACGTGGGGAAATTTTACTCTGCAACTTCTTTTCTCTTGCCAAAGCTCCAAGATGACATCTTTGGAATCCCCATTGCCGTTCCCATGCTTCTCACGCCATCGCCCATTTTTTTGGCAGTTTCAGAATTATAAGCTTGGCTTGCCATGTCAGATGCAACGGCCGCAGTGCCTCTTGCCATGCTGCCAGCTTGCGCCGCCATTTCAGAGTTGTAGGCTTTGCTTGAATAGTCTGATGCTGTGTTGTAGGCTTTGCTTGAATACTCTGATGCTGCGTCCATGCCAGATCGTGCCATTTGTCCTGCGCGAGCTGTTTTTAGTTTCATTTGAGTGTAGTACGAAGAAGTGTCGCGATCAAAATTTTTTGCAACATAGTCAGCCTTATTAATGGCATCAAATATTTTATTTTGAAGCTCTCGCAATAAAATATATTTATTTTCAGAAATATCATTTAATTTGACTTTGCAGTTCTTGCGCAAAATCTGTTAATGTTTCTCTCATCTCAAAAATTTTTTCTTTTGCTATTTTCTTTTCAAGGATGCCATGTTGTTGTTTTTCCAAAGCTAATTTACGTTCAAATTGCTTATCTATTTCTGCGTCTTGCCTTTCAATAATTTCACTTTTGCTAAGTGTGGTGCTAGTGCCATTTCTTGTTAAAAGAGCTGCTGCATAAACATCCATTGTGCTGTTTGCAACAGTTAAGTAAAGCGCTGTCATAAAATAATTTAACTTTTTCATAATATGATTATCCTTAAAAAACGCATAATTTATATGCCTTTATATATCATTTAATTAGATATGTTATTGATTAGTCTATGATATATTTATTAATATTTGGTTGATGTTCTTTTAATTAAAAAGGTATCATAAGAGGGTTGATGTCATATAGGGCGCTGTACATTTTGAGAATTTTATGCAATATTACTTGAAACATGTGCATTGTTTATATACTATGGCATGTAAAATAATATATTTTTTATATTGAGATCCCATTTTAAGTATACTTTTTCAATTCATTGATAATAATAAAATAAATTTCTTTACTATTTTTTGAACATTGATTCTGCATCAAATGGCATCCAAAACAAATACTTTTAAATGGTAATACAATGAAATTTCTTGATGAATGCAAAATTTACATACAATCTGGCGATGGCGGGAACGGTTGCGTTAGCTTTAGGCGTGAAAAATTTGTTGAATATGGTGGGCCTGATGGCGGTGCTGGTGGACGCGGGGGTAGTGTTTATGTTGAAGCAATTCCAAATTTAAATACGCTTATTGACTATCGTTATCAGCAGCATTTCCGTGGTGCGCGTGGTCAGCATGGTATGGGGCGAAATCGTTCAGGAACTTCAGGTGAAGACCTTATTTTAAAAGTGCCTGTGGGGACACAAATTCTTGCAGACGATAAAGAAACATTACTTGCTGATTTAACAACGCCAGGTCAGATTGTGCGTTTAGCGCGCGGTGGTGATGGTGGTTATGGTAACCAGCATTTTAAAACATCCGTTAACCAAGCGCCACGTCGATTCGATCCAGGTTGGCCAGGGGAAGAGCAATGGATTTGGCTTCGTTTGAAATTGATTGCCGATGCTGGAATGCTTGGTATGCCAAATGCTGGTAAGTCAACATTTTTAGCAGCTGTTACACGCGCAAAGCCAAAGATCGCTGATTATCCATTTACAACATTACATCCACAGTTGGGCGTTGTATCTGTTTTTGATAAAGAATTCGTACTTGCTGATATTCCAGGTTTGATTGAAGACGCACATATGGGCGCTGGCCTTGGTCATCGCTTTTTAGGGCACATTGAACGTTGCCGTGTTTTAATTCATATGATCGATGGTACGCAGGAAGATGTCGTTAATGCGTATGAAGTCATTCGTAATGAACTTGAAGAGTACTTAGAAGAACTCGCTGATAAGCCAGAAATTATTGTTCTTAACAAAGTTGATTCTTTGTATGATGATGAAATTGCCGAGAAAAAAGCTGCGCTTGAAGAAGTCTCAGGTAAAAAAGTTTTATTATGTTCTGCTGTTGCGCGTCAGGGTACGCAAGATATCATAGAGCAGGTTTGGGAAATCATGAAAGAAGGCGATGAAGAAAAAGCCCGTATTATGGAAACAAAACTGTATGTTCCAATCCCTGATATGGATGCTGTCGTTACAGATGATGAGTCAGATGATTAGAGATTTCTAGGATTCCTAAAAATTCACTTTGTTGAAGAGTGATAAATTCTTCATAAAGTGAATCATGATATTCTGCGAATGAATCAGAGAACTTTTATATTTCGCCTGGTTAAAAATATAATAGATTTTGGCTAAAAATATAATAGCTTTAATAAAAAGCTTTTTAATAAGATGAGTAAAAGAAAAGTATGTTTAGCCGTAAGTCCAATTCGAATAATCATTAATTAAGTGCCCGCTGCTAGTGGCGGGTCAAAAAACAGCCTTTCTTAAAGTCAAATAATTAGCTTCATTTAAGTTTGAAAGCTAACCCCTGTTAATACTATTTTAGTAAAGTAGAGATAGATTAAAAAAGAACGCCTTGCTTTGCAAGGTTCTTGTAATAAAGGGCCTTTTTATGAAATCACTATATTTATACACAATGCTTTTGTCTTTTTTATTATTTAACGATATTGTTGCAATTGCGCATGATGAAGCAGAAAACGATGTTGCTTTTAATTTGCCTGCCCTTGATCGTGCCGTAAGCACAGATGCTACATCGCCAGATTTAATTATTCCAAATATGTCCAATGAAAATTTCATCAAAGACTGCATGCCTGATAACTACCGAATTTTTAGTAACTCTCCGCCAGGGGATTATTCTAAAGTTTTGATGGAACGCGCGTTTAATATGGATATTCAAGATTCAGTTGAAACGCTTAATAATTTTCATAAAAAAGCAATACACACTATTAATTCTCCAATTGTTAATAGTAAAGCTGATATGATTCCTCAAATAACGCATAAATTATGGCTTACAAATCCAGGAAAGCCCCATCCTGTTCCAAATCAAGCCCTAAAAGGTCTTAAGCAAACGTATTTAAATTTACCAGGATATAAACATATTTTCTGGACTAACTTTCCAGATGGATTGAAGGACACCTTTAAAGAATTAGAAGATGCCGGAATAGAATTTGAAGTTCATCACACGGATGAGCTTCTTTTACTGCCTTGCAGCCGATTGTTTACTGTATTCATGAAACATAAATTGTATGCTTTTGCAGGAAATATTATACGTATACAAGCTTTATATAAGTATGGCGGAATTTATTCAGATTTAGGGTGGTTGTTGAGTAAAAATATGCCACAGATTGTGCAAAAATTTGATTTTGTTGCTCACAATGTTATTTGGTCAGGTAATAGGGGGCAAATTGACCACAATTTAATGGCATCAAAACCGTCTGATAATGTTTTAGGTGCAATTTTGAAAAAAGTTGACGATGATGCTTTTTTTAATACGTATTTGTATACCAGCTTGTATGCTAATAATATTTGGGAAGTACAAGAACTTGTAACACCTGTCATGCTTAACGCTGCTTTTTCAGCTTTGGCTAATTCTGATACAAAATTGTTATTGCTTAATGCTGGTGAACATACTTTTTTAGAAGAACACCTTAATTCATGGCACCCTGGAAATTTTGCTTATAATGGGCAGAGTTTTGAAAAATGTAATATGGTAAAGTTTGTTAATGATTATAAAGCTTTGACTTCTTCCAGCACTAATGCATCCGTCCAAAACAAATAAGTTCGAACAGGTTTTGCCCCAATCATAGGCGAAATGGCTGTTTTGTAAGTAGCTAGTTGATCACGGTACCCTTGTACATTACGTTGTTCGCCTGTTTTAAAGTCGACAATTAAAAATGCCTCATTTGTTTCAATCAAGCGGTCAATACGGTGTAGCGTTCCATTGCTTACTACTTCTATTTCAGACCACGCACGTATGTAGTCATTATTGAATAAATGCGAAAATTCAGGATTATGTGCAAGGGCCGAAACTTTGATAAGGTCTGCCTCAGCGACACCATCTTCTTTGAAATAGGTTAAAACGGTATTCCATCGATCACGTGTTGTTTTTGTGAGTGCCTCAATTAAGCGATGGATCATTTCGCCGCGTTTCATAGCTGCTGTTTGTATTTCAGGCTCGTCAAATAAAATGCTTTTTTGCGTCTTTTCATTATATTTTTGGTGCATCCATTCAGGTAAAGGCTGGTCAAGTTTCATTGTTATAGCATCAGCATGCGTCGTGTCTTTTTGTAATGATACTGTGTCCCCTTGTATTTGAATGCACTCGTCAATGAGTTCAGTCCAAGGGCCGGAACCAACCACTAATAAGGCATCACGCGGCCGAGTCAGTGCCACGTAAAGCAATCGATTGCGCTCTTCCCGCATCGTATCCATAGCATTTTCGCGAAGCGCTAAAATTGATTCAATGGTTAAGGCTGATTTCGGTTTAAGACAAAAAAGTTCAATAATTTCACCACTATTTTGATCGTCAATTTTTGGCCAAAGTAGATTTTCTTTTGCCAAATCAATTCTTTCGTCGCGATCAACAAGGACGACAAAAGGTGCCTCTAACCCTTTCGATCCATGAATCGTCATGATGCGGACTCCTGTTGGTGCTGTTGGGTCACGCTTGACAATGGGCATGGACTTTTCGAGTTTGAACAGAACCTCAGCAAGTGTGGGAGCCCCTTTTTCAATATCCATTACTGTATTTAATAGGGATTCAAACAGTAAGTGAACATCAGATCCCAAACGGTTTAAAAAAGCACTATAAGCGGGTTCAATCATTGCACGTATTAAAAATGAAGGGGCGTCATAGTCTACGCGCGCTAGTAAATCTTTTAAAAGCGTTGTCATTTTAACATGATCTGGGTCTGCACTACGTGATAATTCTTGCCACAAAGATCCTTCGCGATTATAGCACAGTTCGAATAATGTTGCTTCATCAAAACCATGGCCATCATTGGCAAATGGGCTTTTTAAAACATGAGCAAGTGACATGTCATCTTGTGGCAGACACAAAAAACGCAGCATGCACATGACATCTTGAATAGCAAGACGGGTGTTTAATTGAATGCGGTCAGGTCCTTCAACGGCAATATTTCTTTGTTTGAGCGCACGGATGATTTCAGCTGCAAGACTGCCTCGACTGCGCAGCAAAATAAGAACATCTTTTGCTTCAACCGCACGATTGACGCTTGGTAAAAGCCAGCGTTCATTAAGGGCCTTTTGAATGTCATCAGCGACATGTTCAGCTAAAATGCTGTCTTTTGATGTTTTTGCTTCATACTGCGTTATGATTGGCCACGCGCCTTCTTTTGTGTCGGTTTCCTGGTTTTCGTTTGTTTCCTCAGCTTTAAAGTCAACTTTTGTTAATAGTGTCGTTCCAACCCAACCCGCATCACGCCTAAATGCCCGATGTTTAGTGTAAGCGCCCATGCCGTTGCGCATTTTATTGAATACATTGTCAACTGTTTGTAAAATCTCTGATACAGTACGAAATGAATCGTCTAACGTTAAACGTTCAAAACGATGGCCGCGACTTTTTAGCGTATGTTCAAATGTATATACCAGTGATTCAAATAAATGTGGTACGGCACCTTGAAACCCATAAATCGATTGCTTGACGTCGCCCACTACAAATAGGGATCGGTTAGGGGTGTCTTCACGGATAAACAAGTCAACTAATTTCAAAATAAAAAGCCATTGTTCTGGGCTGTTGTCTTGTGATTCGTCTACAAGGATGTGGTCGATGGTGTAGTCAAGTCGCTGATGTACGAATGCTAGTGCTAAGTCATCTGAAAATAAAGCAAGACTATGTAATATTAAATCGTGGTAATCAAGAACGCCTTTTTTTGCTTTAAGCATTCCAAAATGCGTAAGCACGGCTTGTACAATTTGCCAGAAATTCTTATTAGCTGTAATCCAATTTGCATGCAGTTCAACCAAGCTTTTTTGATGCACATAATGCGCGTACGCATCCAGTTCTTCTGCCATATCTGCGTTTTTCTTTTTAAAGTCAGCAGATATAATTTTTTTGCGCGGTTTTCCTTCCTTTGTTAAAAACAGGTTGGGCAACAAACCATCAGATGCAAGTGCTGTTGCTAACGTTTTATCCATATTTTGTGTGGATTCAGATAATGCGTCTATCAAAGAGGTTAGTTGAATCCCTGGATCAAGGGCTTCGTCTAGATCAAGTGGAAACGCGTCTAATAGAGCTGATTTGTACAATTCAGGATTTTCGTAAGCACGTTCTAAATGGCGCACTTTATGCCAGCGACTAAAAGCATCCATAAGGCAATTTTCGAAGGTGTATTCCCCCATGAAATCAGAGACCCCTTCGATGGCGCATGCTATTTCTTCGGTTTCTGGTGACTGTAATACATGGTTAAGCGATTCCATCAATAATTGATATGCATTATCGTCGTCAAGAACGTCAAAAAAAGGTGTAACGCCCGCTTCAAATGGGAATTTTTGCAGTAAACTTTGACAATATCCATGTAGTGTCATAATTTTTAAGGATTCAGGTGATTCAAGCAATTCTTCATAAATTTTGGCTGCAAAAGAAGGGGCAGAAGTATTGCTTTCGTTATTATTTACTTTGCTTTCTTTGGCTGCATCTTGCTGTAAACGTTTTAATAAACGTTCCTGCATTTCAACAGCTGCTGCTTTCGTAAAAGTTAAGCAGACAATATGACGGATAGGCGTGCCGCTGTATAAAATATGTATCAAGCGGTCCACAAGCACTTTTGTTTTGCCCGTACCAGCAGAAGCTGATACCCATACACTTGTTTTTGGGTCAGAGGCGCGTTTTTGGGAAAAGGTCATGCTTTGGCGTCTTAATATGATGCGTTGCGTTTACACTACCATGAATAAGCGGGGCAAAAAATAAAAAGCGATTATAAGTCAGGCCGCTTTTCGGTCTTCTTGCATAAATACTTCACTAACTGTTATTTTTTTGCGCGCTGGTAATTGATTGATGACAAGACCTATAAACACAACACTACTTGCAGCAATGGTTTGCAGTGACATTGCATCACCTAGCACAATCCAGCTAGATGCCATTCCCACAATTGGAATGAGAAGCGCATAAGGAGCGACAACGTTTGGACAATATTCTTTAATAAGATATGCTTGGATGGTCGCCGCAATCCATGTTGCCATAACGATAACAAAGATCAGTGATCCATAGCCTTTTATTGTTAATCCGTGTAACGAGGCTAAAATTGCATCACTACCATCAACGTAGTACGAACATATAAAATTGGGTATTGATGCAAACAACGATGACCAAATAATAAACCCAAAGCTATCGACGGAGCCTGCTAGTTTTAGAAAAATATTGGCGACTGCCCAAAAGAAGGCACCTACTACAATAATTGAAAAGGCTGACAAAGAAACGGTGTGCTGATCTAGGCTAAGTGCAATTAAAAACATTCCAATTATAGAAATAGATACGCCTATGATTTGTTGCTTTGTTGGTTTTAAATTAAGCACATAGGTAGATAAAAAAAGTGCAAAAAATATTTGTGTTTGCAAAATAATAGATGATAGTCCCGCTGTAATGCCAAGGTTCATTCCTTTGAACATGCATGCGAATGATAAAAAACCTTGCATTGTGCCGAAAGCAATAAGATAAAACCAAGATGTCTTTGGTTTTGGAATAAAGAACACGAGTGGCACAGCAACAAGAAAAAAACGCAAGCCACTAAAAAGAAATTGTGGGAATTCACTTAAGCCGGTTTTAATAACAACAAAATTAAAACCCCATAAAAATGCTACAAGAGCAGCAAAAAGTGCATGATTTAAGCTCATCAATAATAACCAATTAAATTAGATAGGGGTCACACTGTATTATGTGCTCATTATTATATGTTTTTTCAAGGATTAAATTGCTGTAATATGAATTGTCAATGATTGAGTGTATTTTCTATGCGGTGTACAAGCTTTTTTCCATGTTATCTTCGAAATTATGGTGCCTATTTTAGCGCTTTTCTTTACTATCTGCGTGTTGTTCTTTTTTGTCATGCTCGGACTTGATCCGAGTATCTTTAACGCTTTAAAGGCAAATAGATAAAAGTATGAAGCTTTAATTGCAGGCTCTATGCCTTTGTTGCAATAGAGATCTTCGAATTAAGTCCAAACATGACAAAAAGTGAAAGTTTGAAGATGATAAAGAAGGTGGAGTCACCAACGATGATAGAGAAAGGCGCGAAAGTAATAGGGAAAAAGGCAGGGTGATTACAGAAAGAAATGAGCTGCAGTATGTTTTAAAGAAAGGAATGAAAAATATAAATACATAAAATCTTTCCAAAACGCATTTATCACCCGTATACTATTAATGTACATTTAAAAGATAATAATCACATGGACATCAAATATTTTGACCAACTTACGCTTGTGCTAAAAGAAATTTTAGGACCAGATTTTATTGAGATAAAGTACGCATTAGGGGAGGCAACCTTAACTGTGTATCCTGCGTCAATTGTGCGTGTATTGACTATTTTAAATGATCACCATAAATGTAAATTCAAACAGTTAATTGATATCACAGCGGTTGATTATCCTTCTCACGCGCAGCGATTTGAAGTTGTATATCATTTACTTAGTTTGTCTGAAAATGTACGTTTGCGGATTAAGATCAATGTTGCGGAAGGGGTGTCTGTGCCCACGTCGATACAAGTGTTTAGTTGTGCAAATTGGTATGAACGTGAAATTTGGGATCTTTTTGGCATTGCTTTTATGGATCATCCTGATTTACGCCGTATTTTGACAGATTATAATTTCTCAGGCCATCCTTTGCGTAAAGACTTTCCTCTTACAGGCTACACGCAAGTACGTTATTGTGAAAAAGAGGGACGTGTTATATACGAACCTGTTTATTTGCAGCAAGAATATCGTAGTTTTGACTTTTTAAGTCCCTGGGAAGGCGGTGCATCTAAATTAGAAAGTGTGCCTAAATTAGAGAATGTGTAAGGTTAATTTTGATATGTGTTTTGATCCCTTAACACGCGTGCTTTAATTCGCTGAATAGATTCTATAATTATTCTAAGAATACGGCATAACGTGTTTTAAAAACACTTTTCCCGTTCTATACTAAAGCGTCCACACTAAAAAAAACTGAAAATGAAACGATATGACCCAGCAAACCTATACGCTTAACTTTGGCCCCCAGCATCCGGCTGCGCATGGTGTACTTCGTCTGGTCATGGAACTTCAAGGTGAAGTTGTGCAGCGCGCGGATCCGCATATTGGATTTTTGCATCGCGGCACTGAAAAGCTAATTGAAAATAAAACATATCTGCAAGCAATTCCTTATTTTGATCGCCTTGATTACGTGTCTCCTATGAATCAGGAGCATGCATTTGTGCTTGGAATTGAAAAACTGCTTGGGCTTGCTGTTCCTATTCGCGCGCAATATATTCGCGTGCTTTTTTCTGAACTAACCCGTGTTGCCAATCATTTACTTAATATTGCAACCTTTGCGTTAGACGTTGGTGCGATGACGCCATTTTTGTGGGTGTTTGAAGAACGTGAAATTTTGATGGGCTTTTATGAAAAGGTCTGCGGAGCGCGCATGCATGCTGCGTATATTCGCCCAGGCGGTGTTCACCTTGATTTGCCCCATGGATTGGCAGATGAAATTGGTGCCTTTATTGATCGTTTCCCAAAGATCATTGATGACGTTGAAACGATGCTAACAGATAATAGGATTTTTAAACAACGCACGGTAGATATTGGTATTATTTCGCCTGATGATGCACTAGATTGGGGGCTTTCTGGCCCGATGCTTCGCGCCAGTTCTGTGCCATGGGATTTACGCAAATCACAACCATATGAAGTGTATGAAGATCTTGATTTCGATGTGCCGATTGGTCGCAATGGGGATTGTTATGATCGCTATTTGGTGCGCGTTGAAGAAATGCGTCAAAGCCTTCGTTTAATGCGCCAATGTCTTGATAACATGCAACCGGGCCCTGTACTGGCGGATAACATTAAAATTGTACCGCCTAAACGCGATGCGATGAAGCATTCCATGGAAGCTATGATTCACCATTTTAAACTTTATACAGAAGGTTTTCATGTGCCAGCTGGTGAAGTTTATACAGCTGTTGAGGCCCCGAAAGGTGAATTTGGTGTGTATCTTGTAGCCGATGGCACGAACAAGCCGTATCGATGTAAGATTCGTACACCTGGGTTTGCATTCCTGCAAGCGACTGACTTCTTGTGTAAAGGGCATTATCTGGCGGATACGGTGGCGATCATTGGGTCGATGGATATCGTGTTTGGCGAAATTGATCGGTAAACGCAAAAAAAAGAAAAGGGCATAAACCCTTCTCTTGCATGGGTCGTTTAATTAAATGCTTCGGATTTGATGAGCATACTTAAAAATTCTGTTCTTGTTGATTTTGTATATAAACATAAACCATTTTTAAATTCCATTTCATTTATCTCGCCTGTTTGAATATCCACAAGACGTATTTCAAACGGGGTGTTTGGAAAAATAATAATCGTTTCTGGCGTGTGAACTATTTCAGTGCCATCTTTTAATTTAAAGCTTTCGGTCCAGTTCCCACTTGTTTCATATGCTTGCTTTTCAGCCTCTGTACCTTCATATACATTAGAGCGGATGAGTGCGTTTACAAAGTCAGCTTGCGTTGATTTTGTCGATAAATATAATCCATGTGGCAATGGTATTCCATTAAGGTCAGGCATCCCAAAAGACAATTCAGATCCACCTCCCATAGTTCCTGTGTTTTGAAAACGTGCGCCCGGCAAAGGCTTTGCATTCGTACCTATTAAGGTTGTGCTTGTTGGCGTATGTTCAACAATGGAATTTTCCTTTAATGTGTATGTAGCTGTCCAGTTTCCCACATTATCGTCAACCATTAAAGGTGTTGCAGCCATAAGAGGGGTGGAGAGAATAATTAAGCTTGTGATGAGTGATTTCATTATAATATCTTTCCATTAAAAGTTTTAAAAGTTCTTTTATCAATTGAATCATATTATATTATATTAAATTTAAAATGACAATAAAATTTTTTCTTCTTAAAAAACTTAATCTTCTTGCATAAACACTCAAAATTTGATACAAATTCCTATACTCGATACGGTCGCATAGCTCAGCGGTAGAGCACTACATTGACATTGTAGGGGTCACAGGTTCAATCCCTGTTGCGACCACCATTTTTAGCTGGAAAAAATTACCAGTTTCATTAGAATTAAATAAATACATCTTTTTACAAAATGCTGAATTTTTTTTGAAAAATAAATATATCTTTTTATGTGCTTTTTTGTGTTTCGTTTTTATCTCGAATAAAGATGCAACGTATGCTTCAGTGCCTGCACCACACATTCAAATGAAACAAGATGAATTAAATCAGTTAGAAGCAAATCAAGTTTATGTTACTATCCCTGTCCATTCCAACATCCTTGAAATTACGCGTCGCTTGGTAAGTGTTGGTGTATTAACGCATCCATGGTCGTTTTTGTGTGCTGCCTTTTTAGAACATAAAATATCGTTTGAACCTGGCACCTATATCTTTACAAAAGATATGTCATTTACGGATGTGATTGATCTTTTTAAAAAAAATAAACCTTATAAAGTAACAATCCCCGAAGGTTTAACTGTTGCTGAAATTGTGCGTCATTTAAATGATCTACCTTATTTGTCCGGCGGGATTTTTACGCTTCCACCTGAAGGGACATTGCTGCCCGAAACGTATGCTGTACGTTATGGCGATTCACGTGAATCGGTGATCAAACGTTTGGCAGCTGCGATGAATGTCATGCTTGCTGACCTTTGGAAAAAATCAACGAATAGTAAAGCACGCCTTCAAAAAAATGGAATTACGTCAGAACGTGAATTATTAACGTTAGCGTCTATTGTGGAAAAAGAAACAGGCGTAAAGTCTGAACGCGCCCATGTTGCTGCGGTTTTTTTAAATCGCTTGGCACTAAATATGCGTTTGCAGTCAGATCCAACGACCTCTTATGCAATTACAAATGGTAAGCAATCGCTTGGGCGTGCGCTTACTAAAGCTGATTTAGCAATAGAATCTGCGATCAATACGTACACAAGTTCTGGACTTCCGCCGCAGCCAATTTCATGTCCAGGTAAGGCGTCTCTTATAGCAACGTTATCTCCAGCTGAAAGTGATAGCCTGTATTTTGTGGCTGATGGTACAGGCGGTCATCGCTTTGCACGAAATCTTGATGAGCATAATAAGAATGTTAGTCACTGGCGTAAAGTGAATCAGTAAATATTAGCGAATATTCAATGTGCAAGCTTAGCCTTGTCGTGTCATTTTCGGACTTTCTAGCGCATTATCTTTTATTCTAATCCGAAGAATTATAAAAATTCAAAAGTCAAAATTTCGCATTTCTGTAAAGAGTAGAAAATGTACGCAGTATTCACATTCTAACTATTATTTTGCAGGCCTACAATTCACTTACAATTATATTAACTGCCAGTTCATGGATGTTAGTAAAGCTTTAATTTGTGTTTGTAAGCATTTCAACAGGCCAGTGAATATGATGGAAACTCCTTTTTAAAAAGTAATTATAAAAAGTTATTTATTGCAGAGATAGAGAAAATAATGATGAAAAAGTCTTATTTTTATGTGTACTTTTATTTATTAATAACATCTGTATTGTTAATGGCAAGTGATGAAATCGATGAGACTGACTCTTTAGTTTTTGTTTTGTCGGAAATTTCTGCAGGATCTCTTGTGCAAGTAAATAATGCTAATGAGCAGCTGCTTATGCAAGAAAAGGCTACGGCAATTTTTAAAGACTATATTTATAATAATTCTGAACATAACAAAAATAACGAGATACCAGAAAATTACACAGAAGCCAAGATATTGCTAACTCACATACAAAATATAGCAATGCAGTTGCAAATCAAAAAAGATTGGACGTCGTTTTTAAATTCTACTTTTTTAAATCTTGAATTTCATCGCAAATGTATATTTAAACCAGAAGTTATGCTACTTTCTCTTTATACTGCTTTTCTTTACCGTTTGGAACCTAGTAGTATTAAACCAATTTATTTAGCGGGGGCTGTATGTCTGTTAGGGTTTTTATATGAGTGCTATGATGCCCATTATTATAAGCGTTTTGTTGAAAAGGAAAAAATTTCCCGTGAATTTAACCCCATTCTTTTAGGGTGTATTTTGGCCTTTAGTAAGATGCAAAAAGATGCAGCTATAAAAAATGAGATAAAAGATATCAGATTAGAGGATGTTTTTGCCAACCTATCTAAAGAAATAGCAGGAAAAGTGGCTGATAATTTTATAATGCAAGAAGCGTGGTTGAATTTTTCGTTAAAAAATAAGGATGTAATTAAAGATGAGGGCATAATTAAAGTTGGTGATTCATTGGAAGTGTTTAGTAAGGCTTTAAAAGAAAGTTTATTAGGTTCTTTTAAAGATAAAATAATGCAATCTCCATCTACTCCTCAATTGATAAGCGATGATCTTGAAACAGGAACAAATGATCAAACTTAAAAAAAGGAACAAATGCTATGAAAAAATTAATTAAGAAATATAGATGTTTATTAAATATTGTGATTATTACCATCTTTAAATGCAGTGCTTTATTATCCGCTGATTTGTTTGATAGTAAAATACCATTAAATCGCGAAGGGGCTTGTTATGTAAAAATAGAGGAGGTGAAAAGTGTTAAAATTTTAACATTAGATATCCGAAGTAGAAAAAATCGTCGAGGAGAATTGCTGAACTTAGAAGATATAATGATTAATTTATATGATTATTTAAAGTCCAAGAATATTAACCGAAATGACATTAAAAAACTACTGGTGAAAAATTTAGATGCTGATGTGAAGCTAGACTTTATTAGTCTGTTTCCCAATTTAGTATATCTTGATTTATACACATCACATACCTATTCTGGTATTTGGGGATTGATTGACGATCATGATTTTCCTGCCCTTAAAGTGCTAGATCTTAGGGGAAACCATGTTGGGCATGGCCATGGAAAGTCTACAAAAGCTATAATTAAAATTCCCACCATAGAGCAAATTATAGTTAGTGAAAAAGATGTGGATAGTTTGATGGATAAAAAGCTGGGTCTTGGAAAATTAATGGAAAGAGATAGTTCTGGTTATCATAAAGAGGATCCTGCTAAATGTGTTGTTCTTAAGCGAATTAAAGAACAAGAAGAATTTGAAAAAGGCTCTAACGAAGAAAAAGAAACGGATTCTTTATTAAAAAAAAATAGTCATAAAAAAGATAAAGATGTTTAATTATGTTGCTAACTTAATGCTTTATAAAAACAGCCGTTATTAAAATTATTGAAAATATAGATTTTTAAAACAAACTTTTAAACACGGCAAAGCGACCAATACACAAAAACTTTAAAACATAGGCGGGGTGCAAAGAATTAAGCGCCCCTTTGTAACAACAAGCGATCATCGTCCATGCTTTTGCCAAATTGTGCAAGCAAATCGCTTACGGTTAATGCCGCACGTTCTTCGCCAGTTATGTCAAAAATCACATGCCCTTCGTGTAACATTACGGTGCGCGTTCCAACATCTAAGGCTTGTTGCAAACTGTGCGTTACCATCAAAGCTGTTAATTTGTGTTCAGCAATAATTTTTTGACTTAAATCCATGACAAAAGCTGCTGTTTTTGGATCAAGCGCTGATGTGTGTTCATCCAAAAGTAAAATTTTAAGTGGGCTAAGGGTCGCCATCAATAAGCTAATTGCTTGGCGCTGACCACCTGAAAGTGACCCTATAAGGGTATCAAGGCGATTTTCAAGACCAAGGTTTAACTGTTTGAGTAATTCCGCAATTTCATCACGGCGCGCGCGGGGTAGGGCCTTTTTAAAGAAACGTTGACGGCCACGTGCCATTGCAAGGGCGACATTTTCGGCGATGGTTAAATCACCACATGTGCCTGATAGTGGGTCTTGAAATACGCGTGCGACTGCATCTGCCCGTGCATGGCTTTCTTTTTGAGTAACGTTGTCTTCATCAATCATGATTATACCGGATGTTGGCAAGATTTCGCCTGCAATGGTATTCAGTAATGTTGATTTCCCAGCCCCATTACTGCCAATGACGGTTAGGAATTCGCCTTCTTCAATTTTGAGTGAAAGCCCATTAAGTGCTTTACGTTCACGAATCGTGCCCGGAGAAAAAACAACATGGATATCTGTTAATGTAATCATAAATGTGAATCCTAGCCTATAACTTAAGGCGACGTTTGATTTCAGGAACTTGCATTGCAATCACCATAATAAGTGCTGTTATCAAGTTCAGATCCGATGCTTGAAGGCCAAATTCGTGGGTGTTAAGAGCAATTGAGAGCACAAAACGGTACAAAACAGCGCCGGCAACGCAGGCAAGTAAAGCTTGTTTTAAATTACGTATTGGTAAAAGTGCTTCGCCTAAAATAACAGCTGCCAAACCATATACGATGGTTCCTGTTCCCATGTTGACGTCAGCAAACCCTTGTGTTTGTGCAAATAGTGCACCCGCAAGCGCCACATATGCATTGGAAATGCCAAGACCCAATTGAATCATGTTTTGGTCATTAATTCCTTTTGCTCTCGCCATTTTAGGATTGCTACCTGCAGCACGCAACCCAAGACCAAGTTCAGTTCGCAAAAAGAGTAACGCAATAAGGCCAACGATGATAACAATCACAAGTAACGGTACTAATAGTGTTGATACAGTTGGTATTGCAAGTGCGCTCAAGTATTCGCTGAAAATAGTTTTTTCGCCTGAAATCGCCATGTTAGGGCGACCCATAATGCGTAAGTTTATGGAATAAAGGGCAATCATGGTTAAAATGCCGGCTAAAAGATTAAGCATACGTAAACGCGTTGCCATTAATGCTGTAATGTAACCGCTAAGTGCGCCGCCAAGCATGGCTGCAAATGTTGCGACTAGTGGGTGAGCGCCGTATAAAATGCACGCTGCGCAAATAGCTGCGCCTAACGGAAAACTGCCATCAACAGTCATATCTGGAAATTGAAGTGTGCGAAAGGATAAATATATTCCCATCGCAACGATACTGTAGATCAATCCAAGTTCAAGCGCACCTGTTAATTGAATAAGATTCATGCGTCTGTTCCGATCATAATCACATTTTTAAGCAATGCTTCTGGTATGGTTATCCCTAAACTTTTGCGTGTTTTTTCGTTTACATATACATGTAGGTTGTGGGTGTCGTCTACGTTTTTTATAGGCTTTTCGCCTTTTAAAAGCTTTACAGCAATTGCACCTGCTTTTTGACCAAGTTCAAAACGATCGTATCCACGTGTTGCAAGTGCGCCCTTTTGGACAGATCCTGTGTCGCCTGCAAATACAGGCAGTCCTGCTTTTTCAGCAACTTGCGTAATGCTGCTCATCGCAGAAACAGCTGTATTATCATTTGGAATGTAAATTGCTTCAACGCGACCTGTTAGATTCTGTGCGGCACTAACGACGTCGCTTGTTTTTGACGCGATGGCTTCAATAATTATAATGCTTTCTTTTTCGCAGAGTGTTTTAAGCTCTTTTACCATGTGCGTTGAATTTACTTCACCTCCATTGTAGATAACGCCAATTGTTTTTAACGTAGGCAGAAAATCACGTATGAGCTGGATTTGTGTGACCGTTGGTAGTGCATCTGAAATGCCGTATATCTGTTGACTAATGTCGTCATTAGACTTAACAAGTTTTGCATCAATAGGATTGGTTACTGCGGTAAAGACCATTGGGATTTTTTGTGAGGTTGCTACAGGAAGTAACGCTTGCGCAGAAGAGGTCGCAATCGCAATCATGACGGCTGGTTTTTGGCCCGCTTGTGATTTTGCTATTTGAGCAGCTGTTGCCACGTTGCCTTGGGCGTTTTGATATGAGATTTTGACTGTTTCACCATCACGGTAACCAGCAGATTCAAGCGCAGCTATGATGCCGCGACGCTCTTCATCAAGGGCAGGGTGTTCGGTGATTTGCGAAATGCACACAATCGGAAGGTATACATTAGATCCATCCGTAGCGCCTTGGTGTAGTTTTTTTAGAAAGAGGAAAGAAGTAATAAGCGCTAAGCTAAGACTAATTAGAATTATTTTTAGATTTTTTTTCATTTTTACATTCACTTTCATTTTGCTTTGGTCCACATTCTATTGTTCGAAATTCCTTTGTAAAAGGGCTAAATCGAAAGTGAAAATGACAAGCGTTAAAAAAGGAATGATGCAACACGGCAAGCTATTTTATTATAAAAAATATGTTCTATCATAATATTCCTATCTGTGAAATTCAATAAAAAAATGCTGGTCACTTGCCTTATTTACGGGAATAAAAGTAAGCACCAGCAATTAGAGGATTTATTAGTCACTGTTTAAAGTTAAGCTTGTCGTAAGCCTAAATCACTAAGAATACGAATAATAGCAAGAAGATTACGATCTTGTCTTCCTTGTAAGCAGCCGCCGTATTGCTCCCAATTTTCAGGAATTCTTATTAAATTTGTTAAAACTTGGTTTGCTCTGTTTGCAACCAGTTGAAAGGAAATATGAATCATTCTGTTAAATAGCTCTTGATCAACTTCTGAAAAATCATTGCAAAATGTAGGTAGGTGTGCCCGTAACGCATTTACATCAAATTGTCCTTCTAGCGCGGGTCTATCTAGCATAGCTTGCACGGCTTGCAATGCATGTTCTGAAGTCAAGGCTGCTGCATGTTCATCACCCCCAAGGCGTAATGCACGTAGCTGATCAAGTATCACTGCACTATAGGTTCTGTAAAATCCATCAAACGCATGAATGTCAGAATCTGGCGCAAGTATTCTGATAAGTTCATCGTGTGCCGCCATAACTGGTGCGAGTGCTGTAATTGCATTTTGTACAATAACTGGATCTGTTTGACGCCCAGACACATAGTTTTGCAAATAATTATTTACTGCAGCTGGGGTTGTATTGTTCTGCGCTATGGGGCCTTGATGATTAAGTTCTTCTTGTAGCTGTAGTGCAAGATGTACATCCGCTGGATGAATGATCGGTGGGGCATCATTCACTTCTTCTTGCAGTTGCTGTGCGATTGATGCATCTACGGCGCTAAGATCAACCTGGTTAAGATTTGTATTCATATCTTGCTCTTCATAATCTGCACTTGCCGCATATAATGCATTCTGTTCTATTGCTCTGTCACGTTCTTCAACTATTGCACGTTCATCTTGTTCACGAAGCTGCGCGATCAACGCCAATGTTGCGGGATCAGTTTGCTCATCTTCATGTTCATTCTGCGCTTGAAGCTGCGCGATCAACGCCAATGTTTCTAGATCAGTTGGAACTTCTGCGTTATCTTCAGCATGCAATCTTCGTGCCATCTCTTCATCAGATTCTGTTGGAGCAGTTGTTGGCAGGCTGCTATGTGTGGGCATATATTGAGCTTGATATCGCTCTCTGTTTATATATCGAGCTGCAAGGTGTGCTTGATATGCGGCTTCGTGTGTTTCATCTGGAAAAGGTTCGATTGAAAAACCTGTGTTTGCGAAAATGGTCATTAAAAGCGCTGTATTTAATTTTTTCATGTTTAATTGGCCTTTATAGTGGTTTTTTTTGTTTATTAATTTATATATGGTATTTGATTTTTATTTATCAAGTCAATTTGAGTTGACTAAAAAGATATTTTATTTTTGACAAAATGATTGCCTATTGTAATATTTTTATTAAAAATTCATCTTGAAAAAAGAAGTTGTTGGTGATTAACTTAATATAATTTTTTTGATGAAATTAGTTTTATAATGATTAATAAGATAATAAATTTAAAATTATATTTTTTCCCGTTTACTTTTGCTGTGCTTTTTTCGTTTCTTTTTTTGATGCATTTAACCGCATATGCGTGCATTGAAAGTGCGCATACTACTTTTGAATCATTACATTTAAAGTCATTTGAATCGCTTAGGCGCTGCACACCAGAGGAGGCGACGTGTGAATATAACAAAATTCGTTTTGTGCTTAGTAATATTAAAAATAAAATCTCACAGCATGAGTCTTATTTTAAAATGATTAAATATAGAGAAAAAACGGAAAGATTTTCTTTTTCAACAAAAGTTAATGCACAGTCTTGTGCCATGAAAGAAAAAATTGAACGTCTAAAAAATGATTTATCTGCAAATCAAGCGTCGTATGAAAGCTACACTCAATTGCTGCTGGCTTTTGATACGCGTATTGGTTTATTCGTTGCGACTGAAGATACAAGAATATGTTCAGGATCAAATTATAATTTATATGTTCCAAAAGGCTCTGAAGAAATCAGTATTGATAAGCTATTGAATGATGAATTGTCGTGGCTCGCAGATTATGAAGCGTTTGAGCTTAATCAAGCAGAGGCAAATTTACTATTTCAACAAAAGTTAAAAAATTACTACGATGAGTATGGTTTTTTAGAAGACCCAATTTATAATAGTAACTATCTAAAACCAATTTATTATGTAGACGCATACACACGAAAAGATGTGTATCAATTGTTAATTGACCGTAAAAAACCAACATATGTGGCCCAAAAAGAAGTTTTGGATCGAGAAATTACAGAAAAAGAAGCTGCTTTGCAAAAAATGCAGGATGATTTAAAAAAATTGCAAAAAAGCCAAACTGAAAAAACTACTAATTTGCGTGAACATGCAATTATGTTAATATGCCAAAAATCAGGCCTTGATTTATATCAAGTGGAAAAATTGCATGAGTGTTTTTCTTTTTATGTAAGTGCATTTAAAGAAGAACAAATGTCTGAAGTGGAATATTTCAATAAAAACCTCCAGCAGTCTTTATCATCTTTTTCTAAAAGTACACTTCAATGGTTGCAAAAGATAATTATTGATCATGAAAAAAGCGAGGAAGAAGATTATGTTATTGTTGACGAACCAAGAAGATCAGAACGAATTGCTGAATAAAAATTTAAGCGTATATTTGTTAGTTGAATGTGAAACCGTTTCAAATATATCTTTTTCAAAAATAAAATAAATTAACCTTTTGATTATTATTTTAAAATATTATGTGAATATAGATCAAGGGAAAAGGAATTTTATGAAAATGCATTACGCAATGTTAATTCTAACCTGTATAACCTTAGTAAATCCAATTTTTGCGTGTGACTTAGAAGAAGTATCAAGGCAAAAAGTACTTGTTGGAACCGTTAATATTAAAAATTTTGAAGCCTGGAGTTTGCAGAAAGAGCACGAAAATATTCACGAAGAAGATTATTTTGCTTTAGAAGAAAAAATAATTAATAACGTTATTGACAGGGCAAATAAGAAAATTAAATTTTTAAACAATAAATTCAGTTTGTGTGAAAAAAAGCTGGCTTGTGTTGAAGAAACTTTGCTTGCGCTTAATAGTGAACTTGATAAATATGCTCCTTTACGAACAAAAGCCTCTAACCTTATTTTTGTCATGGAAACCTTAAAAAGGGATGGATGGGCGCGATTTATACCAGATCACGAACTTGATGTTTTATTTATTGCAGTTTTACCATTTAGTATCGATGAAAAATTAAAGATTGAATTAAATGCTTATCCGCTTTTAGATAAAGAAGAATGTAAAAAATTATTAGGCGAAAGTTGGTTTTTAGAGGCTGAAAAAAATAAATATGGCATTAGTAAGCAAGAGAAAATCTTAGCACGTTTTTGCCCTATTAACGCGCTTGAAATATTTAAAGAACGTAATTTTAAAAAAGCAAGAGAGCTTGTTGTGCAGGAAGAAAATGAAAAAATGAAGATTGTAAATATCTTGAAAAATAAAACAACCATGTTGAGGGAGCTTATGTTAATAAAAACAACGCTTGAATCATACAATCAAGCGCTTAAGCAAATGAATCAGTTAACCATTACATTGCATCCACAAGGAGTTAATTGGCTTGAGAGGCAGATCAGAAAAGCAAATGCGTCTTAGGAAGTATTGATGATTTAAATAGCGTAGAGAGTGCTTGTTTAGACGCACTCCCTACCTTTATGTATTATTCTGCTCTCTATTATTTTGCACCTTCAGCAATAATTGCATCAAGAGCAGGGGCTTTTGTTGTGCGCTTTTCGTGGATATGAATTTTTTGCGTCTCTTCAACATTACCGTCTTCTATGCCGTTTAAGTCATAGCGCTTTGTGTTTTCAAGCAATGCCTTTTTATATTCAGGTGTGCTTGTGTAAATACGAATTGCATTACGAATTGCTGTTTTAGATGGAATGGATTCTTTTGATGTTTGCACATCAATCCACGCTGAAATATCAAGCGTAGTTCCAATTTTCATAGGTAATAGGTCTTGCTTTTTAAATAGTTGTGGAAATGTCGCGTGTAACCATTCTAATGAAGATTGAACACGTTCACTTTTGCTAAGCAAAACATTTGTTTCGCCTGTTTTTAGTTGTACTTTTGGTTTACGTTTTTCGTTTGTTGATGACGTGCGACGTATGGTGTCATTGCCTTCTTTTTTGTGTGTAGAAGTGTGTGATTTTTCTTTTGTTGATTCTTTTTTTGCCATTGGCGTTTTCATGAGTATTCTCTTGTGTTTTTAAAAATGATGAATGGTATGTAGCTGTTGTGTGACTGTAAATCATCACATAATCTAATGTCAAATATATAGGTTTTGATTCGAAAAGAAAATAAATTGAAAAAATAATTTGAGTATTTGAAAAGATAAATAATTTAAATAATATTCGTAAAATCATGATACAATTATGTGTAAATTATTTTTTGTTAACTATTATGAAAACAACCTATGAACGCGGTGTGCATGCGGAAAAATCAGCCCTTAGGCTTTTAGAAAAAAAAGGTTTTACGCAAATTGCTATGCGTTATAAAACGCCCCATGGTGAAATTGATTTACTTATGCAAGACGGCGCCACTCTTGTTGCAGTGGAAGTCAAATATCGTAAGTATGAAGCTGATGTATTTGAATCTATTTCGACAAAACAGCAACAACGCATTCAAAACGCTTTGCTTTATTATCTTAGTGAACATGATATGAGCGAATCAGGCGCAAATTCTTCTTTGCTTCGCTTTGATGTTGTCTTAATATCAGCTGATATGAAGATAACGCATATTGAAAATGCTTGGTAGAGAATCTATGAAAAAAAATCTAAAAAACATAACTACAATTGCTGCTTTGCTTGCATCATCTGCATTACTTTCAGGTTGTTTAGCGCCACTTGTAATTGGTGGCGGTGCTGCTGTAGGAACGCTTGCAACCCGTGAAAAAGGCGTAACTGGCACAATGTCGGATAGTCAAATTTCTATTGTGATAAAAGCAAAATTGTATAGCTTTAGCCCTGATTTGTATGCTCGTGTTGGCGTTAATGTACAAGAACGCGAAGTCCTTTTAACTGGTAAGGTGAATATTCCTGAATGGCAAGTTGAGGCTGAGCGATTGGCGTGGCAAGCAAGCGGTGTTTTAAAAGTTTTGAATAATATTGAAGTTGTTGAAAGTGACGAATTTGCCATTGGCGCTTATGCAAAAGATTCATGGATTACGACTCAACTTAAGTCAAAGATATTATTTACAGAAAAAGTAAGATCGCTTAATTATAGCATCAAAACAGTTGGCGGTGTTGTGTACGTCATGGGTGTAGCACAGAATCAAGAGGAACTTGATGAAGTCCTCAAAATAGCAAGTAACACAATGTATGTTACCCGAGTTGTTAACTATACAAAGTTAAAAGGTGGAGCTGAGTAGCAAATGACAGTTCTTTTTTGGTTTAGAAATGACTTACGACTGGCCGACAATCCTGGTCTTTTTGAGGCCGCTAAAAAGGGTCAGGTGCTGCCTATCTATATTATGGATGAGCACTTAAGTGATTTTAAAATGGGCTCTGCTAGTAAATGGTGGTTGCATCATTCATTGAAAAACTTAGATGCTTCACTTGATTGTAAGCTAAATGTGTATGCCGGACGCCCCATGGATGTCCTTATTGATTTAGTCAAAAAGCATAACATTACAGCTGTGTATTGGAATCGTTGCTATGAACCTGATCGCATTAATGATGATTCAAAAATTAAGGCTTACCTTAAGTCAATAGCTGTAGAATGCCAAAGTTTCAATGGATCGCTATTGTGGGAGCCATGGGAAGTTCTTAAGGGGGATAAAACATACTATAAAGTGTTTACTCCCTACTATCGAAATGGGTGTTTAAAAGCTGGCATGCCACGTACGCCATTGCCTAAGCCTGCTCAGCTTTCTTGCATTAAAGATAAAGATGCGATTACGATTGATGCCTTAAGTTTGATTCCAAAGATCCATTGGTATGACCAAATGGAGGAAACATGGCAAATTGGGGAACAGTCTGCACTCAATAGATGCGAGTCTTTTTTAAATGAAGGTCTTTTAGGGTATAAAGAGCTGCGTAATAATCCAGCTAAACGCAATGTATCGCGGCTATCGCCCCACTTGCATTTTGGCGAGATATCGCCTAATCAAGTTTGGCATGCAGCACTTGCTGTAGGTACAGTGCGTGGCGTTGAAAACGATCTTGATTGTTTTTTAAGTGAACTTGGTTGGCGTGAGTTCTCATATTATTTATTGTACCATTTTCCAAAGTTACCCCGACAAAATTTTCAACCTAAATTCGACGCTTTTCCATGGATCCAAAATGAAGGTTTTTTAAAGGCGTGGCAATCTGGGCAAACAGGCTACCCGATTGTAGATGCAGGCATGCGCCAGCTTTGGCAAACCGGTTATATGCACAACCGTGTGCGTATGATTGTGGGATCATTTTTAATTAAGAATTTAAAGTTACATTGGCACCATGGTGCTGATTGGTTTTGGGACTGTTTGGTTGATGCAGATCTTGCAAGCAACAGCGCAAGCTGGCAATGGGTAGCAGGCTCGGGCGCGGATGCTTCACCATACTTTAGGATTTTTAATCCTGTTTTACAGGGGCAAAAATTTGATGCTGATGGCGAGTACACACGTTGTTTTGTTCCCGAATTAAAAGATTTGCCAAGTAAATACTTATTCAATCCGTGGACGGCGCCTGATCATGTGTTGCGTGCATCTGGAGTTGTTTTAGATCGTGATTATCCAAGACCAATTGTTGATTTGGCGCGTTCACGAGATGAAGCTTTGCTTGCATATAAGGAAAAAGTGATGCCGCCTGAGCCGGTAGATTTTTGATCCTCTCGTGGCCATAAAGCCAGGTGGGTGCCATGTAACATAACCAAGGTTATGACAGTGACGGCTCCCGAGAGTAAAAATTGGGCCAAGGGATTCTAATCAAATCGCACTCTGCAGCATCAATTGTTAATTTAGCATACTCATAAAAAGAATAAAACATAATTATCTTGAGGCGAATTTACTATTTATAAACGTTCTTATGTTTATTGTGTATTATGACTTGTATTTAGTTTATTTTAATTTAAAATATATTGGATCTTGATTTTTATCTTTTTAAAGGTTTAAAGTATTATAAAGCGTTACTTAAGAAAGTGTAAAAAATGTCACACGAAAGTTTAAAGACTGTTCAATTAACAGTTGGCGGCAAGACAATCACTCTTCCTATATTGACTGGAACGGATGGGCCTTCGGTTATTGATATCAGAACGCTTTACGCTGAAACAGGTTTGTTAACTTATGATCCAGGTTTTACATCAACAGCAAGTTGTGATTCAACAATTACATTTATTGATGGAGACAAAGGGCGATTGCTTTATCGGGGATATCCAATTGAACAACTTGTTGAACAAAGTGATTTCATGGAAGTGTCCTACTTGTTGATGTATGGTGAGCTTCCGAATGTTTCTCAGCGCGCACATTTTTCACAAGACATTACATACCACACACTTGTACATGAGCAAATAAGCGATTTTTATAGTGGATTTGGGCGTGACGCGCATCCAATGGCCATTATGGTTGGTGTTGTTGGTGCACTTTCTTCATTTTACCATAATAGTAAAGAAACACAGGATGAATCCACGCGTGAGGTTGCGTGCTGGCGCCTTATTGCAAAAATGCCGACGCTTGCAGCGATGGCGTATAATTATTCTGTAGGACGTCCATTTACGTATCCTAAAAACAATTTAAGCTACGCAGGTAATTTTTTGCGCATGATGTTTTCTGTGCCGTCTGAAGAATATATTTTAAGTCCTGTTTTAGAGCGGGCGATGGATCGTATTTTGGTGCTGCATGCAGATCATGAACAAAATGCTTCGACATCAACGGTAAGGCTAGCTGGGTCTAGTGCTGCCAATCCATTTGCGTGTATTGCATCTGGTATTGCGGCTCTTTGGGGGCCTGCACATGGAGGGGCTAACGAAGCTGTTTTAAGTATGTTAACAGAAATTGGCACCGCAGACCGTATTCCAGAATTTATTAAGCGGGCAAAAGATAAAAATGACCCATTCCGTTTAATGGGCTTTGGACATCGTATTTATAAAAATTATGACCCACGTGCTAAAATTATGCGTGAAACATGCCATGAGGTACTTGCAGAACTTGGCGTTAAAAACGATCCATTATTAACTTTGGCAATGGAACTAGAACGAATTGCACTAGAAGACCCTTATTTTATTGAGAAAAAGCTTTATCCAAACGTTGACTTTTATTCAGGAATTATTTTTCGAGCAATGAAAATTCCTGTATCAATGTTTACTGTTATTTTTGCCGTAGCGCGTACAGTTGGCTGGGTTTCACAGTGGCGCGAAATGATTTCTGATCCAATGCAAAAAATAGGTCGCCCAAGGCAGCTTTACCGTGGTAATATTGAAAGACCATTTGTGCCTGTAGAAAAACGAGGATAAAAAACAGAATATGAATCAATTAGCGACTTATAAACTGCAGCACTTTGTAAATAAGGCTGCAAATCGTAATTCTATCCCCAATAATATACTTTTACGTAAATATATTAAAATTGGTTTTATTATAACCCCTTTTATTATATGGTTTGTTTGGGCAAATTAATTTTTTCTCCACACAAGTGGTATGTTCGGACTTGACCAGAACATCTATAAAGGTGCAAAAGCAAATAGTTATATGTCACTTAACCAAAAAAGATCTTTAGATTAAGTTTCAACATTACAAGGTTGGGCCTGTAGGCGGCACTGAAATTGGTGCAAAATTAAACTTTAAATACGTGCGAAACACATAAAAATATGACAAATAGTATTAACACACAACTATCAAACGGCTATATTATACCATTCGTGCTTGATGGTGGTATGGTGCGTGGACGCCTTGTTCGCTTAGGCTCGGCTTTTTCTGATATTACAAAAAAACATCAATATCCACCGATCGTAAACCATTATATTGGTGAAATGCTATCTCTTGGTGCTGCCTTAATTATGGATATGAAAGCAGAAGGTATCATTACATTGCAGGTCACAAAAGGTTCTGTGATTCGTATGATCGTTGCTGACATTACAAGTGATGGGAATGTGCGTGCATGTGCTACCTGGGATGATGAAGCGTTGAACACTTTGCTTCAAAAAACACCCAAACCTTCGCTAGCTCAACTTTTTGCAGGTGGAAATTTAATGTTCACTGTTTCACTTAAACATCAAAAAGAAGATTACCAGGCGATTGTCGAGTTAAACGGGGCAACATTAGCTGATTGCATGCATCATTATTTTAGGCAATCAGAGCAAGTTCCAACGGGATTATTTATCTGCACTGATTTTTCAACGCTTCCTGTGCAATCAGAAATTGAAACCTTTCAAGCAGGTGCGCTGATTATTCAACGAACACCGATTGACCCTGAAAGCGATTCTGAAACACTTGCTGAAATAGACGATAGTTGGTTCACAGATATTAGTCTTTTAGCGACCATTACGCCACATGAATTGTTGTCATGCGATATTTCTGCAGAAATGCTTTTGTATCGTTTATTTCATGAACGTGATTTGCACCTGTCTGTTCCTAAAGCAATTCAAGCAAAATGCCGCTGTTCAGAGGAACGAATACGCGATATGCTTGTTAATTTTTCAAAAGATGATTTGGATGCAATTTTAATTGATGAAAATGTGACTGTTACGTGCGATTTTTGCAGCACAAATTATGTGTTTTCTGAGGATGAAATAAGGCAGGCAGCTTCAAAAAGAAAAAGTATCTAAGTAGATGCCTGATTAATTTAACTATTTTTTTCTGTAGAGTTTATGTATTTCTCCCACAAATCAGGGCGCCTATTTTTAGTGATTTCTTTAGCACAATTTTGACGCCATTTTTCAATCTTTCCGTGATCACCTGAAAGCAAAATTTCGGGCACAGTTTTGTTATTCCAAACACGCGGCTTTGTGTATTGTGAAAATTCGAGCAAATTTGTTTCAAAGCTTTCAGAGGTGGTGGCATCTTCTTTAATAAGCACGCCCGGCAATAGACGCACGCACGCATCCAAAAGCACAAGCGCTGCCATTTCACCGCCAGAAAGGACATAATCACCAATGCTGATTTCAATAAGGCCTTTTTCTTCGCGCCAATGTTCAATGACACGATCGTCAACCCCTTCATAACGACCACATAAGATAACAACTCCTGTTTTATTTGTACTTAACTGCCTTGCAAGTGTGTGCGTTAGGGGTTTTCCGCGCGGCGTCATGTAAATGTATTGTGGTTTATCTTCTGGGTCTGGATATAAATTCTCAGATGTTTTAAGGGCTTCGTGTACAATGTCGGCTATCATTACAAGGCCTGTGCCGCCGCCATAAGGTGTGTCATCTACAGTGTGATGGCGATCTTTTGCAAAATCACGTATGTTGATGGTATCAATCTTCCATTGTTTTTTTTCAAGAGCTTTTCCTGCAATTGAATGACCAAGTGGCCCCGGAAACATTTCAGGAAAAAGCGTTAAAAGTGTTGCATGCCAAGGTTTTATCATGGTTTTATATAATGAATAAGAGTTGATATTGAACTTTAAGGAATTTTATAAAATATGTCCATAAGTTACAGAAGATAAGCATATGTTCATTATTTTAGTAGAAACACAATTAGCTGAAAATTTGGGTGCTGTTGCCCGTGTAATGGCAAATTTCAAGCAAAGCCACTTAAGGCTTGTATCGCCAAAAGTATCAGTTGATGATCCTAAAGCTGTTGCTATGGCGGTGGGTGCGTATAGGATCTTAGAAAATGCGGTGATTTTTGATTCGTTACAAGATGCAACAGCTGATTGTTGCACTGTTATTGGCACAACGGCGAATCCACGCGATGTTATTAAGCACTATAAAACTCCACGCACCTTTGCTGAAAATAAGGCGTCATTGCCAGGTCCCATTGGGCTTGTGTTTGGACCTGAACGCACAGGTCTTACAACTGATCAGATAGCTTTTTGTAATTCAACATTGCAAATACCTGTTGACCCTGATTTTTCATCACTTAATTTATCGCATGCAGTTGGTATCATTTTGTATGAGCTTTATCAAAACCAAACGAATGCCCAGCCTTTTTGGCAACACGGAGAGACTGCAGCTGCTACAACACAGGATGTTGACGTGTTTTTAACGTATTTAGAAGAAAAATTAGACCAAACACATTTTTGGCGGACAGATGCTAAAAAACCCCTCATGCGACGTAATCTATTTGGGCTTTTTAAACGTCAAACATTTTTTCAGCAAGATTTGCGCACGCTGCGAGGGATGATAGAGGCTTTGGTGAAATGAAAAATTATTTGAATCACTTTCTTGTTGTTTGTGAGTGCGCGCTAAGTTTTTTTAGATCAGCATGACATTCTTGAGTTTCTGCCTTGCGTTTTTGAGGCAAAGCGCTTAATTTATTTTCATAAGCCCGCAATTTCTCAAATAAATCCTCACATTTTCTTGTTTTTTGAAAAAGTTGATTAATATGCTGTTCTGAGCTATTAATTCCAAAGCTATTGCTTTCAGTCAAGTTTTCTTTATTACGGCGTTGTTTTTTAATATCTTTTATTTCTTGATATTCTTCAGTCAACTGAAATTCAATTCTTTTTATTCCAGCCTTTAAATTATCAGTATTGTTACTGGTTAATTCATCATCAGGCCATTCATTTATAATGTTTGACTGCGTTTGTGTATTATAAATTTCTTTTTTATATATCATCTCCTCAGGCCCAAAATTAAAATCAATATCACAAGATATAGTTGTAAAATTAGGTGCTGTAACAGTGGTTTCTTCTAATGTGGGTGTGATTCTAGCTGTCTCAAAAGGCGCAGTTTGTTCAGGCGCGCAGTCCTTAGAAATAATTTGTTCATATTCGATTGTTGTGTTCATAGAAAACACGTTCATACTAGATGCGAATAAGAAAAATAAAGTATTAATTTTAATAAACATAATAATGTATCCATTTTTTAATTTTTTAATATTTTGAACATTATCAAATAAATATTAAATATTCAAGTTATTTATGTTGAGTATTATTTGATCTATTTTTATGGTTATTTTATTCATTTTGATATCGGTATTTTTAAGATGTATTTTGTTAAAATTTTATGTTTTTTCTTTACAAACAGAAAAACTTAACTCAAAATTAATTTAGTTGAATTTTTTGTTAATTTTCTAAAGAGGATTATTTTATGAATGGAACACCATTGAATCGTTATTTTGCAGAATTTTTTGGCACATTATTACTTGTGCTTTTTGGTTGCGGCAGCGCCGTGCTTGCTGGCGGTGATATTGGCTTTTTAGGCGTGTCACTTACGTTCGGTATAGCTTTGCTTTTTTTGATTTATTGTATTGGCCCTGTGTCAGGATGTCATGTAAATCCAGCAGTTACCCTTTGCTTGGCGGCTGCAAATAAGTTCCCTAAAGCTGATATCGCTGGTTACGTTGTTGCGCAACTTGCTGGCGCTGCTGTTGGTGGTTATGTGCTTTATATGATTGCATCTGGCTTACCAGGTTTTGATATCGCAAAAGGTTTTGCCCTTAATGGCTTTGCTGAACATTCACCACGCAAATTTAGTATGGTTGCATGCTTGATTACTGAAATATTCATGACAGCGACTTTGCTTTATGCAATTCTTTGTTCAACAAAATCATATTATGCAAATGGTTTCGCTGGTGTTGCGATCGGTTTGACACTTGCCGGTATTCACATGGTAAGCATTCCTGTGACAAACACATCAGTAAATCTTGCGCGTAGCTTTGGTGTTGCTATTGTTCATGGTGGTTGGGCGCTTGAACAATTATGGCTATTCGCTGTTGCGCACTTGATTGCAATTGTTGTTGCGCTTGTTGTATTCAAATTTACACACTGCGAGAAATGCTAATTTTATATCTTTTTGACTTTTAATATTTTTTGAGTGCCCAATCTATCAAGATTGGGTATTTTTCTGTCTGCGGTTACATACCTTGCTTAAATTCAAAGATTTTGCTTTAATGCCCTTATCAATTTAAAATAAGACCGCTTTTATGCCAACTTACAGCGCACATCCAACAGCTGCTATTCTTATTATTGGAAATGAAATATTATCTGGTCGAACCCAAGATACCAATATTAAATTTATTGCTGAGCGCTTAGATAAAGCAGGGATTAAGCTGTTAGAGGTAAGGGTTATTCCAGATGATGAAGAAGCTATTGTTGAATCGGTAAATACCTTGCGCGCCAACTACACGTATGTGTTCACAACCGGCGGTATTGGCACAACGCACGATGATATTACGGCTGCGTGCATAGCAAAGGCATTTGGTGTTCAGCTTGTTGAAAACGATGAAATGCTTGAAATTTTAAAAGGCTGTCATCAGGAACGTTTTAATGAAAATCGCCGCCGCATGGCACTTATCCCTAAGGGTGCAGTTCTGCTGCGCAATAAGCTGACCGTTGCTACAGGGTTTAATATTGATAATGTGTATTGTCTGGCAGGTATGCCAACTGTGATGGAAGCTTCTTTTGTGTTATTATTGCCAGGGCTTAAAACAGGCGTTCCGTTTGTGTCAAATACAGTAACGTGTAATTTGCGTGAGGGTGATATAGCACATGCATTGACTAAAATTCAACAAGCGCATTCATCTGTCGAAATAGGGAGCTATCCCTTTTACAGGACGCCGCCTGATATTGGTGTAAGCTTTGTTATGCATGGCGCTGACCCATACGCTGTGAATGCAGCAACGGACGCTGTCGTGGCAATGGTGCAGCAGTTTAACGGTACCTTTACAATTGTACGTTTCTAACGAGTGCCTCATTTCTAATAAGTATCCTTTAATTTAAAAATATAGAATAAGTGAATATAATTATTTTTTGATAAATTATTTTTAATTTCCTTTTTTGTGATAATATGTTGTATTTATATTAGTTTTAAGCAAAAATTAATATAACATTAATTCTTATTTTCTTAAAAAGGAAAGATTATGCATATATATTTTTGCAAAGCTTTGTGCTTTTGTTTTAGCTTATGTTTAATTTGTACAATGACGGTTTCTGTTTTTTCAAAAGATATAACAGATGATAGTTACTCGTGTTTTGGCCATTGGACATTTTTCGCAATGGATGATGCTGAAAAATTAGGGGCTTTGGAAAATTCGCCTCAAAAAGATCCGCTTGTACGCAAACATCGTAGATCAAATGTGACACTTATTGAATCTGAAAAGGCGGTTAGTGCTACACCAATAAGTACTCGAGCATGGGTTATTAATACACGTGCTACCTATGTGCTGCTTATTAGACCAACTGATTTTAAAGATGATGCTTATCTGTATATGCGGGGTTTTGATAAAATCAAGGTATGTCCAGAAAGATCATTGTCAATAAATGTTTTGCTGCTTGCTGGAAATTATTTAGCAGGTCAAGATTACACTCTTGTAAATGTTAATTCATATATTGGTGAATTGCCAATATTGAACTACATACCGCATTCTAAAGTAGAGCTTAAACTTGTGTCTAAATTAGATAAATCCAATAGTCTTCTTTCGGTTTTACTTTCGATTAAAGAAGGTTTTAAGCTTGAGCATGATCAAACGTATCATGAGTTTTTTAACGAGACGTTAAAATAATCTTTAAGCGTGGTTTTTGGACTTACGTTTTAGATTATAAAAAATCCCCTCATTCAATGACTCAAGAGAGGGGGTTATCGCAAAATTAAATATTTTAAGTCACTTAACGCGTTAAAGGTTTGTACTTAATACGGTGTGGTTGACACGCATCCGCACCTAGGCGACGTTTGCGGTCTTCTTCATATGATTGATAGTTACCTTCGAACCATTCTACATGGCTGTCGCCTTCGAATGCTAAAATGTGTGTTGCAATACGGTCAAGGAAGAATCGATCATGGGTAATGACAATCGCGCAACCGCCAAAGCTTAGCAATGCTTCTTCAAGTGAACGTAATGTTTCAACGTCAAGGTCGTTTGTCGGTTCGTCCAAGAACAGAACATTCGCGCCAGAACGCAAAATTTTTGCCAAATGCACGCGATTTCGTTCACCACCTGAAAGGGACCCAACTTTTTTCTGTTGGTCTGATCCTTTAAAGTTAAACCAGCTACAGTACGCGCGGCTTGCAACGGTGCGTTTACCAAGTTCAATCATGTCAAGACCGTCAGAAATTTCTTCCCATACGTTCTTGTTTGGATTCAATGTGTCACGTGACTGATCCACATATCCTAAACGCACGGAATCACCAATCTTAACGACACCTTGATCAGGTTTATCTTTGCCTGTTAGCATATTAAATAGCGTTGTTTTACCTGCGCCGTTTGGCCCAATTACACCAACGATTCCGCCGCGCGGCATTTTATAAGATAGATCATCGATCAATAAACGATCGCCAAAACCTTTGGATACGTGTTCTAAGTCAATAACAAGGTCACCTAAACGTTCGCCTGCTGGAATAAAGATGGAGCCATCCCCTGAACCTTGATCCACTTTTTCATTGAGCAAATCTTCATACGCTTGAATACGTGCTTTTGATTTACTTTGACGTGCCTTTGGTGATTGACGAATCCATTCAAGCTCGCTCTTTAGTTGCTTTTGGCGATGTGACTCACCTTTTGATTCAAGCAAAAGACGTTTTTCTTTTTGTTCAAGCCAGCTTGAATAGTTTCCTTCAAATGGGAAGCCTTGGCCGCGGTCAATTTCAAGAATCCAACTTACAACATTATCTAAGAAGTAACGATCGTGCGTGATCAATACGACTGTTCCTTTGTAGTCCTGTAAGTGGCGTTCAAGCCATGCGACTGAGTCTGCATCCAAGTGGTTTGTCGGCTCGTCAAGCAATAATAAGTCAGGCTTTTGAAGAAGCAAGGAACACAAAGCGACACGGCGTTTTTCACCCCCAGAAAGGCGTTCGATAGATGCTTCAGGTGGTGGACAACGAAGGGCATCCATAGCAATTTCAATTTGACGATCCAAATCCCACGCATCAAGATGGTCAATCTTTTCTTGAAGTTCACCTTGTTCAGCAATTAAGGCATCCATTTCCTCATCTGACATGGGTTCTGCGAATTTCATATTTACTTCTTCAAAACGTGTCAACAAGCGCTGCGTTTCACCAAGACTTTTCTTAATGTTACCAACAACGTCAAGTGTAGGATCAAGTTCTGGTTCTTGCGCTAGGTAGCCTATTTTAGCGCCTTCTGCGGCCCATGCTTCACCTTGGAAATCTTTATCGATGCCGGCCATAATTTTAAGTAACGTTGATTTACCCGCACCGTTTGGCCCGATCACACCAATTTTTACACCTGGTAAAAAAGATAACCAAAGATCTTTCATGACCTCTTTACCGCCTGGGTAAGCTTTGCGTAATTCCTTGATTACATATACATATTGGTATGACGCCATACGTTTTGTCCTTAATGATTTATCCCGAACACAAATAAGTAAACGGGATTTTTTTAATTATATGGTCTTAAAATGCCGGATAAAGCTACCAGAATCAAGGGTTGATTTTAGGTTGCTTTAGCAAGGCCCAGAACTCAAGTCTCATATTTCTTTACGCTTTGCAATGACATTAAGGACTAGTCCGCCCAATTTACCGTATTTTTTAATTTGTCTGGTGTAATAAGGCTGCCAGAAATTATACCTTTATCGGGTGTTTCTGCATGCGTTTCAACAACGCTATAGCCCGCACGGTCAAGCATTTCTTTTATTTCAGGATCGCTCATGACAAAAATAGAATTATAGTTTGTAGTTATGTATACATCTCTAAAACTTTTTATATTTCCTATGCAATGGATTGGCTGAAAGTATTCATATGATTCATCAACCGATTGGATGTCAACAGCAGTTTTTGTCGTGCCAGTAATTATGGATGTATGTATAATGGTTTCTTTATGCAAGCAACCTGGGTATTCCCGGCCAACATTTTTGCCTTGTTCATATGCATTTATCCATTCATCTGGCAAAGTTGGCAGAGCAACGCGCAAAAACAAGCGTGATTCATCATTTTTTAAATTTGGTAAAATTTTTATCAACATAGCATTGAATTCAGTGGTTTCATAAAATGAGACACATTAAAACACATGACAGTGTCGTATTTTTTTTCAGGAAGATTGAAAGTTGGGTCGTTAATATCTTTGTTTGCTATTTTTAGTCGTTTATGGCCTGCATACAAAATATCTTTTTTGAGCCAAAACTTTTCAAGTGGCTTAATAAATTCAGAAATTTTAGCACAAGCTTTCTTGCTAACTTCGACTATATTAAGTTGGTCTACAGGTGTTAATAACATGAGCCCATCTGCAAGCCCTAAACCAACACCTATGTTTAATATTGTTTGTCCATTGATACGTGCATATATTTGATTTTGAAAATAATCAAATATATGATCAGTTTGATCACCTGATATTCTGCCTTTATTAGGTGGAATAATTAAGTCCTCGTTATGTATTGTGTATTTAAAGTGCTTTATAAGGCCTTTAATATCAACATCAGGAAAATTCTCATGTTGCAAAGTGCCAGTGCCTGCAAAAGAATTAGAATTAATTGTTAAAGTGAAAAACAGTATTAATAATTTATTATTAATTATTTATATATCCTCTTATTTTTTTTGTATTTTATAAAATATATACATGAAGTTTTATAATATCAACCGAAAAAGAGATTTATCTTCTCATTCAATATATTTCTATGGTTAACCCTTGACCCAACATCAAAAATACGGCATTAAAAAACGATGTATTATAACGTTTTCGGATTTAATTTATGTTTTCATTAAAAGGTAGAAAAGCGCTGGTAACAGGTGCAACGGGTGGAATTGGTCAAGCAATTGCTGAGGCATTGGCAAAACAAGGCGCAGATGTTGTCTTATCTGGTACACGTGAGGTTGTTTTAGCTGAAGTGGCTGCTAATATTGAATCAACGTATGGCGTTCGCGCTATTGCTATTGCTTGCTCATTAAGTGATGTGGATGCAATTGAAGGTTTATTTGCAAAAGCTGAAGAGGCTATAGGATCAATCGATATTTTGGTAAATAATGCTGGTATTACGCGCGATACATTGATTATCCGTATGAAAGACGAAGATTGGCAGTCTGTCATTGATGTAAATTTAACGGCTGCATTCCGTTTGGCGCGCGCAGCGACTAAAAATATGATGCGTCGTCGCTTTGGCCGTATTATTAATATCACGTCTGTTGTAGGCAGTGCAGGTAATCCTGGTCAAACAAATTATTGCGCATCAAAAGCAGGTTTAGTGGGTTTTTCAAAATCACTCGCGCACGAGGTTGCAACGCGGGGGATCACTGTGAACTGCGTAGCTCCTGGATTCATTGAAACAGCAATGACAGCTGATCTGCCTGAAAACGTTAAAACAAAAATCCTTGGTGCGATTCCACAAGGTCGTATGGGTAGCCCAATTGAAATAGCGTCTGCAGTGGCATTTTTGGCATCTGATGAAGCAGGCCATATGACAGGCCAGACGATGCATATTAACGGTGGCATGGAAATGGTCTGATCTTAACTCCAGAGATGATTGATTAATGCGTTAACGATCGGATTTTGCGGTACTCATGTGCAACATGCACACTGCGTTCCTTAAACCTCTGTTGCCTGTTACTCAATCATCTTTGGAACTAATCTCACTATAATATTCTTAAGCATTGACTCGTGTAATTTTTGGCGATGTCTGCGCTGCTCATTTACTTTAGTAAATTGTGCTGCTTGAATCTTAAAGTCTTGCTATTTAATGCTTATTAATACCAATTTTTTGCTAAGATTCTTAATGTAATTAATCATGCATTAGGATCCAATCTGATGTATAATATGGTAATTGTACTATAAATTTATTATGGCAAAAATTTTAAGAAATTATAGCTGTTTTACTAAAAGGAACATCCTCGCATGACGCACAGCATTAAAGAGTTATTTAAAAATAGTACGATTTTATGCGTTGGTGATGTTATGGTTGATCGTTTTGTGTATGGAAATGTAAATCGCATTTCGCCCGAGTCTCCGGTGCCTGTACTGCAAATTCAACGTGACTTTACGGTTTTGGGGGGCGCTGGAAACGTCGCGCGAAATCTATTGTCATTGGGGGCTTCATGTTGCTTGTTGACCGTGTCGGGTGACGATCAGGCAGCAGACGAACTTGAAGCGTTGTTAGCACACGAAACACGCTTGCAAACATTTATGGTGCGCGACGTGAATCGCACTACTACATGCAAAACACGTTTTAGTGCTGCTGGCCAACAGATGCTTCGTGTTGATAATGAAATTACGACAGCCATTAGTTTAGAGACACAAGCTGAACTAATTAAAATGTTTAAAGAAAAATTAAGTGCGTCAAATGTTGTTATTTTATCTGATTATGCAAAAGGTATTTTCGATGATTCGTTTTGTAAACAGCTTATTCAAATGGCAAATTCTGCAGGGGTACATGTTGTAATTGATCCAAAAGGTAAAAATTATGAGCGCTATCGTGATGCAACTATATTAACACCCAATATCAAAGAACTTGTAGATGCTGTAAAGCGCCCTATTGACACACAAGAAGATCTTGTTTTTTCTGCGAAAGAGTTATGTAGAGAGCTTAATATAACAGCAATGCTTGTAACGCAAGGCGCTGATGGCATGACACTTGTCACTGAACATTTGGTGGAACACATAGATACAGAAGCTAAAGAAATTTTTGATGTTTCTGGAGCGGGTGACACGGTTATTTCAACGCTAGCAGCAGCGTTGTCTTCGGGAATTTCTTTTAGTGATGCCGCTAAGCTTGCAAACAAAGCAGCTGGAATTTCAGTAGCTAAGGTCGGTACAGCAACCGTTACTGCGGATGAATTACAATGTGCATGTGATCATGGTTCGCATACGATTGAAACAAATGGAAACGTATACACAAAGGAGGCTACCTTTGAATGCGTTAAAATGTGGCGCCGTCAAGGGCTTATCGTCGGTTTTACGAATGGATGCTTTGATCTTTTGCATCTGGGACACTTGCATATTTTAAAGGAAGCTTCTGCTGCGTGTGACCGCCTTATTGTTGGGGTGAACTCAGATGCCTCTGTTAAACGCTTAAAAGGCGCTTCACGCCCCGTTCAAAATGAAGAGACACGCACTCAAATACTAGCAACGCTTAATTGTGTGCATGCTGTTGTTATTTTTGACGAGGCAACACCATTGGAATTAATTGAATTGTTTGAGCCCGATGTCCTTGTTAAAGGTGCAGATTACACAGTTGATCGCGTTGTTGGCGCCAAGTTTGTGCACGCCCGAGGCGGCAAAGTCCTTTTGGTTGATCTAAAGCAAGGACATAGTACGACAGCTACTGTGGGACGAATGGCATAACATTGTTATTATTTAAGCTTTTTTAAAGATAAATTGATCTTTTATCATTCTATTCACCCAAAAAAATGTCTCGTTGCACACAGCGTTTCTTTTTGCTTTCAAACATACAAATTCGCCTTATTTCATATTGTTCACTTCTAATTATAAATTCATTTGTATCTTCGTTTGGCCATTTTATGATTTTATTTTCTGGATTACCTTCAATTTCTAGAACAGTTTCAATGCTTTTGTTCCTTCGTATTCCAATTATTGGATGGCAACTCTTTTCTTTCTTAGCCAAGCCACAATCAACGTCGCATGTTTTTATAAAGTTATTCCATTTACATCCTGATTTTTGTCCGCATGTAACGCTATCTTCATTTAAAAAGCATTGCTTAGCAGAGTCTATTCTTGGAATATCTGAAACTTTTAATTCAGCTTTTCGTTGATCATCTAAAGCTTTCAAAAGGGCTTTTCTTTGTTCTTTTTTTTCAGCCTCAGCTTTTTTTATAGCTCTTGCTTCTACAAGACCCGCATTAGCTAAAAGCTGCGCTTTAGTTGGTGTGGGTTTAATTCTACTATTTTCAATAGCTGAGTCTTTTGAATATTCTAAAGGCCTTATAGAATCATCTTTTTTAGAAATAGTACCATCAACGGTTTCAATTTCTTTATCTTGTAGTACTTCTTTTTCTTGCGTTATTTTTAGACGTGCCATAGCTTCATTAGCAGCTTTTTTTTTAGCGTCCCCGTACATTTCTGCATTTTTTGCTTCTTTTATTAAAAGCAAAGCTTCGGTTGTGCAATTATCTATTTGAGAATTATCTATTGTTTTAAAAGATTTGTTGCCATTTTCAGAATTTTTAAATGAATCCTCATCTGTTTCACTTGTTGTTTCGCTGCCATTATCTATCGGGCTTACTTGAATTTTTTTCCCCCACAATTTATTTGATATAAATGCGAATTTTTTATGAGTGGGTTTAGTTTTACCTTCTGGTTCACTAATGGGTTCTGAAGCTGTATTTTCTTCTAAATAAACTTTAGATTTATTAAAGCTAAAAGACGGCCAAGCAGTTGTGCATTCACCGGTACTGCAAAGGCTAAATGTTATCAATAAAAGGCTAATGAATTTAAGGGTCACAATTATAAATCTCACGCACTAAAAATATATCTAATTCTAATATTGAATGAATTAATAAATTACTAATATTTATTGAAATATAGTTGTGTGCGAGTGATAGGTTCATGCTATCTCTCTTTTCTATTACGCCTAGGTTTGACCCACTGTGTGAACGTTGAAAACATGGCTGTCATGATCAGACGTGATCCGGCCATCTAAATTTCTTCAGCACAACTTTTGTCCGTTAGGCACTAAAGGATCTGCTTTTATAAGGCAAATTTTATCATTAGCATCCGCAAAACCAACCAGCAAAAACTCAGACATAAAGCCTGCAATGTTACGCGGCGCTAGATTAACGCAACCAACAACTGATCGTCCTATCAGTGATTCTTCTGTGTAGTGTGCGGTTACTTGCGCACTGGTTTGTTTAACGCCGATCTCTGCGCCAAAATCAACATAAACTTTGTAAGCTGGCTTTTTTGCACGTGGAAAAGGTTCAACTTTTACAACGGTGCCAGAGCGAAGTTCAACTCTTTCAAAGTCTTCAAAGGATATGATTGGGTTCATATGTTTTTTTCCAAAGATCTTGTTGCCGGGATTGTCACGGCAATCGCGTTGTTGATAATTAAACCGGTATACTTGCTTCAACGCATACATTCTTTAAAAATGCATCAAACGATTCAGCTGTCTGGTCAGTCGATCCGAAACGACGCACGGAAACGGTCCCTTCCTCAGCTTCTCGTTTTCCAACAGCTAAAATGTATGGAACTTTTTGCAAAGAATGCTCACGTACTTTATAGCTAATTTTTTCATTACGATCATCAAGTTCAGCTGATATACCTGCAGCTTTTAGCTGTTGTTGAAGCTTAGTTGCATATTCATTGGCTTCGGTTGTAACGCTTGCAACAACAACTTGTGTTGGTGCTAACCATAATGGAAAATTACCCGCATAGTGTTCAATCAAAACGCCGATAAAGCGTTCGAATGATCCTAAAACCGCACGGTGCAGCATAACGGGGCGGTGACGTTTGCCATCTTCACCAATATACGTTGCATCAAGGCGTTCGGGTAAAACAAAGTCTACTTGCAGTGTTCCACATTGCCAATCACGGCCAATACTGTCACGCAATACGAATTCAAGTTTCGGTCCGTAGAATGCGCCTTCACCTGGATTTAATTCATAAGAAAGACCTGCAGCTGTTGCTGCTTTAGTTAAAGCTTGTTCAGCTTGATCCCAAACCTCGTTTGATCCTGCACGTTTTTCAGGACGATCTGAGAATTTTACACGTACATCTGTAAAGCCAAGGTCTTTGTAAATGCATTGAAGCAGATCGCAGAATGCTTTTGTTTCAGTGATGATTTGTTCGGGCGTGCAGAAAATGTGCGCATCGTCCTGTGTGAATGCGCGAACACGCATTAATCCATGCAGCGATCCTGATGGTTCATTGCGATGGCAGCTGCCGAATTCAGCCATGCGAAGCGGTAAATCACGATAGCTTTTAATGCCTTGTTTAAAAATTTGCACGTGGCATGGGCAGTTCATTGGTTTTACCGCTAAGGTGCGGTCTTCTGATTCAACGGTGAACATAGCATGGCCATACATATCCCAGTGACCTGATTCTTCCCAAAGTTTGCGATCAAGCAACTGCGGTGTTTTAACTTCCAAATAGTCATTTTTTTCAAGGCGTGCGCGTACAAAATTTTCAAGTGCTCGGTATAAGCGCCAGCCTTTCGGGTGCCAAAATACACTGCCAATGGCCTCTTCTTGCATATGAAACAAGCCAAGTTCAGCCCCTAAACGGCGGTGATCGCGCTTTTCAGCTTCTTCAAGTTGAAATAAGTGTTCTTTCAGCTGCGCCTCTGTTGCCCAAGCGGTTCCATAAATACGTTGAAGCATTGGATTTTTGCTATCACCGCGCCAGTAGGCGCCTGCTAATTTCATTAGTTTAAATGCGCTGCCAATTCGACCTGTTGATGGTAAATGTGGTCCGCGACAAAGATCAATAAAATTGCCTTGACGGTACAGCGTGATTGTTTGATCGGAAGGAATGCCTTCTATAATTTCAGCTTTGAAATGTTCACCGATGGATTTGAAAAAGACGATGGCTTCGTTACGATTCCATTCTTCACGTGTGAAGGGTTCGTCGCGTTTAATAATGACGTGCATTTTTGCTTCAATCTTTGCCAGGTCATCTAATGTGTACGGCTTTTCGCTGAAAATATCATAGTAAAAACCATTTTCAATAGATGGTCCGATGGTAATTTGCGCTGATGGATAGAGTTCTTTTACAGCCTCAGCCAACACGTGGGCAACATCATGGCGAATGATATCTAAACCATCAGGTTCACTACGCGTTACAATTTCAAGGGTTGCACCTTCAGGTAGCGTTCGCGTTAAATCCCAGAGTTCACCATTTACGCGCGCCGCAACGGCTTCTTTCGCTAAACGGGGGGAAATATTTTGTGCTACTGTAAGAGCAGTCACGGCGTTATCAAATTCGCGCACAGAACCGTCTTTTAAAGCCACTTGAAACATCTTGAACCTATCTATCCATATAATTATAAGTATTATCTTTGCAAAATACCATATTTAAACAGAAAGGGCAAAAGAGTTGATAGGACGGGAATAATTCTTATTGACTGAATTTATTTTTATTGTTACGCGGTAAATGAGGAGCTTACCTTTTGCTTCTTGAAATTTTGAACTTTGCCTGCGTTGATCGTGGTAAATCAAAGTTTATAAATGCTGTTAAAATTATACAGAAATATTTAAGTTCTGTTTAGGCTGAACGTTATTATGTGCAATATCATTTTTGTTTTTCCAATAGTGATTGTAATTTTTCTACGACATATATATAATAATTTAGATAAATTGCAAATAAATATGAGGCGCTACATGATCTGGGCAGCAGGTGAAAACGTTGAGTTTTTACAAAAAACAAAAGAGCTCGAACTTGTGTGGCACGATATTTTAAAAGCTACCTATACATCAGAAGGTGATATTCTAAAGGTCTTGCTAGCAAAGCTTATTTATAATGCTGAGCATGTCAGGCGCATACAAGATTATGCGCGCACAACGATTCAGCAAATTCGTAGCAGCAAGTTAAAGCAATTGAGTATTGAAGGTTTTTTGAAAACACATAATCTCAATAGTCAAGAAGGTCTTGCCTTAATGTGCCTTGCCGAAGCATTGCTACGTATTCCAGATGCACAAACAAAAACACAGTTGATTCGTGATAAGGTTGCTTCAACATCATGGCAAAATCAAGATGACGACCTTTTGCTTAAAAAATTTGCAAATCTTGGTCTGATGAACACAAGTAAATTTTTGTCCATGGGGTATCAAAAGGGGCCAATTAGCCTGATTGCATCATTGATCAGACGTTTTGGTGAACCATTGATTCGACAAATTATGGTGCAGGCCGTTCGTATTATTGCACAACAATTTGTCATGGGTGAAACGATTCAAAAGGCGCTGTCACGTGCGCTTGAAACTGAAAAAAAAGGCAACACACGCCATTCATATGATATGTTAGGTGAAGCTGCAAAAACAAAAGAAGATGCAGCCCGTTATTTTGAAAGTTACAAATTAGCGTGTGTTGAAATTGGTAACAGCATAAATGATGGTACAGCAACGCAAACGTATAAACATTCAAATCCAAGTTTGTCTGTCAAATTGTCAGCTATTCACCCACGCTACGAAATGGCGCAACGCAAGCGCGTTATGGATGAACTGGTGCCGCGCGTTCTTGAGCTGGCATTGCTTGCAAAAGAAAATAATATAGGTCTTACCATTGACGCTGAGGAAGCAAGTCGTCTGACACTTTCGCTTGAAGTGTTTCATAAAGTTTATACTGATCCAACGCTAGAAGATTTTGAAGGGTTAGGTCTTGCCGTGCAAGCTTACCAAAAACGTGCAATATTCATTGTGCGTTGGATTATTGCGCTTGCAACTGAATATAAACGTCGCATTCCTTTGCGTTTGGTTAAAGGTGCGTATTGGGATTCTGAAATTAAATATGCTCAGGTGCATGGCTTGCCTGATTACACTGTATTCACACAAAAATACCATACAGACGTATCGTATTTAGCTGCAGCAAAAGTTATGTTGCAATCCACAGAAGCTGTTTATCCGCAATTTGCAACACATAATGCCTTTACGGTTGCCGCGATTTTAGAGCTTGCAAAAATGCATAATGTAACGAGTTTTGAATTCCAGCGTTTGCATGGAATGGGGGATGACTTATACGAACAAATTACAAATAGTCCTTATTCAGATCACGCATCAGGAGGCTGTCCATGCCGTGTATATGCGCCTGTTGGAACTCATCGTAGCTTATTAGCATATCTTGTACGTCGATTACTTGAAAATGGTGCGAATTCATCATTCGTAAAACAAATTCATGATGCACATATTTCAATTGAACAGATGGTCGTTGATCCATTGCAGGCCGCACGTCAAAATGAGGGTCACTCACACCCTAAAATTGTATTGCCGTCACTATTGTTTAAAGATCGCCCGAATTCAAAAGGGTTTGATTTAAATTCTGAAATTGATCTCGCTATGTTAAATGAACATATTTCGGCTAGAACACAAAATAAAAACGTGCCAGCGGTTGAAGAACAAAATTTTGATCAAGATAGTGTGCTATATCGTTTAGTTGATTCGTGCCACCTGACATTTGCAACATGGTCAAAAGTTCTAGTTCAAGAACGTGCACGTATTATTGGTAACTTTGGTGATATCATGCAGCATAATATGCCGGCATTGATGAATGCTTTAGTAAATGAAGGTCGGAAAACTCTTGGCGATGCCATTAACGAAGTGCGCGAAGCTATTGATTTTTGCCATTACTATGCGGCTAATGCTGTAAAGATGCAGCAGGCACCTGAAGTTCTCCCTGGACCTACGGGCGAATCGAATCTTTTAAGTTATCATCCACGTGGTGTGATGCTTAGCATAAGTCCATGGAATTTTCCATTAGCGATCTTTGTAGGCCAAGCCGTGGGCGCACTTGTAACAGGAAATTGTGTGGTTGCAAAACCAGCAACGCAAACCGTTGGTGTTGCACAAATGGCTGTTGAAATGGCATATGCAGCGGGAGTTCCAACAGGGGCGCTTGTTTTAGTAAATGCTTCGCGCTATCGCATATCAGATGTTGTATTGGCGCATCCTAAAATTGCTGGCGTGGTATTTACTGGATCAACTGAGTCTGCACGAAAAATCAATCAGCAACTTGCAAAACGTTCAGGGCCAATCTTGCCATTTATTGCAGAAACGGGCGGTATTAATGCAATGATTGTTGATTCATCGGCTTTACTTGAACAAGTCGTGTCAGATGTGATCTCGTCAGCGTTTCAAAGTGCAGGACAACGATGCTCAGCATTAAGAATCTTATGTGTGCAAAATGATATTGCTGATTCACTGCTTGAGATGCTAATTGGTGCGTTGAATGAGCTTAAAGTGGGTGATCCACATATGCTTTCAACGGATATTGGCCCTGTTATTGATGCTGCGGCTAAAGCTCAAGTTATGGAATATGTAGATGATTTAAAAGCCGCGCCTGAGCGGGCACGTTTATTGTATGGGTACCAACTACCAGAAGATCTGAAGGGTAACTTCATGTCGCCGCATATTTTCCAAGTGAATTGTATATCCGATATACAAACTGAGGTCTTTGGCCCTATTTTGCATGTTGTGCGTTATCGCGGCGAATATCTGGATCGAGTAATCAATGATATCAATGCACTTGGGTATGGTTTGACACTTGGTGTACACACACGTCTTGAATCAACGATGCAAATGGTCATGACACGTGCGCATGTGGGAAATGTATATATTAATCGCAGCATGATTGGTGCTGTTGTTGGTGTGCAACCTTTTGGTGGGGAAGGGCTATCTGGCACTGGTTTTAAAGCAGGAGGTCCAAACTATTTGCTGAAGTTTGTAACAGAGCGTGTGCATACGCAAGACACAACGGCTGCTGGCGGTAATGCGTCGTTGGTGACGAGTACGTAAGAAGTAATATAAAGTTTTTTGTGCTTGAACTATTTTGCTCTTTCCTTGAAGGCTTGCTGTACCCTTTTAAATTCATAAGGTATAGCTTTTTTTCATAAAAACGAGTGTGTGAAATTCATCTTTGAAAATTATAAAATATATTATTTTGTATGTTTCATTGCTTGATTTATGAGGCTCGCATGCTCATCTTATAATTGAAACGCTACGCATAAAGTTTAAAAAGGGAATGCAAAGATGCAAAAAGTTAGAACGTATAAAAATGATCAAGAAGAGGTTCTGCTTCAAAGTTATACACAAGATAATGCGTGCGAAGACACACAAGCAATTATAAGTACATCCACCGGTGAAAGCTATCTAATGGCGCGCGTGTTTTATAAATTTCGCGTGGCGAAAGATTTAATTAAACAATTAAACAAATGTCATTGCGTTGATTTTTACACACCAACAGCTTTTCATATTAGCTATGTCGAAGAAATGGAACGTTCTTCGAATTTATCGGTTGCAGCTAAAGATGTGCCTGAAGATATTTATCCAATTGTTCTTGCCCGTGGAACAATTCATGACTCAGGTGCGCTTACTATTGATGTGCAGTCGCTGCCACGTATTCAAAGTGTGTATCGTTTTATGAAAAAGCATGTAAAGGCCGCTTATATTACGGCTGTTGGGATGCACACACAATATAGCTATAAGCTTCCAACAGATATTCCCAATTCTTTGTGTCTTGATCAACTTGTTACGTTTGATTTTAATACTCTTTTTGCGCAAGCATCATGTGATGAAGCATTAAAGAAAGCGAAAGATGATCTTTTGATAGAAAGCGAAGATCTTTTAAATAGTTCAACGGATGGCGAAAATTCAGCACTTAATAAATCGCTTAATGAATCTACTGATTTGACGGAATTCTTTCCAATGGACGCAACATCCTTTAGTGATATGCGGCTTGGTATAAAAATTGCGATGGGTGAAAAGGTTGCAAGTGATTATCACGAATTAAAAGCGATACCAACAAAAGGGGATGTTCTGGCTAGTTTGTTGAAAGTTTTGCAGGCAGGTGAGAAAGGCGACCTTAATGAAGATAGTTTGCCAGATATTTTAAATGCTGATAGTGAAAACGATGATCACGGTTTGATTCGAGAAGAAAACGAGCTAATAGCAGCTTAATAATTAAATTATTTTTTATCTTTTTTACGGTCATCACCATACTTGATGAGGTGATATAAATAACTAGATCACGTTTAATCACGGCAAAGTTGTGGGTGCCTAAAATGGTATAAATATTTGTAGTTTGTATGTCTGTCTTTTAAGCAACAAAATAGGTTTGTAAAATTCAATGCTTTGGTACCTGATGGGTATATCCTTGCTTTTTCAACCGTTTTGCTTTATCAAGATAGAGTAACAATTAGATAACATTAAGGTAAAATCATGACAGTTCAAAAAACACTTTCAATTTTAAAACCAGACGTTACGCGCCGTAACCTCACAGGTAAAATCAATGCCAAGATTGAAAGCGCAGGACTTCGTATTATTGCACAAAAGCGTTTGTGGTTGACACGCGCGCAAGCTGAAGGCTTTTATGCTGTTCATGCTGAACGCTCATTCTTCAATGATCTTTGTGAATTCATGACAACAGGTCCTGTTGTTGTGCAAGTTCTAGAAGGTAACGACGCAGTTGCAGCTTACCGCGATATTATGGGTGCAACAAACCCAGCAAATTCAGCTGAAGGTACAATTCGTAAAGAATTTGCTGAATCAATTGAAGCAAACTCAGTTCATGGTTCAGATTCTGAAGAAAATGCAGCAAATGAAATTGCTTATTTCTTTAGCCAAACAGAAATTGTTGGTTAATTAAATTGACTAAATCGCGCTTACTTTTTTGTATACCGCAGATACTAACAGGGCTTCGTCTTTTGGCGGGGCCTTTTGTATTTTGGAGTTTGTTAAACGGGCATAGAACGCTTTCATTTTGGCTTGTTTGTTTTGCAAGCATTAGTGATTGGCTGGATGGCGCGAGTGCGCGCTATTTAAAAATCGAATCTGATTTTGGTCGAACTTTTGATCCTGTTGCTGATAAAGTTTTTATCTTATGTGTTTGCGTAGGTCTTGTGTTTACGCAACAATTGCCACTTTGGTTGGTAAGCATTATTGTCTTGCGTGATACTGTAATAGTTATTGGCGGTCTTTGGATTCGTAAAAAACGAATTCCATACGTAATGACGCCCCTTAAGATCAGTAAATACAACACATTTTTACAAATGAATCTTGTGGGTTGGTTGCTTTTATATCCATTGCTTCCATATTTATCTTTTTACCCGCTCTTTTCTAATGTTCTTATCTATGGCACACTGGCTACAACACTTTTATCTGGTTTTAGTTATGCAAAAATCTTTATCCTCTTGTATTGCACATCCAAATTTTCTTCGGTTCTTTCTGCTGGCTTTATTGATCGTCGCGATTAGTATTGGCGTGCTAAATAGCCTTGGAGGAATTTTAGCGCCATTCGTGACAGGTTTTATAGGTGCGTATTTATTTGATAAATTAGTAAGACGTCTTGAAGTATATTTATCTAGAAGTGTGGCTTCCTTCTTTCTGATCCTTACATTTGTCATTATCTTGACTTTTATAACTTCTGTTATTTTGCCTTATTTACAAAAAGAGCTTCTTGTTCTTGTTAAAAGTTTCCCGCATTTTGCAGAACTTGTTATGGCTAAAGTGCAGCCGTTGCTTACCTCAGCTGGAGAGAACCATTTAAGCCTTAATAGCATTAAAAGCCAGCTTTCTAATTATGTAGGAGACATTGTCAAATGGTCTGTTCAGGTCATTATTAATCTATTAACGAATGGCATGCTGCTTGCAAACTTGCTTACGCTTGTCATCTTAACACCAATTGTTATGTTTTATTTGCTGCGCGATTGGCCAATCTTAATCATCACAATAAATAATCGTTTGCCAACACAAATGGCCGTCGTAATACGTCGTATTTTTAAGCGTATTGACGAAACACTTACCGCTTATCTTATTGGGCAATCAACTGTTTGCTTATTATTGGCCGTTTTGTATAGTGTTGGTCTTTTTTGCACAGGCATTGAAAAGTTTTTGCCCTTAGGGATTATGACAGGGGTCCTTTCTTTTATTCCATACCTTGGTATGGTGATAGGGTTATTTGCATCTTTAAGTATTGCTTTTTCAGCTTTTGTAAGTTGGGGGCAAATAGTCGGCATTCTTGTTGTTTATGTTGTCGTTTCGCTTATTGAAGGAAACGTCTTAACACCGCGTTTTGTAGGGGGACGGATTGGATTACATCCTGTGTGGATCTTATTTTCATTATTAGCTGCAGGCACTTGGTTTGGCTTTGCAGGTATTCTTGTGGCAATCCCATCAGCTGCTATTATTGGTGTCCTTGTGCGTGAAGCAATTGGTGAGCCTAATCAAGCCCCGCAATTATAATTGAATTTTTATAGTGTTAATTGAAACTGCTGTAGTTCTTTAAGTTCATCACGAAACTCAGCTGCTTTTTCAAAATCAAGATCTTCTGCTGCTTTTCGCATTTTTTTCTCTAAATCCGTAATTTTCTTTGCAACCTTTGTTGCATCAAGGTGCAGCTGCACAACCTTTTCAGCGGCAGCACCCTTGCCATCAGTGTCCATAGATTGCGCTAGTTCTTTTTGAACAGATTGTGGGGTTATGCCATGCAGTTCATTGTATTGAACTTGTTTTTCTCGGCGGCGATCTGTTTCAGACAGTGCTTCTTCCATCGATTTTGTTATCTTGTCAGCATACAAAATTACCCGCCCATCCACATTTCGCGCAGCGCGCCCAATCGTTTGAATTAAAGATGTTTTTGACCTTAAAAACCCTTCTTTATCTGCATCTAATATCGCGACAAGGCCGCATTCAGGTATGTCGAGACCCTCGCGCAATAGGTTAATCCCTACAAGTACATCATGGGTTCCTTTGCGTAGTTGTTGAATGATCTGAATTCGCTCCAACGTATCAACGTCAGAGTGCAAATAACTCGTCTTAAGGCCTGCTTCTGTTAAGTAATCAGTTAATGATTCTGCCATTTTTTTAGTAAGTGTCGTTACCAAAATACGATAGCCTTTTGCTACTGTTAGCTTGCATTCATGGATTAAATCATCAACTTGATGTTCACATGGATGAATTTCACAAACTGGATCAATTAATCCAGTGGGGCGAATTAATTGTTCAACAAACACCCCATGCGTTTGGTTTAATTCAAAAGGACCAGGTGTCGCTGATACAAAAACTGTTTGCGGGCGCATGGCTTCCCATTCTTCAAACATTAGCGGTCTATTATCTTTGCATGAAGGTAGGCGAAATCCATAATCGGTTAACGTTGTTTTGCGTGCACGGTCACCTTTGTACATGGCGCCCAATTGTGGTACTGCAACGTGACTTTCATCAATAATTAAAATTGCATCTTTGGGTAAGTATTCAAACAATGTTGGCGGCGCTGATCCAGGCGCTCGTCCTGTAAGGTATCGTGAATAATTTTCAATGCCTGCGCACGACCCTGTTGCAGCTAACATCTCTAAATCAAAAGTTGTGCGTTGTTCAATACGCTGCATTTCAAGAAGTTTGTTTTCTTGTTCAAATTCATGTAAGCGAATTTTAAGGTCCCCTTGAATTTGTTTAATAGCTTGTTGAATAGTTCTCCCTGGTGTCACATAGTGGCTATTTGGATAAACAATGACCTTTTCAAGTTTTTCAAACCGCTCACCTGTTAATGCGTCAATTTCAATAATTTCTTCTAAATCATCGCCAAAAAAACTGACTTTCCATGCGCGTTCATCATAGTGAGATGGAAATATATCTAACACATCGCCTCGTACCCGAAATGTGCCTCGTACAAAGCCAATATCATTTCGTTTGTATTGCAATTCAGTTAGTCTACGCAGCAAGCTTGTGCGATCAATAGACATGCCAGTAGTTAATTCAAGCACCATTTCACTATAGGTTTCAACGCCGCCAATACCATAAATGCATGACACGGACGCCACCACGATAACATCAGGACGTTCAAGTAATGCGCGCGTTGCGGAGTGACGCATACGGTCAATTTGTTCATTGATGGAGGCTGTTTTTTCAATAAAGGTATCAGAACGGGCGACATAGGCCTCGGGTTGATAATAGTCGTAGTAGGATACAAAGTATTCAACTGCATTGTGCGGAAAAAAAGCTTTCATTTCAGCATATAGCTGTGCCGCCAATGTTTTATTGGGGGCTAGAACAATCGCTGGGCGCTGTACGGCCTGGATCACATTTGCCATGGTAAAGGTTTTTCCTGAACCTGTTACGCCAAGTAAAACCTGATTTTTTTCGTTTTGATTAAGGCCATCAACTAATGATGCTATTGCTTTGATTTGGTCGCCCGCTGGCTGAAAAGGAGATAGAAGTTGAAAGAGTTGGCCGGCGGGGACATGTGTAGACATAAACATTACTTATTTAAAGTGTTGTTTAAGCTATGCCACAAAAATGCGTGTAGGTGAAGAGGGGTTGTGCAGGGTAAAGGAGCGATCTTCATTTCACGTGCTCTCAAATGAATGAGGCACATGATTTCAAGTAATTTTTTAGATTAGCATCCCGTAGTCGAGATCTCATAATTGTTTTGTCGTGGAGGATAAATTTCGTATATTGATATGTTATTCTCAATTCTAATACCATGAGCAAAAAGAATTTCTTCTAAGTTTTTTGGAAATTCTTTTGCTTTTCTTTTGTCTAATTGCATCGTGAAATTTACATTGTAAGTGACAGGATTAGGGACAGCAGAGGTAGTATAAGTAGGTTGAGAGACAGATTGATCAAATTGATGTATTTGTTTTTTCAGTGTTGAAAGATGTCTAGCTTGTGATGTATTTGGTTTGCAAGTAAAGCCCTTGAATACCTCTGTTAATACCTCTGTTGACGTTTTTGCAAACATTCTTGACGCAGCGAAAGATTCTGTGCCTGACAGAAACGCATATGCTGATAAGCACATTATAGTTTTTGTTAGAAATGATGCTTGGGTGTTTTTTTTAGTATTAGTACGTACGAACATAATGATTTTCCTTATAAAAATAAATAAACTTTTCAGCTATCAATAACGTATTTTTAAGTAAAATTCAATATAATTATCATAAAAATATTTATAATTTTTATAAATATTGGTAAGGCTTGCCACAAACGATCTTTGACCATCCTTTAAAAAAACACTATATTAAGCCTAATCTTATAAAACCGGACATTACCCATGCCAACAACAAAAACGTCAATAACAGGCAAATCATGGATTTATAATGAACCCGATGCACGGCAAGTCTTGATGCTGATACAACGTCATAACATTTCTGATATCTTGGCACGTATTTTGGTTAACAGGCAAATTGCAAGTGATGATGTGGAATCGTATCTTAATCCAACCTTGCGTCATTTTCTGCCAGACCCAAACCATTTGATCGATATGGAAAAGGCTGTTGCACGCACGCTTGTCGCTCTTAATCAAAAGCAATCTATTGTTGTGTATGGAGACTATGACGTCGATGGGGCAACATCATCAGCCGTGCTTCGTCGCTACTTTGAATTAATTGGTCACCCCATTGGTGTGTATATCCCAGATCGTATTGATGAAGGATATGGCGCTAATAGCGAAGCTTTGTTAATGTTGCGCGCAAAACCAACAGATTTGATTCTTATGGTTGATTGCGGTACAACGGCTTTTGATCCACTTGCTACAGCAGCAGAAGCTGGACTTGATGTGATAGTGCTTGACCACCACACAGCAGAAACGACATTGCCAATAACAGCGGCGCTTGTGAATCCTAATCGTCTTGATCAACCACCTCTACCGCGTGATGAAATGCGATTTTTGTGTGCGGCGGGTGTAGCTTACATGTTTGTTGTGGCGCTGAATCGGTCACTTCGGAAGAATGGTTATTTTGTCGATAAACCAGAACCTGACTTAAAGCAGCTTCTTGATCTTGTTGCACTTGGCACCGTATGCGACGTGATGCCGCTTATTGGACTTAACCGAGCATTTGTACGTCAAGGCCTTAAAATCATGGCGACACGTAGCAACATTGGCCTTAGTACTCTTGCTGATATTGCAAAAGTTAGTGAAAAACCAAGTGCGTATCATTTGGGGTTTGCCCTTGGACCGCGCGTTAATGCGGGTGGGCGTGTTGGTGATGCTATGCTTGGCAGTCATTTATTGTCAACGGGTGATGATTTGCTTGCTAAACAAATTGCAAGCCGTTTGGATTCATATAACGAAGAGCGCCAAGGTATCGAACGATTTGTGCTTGAGCAAGCATTAAACCAAATTGAACTTAAAAATTTGAACGAACATCCTATTTTGCTCATTAGCGGGGAAGGGTGGCACCCAGGTGTTATTGGCATTGTTGCAAGTCGCCTTAAAGAACGATTTCATAAACCCGCCATGGTAGTTGCTTTTGATGAAAACATTGGCAAAGGTTCAGGTCGATCAGTCGCTGGTGTTATTATGGGTGAAGCAATGATTAAAGCGGTTCAACTAGGTTTGCTTGCAAAAGGGGGCGGCCATGCTATGGCTGCTGGATTCACCGTTATGCGTGATCAATATGATGCTTTTTATACATTTTTAAATGCAGAGCTGGGTGATAAAGCACGTTCATCTTTACCGACACTGATTATTGACAGTAGTATTTCTATCGGCGGTGCAACGCTTGCCATGATTACAGAGCTGCAAACGTTAGAACCCTTTGGTGCAGGCAATCCACAGCCACGCTTTATAATTAAGAATGTTACCATGCCTTATGCAGAACCTATTGGTGATGGATCACACTTTAGATGTCGCATTCAAGATGAAACAGGAGCAGTTGCAAAATTGATGGCATTTCGTGTAACAGGCACGCCGGTTGAGGCTGCTTTGAAACGCGCACGAACAGAAATGTTTGATGTTGCGGTTACATTAAAGAATGATACCTTTGGTGGACGTAATTCTATAACATTAATGTTGGAAGATATGGCATTTTAGCGCAATATCGCAACATTATTAGCTGTTGTATGCTAAGAAGTTATACACAGACTTATCCACATATTTCTTTACAAAGATTCATTTTATTTTCTTGACATGATTCTTGCGGAAATTTTGTTTTTGTTTTGAAATGTCAGTCAAACTGCGGCTTGTTAAAGTGCCTCATTTTAAGGCACTTCCTTATCAGGCCAATGAAACTGCCAATATTAACGATTTGTTAATATCTTGTGCACAGGGTTATCCACAGATTATGGGGATAACTTTTAAAGGAATTTTACCGCATATTTACGAAGCGTACACTTTTTTCAATTATTGCACTCAATTGCAAAAACAGACAAATAAGCCGGCGCCTTATCTTTTAATGTTATCCACAAAGTTATCCACAGGCTGCTGCCAAATTGTAAAGGATTGCTTTGCTTATGTGATTTTGAAAAGAGATAAATTTTATCTTAAAAATTCAATTAAACTGCGGCTTGTTAAAGTGCCTCATTTTAAGGCACCCCCTTGTCAGACAAGTGAAACTGCCAATATTAATGGTTTATTAATATCTTGTGCACAGAGTTATCCACAGGTTCTGGGGATAACTTTATGTCGGTAGATATAAGATTCAATGCAAAGGTTTATTTGTTATGTAATTACGCGCATGATCAAACATAAGGTGCGCATGTATATCTATTTAATTTGTCAGTTTTTTAATTTCTCTGCGAATGGCGTTTGTTTTTGATTCATCTGTGAAGGGGCCTGCTTGAACACGCCATGTTGTTTTACCATTCACTCCTTTCTCAGAGACAACGCGTGTAGGAAACTTTGCTTGAATTCTTTTAGCAAAAGTATCAGCGCTTTTTTTATCAGCGAATGTATTTTTTGCATTAATCACATAAGGTTTTTGTATGATCTTTGGTCCGGGTGAAACGATCCCTTCTTTTTTTGTGATTTTTGTAAGTGTTTTAAAGTTGTCTGTTTTTGTTGCTTTCACAAATTTTTGGTGAGTATCTGTTGTAGGTGATTTGGTATTCTCTTTTTTTCTTTTGGGGTTTAAATTTACCTCATCTACAATAGGGCAGTTTTTCCCTAAATATTTCCCTTTGATTTCTTGTTCATAAATTTGCAGCCATGTGCGTTTAAGGTGTTCTTTACCAATATAATGCTTTTTTAAGTAGTCAGATAATGCTTTGCTATCTTCGACTAATGATTCAACGCGCACCTTTGCAATGCCATTTTTATAGCTGCCAATGGCTTTTGCTGCCCCCATAGAAAGGTCAATAATGCGTCCGTCATACACATATGGGCCGCGATCATCAACGAGAACAACAATGGATTTATTATTTTCAAGATTGGTTACTTTTACAATGGTTGGTAAAGGTAGTGTTTTATGCGCTGCATTCATAGCATGTTGGTCAAATCGTTCAGAAGAAGCCTTTTGTTTGCCATGAAAACGTGGTCCATACCAAGATGCTAAACCTATTTCATTATATTCGTAATGCGTTTGTGGGTAATGCCATGACCCACGAACAAAATAGGGTTTACAACTGCGACACATGCCTGTGACAGATGTTTTGTGGCTTGTATCAGTTGTACATCCTATAAATAAAAATATAAGTGCTAAAGCAGAAAAAAGTTTAGAAAACACAGAGGAAAATACAGGAAAGTGTGGTTTAAAAACGGAATAAGAAAGTGATTTTTTAAAAAACAAGGAGCATTCTTTTATTTTTTGATTCATTCAATTTTTTAGCATTTTTTGAAGGAAAGAGGCAAGAGGGAAGAATTTTTTAAGTTTTATTAAGTGAGTAATATATATTAATTAAGTTTTTGTTAGTTTTGAATAATAAATTAATATTATTTAAAATGTTACGATGAAAATTTCATCGTAACGGTTGCTTGAGAAAAGGAAGGAAGTTTTTGTTTGTTTTTGTATATCTTTAGTATTGCTACCAAAATTCAATAGCGCCGTCAGTTTTGTAAAACGTTTAACACCTTATTCACACACCCCTAAAATGCAGCTAACATTAGGATTTTAAATAAATTTAAAAAAAGGAATTGCAATCTACATTTCAACCGCAGTTTATTTTTGATTTATTATTTTACAAATACGGATTTTATTAATAGTTATATCTTTTTATTGAATAAAAATCATAATAAAACAACAATAATTCTTAAATATTCTTTTGGTTGCAAATGAGAATAGATTAAACCACTTGATTTAATACATTAACCCTTTTATTCGTTAATTAGCTTTAATTAAATGGTTTTTGGTTTATGTATTTATTAAGTTTACGCTTACTTAGACTCATATCGCTCTCATATTTTGCTTGGGCAGTACTTTTTCTGCATTTAGTATATGGGAACTTCACACATGCATCAAATTTTACATATGCATCAAAACCACCTGCACATGCACCGAAATCCTTTGATGGATTTTATATCGGCATACAAGGTGACTTAGTTAATAGTAAAGTTAAGTCTTCAATAAAAGACGATACAATTATAAAAGTTGTTGATGGGATACCTGGGGTGGTTACCTCTGGAAGTAAAAATACAAAAGGTTTTATTTTTAAAGCATTAGCAGGTTACGGTAAAGAGATAAATAACTTCTATCTTGGCGCAGAAATTTCAATTGGTGTGGACATAACTTCACGTGAAGTAATTGCCTTTATTTTAGATAGCAATTTAAGCAGATATACAGAAAAAACAATCTATAAACGTGGAATTATCTTCGGATTTAGTCCCAAATTTGGCTATATTTTTGATAAAAATTTAATTTATTTTAGAATAGGTGTTGAGCTAAGTCCTGATAAAGTAAATATAACACCTAGCATCACGGCAAATGGTGTGACTTCTCAAAGTAGCCTAGAAAAAGTAACAAAAGAAACAAAAATTTCTTTTGCACCTAGCGTTGGTTATGAGACAGCAATCGAAAAATTTTTATTAAGACTAGAATATACATACAATGTAGGTAGTAGTATTGAAAATAAGAAGCCTAATTCTTTATTATTTGCGAAAACTTGTTACTATGATAATCGTTTTTCGATTGGATTGTCTTATAAGTTATAAATTAATTTCTTATACTGTAGAAAGGAAATTTAATCATGAATTTAATATTTAAAACCATTGGTATCATTTTTTGTATATTATTTTTTTCAATTAAAGCTAAATCGGCGGAAGATTTTCTTGAGGCGTTCTACCGAGATAGGGCCCGGCAAGCTGCACAAGCTTTAATTGATCGTGAGAATGAGTTGAAAGCTCAGCAAGCTGCAATTGATCGTGAGAATGAGTTGAGAGCCCAGCAAGCTGCAATTCAACGTGAGAATGAGTTGAGAGATCAGCAAGCTGCAATTCAACGTGAGAATGAGTTGAGAGATCAGCAAGCTGCAATTGATCGTGAGAATGAGTTGAGAGATCAGCAAGCTGCAATTCATGAAAATATGTTGGACGCAGACGTAACTGATCATGCTTCTGATGATGACGACACGTTTACAAACCCGTGCTCTAAGTTGAGTTCAGATGTAACGGATCTCACTGATGATGATGATGACGCGTTTACTAATCACGGAACCATGTTGGATGAGTGTGCAACGGATCTAAGTGATGATAACCGCACGCTTAGTAGCCGCGACGCTATGTTTAGCGTAGACGAAACAAATTCCGCTGACCATTATTTACACGCAGCTGACCTTGCTAATCAAATTAATATGCCTGATGTAAATAAAACTATTTTTGCTAATTTCGACTCCACGCTAAACGTAAAGGATTTTGATGACAATGGCTCTCCGCGTACTAAGGACGGCAAAAAGTTGGTCGCAGACATAATGGCCTTCCTCCCCCCCGTTGACTATTGTAAGATACTGGGTGAACATGTAACGGATCCCTCTGATAATGAAAACACACTGACTAGCCGCGACACCATGTTGAATGAGCGTGCTACGGATACCACTGAGCATTGTAAAGCGGACCTTGCTAAATTAAACAACGTGCTAAATACACAAGAAACTGAATTTGATTGGGTTGTCGTTTAAAAGTTCATGCTACCTCTCACTTTTTGTCACGCCTGGGCTTGACGCGAGGATTTCTACTTTATGAAAAGTATATAAGCGATTATTGCTTTGAAAATGGTAGGATATTAGCGCCTGAACTTGACAAAGATCACCGAGATCAAGCTTAGGTGATGACACAAGGAGGCAAACCCGGTGAGACAGAAAGCAGGCTGTTAAGTAAAAAGTAAAAAGAGGTATGTTATAAATTACGAATTTAATCACTAGACTTCTTTCGAAACTAAAAAATTATAAGAGTTTTGTTGGACTTAAGAGAGTGAATAAATGAGTTTCGAAAGAAGTCTTCTGTATTAGACCTGCAGTGTAAGTTGATCAGAACCTCTAATAATATTAACTTTTTATTCATTTATTAATGTGACATTTAAAATAGATGTTTTTTAAATGTATACGGTTTATAATTGTGATTCTTAAATTTATTGTTCTTTTACTGATAACACTTAGCCTTTGCAGCATCAGCAAATGTGCAACTAGTTGGTCTTCTCTTGGTTTTGTTAAGCCAAAAATTTATATACAAGACGATACCGCGCTAAAAAGCATTGATGGACAAGTAAACACGAGTGAGCAAGAAAATAAAGATAAACCAAATAACAAAAAATCTTCTTTCGGATCAAAGTATGCGTTTTGGAAAAAGAAAACTCAAATAAGTTCAAAAGATAGCGGTAGTGATACAGCAAGTGATATAAGTGAAAATTCGCCAAAAATAGATGAACAAGAAAACAATGATAAGCCCATTAGAAAAAAATCTTCCTTCGTGCCAAGCTATATGTTTTGGGAGAAGAAATCTCAAGTAAGGCCAACAGATAGCAGCAGCGAAACAGCAAGCGATACAGATGAGGACTCATTCAAAAAATCTGAAAAAATTAAAAAAGAAGATCACGTTGCTGCTGAAAGAAATAAATCAATAAAAATGATAGAAGACTCAAAAAATATAAATGAAGATTATGTTGCTGATAAAAAAGATGAATTAATAAGAACTTCAGAATATTCAAAAAGTTTAAATGTTGAAAAGGGTAAAACCCCAGCTGCTCCAATCAGCGCGCGCATTGCAGAAGCAAGAGCTATAAAGAATGCTCTTTTAGAACAGAAAGAACAAAGGGATACCCTATGGGAAGCCACAAAAGAAACAGTTAAGATTCAAAAAAAAGCTGCTTTAGAAATTTCAAATAAAATACTAGTAAATTCTGCTAAGAAATGTTTTGTAAGCAAAAACAGCGATGAATGTCGCTATAAGTTCCAATGTGAATGGAATGATTCTACCCAATCATGTGATGTGAAGTGTAGCTTATCTACAAAACAAAACAGCTCTGAACCGCTAAATAGCTGCAATTCAATACTTGGAATTCGAAAAAACGAAAATATTATTATAGAAAATGGAGACAATACAACAAACAACCCAATAAACCGAATAGGTGATAGTAAATATAAGAGCATGTACGAAAATAAGAATGAATTTATAATTAGAAGCAAACAATATAGAATAGAAAAAATTTGTAAATTTGAAACCATAAATGCACAAAAAAAGAGAGGACATTGCGTGCCATGGGAAAATCCTTCAAATGAGCCACGTCCTAGTTTTGTAGATTATTAGAAGGGTAAAATAGCAGTTTTCAAATGCCTTAAAAATCTGTCTCAATGAATTTGTTTTAAAGTGCAATCAGTAGCGGCGATGCGGATCATATTTTCGCTTCCACGTTGTTCATCTTTCCTTGTCGTTTTACACTTTGAACATTGAAAAGTAACAATGAATGAGATTCAGCGTCCTTCTTGTACAGGTTTCTTTTTCACCAGATCAGCGAGCACCTTTTCCGATATTCATATGTGCGATAAACGCCGGAAATAATCATAGACTGTCTTCCATGGGGGAAATCTTTTGGGAGCATCCGCCATTGTCAGCCACTCATTGACAGCCACTCATTGACAGCCACTTTTTGCTACATACAAAATACCATTTACCAGTGCTCGACGCGTGTGAATGGCACGATTCACATAGCCATTAGAGAGTTCAAAATGATGACGAATTAATCCCCGTTCGACCTCTGTTTAATTACTTGGATACATCTTTCTTACCTCCACCCAAGTTATTTATACCAATTTGTCACAAAAATTTAAAATTCATTGAGATAGGTTCTAAAATTTAAAGCTTTTTCCGCGAAAAATTAACCTTAAGGTGACGTACGCAGCAGGTTTATTCTAAAAAGGAATAGAGACACACATTTCAACTATAGCTTATTTTGATTCATTGTTGCATCGATGCACATTTTATTAATAATAAGAATTTTTTATTACACGTAAATAAAAATAAAATAATAATAATATTTGATTTTCTTTTTGATTGAAAAATAGAATTAATTAAACACCTTGATTTAATTTATCGCTCCTTTTATTTGTTGATTAGTTTCAATTAAAGGATTTTTAATTTATGTTTTTATTTAGTTTACGCATAACTAGCCCTTTTTCGTCCTTCTGTTGTGTTTGGACGGCACTATTTTTGAATTTAGTAGGGGCGAGCTTTACACACGCATCAAAATCACCTGCACTTGAACCGAATTTATTTGATGGATTTTACATTGGCGTAGAAGGTGGATTAGTTAATAGTAAAGTTAAGTCTTCAATAAAAGAAGGTGCTATACCTGTAAATACTCATACGATAGATCCTGGAGCAGTTACCTCTGGAAGTAAAAATACAAAAGGTTTTATTTTTAAAGCATTAGCAGGTTATGGCAAAGAGATAAGTAACTTTTATCTTGGCGTAGAGGTTTCATTTGCAAAAGACACAATTTCGCGTGAAACAATTGCACTTATTATAAATGTTAGATCAAACAGAGCTACAGAGAATGCAGTATACAAACGGGGAATTATCTTCGGATTTAGCCCCAAATTTGGTTATGTTTTTGATAAAAATTTAGTTTATTTCACAGCTGGTTTTGAAATAAGTCCTGATAAAGTAAGCATCACCCCTCGTGTTATCATGAATAGCCAGAGTTATCAAAGAAAACCAACAGAAGTAACAAAAAAAACAAATATTTCTTTTACGCCTGGTATTGGTTATGAGAGAGCAATCAATAAATTTTTAGTGAGGCTGGAATATACGTACAATTTAGGCAGTACCATTGAAAATAAGAAATCTAGTTCTTCATTAGTATTTGCTAAAACTTGCTACCGTGATAATCGTTTTTCGTTTGGATTATCTTATAAGTTATAAATTAATTTATCATATTATTAAAAGGAATTTTCAGTATGAATTTAATATTTAAAATGATGGCTTTTGTGTTTTGTATAATATCTTTGTCAATTAAAGTTAATTCGTTAGAGGATGCTCATGAGATGTGGCAACATGAGACTCCAAAGCTTAATCATGGCACTATGTTGGGGGCACAGAATGACAGGTTAAATGTACATAGCAATACGTTAAATGAACATGCAACGGACATTGCTAATTTGGCTGCCACAGTGGATGAACATACAGCAGCGCTCCCTACCTTTGCTAGCGCAGCGGCACTTAATAACATAACTAATACAGTGAATGGTCATACGACAACACTTGCTAATCATGGTAATACGCTTGTTAATCATTGGGGTATGTTGAACGTACAAAGTGACAGGTTGGACGTACATGACAATACGTTAAATGAATACGCAACGGACATTGCTAATTTGGCTGCCACAGTGGATGAACATACAGCAGCGCTCCCTAGCTTTGCTAGCACAGCGGCACTTAATAGCGTGGCCGGTACAGTGGATGGTCATACGACAACACTTGCTAATCATGATTGCATGTTGTTTGCGCATACAAGAGGTTTTAATGAGCAAGAAGATATGCTTACTGATTGTAATAATAGGCTTGCTGGCCATGATACACAGTTAGCTGTGCTAGGTTTACACACAGAGCAACTTACTAACCTAAATAATAAGCTAGGCGAACAGAGCAATACGGTGAATGAAATTAAAGTGAGCAATGCTCATTATTGCACTAAAGTTGCTAATATGTACAAATATTTTAATGAAGAATCTCAAATAATGCGACAAGAGATTGACAGCCTTAAAAAAGAAATTTCTAATAATAGCAGCAACGGAACTAATAAAACACATTAAACGTCTACTACCAATTGACTAAAAAATTAAGCATTGCCTGTATTAGTCCTGTTGTGTAAATCCAATTATTAAGTTGAGAGTCTATAGAAATTTTTGGTTCAAAATTCGTAAAAACGACTCAAGCATTGCGCGTATTGCCATTTTACTATTCATAAAATCATTTTACAAAAAAATCTCGCTAAATTATTAACAATAGGTATAGAATTTCTATAGCAATTTAAATTTTTGATAATTTATGTACGGGCTCATATTTGTCCTTCTTTTAGCGATGTGTTTGCTTGTCCTTATGGCAAGTGTGGCGTCATATTACTACAAGGCGTATTGGCGTTTATCGTTAGAGAATCATCGTTTCAGTATAGATCTTTTGCAAAGTCAAAATGTGCTTGAATCCTTGCCACACCCTTGGTGTTATTGGATTGACGGTGAATCGGCTGTTCACACATCCCACCATTTTAAGACACAGTTTCGTATTGATCCAATGTATCAATTAAAAATTGAAGACCTTGCACGGATTTTTGGAGATTCAGCACTGACGCCTTTTCAACGGGCCTTGCAACATACCTTATCCTTTGGTGGTGATTTTGTGCTTGAATTAAGCTTGTTTGATGGCACGCAGCATTTTGAAATCGTTGGATGTTGCTTGCCATATGATCCGCCAACAACACCCGGTCTTTATTTTAAACCTATACTGCCGCAGCAAATGATTGTGCTTAGTTTTCGCGATATAAGCAGCCGATTGAATGAATTATCAAAACATCAACGAATTAATCAAACAAAAAACCAAGAACTTGAAATGCTGCGGATCTTGACTGATATTGCGCCGATGGCCCTTTGGTACCGCGATTCAAATGGCCGTATTCAGTATTGTAATTTATCGTATGCGGGGGCGCTTGAGCTTAGTATTAATCGTGTTATTGCTGAAAACCGCGAGCTTGTTGACCAATACGGTGAAATGAGTAGCTATGAGCTTTCCAGGCAAGCAATTGCAACAAATGAAAAAGTGACTATGCGAACTCATAGTGTGATATTGGGGCAGCGCCGTTTGTTAGAATTCGCTGAAATCCCATTGCCTGAAACAGGCCAAACTGTTGGTTATGCGATTGATATTACTGAAATCGAAGAGGCTGAAAAAAAAATACAGCAAGCGCACCGTTCACACGCAGAAGTTTTAAACTACCTATCAACACCTCTTGCAATTTATGGGGCAGATACACGTCTAGAATTCTTTAATAGTGCCTATCGCACAATGTTTGAACATGATGAAAATTGGTTGATGACAAAGCCCTCCATCAGTGAAGTTATGGAAGTACTTCGTGAAAAGCGTAAAATTCCTGAATTTACAAACTTTCAGGCACATAAGCGTGCACGCATTGAATTGTTTAACACCTTAATGGAACCTCAGCACGAGATCTTGCACCAGCCAGATGGTGTAACCTATCGTTTGGTGATTGCGCCAACACCTGATGGTGGGCTTGTTTATTTGTACGATAACTTAACAGATAAGCTTTCACTTGAGCGTCGATACAATACCTTGACAGCTGTTCAAAAAGAAACGATTGATCACTTGTATGAAGGGATCATTGTGTTTGGTACAGACTATCGTTTGCGTCTTTCAAATCCTGCTATGGAACATATTTGGGGATTAAAGCCCAGTGACCGCGAAGTTGGTATGCACATTAATGAAATTTTGAAAGTGGTGTCACGCCAATTTAAAGATCCCCGCCAAAGTAAAGCATGGCGTACAAAGATGCTTGATATTATTTCACGTCGTAATCCTGAACGTCAGCGAATCAGCCTTAAAAAAGATAAAATGCTTGAGTATTCATATGTTCCATTGCCTGATGGCAGTCATTTGCTTAGTTTTATTGATATTAGTGATACATGGCGTTTTGAAAGGTCATTGAAAGAGCGCAACCAAACCTTGGAACGTGAAGATCGTTTGAAATCAGATTTTATATCACATGTGTCGTATGAATTACGTTCACCATTGAATACAATTGCGGGCTTTAGTGAAATTATGTTGAACCAGTACTTTGGAAAGCTAAATGAAAAGCAGCTTGATTATTGTAAAGGGATATCTGAATCAACAGATCGCTTAATGAATTTGATTAATGATATGGTGGATCTTGCAAGTATTGAATCGGGTAAATTGACGCTGAATTATCAAGATGTGCAAGTAGAAAACTTGCTAAACAGTGTATTGGTGCTTGTTCAAAACCGTGCAAATGACCAAGGACTTGAGCTTGTTGTTGAAAATAATGTAGCGGCAGAGGTCCTTCGAATTGACCTTCGCCGTATTAAGCATGGATTGTTTAATTTACTAACGAATGCCATTAAATTTACACCAAACGGCGGCCGCATTACGCTTGGCGCATATAAAAGTAAAATGCCAGGAGCTATTGATATTGTAGTTGAAGATACAGGGGTCGGTATCTCATTAGAGGATAAAACGCGGTTGTTCCAACAAAGCTTACTCAATTTAACAGGCCCTGCAGGAAGTGGACTTGGATTAACGCTTGTGAAAAGCTTGGTTGAATTGCACAATGGTCAATTAAGCTTAGAATCAGAAGTGAACATAGGTACTCGCGTGTGTTGTACAATCCCAATGTTGCCAGTGGATCATATTAAATCATAAATGCGAATAAATGGGGAAACTGATCGCGCATATGACACAACAAGGAAGCCGTTATTTGTGAATCATGCTTAGCGTTTTTGTCCAATTATGATGACGATATGGCCGCGCTTTTAAGCGCAGTGGCCCTTGCCTTTAGTAAAATGGGGTAGGGGGTTAAGCTTAAAAAACTGCTTGGATAGTATCTATTATTGGCGGATTGATTGTCAGTCAGATGCTCGCGCTTTATATAGCGCCTGTAATTTACCTAACCTTTGAACGATTGGGCGTTTGGGTTCGACCTTTAATTAAGCATCGCTTTGTTGTAACGCAGGTATAATATAATTTAAGAAATGCTTAATTTATTCATCAACGTATCTAAATATGCGGTTATTTGATGCTGAGCCTGCTTATGTCCTTGATTTGTCGCCTTTTCTAGCCAAAATTTAGCTAAATCATGATTCTTTTTTGCAGGTGCATAATGCGCATAATACATACCAAGTTGATATTGGGCATTGACATGATTTTGATCTGCAGCCCTTTTAAACCAATCAAGTGCGATTAGATTTTCTCCTTTTATTGCTAAGCTAGCATTTGCTAAGCCAAGATGGTATTGAGCTTCGATATGTCCTTGATTTGCCGCGTTTGTAAAAAAATCAATGGCGCGAGTGCATGTAAGTGAGCTGTAATGTCTACATGTCCAAGGATTTGCTCGTTCGCTAAGATGAAATGCTAATGGATTTTGATTGATTGCATCTGCTTGATTTAACATTTCAGTGATACTTTTTGCCTCGTACATACCATCTACAATTTTAGAGTCGAAGCTTCCAAAATCTAAACCTCCCGCAGTTAAAAGGCCAAAACTGAATTGTGCTTCTTTAAATCCTTTGTCTGCAGCAAAAAAGCATAAATCAAATGCTATTTTGTTGTAGTTAGAACGCTCTTTTTCTTGAATGTTCGGATCTTTTAAATATAAGAAGGCACTTTTCAAAAGTTGGGAGCAGGCCTCTTTATTGCCGTGTTCTGCCAAAGACTTGTAAGATTCTATCTTATTATACATATCCTCACTTGTTGCAGATGCAAAATGCTGAAACATACATAAAGATAATAAAAATACTTTTAGTGCACTCATTTTCTAATAAACTCCATAAAAAGCTATACTAGCTTTTAAAGTTCAATCATTCAAGAAATTGTTTAAATGCAAATAATTCGACAGATGTAATTTATTCCAGCATCGTTCTTCGTTATTAAAAAATGTGATTTCAGGTTCTAAGTTCGCTAACGTTGTTAAGTCAATATGATGTGTTTCAAACATTTCACCATGTTCATTTTCAGTTGTGAAAATAAGATATTCATTTCCATCTTGGATGTATGTTTTGTAAAAGACGCATAAGAATTCATCGAATGTATGCACTTCCTGATCACCAATTTTGCTGATGACGCCATTAAAATGGTCTTCCGTTTCAAGTTCAAATACGTTATGTTTCTTTGTTCCCATCACACCATTTTCATCAGAAACAAGGATGGGTGCATCTTTTTTGTACTTTTTAAGATAAAAAGAAGCACTGTTTGAATAAATCGTGATGTCATCTAAAATCATTCGTTTTGAGTAACTTTGCACGGCAATTTCAGGCACAACAGATAGCTTGATAATTTTACCAACACGTAAAACTTCAATTTCAACAGCACCTTTTGCAGCATCCAGCAATTCCGTAATTTTTATCGTATTACATCCAATCTTTTGCCCGGAAACAGTTAATAAAACATCTCCATCATGAATAGCATCTGAATCTTTTGCTTTATAATTTCCCATTAAACATAAAAGTGATTGCCTTGTTTTCGCGTGGTCAATAAGGTACGGGTCTATTTCGGTTCGTGTTACGCCATAATAATTGCAAATGTCATCGGCATTGATTGTGTCATAGATACAATGAAAGCTTTTAAATGACACAGGCCTTGGAAAGGGTTCTTGTATCATAATGTTATAAGCGCGCTGCAAAAACCAAATGGGATGGACGACCGAATGAATATCATCTCCAGCATATAAAATGCCAATTAGTTCGCCATTTTTATTAAATGTTGGCGATCCGCTTGCGCCGCCTCGGCTCATCAATTGAACTTGAAATGATTCAATTAGTTTTATCATGCAAAAATCATAATGGCCGTTAATATTGCCTTCTTCAACAGAAAATTCCCCATAGCTGTTGCCCATAAAAGCGACAGGATCGTGCATATTGATGCGGTGCTCATTCACCATGGGAATTTGCTGAAATTTTCCTGCAAGCTCTTCAACTTGAATGAAACCAAAGTCACCATATTGTGTACTTGGGCTAAGACCAACCAGCTTAACTTGTTTTTTTCGGAACTTATTGCCATGTTCATCTTCAATGGTATAAAGCCCATAATCGGGGTTCATTACATGGTGGTTGGTTGCTAAAATGCCGCGTTCAGCATTAAACATAAACGCTGTACCGGTGTGGCCGCCATTTTTATTGTCACAAATGACTTTGAAAACTTGCGGGATATACCCTTCAATTTTACGTTTGATGGCAGATTCAAATTGTGATTCAGGTGTTTTCTTTTTCACGGCGGTTACATTATTTTTATGCACTTTCTGTAAGTGTAGCGTGCTTTATCTTAATGTTTAGTGAATTTATTATAAAAAGTTCCTATTTATTATTCTCTCTTTCTATTGCTGGCATCCTCGCTTTTTATTTTTTGTCATCCTTGCAAATGAGGGGTTCTAAATAAAGAATGAATCTAAAAAACGTGAGCACTGCGTGTAAATATAAAAACCCCCAATGTGGTTATGTCGGGCATAAACATTGAGGGGATTCAATGGGGCTTTATTGGCGCATAAAGCGTAGGAACTTATATAGAATTATTTGCAAGCGTTCATGTCGCCGATGAGGTTAAGGGGCGGTGCTGGTAAGGTTAATAGCTGAGGTTGCTGAGGGGCTGAGAACGCATGTTCTAGTGCATCAGGGTAAGAGGAAGTTAAACCGCCCAAAAATAAACGTAGCTCTGCATTGATTTCTTCTTGGGTTAATGCTTCGCCTTCACCTAGTGATACTACTTGTTCAGAGAGTGACTTAATTGGGCCAGTTCTACATCTCCACGTCTTTTTATTATTTTCAATATATGTCTTTGTTAGTTCTTTTTTACTGTTTATAAAATCCTCGTTATATTTACCTTTATTTTTACTTATTTGCGTTAAAAGTAAATTAAACGTGTCTAAGGCTGCTCTGGCAGTATAGGTCGCTTTAAGTGGAACAGATTTAATAATTGATTTAGTATCATTTTCAACCAATTTAATTTCCGTTGGGGCCTCATAAGGTCGCTGAATTGGTTTTTGTCCCGCTATTGTTACAACCTTTAATTCTCTTATACCTAACAGCTTTGCCTTATTAAACTGATCTTGATAGGGGCTTTTTTTATTAATAAGATATTTTAGATGTTCTATAATGATTTCCCCACAAACAAGTTTTTTTACATCTTCCTCTTTTGGTTCAAGTTGATTTCTTGACATTAGATTGTCGCGAACTTTTCTTTCTTTTCTTTTTTCTTTTCTTTTTTCTTTTTTTGAAGAGAGATCCGTTTCTGAGGTTCTTGGGTATGAACCGCCTTCTATGCACGCATAAATTTCTGCAAGACCTTGACCAATTGGCATAATCATGCCCCCACCCCGACCCTCACTCATAAAGAAAATACCATTCTGTATGTCTTCTCCACATTTAGAAATATCAGCCACGCCCATAATACGTGTTTGCACCTTATAATGATTGGGACTGTTTGTTCCTTTGGAAGAAAGAGTTCCGATCATTTTTTTTGCTTGGTTCGATTCTGAGTTAGAATCTTCTAATATTTTTTCTGTTTGATCCCATACAGACAGTATGACGTGGTCAAATAATTTAGGTTCTTCAGATCCTTTTGTTTGAACACTAAATTTCTTATTTCCTTTGTCATCGGCGCATTCTTTTATAGCAGTGACAGTACAATTTTTTGTTAGTTGTATCTTTTCTTTGTTTGATGCTATATTTTTCTTAATGAAAGCATTGCGTTCTATGTTTAGCATAGGCCTGTCTCTGGATGAAGAAATTACACCTTTATCTTCTACAAAATCTGGAGAATTAGCTGTTCTTACATAACTTTTACGTGCTTCTTCGTTAATTTTAGGTTTTCCATTATTATAACGTGGTTCTTGTATATGATTTATGGCATCTATGTGTGTGTTTTCCATAGTTTTTAATTTTTGCGTTATTTTATCTTCTGAAAGTTCTTTGTCTGTCTCTAAAAGTGCTTTGCCTGTCTCTATAGGAATATATTTTATTTTCTCGTTAGTCTTATTTGCATAGAGTCTAGAAAGCATATCTATAAAAATAGAACCATGTTCCATGCCATTAGAAGCTGTTTCGAAATCATATGAATATTCAATTGCATCCCAATGAATAACAGCAGCAGTTTCAGAAGTTGATCCATTAAGAATATTTTCGTTTCTTTCAAAGATTTCTGATTCAAAGCCATGTTTTGCTAATAGTGCTGCGGTTAGCGATCCACCAAGACCTCCGCCTATAATAGCTATTTTAGGAAGATCGCCTGAAAACTGTAGGTTTTTTGTTGGTGTTGTTGGGCTAAAATCACAGCTAGGTTCTTTGGGGAAGGGCTTAGCTGCAGCTTTTTTTGTTATTAATTTAAAAGCACTATCAGGGTTGTGCTCGAAAAAATTAACAATAGATTCTTCCTTAACAGCAAGTGTTTGGGGGGTGTCAATTCTTTCAAGAAAAAAATTTTGCGAAGGACTATTTTCCTTATTGCCCGCTATGCTTTGAAAAGTAGGAGTCGTTCTTTTACCTGAAGGGTTTAGCTGCGGACCTGGACTGCCTCTTTTACCTAAAGAACTTTGTGACATAAGAGGAGTTTTTTTACCTGAAGTTGAGGTAGGTGATAACGGAGTAGGAGTTCTAGAATTTAGGGAACTAGGACAAGGGCTTTCGAATGAATTATCTTCAGATGTAGTAAGATTCTCTTCAGATGTAGTGAGATTCTCTTCATAGTTGAAAGGATTTTTGATTGTAGATGGATCTATAAATCCTACCACCTCTCTATCTAAACAACTTTCATCATTATCAGATTCATTCGATGCCAGTGCTATCCCGTCATCCATATAACTATATTCATACGATGCCAGTTTCATCCCGTCATCCGTAGATTCATTCGATGCCAGTGCAAAAGTATTTAACAACAAAAGCAGGCATAAAAGTGTTTTCATGGGTAATTCTTTCTTTGGTTTGCTATTGAATTTCTTGAGATAGTAGGGAAATTTAAAAGTTGTGCTTATGTCTTTTGTTTTGGTTGAACCTAAAACATTGGAATATCTTTTTAAACATAAAATGGTTTTTCAATTTCTTAATAGTTAAAATAAAATACATAAATAATCATTTATTATTTTTTCATAATTAATGACTATTTTATTGATTTTAGTCTTATTATTTTTTTAACATTTTTAATTTATATTTATAAGTTGCAATTATTTTTTGTTTTCAACTTTTTTAAAGAAAACAGATGTTAACCAAACGTGATGCTGAAAATTTCAGCTAAAACTGCCTATGCAAATAAATAGCTTGATTTTGTAATTTTATATTTTTAAATCATTGATCATGTTATCCCTCACTTTTTGTCACACCTGAGCTTGATTCCAGGATCTCTATTCATTGAAAAGCATATAGGTGATTATTGTTTTGAAAACGATAGGATATTAGCGCCTTAACTGATAAAGATCAATGGGGCAAGCCCGGCGATGACAGAAAATCCAATGAAATAGGAAACAAACTATTGAATAAAAGTGAGGTTTAGGCATGAGCATTGATAAAGGAATTTTTTTAAATACTTGTGGACGGATTTAAATTTATAATTAAAGCTGGAATCCAACGTTCAATGCCAGCAAAAGTAAAATAATTTACATAGCGCCAACTGCAATGCGTTTTTGTTTAGTTGGGCCCTGTTTAAACAATGCATCTGTTTAAACGACGCATATGCATTTTTAATGTGTTTCACTAAAGGATTAAGGATTTTTATATAAATTATGTTTTTATAATAAAAATTTAATTAATTTTTTTTACTGTTTCTGAAGGATTAGCAAGAGGTGAAGGTGACGTGACTTATCATTTGTGCTACTAATTTAACCTGACACCTTTTTTATTTAAGACTTTTCCCAATGAAAATAGCTACTTGGAACGTTAATTCAATCAGAGCGCGTTTGTCCCACGTATGTGATTGGTTGCAATCAAAGCAGCCTGATGTTTTGCTGCTTCAAGAATTAAAATGTCAAACCGAAGCTTTTCCATACGAGGCGATTGAAGATGCAGGCTATCAAGTCGCTGCATTCGGGCAAAAAACATATAACGGTGTAGCTATTTTGGCTAAAGGCGGTATCGAAGACGTCAGTTGTGGGAATTTATATTTTGAAGATTCGCAGGCCCGCGTAATTGAAGCTATTGTTGATGGTCAATACCGTGTGATCAGCGTATATGTTCCTAATGGTGAAGCGGTTGGCAGTGAAAAGTATACTTACAAACTTGCCTTTATGGAAGGCTTTGCAAAATTGCTTGAAGATCGCTTGCGATTTGATGAAAAACTCATTATCGGTGGTGATTTTAATGTGGCACCAATGGACCTAGATGTTTATAACCCGCAAACGTGGAAGGGCCGTGTTTTATGCTCAACGCCCGAACGTTTAGCCTTAAGATCTTTGATCAATCTTGGGTTGACAGATGTGCTTCGCGCGAAAAATCCACAAGTTGAAGGGCTTTATACCTGGTGGGATTATCGTAGTGGTGGCTATGCACAAAATCACGGCCTTCGCATTGATCATTTGCTTTTGTCGGCAAAAGCAATGGAGTCTGTGTTAGAAGTTGGCGTCGATTCCCAAACTCGTGGGCTTGAGCGCCCATCTGACCATGCACCTGTTTGGGTGTCTTTGGGTTGAAATTATTATTTGAAATAAATTTTAAGTATAAAAATAGTTCGTATTATTTTTTACAATCCAAGGATGTTTGTTGAAAAAACACCTTTGAGAATTGGACGCGTAATTTTTTTGTAGCCTGAATTTGATAAATTGCAGAATAATACTTGGCGTTGAATAAAGGTATTTGAAATATTTGTGTAAGTCATCAAAAATTCAGATATCAATCACGCCTGCTTTTATCATACGCTAAATTGTGATCTAATTGACTTCAGCAGGTGTGACAAAATCTGTTTTGACTACTTGTTTTTAGGGGGGGTATTTATGCAGCACATCTTGCTAATATGAAAGCGCTGACATAGTTTAATGTTCATGCATTTTTTCCTCTTCTCTTTCTTTTTCTTCTTCTTCCCTCTCTTTTTCTTCTTCTTCTTCTTCTTCTTCTTCTTGATTCATATGATCATCTTTATTATTATTATTAGCTGAAGTGCCATTATCAAATACTTCATCTTTATAATTTTTGAAAATATCCAAGCTTTCTTTAGTAAATGGATTGCACCCTTTATTCTCAGGATACCCACTAGACCATTTTTGAAAGTATCCTGCTACTGCCATTTCACATGCATTAATTTTACCTGAATCGCTGGATTGTATAGCCTCAAACATAGCTGCTGTTGCATCATTTATTTGTGATATTCTACCCGTATTGTATTTTGGAAAATTATCTAATTTTACAACAGATAAAAACTTACTATATGTAAAGCCTCCTGTTCTATTAATGGTGCTATATTGAAATTCTCCATGATCAAAACTAGGATTATTATCTACGATAGAGAGAGGTATTTGGTGTGTTATATTGCCTTCATTATCTATATAGTGAAATGATGGGGATCCATTTTGTTCCTCACTATTGTGGTCGAAATGATTTAGTTGACCTTTCACTGAATTGCTATCACAATATTGGCACCATTCAGTATCAAATGTGAATATATGTTTATTATTCTTGTCTAAAACGTACAAACCCCAATGTTGGGCATCACTGGGATTTAAAGTATCTTCAGTATCACTAGCCATTAAAATAATTCCTTGTACGCCAGAAGATGCTGTTACATCTATAAACGAAAAAACGATAAATATTAAGCTGTAAAAAAAAGAATAAATTTTTTTCATAATAAATCTCCAATATAATTGTTTTTTTTATTATTTAAATATGTACAATATGAATAGACTATAATTCATTCATATTGTAATCTGGTTAATTAAATTAGTATGTTTTTGCCATATAATTTATGTCTATTTTGAATAGTTATGATTTTTTAACAACATTAACAAGATCTATTGATTTCGACCAAGAAAGCCAGTCATCATGGTAGGAAATATTATGGTGGCCGGTATTGTTGCATTGAGGCATTGCAATGGCTGCTGTGTAGCATAGTCCTTTTCCATTAAAAGTCACATTCAATTGATTGTTTTGAATAAGTGAGCTAGGAAATTTCCACCCTATGCTACAATGATATTGTAATGTATTTAATGACAGCCCAGGTAATACTTTAATGTCATCCCATCCGCCTCCTACATTGTAGGCATTTTCCCACCATGTAAAGTTTGAAATATCTACATTTTTTCCGGACCAAGGTAAATTTTGATACCATGACCAAGCTCCTTTATTGGATTCAGCATCAGATTTTTCAGTAATCCCCCAATCTGTAATACTCATAGTCTTTTGGTACCATAATTGTTTACTATAGCTTTCAGAAACATCGCCTTTCCCACCATTTGAATCAGCACCAATTGTTACTGTGGTTGTGTATGTGTCTACTGCTGTAGTAGAAATTGTTGAAGTTTCATTTATTGATTGAGGGGAACTATAAACCCAATTAGCGCCGGCGATATCGGGAGAAACTTCATTATCAAACCTGTAAAGGAAAAATCCTTGAAAAAGTTGGCGAGGATCGCCATTGCTGTGACTATTATCGGGAGTTGTTAAAGTACCATTGCGTATAGCTTGTTCACATACAGAGTCACCCATCGATATCATGCCATCTTGCTGACATATCACAAAATAGTCATCAGCTCCATGGGTGGTTTCATGATAAACGTAAAATGTTACGTCAATTCTTTGGCTTGCCTGTTGAGTAGTGTTTGGGAATAAGTTAGAGTTTAAATTGAACGGAGTATGGAAAGATTCTGAAACTACAGCATATTGACTGCCTGGTAATGGAACTAAATCACTTCCATCTTTTCCTATCCCTGTAGATGCAATAACAGCGGTATTCACTGCTAATAATGCGCAAATAGATGTTAAAGTAAATATTTTATATAACATTTTGTATCCTTTTTAAAAATATGTTATAAACGTATTTTTAAATACTCTTACATTTTTTAACAAGGTAAAATTTTACATTTTTTTCATACCAGAGGCAAAGTTTCTGTTGTGTTTGTTGATATACGATTTGTTTTTCTGCTTCTGTAGATTTTTTGATCAAGAAAGGTAGCTTGTACTCAAAACTGACATATGTGTAAAACATCTGACTCGAAAAATCCGTGTTTTGATGCTTAGGGCCTATAATTAAACTTTTGCACAAAAGAAATAATAAAAAGATATTGTAAAATCTGTTATGATCACCAGATTAATAGAATAATGATAATAAAAACTAGGAATATCATGACGCAATTTACATCTCTTTCTCTTATTGAGCCTTTAACACGTGCTTTAAATGAAGAAGGCTATACAACGCCCACACCTATTCAGCAGCAATCTATACCGCACCTTTTAGCTGGGCGCGATTTGCTTGGTTTTGCCCAAACAGGAACAGGTAAGACAGCAGCATTTTCGCTGCCAATTTTACAAAGAATGGCTGAGGCACCTAAAAAACGTCAGTCAAAAATGATTCGTGCGTTGATTCTTGCACCTACACGTGAGCTTGCAGCGCAAATTGCTGATAGCTTTAAGAACTATGGCCGCTATTTGCCTTTTAGTTGTATGGCTATCTATGGTGGTATTGGGCGTGGAGCGCAAATAAAAGCAATGGAACGTGGAATGGACATTCTTGTTGCAACGCCAGGTCGCTTTTTAGATCTTGCTAGTGAAGGTCATATTCAATTAGCAAATCTTGATTTCTTTGTTTTAGACGAAGCAGACCAAATGTTTGATATGGGGTTCATTCATGACCTTCGTAAAATTATTAAAATGATTCCAGCAAAACGCCAAACACTTTTATTTTCAGCAACAATGCCGACGGACATTGCAAATATTGCCCAAGCAATTCTAACAAATCCAGAAAAGGTTGAGGTAACACCTGTTGCAACAACAGCTGAGAAGATTGACCAACGTGTTATTTACGTTGAACAACCCAATAAAAATGCATTGCTAGGGCAAGTGATGCAAGATCCAACAATTACACGTGCACTTGTATTTAGTCGGACAAAACACGGCGCCAATAAGATCACACAAAAGTTAATGGCACTTAATGTTTCAGCTGAAGCTATTCATGGTAATAAATCGCAAACAGCACGTCAAAAGGCCCTTGATGGGTTTAAGTCTGGGGCTGTGCGCGTTCTTGTTGCAACTGACATTGCTGCGCGCGGTATTGACGTTGATAACGTCTCACACGTAATTAATTTCGACCTACCTAACGTTCCAGAAAGCTATATCCACCGTATAGGCCGTACAGCACGCGCAAACACAACTGGGATTTCAATTTCCTTTTGTAGTACATCTGAAAAACCATTTTTGCGTGATATTGAAAAACTAATTCGTAAAACATTGCCATCTGAAGTAAGTGATGTTGTAGGTACAGATGCTGATCGTCTAGCAGCCATTGATGATGCAAAGCGTGAAATGATGCGTAATAGTGGTGGTAGAGGCCGAGGCCCAAATCAAGGCGGCCGAGGTTCAAATTCAAGTAGTCAACCAAATCGTGCGCGACCAAATGCAGGGCCAAATGCAAACAGATCACCTGCTGGTAGAAATGATCGCGGTAGATCACCCGGCGGTGCCTCTAAATCAAGATAAAGTATACTTCATTGCGTACTTAAGAAACCATTGTTGGTTTTTGCTATGGCAAAAATATCAGTGGTTTTTTTATGTTCAAATTATAATGCGGAAATTTTTAGGACGAAAAAAACCCCGCATAAGCGGGGTTCTTAATAACATCAAGCTGAATTATACAGCTGCGTTTGTTACTGCAACGAATGTCCGATCAAGACGTCCTTTTGAAAAAGAAACACTACCTTCAATTAAGGCAAATAATGTGTGATCTTTACCAATACCAACATTTTCACCTGGGTAGAATTTTGTTCCACGTTGACGAACAAGAATATTGCCAGCTAGTACGTGCTGTCCACCAAAGCGCTTGACTCCAAGACGCTTACTTTCTGAATCGCGGCCGTTTCGTGTACTACCACCGCCTTTTTTTGTTGCCATTATCTATCTCCTAAATAAACGGGTCTGCAAATATTACCCGGTGATAATATTACTAATTCTTAGAATAGTCATGTGTTGACGATGACCCTTTTTGCGACGATAATTATGACGACGCTTCTTTTTAAATACGATAATCTTTGGTGCGCGCGCCTGTGCTACGATTGTAGCCTCAACTTTCGCGCCTGCAACAATTGGTTCACCAACAGTAGCAGTTACACCATCAAATAACATTAACACAGTATCAAGCTCAATGGTTGATCCGCTTTCACCTTCAAGCTTTTCAACTTTGATTACCGAATTCGTTTCAACGCGGTATTGCTTGCCGCCAGTTTTCACAATCGCAAACATGATATAATTCTTTCAAAAAATTTTATAGTTCTAGCACGTTTGAAATACATGAAACAAACGTCTACACTTTTTTCTATCGCAATTTGGTGGTCTATGTCAAGATTTTTATGTATCTTTGTGTAAAAAAAGAGTGAGAATTGCCCCTTGGTGAAATTAATGTTTTGCTTCGGCAAAACGATATATTTTATTTTAGAATTGAGCTGTCCCTTATGACTAACAAGACTAGTAGGTAGGTGCTATTTAGTAGATAGCCCTAATTATGTTTCTCGTGTGGCCTCTGATTCAAGTGCAAGAGAAACATATACGCTTATGTTCCAAAGTTTAAGTTATTAATGTGGCTGTGTCATCTATTGCAATGATTGTGGTGGGTGTGGTATCTAGCCTATTAATGCACGCTTTGTTGGCCTTACGGAGCGTTGCCTGCTGATTATTTTAAATTTTCAAGTCTCTTAATTAGGTATAGTGGATGTCGCTCTCAGCTCAAAAATTATTAGCCCTAATTTAGCAAGTTAAGGGGGGCATTTCATCAATGGTTAATGTCATTTTAGTTTGCCTAACTTTTTAGCATTTGATTTGCATTTTAATTTTCCAGGGATTTGTTAAAAGATGCTACTTACTTCATTTGCAAAGCACGTTGATGTGGGTTGATATCTTAAAAAGCCATATTAGGAAGAATCGCTAATTGATTATATATTTCTTTGGAGGTGAAATTGAATGGGCAAAAGTTTTAAAATCCCTTGACTCGCCTATCCGAATTGAGTAATTTAAATGTAACATGTATTAGTAGTAAATGTTTTTTTGTTCTCTTTTGGGCCTTTAGTTCAGTTGGTTAGAACCCTCCGCTCATAACGGAGATGTCGCAGGTTCGAGTCCTGCAGGGCCCACCATCAATCATCATTTTAAAATTTTATTTATCTCACTAATATTAATTTTTTGATGTAAACAGCGCATTTTAGATTAACATTAAATTGATGCGAACTGCACATCTAAGATCTTATGAATGTTCATAAATATCCCTTTAGCTATACAATATTGATGTACTAAGCAGTGTTAATATTTTTTACTACTTAGTGCTTGTGCTTTTCACCATTGCTACCTCCCTGACTTCATTTTTCTCACCTCTGTTTTTCACCATTGTCACCCCCCAGCCTTCATTTCCGTCATCCCCGCGCAGTCTCAGCAAGGAGCCAAAGGAAAATAGAGCTAACAGCGATAGAGTCGTATCGTTGTTAAGGGCCGTAGATCACCGCGCTTAATAGTGAGTCAAGCACGGTAATGAGAGTAAAAAAAATAAAGCTAAAAAAATAAAGCTAAAAAAATAAAAATAAGGCTTCATGAGCAAATAGTTATTTAGATTTTGCATCAATGAAATTCTCATTAAAAAAGTCACGAATATAATTGTCTTTTAATTTTAAAAGCTCTTGTGCTTTCTTTTGATTGATTAGCGCAAAAGGTAGCATTTTTGCATACGTTTCAGGTGTCAAAGAATTAGCTATTTTAATCACATCATCGATATCACGTGCAATTAAAATACCCCTTGTGTCAAAGTAATCCCCAATATTCGGACATCCAATATAAATTGGAATTGTTAAGGTCATAAAACATTCAAGAACTTTTTCTGTAAAATAATTATGTTGATTGCAGTTTTCAATCGCAATGCTAAATTGATCTTGGTACACCCATATTTTAGAATCTGTGGGCAAAACACGTTTTTTGTATTCTTCAGAGTATTTTTCAATATCACGACGTGACACATAAAAAGCTTTAGAAACGTTAATTTCATTTTGGCGGCTCCATAGCACAGAACGCATGTGGTAATTTTCCGATGTGTTTTTATGAAAATGTGTTTCACTACCAAAGCCAAGACTTAACAAAAAACTAACAGAATATTTTTTATTGAATGCATCTATTTTTTCAGCAAAATCACTTGCTATGTAACCTGGTACAATTCGCTCTTTTTTAATACCGATTTCAACTCCAGTAAAAACTAAATCAAATCCGGCTGAGATCCTTTTCATGTAGGCCTTATAATCATCTTCATTTCGCCCAAATTGACAATTATTTAGTTCTGCTGAGAATAGAGGTTCATCATGGTAAGATAAAAAATTTACAACGAGTGGATTAATTTTTCCCTCATCTTGCCAATTTGTATATCCAGCTAAATTATGCGTGATATAAGTATAACCATCATTATCACGCACATAAAACATTGCTAAAGGCTTTGTAAAAACTTTATTTAATTCTAAATTTACTTCAATGTTAAATTTTTTTTGATCTTTTAAAAAAGGGCTTTTATAAAAAGAAATATTAGGTGCGGCCGAAAAATCAATTATCAAGCCCCTTTTAAGCATAATTTTAAAACAAATGGGAATTGTTTTAAAATTATTTTGGTTAAGTAAAATCTTAGTTTTATGATTATTTGTTCTCAAAAAAGCCTCAGCAGTTATCCACGCACGATAAACTTCCTCATCGTCTTTAACAAAAATGTTAACATTTGTAGCATCTTTCGATAAGACTTGTGCAGGTTGCTTTAAGTAATCAACGAACGGGTTCCCTTTGCAAGGCCAAAGTCTTTGTTTGTATAAGGTGACATTAAACCAGGCATTTGGATCACGATGGTTGCGCCAATTTTCATCTTTATACCCGTGAATTAAAAAATGATCTATTGGTTCAAGTTTCGTCTTTTTAAGATCTTCCTCATATTTTTTTTTATAGAATGCTTCATCGAAATATGGTTCTATCAACTTTTTATCTGCTTTGTGTGTTAAACTAAACTTGGCGTACACATATTTTTGACACAACGGAAAAATATTATCCGTATATAAAACCATAATATAGCTCTTTAGTCCAAAAACATTTAACACTAGTGATGCAGTTATTATAACCAAGATTAATCTAATTCTCATTTAATATATCCTTTTTAGAAATTAAGTAATTTTTAAATTATATTCTTTAATTTAAAAATCATTTGTTCAAACCATGTAGGTTGTTTGTAAGCTTCATTTAAATCATGAATAACTTGCTTAAGATAAGCATCTACAGCTTTTTTTGTTAGGTATTTCTCAGCAAAATCAAAGCCATTTTGACCTATGTTTTTTGCAATCTTTGGATTTTTTTCTAAGTATTTATATACATCTTCAAGATCGTCCAAGCCTGGTTTAATATCAAAATGAGTTACTTTTGGAGTGAGTAATTTATAAAAATACTGTTTACAATCAGCACGAAGTAACAAAACAGATCCTGTAAACAAAATATAAGGAACGCGTGACCATGCAGCTCCGAAACCATCCAAGGATATTAAATATTTATATTTTGCATGCTCTATAAAATCTGCACTAGATGACTTTTCATCTTTAAGGTTTAATTTGTACCATTCTAAAAAGGCCGGTGTTGATTTAGCGTATTGCAGCATATAACCATCAGATGTGATACCCGCATCAATGAATTTATTGTTTTTTGATTTCATAAAAAGGAGTAATCTTTTATTTTTAAGAATGCTCTCAGTGTTAAAATCAGTTGCCGAATAGGGGCCTGTTACAGCTCCTCGAAAAAAAATAATAGGTTTTCTTTCGTTAAATAAAACAATATTTCTATTTAATATATTATCTATATTTATTTTGTAATTTTCATTTAATATATAAAAATCTGGTATTAATATAGCATTTTCTGTCCATGGAATATCAGGATGTGTGCACGTTGCAAAAATAGGACATTTAGCATAAATCTGTTTTAATTTATTTTTAACTTCATCCGTAAGAAATGAATTTTCATGAATTGGTTCAACAGGCAAACATACGAAACTGAAACCTTCTTTTATGCCGCTGGTTGCATGCTCATTAAGCCAATAAAGTAAAACCTTTGAATATGAGCGCATACTATTATCTTTATTCAAAATTGCACTCATTTTCCACTTATTACGTGAAAATTTATATATATAAAGGTCTAGTTTTTTTTGTTTTTTTATAAAATTAATAGCTTGCTGCACATCGAGTGTTGAGTAACCATTTTTTAAAAATCGTTTTGTGTAATATCTAGATAAATCAGACAAATTTTTTAATGACTCATTTGATATGCAGATATTGGTTGAACATACCAAAACAGAAAATATTAAAAATTTTATCAATTTTAAAAACATCAGTAACTCTTTTAGGTGATTTATTCTAACTAATTTTTTATAATAAAAAAATAATTTTTATTGTCAATTCAAAATAAAACATATTTTGTTTTTAAGACGATTTAAAAAGCCTGGCTTAATGATTTCTTGCTTAATTATAAGCTTAATTGCTATGTTTTTTAAAAAATAAACATAGCATGAACATAAAGAATACAACTTATTACATCAGAACTTTCTTCTCTTGCGTAGTTAGTTATTTAATCTGTTAAACTTTATGAGACAAAAAATGAGCCGCCTCCACGTTTGTTTATGTTGGTACAGAGAAGTGGCTTCCGTAATTATTTTAAAATAATCCAATCTTTGCAATATAAGTCTCCCACATCAATTTGGTACGTTCGCGTAAACCACTGATAGGGTGCTATCACTTTTTTATTTTTATTTTTATTTAAAAAAGCCCCCCACCAGCTATATGTGCTGTTTGCAATAATATTATGCTGACATTTTGACATTAAAAACATATCTTCATATGGAAATTTAGGGTCACTATTTACAATATATGTATTTTTAAGCCAATTAAATTCTTTTTTGATGTATTCATAATCATCAGAAAAAATAAAAAATGTAATATTATTGCCTAATATGCTCTGCATCAAAGCTATGGATTTTTTGTAGTAGTCCATATTAGGGCCTTGAAACATTGGTGCATTTATATAATCACCTCTTCTAATATGTATAGAAACTGAATTGGGACTGCTTATGATTTTTTGTTCCCACTCTTTAGCTATATTACTGAGTTCACGTTTAAGAACGAAAATTTTTTCCCTTAGTTCTTCTTCAAAATTTTCAAAATATAATGGGCTTTGGTAATAACCAATGATATATGTGTTTTTTTTATGTGGATCTAGTTTCAACAGGTCGTCAGTATAGTAAAAATGGTTTTCAGAATGACCATATGTGGATTTATCTTTTTTAATAAAAATACGTTTAAAACCACTAACTGTTTTTTGTTTAGTAAATATCTGGGGAATATTAAAAATATCAAGGCCATACTCGGTCTCATTAGGTATGATAGATACGCCATTTTTGTGTTGCATCTTAGAAAGCGCATATGCTGCTGCATAGCTAAACATTTGATTGCCCAGCCTGCCAATTAAAAAAACCGAGATTTTGTCTTCAGCACCAGATTCAAAAGTTATTTCTGTGCTACGAAAGAAATTAACAGTTTTATTTATGAAAACAGAAGATATAATTAGTAATAAAATACAAAAAACAGATATTATTTTTTTTTTGTTTGTTTTATTGATAAATTTTAAAATCATAATAATTTTTTTGAAACCTTGAAAATATAAGTATAAAATAGTAATATATTAATTGATTTTGAGTGCTGCATGCCAATATTTATATAAAAATCATTGTTTTCTTCAACTTTTTTCATAAATATTACAGAAAATAGATTATCTTCTCTAATGTGTGATAAAAAATATTTGGTGCTCTAACTTTATCAAACAAAGAATGAGAAAAGTTTTATGTATATTCATATAAATACATAGGCCCGGCTTCGATAGAAAATGAGGCGTAACTACACGATAAATTTCATATAATTCTCTTTCTAATTTTATTTAAAGTATTGAATAAACCTAATTTCTTAAGCACTAATATTACAAAGGCTTTTAGTACCAAACGCCCGCCCACGCTCCACAACTGAACTGCATTTAAAGAGTATGCAAAATATGGCAGATTTCGTAGTTCTTTTGGTAACATCAATCCGTATGCATGAGAAACCATTCTGTATTGAAATGCAAGGTTTTTTTGGTCTTTTTGGCTAATGTGCCCTGTTCCCGTTAAATTATAAATAAACGTTGGTTCTACGGATATTTCTATTTTCATCCCCATAGATAATGCTTTTAGGGGCAAATATTGATCAGTGTGTGAAAAACCGTAATGATCATACCACATGCCAACTTCTATAAATTTGTCTTTTTTTATAAAAATATTTGTGTTTGATATAAAGTTTGAACCTGTGATTGACGCAACAAGTGCTTTACCCAATGTTAAGGCAATTTCGTCAACTTTATGTTTTTCTTTATACGCTAAAAAGCAATTAGTCCCAACAATATCAGCATTTGTCTTTGTTGCGATTTTTACAAAACGACTGACCTCATCAGGAACAGCTAAATCATCGTCGTCCATAAACAAAAGCCAGTCACCCTTTGCGTGTAATACAAGGTTATTGCGGGCTGCATTCATGTATTGGTTTTCTTGATAAAATAACTGCCAGCCCCGTTGATGCATATAGGGTTCAACAATTTCTTTTAATTTTTGTTTGGCTTCTTCGGGGGATCCGTCATCCATAACAAGCACTTCAAAATCTTTATAATCTTGCGCGTCTAAACTTTTAAGAGCATCCATTAATTGATCAGGACGGTTATGGTGGGGTATGCACACTGAAACAAATGAGGTTTTTATATCGTTGTTTTGGCTTTCTTCTAATTTATTTGTTTTTTGATTTTGAAAAATTGAAGTTTCAAGGTCATTAAAAAATGTGCTCCATAAGTTTTGCACGTCATCTTTACTTAAACGAGGCCCCACATTGAGGTTGATTTCACCATCTAAAACAGAAATAAGCTTTAAGGCAAGCGGCAGTGGGTTTAAAGGTGAAGTCATCGCATTATCAAAAGTAGCTTGATTAACATACTCTTCAAAAGCCCCATTTCGCTGGGCTATAAAATGATTTCCTATCTCAAGAGATGCCATTTGCGTAAAATTTATAGACTTTTTTCGTGAACAAAAAATAGGTAAGCACAAAGGATTTTGAAGATAATCCATAATTTCAAAGAAACTCATATCAATGTGCTGCAAGACACTGATACTTTTTTCTTTACAGCTTCTCTTGAAAGTTCTTTGCAAAGAACGGCTTGATGAGCTTCTTTCCAAATCACCGCTTAACAACGTTATTTTTAAACTTTTAAATAAGTCCGGACGTTTCTTGAAAGCAATCTCAATCGTTTTTTCAAGAATATCAAAACCGTTTACGATATCCAATGGGCCTATGAAAACAAGCTCTTTAATCCCACGCTTTAATTCTTTTTCTTTTTGTGTAAGGTTTGCATGCAAAGGCGGTAAAATATATTTCCTTTCAGGGTAATTCCACCCCTTGTGTGCCATGCAATCATGTAGTGTTTTAGATAAAGTAATCATCATATTAGATGATTCTATTGATCTTTGTTCGATATCTGCTGTTAGATAATTTGAAATGTCAAAAATATTTTCATTATTAAAATCCCATAAATCTTCCGTTGGATTTAATAAGCTTCCAATTAAAACTGTGTCATGAAATGCATAACCTTGTCGTTTGGCCTCAGTTAAATAAAAACCAGTTCCATTTTTTTCTTCATAAAATATAGCATCATACTTTTTAGATCGTAAAAAACGGTAAATTTCAAACGATTTTGAAAGATTTGGCACATCTCTTGAAAAAACAGGTCCAGCCCACGTTGGAAGTGTTTCAAATGTTATGTCATCATAATAGAAATTAAGATCCTGAGTACTGCATTTATCTAAAGGCGTTAACGCAAGAATATGAACATCATATCCGCGATCTTTTAAGGATTTCATTAAAAGAAATGAATAATGCCCTTCTTCATTTTTTGTCTGAATAATGGGAAGTTGATCAACGATCATTAAAGCTTTTAATTTGTTTTTCATTTGAAACCTTAAATAAAAATATTTCTTTATTAAACTATTAAATATAATACATATTTTTTGCAGCTTCTTTCGGATCCCCAACTTTAGTCCCTTGGCGCTGTTCGACGATCCTAATAAACTCACCTGCTTCAATCAATGACTCATGCGTTCCTGTGTCAAGCCAAGCAAATCCTCGTCCCATTTTTACCACACTTAAATCGGATTTTTCTAAGTAAAGTTGGTTTATTGCCGTAATTTCCAGTTCTCCTCGCGCAGATGGCTTGATTTCTTTTGCAATTTTGCATACATGGTTGTCATAAAAATAAAGCCCTGTGATTGCTAAATTTGATTTAGGATCTTTTGGTTTTTCTTCAATGGAAATTACTTTGAAATCTTCATCTATATCAACAACACCATAACGTTCTGGGTCTTTAACTGTGTAAGCGAATATTTTTGCACCTTTAACCAATGTTGCTGACTCTTTTAATAAACCTGTTAAACCATGTCCGTAAAAAATATTATCCCCTAAAATTAAGCAACAGGAATGACCATCAAGAAACTTTTCCCCTATAAGAAATGCATCCGCAATTCCTTTCGGCTGATTTTGTATAGCGTAAGAAATAGAAATTCCCCATTGCTTGCCGTCTTGAAGTAGCGCCTTATAAAGATGCTCATCTTCAGGCCTTGTTATAATAAGAATTTCTTTTATACCTGCTAACATTAATGTTGTTAATGGATAATAAATCATGGGTTTATTGTAAATCGGCAGTAAATGCTTGTTTACAGCAAGCGTAATTGGATGCAAGCGGGTGCCAGTGCCACCAGCAAGGAGTATTCCCTTCATATATTTTCTTCTTCTTTATAATGTTTAAAAACTTCTGCAAGTGAATCTTTCCATGATTTAAGCTTAAAAATATCAGCACTTAATCGTGAATTTAAAGGACGTTTTGCTTTTGTTAAATAGTGTTCAGTTGTGATTTCTTCTAACATCGTTGAACTTAATATATCATTAGTGCGCATATTTTTTTGTATCTCACAAGCAAAACCAAACCAACTTGTTTCGCCTGCGCCTGATATGTGATGTACGCCATAAGGATAAGACGCTGGCTCTTTAATTATTGACAAAACTGCATTTGCCAAATCATGAGCTGCCGTTGGAGAGCCAATTTGATCTGAAATAACAGTTAATCGTTTGCGTGTCCGTAATAATTTGTACATTGTTTTAAAAAAGTTTTTCCCATATGGGCTGTACACCCAACTTGTTCGCAATATCCACGCCTTTTCTGTTTCATTCAATAGAAAATCTTCACCGTCAGATTTTGTTTGACCATATACAGAAAGCGGATTTTTTTGATCACTTGGAATGTAAGATTCTTTTTTCATACCATCAAATACATAATCAGTTGAAAAGTGTATGACAGGAATGTTAAATTTTTTTGATGCTTCGCCTATATATTTTAAGAGCAATGCATTAACACGATAAGCATTTTCAAAATCGTCTTCTGCGCCTTCTACATCTGTATATGCACAACAATTAATAATAAAATTTGGCCGATGTTTTTCTACTAAGCTTAAAATGTCACTACTATTGATTGAAAAGTCATCCCTACTTAAAAAGATGCTTTCAATTTCAACTTCAGACTTTATACAATCTTGCAAAGACTGAGCTACTTGGCCATTCTTGCCTAGAACTATAATTTTCACTTTTTAGTTTCCACTTGATAACCATCACTTAATGCCTTTGAATTACTAAATAGCCATTCTTTATTTTCCAAGTACCAATCTATTGTTTTTGAAATTCCGTCATCAAAAATAATATGGGGATTCCACTTAAGTTCACTGGTTATTTTTTGGTGATCAACCGCATAGCGGGCGTCATGCCCCGGTCTATCTTTCACAAATTGAATTAAATCTTCGTAATTTCCTGCGTTACGCGGGCATTTATCATTCATTAACTTGCAAATTAATTTAACAACGTCAATATTGCGTCTTTGAGAATCTCCACCAATATTGTATTTTTCTCCAACTTGACCACTTTTTAATACGCTTGTTAGGCCCTTTACGTGATCTTCCACATGTAGCCAATCTCGTATGTTTTCTCCTTTTCCATAGACAGGTATAGACTCATTTTTCAAACATTTTAAAATGGTTAATGGGATAAGCTTTTCAGGAAACTGATTGGGACCGTAATTATTCGAACAATTTGTAATAAGAATGGGAAGCCCATAAGTATGGTAAAATGCATTCACAAAATGATCAGAAGCGGCTTTGCTCGCTGAATAAGGAGAACGGGGATCATAAGGCGTTTCTTCGCTGAATAGTCCTTCTTCTCCAAGTGTTCCATAGACTTCGTCTGTAGAGACATGATGGAAACGAAATGATTCTTTTTCTAAAGCGTTTAGTTTGCCCCAATAATTTAGTGCTACCGTTAAAAGCATAACCGTGCCAACAACATTCGTCTGTAGAAAGGGAATAGCAGACTCTATAGAGCGGTCTACATGGCTTTCAGCAGCAAGATGCATTATTGCGGAAGGTTTAAATTGAGTAAATATGTTTCTTAAAAGATTTTTGTCTTGTATATCACCTTTAATAAAATGATAACGTGAAGAAGACTCATGATGTTTAAGTGCCTGTTGATTGGCGGCATACGTCAATGCATCTAAATTAACAATTGTCTCTTTTGTCGTGTGCATCAAGTGGTTAATAAGCGCAGATCCAATAAACCCTGATCCACCAGTAATTAAAATTGTCATTTTAGTCCCTAAAATTTAACAGTTAAATTTTTAAAGGTTGGTAATTTTGCATCTTTTTCTGATATCACAGGGTCTCCGCTTAATGGCCAATTAATTGCAAGTTCAGGGTCATTCCAAATAATGCCGCCATCATCTTCAGGGCAATAATACGCATCAACTTTGTATAATACAGACACATTATCTTCAAGAGTGCAAAAACCATGCGCAAAACCTTTAGGCACATACAAGCAACTAGGTTCAGATGAATCTAAAAGATATGTGTGTGTGTGTAAATAATTTTGTGAATTCTGTCTTAAGTCGACAATAACATCAAATATTTTTCCATGTAAAGGTAGCACTAATTTTGCTTGAGCTGTTATACCTTTTTGAAAATGTAAGCCGCGAATTGTGTTTTTATAAGTTGAGTACGAAAAGTTATCTTGGCAAAATTGGTTTGTAATTCCACACTCGATCATTTTTTTTTTGTTATAGCTTTCAAAAAAAATGCCCCGGTTATCACCAAATGCTTTTAGTTTTATATGCTGTGGTTGTTCTAATTGCATGGTCATAAATAGTGTCCAATAACTAAATAATATGATTTTTTTCTAAATTTGGCGTTGTATTTTTTAAATTAAAATTCGAATTATAATAGGGCTCATAATTTAGTATATAATACCAGATATGCCAAAATAATCTGTAGTTATCTTTGTGGTGTATTTTTTTAGCCTCTCTTGTCATGCTTTCATAGTGATATAACATCACAGATCCATCGTAAATTGTTCTAAGCCCTTTTTTATTCAATCGTATGCATAGCTCTACATCGCTGCAACAAACCATATAATCTTCATCGTATCCACCAAACTTGATAAACTTACTTCTTTCTATTACGTGGCAAGCACCTGTAACAGCCGATATTTCTCGTGTATTCTTGGATGAAATGAATTTTTTATTTGTTTCAGAAGGCATCACAAATCGATAGATATGATCTATAAAACCAGACATTCCAAGCGTCATTCCCGCATGCTGAATAGAGTTATCTGGGAATAATAATTGTGCCCCTACAACACCTACATTATGTTGCATAGCTTCGTTACATAGTTTGTCAAGCCAATTGGGGGTAATAACTTTCATATCATTGTTCAAAAAAACAAAAATATCTCCGCTTGCCTGCGATGCTGCAAAATTATTAATTTTAGACCAATTATAAGGTTTTAAATAATCAAGAACTTTCACAGATTTTATGTGTGATAATTCTTTGAAATATTCAAATGTATTATTTTCATTTGAGTTATTATTTATAATAATTAGCTCTATCTGAATTGTATTTTCTGATTTTAATATACTATCAACACACGTTTTTAAAAGATCAACGCCATCTTTTGTTGGAATAATAATAGAAGCTTTTAATTTTGAAAGATTGAGCTCTGGTGGAGAATAAAAAGCTTTTACGTTATCTATTTTCTGCTGGCAAAATGCAAAAAATGCCTGATGTTGAATTTTATATGGTTTTTCAGATAAAATATCTAATAGATAATTTTTGAAATTGAGTGGATTATCTTTAATTTGCGCTAAAGAATGAATAAATAAATCTGCACGGACAACATAAAAATTATCTATATAGTCAAAATCTTGATAGAGTCTTGGTGACCAGTCAGGCTTGCAAAATGGTTTTTTATCATTTATTTGATCAAAATAAATAAACTCAGCCCGTGGACTAAGACGTCTTTTAAATTCGCTTTCAAAAGATGAGGTTATTTTTTGATATTTTTTATCATACAAAAGTATATATGTCGTTTTTAAATCAGTTTTAAAGTCAACGCAGATGCTTTTTTCTGTTAAATCAAAAATATGAAGGCATATATTTCTGTTGCGTAAATAATTTACCCAATGCATGATTTTTTGCATTTTATGATATATAAAATTAAAATAAAAAATTCGAACACACCCAAAAAGACGCATAAAAACAAAAGTATAAAAACTGAATAATTTTTCGCGCATTGATAATGTACTCTGTAAAAAGATTAATTTGAAGAATGCAAAATAGATTGATATATATTTTTATGGGCAGCAGTCATCTGGTTGCGTGTAAATAATTTTTCATAACGCTTATAAGCATTTTCCCCCATCTCTTTTGCTAAATCGAAATTAGCTAATAATGAAAGCATTGCTTTTTTTAATTGATCAGAGCAATTTGGCTCTACTACAAAGCCAGTTACATTGTCTTCATTAATATAACTTGTTCCTGTAGCAATTTCACATGAAATGAGAGGTTTTCGATACATTGCGGCTTCAAGCAAAGAAATACCAAAGGCTTCAGATCTTAAATGCGAAGGAAATATAAAACCATAGCATGCCTCTAATAAATCTGCTTTTTGTTGTTCTGTAATAGCGCCCATAAAATGAATATTTGTCATGCCTGCAGCTTGTTTTTTTAAGCTATCCTCTATTGGACCTGAGCCCGCAATGACAATTTGAATATCTGTGTTACGTACAGCTTCAATTAAAATATGAAGCCCTTTGTAATAACGCAAAACTCCGATGAACGCAAAAAAACGCGTGCCAAAACTATTTTTTAAGTTTTGTACATTTGGTGCAAGTGGTGAAATATAGTCATTTTTATCAATTCCAATTGGAATTAAATTTGTTTTGCTCTTAAAGTTTTGAAGTACCGGACTTGATTCGATGTAACCTGGAGATGTAGCAATAATTTGATTAATATTGTTTAAAAATCTATTCATCAAAGGTTTATACATTTGATAAAATACTTTTTGCTTCACAATATCTGAATGATACGTTAATACCGTTGGTTTTTTAATATTTGTAAATAAATGCAGCATATCTGAAAATGGATAAGGAAAATGGTAATGAATAATATCAAATTGCTCAGCAATCGCTTTAAATTTTTTAAAAGCAATCATTGAAAAGGGGGTTGAAGCAATTGTAAAATTAGCTTTAAAACGATGTACTTGAATATTATCTACAATATGGGATTTTGTTTCATTTGAAGTCAGACAAAATACTTCCGATGTTATGCCCATTTTTGATAAACTTTTAGACAATGTCAGAATTACGTGTTCAATACCACCAAATGTATCAGGGTAGTATGTTTTATATACATGTAAAACTTTCACTATATTTTTCTTTCTAAAATGGCATCTTCAAAAATGGATCTTAATTTTATTGCAGAATTTTCCCAGGAAAATTGCATTGCATTTTCTTTTGCATGGCTCGCTAAACTTTTGCGTAAGGCGTTGTCAGTAATCATTTTTATCAATCCTATTTGAATTGAAGCCACATCAAAAGGATTAACTATATATCCCGCATTACCTGCAATTTCTGGCATAGATGAAGTATTTGATGTTAATACAGGCACACCATATGACATTGATTCAATTAAAGGAAGGCCGAAGCCCTCATAAATTGATGGCATCGCAAGAAATAAAGCATTGGCATAAAGTGATTGCAGTGTTTGATCAGAAACATATCCTAATAAATGAACAAATTGATTTAAAGAAAGCTCAGCTATGACGCGTTTTAAGTTAATGTCACCCCATCCTTTTCCGCCAACAATGACAAAAGGGGTAGTTTGTTTAATTTCGTCACTTAAAAGGCTATACGCTTTTAAAATAAACTCTAAATTTTTACGAGGTTCTAACGTACCAACAAAAAGAATATAATTTTTCAAATCATTAATAACTGTATTGTTTGCCTCTTTCGAATATACGCCATTGTAAATAACGGATATTTTTGATTCACTACATTTGAATTCTTTTAAAACAGATAATTTTGTGGCTTTGGACACAGTTGTAACGTGTGTTGCTTGCTTTAACGCAAGAGGCATTTGAATTGCGTCAAGTATTCGCGTTTCAATGCGCATTGTTTCAGGGTGATACTTATAAACTAAATCATGAATTGTAACGACAGAAGGTATTTTTTTGGATAAAAAATAAGGCAGTCGATGGGCTGGCCCCCAGTAAATATCTAATTTATCTACATGTGCTAATTTCACTAAAGTCGTTTCGCCCCATAATTGACGATGCAGTTTTGAGTGTATACCTCCGCAGCGTATAACATGGTTTTGAAAGCAGCTCGTGTCAACATCTGCATGTAACGAAGAGGGGCTATATAAATAAAGATGTGTATTAGGCATGCGTGCAAGTTGAAAGCAAAGCTCAAACGTATAACGTCCAATTCCCGTTAAAGGTTTTGATAAATTTCGTATATCTATGCCAATTTTCATTTTTTTTCTTTACAAGACAGCTCTGCCATAAACGTCGTCAAATCGAATAATATCGTCTTCACCAAGATATGTTCCGGTTTGCACCTCAATCAGAATTAACATATCTGTTCCAATATTTTCAAGTCGATGCTTATGCGTTGCGGGGATGTATGTTGACTCATTTACATTTAAAATAATTTCTTGATCCCCGTTAATGATTTTTGCGACCCCCGAAACAACAACCCAATGTTCTGATCGGTGAGCATGCATTTGTAAGCTAAGCCGGCCGCCAGGTTTTACTTCAATTCGCTTGATTTTAAAGCCTTTTGCCTCTTCCAAAACAGTATATGTTCCCCAAGGTCTGTTTGCTGTTCTATGCAATTTATGCACATCATTATTTTGTGTTTTGAGAATGTTGAAAATGCTTTTAACGTCTTGGGTTGCTTTTTTATCCACCACTAAAAGAGCATCAGCAGTGTCAACAATAATTAAGCTATCAAGCCCCACTGCGCCAATCACGCGGTCTTTTGCTAAAATTGTGCAATTTTTAGTGTCTTTTAATAAAGCTTCTCCTGAAATACGATTGTTTAATTCATCCGTTTGTATTAAATCTCCCAGCGATCGCCAGCAACCAATATCGCTCCACCCTATATCGCAAGCAATAACACTGGCGCTTTTTGTTTTTTCCATAATCGAATAATCGATGGAATCCGATGGAACGGTTTCAAAGTCTTGCGGATGAATGTCTACTTTTTTTAAATTAAATCCTTCAGAAAAACCTGCTGATTCTATTGCTTTTTTTGTTTCGTTTAAGATTTCTGGACAATATTGCCCCATCTCTTCAAGCATTTTGCTTGCTTTAAAACAAAAAATTCCTGAATTCCAAAGAAAATTTCCTGAATCAACATATGATTTGGCCGTCACGTAATCTGGTTTTTCCACAAAACGAAGAACATCTTCATTTTTGAACTCAATATAACCGTAACCTGTCTCTGGTGTCTTCGGTGTAATACCAAATGTTACAATTCTGTCTTGTTCAGCAAGTTTTGTTGCAGCTAAAACGGCTTTTTCAAAAGCGGCTTGATCTAAAACAAGATGATCTGCCGCTAACACTAATAAAATTGCATCAGCAGAAATCTTTTCTACAGCATACAGAGAGGCAGCAGCAATAGCGGGCGCTGTATTTCGTCCAAAAGGTTCAAGTATAAAATGTTTTTGAATATGGTCTGCTTTTTCATCTAGTTCAGCATAGTCATCTTCAACACGAAAAAAGAATTCGCGATTGGTTACTGTTAAAATATCACTTACTTGGTTAAGTAAAGCACCGCGTAAAAAGGCTTTCTGAATCAAGCTTTGTCCGTCATCTAACCTAATAAATGGCTTTGGGTTGTGTTCTCGTGATACAGGCCAAAGGCGTGATCCTGCGCCACCACATAAAACTGTAGGAATTAAATGCAAGTGAGTTGTCCTTTTTCAAGTCGTATTGTTCGTGTACAAAACTCATCAATTACTGCCTGTTCATGCGTTACCATTAACACAGTTACGCCGCTTTCAATAAGTTCTCTCATTTTCTTTAGGCTTTTATGTTGAAATTCCATATCACCAACGGCCCATATTTCATCAAGCAATAAAATGTCGGCTTTTACATGTGTTGAAACAGCAAATGCTAAACGCACACCCATGCCAGATGAATAAAACTTAACCGGTATATCAATAAAATCACCAATGCCTGAAAATTCTAAAATAGCATCAAAGACTTCAGACGTTTTTTCTTGTGATAACCCATAAATTGCGCACGACAAATAGACATTCTCTCGACCTGTTAATTCCTGATGAAAACCAGTTCCAACCTCAAGCAAGGATCTAACACTGCCATTAATTTGAATCTCACCTTCAGAAGGCGCCGTAATACGAGACAATAACTTCAACAGCGTACTTTTCCCAGAGCCATTGTGTCCTAATACGCCTAAAATCTCACCCGCTTGAACGTCAAATGAAACATTTTTCAGTGCCCAAAACTCTTGCAATTCTTGATGTAGTGTTTGACGCCTTTTTGAAAAGGATTTAAAAATTGCTTCTTTGAAAGAGCCGCGCGTGCCGTCTGGATGCAGTATATATTTTTTTGAAACATTGCGAATGCTAATTATTGTTTTCATGACGAGCCCCCTATATCTCATCAACGAGGGTTGATGAAAAACGTACAAAGTAAAGTAGGCTTAAAACTGTTAACCCGATAGTTGCAATAATTGACACTAAACAACATGACAATTCAGGAAATGGAGATGATGTTGTTACCGCCCATCTGAACATTTGTATGTAACCAACAAGTGGATTTAGGTTGTAGAGCATTAAGTAACGTTCAGGCACAATAGAATACGGGTACATTATAGGGCAGCAAAACACCCAAAGTTGTATTAATAATGGAATAATCAGTACACAATCTTTATACCTGGCGCTTAAGGCTGCAAATAAAACTGAAATTGAAAATGCAAATAAGAAAAGCCCTGAAAAGATTAACGGCACAAATATGAATTGGCTGAAATTAAAAACGCCATAGAAAATTTGCAAAATCAACAAAAGGCCATAGGCAACAGCGAAATCTACAGCGGCCCCTAGAACGTATGAAAGGGGGGCAATCAGTCTTGGGAAGTACACTTTTTTTATAATGTCATTGTAACTTATAAAAGCCATTCCGCCTTGTGTTAATGCACGTGAAAAAAAATGCCACAAGCATAAGGCTGAATAAGTGTAAATAGATGTTGGTATGCCAAATGTTTGGTTTTTAAATAGTAAGCCTAGAAATAATACAAAAATCACCATCATTGCTAACGGTTGTAATACATTCCACAAAATGCCCAAAGCAGTATTGTTGTAGCGCACTTTTAGATCGCGCCATACAAGACGTTGTAATAAATAGCGCGCTTTAAACACTTCGTTTAATTCGTTCAAAAGTGTAGGGGGCTTTGATGTAATTAAAATGCTGGGTGACATATGTTTCCCTAAAGGTTATTTCTTTGATTTAAATTTAATAAAAAAGATCCACAAGATTGACAATAATTTTTTAATATTAAAATATTTTTTTAATGCCTTCTTTTGAATTATTAAGTGGCATATATGTTGAACTGGAAATACAGGTTGCCACAATTTTACCTTTCTTAAAACTTAACTTTTTACAAAAAATTAATAAGATCGATAAATGTTTTTAAAATAATTACAGAACTCGTATTTAGAAAAGCGACTTAGTAGGAACATCTTGGCGTATGATTTTAATTACCGACATGTTATAGTGAGAACAATAAGCTAAACCTCCATTTATTTCAAGTGTGAACCAGTATGGTTATTGAAAAATTTGAGATAGTGGCAAATCAATACTGACGATTTTTAAAATTTGAGGTAGAGTCAAAATTATAATAAATCTCCTGCGTAAGTCCCTCTTGTGCATTTTGAGCCAAGAGTTTATAGAGGTTTTTAGTTCAATAATGTTTCTTGCGCAGCAGGCCTAATGTAGGCAGCATCAATACTGCAAGATATCAGTATTTCAGACATGTTTTGTTTTTCTTTAGAAGTCTTTTTAGAAATATAAATTCATCTTGACTCTAAAATGAATAAAATTTATTATTTGCCAAAATGTTGCTAAAAAATTATTAGTAACTTATTGTTATTTTTAATCATTATTTTTTAAACAGATTTTAAGAATCGAGTCATCATGTTTTTCAGGGTTAACGCATGAATTACGTATAATAATTCTTGGAGTAGGCGCGATCCCTCCATGAGGAAATGTTATGGGTGTTCTAAAAATTATTTCACATAATTAAAGCTATGCTCGATACTAGACTTGTTACAGAGCGTTTTAACATATACTTTGAAAAATAGCTTTCAAAGTGTATATTTGCACTGGTCACCTTAAAACTGTAAGCTCGAATTTATCAACAAATTCAACTGTATTTGTGATATAGAATTTAGAATCTTATAAAAATTATTGATTGAAATATAATGCTAAAAAATAAAATAAGGAATAAATAAGAGAATGAACAAAATAATACATGAATGTGAAGTTTGCGGAAATACAGAGCTTGATTTGGTGTTGAATTTAGGTGCTCATCCTCTATGTGATGACTTAAAACCTATCAACTCGCAAGAATCCACGGAATTTTATCCTATCGAAATCTTGTTTTGTGGTGTTTGTAAAACTGCACATCAAAAACATCAAGTACCAAAAGAAAAATTGTTTCCAGCGAGCTATCATTATAGAGCGCAATTTACGCAAGACGTGCTTAATGGAATGTGTGATCTTGTTTCTTCATGTAAAACATTAATTGGTGATCTAAATAATAAAAAAATAGTTGATGTTGGATGTAATGATGGTTCACTGCTTAAATTCTTTAAGAAAGAAGGTGCGTTCACGATAGGTGTTGAACCGACTGGTGCTGCAAAGGATGCTGAAAAAAATATAGATGCAATTTATAATAAATATTTTGATTGTGACGTGGCCACTAAGATACTAAAAGACTATGGCTTTCCGGACGTTATTACTTTTACCAATGTTTTTGCTCATATTGATGATTTAAATGCATTAATTAGTGCTTTGAAAATAATAATGGCTCCCCATACCGTTTTGATAATTGAAAATCATTATCTAGGAAGTGTTTTTGAGAAAAATCAATTTGACACCTTCTATCATGAACATCCGCGCACGTATTCAATAGGTTCATTTTCTTATATTGCTGATCGCTTGCAGATGCAAATAAATAATATAGAGTTTCCTAATCGTTACGGAGGAAACATAAGAGTTACTCTTTCAAACAACCAGGCTCTTTCTATATTTAAAACTCTACCTAATTTAATTCAAAGTGAGAATTCTTTTAAAGAACTATTTTTAAAAATGAATGCGTTTATTGATGATTGGAAAGAAAAAAAGAAAAAAGAAATTTTAGACCTTGTTGAGCAGCATGGCCCGCTCTACGCAAAAGCATTTCCTGGACGAGCAGCGATTCTCATTAAGTTGCTTAATTTAGATGTTAGTCATATAGCAGGTGTTTTTGAAAGAGATTTTTCAATGAAAATAGGACACTACCTTCCAGGAACTATGATCCCAATCATAAAAGACGAAACTATGAATAAAATTAATCCACCTGTAGTTCTTAATTTGGCATGGCATATTAAAAAGGAAATTCATAGCTTTTTGCGAGCAAATGGTTATCAAGGGCAAATTATTGATATTATATGATATATGGTGTCCTTGGATCGGGCTTTGGTCTTTATGGTTACGTCCCTTCAATCATAAAAAAATATAATAAAGTGTGCCTTCTTTTGCATTCGAAAGAATTTTTTATGCAAAAAGAAGAAACAAAAAATTTGTATGATCACGTTATCTGGGCCAATTCATCTGATGAGTTTTATGAAATAATCTCCGGTTTGGTAATAGCATACCCACCTCAGTTGCAAGTTCATGTTCTAGATACGCTATGTAAAAGCTCAACTTTAAAATGGCCAGATCGCCTTATACTTGAAAAGCCTATAGCTTCGGCACCTCATTATGCGGACTCTTTGTTAGGGCTCTTACTTAATAAGAAAATACACCACAGAATATCATATTTATTTTTATATTTGCCGTGGTTTAACTGGTTAAAAAATGAAATTTCAGAAAAAATCAATAGCACAATTGATATTGAGTGGAATTTTCTTGCCTATCATTTTCACAAGAAAGTTGAGACTTGGAAAAAATATCATAGTCAAGGGGGTGGTGTTTTAAGATTTTACTCCATCCACTTTCTGCCTATTCTGGTAGATCTAGGTTTTTATAGCGTTTGTCAATCAACCTTATTCTTTTATGAAGATAACATACCTATAAAGTGGGATGCACAATTTGAAGATGAGGCGGGAAATAAGATTAAATTACGCATTAATATATATTCAAAGAAAACTAAATTTAAAATTAATATTACGTCACCAAATTTTAGTAATAAGATATTTGAAGATGTGTCTGTCTTTAGTGAAAACAAATCATCTGCGTATATTGACATAAGAAGCGAATATATCGAATCTGTTTTTGATAGCTTTGAAAATGAAAATAAAGTTTATTATGCTTTTTATAATAAAATAAATTCTCTTTGGAATAAAATAGAGGGAATAACCATAGAAAAAAAGATGCCTGCGTCATGAAAATAGAATTAAAGTCATTAGAATCTTCGTTAAATCATGCAGCATGTAAAATTATTCTTGAAACAAAAGGAATGTTTTCTTTTGAAAAGTTTGTGAAAAATTATTTGAATGTGAAATTTGAAGAAAATAATCATGATGAATTAACTGTGTTTCCCCCAATATTTTTACAAGAATATCAGTTATTTTCACACAAAAATGTAATTATTGATAGATACGGCATACTATACGATGAGCAAAATATTCCAATTCCTGATGCATTAAATACATATGAGGATATTGATAATTATGTGTCTGACTGTGGAATGAAAGATTTTTCAAATGTAGAAGAAATACATTTTGAAAAACCTCCCGTTTTGTTTTTTGATCATTACTTTTATAATTTTGGACATTTTCTAACAGAAGCCTATCCACGATTGTTTTTAGTAAAAGATTTATTGAAAAAAGGACATAAAATACTATTGCCTCCCAAATTAAGTAATGAGGATAAGCGATATGACTACTATCAACATATACAACCTTGCCTTGATGCGCTTGGAATTACTGATAAAGATATAATTCAAATACCTAAGCAAGGAGTTAAACTTTCAAGCCTTATTATGCCGTCTCATGTTAAATTTAGAGAAGATTATGTCATTCCAGCTATTAATCATCTTAAAGATTACTTTTACGAGCCTAGTTTTGAGTGGAAAAGCGATAAGTTGTACATATCAAGAAGAGATACGTCTTTGCGAAAAATTACAAATGAAGAAAAAGTTGAGTTCTTGTTGCGGAATTATTTTGGGTTTAAGGTAATCGCAATGTCTGATTATTCTTTTAAAGAAAAAATTAATATTATGATGCGAGTAAACACATTAGTTTCAGTTGATAGCTCCAGTCTTATTAATTGTATTTTTATGAATGAAAATGCTCAAATATTAGGTTTAAGACCGAAGGAATTTGGTTTTTTTAACATTGCTTTAACTTCCCTTTTTAATCAAAAATTATTTTTACAAATATGTAAATTCGGAACACTTGATACGCATCATTTTTCAGGGCATTTGTTTGTTGATTTAGCAAAATTATTTGAGAACTTATTAGCGATAACGAATCAGCCAAAAACCTGCAAAACGCGCATTGCGTACCTATTTATTAAGTATTATAGTTTGTTAACGGATCAGCTGAATGAATTGAATAAGTGGCGTCTACAAAAAACCGAAGACTCTCCTTTTATGCAAAAATACCTTAGAGTGAAAAGAAACCTGAATCTAAGTGGTCTAAAAAAACTAGCAAAAATACTTTTAAAAACGAGAAATTAAAAAAGAGATATTTATATGAAAATTATAATATTAGCAGGCGGTTTTGGAACGCGTCTTAGTGAAGAAACAGGAACAAAGCCAAAGCCTATGGTTGAAATTGGAAATAGGCCTATACTTTGGCATATTATGAAAATATATGCTCATTTTGGTTTTCATGAATTCATTGTAGCAATGGGGTATAAAGCTGATTATATTAAAAAATATTTCATTGAATACCCAACGTATTCAGGAAATTTAACTGTGCAAATTGATAGCGGTCAAAGTAAAATTGTCCGCCGTGAGCAAGATGATTGGACAATCCATCTTGAGGACACAGGGCATGACACAATGACGGGGGGGCGTATAAAAAAGCTTTCTGACTGGGTGAGTTCTGAAACATTCATGGTAACTTATGGTGATGGCGTGTCAGATGTTCCAATTGATGAGCTTCTTAAGTTTCACAAATCCCACGGAAAGTTAGTAACAATAACAGCTGTTCGTCCCCCTTCAAGGTTTGGTGGATTAGTATTGGATGGCGCTGTAGTAACTGAATTTACTGAAAAAGCTCAAGCCGGAGAAGGTTGGATTAATGGCGGGTTTATGGTTTTAGAGCCTGAAGTTTTAACCCGTATTAAAGATAGCTCGTCGAGCTTAGAGTTTGATGTATTTGAAGATCTAGCAAAAGAAGGTCAAATTGCTGCTTTTTGTCATGACGGTTTTTGGCAATGCATGGATACCTTGCGTGATTTAAAGCATTTAGAAGGTTTGTGGAATTCAGGAAAGGCTCCGTGGAAATTATGGAATTAAATACATTTTGGCAAGATAGAAAAGTTTTTGTAACAGGGGCAAGTGGTCTTGTTGGTGGTTGGCTGGTAAATGAGTTGCAAAACCAAGGTGCCGAGGTTATTGCTTTGTTAAGAGATTGGGTTCCCAGTGCGCGCGTTCTTGAGAAAGAAACATTAGCAAAAGTTTCAATAGTTCGCGGTGATTTATCTGATAGTCGTTTTTTGGAACGCGTTCTAGCTGAGCATGAAGTTCAAACGGTAATGCACCTGGCTGCACAAACAATTGTACCTATCGCAAATAAGAATCCTCTTTCTACTTTTGAGTCGAACATAGCTGGTACATGGAATTTGCTAGAAGCGTGTCGTTTAGTAAAATCTGTTTCAGCTGTAGTGGTTGCATCGTCTGACAAAGCATATGGTGATGTGCCTGTATTGCCGTACACAGAGGATATGCCCTTGCAAGCTGTTTATCCTTATGACGTTAGCAAAGCGTGTGCAGATATGATTGCAGCTTCTTATGCTAAAAGTTTTGATTTGCCTGTAGCTATTACGCGCTGTGGAAACTTTTTTGGTGGTGGAGACTTTAACTGGAATAGAATTATTCCAGGTACAATACGTTCTGTTATTCGAAATCAATCACCAGTTATTCGTTCTGATGGCACATTAATTCGTGATTATATTTATGTTCAAGATGCGGTTAGCGCTTATATGACCCTTGCAAAAGCGCTCTCTGAAAATAGCACTCTTAAAGGAGAAGCTTTCAACTTTTCAAATAGTAGTCAAAAAAGTACAGTTGATTTAGTGACAATGATTCTAAATGAACTGAAATCTGATTTGCGTCCAATTATCAATGGTGAAAATCATGGAGAAATTCAAGAGCAATATTTGAATTCAACAAAAGCGCACACTCTTTTAAATTGGACTCCGACGTATGGTCTTGATGAAGGTTTAAAGAAAACAGTAAAGTGGTACAAAAATTATTTTTCTGAAAGCTTAAGTTAATTATCTCTTGTAAATTAAGTGGTTCTGTCGCAAAATTTAAAATGATTAGCATAGACTCCTGACTTTAAACACAATTATGCTGCTAACGCATAAAATTGCTGCCAAGTAGATGATGAACCTTTCAAAATATTTTGTCCTTTACGAAGCATGTGATAAAGCTC
>JAUYTZ010000019.1 GCA_030694965.1 Candidatus Paracaedibacteraceae bacterium
CTAAAACTCGCTTACCGCTTCGTTCCCGTTGTCGCTGCCGTTGTGGCCGCCTTGTGTAGTTAGTTATAACCAATCTCATTCTCTCCGTCAATACTTTTTTTCACCTCTCATGCGTTTTTTTTCTCCTTTTCAACGAAATAACTCAACTTACCTTAACAAAATCCTCAAAAATTAACGCCTAATCTATATCAACCATTCTCTCTTACTTCACTCCTTGTCTTTTTACTCGTAAAATGTGAGCCCATGATAAGCGATCAAGTTCACCTTTCTCCCCCCTTAAATTAACTAAGTTGCAATGAATTGAAGTTAATTAAAAATGCAAGGTGGACATTGCCCATACCAAAAAATAAAGCCAATGAATGTAATTTTTTAGTGTTTACCGCTTAATAAGAATTAAATGATACAGATACTTCAAAAAAACACTTCTTAAAGTGCTGTTACTCAGTAAGTCCGCGAAGGAAGACTTCTTTCTAATATTTGGTTTTCTGTTTTTTGCTTAAATTCATAATTGCTCTTCTATCGAAATAGGGGATATCCTTTTGGTGGAAAGACCTATATAATTGTGCCAGTTTTTGATTTTATATATTTGCAGTAATTGTAAAGAATACACTTCAAAATAAATGCAATGGATAATGTGAAAATTCGTTGCAGTGTAGTAAAATATAAAAGTACTAAAGAAAGTGTTATGCATGAAAAATAAAATAAATAATACGGATGATGCAGCTGAATTTGATTTGCACGATCAAGACCATACAGATGTTGAATTTGACATGGTTGAAGGCGATGATGAATTAGATGAAGAATCAACAGAGATGCTCTTCATTCTTGAAAAAATTTATGAATTTATTACAACTATGCTTGAAAAGAATGTTCACCCACACCTCATTCAAAGTGCATTGCTCGCTAATTGGTTGCAGATCGTTGTTATGAACTGTGATGAAACTGAAGAATTCTTTTTGGCCCAAATCGAAAAGATGGAAGAATTCATACCACTTGTTGTTGCAAAACTAACTGAAATTTCAAAAATGTTGCCTGATGAAATAGCCGAGTCCATGAGTGCAGAAGCACGCGCACATTTTAAAGAAATGCAAAATCAAATTATTGAACTTGCAAAACAAGAAATGGCACCTGAGGACTTTGCTGCTCAAGAAAAAATTGTTGAAGACAAAACAGAAGAACTGTTTGAAATGTTTGAACAATCAAACGCTCATCCTTTAGATGTTGAAGCAGCTTTCTTATTTTACTGGATTCACTTTTTAAGTATGGATCATGGTTTCACAGACGCTAAAATTGAAAAGTTAATTTACTATTGGGGCGATGTATTTGAACCAATGGCTGTGTTTGTTCGCACACACATGGGAATTGAAGACGCGTTTTAATATGATCCATGCTGATTATGTTGAATGGTTGAAAAACGAACTGGTGCAGGGGCAGGAAACTGCCTTTGAACTCAAAAACGCTTATGACGACTTAAGTAAGCGTTATCGATCAACTAACATATCTGGTTTTTCTTCAAAAGCTGAGATGGTTGCTTATATACAGGCTCGTTTTCCCGCGACGTATTCAGTTGTCGATTATATTTTAAAAAATGAAATATATAAAAAAGAATCTATTGTGTCGCTGCTTGATTTAGGGGCAGGGCCAGGTACAGCAACTTTTGCTGCTTTACAGCATTTTAACCTAAAAAATGTCACATTAATTGAACAAACGCCTGAATTGCTGAATGCTGCAGGTGAGGTGTTTATATCCAATTTTCCAAATACTGCTTTTTCGTTAGCATGTGATTCTGTGCACAAAGCTGAGTTTCCTAAGACTGATCTTGTAATTTTATCATACCTTCTGACTGAAATGTCTGAAAAGCAGGCCTTGGCATTATATGCAAAGTCTTTAAAATCAACAGTTCAGTGTAACCTTGTTGTTTTGCCAGGAACTCCGGCTGCATTTAGCTTATTGCTCACTTTACGTGATTATGCGATTTCAATGGGGGCATCTGTTTTAGCGCCTTGTTCTCATATGCATAATTGTCCGATGCTTGGTCAAAAAAATCAATGGTGCCATTTTAAGCAACGTTTAAATCGTAGTCGCACACATCAGGAAATTAAAAAGGGGAGTATGGGTTATGAGGATGAACCTTATTGTTATTTATTGGTAATGCCTGGTAAAACAACAAATGCTGTATTAAAAGACAGGGTAGTAAATACACCAACGAAGCGCTCTGCGCATATATATGTTGATACATGTGCGGCGTCAGGGACATTTAAAACGCATTGTGTCACAAAAAAAGATAAATTGGTCTATAAAATAGCTAAAAATTTAACGTGGGGTGATTTATTTTAGTCACGTATTGATTTCATTGTTCCTATGAAATAACTGCATATCATGTAAAAACAAGCACCAACTGTGCAGCCTCCCAGTACAAACGAAACATCGTGGTACCGCCTAAAGATGGAAGGGATGTACATACAAGAGATAATGGAGGGTATGTAATAGATTAGCAACCCCATTGCAATGCTAAGACTAGTGATTTTTATCCCAAAATAAAGTAGGTCGCGTGTTAGATAGAAAAGTCCGCGTTTTTTAAGCAAAATTGCAAGTGCAATAACTTGTCCGTAGGCTGAAATAGAGGTCGCTAATGCAAGGCCAACATGCAAAAAATATTGCATTAGGCAGACATTTAAAATCAGATTTCCAATAATTGTAAATCCAGCAACTTTCATAGGAGTGCGTGTGTCATTTTGTGCAAAAAAGGTAGTCGTAAATACTTTTGCTGTGACATATGCAGGAAGACCGCTTGCAAATGCTGCTAGGGCAGGGGCTGTTTGCGCAACATCTTCTGCTGAGAACTTGCCATGTCCAAAAAGAAGTGCGATAAGCGGTTGGCTAAGGACAATTAATCCCACTGCTGCTGGCATATTCATGAACAGTGAAAAAGTCAGTGCTTTATTTTGTAAATGAAGAGCTTGCTTTGTGTTACTTATGCGCCAAAGTTTGCTTAAGCTGGGAAGTAGCGCTGTTCCAATAGCAACGCCAAAGATCGACATAGGTAGCTGGTATAAGCGATCTGCATAGTAAAGATAAGACATAGACCCAACAGGAAGGAATGAAGCAAGTTGCAGATCGATAAGCAGGTTGATTTGCATAACACCAGCACCAACCATTCCAGGAATCATTTTTTGTATGACAGAGCGTACATCATCTGTAATAACAGGGAAATGAAGAGGAAGTCTAAGGTCATGTTTTGCACATGACCAATAAAGCCAAGCTAGCTGCAATATGCCTGCAACAAAAACTGAAATTGAAAGGATCTCTCCTGATGAAAGATTAGAGTGGGGAATCATTAAAAGGCCAAAAATCATCGTAATGTTAAGCAGTATAGGGGCTGCTGATGCAGCCCAAAAGCGATCAACCGAATTAAGCATGCCTGAAAGTAATGCTGTTAAGGATATGCATAAAATGTATGGAAATGTAATGCGCGTGAATGAAATAGCAAGGTCAACGCGTTCCGGAGTTCCTGAAAAACCAGGTGCAATAACGGGAATTACATAAGGAGTGAGTATTTCGATAAGAAGCACGAAACCAAACAAAAACCACGCCATGATTGAAAAAACGTCTGCAGCCATTTTTTTTGCTGCAGGCATACCATCTTCGGATAATTTTCCTGCAAAATAAGGTACGAATGCAGCATTGAATGCCCCTTCTGCAAAGAATCGACGAAAAAAGTTTGGAAATTTAAAAGCAACAACGAATGCATCGCTCATCACGCCTACACCCATAAAATATGACATTAATACTTCGCGCAGCATGCCTAAAAGTCGGCTTACGGCAGTCCATCCTCCAACAGTTGTTGCTGCTCTTAAAAGATTCATTAAGCAGTGACCTCTTCAATGATGCCGTTATGCAAATGCACAATACGATCCATTTTTTTTGCCAGAGCTAAATCATGTGTGGCAATGATTGCTGCAAGGTTTTGTGTGCGAATCATATGCATAAGTTGGGTAAAAACAGTGTTAGCCGTATCATTATCAAGATTGCCTGTCGGTTCATCTGCCAGCAAAATCTTTGGATCACGCACAAGCGCTCGCGCAATAGCTATGCGCTGTTGTTCGCCCCCAGATAGCTTTTTAGTTGAATGTGTCAAGCGATGTGATAAACCAATTTTATCAAGGAGTACTTCTGCTTTTGATTGTGCAATTCTTTTAGATATGCCCGTCATTAAAAGTGGAATCATTACATTTTCAAGTGCGCTGAATTCTGGTAAAAGATGATGAAACTGATAAATAAAACCAAGGTGACTTCTGCGAAGCTTTGTTAGTTCTGAATCATTAAAATTGATAATATTTTGACCATCAATTTCGACAATGCCTGATGAGGGTTTTTCTAAAAGACCTGCAATCTGAAGAAATGTTGATTTTCCTGAACCGCTTGCGCCAATCAAGGCTACAATTTCACCTGCTTTAAGATTGAAATTAATACCCTTTAAAATATGCAGGGTTGTGTCTCCTTGTTGATATGCGCGGTGAATATCGTTACAAGACAGAATCATATATTTTCCGAAAACAAAGGAGAAAATGGGGCGAATGACCGGGATCGAACCGGCGACCTCTAGAACCACAACCTAGCGCTCTAACCAACTGAGCTACACCCGCCATAATACGTACTATTTCTACTGTGTTTTTATATGAAAATCAACATATTTTTTTAAGAAAATAAATTTATGTTTTTTATGTCGGACTAAGTTTGCAAAGGGTATGATCAATCATTATACTAATTTATACAATATTTAAGGGAATTTTAAGTTATGAAGGTATCTTTTCAATCGAATACAACTGATGCTGTGCAAAAAGGCATTCTTGTTCTTGGTGCATTTGAAGACAACGCTTTATTTGCTCGTACAAATGAGTTGAATGCAACTACGGGCGGGCAAATCCAGCGGGCTCTTAATGCAAGCTCGTTTAAAGGTAAAAAAGATGATGTTTTATCTATCCCTGTTCCTAATGGTTTAGAATACGCCCAGATTGTTCTCGTTGGTTTTGGTAAAGCAAGTGATGCAACTCCTTTGTCACTGGAGGAAGCTGGCGCTAAAGCTTTAGCTGTTGTTGCACGCAGCACACAAGATACGTTAACTGTAGATTTGTCAGATATACCACTTGGAAAAGAAGGTTTGGCACGTTTTGTGAGCGGTATTGAGATGCGTTCATGGCGTTTTGATAAATACAAGACGAAAGAGGGCGATAAGCCAAAAGGTCCAGAGAATGTAATTGTTCGAACAGGTGATGTTGATGGAGCAGCGCTTGCATTTAATCGTTTGCACGCAGTAGTTGAAGGTAACTTTTTAACACGCCACGTTGTAAGCGAGCCACCAAATGTTATTTATCCAGAAACAATGGCTGAACAGGCAAAAGAACTTGCAGCATTAGGTCTTAAAGTTGAAGTTCTAGATGAAGCAAAAATGAAAGCATTGGGAATGAATTCTCTCCTTTGTGTTGGGCAAGGAAGTGTGCGCGAATCTCAGCTTATTGTTATTCAATGGGATGGTGGGACTTTAGGTAATGCGCCTGTTGCAATTGTTGGAAAAGGCGTGACATTTGATTCAGGCGGCATATCTATAAAGCCATCTACAAATATGGAAGATATGAAATATGACATGGGCGGATCAGGTGTTGTTCTTGGTTTAATGAAGACACTTGCTTTGCGTAAAGCAAAAGTAAATGCTGTGGGTGTTATGGGAATGGTTGAAAATATGCCATCAGGTTCGGCTGTACGTCCAGCTGATGTTGTAAAATCAATGTCTGGTCAAACAATTGAAATTGTGAACACAGATGCGGAAGGTCGCTTGGTTTTAGCGGACGCACTTTGGTATACGCAAGATCGTTTTAAGCCACAAGTTATGATTGACTTAGCAACATTGACTGGTGCAATTACTGTTGCTGTTGGTTACGAATTTGCTGGGTTGTTTTCAAATAATGATAGGTTGTCAGATCAATTGACAGAGGCTGGTAAGGTTGTTGGTGAGTTATTATGGCGTTTCCCATTAACAAAGACCTTTGATAAAGATATTGACTCTGATATTGCTGATATGAAAAATGTGGGTTCTGGTCGTGGAGCTGGAAGCATTACAGCAGCTCAATTCTTGCAGCGATTCGTTAATAATGTACCATGGGCGCATTTAGATATCGCAGGTATGGCATGGGACAAGAAAGACCGTCCATTGTCAGGCAAAGGTGCGACAGGGTTTGGTGTGCGTTTACTTGATCAATTAATTGAAAAGAATTTTGAAAAATAAATTTGTTGTTTATTGAAAAGAGTTAAAAGAAGGGAGTGTATAGCTCTCTTTTTTTTATAGAAATTAAAATTAGCTTTTATGTAAATTGAGTCAGCAGAAGTGGATTGTACTTCGTTAAATTGAATCTCGTTGCCAGTAAATATGCTGTAGTTTAATAATTTTTTTTCATATATTGATTATATTAATTTATTAGAATCTTTATAAAAAATTAATATTTAAAAAATACAATGTTTATATGAGGAATCAATTTTTAAATAAAAATTATTATGATACGTTCATTTTTTGCATATACTTATTTATGGTTATTGAGTTTAATAAATCTAGGATTTTCAGACATTAGCTCTAGTATTGCACCAGTTGTTCAGGCTGTGCCGTGTGTGCAAGGCACTCCTGGATGCAGTGTGATTCAGTATTCAAATGGTACAACTGGATATGCAGTTTATCCACAGGCAAACACGTATTACCCACCAACATATCCCTCCTCATCTTACCCGACAGCAGTTCAAAATCAATATGCATATTCTGGTTATGCAACCACAAATTCACTTCCACCTCAAATAGTTGTAACTTCATCTAGAAAGCAATTGTTTCCTGTGGGGAATGTTCCAGCTCAACAAAGTGTTCAAACGGTAACAGCTCCTGTTCCAACGCAGCAAGCAGTTCAAGTGCCAGCTGTTTACATTCCTCATGCTCAAGTTATGAAAGATTCTGCAGCAGTTGTCCTGCCGTCAGCAATAAAATCAACCTCTCAAACAGCAACGACAATGCCTGTAAAGACACAAAAGCATGTGTATTCAAAAGCAAAGGCTGCAAATCTTGCGCTTATGCATTGTGGCGAAGGTGGGACAAGTTGTGAAAAAAATGAAGCTTGCATTACAACAGACAATTTCCGTGTGTGTAAGCACGGATTATGTGTTAAAGGTGGAGCATCTTGCAAAGCAATTGTGCCTTGTCCAAGTGGGGGGGCTGCTTGCTGGTATACGATTAAGACAATTGTTGGTAAAGAAAATGCAGGGAATGCAGGTGATGGCGATTTTGCGGCACTGGCAAAAATTAATACGCCAAAAGGAATTGTTTTGGATGCATCTCATAATCTTTACATAGCTGATTCTGTAAATAAAAATATACGAAAAGTTAGTGCTAAAACAGGTATTATTAAAACGCTTGAAAGTTCAATAGGACTTGAATTGTCGGCTCTTGGTATTGATAAAACTGGTGGCTTGTACACTGTAAATAATACGACACATAATATTAAAAAAATAGAAACACATTCAGACGAATCATCTGTGATTATGCAAAATGCAACACCAGGCCGCATTAATGGGCTAGTAATTGCTTCTAATGGGGACGTGATCTTTACTGATTCAAGCCAGCATGTGGTGAAACGAATTTCAGGTAAAAAAGTTGACGTTATTGCTGGTACTGACGGTAAGGGTGGATATGAGTCTAATGGAAAAAAATTCAGTTCACCCAAGGGTGTCGCTATTGCACAAAATGGTGACATATATATAGCTGATACTGGCAATCATGTGATCAGAAAACTAAAACGAGATAAGAAAAAGTCAGCGTATATTGACTCTGTTGTTGCTGGTGAACCATTAAAAGCAGGCTTTAGTGGAGATGGTGGAAAAGCCACAGATGCAAAATTAAGCAGTCCAACAGATGTTGATATCGATTCCCATGGGAATCTTTATATTGCAGATGCAGGCAATCATCTTATTCGTGTTGTTTTAGCAAATTCAAATAAAATTTCAACGATTGCTGGGAGATATGAAGATGATCCAAAATCAGCTAAAGGGGTTGGAGGTTTTGGTGGGGACGGCGGATTAGCTAAAAAAGCACAATTAAATCATCCTGCGCATATAGCTGTAGATGGCTATGGAAATGTGTATGTAGCTGATGAAAAAAATCATCGTGTACGTAAAATTATGTTAAATGTATCAACGGCAAATTAATGAATTTTTTAAGCAATGTATTTTTAAAAATCAATAAGTTAGTTTGATGTAGGGGTATGTAGTGTAATTTTTGTCAAAAAATTGCATACTGTTATTGTGTAAAATAAGATTCAAAATAGATATGCGTATTATTTCAGGAAAACTGCGTGGAAGAAAGCTAGTTAGACCGCCAGAAGATATAACAAGGCCTACCACGGATCGAGCGCGCGAAGCCTTGTTTAGTGTGATTACTAGTCGATTAAAATCATTTGATAATATGCAGGTGTTGGATGCTTTTTCGGGTTCTGGTGCTTTTGGTCTGGAGGCACTTTCTCGTGGGGCGCACCATGTTTTGTTTGCAGAAAAGCACCCGCTAGTTCGCCGTGTTTTGCTTGAAAATATATCGGCACTTGAATGTCAAAAGGTATCTACCGTTATAAACGATGCATTGCGCATACCTTCTGTGCAAAAGCCATTTAATTTAATTTTTATGGATCCACCTTATGGCATAAAGCTTGAGTATACGCTTATGCCCATTCTTATTGAGCGTGGATATATTGATGAATCAACATTAATTATTGTTGAAACAGAAAGCAATGCTATTCCTGTAGATTTATTTTCACTTACTAAAGTTGATGAAAAGACATATGGAAATTGTTCGCTTAGTTTTTGGTGTTATGCTGAGATGTAAATAAAGCAATTCAGCTTTGGATTTAAATTCAAAACCTAGGTAGATCTTCCACTTCATCTGTTGAGATGCCTTTTAAATGAAAGCTTTTTAAACAATGCGTTAATCCTGATTTTTGAGTAATAGCTGATTTAGGTAAAGATAAAAAATTTGCCAATAGCCCTATAATTGCTTTGTTTGCCTGGTTATCTTCTGGAATGGCAGTGATGTGTATTTTAAAATACGCGCTGTCACCTGCATCAAATGCAATTCCATCAATTTTTTCTTTTGATGCTTTTGGTGTAGCACGCACAAATAGTTCAATGCCATCTTTCATTGCTCGGAATGGCATTGCCGCTATTTTTTGCATATGATAAATTAAACAATAGCTTGTGTTTGTTGGTATGCCCAAATGGAATACGCTTGATTAGCTTCAACGGGCCAGCTTAATATGGCAGGAACTTGGTAAGGGTGCCAGCTTTTGATTGCTTCATAAGTAAATTCGTAGTTATCCTCAAGTACTTTTATAAAAAGCCCAACTTCGCTGGTGCATTTTATGGCGCCTTCTTCAAAGTACATTGACTGATGTGCGGGTAAAATATTTACGCATGCTGCCAATTTTGTTTCAATAACTTTTGTGGCAAGACTATGCGCATCCTCGATTGACCCTACCATGGTGTACATCATTATCATGCTAAGTGAAGACATTGATTATTTTTCCTTATGTAAAATCAAAAGTGGCTTATGATTTTAAGTTGTATCTGAATTAAACAGTGCTATCAAACGTTTATATTAATAAAGTTTTTAATAAATGCTTTTCATGTGTTGTCAGTAATATATGTATGAAATTTATTTATTAAACCTAGCGCATGCGCTCAGCAATGATTGCACGACGTGCAAGCATGTCAGCCTTTTCATTCAATGGATGGCCGTCGTGCCCCTTTACCCATTGCCACGAGACTTTCTTTTTTTGAGTGCAGACATCAAGTTCTTGCCATAAGTCTTGATTCTTAACAGGTTCATTTTTTGAATTCATCCAGCCACGTTTCTTCCAACCAATAATCCACAAGGTAATCCCGTTTTTAACATATTGACTGTCTGTATAAACCGTAGCTGTAAAATCTGTTGGAATTGCCTTGATCGCATTAATAGCCGCTTGCAATTCCATGCGGTTGTTTGTAGTCGCTGGATTACTGCCCGCGAGTGTTATTTCCTTTTCAGGATGCGAGAATACGGCGCCCCAGCCACCAGGTCCTGGGTTGCCACTGCACGCACCGTCCACATAGATATCGATTGTTTTTGTAGACAAGGAATTGAAGAATTCTAAAAAGCGCGCATCAGGCATTGTGTTTTCCATATTAAGTATTTTAATTATTCGAAAAGAACGTCAGGAACAAGCTTACTATCATTTTCACGCATTGTATCTCCTATTAGTTCAACTTCTGTCATGTTACCTTGTGGATCTAAAACTTTCCATCGTAAAAGACATCCTCCATTTGCAATCGTGAAGTTAAGGATGAGAAGTCCACCGTTCTCATCGTCCTTATGGGCAAGTACAATCTGCACATCCTTGCCAACTTGCTGAGAATCAATTAATTTGACATCTTTTTCAAAGTCGAGTTTTGGTTTTAAAATTAAACTAGCTGGTGTCATTGAAACAGGATATGCACTAACGGCTCCGTCTGTTAAATCAACAAGAAGAACTTCCGATTTTTTGATGAGCATTTGCTGCTTATAATCAGGTTGGTAATCAAGGCGAAGCTTCGCATTATTCCCTTTACCTTTTTTTAAATATAGCTTGCCAGTTATTCGTTTTCCATCAGGGTTTGTTTGGATAATAGAAGCAACTAAGATTTGCAATTTATTCCAGTAGGTTGTGACGATTTTAATGGCCTCTGGTGATGCATTTTTGTGGATTTCAGATGTATTCGTAGTGGCCATGCCAGCCACACTTAAATGCGTCTTCAGCACCAAAAATGCAAGTACACAGCAGATTTTTTTACAATATGTCATGTTATTTCTTATCAAAAATAGAAGCAATTTTTTGACCTATTCTTTTAATAAAGCCTGCTTTTTCAACATTTATATTTGCAACAAGATCAAAGATAATTGGTTCTTTTAAGGCGCCGCAGGTAACTGTTGCTTTTCCGATGACAGCTCCTCGCGTTATTGGTGCATTGATAGACTCAGGAATATCATACGTAACTTTCATATCTGTTTCAAAGGCCTTTGGAATGGTAACAACAAAAGCTTTTGGAGCAATAAGCTGAACCTCATCTATAGTGCCAAAAGAAACTTTTGTTTTACCCACGATTTGTTGGCTTGTCGCTACCGTTTTATTTATAAATGTTCTAAAACCCCATGTGATTAATTTTTGGGCTTCTTGTGAACGTTCGTTCATATTTTTTAAACCATTTATGACAAGTATTAAGCGTTTTCCGTCTTGAACGCATGATGCAACAACGCCGTATCCTGCAATTTGTGAGTGTCCGGTTTTAATGCCATCACAGCCCATGTTTTTGGATAATAATGGGTTACGATTTCCCTGTTTAATATTGCCGTAGGTGAATTCTTTTTCGCTATACATGCCATAAAATTCAGGTTGGTCTTTTATGACGTAAGTTGAAATAATGGCTAAGTCTTTAGCTGTTGTCATATGATTTGGTAAAGGAAGGCCGCTTGCGTTTAAAAAGTTTGTTTGCGTTGCACCCATTTCATGTGCGCGGCGAGTCATTTCTTTTGCAAAAGCAGCTTCTGATCCAGAAATGTTTTCGGCCAAGATAACACTTGAATCGTTTCCAGACTGAATGATCAATCCTTTCAGCAGGTCATCAACTTTTACTTGATCGTTAATGTTAAGGAACATGGATGATCCTTCAACACGCCAGCCATTTTTGCTAACAGTAAATATGGTGTCGCGTGAAATGACACCTGTTTTAATTTTATCAACGACAAGATAGGCTGTCATAATTTTTGTCATAGATGATGGATGCATTAACTTGGTTGCATCTTTTTCAAGTAAAATAGCACCTGTATCATAATCGACCATGTATGCTTCCCGCGCTAATATCTCAATGTCGAGGGGTAATCCTACATAAGGTGTTGTCGCTGGTGTTGCAGTGGCTGGTTGGATTGGGGCTGCTTGCGTAGTGTGTGCTTTTGCTGTTTTTGCGCTATTCTTAGGTGTTGCTTCGCTGGGCGGAGTAAGCAAAAAACTAGTAAAAAATGCGATCATTAGAATATGCAATTTAAGGGGGGAGTTATAATTCTTACCCCTAGTGCCTGTATTTGAAACAAGTGAGTGGTTCATGAAAAAGAGCTTTTTATAGTTGTGAATATAAAGAAGAGCTTAGCAAATTAGCTACCGTAGATAAAGTGGTTATGCAAAAATGGACAGATATTTTTTTGCAGTTAGAAATGCATTATAGACTAGAAAAATATTTTATTTTGTAATGGTAACGAATTAGATGTTTGAGTTTCCTGCATCGTCTTTACGGGTGTATTGTACTGCCTTTTTATTTGGATCAGTCTTGTTGCCATGGGTTAATGACTCTTCTGGATTTCTATACGTTGAATCTTCTTGAAACAGATTTAAAATCAGTAAGGCAGCTAAATCTTTTGCTTCATTTTTAATTTTTGAAAGGTGTTTTTCGAAATTTTCCGAACCTAAAAGCAAGTAGTTGATACGTCTATATATATCGCCTTCTTCTTTGATATATTCCAAAATTGCATTGTGTTCTATTGGTGTGTCGTAACTTACCCCGAGAGAGCAAATTAGCATGGAGCTATCAGGATCATATAGTTGCGCCCATTTTATACCCATATTTGTAACATCAATGCTAGTAGATTGATTAAATACGCTTGCGCCGTTTTCTTGGATTTCTTGGTTTTTGAGTTTATCTGTGCCTGGATGGGATCTACTTTCGATAGCTGTGTTTAATTCTGAAAAAACGCTGCAAAATATATTTTTAGCATGGCCATTAAAAGCAAAAAAATTAAAAATCTTTTCTATTTCTTCGGAATATATTTTTTTTGCTATTGATAATTGGGTTAAAAGCTCTCTTCTTAATTCGTGTAAAAAAAGTTGCTGCAGATAGCCATCATCATCTGTTTGCATGCTAAACAAAACAGGACGCCAGGGATCGGAATTGTTTATCGTGCTGGCGTTGCCAAGATTATCTTGGATTTCTGCCCATATTGCTTGTTTAATTAAGTTGTGGTACCCGCATTTTAATTGTGTTTGGTTGTTATCGTTTAACGTGACTGCTTTATGAGAATTTTCTAAGGTTGTTCCGCGGTGAACAGCAAGTAATGCATGCACTTCGTTATTAAGAACAATAACATTCGATCCGCTCATGCCAGGTTTTGTATCCATTTTAATTTCGGTAGTATCTTTTGATACGATGCACTTGCCTGCTAGTTGCTGCAATTCACGTTTTAAAATTGCCGATTCATGTTCTGGGTAATAATGGTACGAAAAAAGATGCCCGTCTATTTCCATTCCTTCTTCCTCTGATGCTAGTTGCAATCCTTTATCTAAATCAGGGGTAATAAAAAAGCGTGTGTCACATTGAAATGCATCACCAGTGCTTGAGCATACTGAAACTGCTATATCTGAGTTGGTATAATCACTTTCTCGCTTAAAATATTCAGGATGTATGTAAAAATTTTCTAATGCATAACATTCACCATTTCTGGAAAAAAAGTCAGCTTTAAAACAAAAGTGTTCGTACTTATTTAGAAAATCTTCTTTTTCTGTGTGCAATTTTTCATCATCAACGAGTCCGTGCAAGACACACGAAATCCCGTGGGCAGACATAATTACGGCCCCTGATGAATCCATAAATCCGCTACTAATCTTAGCAGCCTCATACCCGGAGCCGTCTATATATTTAAAATAAGCAACGATTGTTCCATGTCCGTTTTCACATAAGCTTTTTTGTGCTGATTTACAACATAGACATGAAAGCAAAGATGAATCGTCAACTTCCGTGATATCATTTGTTCTTTTTTCGCACGTGAAAGCTATATTAATAAAAAATAGTAAAAGGAATAAAAAAATAAATTGCATGACTTTGTTTCTTTTTTAAAAGATTTT
>JAUYTZ010000025.1 GCA_030694965.1 Candidatus Paracaedibacteraceae bacterium
CTAAAACTCGCTTACCGCTTCGTTCCCGTTGTCGCTGCCGTTGTGGCCGCCTTGTGTAGTTAGTTATAACCAATCTCATTCTCTCCGTCAATACTTTTTTTCACCTCTCATGCGTTTTTTTTCTCCTTTTCAACGAAATAATTACCAAAACCCTCAAAAATCAAACACTCTTACCTATCTACAATATTGTATTTCATCTCATATAATGCGAAAATTCAAAATTCGTTGAAATACGAAATGCAGCAAATCTAACAACGGACACTCTATATATGACCATACGCAAACATAATGCAGCCGTAGATAAGACAACCAACCGTAAAAGCAACGGATACGCAATCTGGTCTGCGGTAGCACTGTTTTTCTTTTATCAATATATATTGCGTGTATCACCCAGCGTTATGGTCAATGAATTGCGCTTTGATTTTTCCCTGACGGCTGAACAATTTTCATATTTTGGTGCATTCTACCTATATGCATATTCTCTCTTACAAATTCCTGTTGGGCTTATGGTCGATAAGTATGGCGTAAAACGCGTCGTATTAATGTCCATCACCTTGTGCGTGCTTTCAACAATTCTTGCATCAGTCACGCATCACTTATATATGGCTTATTTAAGTCGCATTCTTATGGGGGCTGGATCAGCCTGCGCCTTTATGTGCACCCTTAAAATTGTGGTTGACTATATTCCCAAAAGCAAAAACGGTATTTGGATGGGCGCGACGTTAACACTTGGCGTTGCTGGCGCACTAATAGCAGGTAAACCCTTAAGCCTAGCCATGGATATGTTTGGATGGCGCCACGCCCTATTACTAACCACAATCATAGGTGCATCTATTTTTGTTTTTTCAGCCTTTATTTTGCCGCGCGAAAAAATTGCCCAACCAGTGGCTGGCCTCAACGCATCATCAGACATCCTAAAAGGTATTCGTGAAATCCTTTCAACACGCATGGTGTTGATTTACGCATTTCTTGCTGTTGGTTTATACACACCACTATCAGTTATGGCTGACTTATGGGGCGTTGCCTATATCATGTCAAAATTTGGTCTTGATCGTTCACATGCTGCCGAAGTTAGCATGATGCTCTACATAGGGCTTTGCATTGGCAGTCTTGTATTACCTTATCTTGCTGAAAAATACGATGCACTTAACCAAACCATACGCATTTGTATTTTTGGCATTTTATCAAGTTTATGCGCAATCTTGTTTTTGCCAAACTTAGGTGCATTTGAAATATCAATATTATTTTTACTATTAGGGCTTTTCTGCGGGGCTGAAATGCTGTGCTTTACAGGTGTCGTTCGCTGTGCACCAGCAGGTAAAACAGGCGTAACGTTGGGAATTACCAACACAGCCAATATGCTAGGAGGCGCTTTCGCACAACAAATCATAGGATTTTTGCTTGATCGCTTTTTCTGGAAAGGTGCGCTCGATACAAATGGTCACCGCTTTTACGAACAACAAGATTACACATATGCGCTTGCGTCCTTAATCATTATTCTTATTTTGTGCTGCTGGGTAGCCAGCAAATTGCCAAACAACGAAGCTGCTCGTTCACACTTTTAATTTAAAGGTATTTTATGTTTATTTCATCTTTTAAAAAAACAATCGCTTTTTATTTTTTACTCATAGCCATTATATACCAATCAATAACTCCCGTATCTGCTTTAGCTGTAAAAGATTTGATTTTATCCAATGGCTTAATTACAGAAACGATGGTTGAAATTTTAGGCCAAGCAGGCGTTCGCATTAAAGGACGTAAACCAAAAGCAAATTGGCCTGCGATGATGATTGAACTCGAATCATCTTCATGTAAAGACGTGACGCGTTTGATTCAAGGAAAAGCCCCCCATCATCCTAATTATTCATGGCGCGCCACCCCTGATATTGAGCGTTGGGAGATGTCCGCAAAAAACCCAAATACTGTAAACATGCAGGCTATTATGGATTTAATTTTAAAGCCTAAAAATAATGGCGTTAAAGGCCTTAATATGGGAGCAGAAACGAATCCGAAGAGGTCCACCTATTCACAGATTTTATTATTAGGCTCAACTATTGGCGATTTTAACAAACGTATAGGCTTCTTGAATAATTTATGTGATAAGGACGCTCTTCATTTGGATGAAGCAACAAAAATGTATATTTTGACAGGAAAGAGGTCTTTTAATGCCCAAGAAAAAGTATTTCTACAGCAATTAAATACGCCAGATGCATTAAATATATTAAATTCTGATTGTGAACGAAATGCAATGGAATGGTGTTATAAAACTATAAAAACACCAAAACTTAGCAAACAAGAAATGATCATTATTGATGATGCTAATCCAACGGGGCCGCGTGCATCAACGCAAAGTACGCTTGCTTTGTTTTTTGACCACGACAAAGCGAACAAAAAAGATTGGAAGCATAAAAAAATACTACTGGTTTCATCACACATTTTTGCATTATATCAATACCTAATTGCTAAACGTGTGGCGTTTGATCAAGGCTTTGATGGTGAAATTGATGTGTGCGCTGGCTCTCTTGCTGACTCTGAACGAAATGCCTACCCAGACAATACTAAGTTAGCTATGCTGCTTGATAATTTGGCGCGGATTTTTTATGAAATATGCCAGTACAAAGAAGTAACAGGTAAATACCCGTCTTAAAGCGCGCATAACAACTTAACACTAAATTTGTTATATTCGCCATAGCAAGCCCAAAGAGCCGGGGCGCAGTGTACTTTTTTGACTAAGTCGAACCTTTCATATCAACGCTTTCTGCAAAATCATAGAGCTTTTGAGCATAATCTTCATTGAGCATAACGCCTATTCCATCCATATAACAAGTAGCAAGCTGGTAGCACGCATTTGTATGTCTTTTTTCTTTTGCAGATGTAGAATACCTTACAGCTACTTTAAGTACTTTTTTATAAGGATATTTATCATTCTAAGCCACTCATTTAAAAAATAGATAGATAATACACAACATATTTATGAAACGTCTTATTTGATTTAAAATTATTCTTTCAATAAGACAAAAAATGATGTCATATTATTATCAAAATGTGACAGATCAGTACTTACATCACTTATTTCCATGTTCTGAGAATTTGGGTTTTCTGTGCCCCAGCAATCATACTTAGTCATTTTTATACTTTGCGCAGCGCCTAATTCATTTTCATAATCAACAAGGAAATCAAATTGACCTTCTACATTTTTTTTATTTTTATTTCGCTTAAAGGGGTATTGTTTTTCTTCTTGGTGTTTAATTAAGTCAATTAAAGGCATAGTTTTATTGCTATACGTAAAATGAATCTTTTCGTTTCCTTCAAGCTCATAATTTGATTGACGCTTATAAACCTTCATTATGTTACCTTTTTCTTCATAAGAGCGATCAAAGACAAAGCCGGCGTTTTCTTCTGATTTCCAAGATGTAATATTCTTAGCATTAACTGTACCTTTCCATGATACATCAGGCAAGTAGTCAAACATCGCTTTAAGAAGAATAGAGCCTTGTTTGCGCCCCTGCATGGCAGGTTGTAAAGCGCGTGAGACTTCATAGGTACTTTTTCCTTGCGAACACATCACACGTCTTGCATAGATTGTTCCATAAATACCATTTTCATTAATAACACCCCATGCATAGCAATTAGGTATTTGCTGCTGAAAAGCTTTTGCTTTGTCTAGAGTGTCATATTGAATGTCAGAAAATTCAAACGTTTCAGCTGTAGGAGTAAAATATTTCATTGTTTCTGGATCTGCATATATTGGCAACAGCCCTTTAGCAAAACTAGGGCGTATGGGAACTAACATAAAATGCTCGAAGGCTATATACCCACGCTCTGATGCTAATAATGGTTCAGGTGATACAATAAGTGTTTGTTGTTTTACAATAAGTTTTTGCGGTATTATTTCATTTCCCACTGCTTCATCATTTACCATAGCGCTTGCCATTGCATAGCTAGCATTCATTACTATTGATAAAAAGACTATTTTATATTTATTTTTTAAATTATTTATCATTTTTACAAATTAAAATTTTATATCAAACTATATATTAAAATGTGTGTATTTTTTTAATTATTTCAAGTGATTTTTTAATTTTTTTATCAATTCTTAATTCCTAAAAGTTTTTTCGAGAAATTCTTAATACGCATTTCAAGCTCGCGTAATTTACTGACCTGCTCAACCTCTTCTTCATGCGTTCGTCCTAATGCTGTATTTGTTGCATTTCGTTCAGTAATGATTTTCGATACAATTTGTGGGAACTTTTCATCATTTGCAAACAATGGGATAAGGGCATCTGATTCAATCTCAAGAAGTGTAATTTGCGATTCCGCAATAACTGTTGCTGATCGTCTGTCACCTGTTAGTAATGACATTTCACCAAAAAAATCTTCAGGAATCAAAACGGCCACTTGCTGCTGTGCGCCAGCTTCGTTTGTAATAAATACTTTTAACATACCTTCACATACGATAAACAAAGAACGTCCTTCTTCCCCTTGACTGCAAATAACATCGCCTTTGTTAAAATTTCGTTTCCTTGATACAGTCGCAATTTCTTTGACCTGGCGTTCAGTCAACGTTTGAAAAATATCAATCTGAGCAATGTAATTGGCAGTTTCTTCTGTTGGTGTGAAAATTTGATCAGCAATTTCAGTTATATACACACGTTGCATCTGGGTTGCAAGTTTAATGTTAGCAGCGCGTAAAAAGCGAAATACACGTGAATGGATAAGATGGCGCACTTTTCCCGGACCACATTTTGCAGGGTTTAAAAAGTATTTCACCTTATAGTAGACACCTTCTGTGCTAACCTTGCTTACACGGCACTTGTAATCAGTGATGACGCCTGTGCATCCCACTGCCTCAAGACCAAGCGTTATAGCTCTAATCACCGCATTTTCATTGTATTCAAAAGGAATACAATACATAAGTTCAAATTCACTTTCAGCAGAAGGGCGGCTGAGGTTCGTTATAATTTGCATTCCAAAGATGTTATTTGGTATCTGGTGTGTTACGTTTTCAGTCGTTTGTATAGTAACGACACGCCAGCTCATTTGAATGATTTCGCCATAAATATCCATGTTATTGCTGCGTAAAAACACCCAATCGCCCATGCGAAATGATTTATCCATGTCTATAGAAATACCAACAAACAAATCAAGAAACATCTTTTGAAGACCAAAACCAAGCACCACACCGACGGCGCCAGTTGCGGTTAATGCACTGCCAACCTCAAGACCTAAAACAAAGCGACATGCAACGAAGGTACATAACAAATAGATACCAAAATTGATTAGCCCTATGAGTAGGGTCGACATTTTGATATTACGTTTTTTTGGTAAATAATATTCCCATAAACAGTTTCTTAAAATCTTTGTTATTTGCATGGTAGTAAAGATGCACGCATACAATACAAGCAAATTCATAGGGATTATTCTGGATTCCCCCCATTTTATAGGTTGGTGTAATTCACTGTGCCAATGACCTGCGACAATGTAGGAACACATGGCCATCAAAATAATTTTGATAACTGCATACAAAATACTATTTATATTAATTTGATATTTACTATTTTTCATAATATCTGCAAAAAAATTAAGAGATTTTTTTATCCCTACTACTTTCTTTTGTACAGGAAAAATATAAAAAAAGTGTTAATTTTTAGATAATCGAGGTTCTTAATGTTAAGTTCCAAACTATCAAAAGGGGGTAAAGTACACGTTGCACTAAACCTAGCCCAGCTATTTGTTGTAAAGCAAGCCCAGCTCATAGTTGCACCCACATTTTTTGTACAGATGCTTATGATAATCTTTATACAATGCATCGAATGGGCAATTCCGTAAGCTAAGCGATTCAGCTAGCTTATCTAAATTTACTTCCTCATCCGGCGCGCAATCTCATTTCCACTACTTTGAATGATCTGCACAAGTAGAATCAATACGAAAACAATGGCAATCACAAGGCTTGTGTCATAGCGCTGATAGCCATATCTAATGGCAAGATCACCAAGTCCGCCGCCGCCAACAGTACCTGCCATCGCTGAAAAGCCAACCAAATTAATGATGATGGTTGTTAGTTGAATGATAAGACCTGGCAAGGCTTCTGGCAGCAAAATGACCATAAATATACGCATTGGTTTTGCGCGCATACTAATGCCAATTTCTGTGAATGTACGTGGTAGGTTTAAAAAAGCTTCCTCCGCGACGCGTGCAATCAGTAAAATTGACGCCAATGTTAATGGGAAAATTGCCGCTATTGTGCCAATGGATGTACCAATGCATATGCGTGTTAGGGGCAGCAACAATACAGTTAAGATAATGTATGGAATTGAACGCGCCGAATTGATAACCAAGCTTAAGGATGAATAAAGAATAGGGTCTGGCTTCAAACCTTTTGGACTACTGCTATATAAAAGCATACCCAAAGGAAGGCCGACAACAATCCCAAGAACAGTTGATGCAGACACCATAAGAAGTGTTTCCATAAGGCTGTGTATTAACAAGCCACCTTTTGCGCCTAAAAAAATTTCTTGTACGCTTAATAATACAAAATTTATTAGTTCCATGAGATATATCCTACTGTTTCAACGCCAACTCCATGATCTGACATGTATTGAATGGCCGCATCAATGCCATCGTCTGCGGCGCATGATACCCATAAGTGCCCATACATGTGGGTCGATTTTTGATCGGATACATTATCAAGCGAGCCTGCTAAAATACTAAAGCAAATGTTAAATTGTGTTGCAACATAAGCAATAACTGGCTTTGTTGATGATTCGTCTGTGAAAACAAGTTTTAAAACAATGTCTGACTCAGCGGTTGGTTTGGGCTGAATACGATCAAGCAAAAACACAGGAAGCACGCCGCCTGATGTCGCTTCAAGAAGCTGTTTTGTGACGCTATGCTTGGGCTTGATTAAAACATCAACGACGGACCCTTGTTCAACAATACGGCCTTGATCCATAACACACACTTGATCTGCAACTGCTTTTACAACATCTATATCGTGGGTTACCAAAATAACAGTGACGCCATGATCTTCATTAACGCGTTTAAGCAAATTTAAAATTTCAATTGTGGTTTTAGGATCAAGTGCAGATGTTAATTCATCGCATAACAGCAACCCTGGATCTAACATCAAAGCACGCGCGATAGCGACGCGTTGACGTTGCCCGCCACTAAGTTCAGAAGGATAAGCATTTGCTTTATCAGAAAGCCCAACCTCAACAAGCAATGCATGTGCTTTGTATATGTGTGCGTCACTAAGTTTAGCACCGCGCAATGTGATGGGTAGACACACATTTTCAAGGACTGTTTTTCGGCTAAGCAATGTATATGCTTGAAAGATCATCGCAATATTTTTAAGCTTGGCATCGTTATGATTAGCTGTTGGATTTTTTGATTTTTCAAGCGCAGCATTTATGGACGTTGCGCCTCTTTTTGTAATAAGAAGGATTGAATTTTCTTCTCGTTCGTTGTCACTTAATACCCGGCATTCTTTAACAACTTTAAAAGCATGACCAAGTCCATCTCTTTTATAATAATCTTTGTGTAAAGCAATTTCGATATGGCCCCCATCAATCGTATCAAGACCATTCAGACAACGCAGCAACGTGCTTTTGCCAGCGCCGCTAGGACCTATCAAGGCGGTGATTGATGATGGCATTACTGTTAGTGATACATCTGATAAAATGGTGCGCGTTTGACCGTCAGCTATAACGGATTTTGATATATTTTTTGTTGTGATAGATAAAGAATACATTATTATTTTAATCTTTTTTCTTGCTTGGTACTGTATCATAAATGATGTTTAGTTGAAAATGAAGCAGTTAGTAGGCTTTTGCAGAAAACATGGGGCAGAATTTATAAGTAACGAAAACAAGTGAAAGCAGCTGGTCTTAACAAAGATTTTGACCACATATTTAATTTTAAAAATGCCAGAATTCTTTATACGTAACCAAAACGCCCGCTTTCCTACCTTGATACCAATAAATTAGGTAGTTGGTTTAAGTCAGATTGGGGCATGGGGCTGTCAATCGTAACAGATTGCACAAAAAGGGGCGGCAAAGCTTTAAGATCAATGGGATCATTAGAGCTATCATCATGGCCATGTAAATCTCTTCTTTTCTTATAATTAACGCGCGAAGAGGTTAAGGTAAGAAAAGTTGGACTGATAGTTGCATTATTGTTATAGGCGCTTTGAATATACATTTTTAAACCTGAAATCAAAAAATTGCATTCTGCCATGATGCGACTTATCGTTTGCGTACAGCGTTCACAAACATCGTTTTTTGAATGAATGTGAAGAATCACAGATAAAATCTTGGCGCCTTCTTTAAAATTTCCGTTTGCTCTATTCGTGCTTATTAAATTATCCACCGCTTTCATAAGGGTCATTTTTCCATCACTATGCACACCTGCTAAATAATTTAAAACCCACTGTTCGCTATGATGGTAATTTACGTGAAATTGTGAATCATGTGCGTTAATTTCTCTTAATTTTTCTATTCGTTCGCTTTCATCTAAATTTTGCTTTAATCCTGCATTAAATAATTGCTTTAATTCTGCTTGAAGATCGAAAGAGATTCCTTGGTTTAATTCACGCGCAGTAATTTCATGAATCTGACCTTCAAGCTCACCTTCCAGGAAACTCTTTCTTTCTGCACTTAAAAAAGGCCCAGTACCACTTATAAATACAGCAAGTTGATTACTTATTCCTTCATTAATCCCCTGCCATTTAATCCAATCGCTAATACGATGTAATATTCCAGTTGAGGCATCTTGAAAAATGACACTAATACGAACAAGGGCTACATTGCGATCAATTTCAGTTTTGGTAAGAGTGTGACTTATAATATTTTCAAAATCACTCATCCCCTGATGTTCAGTTACAACATCTTCGCAGTCTAAATCGATAATTTTTTGCCCTTGATAATGTAAGCCTAAATTCTGGCGCCAACGAAACCCCTCTTCTGGCTGATGAATTGGGGCTGAATCGCTTTGAAAAAGCAAAGCAACAAAAAAGAAACATAAATACTTAAAAGTATGTATCACAAAAAAAATCTATCTTAAGTTAATGCTCTATCATTAACCTTAAAATATAAACGTAAATAATTCGTTACTAAGAAAGTGGAGGTAAATTTAAAAACTCACGTAGTCGATCGCCATCATTTCCAGGCATCTTAATTGCCGCATTATAAAAAAGAATTCCAAGCTTTTCATCAGACTCTATTGCCTGTTTGTCAGGCTTTATTGGGGCGAGACCTTTTTTAAAAACATCACTAAGGTTTGATAAAGCACCTACAGAGCCTTTTAAAGAAGCAGCAATCAGCAATTTCATTATTAAAACATTATCATTACAAGGCAAGCGATGATTCTTAAAAGAAGAACCAAGATGTGCTAACGCTTCTACATCTTTATTTTTAGCACGCTCAATATATTCTTCAACATATGGTTTCAAATAATTATCCCACCCTTGCGTGCCTTTAAGATACGTTTTTAATTTTCCCCCTAGGTCTTTTTCAGGATCCAGCGGATATTTTTTTTCTAACTTATGCAAAGCAGATAAAACGTCTTTATCTACAAGAGAATCATCTTCTTCAGGTATAACTGCCTTAGCCGTCGCCTTAATAATGTCTTCTTCAGGCACGGTTATTTTAACAGAATCAATCTCTGCAGGTGCTCTCATCTTAGCAGTATTATTTCGAGGAACTTCGCGTTGAGGAGATCGAGACGAATGCTTATTAAAAGCGTCACGCGAACGAGTTGCATCAACCTTACCGGAAGCATTTACTGAACTACAAGAAAACGTCAAAGCTAAAAAACTTACAAGAAGTGATAAAAACATTTTTTTCTCCTTTTAATCAAGCAAACTAAATTCAATTTTATTTATGTTTTATTGATTATAAACATTATTTATTCATTGTATCATCTTATATAACAGAAAACCATATAATATTATGTGACAGTGTTTTTCAAAGAATCAAAATGCGCATTTTTATTAGAAATTCTTTGCAAACCAAAGATCTTTTCTTTAACAGAACTTGACTGTGTGCTATTTTCATCATGAATAATACTGCGAAAGCAACTATTTACATTGAGCTAAGCTTATATCAATACTCCCTATAGTTAATATGGGATTATTTGGCTTTTTTTCAAGATACAAATTAACACAGGGGGTGCACCGTGATGGTGCTGAGAGAGCATGGCTCAACTCCTAGAACCTGATTCAGTTTGTACTGACGTAGGGAATGTGAGGGAAAATGACTAAAAAATCATATGCTATTCATATAACACGCGATATGCGCGGGCATTTTGCGCCAGTACAGATGACGCTTACTAAGGGGCAAATTACGTGCCTTGTCGGTGAAAGCGGGTGCGGAAAGACGACGTTGCTTCGTTTATTAACAGGACTTGATTCAAGTGAGTCTCGACTTGATTTCAAGGCATCTGATGTCGCTTATATGAGGCAGCTTCCCAATCTTTTACCGTGGCTTAATGTGCTTGATAATATGTGTTTGGCGCAAAAATTAAACCCTAAATCACCATGTCAATTACAAGAAGCCCGCGCGTTACTTGTGCGTGTGAAATTAGCGCATATTGCTGATTCATACCCCAAAAACTTATCGGTCGGCATGCAACAACGTGTGTGTTTGCTACGAACATTTTTACAAAAAAAATCAATTGTACTTTTAGATGAGCCCTTTTCAGCGCTAGATCACGATACACGTCTTGATTTGCAAACGTTACTGGTAGAGCTTGCACAAGAAAGCGCCGTTTTGTTGGTGACACACGATTGGCTTGATGTGATGCGATTAGCGCAAAAAGTTTATAGTATACAAGGCTATCCTGCAACGATCCATGCCCTGCCAATGGCTTTGCCAGATTCAAAGCTGCCACGCGCCATTGATTATGATCATTTATCATCCATTTTTTCAAAAGGCGCAGCGTCATGTTAAAGCGAATATCGGCAGTATTATGTGTGATCCTCATTTGGCAATACGCGTGTGTGTATAGCGGTATTCCTGAATATTTTCTACCAAATCCGGCAGCTATAGCGAACGTATTTTTAGTGAATACTTATTTATTGATAACGCATGCATCCTATACGGGGCTAGAAATTCTTGCAGGTCTAGGGCTTGCTGTCATATTAGCGTTTATGTGCGGCATAATCTTTACATATTTTCCTATCTTTGATCGTTTATTTCGTCCTGTTTTGGTGGTGATGCAATCGATGCCAAGCTTTGTGTTTATGCCGCTATTGCTCTTATGGTTTGGGTTTGGCATGTTACCTAAGATGATTATTGTGACGTTAACTGGATTCTTTCCCATGGCGTTGGCTTTTCTTGATGGGTTAAAGCGTACGCCTGCTGCCTTTTGTGAGCTTGAATCATTATTCAATGCAACGGCATTTCGATCTTTTGTCTATATTCGTTTAGCCGCAGCACTACCGGCTTTTTTTACAGGCCTTAGATGGGCATGTCTGCAGGGATCAGTTGCAGTCATCGCCGCTGATTGGTTGGGATCAAACCATGGTTTGGGTTATTTGATTTTGACCAGTTATAGCCGTCTGCAAATTCCACTGATGTTTGCGTGCGTCATTATTTTAGTTATGTATGCGCATGTGTTGATGCGGACAGTTAAGTGGATAGAGCATCGCGTTGTATTTTGGGAAGGCACATCATGAAAATACTCTCTTTTGCCGAATTCATACTTTTCTGTTTCTTACCCTCGTTTTTCTATTTGTTACCCTGGCGTAGGCGGGGATCTAGTGCTCTTAAGCTGTTCGTCTTCCGTGTTTTTTACATAGCATCAACATTTTTATGGATTCCGGCCTTCGCAGGAATGACGGCAAACGAAGCAGAAATAACGCAAAACAAAGCAGGAACAACAAAAGAGATGGTAAAAACGCATGCCAAGCTATCTCCATCTTTAGTGCGTGCTAAACAGGCACCACTTACTACCGTTCGCATTGCCCTTGAGTGGTTTTTAAACCCGCACCATGCACCACTTATTATTGCTCAAACGAATGGTTATTTTGCTGATGAAGGCCTTGCTGTAAACTTTCATCCCGCAAGCGGATCGCAAGAGGGGTGCCTACAGGCTAATCGTGGAACGGTTGAATTTGCTATTACGCATCAGCCGCAACTACTTTTACTTGCTGACAAAGGCATAGCTCTTGATATTGCAGCGGTTTTAATCCCCAGCACACTAGAAGTCATTTTAAGTACCTGCCCGCTTGATCAACTGCTGGGAAAAACTCTTGCCCATGCCAGCAGTGGTTCAGGTAGCTTAACCTTTCGAATAATGGATCAATTTTTAAAGAGCCAGAATTTGAAAGAAGGAGACGTAAATGTTATTTTAGCAAAGCATGGCCTTGTAAGTGGATTTATGGCAGGTCAGATTGATGTAATTTTTAATGTATATAAAACCTATCAGCTGCATGACATTAAAAAGCAGATAAAAAAACCATTTTATATGTATTTGTTTAAAGATTTTAATATTCCATCTTTCGCATCAATGGTGCTTGCCTGTGGACCAGCTGTGCCAACAAATCTTCGTTTAAAAATAGCACGTGCATTACAACGCGCCATCGACTTTATTCATAAAAATCCAGGAGAAGCATATGACAAAGTGCGCTTGTACCGTGCCGAATTGGACACGCCTGAAAATAAAGAGGTGTGGCCCATAGTGCATCCTGAATTTGCAAAAGACGTAAGCCCAAAATCTTTACCAGATAATAAGTATTTAAAAAAATTCTTGGAATTACCATGATTAACCAACGTTTAGTTGATATTTAAAATAATGTCTCGCAAACTTTATTTTACGTTGCAAACTCTATTTTAACTTAAAGTCTGCTCATGGTGCCTATTTGGAGCAGCTCTTTTATTTTGCCCTGTACAAACAAAGAATGCTTCATATCCAATAAGCAAAGCAGTGGCAGCAAACAATGTTGCACAATTTGCTTCACGATACAAATCACCTTTAAACCCATAATAATAAAGCAAGCCAAATATGCCAGCGACACCCCTTAAAACCGTATTAGTAAGTCCAACCCCCCAGTACGTTGCCCAATATAAAGAGTAGTTGTGTTCATCAAAGAACAAAAACGGCATGCTAGCAAAGAAAAAAGATAAATTAAATATACATGACGTTTGTGCCATTAAATGACTCGTATTACTGTGATAAGCAAGCCCTAGCGCAATTCCTTGGAGAACAAAAGGGCATGCATCATATGCATATTCTTTTGTAATAACGCAAAACTGGCCTCGAAATTCATTAAAATTATAAACATGTGTTTCTTCGGTGCTAGCCATAGGCCTTGTTCTAAGTGCGTGCACTGCTCTAGTAGGCGCGGCTGTTGCTGCCGTGATATTAATTGGCTCGCAATTGGCTATGGTATTAATAGGTACAACACCTTTGGCTGTGATGTTTGTTATAGTATTAATAGGTCCCTCACCAAGATCTGTTGTGACACTTAATGTTCCCGTTTCAATATCATCCAAATTTCCTTGAGAAAAAATTAATGTGCTGAGGGCTATTGCATGAATTAATATATTGCACAAAAAAATTAAATTTTTTCTTTTAATAATCATAAATAGTGCTTTTTTTATAACAAAAGAATTTTTTATCCTGTGTAAATCAACTTAATCATTAGCTTCACACAAGACAATAATAAAAATGCTTTTGCTTAAGATTTTTATGTGCGTCGCGTATACAATTTTTTAATTTGATTCAACAATTTGTTTCCTCGCATTATTCTGTTTGACTAACAAGGAGGCAATCTTTAATAAATTTTGTATGAAATAATTGTGAAAAGTTTAGAATGTGAAAAGTTTTGAACTAATAATTCTTTATTTTTATGATTGAAAAATCAAAAAATAATGTTTATATATACACACAATATATATTAAATAAATGAGGAAAAATGAACATCTTATTAACAGCTAGCATTTTCATATCTCTAATATCAGTGGTTCTTGCATCTGGAGTGTCTGATGTTTGGGATGAAAATGCTCAAGAAACATTTTAAAAAAAAGAAATCATTGCGTATGAGTAAAGAAATCATTGCGTATGAGTCTGGTGCTAAAATTCTTACTCAATCAAAAAAAATAACTGAGCCTCTATTTCGCAAACTAAAGGCACAAAATGTTAAATAATTTTTTCTCTTTCTTTTTCACACTTTTTTTACTTGCTAATAGTTCATTCGCATTAATTTTTGTTGATGTATCGGTGGTTCGCAATGAAAATAAAAATCTAATACGATTTGTTCAGTTTGATGCAGATAGACAAAGCTTCAAAGATATTACTTATTATCAGCTTGAGAATGCAACAAAAGCACCCTATTCATCAGGCGGCGGGATAAAACTAACATTTGAAAAGCAACGTAAAGGCTATCAGATCGATATAAAATCTATTGATTTTACATCACATGTATTAAGGATTAATACAGAATCATACATAAATAGAAATGACGTGAACTATACTTCTAGTGTTGGCAAAAAACTATTTAAATACAGCACATATTTATGTTTTTGGAATAAACCTGATATAAAAACAGCAGACTTTATAATGAGAAAAATAAAAAAAACTGGAAAGCATTATCCTTCGTTTAAGATTTCTTTGTATAAAGAAATAGAAGACGAAAATAATTTTAAAAAAGTTAAAAAAAGCTTTTCAACAATTTTCAGCGCCCAAAAAGATAATAATCATGAACGAGGTGTTTTAGGTGAACTTGCAACAGAATTAACACTGCTTTCATATCAATATTATTATAACGATGCAAAAATGGAAAACAATCATGGATTTGATGGTGTTTATATAGATAAATCAAAGACCCCAGAAATATTTATTACAGAATCAAAATGTAGAAGTGAATCAAAATGTAGAAGTGAATCAAAATCTGCCGGAGCGTATTTAGAAGAACAATTATCAATGAATGATGTTTATGGTCAATTAAAAAAAATGGATAACAAAGGAAAAGACTTAAGAGCCTTATCCAAAATCATCAAAACAAGCATTCAGAATAATAATGCTTATGCTATGGTTCATCGAATTTTAGACAATGGGAGTGCTTCTTGTGCTTTTCATAGTTTAACTTGCAAAGAATGGTTATGCACTAAGTTAGCAAAGCTACTGCAAGACTCAAACGAAAAACAATACCTAGAAACACTTACAGAGTTAGCAAAACTTGCTGGTTATAAGCTGAATAAAAAGTAGGCACATAATTAAAACATTTTATAGTTTCTAAGAAATTAGTGTGCATTTTCGTACAAATCTTTCTAATGCACTCGTTGCTCAAAATCTTTTTTTATTTTAAGTTAAATTCAAAATGTGACTCTAGCAATTCCTGATAAATCATTTATTAAAAAAATAATTTTATGTAAAGACAGAATGAGAACTAAGAATGAAAATTAAACTTTTAATTGTGATTTTATTAGCTTCTGCATGCTTTAAAACATCATACGCAATCCATACAAGAAGCCAAAGGGAAGCATTTGATGTCAAGGAAGGGTGGGCAACGTATTACCATGTAACACGGCAAGAAAACTTGAAATCTATAAGAAAAGAAGGGCTCTTAACGCTCTATGGGGGCACTAAAAATGTCAGAGGAATGTCAGCACTTAAAAATGATAGCACCTACTTAAAAGAATCTATGAATTATGTTCATTTTGGTGTCCCATGGGAAGCAGCAACCCGGTATGCCCAACACATGCTAAAATTAGTCGAAGGAAATCTTGGGCCATACGAAGATATACGAACAAAAGATATGCCGGTCGTTTTAAAGTGCGACGCCTATCAAGGTACATTTACAAAAGATCCACATGACAAAGAAGCTATACGAACAAAAATTGATGTACCAGTAAGCAATGTTTTTATTTTAGTCACGCGGCAATGCATCGACAACCAAGGAAGTTATACTTCTAGTGAAATAGATGAAGATGAAAAAAGCTTTTGGGTGCCTTTAAAAAATTGGGATGCACGCTTACAAAAACCAGCTTATCCAAACAAAGATAACAACATACTACAATTAGATGAACATACAATTCACCAATTATTAACTAAACGAATTGAGCTATATTCTCGCTATAAATTAAACAAAGGGGATGCAGCACGTGAAATTGGAGTATGCTCTAAAACATTAGATAAATTCTTGTGCAAAGATTTATCTTTACGCCAAAGTACCAAACAACGAATTATCAACAGTTTTTGTCGGCATTTTTCCAGCATTACTCGCTTCGACTATCATTTTATAAAAAGAGAAGTTAATTAGATATTGCACAAATCAAAATAATACAACTTATCATGTCTTGCCAATTATCGCTGCACCGTGGCAGAGTGCAATCAGATAAAGTCACCAACTCCTTTTAAACAAGCAAAATCCATTGATGAATGGTTTTTGTGACGACGGCATTAAGATTTATGAGAAAAAAACAGAGCAAGCTATATTTACTTAGCCATATAATACGTCAAAATGCACTGCTACCAGCACTTATCCTTGGTTTTGCTGCAGGCGTAGGCAGCGGATTGCTCTTACCACAAAATAGTTTTTTAAATGCGCCCCAAACAGTACAAACAACGATTGTACAAACACAAAAACTTAACTGCAGCGTATGCTTTACACCGGGGCAAGCATGTTTGCCCTTGATTATTCAAGCGCTCGATCATGCACAAAAATCAATTCATATGCAAGCGTATAGCTTAACATCAAAACCCATAGCGAATGCATTATTAAGGGCCCACCAGCGGGGCGTTTCAGTCACAATTATTGCCGATAAAAGTCAACAACGTGAACGTCACACACAAATCAAATTCCTAAATAATGCAGGAATAAGTGTTTACATTGATCACAAACCCGCCATCGCTCATAACAAAGTCATCTTAATTGATTCTGAAACAGTTATTAGCGGCTCTTATAATTTCAGCAATGCAGCAGAAAATCGAAATGCCGAAAACGTTCTTATTATTAAAAGCAAAGAAATAGTGGCTTTATATCAACGCAATTTCAAAAATCGCCTATTGGTTTCAAAGCCTTTTATTTAAAATGCTGCGCAAGATTATTCGCTAGCGCTAATAAAATCTTTTTCTTTCTTCAATAATGGCTTTAGCAAACGGTGTGTCACCATAGCAAAAGCTCCATTTCCCATCACATTTGCAGATGTTAAAATAGGGTCTTGTAACACATAAATAGTTGCAAGCAAAGTCGTAGCCGTTTCATCAAGCCCTAAGTAATCACGCACAACAGGCAAAATAACAATAACGCCGCCGCCAGGAACACCAGCTGCCGAAAATTTTACTAAGCAATAATGCATCGTGTACAGCAAAAATACTGGCCATGTTGGAAGTCCCTGCCCAGACATTAAAAGTAAAGCCATTGCCGTAAGGGTTATACTAATACCATCACCTGGAAGATGCGAATTCACACTTGTCGGTATAATAAAATCAGCGAACTCACGATCCTTAATGTTTCTCTCAGTTGCATCTAGTGTTACAGGCATTGTTGCGGAACTTGACATTGTTGTAAGCCCAGTGATTCCCGCAGGAAACATTTCACGAATACTACTAATAAGTTTAGCCGTATTAAAATAGCTACCGACGTAATACCAAAACACCAAATAAATAACAATAAGTACGCAGCTAAATAAAAACGTGTGCGCGTATCCATGCATCAAACCACTAAGATGACCATCACGTGAAAGTTTAATCAGAAATCCAAGGACGTAAAGGGGCAAAAATGGAATAAAGCCCCTTTTAAGAAATTTTGTTGCTAAATCACGCATCTTAATGCTTTTTATATTAAGAGCGCTTGACTTTAACAGCATTGTATAAAATCCCAAGGCAATTCCGCCAAGCATACCATGCACTGGCTTGATAATATTCCATTCAGGCAAGGCCCACAAACAACGCACAGATAGCGACTCATCCACAGCAAGACGAGTAATAGCCCCGTCCACAATAGATGGCAATATAAACGACCCAATACCATAAGCAGCAAGCAATGAACATGCATTAGCCACGACAATAAGGCAAAAGGTGATGATAATCAGGATAAACCCACGGTTACCAAATGCTGCAAGGGCAGCCCATAGATAGGTAAAAATAACAAAAGGCAGCAAATACATCAAAATATCTTTGATGAAGCAACTAGTAGTATACAATATGCTTGCTATATCAAACGAAATATGTGCACCAAAGGCAATCCCAAACAAAAGGCAAAGAATTAATTGTGCTGGAAGGCTCGTTAAAAGACGAAAAATAGATAGCATAAAAAAAGGCACCTTCAAATAGGTTGTTACCATCATCTAAAATCAACACATTGGTTAAAGATGAAGATCGCTGTTTATATTTTTTTATATAAAAGCCTATTTTGCATATGTAAATCAATATTTTTATAAAAAACTTGCAATAATTCAACTTGAACGTGGGCCACCAAAACATTTACGCCACACCTTCAATTAAATTTTTTAAATATTCAAAAACAGGCAATTATTAGTAATTTCTGAAAATTCTGAGCATCTAAAAACAAGCTTATATTGTATCTAAATGACATATTTCTGCTTTAAGCTGAAGCAATTCACCCATTGTTAATTTCGAATATTTTAAAACTTTATCATCTGATTCATTATCAGCCAACATTTCACGGGCAATTTGACGTCGTTCTTCAGCCTTACCCTCAGCCTTACCTTCAGTCTTGCCCTTCTCAATCGCTGTTCGTATAGAATCCTTGGCGTCCATTTCAGCAATTTTCGCACGATCGTAGGCATCTCTTTCAGCAACAGACCAACGAAACGCTTCTAATTCATGATATGCTTTTACAATTTCAGGTGGCGCTTTATGCGGAATCTCAATGTCTTTAGTCGCATCCTTCAAAAGATGAATCCAGTGATCTTCAATGGTTTCAAGTTCATTTTCTGTTTTTGTAAACTTAGCCAATTCAATAAAAACGTAACTCATATCTTTTAGGTAGTTACAATTTGTACCTGTCTCTAATGTATGGCGGCAGCTAATATAATGAACACTTTCAGGTAATACATTTTGTTTTAAAATAGAAAGCAAAACCACTGGCCTAAGCTCTAAATACTCATCTCCCTTTTCAAGCTGAGCCGTATACGTTTTCGCTGTATAATACTGAATCCTCTGCATAAACGATGTCATATATCTATTTTGAACTTCCACAATATATTGAAAATTCTTTTTGTCGCGGCAACGAAAATCAACAAGACTATTTTTTAATTCAGGCAGGTTAGGTAACAGCTCATTTGGCAAGATGCTAACGTCAACAATAACATCATCACCTTCTCTTTTAAGTGCCATATTCAAAAAACTAAGTAATAAGGGCTTATTTTCAGGAACAGTAAAAAGCTTCTTAAAAGCAACATCGTTTGTTGCGCTATAAAAACGTGACATTATAGCTAACCTTTATTTATTTTAAACTAACTTTACCACAAAACAGGATTTTATACATAGATTCACATTACAAAGATCCTTGTGCAGCCACTTCAAAAACGTTAGTTTTTTTACGCATTACATACGCATCACGCATCTGTGGGTCTGGATTATCATAATATTCCCTACGTGTCGTAATAACTTCAAACCCAAATTTTTCATATAAATGAATTGCTGTAACATTCCCTTTAGCCACTTCCAACATGCAATCTGTTGAAATGGCATTTAGGTATGCATCCAACAGTGCCGTTCCCACACCTTTCCCGTGATCACACGGGTCAACAGCAATCGTAAAAACATCATTGATATCGTAGGTTGTTCGGCCAATTATAAATCCACTTAAACGGCGCTGCAATTCAAGCGTGTTTGTAAGATCACACACCTTTTTCGGTTTTTCTACACAAAAGCCAATTACCCCTGCCCATTCGGGCAAAATAAAATAATCCTCAAAGGTCGACGATGACCATGCGAAATCACCAAAACACCTTGCATGGATATCACCAAGCTCTATAAAATCATGCTTCGTAAGCAATCTTACTGTATGTGAATTCATAAAAATGAGTATACAAAAAAATATAATTAGATTTTGTCATGAAAATGAACAAATGAAAACATTTTTTATTGTTTACAACATCTTGATATATTACAAACTAATTCATTACGGCTTACAAATATTAAAGCTGCTGGGTAAGCAAAACTATTAATTAAAGATGAGAAACACGTACAAAAAAGCAAAAGTAAATGAAGAGCTTGAAAAATAATGAATTTAAAACCCTTATAAATAAAATGAGCTAAGCTTTGTTTGCGGCTGCCGCAATTGCCCACATATTACTAATACGCACATTTTCGCCTAAAATTACATCTGCTATCTCACGCGAGCAACGCTCACGTATGTACACCTGAAAGCGGAGTTGAATAAATTCAAGAACGTCTTCAACTGTTTTTGCTGATAATTCAACGTCTTGCGCTTTATAGGCAGCAATTGCGTTAGTGATTGCACCCGCCAAATCAACATCATCTGCATCTGCTTCTACAATCAAACGAATGATACCCAGAGCTGTGCGGCGAATCGCAAGTGGGTCTTTTGACCCTGTTGGTTTAATACCTGACCCTAAAAAGCCCACAAGCGTATCCATTTTATCAATCAATGCAAGTGCACGGCTTACAGGTGCTGTTGGTGTAGCCTTACTTGGCCCAAGTGGCTGATAGTATTCTTCAAGCGCCAAAGAAACATCTATTGGTTCACCCTGCAATGTTGCGTAAATACGACCCATGATACCTTGCAATTCAGGGAACTCACCAACCATTTGTGTAACTAAATCACTTTTACAAAGATGTGCAGCACGTTTAACAGCAGCATCAGGGGCAACAGCTTCTAAACGACGTACTTTATCGCCTATAGAACCAAGCTTTTCATGAAAGATAATCGTATCTAGTTTTTTAACCAGATCAGTCAATTGAATGGCGCGATCTGTATTATAAAAGAAAGCAGCATCACTTAAGCGTGCACGTAAAACACGTTCAAGACCATCCATCATCAGGCGGTTATCAGGGCGCGTTGGCACATTTGTTAATACACCAAAGTACGGTGCATTTTGGCCATCTTGCGTACACAAAGTAAAATATTTTTGATGCACACGCATAGATGTTGAAAGAACCTCACGGGGTAAATGCGTAAATGCCGCATCAATAGCGCCCAAATGCGCATATGGAAAATCAACAAGTCCTGTGACTTCATCTAACAACGCTTCATCTTCTTGAATGATCAAATTCTTTTCAAGTGCTGCTTTTGTCATAGCATCCCATACAGCTTTGCGTCGTTCTTCAAAATCAACAAGCACTTGTACTGAACGCAATTGATCGACATAAGTCGCCAAACCATTTAGCTGAATCGCTTCAGGCTTCATAAAGCGGTGCCCAAACGTTTGACTTCCCGTTGTAAGATCTAATCCTTTAACAGGAAATGAAATCGTTTTATCATCAAGCATCACAGTAATGGCACGAATAGGGCGAATCCATGAACGTGTAAAATCATTAGTCGCATGGTTATGCCAACGCATTGATTTTGGCCAAGGCATTTGATCAAGCAAGCTATGCAACATATCAGGCAGCATCTTTTCAATAGGGCGGGCCTTTGATACAATATTCGCATAATAGTAATCACCGCGCACTTCTAGCTGATCAACCGTCATACCTGTGGATTTCAAAAATCCAGCCATTGCAGCCTCTGGCGCACTTAAACGTGGTCCGCGTCGCTCTTCGGTCAACGCCTTTGTTGTTTCTGGTAACCCTTTTGCAAAAATAGCTAAATGCTGCGGGGCAACATAACCGCCAACTTCGGTGAATTCAAGCCCTTGTTCAGTCAGCAACTTTGAAAGCAACACTTGGCTATTGGTTAGCGCTGCACGCTGCATACGTGCTGGAATTTCTTCACTATAGATTTCGATTAAAAGGTCCATGGGTTTTTCACTTTATTGTTGTTTGCTTGCGTTTATTATTGCTTAATGCACACTTCAAAAACGCTTCTTAGCACCTTGCGCTATTTTAATGCATTCAAATGATTTTTCAATACAATAGAACGCTGATTAATAAATTAAAAATCAATGTATTGTTTTAGGGTGGGGCTTAAGTATAAAAAACATATTTCTTGCAACAAACACCGTTACATGTCAACATCTAGCTATATAAACAATGAACTAAAATATAAATAATATGTTACTTTACGGCCTGCACCCTTGCATTTCAGCACTTAATAACCCAGACCGCGTTATTGAAAAAATTTACCTAACTGATAAAAAACTAATTGATCGCTTGCCGCCAACACTATCTGCCACTATGCGCAAAAATATTGAAATTGTGCCTAAAGAAAAGCTGATTGCTATTTTGCCAAGAGAGGCCGTTCACCAAGGCATTGCACTTAAAGTTCAGCCACTTGAGCCACTTGATATATCAGATGTTATTCACAACGATGAACCAAATCAAATTATCGTTATTCTTGATCAAGTAAGTGATCCACACAATATCGGTGCCATATTACGTAGCGCAGCTGTTTTTGGCGCAAATGCATTAATTCTCACCGACCGTCATGCCCCAAAAGAAACCCCTACCCTTGCAAAATCAGCATCTGGCGCGCTTGAACATGTACCGCTTTGCTTTGTAAAAAATTTAGCACAAACGTTAAAAGCCATCAAAGAAGCCGGTTTTTGGTGCGTTGCCTTTGCTGAAGAAGCGACGCAAACGCTTAGCCAAATTGACCTAAAAGGTAAAATTGCCCTTGTATTGGGCGCTGAAGGTGACGGATTAAGGCGATTAACATCGGAAAACTGCGATTTTTATGTTAAGCTTCAATCTACATCAGAATTTTCAACGTTGAACGTTTCGAACGCAGCAGCCATTGCCCTTTACGAAACATTTCAACAACAGAATAAATAAGCAAAGTTAATTTCAAAAAATGTGATTTTAAAATCAAGTCCAAAAATAGCAATACGGACTCTAAATATATTTTAGCTAAATACAATACATTAAAGGAAAAAGAGTGACAGCATACACCCCCATTAAGGACATCGTCCCAAGTAAAAATGATTTTTGGTTTTTGCCACTTGGTGGATCCAACGAAATCGGAATGAATCTAAACTTATTCGGCTATAATAATCAATGGCTTATCGTAGATTTAGGCATTACTTTTCATGATCGCAACGGCGTTGATGTCATCGCGCCAGACCCAAGCTTTCTCATTCAGCATCGTGATAAAATTGGTGGCATCGTGCTGACCCATGCGCATGAAGACCATATCGGAGCAATTCCATATTTGTGGCCATATTTGCGTTGTCCAATTTACGCAACACCATTCACAATGCGTATTTTACGTCAAAAATTAGCCGAAAAATCTTGGAAAAATGATGTTCCACTCATTGAAATTCCACTTTGCGGGACATTCAATGTTGGTGACTTTAAAGTTGAATACATTACCCTGACCCATTCTATTTTAGAACCGAATGCGCTTCGCATCGAAACGCCACATGGTGTTATCTTACACACAGGCGATTGGAAAATTGACCCAAACCCAATGATTGGCGAAGCTACAGATATAAAGCGTCTTAAGGAAATTGGAGACGAAGGTGTTTTAGCCATGATCTGCGATTCAACCAACGTATTTAACAATGGTGAAGCAGGCTCTGAAAAAGACGTACATGATGAAATGGCAAAATTAATGGCGACGTTTCCTGACAATCGCTTAACTGTGGCTTGTTTCGCATCAAACGTGGCGCGCCTCGAAACAGTTGCTAAAATTGCCGCATCATTAGGACGTCAAGTTGCTCTTGTTGGTCGCTCAATGCACCGCATGGTTTCAGCTGCAAAAGATTCTGGTTATTTAAAAGAACTACCACAATTCATTTCTGACACAGATGCAATGAAGCTGCCAGATAGCAAAGTATGCTTTATCACGACAGGCTCACAAGGGGAAGCACGCGCAGCCCTTGCACGTATCGCAGGCGATCAGCATCCAGTTGTGAAATACACTGAAAATGACGTCGTTCTTTTCTCATCACGTATGATCCCTGGAAATGAAAAAAATATTTCAGCGGTTCAAAACCGTTTGGTTCACAAAGGGATTCGCATTGTAACTTCTTCTGAAGAAGACATTCACGTGTCAGGTCACCCTGCTAGAGATGAACTACGTCAAATGTATGAATGGGTTCGTCCTGAAGTGTTAATCCCCGTACATGGCGAAGCGCGCCACCTTGATGAACACGCTCGTTTTGCACTTGAATGCGGCGTCGAAACAGCTGTCATACCTGAAAATGGATCAATTATTCAGCTAAAAAAAGGTGACACGTGCGAAATTGATTACATTCAAACAGGTCGCTGGGTTTATGATGGCAATCGTATGATTGACATGAAAAGCAATGTCTTAAAGGATCGCCAAAAACTGTCAACAGACGGTCTTGTGGCAGCAACATTAATTATTGATGCATCAAATCAGTTGTTACAAGCACCGGATTTAACCTTAATTGGTTTGTGTGATTCACCAGAGGAAAAATCAGTTCTTGAACGTGAAATTTATTTAGCCGTACAAGATTCACTAACCCGCGGATATCGTTCAGATGATGATCGCATTGAAGCTGTTAAGGCAATCATTCGAAAAGCGACAAATCGCTATTTAGATAAAAAACCAGTTGTGACTGTTCACATTATTGTAGCTGAAATTTAGCTCAGTTAAGAATTGCAGCTGAGGTTTCGCCCAGTTAGAGTAATTGACCTTATTATATAAGCTCTTTCAGCTATTTAGCAATGAGAGAGCTTATATTACTGTTTAACGCAGTGTTTTCTTTTCCTGTCATCCTAAAACCTTCTTGCTTGTCAACTTCGGACTTTTTTGCTTAGACTACATATAAAGAAATATTTTCAAATCAAATAAAATATACTACTCGCTAATTGTGGGTAGTTTAATATTCTTTAAGCGTTTATTGGTTTCAGAAATAACTGTATCTGTTAAGTCCATTCTATTCTCCACAAAAAAAACAGCACGCTTGTCGTCAATAGTCATGTTCAAAACAAGATTAACTTTTTCTTTTTTTGCAATTTCATTAATAATTAAAAAAACCGTTTCTTGAATCGTTCCGGACAATTCATTTGCTTGCTTATCCAGTTTTGTGCGTATTTTTTGCGTACGTTGTTCAAGTTCAACAACCTTTTTATCAAATTCTTCCCGACGCTTTTTTGCAGCTTCTGGGTGTTTCTTTGCTTGCAAGCGAATTTCTTGTTGCTCTTTCACAAGCTCAGTTTCAATCGGCAGTATTTCTTCATGCGCTTTTGTTTGCTCAGCTAATAAAAGTTGGCGTACCACTTGAAATGGAGCTGCTTCTTTTTTTAAACGATCTCCGTCTACAACGGCAATTTTTAATTCACCAGAAGGTATTAGAAATCGATTTACACCTAATGCAAAGCCTAAGAATCCTACACATGCAGCAATGCAAGCGCCAATAACAAGATTTTTAGCATTCTTCATTTAGGGTTCCTTTTTATTTTTTATGCACTTACGTTATTCCCACACAAGTGGGTATTTAGACAACTCTGTTTGTAAAAAATCTAATTAAACCAATATTTTCAAGCTAACTGTTTCAAGATTCCCGCCTTACGCGGGAATGACAGCATTTATTAACTTAGAAATATTACATCCGCGTAGAGAAACCAAACAAGATTGTTTGCGTTTGGTCATACTTTTCGCGCCTTACAGTACGTGCATAATCGATGCTGATCGGACCAAATGGTGAATCCCATGAAACACCAAACCCAACAGATGCACGCGGCTTCGCTGTGTCAAGAACCGTTACTCCAGGGAGAGTTTGATCAACACGCCATAAAGAACCTACATCTGTAAAGATTGCACCTTTTACACCAAATTCGCTTGGCAAGCCAAGAGGGAATTGAAGCTCAGCCGTTGACTTCCAGTAACGTGTACCACCAAGCGGATCGCCTGTTACTTTATCGCGTGGCCCAAGACCACCATACGAAAATCCACGGAATGAATCAGCACCAAGCGAGAATTTATCAACGGTACGAATCGGTTTTTTTACACGTTCCATATCACCGTATTCACCGCGCACATTCAAAATAACTTCATCTGCAACAGAATGATACCAACTACCACTAACAATATTTTTCAAGTATTCAACATTACCGCCAAGACCAGCGTAGGTATTTGAAAGACTTAAAACATAACCAGCGGTTGTATTGCGCGCAGCATCCCGGCGATCATAAGAGATCGTATGTGTTAAAGCTGACGTTAGTGTTTTACCAAGTTGTTCTTCAATGTATGGAGAAACATAAAGCTTACCAGGTTTGATATTTTGAGTCATGATGATGTAATTGAATCCTTGCGACCAATATTCACTTAAGCGATAACCAACACCTGTGCGAATACCTGTTCCTTCTTCTTTGTATGCTTCGAACCGGCTTGAACGATTACTAAATATGCTTGCACTACCTGTTAAGTTACGACCAAACAAATACGGTTCAATCACACCAACGTCAAAGTCTTGGCGTTTTTTTGCAATAGACAAATCGGTATGTAATACGCGCCCTGTCCCCATAAAGTTGCGTTCAACAAGACGAATCGATGCAAGTGGACCGTCCATTGTTGAATACCCACCAGCAAGTCCAATTTCACCTGTTGATTGCTCTTCAACACGCACAATAATGCGTGCTTGATCAGGACCTACGCCTGCTTCTGTGTCAATCACAACAGTCTTAAAGTAACCCAAATCTTTTAAACGACGTTCTGAGTTCTTAAGTTTTTGCGAGTTAAAAGCATCGCCTTCATGTAATTCCATTTCACGACGCAATACATGGTCACGTGTGCGATCATTTCCAACGAAAATGATTTTTTCGATATATACACGTGGGCCTTCTTTGATTTCAAAGGTAATGTCAGCTTTTTTTGTTTCAGGATTTTTATTAATCACAGGCTCAATAGCAACGAACGCATATCCTTGAACACCAACTGCATTTGACATTTGTGTAATAGATTTTTCGATTTGTTTCCCGCTAAAATCATCTTCACTAGCAAGTGCAAGGCCTTCTTTAAGGTCTTCCGTTTTTACATTTGCAAGTTGTGATACGATTTCAATTTTACCAATTTCATACTTTTCACCTTCTTCAACGTGAAACGTAAAGAAAAAATCTTTTTGATCCGGGCTAAGTTCAGCATGCGCTGTGATAATACGAAAATCTGGATAGCCATTATCATAATAGAATTTGCGAAGCGCTTGTTGGTCAGCCATGAAACGATCTGGATCATAGACATCATCTGCTGCAAAGAAACGGTACCAGCGTGTACGCTTTGAATTAAGCTGCTCTTCAAGCTTTTTTGAAGTGAAATGCTTGTTTCCAACGAAGGTAATTTTGCGAACCAGTGTAACCGCACCTTCATCAATTTCAAAAACAAGCTCTACACGGTTTTCTGGCAACTTAATAATTTTTGGCTCAACACGTGCACCAAAACGGCCCATGCGGCGATAAATTTCTAAAATGCGTTGTTGGGCTTCTTGAATACGTGCGCGTGATAAAACTTCACGTGGACGAAACTTAATTTCTTGTTGAATGACATCATCTTTTAGCTTGTTGTTGCCTTCATAAGCGATACGATTGATAATTGGGTTTTCTTCTAATTTAATCACCATTACGCCATTTTCATCAGATACATGTACGTCTGTAAAATAACCTGTTCCGTGCAACGCCTTTAGTGTTTCATCAAGTTTAATTGGGTCAAATTCTGCACCAACTTTGATTGGCAGATACGATAAAATAGTTTCAGATTCAATACGTTGATTGCCTTCAATACGAACACTTTTAAGCGGCGCAGCATCAAGGGTAGAAACGAACGCGATAAAAAGAAAGGCTGTAAATGTTGATTTTCTCATAAATTAATTCTAGTAAACGGATTATACTGCTTTGTTTATACAAAGTGATTGCGTTTATGGCTAGCCATAAAATGAGTTTTGTTTAAGAATTGTAAAAATGTTGTGGTTCTTGGGTTTTGTCTTTTGATCGTTGTGTGCATAAAAAATCTATTTTGTATACATGACTTTGCGAACGTGTACCCAAAAGCGCCATTTCGGGTACATGACGTTTATAAAATTAAATTCGCAATGAGTGTGTGCCAACATTTAAAAGCAAATCGAACTAATCTTCAAACTTTTACGCTGCCATTATTGTTTATAATTTTAATACAGCGTTCTAGTTCATTTTTGCCTTTAACAATCAGTTCTAAAGCATTTTCAAGACGCTGAGTTACTTTATCATTATGAGTTGTTTTTTCACGCGGCTCTAAAATATATGTGTTAGCAATACTTAGTTTTTGCGTGGTTTTCCGATCAGGTTCATCCTTTATCGCACCCAACATATTAAGCAAAGAAAGATCTTTTAGGTTTATGACACCTTGATTGCAAAACTGCTTAAGTTCATCACCTTGCCAAGAATACGTTAGACAATCGACTTCATTTAATAGCGATTTATATTGTGCTTTTAATGGATTGGATTGCGCGTCAGAAAGCGTATTTTTAATTTCTGGCACGCACTTTTTCATCTTAGCAATACATTCTTCTAGTGACTTAAGGAAACAAATGCTGCCTTTCAAAATATCAACTGCACGTGCATTTCTTTCACCAAGCATTTCAGAATCACCCGTCATAATAGAGTCCATGCTATTACTTGATTTTGCGCACAAAAGAAGGGCGAATATTCCATGAATAAGGGGCTTCCAAACATTAGGCAACATGCGGTGATAAATTATAATTATATTATTTAATTTTTTAATTAACATAAGCAATTCCTTTTGGTATATTTTTCATCTTAAATCTTAAACGTAATTTTACATACAAATAAAATAAAATTATATCAAAAACATCCTTTTTGGTAAATCTGTCATTGACATTAACTTTGAATTTTCTTAAATTTAAAGACTAAAGGATGTCTAAAATGAATCAGTGCTTAGCCAAACATACTTTAAAATCGATGCTTTTTGCGTTTACAGCAATCACTTTATCTGGTTGCGTAACTGCCCCAGATTTAGGGGACCCACGTGCCCCACGCGCTGATTTAGCATTCAATCAATCGTGCTCAATTGCTGCAATACCAGATTGGTGGACAATTTATAAAGACCCACAATTAGATGCTTTGGTCAAGCAGGGTCTTGCAAAATCGCCTACTATGGATCAAGCTGCAGCTTCTATCCAAAAAGCGGATGCCTACGCAACGCAAGTAGGCGCTGCAACGTTACCTTCTGTGACAGCTGATGTATCTTTGCAAAAATACAAACAAAGCTACAATATGGGAATTCCAGCATCAGCCGTTCCCCATGGCTTTCAAGACTTAGGCAGCGCCGGGTTAACCTTTTCTTATCAGTTTGACTTTTGGGGGCGCAATAAAGGAATATTAAATGCTGCGCTATCTGAACGCGAAGCAGCGCAACTTGAAGCAGAGCAGGTCAAAATTATTATCAGCACATCTATTGCAGCAGCATATGTGCAACTTGCGCAATTATACTCAGAATTGGATGAGGCAAAAGACTCAGTCACGGTACGCTTTAAAACAGCTAATCTTTTTGAAAAACGTCATAAAAATGGTCTCGAAAATGAAGGCGGCGTAAAGCAAGCTATTGCAAATCATGCATCTGCAGAAGCTGAGGTTGCTGCCATCGAAGAACGTATCAACTTAATATGCAATCAGTTGGTGGCTTTAGTGGGGGCTTCTCCTGAACAAGCAAAGTCCATCAAACGTCCAAAGCTATCAAATATTCGCCCTTTTGGTGACGTATCGTCATTGCCAGCTGATTTAATTGCACGAAGGCCCGATATTAACAGTGCTAAACTAAAACTAGAGGCGGCCGCTACATATATCAATGTGGCACGAACAGGATTTTACCCAAATATCAATTTTGCAGCAACTGCTGGTCAGCAATCTTTGGGACTTAATACCTTCACACGATCAGGCTCATTTACAAGCACTATAGGCCCTGCGATCCATTTACCTATTTTCATGATGAAGAATCTAGAGAGCGCCTATCAAGAAGCGTATGCAAATTACAATGCTGCTGTTGCTGCTTATGAATCAACAATTATTCAAGCACTGCATGAAGTAGCTGATGCGCTAACAAGCCAAAAGTCGCTTGCTATTCGTTTAGACAAAACAAAAAAAGCAATGTATGCAGCAGAGCAAGCCTATACAGTCATCAATAATCGATACAAAGGCGGCCTTGCAACGTATTTAGAAGTTTTGCGTGCAGAAGATACATTAATATTAGCAAGACGCGCGACAACAGATATTGAATCCCGTGTTTTCACACTTGATGTAGCGCTTGTTAAATCAATGGGTGGTGGCTTTCAGCCAGCGCAGCAATCAAAGGAACACGCATAATGACAAAAAACGAAGCAGCAACAATAGAATCAAAAGCATTTGATGTAAGTGCAGCGCACGCTAAAAGACGTTATTTATTCAAAGTATTAGCATTTGTCGTGGGCATTTCAGCTGTCAGCTTTGGCGCATATTATTATTTTTTTTTATCACATTATGTTTCAACAGATAATGCCTACGTGTCAGCTGAAGTTGCGCAAGTGACCCCCTCAATAGGGGGCACTGTTAAGGAAATCCGCTTTAACGACACAGATATTGTTAAAGAAGGCGATGTGCTTGTTGTCATTGACGATATTGACGCAAAACTAGCTCTAGCTAATGCGGACGCACAGCTTGCAAAAGCGCAAGTTGAACTTGAACACACAAAGCTTGATTATGAACGCCGCGTTGCACTTGCTAAATCTGGGTCTGTTTCCGGAGAAGAGCTAAGCAATTCATCAAATGCATTTAAAACAGCGCAAGCTATTTATAATATTGATCTTGTTGCAAAAGAAAAAGCTGTTGTTGATTTAAATCGCACCGTTGTAAAAGCGCCTGTTGATGGTATCGTTGCAAAACGTCAAGTGCAACTGGGACAACGTGTACAGCCTGGCACGCCATTGATGTCTATTGTACCAGTGCATAAACTTCATGTGGATGCAAATTTTAAAGAAGTCCAATTAGAACACGTAAAAGTTGGACAGCCAGTTCGTGTAATATCTGATTTTTATGATAAAGCGGTTGTATATCAAGGAAAAGTTGCAGGAATTGCTGGTGGAACAGGTGCCGCATTTGCCGTACTGCCCGCACAAAATGCAACTGGAAACTGGATTAAAGTTGTGCAACGTTTGCCTGTTCGAATTCAATTAGACCCTGAAGATCTTAAAAAAAATCCACTTAAAGTTGGGCTTTCAATGTTTGTTGAAATCGATATCTCTAAGCCTAAGACTTAAACAATATGTTTTTTATGCCTTACGCTTTTGTCTTTCGCAAGTTTTCATTCCCGCGAAGGCAGGAATCTTGTGAAAAGTTGTTTAAAACTTTTCATTTGATGAGTGATCATGTTACAAAACTCCTAGATTCCCGTCTTCGCGGGAATGACAGATTAAGGCGCAATAAATGACCGCACGTTCAGCCATACACGCACCAGTACCAGTTCTAGCAGGAAATGATCTTATATTAGCAGCTGTTGTATTAGCTGTAGCAAACTTTCTTGTTGTTCTTGATTCAACCATTGCCAATGTTTCTATTCCCCACATAGCAGGTGGGCTTGCTGTTTCGTCAACAGAAGGCACATATGTCATTACAAGCTATGCCGTAGCAGAAGCCATCACCGTTCCTTTAACAGGTTGGCTTGCAAAACGTTTTGGTACGCTTCGTGTGTTTACGACGTGCATTGCCTTATTTGGCTTTTTTTCATGCCTTTGCGGGCTTGCAAATAGTCTTGGTACATTAATTTTAGGTCGCGTATTTCAAGGCCTTGCAGGTGGTCCGCTTATGCCACTTTCACAAACATTATTGATGCAAATATTCCCCAAAGAAAAACAAGGGGCTGCTATTGGATTATGGAGCATGACGACTCTTCTTGCGCCCGTTTTAGGCCCTATCCTTGGAGGAGGCATTTGCGACAATTGGGGCTGGGAATACATCTTTTTTATTAATATTCCAATAGCTGCTGTGTGCAGTGTTACAGCGCTTAGGTTGCTGCGCCCTTTTGAGACAAAAATCTTGAAGGAGAAAATGGACTTTATTGGACTACTGCTATTAATCACATGGGTGTCTTCACTGCAGTTAATGCTGGATGAAGGTAAAAATTATGATTGGTTTGAATCTAAATATATATGGGGATTGGGTATTACAGCCGCTATTGGTTTTGCAGCATTTATCATTTGGGAATTAACACACGAAAAACCAATTGTGAACTTACGCGTCTTTAGACACCGGGGATATGCTGTTAGCGTGCTTACAATAAGCTTGGCCTTTGGGGCCTTCTTTGGATCGGTTGTTTTAACGCCGCTTTGGTTACAAATGTATATGGGGTACACGGCTTCATGGTCTGGGTTTTCAACGGCAGCAATTGGTATTTTTTCAATGCTTGCATCCCCTATTGTCGCTAAATTTACCCAAAAATATGACTTACGCATTCTTGTTTTTTCGGGTGTCATGTGGCTTGGGTTGTTGACGTTTGTAAGATCATTTAACACAACAGACATGACATATTTGCAAATTGCACTACCTATGCTTATACAAGGTTTTGGTATTCCATTTTTCTTTATTCCCTTAACGCGTTTAGCGCTTGTTAGTGTGACACCCGATGAAACCGCATCTGCTGCAGGATTAATGAGTTTTATGCGAACACTCTCAGGCGCTGCTGCAACGTCAATTGTAACAACGTCATGGGAAGACAAAACGAATGTATTCAGGACTGATCTTGTTGCACGCTCGCTCTCGCCTGAACAGATCAGTGTTTTAATTGGCGATTCAAGTGCTTACGGACAAGGAATTGCAGCGCAAATACTTGAACAAATGACACAATCGCAAGCCGTGATGCTTGCAACGAATCAAATATTTTTGATTGTGGCGTTTACATTTTCATTTGCTGCACTTGCTATTTGTTTTGCGCCAAAGCCTGGTAAAGCAAGCAGTTTGGATGAATCAACACCTTCTCATTAATGCATTCCGAATTAATTCAGCATTTTAACCCAAGAAAATGGGAAGATAACTTATTTATGAAAATTTTAAATTAATAAATTATTAATTAATTTCACTTTATAATTAGGCTAAGGAATAAACTTTAAGACGACAGGGCCTTCGTATGCTTATGAATGTTATACCCTTCTTAATTATTGGTCTTAAACTTTTTTCCTTTAATCTTTGCACATCAACATTTGCAACTGATATTGCGCAGGCTGATCAGCCACTTGCCTCCTGCTCTTCTGCAACCGCCGAAGCTATTTTTGAAAAGCTCCATCTAGCAAGCGATAGCAATGAAATCGATCAAATTTTAACCAATTATTTTAACGTCCTTATAACAACAGATGCCAATGTGAGCAAATCAATAAAATTGGCGGCAAAACATGGCGCTGCACATTTCATAGAAAGTATTCTCACAAGTAAAGCTGAACTCTCACTCAACTTAAAAGATGTCAATTCCGCATTAAAAGAAGCCGCTGACAGAGGCCATCTTAATATCATGCGGCTTTTATTACAAAATCGTGATCAACATTCACGCATTCCCGTGCCCAACAAACGTTCCTATAACGAAGCCTTAGAATTGGCTGCTGGTAATGGGCACTTACATGTCGTGACTTTTATGTTTAAAGATAGCATCGATATGATTCATCAAGGTGGTATCAATAACGCCTTTTCTTTTGCTGCAAGTAAATCAAACATTGAAATGATGGGTTTATTATTAACAGCACCACTTTACAATATTCCTCTACCAAACCAGCATGGGGTAAATAGCGCATTAGAATGGACCATACGCACACAAAATGATGATCTTATGAAATCCATGTTTATGCCCGATCATCTATTACCTTTGCCAAATCAAACTGGTGTGGATGCAGCATTAGAATGGGCATCAAAAGTAGGGTATATCCATGGTCTCGAGTATTTATTAACACCAATTTCAAGAAAATCTAATCCAAGCCAGATGGGCACTAATAATGCCTTTATAATAGCTGCAGGAAACGGTTTTCAAAATATTATGGAGGTGTTATTTGTGCACCGTAATCGCGTTGACTTACCTGATCAAAATGGTATGAATGATGCACTCCTTGAAGCGACTAAAAATGAACATTTAGGCATCATTGAATTTTTATCTGTAAAACATTCTAGGGTTCCTTTGCCAAACCAGAAAGGAATTGATGCTGCTTTTAATGTTGCGGTGAAAAAAGGGAATATAGAACTGACCACACACTTCTTGAACAACACAACACAAAAGCCTTCGCAAGCTAAAATAAATGATCTATTTAGAAATATCAGCGGACGAAGTTATGCGTACATAAATGCAGCTACACGCGAACGATTGCGCGAGCTATTAAGGCCCCATGTTGGGCGGACAGAAGGACGCGCAGCTCAACGCGCCCAAGAACAGTGCCAAAGAGAAGATGCAGAACTTCAAGAGTATGCAAACATGGCAATTATCCGGGGTCAAAACAATCGTGGCCTTGCTTTTGAAATTCATGATTACGCAAAAACAATAGATAAAAAAACAATAGCAGAGCTTACAACACGCATTGGTGATCGAAAGCTATTTTCTGAAAAAGTTGGAAAACAACGAATTGTAAAATGGATTAAAGCACAATATGCAGATAATCTTTCTCAAAGGGAGCTTGCCACCCTTGCCGTTAAAAAAGGATGGGACCGCAATACACCAAAAAAACTCAGTCAAATAATGACATTTCTTGATATTATTAAAGAAAATAATCCAGTACAAGCTGATCCTTTTGATTTATGGATGAATGGCTTTATTGCTGAATCAATCACAGCCTACCGTAATAGAAATAATACACTTAGTTGTTCCAAAGGGATTGATGAACGGATGTGGACAGGGCTTCGTGGGATAGACCCTGCTTTAGATTGTATTTTTGGAAAAGCTGAAGCTGAATTACTAATACGAAATTTCTTTGCAACGCTAAATATAGAAAGACGTTATCAAGTCGCTGCATCCAAACTTATGACACGTGGCATCACAGAAAATAGCACACGTGATGATGCCCTTATTGCTTATAGAGGCTTTTTAGAGCATGAAATTAGTTTGCATAACGTCACCACAGATATTTGGGAAGAAAATATTCAAGCCATTCTAGACGTTATAGAGGATATTTATGACGATAAAATCAAACCATACATTGCTAGTGTTGAAGCAGAGCGTACCTTAAAAGCCCAGCAAGATCGTGAATACCAAGCAATACTAAAAACACCAGAAGCAAATCTTACATCACGTGAAATAAAAAAAACCACGGTTATTGCACAACAATTAATAAATAACCAAATACGTGAAAAACGTCTTTTGCATTTTTCACCGATACCCAGCCCAAACCAACCTACTGATTCCTAAACCCATTTTTTATTAAAGCAGCATGCATAACCACCTATCACTGTTGTTTTGACGCTTTATAATGTATAATATCTTTATTATCACACGTGATTGAAAAAATATTAATCCACGCCCAAACAGGCTTTATCTAATGCATTAAGGTTTAAACAAGCATTACTATGACTTATATTAAAGCCGGTTATAAGCGCTACAAAATTACAATTGAATATAATGGCAGCCTTTTTTATGGATGGCAACGCCAAAGACAAACACCAACCGTGCAAGCTGAAATTGAAGATGCACTGCTTACAATCGTTCGCGAAAAAGTAGCTGTACACGCCGCGGGGCGCACTGATGCTGGTGTTCATGCATATGCACAGGTGGCGCATTTTGATGTGCCACATGAATTACATTGTGATCATACGATGCTTGGGATTAATTATTTTTTAAAAGGCAAAGGCGCTGTTGTTACGTCAATTCAGGAAACGTTACCTGATTTTCATGCACGTTTTTCAGCCCTTTCGCGCAGCTACAATTATTTCATTTTAAATCGTCGTCCCGCGTCCGTTTTACGTTATGAGCATGCATGGCATATTATGAGACCCCTTAACCATGAACTTATGCACGAGGCGGCACAATTATTAGTAGGGCACCATGACTTTTCTGCCTTTCGCGATGCTGAATGCCAAGCAGACAATCCAAAGCGAAGGCTTGACGTATTCAATATCACAAAAGAAGGCGATATAATTACAGCCTATCTTAAGTCACGTGCATTTTTACACCATCAAGTACGTATTATGATGGGAACGCTTAAATGGGTTGGACATGAACGTATAAAACCATCGGGTGTTTTAGATATTTTGGCGTCAGGCAAACGAAAATACGCGGGTCAGACCGCCCCATCACACGCACTATTCTTTTTAGGTGCTGATTACCCTGAAAAATACAACGAGTGCACAACCACAAGTGGAACGTTGTTGGCTTGAAATTGTTCAATCAAATGGTTTCTAAAATGCCTTGAAATTTCACAAAATGGATCTACCTTTGTTCCAAAATCTGTTTCTACTTTTATGCCAGTTTCAGAAATCTGCGTCACAAGCAGTGATGACAGCCCTGTCAGAATTTTATCTGATAAAGCACATTCTTTTTCATGAATACATAGGTAGCATCAAGCGATTTTTGCACAGTTGGCAATAAAATCTGAATCACTATAAAGCAAAGGCATAAAATTGATGCCAATTTCGTTGTTTATTTTGACTCAAGCTTTCTCATTCGTTTTTTGTATCGAACAGCCTTGCTCGCATTAATGGCTAAGGTTTCGGCATCTTTTGTTTTTCGTTTTAATAGTTTTGCATAGGTATGTAAACTTGTGCCTGCAACACCAAAAAGAGTACCTATTAAAATATAATTTGAACGCAAGCTTGGGCTGTCAACAGCTTGTGAAAAGTTCAAAATACTACCTGATATGCATTGACATAAAATTGACCAAACAGCTATTTGATCCCATAAAATATTTCGAGCAACAGCACAGCAACTAAGGCAATTGGCAAGAAATTCTGTTGCATAAATTGTTGTATTTTTGGAAGCATCAATTCCATTAATTAGAATTGGTCTTTGTTTACTTTCATCATTTTCTTCATCATTTTCAGCATCTTCTTTATTGATCTTATTCCTTCTCTTTAATTCGATTTTTCTTTTTCCCTTAATGGCAACCATTTTTTCTGACAATGAATACATTTTTTGGCAAAGATTCGCAAGCATAAGTGCTTGTATTGAATAGACAACAAATTGCATTTTCCAGTTTTCAGGCATGAATTCAGCGCTAGCAGCTAAGATTGTTGATATTCCGTGGGCACCAACCTCAAAGTCTTCAAGGCTAGCATACAAGCAATTCCAACAGCAAAAAGAACATCCTGTGTAGCTTTCAAGGCCTGATGTTGCAAATTCAGAATCAACTTCGTCATTGATAGTTGGTAAATTTTCTTTAGATTCTTCATTTTGCTCGCCTCCTGTTTCAATATCTGTTTGCCTGATGGCAAGTTCAATTCCTGTAATTTGAGGAGATACTGGCGATGGGCTTAGCAGCTGTTGATTTGCAAGCGATGAATTTGCAGGCGATGGATTTACAAGACCAGGCAGCTTAACACCTGATTCTAAATCAACAGGTGAAGTGCTTGCGTATAATAAACTGTTGCTATGCGCTACAACTACAAAACACGCCAAAAAATAAAATATTTTACTTCGAAAAAACATGGTTTTGTCTTTTTCACATTCAATATATATAAAATTAAAGAATATCTATTAATATATAATTAAATTAAATAATTAATTTTCATAGATCTCATGAAAAACATGACTCTGCAGCATTAATACACGCCATTAATTGGGGTTGAATAATGGTAAAATTTGCTAATTCAGTAATGTCATTACGAGTGGTATGTGTAATTAGCATCTAATTATTTGGAGGTTACAATGTACTCATTCATACCTTTAAAAAAACAGCACGCGACTCCAGTTACGTATAGCCAATTTTCTGTTAATGCTACCCTACACATGATTGTGAGTGTCTTTAAAGCAAATTAAGGAGGATATCAAATGAAGAAATTACGCCTTTCTGTTATTTATTATGTTTTATTAATTATGTGTGCAATATTTCTTTTTACAGCGCTCTGCGAGGCATTCTATTATACAAAGCTAACGTATCCGCCGATTATAAAGGCTAAAGCTATAAGTACAGCTGAACTTAAGTTATGCAAATCTTCTGCGAACACCAAATCACAGGCACCCTCAAGTAATGCTCCAACTAACTTATCTTCAGTAAACATAAATCACGGATTTGCACAGATTGCGGAACATGCATTGCCATCTGTTGTTAGCATTGCAACGATACAAAATATTGATCCAAAAATAAAAAGAGAGTACCCGGATTTTCCATCGGGCACACCTTTCGATGATTTATTTCGAGATTTTTTTGATACGCCTGAATTTAATATGTCACGAAAAGTTCGATCTTTAGGATCTGGTTTTGTTATACGTGTCGTCCCTGATATTATGTATATAGTTACAAACAATCATGTTATTGCTGATGCAAAAAAAATCACTGTTTACTTGCATGATAAAACAGAATTAGATGCCGTTGTGCATGCTGTAGATGATCGCACCGATATAGCTATCCTTAAAATCAAACTATCAGATTTACCTGCGACTAAACGTAACATTGCTGCTCTTGAGTGGGGAAATGCTGACGAAACACGCGTCGGTGATTGGATTATTTCGATTGGTAATCCTTTTGGCTTAAGTAACAGCATTACGGCAGGCATTGTATCTAGTAAGGGTCGAGATCTTGTTGTTTTTCCAGAGCGCGGCACAATGAATGGTTATGTGGATGATTTTATACAACATAGTGCACAAATTAATTTAGGAAATTCTGGCGGTTGCTTACTTAATATTAAGGGTCAAGTGATTGGCATTAATACAGCTATTTTTTCACCCACAGGAGGAAATGTTGGTGTTGGCTTTGCTGTTCCTTCTGGTGTTGCTAAAAAAACAGTCGATCAACTTATTGAGTTTGGACGTACAAAGCGTGGTTGGATTGGTGTACGCATACAGCCTTTAACGAAAGATATGATTGAGGCGCTTGGTGTTAAAATACAAGGCGTAATCGTAGGCGCTATAACCAATGATAGTCCCGCAGAAAAAGCTAACATTAAAGAGGGCGATATTATTTATGAATATAATGGAAAACTGCTTAATGAACAGAATCGATTTCCGCGCCTTGTTGGTGAAACAGACGTTGGGAAAACAGTGCCGCTGAAGGTGCTGCGAAAAGGAAAAGAAATAGCTTTAAACATAACTGTCGGTGAATATGAAGAAGCTGCTAAATCAGGCAAAATGAATGATTTAGATGTAACAAAGAGCGCAAGTAAATCAGATACAGAAATCCTTGGCCTAACGCTTGGCTCAATTACTGAAAATGCAGAAAATAGGTGGAATTTGCCATCGCGCAAAGGCGCCTTAATCATAAAAATTGCGCCTGGAAGCTTAAGCGATGATGCAGGTCTTGCCCCAGGTGAAGTCATAATAGAAGTTAATCAAAAAGAAATTCAAAAACCGAAAGATGTCTTGGCCATTATTAACCAAGCAAAAAAGAATGGTCGCAAAAATGTGATGTTATTAGTCATAGGAAAGGGCGGTTCACGTTATCCATCACTTAGAATTGAAGAATAATAAAAAGGTAATTTCAAAAATAAAATGGAGAAATATATGAAATATGAAAAATCAATTTCATACTAAACAAGTTATTTATTATTGATAAAATACACACATTAAAAACAAAAAGGAATGACTGCGATGAATGACGAAACAATCAGAACGCATATTTTAGATAAACTAGAATTTGAGCCAGGATTAATGGCAAACGATATAATAGTATTTGTTAAAGATGCAATTGTCGTATTGAGTGGGCGTGTGCGCTCATATGCAGAGAAACACCTTGCAGAAGAGACCGTAAAAAATGTTCGTGGAGTAAAGGCTGTTGCTGAGGAAATAATTGTTGATCTCCATGCTTCTTTACTGAGAAGTGATGTGGATATAGCTCAAGCTATAGTGCGCACATTAGAATGGGATGTGTCAATTATTCCACCTGAAAAAATTAAAGTGGTTGTTGAAAATGGTAATGTTGAATTGACTGGTGAAGTCGATGATTATTACCAAAAAGAAAGAGCATTTAAATGTATTAGATACTTATATGGAGTTAAAAATATAGTTAATCGCATTACGTTTAAACCACCCCAATCCAATATCAGCGCAGAACTTGTGTCAAAAGAAATAATGAAAGAATTTCATAGAAATGCTTCTATAGATGCAAAGAATATCATCGTTCAAGTAGATGGTAGTATGGTGACTTTGAAGGGGAAAATACATTCCTGGTTTGAGAAAAGAGAAGCGGAGAAAGCTGCTTGGTCCGTACGCGGCGTAAGCAGCGTTAAAGTGGAGTTGACGTTAAGTTTTTCGTAGCACTAGTTTATCTAAATAAATTCATTCACCATAGCACTTAAAGGCAACAAATCGTTTTTGTGTGTTGTGGTTTTTGAGTGATTGCTGCTTTAAGTTTTATGCTATGACTTGCCACTTTAAGTGCTCTCAGTTGGCTCTTTAAGCACAATGAGTTCTCGCTTTATCTTTTTCCTAACAGCTCATTTGCAAAGTCGTGATTTCGATCACGATGGCAAATTTCATCTTGTCTTGCTGCTATAACGACGTCTCTTAAACGTGCATCTATTGAAAGCCCCCAATAATTGATGGCAACATCAGGTGCCGGAATATTCTCAATTTTTCCATCATCAATTTCTTTTAAATATTGGGTGTAGGAAATCACCGCTTCTTCTTCCAGATAACCAACAATGCGATGTGCCGTTCTAGATGACACAATATACAATACAAAATAAGCAGCAAAAAACCACACCTGCACAAAGATAATTAAAAAGCGTTCAAACAAATTAGGCTTTGCAATTTGAATAAACGTCATTAAATGCATACGCTCATTTTCGGCTTCTGCAAGTAATTCTTTAATCCACCCGTCATCTTCTTTGCATGACCTTAAGCTTTTTAAATGCTGCAACATGCCGCCAACCATTCCAGGGACACCTGCAACCGTTTCAAGTACAACTGCACGATTTCCGTAACGTTTAGCAAAAAAAATATCTGCAAAAAATCTTAAGAATTTTACACAACCATATGCAATATAATCTGAAATACCAGACGGCGGACGATGTGTGATAAGAGGATCTTTGAGCGTCATTTTAATAGAATCTTTTTGTGTCATTTTTTGTACTTAATAACGATAAATTACTTTTGAGATTATACCGTGTTTTCTGTTAAAATTGCCTTACTTTATTTGTTTTTGACTAAACATTTGTGTTTTTCTAAACGTGAAGTCTAATGTTTGTTTTGTCAACGCAATCATGCAATAAAATTATCATTAGCCACGGCGTCTTAATCTTTATCACTCTCGTTTTCACGTAAACAAATCACAGACAATCAATTACTATAAAACTACACGTAATCAATTAATTCGGCACGCAGTAATTGTGGCAAGTTTTCATGATGATCTGCATCAACTGTGAAGCGTCGAACATGATAACCGGCTCGCTTCAACATCTTTGTTTTTACCCGCGTGAGTGCATTTTCAGCCCCATCAACAAAATGATGATGCCCATCAACTTCAACTATCAAATTTTTATGTGCCACCAAAAAATCAACACTATCAATAATAATATCAATATGTGCTTCTTCTTTAACCCCAGATCCAAACATAATACGTAATTGCTCAAAAAACTCTGTTTGAATCGTAGATCCTTTTTTAGGCATATGATCAATTTCGGCTATAAGATTTGCGTGGCTTGCTTCAGTGCTATTTAATGTAAAACCTAATTGTTCAAAATAATTTCTTGCAAAAATGATTTTCCTAAGTTTTTTAGCACTATATTCTTTTTTGATATTGTATTCACGTGTAGAAAAAAATATATTACATTTCCTTAAAAAAGGCTCGCAGTATTCAACATCTTTTTGCAGCAAGGCCAAAGCATATAAACCATAAGCAATGCTCATAACCCGATAGGATGCGTTTGCAATTACGTTATCAAAATCAACAACAATTTTTTCCATCCACGCGTCAAGCCATTCATTTGGAATGTGCACATTATTATGTACAAGGGGCAATAAGCACATCATTACAGATGCACTATCTGCATCCTTCATTTCCATCAGCGAATACTTAAGCCAATTTTCAATCAACGTTGGATGGTTTCTAAATTGTTCTATAAAAAAAGCATTTTCAAATTGAAACAAACACCTACCAGTTAACCCATTCAGTAAATCACTGGAACGCAGCATACAGGCATGGATCCACGCATCAGGGGGTGTTGTCTTAGACATCCCAATCAAGGCAATTAAATGGCATAATTGTTCTGCCTGCATTGTTTCAAGATATTGCTGTGATTTTTCAAACCATCGTTCCATCCAGCTATAGGTAATATAAAGGCCGCGCACTCTCTTTAATAAAGACAAAGCTTCTAAACAATCTTTCAAATCTTTTTGATCAAAATTTGGTACAATCAATTCTTCTGTTTTTACATTCCATATAGAAAGCCACTTTGCATTTGGATAAATGTGTACGTGTACTAAAAACAAAATAAGCTGGCTGAGTTCTGCTGCATTTAGGCGATCAAGAACTGTTTGCGAATAGTTAAGCAAGCGTTCTCCAAAGTCAGGATTATCATGAAAATAAGTTAGTATCACGTTTCGAATTTCAAGATTTCGCTTTGCCATGTTGTTTGTTTTGTAAATAAATCGCATCATTACATCACTGGTGAATGCATCATTTTCCATGTGCAGGTAGGCATTGTGCAACCAATGTTTCAACGTATTGCGTTCTTTGTCTGTAAAAATGCCTTGAAAATTAATCAGCGGCATAATTTCTTTAAAAAAAAGTGTTGCGTCAAACACGTTATGCGTTGAATGGCTTGTTGATTTTTTTTGGATACCTTCGATTCTTTTTTTATGTTTTAATTGATGGTGAGTGTGATGATATGCACGTTTAGCGGCATAATTAGAATCTGCACGATACGATTTAGACATTTTTAATTTTTCTAATTTAATACACTTAAAATGATAAATAGTATTAAATGATTAAAATGAAGTTAATTAAAAAATAATAAATTATATTTTTGAATTTTATTCAAAAAAAACATTCAGCTCTTTACTACCCCATTTCGCCATTCAGCAATCCCTTTTTCTTTGTTTTTAGGCAACTAAATAGGCAACCAAAATAGGATGAAAAGCAAGGCGCTTTTTGACACAATAAATTTTTTAGGCCACAGTATTCATCTTGGCTTGAATCGCTTACTGCATCGCTGCTGGTATCGTCTGAACTTGACTCTGGATAATTTAATTTACTTGATTTGTTTTTTACATCATCACTATCCACAGATTTTTTAGATCTGTCATCTGATATGGAATAATAAGGAAACTCTGATGAATCTACGATTTTAGAATTACGTGTTAAACGTATTTCTTCAACTAATGGAAGTGCTTTGTGAAACGTAATAATTGTATCAAATTCATTATCTGATTCATTATCTGAATCTGATGCAGTTACAAAATAAGCATTAAAAATCATAAAGCCAAGGATTGAAAGAATTTTAATTATCATAAAATAATATTTTTAGAATATTTACATCCTTATGGTAGCATATCACAACTTAATTTTTTATTTTATTAAATTTTTATATAAAAATGAAATTTTACTCATCACCCCCACTAATCTTTGATTAGATATAAAATGTTTTTAAAAGGATTGAATCTCTTAACGTTGTGTTAACAAAGTGGCGTTTACACTTTAATTAAGAAGCCAATGTTACTACAAAAAATTACTACAAAAATTAAAAACCCCACCCATATTGTTTGAAAAAAATAATACAAGATTTTATCAGTTGCGAGAACTTTTATGAGAAATAGTGCGATCTTTTGCATGTGCATATTGCTAATTGGAATGATGAAAGTAAATAACGTTTTTTGTGCCCAAGTTGAAAGCACGCCTTTGAATGAAAGCATTACGCGCTATTCAACTGATAATCAATCTAGAGAAAAAGACAGAGTAAACGTAGGCACGAATGCTGAAAATTTAAAGAGTGATGGTTTGAAGCGCCTAAGCACAATTCGGGCACGTGTTAATGAAATTAATGTGGAATTAAAAGGAAACCCTCACCCCAATGAGGTGTCATCACTGGTTGATGAGAAGCAAAACTTAGAAAAAGAAGCACATAAAATCACCAAGAATCAAGTGAATCAAAAATACATTTCTTATGAAATGAATGAAATGCAAATTCAATCGGGCTATTTAAGTGAAAAAGTTGCACGTGTTTTTAGAAAAAGCGAATAGGTAGTTGTTATGCATGTTAAACGTAAATTAAAATGTATTTTTTGTTGTTTTTTTATAGCCCTCTTTTCCTTTAAAGCTATGTGCTCAACAGAAGGGACCTCTACTGCTTCAGTAGTAGGGACAGAAATGTTTTTAACTGCTGATTTAATACAAGAAAAAATAACCGATATACTTTCCTCAGAAAATGGGTTTGAAAGAGAAAACAAATCTTTTCAATTTAAAAAGTACATAACAAGTGCACGTTACAGCAGTAATAAGGAAGAGCAAGAAGAAGCGATTAAAATGCTTAAACGTCAATCTATTAATAATGATTTAAAATTAATTATTGAGAGGGATTTAAAGGAATCATATGATTTTTTATATAGAAGAATGATGCATGCCGAAGCTTATTATCAGTTGTTAGCAGATAACACATCTTTTAGTGAAACAAAATTTGATGATTTCGTTGGTAGAATAGAAATGAATGGTTATTCTTTTTCAGGTACGCTTATTCCTTTACCTGTAGGTGAAGAAATTGTATGGCATGTATTAACGTGTGCTCATTTTTTAAATGGAATAAGCGCGATTGAAAATGGGCCAATACAGCCTGTCTTTCATCCTTCATCTGGAGTATTCGGATTAAACCTCAATATAAAATCTATAAAGATTTTTAAAAAGAAAGAAAAGAGTGTTCGCTTAACAAATATTACGAATTCGGAAGAATTTCCCTTTGAAGAGAACACCATTAATTTTCCTGATATCCGCGCCACCCCGCGTTTTGATGGAGCAGGAGATGTTGCATTATGTGAACTTGATCTTGAACCAGTTCAAAAATTTTTTTTAGATTATTCATTAAATATTCAATCGTCAACATGGGATAAATCTACTTTAAAAGTAAAAAGAATTTTTAGCGAAGAAGCAGGAAGAGAACAGAATATATTTTTTCATTTTACAAATAATGATAGTTCCGCAAAGGCTGTATTTGAATCCATAAAAAAGGCGCCTAAGTTCAATAAATACGCCTTAGGTTATATGGGGCTGAATCCAGGAGCTTACTCGCTACAGATTTCGCACACACGGGATGGAAAAATAAATTCATGCTTCGAGCCTGCTAAATTTGGTGATTATATAAATCAATTTAATTTTACGCATGATATTCCTATGTATTGGGGAATGAGCGGCGGTCCTATAATTCAAGTTCATGATAAAAATAATATAAATGTATTTGGAGTTGTAAGATCTTCACTGCCTTTTAATGGAGGCATTCCTGCGTCTGAAAAGGCTTCTCTTTGCAGTGGATCTTTCTTAATAAGAGAGTTGATAAGTTAACAGGATTAAGATAGATTGATATTAAGTAACTAAGTGAGTTTTTATTATGAAAAAGTTTGATCATATTTTTTTATTACTTATTATATTAAGCATTTCTACAATTCAAGGAATGGAAGTTGATGGGCAAAAGGCTGCTGCTGTTAAGGGTAAACAAAAGAATGTTCTTTTACTTAAAAAAGAAGATGTCAAAGAAAATCCTGGAAGTAGGCAAGTAAGTCCTTTGAAAAATAGTATAAAGCATGATGGCTCTATACAAAGCCATAATTCTATCGATCGTACAAATTCTTATGATGATATGATTAGCAATGTGTCAAAAGAATGGAAAGAAAATATACTTAAAGTTGCTGATTCTTTTGACATTACCTGCGATGAATGCATAGAGATCGCTTTAAAAACTTTTGAGCAGCTTAAAAAAAATGACCCTTATGGTAACTATCCTCGTTCTTTAGAAGACTTAGCAACATTTGAAAAACCTGACAGTTCCAAGTTAATTGAAACGCTTAATAAAATGAATCAGGGTAACCCAAAAGAGAAACAGATTGATATTGAGGAATTCATTAAAAAAAATATCCCAAGTAAGCCTACATTTTCAGTTCCTGCGCGATGATAATTGTGTTAGCTCGATAGGATTCAATACATTTTTTGCTTTAAGAGCATACCCTTTCAAATCAATTTATAATTGAACGGCTATACCATTTTTAATATCTTCGTGATATCATCACGTACAAAACAAACGATACGTATTTTAATATGAAATCCTTTCAAGACATTATTTTAGATTTGCAGCGCTTTTGGGCCGGTGAGGGTTGTGTGATCTTGCAGCCTTATGACACGGAAGTTGGGGCGGGCACATCGCACCCTGCAACTACGCTTAAAGCACTTGGCCCAAACACATGGAATGCAGCTTTTGTGCAACCATGCCGCCGTCCAAATGACGGACGTTACGGGGAAAACCCAAATCGTACCCAACAGTACTATCAATTCCAGGTTATTTTAAAACCAACGCCCATTAATCCACAGCAATTATACCTTAAAAGCTTAGAAGCCATTGGTCTTAATCTTGCCGAACATGATATTCGTTTCGTTGAAGATGACTGGGAGAACCCATCTCTTGGTGCGGCTGGCCTTGGTTGGGAAGTTTGGTGTGATGGCATGGAAATCACGCAATTCACCTATTTTCAACAAGTAGGCGGCATTGAATGTAACCCAGTTCCAGTTGAAATTACGTATGGACTTGAACGTGTTGCGACATTTGTACAAGGTGTCGATAATCACTTTGATCTTAATTGGAATGGCCTAGAAGGGCCCGGTAAACTTACATACCGCGATGTTTTCTTACGTGCAGAACGTGAATTTTCAGCATACAATTTTGAGGCAGCATCCGTTGATGTACTGTTCCACAATTTTCATGGGCACGAAGTGGAATGCGATAAGTTGCTGGGACTTAATCTTGTTTTGCCGGCGTATGAACAATGCGTAAAGGCCAACCACACATTTAACTTACTTGATGCGCGCGGCGTCATTTCGGTAACCGAACGCGCGGGCTATATCAGCCGTGTACGGGCTTTGGCGCAAAAGTGCTGTCAAGCGTGGATAAAAGGATAGTTGGTATCTTTTTTTACCAGCCTTGCCTCTTTTCGCTGCCTCTTCTTTGTCGCCTCAGCATCTTCTCTACTACTTACAGCGTCTTCTTTGTCATTCCCGCGAAGCGGGAATGACAGTAATAAAAATGAGAAAGACAGAAACCAAAAACGAGGATGACAACAGCTCTTCCTTAGTTGACGTAAAACCAACTAGGCTCGTTCCATTTATTAATCCAATTTCTTCTTCAAGAACTCGTTCACCATCCCTGGGTTTGCCTTGCCTTCAAGCGCCTTCATAACGCTGCCAACAAAGAATCCAAACAACTGAACCTTACCGCCTTTATAGGCTTCAACTTTATCCATATTCGCTGCAATCACGTCATCCACAACTTTTTCAATCACAGAGGTGTCAGAAATTTGCTTTAACCCAAGCTCTTCAACCAACGCGTCCGGTGCCTTGCCTGATTCCCACATTTTTGCAAAAATATCTTTCGCAATTTTGCCAGAAATCGTTCCGTCCATAATCAAATCAACAAGCTTTGCTAAATGCGCTGGTGTAAATGGCAATGCATCTAAGCTGCGTGATTCACGATTCATCGCGCCGAATACTTCAACAATCAACCAGTTCGCCATTGTCTTTGCAGCAGCCTTTTTATCTGAAGCCGTGCTCGCATTTACAACTGATTCATAATAGGCAGCTGTTTCAATTTCAGCGACCAAAATATCGGCGTCATATGCGCTTAAGCTATAATCCGTCATAAAGCGTTCTTTTTTAGCGTCAGGCAATTCAGGCATTGACGCTTTAACGGCCTCAATACGTTCAGGTACTAGAACCAATGGCTTTAAATCTGGATCTGGGAAATAACGATAATCATGCGCATCTTCTTTACTACGCATGGACCTAGTTTCACCTTTGCTTGGGTCAAACAGACGTGTTTCTTGAACAACGTCTCCGCCGGATTCCAAAATTTCAAGCTGACGTTGAATTTCAAATTCAATGGCTTGTCCTAAGAAACGAATTGAATTCACGTTCTTAATTTCAGCGCGCGTACCAAATGGTGTGCCTGGCTTATGCAATGAAATATTTGCGTCAACACGCATGCTACCTTGTTCCATGTTGCCATCGCATGTGCCCAAATAACGTACAATTGTACGCAACTTTTTAACATACGCTTGTGCTTCATGTGGGGAGCGCATTTCAGGTTCTGAAACGATTTCCATTAACGCAACACCAGCACGGTTCAAGTCGATGTATGAAAGACTTGGGTGCAGATCATGCGTTGATTTTCCAGCATCTTGTTCCATGTGCAAACGCGTTATGTGGATACGCTTTGGCGTGCCGTCTTCAAGGTTAATATCAATATAACCACCAAGCACGATTGGTTTTTCAAACTGTGAAATTTGATACCCTAACGGCAAGTCTGCGTAAAAATAGTTCTTACGATCAAAAACGGAAATAGGTTGAATTTCACCTTTAATGCCAAGACCTGTCTTAATCGCTTGGTCAACGCACATTTGGTTAATAACTGGCAATATACCTGGAAGACCTGCGTCTAAATAGTCCACATGACTGTTAGGTTCAGCGCCAAATTCAGCAGATGCACCTGAGAAAAGCTTTGCATGTGATGTGATTTGCGCGTGCACTTCAAGGCCGATGACAACTTCCCAAAGGCCCGTTTTTCCTTCAACAAAATAATTATTTTCTGACATGATTAATCCTTTAAGTATGGAAAGTGTGCAGCAGCTTCGATAACACTACCTGCATTGAAAAGGCGTTGTTCAGAAAACGCCGGCCCTATAAGCTGCAAGCCCAATGGCAAACCATCATCATCCAAACCAGCTGGAATCGAAATACCTGGAAGACCCGCCAAATTCACGGTCACCGTGTAAATATCTTGTAAATACATTGCGATTGGATCAGACGGAACTTCATCCATACCGAATGCTGCACCTGGTGTTGTTGGCGTCAATAACACATCGACATCATTAAATACTGAAGCAAAATCGTCTTTAATCAATTGGCGTACTTTTTGCGCGCGAATGTAATAGGCGTCATAATACCCAGATGATAATACGTAGTTGCCAATCATAATACGACGTTTAACTTCCGTTCCAAAGCCAGCTGTACGCGTATTTTCGTACAATTCATCTAACGATCCACCTTCAACGCGTGCGCCATAACGAACCCCATCGTAACGTGCAAGGTTCGCTGTTGCTTCTGCAGGCGCAATAATATAATACGTCGGCAATGCGTGCGGAGTCGTTTTAAGACTGACTTCACGAATTTCAGCACCAGCATCTTTTAACCATTGAATCCCTTTATCAAGCAATGCGCGCATCGTTGGCGAAAGGCCTTCGACATATTCCGCTGGAACGCCAATTTTTAAGCCTTTTACGTCAGCTTTTAAATTGCTGTGGTAGTTTTGATCAGGCGCCTTAATGCTAGTTGCGTCTTTGTCATCAAAGCTGACCATATATTGCAACATCATAGCAGCATCAGCAACGGTACGCGTTAATGGGCCTGCTTGATCAAGAGATGATGCGAACGCGACCATTCCCCAACGTGAACATAGACCATACGTTGGTTTAATACCAACTAAACCGCAAAAGGCTGCCGGTTGGCGAATTGATCCACCTGTATCAGAAGCTGTTGTTGCAATGGCCATGCGCGCTGCAACCGCTGCAGCTGACCCGCCAGAAGAACCACCAGGAACAAGTTTTGTGTTGGGAGCGCTTTTGCGTTTCCATGGGTTTTCAACACCGCCAAAACAGCTATTAAGGTTCGTTGACCCCATAGCGAATTCATCCATGTTTAATTTGCCCAAACAAACGGCGCCTTGGTTCCATAAGTTTTGTGTAACGGTCGACTCATACGTTGGTACGAAATTACCCAAAATCTTGGAACACGCGGTCGTGCGTATGCCTTTTGTGCAATACAAATCTTTGATACCCAAAGGAAGCCCTTCAAGACCACCAGCGGTACCGCTTTGAATGCGCGCGTCACTGGCTTTGGCGCCTTCAAGTGCAATTTCTGGCGTTTCTAATACGTATGCATTAAGTGAACGCTTAGCTTCCATTTGCTTTAAATACGCTGTCGTTAGTTCGACAGATGAAATCTTTTTTGCGGCTAAAGCATCACGTGCCTCGACCAGAGTGAGGTTTAATAAATCAGACATTATAATTGGAACCTTCTATTCAACAACTTTGGGAACGGAAAACATTTCATGTGCGGAAGTTGGCGCATTGCTTAGAACTTCACTAACACGATTAGGTGCTGTAACAACGTCTTGTCGTTCATGCATTTGTGGCGTTGTTTGATCAACGGTTAAATCAACATTCGAAACATCAACACTTTGAAGAGCGCTGATCCAGTTAAAAATACCATTGAGTTGGCCTTGATAGTAGGTGATATCATCATCGTTTAATGCGATGCGAGATAATTTTCCAATTTTTTTAATTTCAAGAGGAGTTATAGACATAAAAAATAGTTACAGACCTTTAATTTCATCTGTTCTAAGGTAAGATTATCACGCCTTTGAGTCAAGGAATTTGGTGTTTGTTAAACGTATTGGTATTCACTTAGGCGTATTTGCCAATAATTAAATTCTCATTGATGAATTGATATTAGTATCAATTGAGATCATGCTTTATCAATTAAACTGCTATTTAGTATGAGCGTTTCTTACAAAGATTTTTCCACAACTCTGTACATCTATCAATACCGCAGGTGCCCACTATACAAGTTATTGGACAGACAATCACGCATAACGGGCATGCACAAACTGAAGAAACGTTTGCAGTCATTTGAAAAAAAACATAAAATGGCATTAAAATACAGCACGTTGAACATCCTACAGAAACAGGCGCTGATGAATAACAGCTTTTAGCCAAGCGCACTGTGTTTAAAGCATGACTGCCTATATTTTCACAACAATCATGAGTGTTTATGTTTTCATAACAATCATGAAAAAAATCAAATAAATAGAAGTTATAAAAATTCGGCGTATTTGATTCATCTGAGTTTACAGTAATCACATTTGCATCGGTTAAAGGGAGGGCAGTGGCTATAATAACAAAATCTTCATCGGTATTTTTACTTTGATCTAAAATAGTTAATTCATTTATAAACATGCTATGATCATCAATATTTTCACATTCAGCTAAAATAGCTTTCTCTCCTGTAGGTGCAACGTTTATATTATCTAAAAATTGCCATTGATTATCATTTGCGGAAAAAACAGAAAGGCAAAGACTTATCATTATAAAAATCACACGAAAAGAAACACAAACCAAAATATTCACCAAATAGTTAAAATTAAGAATCTTACATGTTTATTTTTTAAAAACAACATTACTTAAATAGTATGACAAAATTATGATAAAAAAATCAAATTTAAATTACTGAATCATCAAACTTACTTTTAAGAAATGGCTTTTTATAATAGTATGGACCTGTTATAAAATCTTTTTCTGCATTTGAACCAAAAGTTTCTGCAGGTTTTGAGCTCAATAATTTGACTTACGCAGCAGACCTAATAAAATTAATTAAGGCAGATTAATTGTTCGCAATAAATGCAGTTGCTAAAATGTCTGTATAAATTGCCGTCAACATATACAAATCCTTCACCGCGACGCGTTCGTCTACATGATGTGCGTAGCAACTAAGCAACCCAAATTCAAGAACAGGGCACAAATCTTTCATAAATCTAGCATCAGATGTGCCGCCAGAAGTGCTAACAATTGGTGTAAGCCCCGTGTGATTTTTAATAATTTGAATCACTGCATTCGTAAAAACCGGATTGTTTTCTAAAAAAGCTTCTGCTGATGGCCGAAAGGTTGTTTTCCATGTAAAGCGACTTTCAAATAATTTCTTTGTTTGATCAACGCTTTTTTGCATTAGTGCCGTTAATGATTCAAGTGTATGCAATGAGTTAAAACGAATATTAAGCGTCGCACTCGCTTTTTCAGGAATAATGTTACTGGTTGGATTACCAACATCAATGGTGGTTATTTCCAAATTGGACGGATCAAAGTGTTCGGTGCCCTCATCAAGTGCTAATGCTTGAATACGGGTTAGAAAAGCAACAATTGGGGGAATAGGATTTAAAGCAAATTTAGGGTAGGCAACATGCCCCATTGCGCCAATTACATCAACCGTCATGCTAAGGCTGCCGCGCCTTCCAATTTTAACCATTTCACCAAGTTTAGTTGGGTTTGTTGGCTCTCCACCAAGGCAAAAGTCAAAAACTTCGCCGCGTTCACGAAGCCAAGAAATCATACGTTTAATGCCATTTTGCGCAGGGCCTTCTTCGTCAGATGTTAATAGCAAGCTAACTGAACCATTAATGCCTTTTTCTTTGGTAACCTGATGCACGGCAGATATAAAACAAGCAATAGCGCCCTTCATATCACAGGCGCCTCGCCCAATAATATGGCCATCATAAATATCCGCATTAAAAGGAGGGTGCGTCCATGCCGCAGAATCACCAACAGGAACAACATCTGTGTGGCCTAAAAAACAAAGATGCGGCGCACTACTTCCAAAGCGTGCATAAAAATTTTCAACCCGGTCAACCCCTTCGCCAAAGACAACGCGGTGGCATTCAAACCCAAGAGGTGTTAAAAGGCTTTCAATGTAATCCATACATCCTGCGTCATTGGGGGTAACACTGTTAAATTGAATGAGGCTTTGTGCAAGGGCGACGGGATCAAAGGGATTATTCATATATATATTCCTTTTATCAATGAAATAATGAAATCAAATTTGGTTCAATCGATTCTTTAAAAGAAGAAGAAATATTATACAAATCCACTATGTCAACTTTAAAAATAAGAGCCGCCCCATCAAACGCATCCTTTAAATTGAGCATCTCCACTTCAGTAAGCGCTCGCCCTAAATCAATTGCAAGGTCCAAGTCAGAAAATGGTTTACACGTATGATTAACACGAGAACCAAAAACATACACACAAGCAGAGGACGGCAACACATTATGTATTATTTGCCGAACAATCGTGTATTCATTTTCTGTTAGATGTAACGGCACTCAAATGCTTCTTTGTTTGCTTAGATGTTTCTTTCTTTTAATTTTTCAAGAATTTTTTGCACTTCTGTTAAAAAATTAGGAAGCTTTTCAAAAATAAGTTCAGCTTTATCTTCTGCATACGTATGATTGGTTGTGCTTCTATATTCACGATAAAGTCGCCATTGATTCACATCAGATGCAATTAACCCTTTTTCAGATGCCGTTCGCATAAGCTCAGGAAAAGACATTTGATCAATTAATTCTGACGTTGGTTCTGACATTTGTAAATAGCGCTTAATCAATTTCCATGAAAGCTCATAAACGAATTCAAATGCCTGAATAGCACCTGCCCTTACATGAATTAATAGTTCAGGATTCGTTTGAACAATTTCTGAATGATACGTTTTAAGCGCATTATCAAGTTGTAAAATTGCTTTTTCAAAAGAAGACAGATCAAGTTTCATTTAATTCGAACATTCCCTCAAAATCTCATTAATCGATGTCTTTGAACGGGTCTTTTCATCAACGCGCTTCACAATGACAGCGCATGCTAAATGAGGTATCACAATCCCATCTTTTTGGGGGCTTGGCAGAACACCTGGCACAACAACAGAATAGGCAGGCACGCGGCCATAAGTAATCTCCCCAGTAGCGCGGTCTACGATTTTTGTTGAAGCACCAATAAATACACCCATTGAAATAACGGCGCCCTCTTCAACAATGACACCTTCAGCAAGTTCACTACGTGCACCGATAAAACAATTGTCTTCGATAATAACAGGGTTTGACTGAATCGGCTCAAGCACGCCGCCAATACCGACGCCGCCTGAAATATGGCAATTTTTCCCAATTTGTGCGCATGAACCAACGGTTGACCATGTATCGACTAATGTACCTTCACCAATGTAAGCACCAATATTAATAAAGGATGGCATTAAAATAACGTTGCGTTCGATGAATGCGCCTTTACGCACAATCGCACCGGGCACCATTCGAATAGATGCGCTTGCAAAAGCCGCTTGATTCCAGTTTTCTGTTTTAAGCGGAATTTTATCAAACCATGCAAATGTACCACCATCACCGCTGACTTGATTTTGATTCAAACGAAATGAAAGCAATATTGCTTTTTTGAGCCACTGGTTGGTTTCCCAAATACCATTTTTTTTCTCGCAGACACGAATGGTGCCTTCGTTAAGCTGCGTTAACGCTGTGCGGATCGCCTCTGCCGCTGCACCATTAAGGGGCGACTTCCCATCAAACGCAGCATTAATAAGATCAATTTGTTTTTGTTTTATGGAAAATGGCATGAAAAATTCTCATTTTAAATTAAAAATAGGTGTGCACTAACTATACATTGAATTTATTTCAATGAAAAGAAACTCTGATAAAGATTTATCTATCTGGCGCAATCTATTTAAAAAATACAAGATTTTTTATCATTGGCGGTAACAACACATAAGGATATATAAAGAATTAACCCATCTATTAAAGCTTGGCTAGAAAATGTGCTATGTTTTTTTAATAGCACTCAATACCTGATGTTCTTATTTCTTAATGCCTCTTTTGTTTCGTCTATGATATTGTCGCAGTCACGTAAATATAATTCCCGTAGGTTTGGACACTTTTCTGCAAGCACTATAATGCTGGCATCTGTGATTTTATAGGAGTAACTTAAATCTAATGCCTGTAGATTTGGACACTTTTCCGCAAGCACACGAATACCTGCATCTGTGATTCGATGACAGTTAGTTAAATATAGAATCCTTAGATTTAGACAATTATCCGCTAGTTTTATAAGACCTATATCTGTGATGTTGTCGCAGTCACGTAAATATAATTCCCGTAGGTTTGGACACTTTTCTGCAAGCGCTATAATGCTCGCATCTGTGAGTTGCTCGCAGTCAGTTAAATTTAATGTCGTGAGATTTGGATAATATTTTACAACTGTATGAATGTCTGAATCAGTAATATTAGATTCCCATTCAAATGATATACGTGTCACATTCAAATTTTTGCTTAAAGTTGAATCTAAATATTTACTTTCAATATTCTTTGGTATGATCAATTCACCTTTAAACGGTTTTTTTGCGATATAATTAAATATTTTTTGGGCTTTATTACGTATAGGCGCCCTGTTATTACTTAAAAATTGTTCCCACACCTTTTGATCAGAAGAACAGCCGTGTGCCGTCCATAATCTGACTCGATCTTTAGTGGGAAGCCAATCATGATGTATGGAAACAGCAATATCTTCAGGCAAAGCAGCAAAGAGTGACCTCGATACTAGAGAAGACAGCGAAGGCTCTGAATGACTCAACTCGTCTGTTTCAGCATAAAGGGGCATTAAAAAAGCTGTTATCAATAAAACACAAATAGAACGAGTTTTCATATATAATCAATTTTTATTTTTTCTATACAATATATGTTGTTGAGCAATTTAAATGTCAAGGGATTTTAATTGTGCACCTTAACTTCTTAAAAGGCTTTAATTGAGATTGAATAATCAAACTACCATTCATGCAAAGCATTTGCAGCATCATAACTGAGCCCGCCGATATATCTAATGACAAGCGCGCTGAACTTAAATATGATGGGCCTAACCTTAAACATGAGGCAAATATGCAATTTCATAATAAATTAAACACCATTTCGCTTGGCGCAATTTGCGACCTTCTTTCATTACCTATTCCTGATAATTCAGATGCAAAACAAACATTTTTAACCGTAAGCACATTAAAAGATGGCGATGCAAACACAATTGCCTTATTCCATAATGCAAAATATAGAACAGAGGCAGCACAAACACGTGTCGGACTTTGCCTTACAACGGTAGATTTTGCACCCCATTTAGCGTCAACAACAATAGCCTTGATTCACCCAAAACCATTGCGGGCATTTGCTGTTATCGCGCGCGCCCTCTATCCAACGATAACACCTGCTGCGCATATTCACAAAACGGCAATAATTGACCCGACAGCAACTATTGGCGAAGGCTGCATCATTGGCCCTTACGCCGTTATTGGCGCAAACGTAAACATTGGGGCACGCACCCGCATTGACAGCCACACTGTTATTCATGAAAACGTCAGCATTGGAAAAGAAAGCTATATTGCATCTCAGGTAGCAATTAGCCATTCAATCATTGGCGATCGTATTTTGGTTAAACCCGGCACACACATTGGGCAACAAGGTTTTGGTTTTCACATGGATGAAGCAGGCCATTTTGATGTGCCGCAATTAGGTGCTGTGATTATAGGAAATGATGTGCAAATTGGTGCAAATGTATGCATTGATCGCGGAAGTCTTGATAATACAGTCATAGGCAATGGTGTGCGTATTGATAATTTAGTGCAAATAGCGCACAACGTTCACATTGGGGATCAGTCAGTTATTGTTGCGCAAGCAGGTATCGCGGGCAGCTCCCACCTTGGGCGTTTTGTTATTCTTGCCGGACAGGTGGGTGTTGCGGGCCATATTAATATCGGTAATGGCGCTAAAGTGGCGGCCCAAAGCGGTCTTATGCGCGACGTCGCTGACGGTGAAACGGTGGCTGGCACCCCAGCTGTTCCTGTACGTGATTGGCATAAACAAACCATTGCACTTCAACGTTTAATTAGAGAAAAGAAAAGCGCGAAGTAAACCCAATTAGCGAATATAAGAACATTAAATGTTTTATCTTTAAAAGAATAAAGCTAGGAAATCCTAGCTTTGTGTGCATCTATTTATTTTTAAGAGTACAGGTACTTTGCCTGATTGTTTCTATCTACCCCATATACTTTTTTAAGCATTTCATTAAGTAAATAAATTTCATCATCCAGGGATGGATATTCTTTATGAGCATAAAAATCCCGTGTACCATTTAAAGCTTCATTTGTGGGATGATTTCTAGGAGAACTATTTTGGTAGGTATGAAAAACAACCGCTTGTTCTGCATTAAATGTATGACTTCTAATTGATGAATCTTGCAAATATCCTATACTTGTCCTGTCTGGTGGACTTTTTTTATGAACATTTAAAGTGTGAAGCTTTCTTCGTGTTACAGTATGAAAATCAAGACAACGTACAAGTTCTTTTTTGAGAAGATATCCTAAAAAATCCATTTCATTTGCACGCGGGGATTCTAAAAGTGAAAAAAGATATTTTTCTCTATTTTCTGGGCACATATCTTTAATGTATTCTTTACGTGTTAACATAGGAAATTCATGATGGTTATAATTTTGAATAAAATAATTTTTCTTGTTTTCAGGCGTAGCGGCATTATATGCATCCAACCGGCTTTTTTTTGCTGTAATGGCATTTGTTAAATCTTGAGAGTTTGAAAAGAGTGTTTCATCTGAAGAGGTGACAATTACATCCCAGTATGCTTTTAGTTTTTCAGGCTCGAGAGTTCTCAAAAATTCTGATCTTGCTTGGAATTTTGATGATGGATCATCAAACGCGTCGTCTAATAACTTATTAGCCAATTCAGTGTATTTAGCTGGAGTATCTTGTTTATCACCCCACATCACCATGCCTCGCATCAAATCTTCCCAAATGTCATATGCTTGCATTTCCTTATCTTCATAAGGTGGGTTTAAAATATAATCTATAATAATTTGACCAGCTGCTTCTCCTAATTTCTCAGCTTTTTCTTCATTATCAACTTTATATTTAATAATTTCTGCGTAAGTTGAAGTTACATTTTCAGCAAGAGAACCCATTTTCATCACAGCACTTAAAGTGCTTTTTGTGATAGGCTCAAAAACTTTTGTTAGCTTCGCATTTTTTTTACCTTTTTCTTCTTCATGCTTTTGAATAATTGCTTTTGTTATAAGTAATCCTAAATCAACTACAGGAGAGTAGAGACCATTAAAGATTGTTTCACCAACACCTGGTGTTGCACTGCCACGACTCGCACCTACAAAAGCAATGTTCCCCGCTAATTTTAAACTTTGTGCTACCATATCTGAACGTTCTGCCGCTTTTGTGGATGGTTGGTATAAACTTAATTCAGATTCTACCCCTTGCTTAAATCCAGTTAGAAAACTACCTAATTTATTTGCAGTTAAACGCTCCCCTCCCTCATCATGAGTATATTCATAGCTTGGATTTTGTGCGGCATGAATTTGGGATAAACATGAGCAAATAATTGCTAACAGTGAAAATTTTTTATAAAACACAATTAATCTCCTAAAGAAAAAATATTCCATAAAATAACCTTTTGGCAATTTTACAGACCAAATTCTATCAGGATCATTTAAAATATATGTAAGAAAATTACAATTATTTTCCACTTTTACGATTTTGGAATAGTTCGCATGATAGCAAATATAAAAAGAAAAAACACTTTTGCTTTTCTACTGTCCGCCAAACGCTACACCAATACCGCAAAAGCTTTTTTTAAAAATCCCTTAATAACAAGGATGTTTGGAGTAGTATGTCTAGGACAAAAATCTATTTTATGGAAAAGATTAATCGTCTCTCATCAATGCAATGCAATCGTGTCAAGCGCAATGATGACATTAAAGCTTATACGGTGATGAGAGCAAGAATAAGGTAAGTTTTAGTGAGCAAAAAAATGGGTTTAAAAGTCAGCAGACTGGTTTAATAGGGGCATAAGACAGACACACAGATAACCCAAACTTTAATTTTCAAACTCATCAAAGGGACTCTTAAAGTTTTCTTCAAGTTTTCGTGCACGTTGTTCATTTTCTTGCTTTTCTTTTGAGACTCTTCGCGCATTTTCTTGGGCTATATCTAATCCTAAATCAGCAGCCTTTTGATAATATTCAAATGCTTTTTCTAAATCTTTAACCACAATAACGTCAAGATCATCTATAACACCAAATTCATAAATTATACCCAATTCATTGAGAGCCCATTCAGTGTCAAAGTTTGCCGCCTTTTTGCAGCATTGAACATATTCTCTTAAGTTTTTCGTTTGCCCATTTTTATACAACATGGCTTGTTTATACAACATGGCTTGATCATAACCCGACTTATCGTCATTAGGCGGGCAAGGCTTAGATGAATTGTGACCAGAATTGAAATGATTTTCTGCACTTGCTTCAATATCCCCACACAAAGCAATACTTTTTAGAAAACAAGAAATGTATATTATCGCAAAAAAAGCTATGTTTTTTATCATTTTTACTCACATCCTTATTTACGTTGTATTGTATCATATTTCATTTCTTATAAATAACTATTTAAGTACATTAAGTTTTTATTAAAATAAAATGCTACTTTAACGATTTAGATTAACATCTAATTAATAAATTGTATTTAAAATAAATATAATAACTTTACAAGAGATTACAATGAAATTTTTCATAACATACTTTTTATTTGTTATTTTAAATGCATGCTGGGGAACCGAAGAAGAGTCGCCATTTACAGTAGAATTTTCAGGAGCCCTAAAAACAAATGTTGATGGTGCGATCACAAATATTCTTCAAAATGCACAAGCTAATCAACTTGTTGCAAGCATTCGGGAAAAAAAATATAATGCTGTCAAAAAAGCAGTCTTAAATGATAAGCTTGCACAATTTGAATGTACGGTTAATTTTTATATAGATAGCTTACGAACACAAACAAAACATCCATATTTTAATGAATTCTACACAGAAAAAACAAAAGAAGCAATTAATGCACATCTAGATAAGCCGTTAATTGTTGCCATTCAAAATCATATTGACAGGACTGTAGAGACGACAGAAATATCTACAGATCTGTCTAATGCAATTCACGAAGAAATACAGTACTTACTAACAGAAGATACTTCTTTTATTTTACCTGAAATAAAAAAAAATATTATCACCGCATACGTTCATAAATTGACCTCAGAAGCAATAAAAAGTAAATCTTTTGATGTATTAATATATCTTATTTATATAAAAAAAGAACTTTTAAAGCGAATATATAATTCACTGAAAATAAACGAAGATGAAATCCAAGAATTAGCATTAGATACAAAAATATACATGCATAGCAGTGAAAGAACGTGTTTCGTTACTTTGAAAGCTGAGCAAAAAAAACTTCTCATTAGAATCGACAAAAAATATACAACTGCTCTGCCATTGATTAATGTCTTAAGCCACGGTGAAAGCAATTATTTCATCAATTCCGAGGGGAATTACCTATTATCAAAAGAACAAGCAGACCTTCACTTAATTCTATTGCATGAACTTGTGCATATGAAACATTTTGTTGAGGATCTGGAAAGATTTAATAAAGACAGCGCCAGTTTAATTGGTTACTGGCCAGGCCTAAACCAAGACTCAGCTAGCTTTGCACGATTATGGAACGACGCCGAAGAGCAGAGAACAGTTATTGGAACGCAAGACAGTAAGGAAATTTGCGAATTGTCCATTAGAATGGCAGAAGATGCATCTGTTCGCTACCCCTACCTTACAATTGATGATGATCTTGTGGACAAACATACTATAAACTTTCTTTTCAAAAATTTTGAATTCATTCCAAATACCACGGTAATTGCATAACAGAAAGATAAAAAATGAAATTAATTAAGATTTGCGTTACAAAAACAATTGGTATTTTTATTTTAAGTTGCTGTCTTTTATTTGCATCCAAAGAAACCACAAAAAAAGATACTAATTCCATTTATAAATCAGCAACTAGGTATAAAAATGGGACAGAGAAAAATTCACGAGAATATCTTAAGTGCTGCGAAAAAGCTGCAAAAGAAAATATCGATTGGGCCTTAAATGAAATGGGGGTTATTAATGAATTTGGGATTACGCATGACGGCAAAACCATCGTACTAAAGGATATAGACAAGGCACTTAAGTATTATCAAGCGGCAGCAGACTTGGGATTAAAAATTGCACAAGAAAATGTACTTAGAATTTCGAAAATAAAGCAAATAAATGAGCAGTTTATGCAAGAATTTGAAAAACAAGAATTTTCAAATATCCCTACAGCATCTAAAAATGAAAAGGGAAAATCTGAGGAAATGAACCTTAAAAATGAAGAAAAAAAATCATCTGGGAAAAAGGCAACATCTAACAAAAAGGAAAAATCAGCCGAGATTGCGGGGCATTGATAGCGGTAAAAATAAAAATATTTTATAGCAATTAAATCAAAATAATAATAATTCAAGTGCACTACACTCTCCACAAACAGTCACATCGACAACAGCAATATTGAAAATCTTGCTTAAATAGGGCATATTATTTCTATTGGAGACACTATGGTTAAAACAAGCGCTCTCCAGCTGTTCCTGTGCGGGATTAACATAAAAAAAACCATCGCACTTCAACGTTTAATTAGAGAAAAGAAAAATGCAAAGTAATGCCCTGGCCGCTACAAAAACAGCCGAAATACTAACACACGATTTTTCCACCAAAACTATTGCCTCTATCGGTGTTGAAGAAATCATGAAGCTTATTCCGCACAGGTATCCTTTTTTACTTGTCGATCGCATGGAAGACTTAGAGCTTGGGCACAGCGCTGTCGGCATCAAAAATGTATCTATGAACGAATGGTTCTTTCAAGGTCATTTTCCAGAACACCCAATCATGCCAGGCGTTTTAATTATTGAAGCAATGGCACAGACAGCAGGCGCGCTTGTTGTAAAAAGTTTGCAAGTACAAAATGGCAAGAACGTAGAGCAAGCGGATGGATCGGACATCATGGTTTATTTCATGTCTGTTGAAGAAGCAAAATTCAGAAAGCCAGTTGTTCCTGGTGATGTACTACGTCTCGTCGTAACGAAAGATCGTGCACGTGGTAATATTTGGCGTTTTAAAGGACAAGCGTTTGTGGGCAGTACCCTTGCAAGCGAAGCAAGCTTTATGGCAATGATTGTTGATAAGAAATAATGATGACGAATTCGCTTTCAAAAATTCACTCCTCTGCAACGATTCATCCAACAGCTATTATCGCTGACGGAGCCATTATAGGCAAAGACGTTAATATCGGTCCTTATTGCATTATTGGCGAAAAAGTAACATTAGATGATGGGGTAAAGCTGATCTCACACGTATGCGTGGACGGTATTACAACAATTGGGGCGAATTCACTTATTTATCCATTTGCATCAATCGGTCACAATCCCCAAGACTTAAAATACAATGGCGAACCATCAACCGTTACCATTGGCGCAAACACAACCATTCGTGAATATGTAACCATACAACCCGGAACAGCAAGCGGCGGTATGACAACAACAGTTGGTGATAACTGCTTATTAATGGTGGGCTCACACGTGGCGCACGATTGTCATGTAGGCAATAATGTTGTGATGGCAAACTATGCAACGCTAGCTGGTCATGTAGTGGTTGGTGATCATGTGGTAATTGGCGGCTTATCTGCAGCAAAGCAATTTGTTCGCATTGGCGCACACGCAATGATTGGCGGCATGTCAGGCGTTGAAAAAGACGTTTTACCTTACGCACTTATTATGGGTGAACGCGCAAATATGCATGGCGTCAACATTGTTGGCATGAAACGTCATGGTTATTCAAATGCAGATATTCAAAAAGTGCAAGCTGTTTATCAAGGCATATTTAATGAAGACGACGCAGCCCCTTTTAGTGAACGCGTACAAAAACAACGCGAATCAATCAACCAAACAAATGATGATCGCGCTATGCAGACCGTATTTGAATTTATGGATGCTGAAACAAAATGCCATTTCTGTGGGCCAAAAAGTACGCGCGGGTAAGCCCTTTTATATTTCTCAATGCTTTCATCACTAGTAAAAAACATGAAATTACGTATCAGCTTAATTTAGCTACTAAAAATCTGAAAAGCAAAATAATTAGCTACAGCTGCTTTGCTGACACCCATTCTAGCGCTAATTTTAGCTGATCTGGGCTTTAGACCAGCCCAAGAATGTGATTTTAAAAACGTAAAGGCAATATTAAATTACTCAACGATGCCGGTCGGGAAAAGTGGCAAGAAGCCACTCCTTATAGAAAACAACCCTATATTGAAACCGAGGAACAGGCACGTGTATCTTCTGAAATAAACAATAAACCTAGTCAAATAAATCCCTATAAATTGGTGACAAGAGGATTAATTTACAGATCTATTAACCTTGACGATAAAAATCATCAGTTTAAAATGACACAAATTATTACACAAGCCGTTAATGATCTTTTTTCAACTCATGATATCAATAATATCACATGGGTATATAAAAAAACTAACAAATATTGCACAATCTAGCAATCCTATCACAGACAATATTACGAAGAAAACACATCGAAAGAACAGCAGAGAAGAATTTAAGCAAGAATTTTCATTGACCAGCACAAATAAAATAATTAGAAATAATTATTATTCTTTTATTAATGTATTTCTTCAACTTGATGAAAGCATAGATGAAGGGACTACACTAGGCATGGCAACAATTAATGAGATGGAAAAGCTGGCCTATCGTTCTTGCATGACAGCCATGACTTTATGTAATTGGTATTATCAAACCGATGCAAACAAACAAGAAATTTTTAGTGATTTATTGATTGTACACTCTCCTCCTTTACGTCCCAACAATAAAAAATATTTCAATCCTCTCGATTGCGTTAAGGAATCCATAAGTCAGCTTAAACAGATAAATAATCAAAGCCGCATACACCAATCTTCTACAGCTTTTGAAGACGTAAGCTATATAGAGTTTGCTATGGTGAAGGTATTACCTTCTTATTTACGAGAAAAATACAACGAAGTTTTTAAAGAATTAAGTACGACTTCTTGGAGACTTCAAAGTGAAGAGAAAATATTACTCAATCTTAATAATATAGCCCTTTCAGCCGCGGCGGTAACTAGTATTTTAAGCTCTGCTATTTGGGGCAACACATATGTAACTGCCGGCGTCGCATTGTTTAGCGCTCTGACTGTTCATTATTTTTGTGAAATGCTCAAAACCATTTATTAATACTGATGAAGCCACTTTAATGGGACTCTATATAATGTTCAACATACGTAATGCTGAACGTAATGAGATTAATCGTATTAGTGATGATACACAAATGGCTATCGCATATTTAAAAAATGAAGCTCACTGTACAAAGAGATTTTATTATATGATTGAGCATAAATTTCCTTGGATTTATAATGTTTTAACTTATTTGATAAAAATGCCTTATATTCTGATTAAGAGGTTATTTGCTAATTATTATTGGAAAAATACAACGGCTCAGCTTACATTAAGCCAACGCTTAGTAAAAGAAATGGAAAAGATATGAAAATCGCATCTTCAATTTTAGTCAATTTAGCTTTGATGCTCCTTATGACAAACGTGAGTTATAGTATGAATGACTTTATCAATGGACTCGCTCAAATTTGGTGCAAAAAATATGAAAAAATGCCTGATATTTCATCGCATTCTACGTCGAAAAATCACCCTAAACCTTTTCTTTTAAATCAGAAAGATAGACCAGAGGAATATTAGCTTGACGCTAAGTTTTGGGAAGAAATTAATTTATCACCTTCCCACATAGAAAGTATGCAAAAAGATTGGGAAACCTTACAAAAGCAAAAACAATCCAATTCTATATCAAATAGGGAAATTGTGGAAAAATACCACCAATTTGCTGCAAAGGGATGGCCGCTTGTCTTTTTAGAATTATATAATATTTACAGAGATGGTTCATATGGGCAAAAAAAAGATCCTGATTTAACAAATATATTTTTGGGTTATGCAATAAACGTAGGCACCATTGAAACAATGAATAGAGAAAATAATAACAGAGACGCTTATAAAAAAGACATAAAAAAAACCAATAATCAATCATTAGATAAAAATGATGAAAGGTCCCACACACCAACAGATTTATCTGAATCTTCTGACGAGCTGCGCAGCTCAGAGGAATCAATTGATCTAAATGCAAATCCGCTATACACAAATAAGCTTGATTTACGGCATATAAAAAGAAAGTGATGATTGCTTCAGATAGCAAGCTATATATAGCTATTCAGTTATAAAATTAAAATTTGTCCTGTTTAAAATGAACATGTATCAATTCTAACCCTCATGCAGCAATAATTTTTTGCAGAGCGTAAAGGCCAGCGGTACGATGCAAGGAGAGTTCATAATAGAATCATCGCCCATGAAAGGCATCCGCCTTACCGATAGTCAAGCTCAAACAATTCGTGAGGTATTTAAACAATGCTTTTGCGAAACAGATAAATTGTGGCTATTCGGATCACGTGCAGACCTATCTAAAAAAAGCGGTGACATTGACTTATATATTGAAACAGCATTAACCAACACGTCTGTGATCACAAAAGCAAAGTTTTCTTTTATAACAAAGCTCAACATACGATTAGGTGATCAGAAAATTGATGTAGTCATTAAATGTGATGAAACAGAACTGCTTATTTATAAAATTGCACGTGAGGAAGGAATACAACTAGTATGAATGCTCAATTAAAGGATAATGATCTTAACGCTTTGAAATCAACCATTGAGATTTGTACGATTCATAAAGAACGTATTCAAATGGCTTATGAGACCCTTAGTGAAAATTTCCCTTTTACAGCTAATAAAATTAAAAATTTAACACCACTTGATCTTGGCATGGCTGAACTTTTAATCAACCGTTTTTCAAAACTACAAGACACTATTGGTGACAAAATTTTTCCTTATGTTTTAATATTATTTGGTGAAAATATTTATCAAAAAAGTTTTATTGATCGTTTGAACATGCTTGAAAAACTAGGCATTATAGAAAATGCTGAACAGTGGCAAGCATATCGGTCTGCAGGAAGCGCTGCCGCACATGAATACCCTGACAATTTAAGCCTAATGGCCGAAAATTTAAATCACGTTATGGTGTTATCACAAGAACTTGTTCAATTCTGGACAAAATTAAATCATCTTATTTTATCAAAGATTGAAAAATAAAGAAATTTTTAGCAGCTGTAGCCGCGACGTCTTTAATGCAGCTATTCAGTGCGGCTAGCCCTTTAATACCTCTGTTTCTTTAGCAGCAGCTAATTTTTCAGCTCTTCAGCCATTTCGTAAACTGCTTCCTCAAGATAGGCAACTAAATCTTTTTTCATGAAAAATTCTTTATAATCAGCATCTTGTTTAGCTAGCTCATCTAGTTTTAAAACGCGCTGAATTGTATGCCCTTCAAAAAAAGCCATAACGTCCAGGTCATAACTATCTTCGTCCACATGACGCGCATGCACTCCTAACGCAATGCGGCAATTCCCCCCTAGATGTCTAGATAAAAGCCGTTCAACAAGCGCACACTGTTCTGTTTTTACATCATTAATTGGGCGAAACAAAGCCCCCTCTCCCATCCGGCATTCAAGTGCAATAACCCCCTGCCCTGCAGCTGGTATAAATGTTTCAAAAGACAATGGCGTTTGCTTTAACGCAAAGTAAGTATCATTGAATGAATCACCTAATAAACCAAGACGTTTTAGCCCCGCCGCAGCCAAAATCGTGGCGTCAATGGTGCCATCAAGCACATGCTTTAAACGTGTTCCAACATTACCTCGCAAATCGACCAACGCAACATCTGGCCAAACGATCGCTGCTTGCGCGCACCTTCTAGGAGAACAGCTACCAAGGGTTCCTGTCAAATGATTGGTTTTTATGTCTTTTTTTGTAATCAATACATCATGGGCAACTTCACGTGGCAAATATGCACATAAAAGCAATGGCATATCATGCGTTTCAACGTCTTTTAGTGAATGAACAGCAATATCTATTTTATTTGAAAGCAATGCGTCTTGTAGTTCCTTAGTAAATAATGCTTTACCGCCAATATCATGCAAACTACCAAGTGTTTGATCACCGCGCGTTGTGAAAGGAATAATTTCAATACGTTTATTAGGGTGCACAGCTTGCAGTGCCGTTCGCACAAGCGCTGCTTGAACCAAAGCTAGCGGGCTAGAACGTGTGCCAATTCGGATCATGCAATTGCTTTCATTCATTTTTGATATGTTAGTATAAGCACGGGTGACGACTAGGGCAAGGCCAAGCATTTTATTTTTTTCTAAATCACCTGGAATATTTCTATTTTTATAAATTAAGTATGTGTATTAATATACCTCATGTTTTAACTATTTTTTAACTTAAGGATACATCATGAATTTTATTACAAAAATCACATTTGTATTAACATGTTTGTCTTTGCAGAGATGGGCAATAGATACGTTTGGTAAAACTGACGATTCATCCGTCACACAACACTCCGTTAATTTCAGCGATTCAAAAAATGGTTTTTTATACACATCACTTACTGAATCTGACCGTGGAGACTTTGAAAACCTTAGAGCAGTTCATAATGCGCAGCCATTAGACCGTGTACCATATGTCGGCGATGTATTTCAAAATCAAATCGATCGATATGAAAGCGGAAATGCTTGGCATATTTTAATGGTGTGTGATGCTTCAAAGGTGAATGATGAAAAACCAAAACCACAAGCCGCACTTATTTTTGGTCGTCAAAATTCTATAGGCTATGAAACTGGAAAACATAATAAAATTCAGAAATTGATGCACACCTATGGTATTACAGACGAAAACAATACGCGTATTGAAAACCATGGTCTTGCAACATATGTTCTTATGACAGATATGACTAAAAATGCAGCACATTTAGCCGAATGGCATAAAGTTGCCGTTGAACATTGCAAAGAGCTTGTAGCAGCAAACTGTGAATTACCTGTCGAAAAAACCCAAGCAACACATGTTATGTTACTTACACGGGGGCATCCATTTGACAAAAATGCAATGGAACAGACTGGATATAAGTTATATAAAGACGAAAATGGCAATTCAAATCTAGCTGAATTTTTCCCACCAAAGATTACCTATGCCTGGGTTCAAGCATTGCAAAAGTAAAGATCTCAAGCCACCGATTCACCCCCGGTGGCACGCACAAACAGCCTTACACTAATCGTACAAATCATTCCCTGGAAACAACATATTAACAATAGGTTTATACATATTAACGACGCCTTCTACGCGCTCTCGAGTTCTTGTTTTTAAAATTGCAAGATCATCCCCATTATTTGTTATTTTATTATATTTTACATCAGTTAATTCGTTTGAATATGCAATTAACACTTGGTCTATATGATTTTTAAATGAATTATAAATCGCCTCGTAAGCAACTTGATTTGGGGTTTTGGCATGAAAATCATAGTCAACATACGTTGAAAGATATCTGTCTACGTTATTAAAAAGATTTGATTCTTTTAAAATATCACGTAGGATATCTGTTCTTATAGAATTCTTTTCACTTTCTAAATTATTTCCGTACTTCGTCTTTAATTGTCGATCAATTTCTTGAATGCGGTTATCAATTTCTTTTTTTCTTTTAATCATTAGACTAAAGACTTTATTCCGCTCCTTACTAAATACTTTTTTATTTACACGTGTTTCTATAGGCACAGAATCCAAATCACTTTCGCTGCTACAAGCTTCTGAATCCGTAGAACTAGAACGGCTATTTTTAAGTGCCTTACTAGAATAGTTAACATCCAATGAATTAATAGATATCCCCGTATCAGATTCATTGCCATCCCCACTTTGCGAAGAAAGCATGGAATCATAAGAAGAAGACAAAGATGGCGGATCTTTACAAATTGCACATGTGCTTATACAACCTAAAAAAAGCATAACGATGAGTGAGCGCATTTTATTCGTACTTTCTAGCAATTTAAAAATATATGTAATTCTAATTATAAAAAATAAAAAGTTAACAACAGATTAAAACAGATGATAAAATTTATTTATAAAAAATAAAAAATTTATATTATCGATAAAATCATGCTACCCCTCACTTTTTGTCACGCCTGGGCTTGCTCTTAGGATCTCTGCTCTTTAAAAATGATAGAATATTTTCCCTTAGACTGATAAAGATCACCGGATCAAGCCCATAGATAACAGTAAACAGGCTGTTAAATATAAAGTGAGGGCTAGCATGCAGCAGAATACAAAATTTAACAATTTTTTAATAACTTCATCGTTATAGTAAAAATAGGATATTTATAAATTTCATAATGAGAAGCTGTATCATGTCAAAAATTAAGATGAAAAGGTCAATACAAACACTTTTCTTGCTTTCTTCCGTATTTAGTGCCGGGTTCATATCAACGCAAACTTATGCTGAAGAAGCTGCTATGCCTACAGATGTTTCAGCGCCCGCAATTGTTGACGATGCAACAAGCGTACCTGTGGTGGATGCCCCGCCGTTTACAATCCCTTCGTCGGATGATTCAACAATCGTAGCAAACGAAGCAGACTCAACAGCACCTTCCATAAAATATAAAAGCCCTGTTCCATTTCTGGAAGAATTACCTAACAATCCCTACTTTAGCTGGATGACAACCGAAGAAAAAAAGCTACTTACAGAAAAAGCATCTGTTATTGTTTCGTGGCTTAAGCAAATAAGAACAGAATACAAAGTTAAAGAATTTTTAAAAACATTGCCTGAAAATGATTCATTTAAACAGCTTACACAAAAGGATAAAGACGGCTTTAATGAGTGCATGAATGGAATGTGCAAAGGAGTCTATACACAACTTTCAAGTTTTAGGCCCACTATTAGAAAAATTGGAAATGGAAAAGAAGAGCTTAATCTAACAACACAGCAAAAAATTGACGGCATACGTGCATGGATTGAATCACGAAAGGCAACAGGAAAATTACAAGAATATATCAATGAAGAACTGATTAATAACAAAAGCGGATTATTGAACGACATTGTAGATGCAGATAAAAATGGCATAAAAGCCTGCTTAAAAAGCAAATCATGTAAAGGGATCTACAAACCATTAGCATCATCCATTCCAGACCATAGCATACCTGGCCGTGCCGACTTATCTCCAGAAGAAAAGCTAACAAATCTGAAAGATTTTATTCAAAAACGTATTGAGTACGCTAGCCATATTAATGAATTAAAACAATATATCGAAAACCTACCAGGAAGCCCTGAATTTAGCGAACTATCTGAGCAAGATCAAAAAGGCTTTAATGATTGTATGAAAAGTAAACCAATGTGCAGTGCGCCCTACGACGTTCTTTACAGTTTGAAGCCAACCCCCTATGCAGCTTCTGGTCAGAAAGAAATTGCACCAACAGAACGACTTGAAAAAATGAAATTGTGGGTTGAAGAACGTGTAAAATTTGCAAAAGAGCAAAAAGAACTTACTTTATATATCCGTGAATTAAGCAATGATGAAACCTTTAAAACCCTATCAGAAGCAGATAAAAATGGATTCAATGCGTGTATGACATCAATAACTACTTGCCCAGCGCCTTATGAACAACTTGCGCAATACAGGCCAGATAAAGCATTTGTTCAACCAGGACGCAGCGAATTAAGCCCCCCTGATAAAATTGCTGCTATCATTGCATGGATTGAAAAGCAAGCGCGTGTTGAGGCAGATAATGAGGAACTTAACCAATATATTAAAAATTTACCTCAAAATCAATCATACGTAGCACTTGCAGACTCAGACAAAACGCGTTTGAATAATTGTATCGTAAATAACCCTGCGGGTAATTCTCCGCAATGCAAAGCACGCGGCCTTCTTCCATTTGCGGTAAAAGGCGCTGGCGAACGAAGTCCTTCTGAAAAACTAAAAGGAATTAGCACATGGGTGGAAGCGCACGCAACGATTAAAACACTCGTTGATTTCATAGAAATACTACCAAATACAGAAGGTTTTAAAAAATTAAATTTAGCAAACCAAAAAATGCTGATTGATTACTTAAAAGGACTACCATCTGCAGTTCCAGAGAATGCAAGAGAATTAGAAGCCTATCACCCTGAAGAAGTAGGCATGACGTCTGACGAAAAAATTGTAGGTATCAAAAAATGGATCACTGATAAGAATACAGCAGCTGCTGCAGCCAATAAGACCACAAGCCAGGCAGCAGCACCAGCGAAGGTAACGACAGCTAATAAGGTAGCAGCTAATAAGGTAGCAGCACCAGCTAAGGTAGCAGCACCGGCTAAGGTAGCAGCACCGGCTAAGGTAGCAGCACCAGCGAAGGCAGCAGCACCAGCGAAGGCAGCAGCACCAGCGAAGGCAGCAGCACCAGCTAAGCCAATACCAGCTAAGGTAACAACAGCTAATAAGGTAGCAGCACCGGCTAAGGTAGCAGTACAACAACCTAAGACAGCGCCAGCTAATAAGGTAGGAGCGCCAGCTAAAACGACGCCGGCAAGCATTCAAAAGGCAAGCATTCAAAAGGCAAGCATGCAACAATCAACTGGAGCAAACTTAACGGCACAACAGGCAACTGCTCAACAGCCAACTGCAGCTGCACAGTCGACTGCGGCTACACAACAAGGTGGTTTTGACATTATGGGAAGAATCATTACAGCCGTAGAACAACAAGCTCAAGCTAAGCTAAGTTAAAACAATTAATTCGGCGATACCTTAATCATCTAAAGCGCAGTCAAGCTAGGCTGCGCTTTTTCATTAACTAAGCTGCATTTTTATTAAAATTGGCAGTGCGTCCATCACCAACCAAAATGTTCATTTTTATTTTTGATTAAAATACATAAATAAATTAAGATTCATTATATTATAAAATTTTTATTATGTTTAATTTATAAATGAATGGCTATAGCATATTCTTTAATACTATACTCCTTGAATCGCCCCATACACCTTAAGCGCCAATCCATCAATAAACAGCGGGTGGCACGCCAAGCTTGGCACACGCCCGTAATAAGGTGCGCCATGTTCACGCGCTAAATCATGGTAATCTTGATCTAATTCAACTAATGTTTCTGAATGATCCGATACAAAAGCAATCGGCACAACCACAAGCGGACGCTTTTCTGCAGCCATTTTTTCGATTACATGATCTGTTGCAGGATCAATCCATTTTTTAGGGCCAACACGGCTTTGATAACATACAATGCTATCGAATACATCGCCAAACTGCGTCTTTAATTCAGTAGCAAAAGCTTCGGCTGTTTGTTCAACCTGCACTTGATATGGATCGCCTGCATCAATAATAGACTGGGGCAAACCATGGGCTGACAATAATAGCATTGGGCGTCCATAACCCAACGCTTTGCGTACAAGCGGTATGGCCAAATCAACAAAAGACGCAATCATAGATCGATCTGTTTGGTATGAATTAATCATATGCGTTGTCGTAACTGGGTAATTAGCACCCGCCCACGTTTTATGCCAATCACGAAACGATGACTGTGTCGTTGTCGTTGAATATTGCGGATAAAGCGGCAGCAGTACAATACGATCAGGCGCAAACGCATTAACTTCTGCGCTTACTTCCGCAGACATAGGGTGCCAATAGCGCATGCAAACAAATACTTTTGCATCCATGCCTGATTCTTTAAGTACCGCCTCAAGCGCTGCTGCTTGGGTCTTTGTGTTCTGTAATAACGGCGATCCACCGCCCATGCGTGCGTAAATACCTTTTGCCTTTTTATTACGCAAAGTGGATATCAGTTTGGCCAAGATATAACGTGGCACTTTTGGCATACGTAAAATAGCCCAATCACTAAACATATTGAATAAAAATGGTTTAACAGCCGTTAGCGTATCAGGTCCACCCAAATTTAATAAAACAACAGCAATACGGGGCATTTTTTAATCCTTAAAGAGCCTTTGTAAAAAAGTATAGCCTTCTAAGCGATTTATGCAAATGAGAATCTGACGTAAAAAAACCTTTGTCATAAACAAAGGCCTTATAAACTGCAAAATCTGAACCTGTAAAAAAATTTATTTCTTTTTCCTTAAAAGCTCATATGGATTTTTTTGTGTCTTAAATTGAAAACGAATTGGAACGGCTGGCATTTTAAAGTCACGACGCAGTGAATTCGTTAAGTAACGCACATAAGAATCAGGCAAATCAGATGCTTTTGTACAGAAAACTTTAAACGTCGGCGGGCGCGATTTAATCTGTGTCATGTATTTCAAACGAATACGATGTCCAGCAACAATCGGTGTCGGGTGCGCCTCTACGGTAAATTGCAACCAACGATTGAGTGTTGCTGTTGGAATGCGGCGGTTCCACATTTTTTCCATAACAAGCACTTCATCCATCAAGGTTGTCAGATGCTGCCCTTTTAAAGCTGATAATGTAACGCACCGAATACCACGCGCTTGCGTTAAGTGTACTTCTAACTGTTCTTGCACATGCTTATAGGTTGCTTCAGGATTTTTAACTTGATCCCACTTATTAAGCGCAATAATTAAACCACGGCCTTCCTCAATTACATAAGATGCTAACATTAAATCTTGTTTTTCGATTAATTCTTGCGTTGGAATTGACGCATCAATAACCAGAACCACAATTTCAGCAAACCGCATGGTGCGTTCCGCATCATACACAGCTAACTTTTCAACGACACCGTCTACTTTACTTTTTCGGCGAATACCCGCTGTGTCAACTAATTCAATCGCACGATCTTTGTAGGTCCATTGAAACGCAATCGAATCACGCGTTACGCCTGGATAATCGGCTGTTAACTGGGCTTCTTCTTCAAGCAGTGCATTTACAAGTGTTGATTTACCAACGTTTGGTCTGCCCAAAATTGCAATTTTCAACGAATGCTTGGGTATGAATTCAACTTCTTCTTCATTATCATCATCTTCGTCGCATTTATCAGATGGGTACTCATAAGCGTCTTCGTCATCGCCATAATCAACGGTGATGTGCTGTGAAAGAAACTCTTCCAACTCGCTCATGCCCATGCCGTGTTCAGCAGAAATCGCAGCAACTTCACCAAGTCCCAAGCAATGCGCGTCTGTAACACCTGCCTCACTACCACGACCTTCGGCTTTATTAACAAGCACAATCACAGGCGCCTTTTGTTTTCGTAGCATATTCGCTAAGTCTTGGTCATAGGGCGTGCAGCCAAGGCGCCCATCAATCACAAACAAAATAACAGATGCTTCCGAAAGTGCTTTTAAAGCTTGCTTTCGCATGCCTTCAGTCACCACGGCAGGTTGATCGCCCTCCCCCGGATCAAACAAACCTGGTGTATCCATCAACGTGAATGTCATGCCAGCAAAGTTTGCTTTTGCGATTTTACGGTCACGGGTTACCCCTGGTTGATCGTACACAAGCGCCATGCGCCTTCCAACCAAACGGTTAAAAAGCGTGGATTTACCGACATTTGGTCGTCCTACAATGGCAACAACTGGTAAGTTATTAAGTGCAGCTTTATCTGTATCGTTATTTATAGGCATGAATGGTTGCGTTATCCGTTAGAATGAAAAGAGTTTTTTGCGCGACAATCGGCGCCAATAAAATTGAATGATCATCGACTTTTATTGTATTTGTTATTTCGCCATCTTTAGGGTTTATGCGTATAATTTCGCCTTTGCTTGACGTTACAATTAACGTGTCCCCCGCCATGATCGGCCCTGCAAGATAGACAGCACCTTCATCTTTATCAACACGCGGCAATCCAGCAACCCAACAAATTGCCCCAGATTTGCGATCCATGCACACAAGTTCGTTCATGCCTGTAAGAACATACACGAATCCACCGGCAACAACTGGTGTTCGAATACCGCCAATTTCTTTTTGCCACTGACGTGTTCCTGTTTTAAAATCAATCGCTGTCATGCGGCCACCATGACTAATAACAAACACTTGGTTATCGTCAATAACAGGGCGTGCACGAATATGTGGAATACTTGTAACGGTATCAATACGCGCAACAGGTGTAATCGTATCTGACCACAAAGGTTGACCATTCACTTGGCTTAATGCATGCACTTCACCAGATGTATAAGCAGCAATTACCGTATCACCCGAACAAGCAGGCTTTCCGCCGCCAAGCAACAATGCTGATTCTGGGATCCCCGAATGTGTCCATATAACATCGCCCTTAGCGGCAGACAATGCAATCAATTCATTATTAAGTGACTGACAATACACATGGTTATTTTTTACAGAAGGTGATGATCTAAACGGTGCATATCCTGTTTTACGCCAAATTTCTTCGCCGGTATCAGCTTTCATAGCAACAATTTCACCAAAAGATGTCGTCGCGTAAACGACACCATGATCAACAGCTATACCGCCGCCAAGGGTGTCATGCGATTTGCCGTCAGGTGATGTTTCTTTTTGCCATACGATCGCACCTGTTTTAATGGATAATGCAGAAACAAGACCAGATGCGTCCATCGCATAGACATGATTTTCATCCGTAACTGGGCTTGCGATCAAACGCTGATCATCGCTGGACCCGGTACCGATGTCTGTTTTCCATAAAGGCGCAATTTTTTCAGCTAACGACACATTTAATAAAGCATGATCAACGCGCCCACCCATTTGCGGCCAAGACATGTTTTCAACAGCAGTCGGCACAGTAACAAACATCCCTGATGCCGAAGAATCAGCCTTAACACTACCAGCGTAATTTAGGAAAGACACACGTTCACCAGGCAGCGGGGTTGTATCTTTTGAATCGCAGCCACCCAGTATAAAAGTCGCCGCGCCAAGGGCAACACATGAAATAAGGGCATTGTAATTTGATAGAAATAGCTTCTTAAATTGCGTCATGTAAAGTTTAACACCTCGTTAAAATGGCGTCCCCGGCGGGATTCGAACCCACGGCCTCAGGATTAGGAATCCTGCGCTCTATCCGGCTGAGCTACGGGAACACAAAAATATACCAATATAGTATAAATTAAAAGTATGCGTTTTTCACCATTTTGTCTAGTTTTAATTGTTTTAAGTATGCCTAGCGTTCATTAATATATTGACTTCAAATTTGGATACTTTATTAAAAATAACAAATTTTAAATTTGGAAATGCTCACCAGTTACAGCATCAAAAACAATATTTTTTATTGGTGCATTCAATTTTACCAGAGGATTTATATACACGCAAATAGGCCGCGTCCAATCCAGTGTAAAGCTATCTTTTTGCAAATGATCTTGACTTGGAGCAGCTACCGTACGAATTATAAAATTTTTAGGAACATATCCTTTTGTGGAGGCTGTATTAAAATCTATAAAAACGCGCGAACCTTTCATGTAACCCATTTCATCTATCATATCGTATAAGCTCTTCATTCCTGTGCTAAGGTATGAACTTATAAGGGTTATTTGAAGTGAATTATTATCACTTCCTTTACCTTTAACCTCCTCTAAACTCCGTTTCAAAGTGGACTGAAATGCTGCAAAATCTCGAGCATAAAAATCAGCGAATAATGAATAGTTTGTATGCGTATTAAAAGATGCTTTTGTAGCTATATTAAAAACGGTTAAAAATAAACAATCCTGGATTCCATAGGCAACAAAATAACGAAATTTCTTTTCGGATTTTAGACTTAAACGAAACTTACCAAGTCCGCCGCACCGATCAAATGGGTTATTTTTTCCATCCACTGCATCAACATAATACGTGTTTTTCAGCGCAATCTCTTCTGGTACAGTGTTTAAATAAACCACTTTTGGCATATTAGCTAATGGCACAAATTCACTCAGTTTTTCTTCAAAAGAATTAATCCCATAGATTTCCGTTAATGACTGATGTTTTTCATGATTCCTCAGCCTAACAATAAGCGTTTTTTCCCTTGTTAACTCTTTGCGAAACTCTTCAATAGCATGTCTTTTTGCTAGATCGCTATATGGCACCTCAGGGATTCTAGTTACAATGTCACCAGTCCTATGCTCGACTACGATTGTTTTTACATTTCCACAGCTGCCTTCCTCATCAACAGAGGTTGCAATTACAGGGCAAATTGATTGAATGCATAATAACGCTAAAATTAAAATTGTATTTTTCATCTTTATATAAAATTAAATAATCTATTTATACAACATAAAAAATATTTATTCATTTTTCAACTTTTAATTGTTTTTTATTACAAAAAACAACACCTGGGTTCCAACCTTTGGGAGAGTCACCTATTACTTTGATATTTTTTTCATTGAATCGAACAGATACAAAACCAGCCCCGGCAGCACTGACACTAACGATACCAGACCATAGGCAATCGACAAAGACAACGCTTGCTCTGATGAAAGATCGAATAGTTTAAAAAGGGTAATAAAGGCAGCCTCACGAATACCCCAACCAGCAAAAGAAATAGGCAAAAAGGATATTAAAAACACAGACGGCAGCACAAACAAAACGGCAGCCAAAGACAAAGAATGCTCTAAATCCATAGCAAGTAAATAGACGGGAAGGGACAAAAAGAAGGTCGCGGTGCACCCGCTTAAAAGAAACCAACCATTTTTCAAACTATTCTTTTTCAAACGAATCAATGTGTGACACACCCGCGCGATATTTTGTAATGGATTTATGAAGCGTTGAATTTTATAAGGCATTTTAATGCGGTTAATTTGACAAAAAACACCAAACCCAACACAAATTCCAATGAGCACGAGATATAAGGGGATCAAGGCCTCTTGTTTTAAAAAACGCAAATCCAAAAAGAACAACGCGCATATACCCACAATTCCCATGGAAAATAAGCCAAATATGCGGTCAATAACTAAGCTTTGGATGCTCCAACTTTTGGAAAAACCAAATTGTTTTAAGGCAATGCCACGGTAAACATCACCGCCCAAAGAACCAGGCAACCCTTGATTAAAAAAGTTTCCAACACTTACAATAAATAGACTGTTTTTAAAGGTGAAGGGCAGGGGCTCTTGCGTGCATAAGATATATTTCCAACGCCATGCGCCCATACTGTAACAACACCAAAGCGATATAAATGACAACGCAATAGCGTGCCACGAAAACATAGTAAGCGTTTTTAAGATGGCAAATGTATCGACCTTATGAACAAGCCAATAAACAATTCCACATGTAATGCTAATTTTAATAAGAAGGTATAGATACGGTTTATATTTTTCAAACATGACGAAAAAAACATTTCATATTAAAACATGCGATACGCAAACCCAATTAAGCCAAACCCAAGAAGAATACGGTAAATAGCGAAAGGCATATATGAATAACGTGCGACGTACCATTTTAGGCCATAAAGCACAACCAAGCTAATTACAACCGTCATCAGAATAGCCGGCACAAAAGGAAGAAGTGTCATTAAATTTCCAGCTTGTTGGACATCCCAAACACTTAAAACAACAGCGCCAAGAATGGTTGGGATTGCAAGCATAAATGAAAACTGAGTCGCGGGCCAGCGCTGAATATCTAAAAATCGTGCCATTGTAAGGCAAACGCCAAAACGACTTGCCCCAGGAATAAAGGCTAAGATTTGCGCAAAACCAATGCACATAGCACTGGATAAATTAACTTTCCCTTCTGCTTTTCTACCCGTTAAATCTGCAAGCAATAAAAGCACGCCAAAAACGACACTTGCAATGCCAATGCTTAAAATTGTGTGCGGCATGTGCACATAGCGTTTTACAATAAATCCAAAAAAAATAGCGGGGAGGGTTGCAAAAACAATAATCAATGACATTGCAAAACCATCTGTCATACGAAATGTAACAAGTGTTTTAAGGGTGCCTTTAATCATGCACCACAAAGGCTTTGCTAAAAATGCACATAAAGCTACTAAGCTGCCAAGATGTAAAATTGCTTCGATTTCATGTGATGTTGGTGGGTATCCGCCAAAAAAAGACAGAAGATAAAGATGAGCACTTGAACTTATGGGTAAACACTCGCCAATGCCCTGCACAAGACACAGAAAAAGAATATAAACCATAAGGCCCCAATAAATAAAAATTAAAACACATTTTATCCTAACAACAAGTTAATTACATTTCAAGGAAATGCTTAGCGCACCCGAAGGCACTAAAGTTATGTCCCCCCATGTCCCTTGAAATCTATTTTTAGGTGAAACAGGCACTTTACAAACTGTGTTAGATGAAATAGGCACCTGATAAATTTCTTTTTGCTCAAAAAAGATTGCGTTTATTCCGAGCTCAATAAAATTATCTTTCGGCAAATACAGCCATTCAAGTAAACATTCAATTGAAAGGTACATAAGTGAAAGTGAGTCAGGCAGCGAATAGGCGGCTTTATCTCTCCTAGGTTCAAATAATTTATTTTCATGTTTTTCAAGCTCTTTTTTTAAGTTAGTGCAGTCAGAAGAATGACAGCCATTATCACAAAGGAAAATATGTTGTATTTTATTGGAAGCCGCCAAAAGTGCAGTGTTCATTGCTAAAAGAGATGTTTTATTTTTGTGTTCACGTATGCAAAAATTTTTCATAATATAAAAGATAAGCAATGTTATGTTTATATCTTTATTATTTCCATTTAATTTTATCAATATGTGCGAAATTTTTAATTTTTCAAGATTTTGAATAACCTTGAGTTCCTGAAACATATCAGAAAATGATTCCTTGTTTTTAAAGCCAATACCAGTTTTAGCAAGATTTAGCTTTTCAGTAAGAATGCAAAAAAAACTACTTTTAAGAGAAGAAAATGATACATATCTGCCAACGTTACGCCCTATCCTATTTTTTTCAAAACTAACATCAGAGTCTGAATCAGAAGAGTACGAGATATACCCTACCTCCGTATCTGAAGAGCTTGAATCACACAAACTCGCTGTCTCAGCAATGCTTTCATCATCAAGATCATCTTCATGCAATTCCTCCTCAACGGAATCACATCTGTTTTTTTGAGACGTCATCAGATCAAGCGTTTCCTCGCTTGAAGACGTATTACGTGAACGAGTCGTTTCCAACCACAGAGGATTTGTCAACCATGAACTATCAAACGAGGATTCATGAGACATACCAACTACTGTCATTTCAGAAGAATCAGAACGAACAGATCTTGTTATATGCGGATCCTCGTCCAAAATTGCATCATCTTGTGAACATAAATTTTCATGTAAACTTAAAAGGGGTGTCTTACAGCCAGAAATAAAATCACAAACAACTGGCGCAGTATCAAGCACGGCGCTTTTTAAAAGGTTAAACGGTAAAAAGCAAACAAATACAACTCGTACTATTTTAAAGCAAATCAAAAGTTTAACCTTTTATTTTAAGTGCTAACAATAATTTTGATTCTTATATTTATGTAGTGTCAAGAGCAAAAAATTCATTTAGATCAATATTACGGTAAAAAACAATACAACATGATAGCGTATAATTAAATTTGATAATTTTATGTTAACTATTTGCCTATTACACTGAATATGGGCTAAAGCCAAGCATGCATACAACCAAGCACAGCTGGCATCATTAAATTTTACTTCTATCATTGCGCACTTAGGGATTCGAACAAAATAACCAAATCACGTTTACGAGAAAACATAAGGCGTAACAATGATAACGAAAATGGCAAGCAACAGGAGTCATCTGTGAATTATAAAAATATAGCTTTATTAATTATCCTTCATCAGTTTTTTTTCATAAAAACAGTCTTAACAGCAGGTGATAAAACGAGTTGGTTAGATGATGCTAATGACATTCACGTAACCAGCACCAAACTTGACACATATCACATCTCTGATATTGAGTTAAGTGATGCACTAGATGCCAAAGATTTCAGTGAATCAAATTTTGCGCATGAAACAACGATGATTGAAAAAGCTATACAACAGACTAAACGGGAACAGGACATCTTTGACCACATTCAAATACATATTACCGATGGGTTTGCACCAATAGATGATTTTTTCCCAAACAAAAAGCATTCCTTTGAGAATTGCCGTTCGTATGACCGCTTTTTGACCGCGCAAGAATATTTATATGAGCGTTTTAAAAAAGCCATTTTTGAAAATGACGTAACTACTTTTGATATGCTTATGGAAATAAAAGAAATAAATTTTCCTTCAGAAAGTGAATCTTATGAAGTTAAGTATACAAAAGAGCTTTTAAATTATGCCATCAATCCCCTTGAAAGGAACAAAAAATTAGTTGGAGCAGCACTAAACTGCCTAGAATTAACAGTCAAACCAAAGCAAATAAATCCCTACTTCATCGAAAAATTAGTCCGTTCAGAAAATCTTATGATAACAGCACATGAAATTATTCGCTTACATTGGCTATTAGCGTCGCGTGCAAAAGAAATAGGCATAGTTAACGCTGCATTGAAAGATTTTAGTTATAGATTTTCTTGTGACTTATCAACATCCCTTGCAAACGAAAGGCAAATTCACCCTATACATCGAACTGTGTAATAAAAACAGAACAGGATCGTTTTCAAAAAAATATTAAGGAATTAGAGAAAAAAGGAAATCGCGAAATTTATTAGCATTTCGTAGCTATCTATGCGCACAGGTTTTATTCTTATTATGAGCGAAAAAATTAATATTTCTGGCTATTCGCCAAAAGCGCTTTAATAGGGGCGTAACTGCGGCGGTGCTGCTTAGTAACACCGTGGATTTGCAAGGCTTTTCGGTGCTGCACCGTACCATACCCTGCGTTTGCTGCCCATCCATATTCAGGGTATTCAACATGCAAAGCTTCCATCATGCGATCGCGTGTAACTTTTGCAATAATAGAAGCTGCAGCAATTGAAAGAGAAAGCTGATCACCGCTTTTAATAAGCTGTGTCAAAAAAGGTAATTTAGGATCTCGAATACCGTCAATAAGCAAAACGGCTGGCTGAAGACTGAGTGCGGCTACGGCGCGTTCAAATGCCAAAGGAAGCGCTTTGCGCAGCAGAATACGGTCAAGTTCATCAACCGAGACAACGCCAACACCCCACAAAACCGTAGCGTCAGAAACAAGTTCTTCATAAATAATTGCGCGTTTAGCCGCATTTAGTTTTTTAGAATCATTTACTTTAAGCATAATGCTGGGCAACACTTTTGGCAAAACAACAGCAGCTGCAACAAGAGGGCCAGCCCAAGGACCGCAACCGGCTTCATCAAGACCTGCTATGACGCCCTTATGTTGATTTTCGTAAAAAAGTGTAGGGGACTTTTCCATGCACAAATGTTACTGTTTATTTTTATCGGCATAGTTTTTTACAACAACATCTGAGTCATGATCTTTAAGGTCATTTTTCCTTTGTTTTAAAGTGAAACGTGAGTGCCCTTTTTTATCAAGCATTTGTATACAATAATCTTTTAAAAATTCACGCACACTAACTGTATTTGTGTCTGCTAATCCCTTAATATAACGTGCAAACAAAAGCCACAAAGGGCTAATCGCAAGCGATAAGACTGTCAAACTAATAATTAATTTTTCACCGTACGGTGAAATAACATCTGCATCAACAGCAACAGTTGTTAAAAGAAAGGCAAACTCGCCAAGCTGTGCAATCAATGCGCTAACCATAAAAGCTTTAGACCATGGAAGTTTAAGCGTATGCAGAATAAGAACATTAAGCAGCGTTTTACCAACGGTTATAATAAACAAGAGGGTGATAACTTCTTGAAAGTAATCCCAGATAAACTGCACATCTAAAAGCAACCCTATAGACAAAAAGAAAAACATAATAAGTATGCTTTGAATAGGTTTTGTCGTTTCAATAAGCACAAGACGTTCGTGGGTATTTCCTAAAATAAGACCAGCCAAGAACGCGCCATAAGGTGCCGACAAGCCTGCTTTTCCAGCAAGCGCCGCCGCAATAAAGCAAAACGTAAGGCTTGCAAGGGCCGTTAATTCTTTCTCACCCGCCACAATTTTTGCAAGGGGAATGCGTACACGTTGGCGACGACTTAAATACGTAATAATGGCAATAATTAAGCCAACCGAAAACAAAAACTTAATGAATATTTCTGCATTGAACCAACTTTGTCCAAAATTTTGGATGATTAAAATCATTGGCGCAATAGCAAGATCTTGTGCAATTAAAATACCAATAATAAGCTGACCAGTTTCTGTTTTCATTTCGCCCATACTTTCCATCATTTTAACAACAACGGCAGTTGAAGAAAGTGTGGTTACAAAACCAATTAAGACGGAAAGAGCAAGCGTCCAATCAAAATAAAAAGAAAGGGAAATAGTTATAAGGCTCGTTAGCAAAATTTGAGCAAGAGTACATAAAGTTGCTTTCACCCAAACCTTTTTAAATGAACGAAGGTTAAGTTCCATACCCACAACAAAAAGTAATAAAAGAACACCAAGTTCAGCTAAAACTTCAACAGGACCACGATTTGCTACAAGTTTAAAAGCAGATGGTCCAAGAAGAACACCTGTCACAATGTAGCCTAAAATAGGAGGCTGCTTTAGGCGTGTTAGAATGAGGCCCCCTGCAAGTGCAGCGGCAATAACAATTGCAATCTGTGTAAGGCCTATAGATTCATGCATAACGTTGCCACTATAACATGAAGCTGGTTATTTTACCAAGGAAAATAGAGATAAAATGGAAGGTAAAACCCAGCTGCGTGCATCACGAATAAAAATACTGATTTCGAGTCTAATTTTAAATGAAAAACAAAAACTTAAGATCGCAAATAAAGCAATGTTCACGATTTTTAGGTTCATTCTCGCAATAATGCAATTGATCTAAAAGGGACTGTCGTCCCCGGGCGGAAGGAAATCTAATTGCTTGTATTCCACCCACGCGGGAGGAGACTTAATTTAGGTTTATTACACTTGCGGTATCGGTGTTAATTCTATTTTTCTCTAAGACCTAATCTACGTGGAGATGAACTGATGGTCGTAAAACAACAAAACAATGACTTACAAAATATATTAAATTTAATTAAAAGGAAATAATTTAATTTATGATTAGCATTATCAAAATATATTGTAATTTTTCACAAGACTTGCTTTTTGAAGCGCATATCTCCCTGGTGCTTTTTCAATAACCTGCGAGGAATCAAGCGGATTATTCGCGCACATGCCCCCTAAATGTGATTCGGCCCATTTAATCCAATGCTTCCACCATGAGCCGTTATGTTCCACTGCGTTTCTTTTCCAATCCGAAGCATTTTCATGCGGTTGAGTGTTGGTAAAGTAGCCATATTTTTCTTTTTCTGGCGGGTTAATGATTCCTGAAACATGACCTGATCCACCTAAGCAAAAGGTCACATCGTTAAATAAAACATGCGCAGCATAGCATGACTCCCATGGCACAATATGATCTTTAACCGTGCCAAGTGAATAAACAGGACAAGATATATTTTTCAGATTCAAAGGCGTATCAAGCAGTCGCGCTTGGTCAAAAAAGCCATCTCCAATGAAAAATCGACGCAAATATTCAATATGCATCTTACCAGGTAAGTGCGTGATGTCCGCATTCCAAAACAAAAAATCAAGCGGCTTTGGTTCTTTTTCAAGATAAACTTGATCTATGATGCTTTGAACAATCATGTCATTTGCGCGCATCAAAGAAAAAGTTCGGGCGAGCTGGCCTCCGCTTAAAAAGCCTTCCTTTTCAATTATCTTTTCAATTTTCACAAGTTCGTCTTCACAAATAAAAAGACGTAGATTATCGAGCTTATCAAAATCAAAAGGTGTCGCTAAAAACGTAAGACTTGCATAGGTATTCCGCTCTCTGCGTTTTGCCCATCCCGCATACAATGCTGCCGCAACACCGCCCACACAGTACCCAATTATATTAACACTTGCTCCGTTTTCATTTTGCATTGCTTTTTCGACGCCCTTATGCACACCCTTTACAACGTAATGCTGTAGCGTTTGGCCTGCAAAAGTGTGGTCAGGGTTTACCCACGAAACACAATAAACTGAAATTCCTTGCTTATTAAGCCATGCAATAAATGAGTTGTGCTCGCTTAAATCAAAAATATAGTATTTATTAATCCATGGCGGCACAATAAAAACAGGATTTTCACGCTTTAGCTTATGCATTGTGGGAAAGTAAAGAAGCTGCATAACTTCATTTTCATAAATAACGAAACCTTTACTTGTTGCTAAATTCACCCCAACAACAAAATGTCTAGCATCAGATGTACTGGGAAGAGGCGTCACTCCAAGGCTAACCATCATTCCATGTGCAGCTTTTTCAAAAGTAATATTTTCATAAAAAAACGGGTTTAAACGGGGATTCATAAAATCCATAAGAAGTTGTATAAGAAAGGAAAAACGTTTATAGTCAAGTGAGCCTGTGTTGGCAAGGATAAGCAGCTTTTGAAGTGCTTTCTTTTTTTCTTCATAATGCTGAAGAAAAGTTTCCTTGGAATATCCAAAAAGCGGGGAATCATCAGTTGTACTAGCTGGGGGTTGCATACTAAGAAGTTCTTGAATAGACATCAAAACGTCTTCATTGCATTCAAAAGCGAGCTTGCTGATAGAGCCCACTCCTTCGAGCACAGCATTCGTTATTGTCAGTGATGTAAACGCCATTGTCGATTATTTTTTTCAAACCATTTAAGTTTAATTTTAGCATGTTTAAAACCTTTGTAAACACATTCCCGAATCTTTCAACCGATATTTATCAAAAAATAGATTTATACTATACCCTTTTAAAAAAGTGGAATCAGTCTCACAACTTAGTGCAACACAGAACACTTATATTAACTGAATTTGAAATGCGCCACCTCATTGATTCTTGGCAATTGATTTCACATTTCAATAAAAGTCAAACAATTTTGGACATTGGCAGCGGAGCAGGAATTCCTGGTATCTTTTTGGCAATTGCAGGATTTGATGTACATCTTGTTGAACTTGACAAAAACAAAGCTGCTTTTTTAAAAAATTGCAAAGCAACGCTTAACCTTTCGTGCACAATTCATTCAATTGATGTCTATTCAATTTCTGATCCTTATCAACAAGTAACATCGCGTGCATTTTCAGCACTTACCGATTTACTAAAAATTCAAAAAAATGTTTCACGTGAAACAGTAGGAATTTATCCTAAAGGTGAAAACTATCTCCATGAAATTCATAAGGCGCACGAAGTGTGGGATTTTGACGTCACCATTTCCAGCAGCATTTCATCAAAGGAAGGCCGGATTTTACGTATAACAAACCTTAAGCACAAACACTAATGTTTCACGTGAAACAAAAAATAAATCTAGCATCTATCTGATTTTTGTGTAAAAATTCGAATATAGCCTTCACTCATCAAACATTTTAGTTTCTCAAACAGATATTTTATAGATTAATATTTTTATTCACGCTACGTATAACAAATTAGGAAAAAACATGACTGAAATAATTGTTATAGCTAATCAAAAAGGCGGCGTTGGCAAAACAACGACAGCAATTAATATTGCAACAGCACTTGCTGCAGTTGAAAAAAAAGTCCTGCTGATTGATATGGACCCACAAGCAAACGCATCTACTGGCTTGGGTGTCACAAGGACAGCCAAAACACTCACAATTTATGACTTGCTTGTCGAACAAGCACAAATGAAAGACGTTATACATCCTACATTTATTCCAGGACTAAGCATTGTGCCATCATCCGTTGATTTAGTTGGTGCCGAAATCGAGCTTGTTCAAAAAGAAGGACGTCAAGAAATTTTAAAGTCAGCTTTAAACCCATTGAAGAAAAATTTTGATTTCATTGTTATTGATTGTCCTCCATCCATGGGGCTGTTAACATTAAACGCTATGGTTGCCGCAACATCTGTTATTGTGCCATTGCAATGCGAATATTACGCACTTCAAGGTCTTAGCTATCTACTTAATTCCATTCAAAAAATACAAAAAAGTTACAATGCAAAACTGCAACTCTTCGGTATTGTGTTAACGATGTTTGATAAACGTAGTTCACTTTGCACACAAGTTGCAGATGATGTTCGTCAGCATTTGAAAAACAAAGTTTTTACAACCGTTATTCCGCGAAATGTACGCGTATCAGAAGCGCCATCACATGGAAAACCTGTCCTTGTGTACGACGTAAATTGCCTTGGCTCACAAGCATATATGTCTCTTGCAAAAGAAATTCTTGAAAAATCAAAGGAAGCAGCATGACAAACCTCGTTGGAAAAGGGCTCGCAGCTCTATTGGGCGATATCGCCGAATCAGCCCGAGAAATTGAAAGTGGTAAAATTAGCCCACACAACCGAATTTATTTAAATCAAATCACCCCAGGTCGTTTACAGCCAAGAAAAGCATTTGATCCAGAAAAGTTATCAGATCTTGTTGACTCTATTCGCAAAAATGGTGTTTTGCAACCGATTGTTGTTCGTAAAGTTGCAGATCAAGATTATGAAATTATCGCCGGAGAACGTCGTTGGCGTGCATCCGAAACAGCTGGGCTTGAAACTATTCCAGCCGTTGTCCTTGAATGTACAGACGCTGAAGCTCTTCAAATTGGCTTAATTGAAAATCTTCAGCGCGATGATTTGAATCCAATGGAAGAAGCAGAGGCTTTTCTTCGACTTGCAAATGAACATCATCAAACACAAGAAGAAATTGCATTAGCTGTTAGCAAAAGCCGAAGCTATGTAGCCAATCAGATGCGCTTGAACAACCTTTCCGGGCACCTTAAACAGTTGGTCCGTGATCGCAGGATCACACCTGGACACGCCCGCAACTTAATTAATGATCCAAACGCTGAAGAAACAGCTAATCGGATTATGAACGAAGGTTTAAACGTCCGTCAGACTGAAGCTATAAGGCAAGGCAAAATCGCCACTCAAAAAAGTCCTGAAAACGCGGATGCTGCGGCACTTGCACAGCAATTACAAGAAACACTTGGTTTACGTACAAAAATCATAACAAATCAACATGGGGGCGCTGTTACCTTTTACTTTAATAGTTATGATCAGCTGGACGAACTTATTCAAAAACTATCTATTTAAACTGCACTTATCATTGATCAAAACGTTGCTTTTCTAAATCTAATTTTTTGTTTAGAAAGCAACGGTTAAAACCCAAAAAAATCAAACCACTCAAAGAATAGCCTTCACTCCTCATTTCTGCAAAAGCTTTGATTATAGCCCGTTAAGCATTTCGGCATTTCGTAGGCACCCGCTTTTAGATCTTATCACAACATTTAGCACACAGTTATTTACGCCAATTTCTATACACCGTTCGCCTTATCAGCGATCCCAGTTATTAATCCAATTTACACAGTGCCCCTACTTGTCAGTATTGCATTTGGTCTTTTCTACCCACGCAAAAGCTTTTTAATTGCTAGTAGCACATTATTCGTCACAAGCGCCTAACTTTTTTAGATCTTGAACTACGTGACAAAGCCCTAACTATGCCCTCTAGCCGTTGCACGTTCCTATGCACGCAAAAAAGTAACTTCCTCATTTAATGAAGCCACTCACTTTCAAAAAATCAGGCGCTATACCAGCCGTTTTAAAACAATTTATTACTGAATATTTTTTAACTAAAACACCCCCCCCGCCAAAGGCCTATTTTGACACGCAGAGCGGCACGTCACCCCTCTTATGTATTGATATCAAAAAACACAAATATTTCAGCGTGGGTTCAAAAATAGAGATATTTTTTGTTATCCTCATCTATAAAATCTTTAAATGTTAAACCCTAATCAAAAAGGCGACCAATAGATGATCGCCTTTTTGATTTTGTTTAAAACGTTATATTTAGCCAGCAGACGCTACAGCTTTTTCTTCTTTAACAGTATCAGGTTTTATACGAACAAACTCTGGTAACGCCTGATTTTCAACAACATCTTTACCTACAATTACTTCTTCAATATCTTCCATAGATGGCAATTCATACATCGTATCAAGCAAAATATTTTCCATAATTGAACGCAGGCCACGTGCCCCTGTTTTACGCAGAATAGCTTTCGCGGCAATTGCTTTTAGGGCATCATCCGTAAAGTTCAACTTAATATCTTCCATTTCAAAAAGACGTTTAAATTGCTTAATTAATGCATTTTTTGGTTTTGTTAAGATATCAACAAGCGCTTCTTCTGAAAGATCTGTTAGTGTTGCAAGTACAGGCAAACGACCAATAAACTCAGGAATCAAACCAAAACGTAATAGATCCTCTGGTTCGACATCTTTAAGCAGATCGCCTGTCTTACGTTCATCCGCAAGACGTACATCTGCTCCAAAACCAATTGAACTTCCACGGCCACGCGCAGCGATAATTTTATCTAAACCGGCAAAGGCCCCGCCGCAAATAAACATAATGTTTGTTGTATCAACTTGCAAAAACTCTTGTTGCGGGTGCTTTCTTCCACCTTGCGGGGGAACAGAAGCAATTGTACCTTCCATGATTTTCAAAAGTGCCTGCTGCACACCTTCGCCAGATACGTCACGTGTAATAGATGGGTTATCCGATTTACGCGAAATTTTATCAACCTCATCAATATAAACAATACCGCGCTGTGCTTTTTCAACGTTGTAATCCGCTGCTTGCAGCAACTTTAAAATGATGTTTTCAACGTCTTCACCTACATAGCCGGCTTCAGTTAATGTCGTTGCGTCTGCCATTGTAAATGGAACGTCTATAATACGCGCAAGCGTCTGTGCCAGAAGCGTTTTACCACTTCCAGTTGGGCCAATTAATAAAATGTTAGATTTGGAAATTTCAATATCATCTGAACCACCAGAATGATTTAAACGCTTATAATGGTTATGCACAGCGACAGACAAAACACGTTTTGCGCGTTCTTGTTCGATGACATAATCATTTAAGACATTACATATTTCTTGTGGTGTGGGGATACCTTCACGCTGTGTAAAGCGTACCGACTGATTTTCTTCTTGAATAATGTCCGTGCATAATTCGACACATTCATCGCATATAAATACAGTTGGGCCCGCAATAAGTTTGCGAACTTCATGTTGACTTTTTCCACAAAAAGAACAATAAAGTGTATTTTTTGAATCGCCACCTGTAGATTTTGACATAACAGTTTTTCTTTCGTATAGTGCGCCCAAATGCGCTTTCCCCAATAATCTTATTTTTAGTATGAGCCTGTAATTATCAACAAATAATTAACAAAAAAAGGAAAAACGCAGATGGATTGGTCTTTTTTTATTTTTATACTTTCAAAGCATCCGGTCTTTTTGTTATCACATGATCAATCAAACCAAAGGCTAAAGCTTCTTCTGAAGACATGAAACTATCACGCTCCATTGTGTCTTCAATCACATTAAGTGGCTGACCCGTTGCTTCAACATACATTTGATTTAAGCGCGCACGCGTTTTTAAAATTTCACGCGCTTGAATTTCAATATCTGTTGCTTGGCCTTGGGCGCCGCCAGAAGGTTGGTGCAACATCACACGTGCGTTTGAAAGCGCATAACGCTTACCTTTAGTGCCCGCTGTTAACAACAATGAACCCATTGAACATGCTTGGCCCAAGCATATCGTTGACACAGGACAGCGTATATAACGCATTGTATCATAAATCGCCATACCAGCAGTAACAACACCACCAGGTGAATTAATGTACATGACAATTTCTTTTTCTGGATTTTCTGCTTCTAAGAAAAGAAGCTGCGCACAAATAAGTGCTGACATTTCATCGTAGACTTGACCCGTCATAAAAATAATGCGTTCTTTTAAAAGACGCGAATAAATATCATAGGCGCGCTCTCCACGGCCGGATTGCTCAACAACCATTGGAACGAGCGTAGACATGAGTGTATTCATAAAAATCTCAACTTAAGCTATAATAAAACTATTCCTATTTTGCCTTATTTTTTGCTAGATCGAAAGCTTTCTCTTCATATTATGTAAAAAATTTAATTAATTATATATGTTCATGTCAGAAACAAGCCTGAAATAGGATACATCTGCATAATGCAGCTCACAGCTTTGCTTTAAAATCTGTGTTCCACCTTAAACATCGCCGTGTGGCTTTTAACATTTTTATACGACACACCCGAATACGACAAAATGAATTTCAAACCTGTTTCACGATCAAGGCATGAACCGCTCAATTGCAAGTAGTGCTTATTTTGACGTGGCCCTGGAGGGGCTGTGAAAGTCGTTGGCGAGTATGACTGCGTCGTTGTTTTTGCAACAGAACCTGAGCTTGACACTTGATACCCATACTCATAAACAGCCGTTGCACGAAGAATGAATCGCTTAGTGTTTTGAATTTTACGAAAACCTATACCATTGTAAAATTCGACTGATTTATGTGAACGAGCCGATTGAATAAGACCATTCGCTCCGGCATTACGTTCAGTATACGCACCATATTTTGTTCGAATGTATGTTAAGCCAGTACTTAGACGACAGCTCATGCTTTCCTTAATAATATCAAACAGGTAATTCAATTGGCCATTACCAACATCGGTGGTAATTTTGTAAGCGCTTAAGGCAAAAAATGGTGTATTTTTTGTACTATCAAGATCATAACGCTGCGCATCAACAGAGGTAAAGGTACGACTGGCTAGTATTTCATGCCCGAAATTTCCTTTGTCTTTATAGGTAGTATACTTGTAGCTGTTAAATCCACCGAGTATTATACCTGTTGTCTTTGAAAACGTATTTGGTGTGCCAAGAGCATGTGAACGTGACCCCATGAGACCGCCCAGTATGCCCAGCGACCAAGTATTCTTCTTATCACGCCGCTCAATCCCTAAAAGAGAGCCACCAGACCAACCTTGGCTGCCAACATCACTATTTGTTTGCTTAACACGTGTACGATTCACATACGGAGTGACCCACAAGCGCGTTTCATTAACTTTATAACTTTGAGGGCCACTTTTAGAAAGGGCAGTAAGTAAGGCTTCGGTTATCCCTCTTTTTCCAGACACAGGTTTTGCTACGCTATTTGAAAACCTTTTAAAGTGAAATGAATCAGCGGTTGCTAATGCAGAAGGATCATTAGTCGATGATGAAGTACCGAATACAATACTGGTGAGCTCATCTTGTTCTGCAACGGGTGCTGCATTGCTAGCTTTGACAGGAACAACATCAGCAATGAGGGGGGAAATGGGAGCAAGCGTTCCTGAGTAAATTACAGCATCATTAACGTCCTCTTTTTTTTGAGCAGCAGAAGAAGTTCTCACCTCACGCGCTAGTGTTGCTCTTAACACCAAGTAGTTTGTGGTAATACCACTTATTGTTTTTTGAAGCGTTCCCATTGTAAAGGTGATTGGATCAACACCTGAAGGATTTGGATTAACCCAGTTTATGGTTACTGGCCCTGTTACCGAAAGTGCGCCGCCTGCTTGTAGCACATTATAATCAATAACCCCTTCAAACCTGTTATTGGCATCCATTAAAATATTAAAAGTTGGCGCATTTAAGCTACTATCACCAGAAACAACAATCGTGTTTGATTCACCCATACTGTTTATATAGACATCATAAATTGCGTTATCATTTTGCCATGAATGAGCGTAAAGGTTGGATAGGGAAGATTCTCCAGCTATTACACGTGCTCCTGAACTTAAGGTAACATCGCCAACCTTACCTGTTCCAGAAAAAGTTGCTCCGTCACTGACATTAATAGCGGCATTTTCGAAATTAGCATCAACGGCTACTGTCCCCCCTGTTATCTTAAGTTGATTGCTATAGTTTGTGCTATTACCTGTAAGTTTTGTTGTGCCTGTTCCATCAAATGTTAAGTCATACCTACCTGTGATGGGGCCTGCAAAACCCCCTATTGAATTTGATCTAAATGTTGCTGCTGCATTCACCGATATTGGGTTTGATAAGGTAACATTACCCAGCACAATGGTTGGTGATGCACCCTCAAGAGAGATATTTCCTGTGCCAAGGTTTGATCCATCTGCTATTTGTGCCGTTGATGATGATAATTGAATGGGGCCTGATAAGTTTGCATTCGGTTTATTAAAGATAGCGATGCCGCCGCCATCAATAGATATAGCACCTTGACCTGATAAAGAGCCACTTACAACAACAGGAGCATCAATCCCCAATGGTTTCAATGCAATTATTGTCCCCGCATCCGTTGTAACCGTGTTATTTAAGGTTGCTCCACTCGTAATATTTAACGTTGTGTTGGCTAACTCTAAGCCACCAGAACCTAAGCTTGATGATACATTAACAATTGAGCCGCTGACGGCAATATCTCCTAATAATGCATTGTTATCACCCGAAAAGTTTATTGTTCCACCACCTCCTAAATTAAGCCTTGTGCCAATTGGACTCATAATCGGTCCTGTCAGAACTGTTGCCGCACCTACACTTGTGCTAAGTGTGGATGTGCCAGCAATAGAAACAATGGCTGACACTGTTTGTGAACCACTTGTATTCGAAACCGTTGCACCATCAGAAACGGCTACCTCACCGGTTGCATCTGTCAATGAACTGGCAGCTACTCCACTTGACGTTACGATTGTAGAGGCCCCGCTAATTTTTACACTCATCCCAAAATCATCGATTGTTGTAACTAACGAAACGGGTATATTTGAGCCATTGATAACATTAGGAAATGTCCCTGTAGAAGAACCCCAGGTCATAATACGGAAAGTGGTACCTGCAGAGGGATAATTCCCGACAGGATTAATTACAAGCGTTCCATCACACATAGCAATATCGCTCACTGCTAAGCGATCACATGCGCTTGGTGTTGAAAAAAGCTTTAAAAAGGCATCAGCTGCTTGGCTGTAGCTACCTGTAATAGTTAATATCGTGCCAGGTTTAAGCGGAGGTCCTGTATCGTTAGGTATTGCGCGGTTATTACTGGGAGAGAGATTACCGGCATTGATGACCGTTCCAACCACCGTTCCTGAACCCATAAGTGTGCCAGTAGGCGCAACCGTAAATGCTTTGTTCGCTGAACCGACGCGTCCGGTTACAAGCATATTCCCCCCAAGTCCTGAGCCTAATGCACCACCTATTGTTGTCACGCCTGTATGGGTACTTATACCAGTTACACCAAAAATACCGGCACCTGTTATCGAAATAGGAAATCCACCTTGACCAAAAGCATCTTGCAACAGTGGAGTCGTAACAACCGCTGCAGACGATACATTGATCGTGACACTTTCATTGCTTAGTGCCTTTGTGGATAAAAATCCAAACATTAACAGACCAAATAGCAAGCTCACATATATAGAGGTTGGTTGAATAATTTTTCTATGCACTGCTTGCGAAAACAGAGCCAATCGCAATTTTTTAAGGCAGCTAGTGTCGAGCCACGTCTTACAATTTATTGATGCGCACAGAAACATGGATTGATTAACACTAATTAACACATCTTAAGAATAAGAAAATAAGAATTAATTTTTTGTTAATTTTTATATAAATAATAAAGCTATCAGTCTTCACCGTGGCGTTTTTATTTAATCTGTTATACTTTTACAACATACAATACTTTGCCGATCAGATTCAAAATATGAATTTTTAAGTCAGCAGACTTCATACTGCTACTCACATTTTTATTTAACAGGCTGCTTCCTGTTTTCCTGCCATCACCAGGCTTTTTTTCCTGTCATCACCAGGCTATTCTTTCTGTCATCACCGGGCTTGACCCGGTGATCTTTGTCAACTCAGGGGCAAATATTCTATTTTTTTTAAAGCAATAATCCCTTATATTCTTTTCAATGTTCGTACAGTAAGTTGGTCAAACTCAAGCATCGCAAAAAATGAGAATTGGTGTGATTTCACTGATCCGCTCATACTATGGATCTTTAGTGGGTCATGCGAATTTATTAAAAAAAGCATTATCCACCTAACGACCACATAGTGCACATCAAAAAAAAATAAGCACATCCGAAAATGCACTTATTTTGGTAATTTATTATTACACGTATTAAGCAAATATGAGCGGTGGTAAAGTTTGAGAAACGCCTACTGAGAGCTTTGAACCAGAAGTAAGTGCAATACTGCCAACAGTTGGTGATGTTCCAGTGCCGCCGAGCGCTGTGGCCGCAGCAAGAGAAAGGGCTGAGTTAGGCTTAACTGTTATAGAACTACCAGTTGAAGCTGTGTTTGCACCACCTAAAATTACAGGTTTTGCTGTTGATCCCCCTGCAATATTAAGATTGTTACTGCCTAAAGCTAAGGCACTTGAGACTGTGAAACCGCCAGTTGCTCCCGATGCATCAAGTGTACTATTTGTTGCGCCTAATACAATAGAAGTCCCAATATTAATAGCGCTGCCTTGTGGTGCTGCTGCCCCACCATTTAACGTGAAAATAGGCGCTGCGCCTCCGGTGGCTGGGTTAGCCACTACAGCTGTAATGACCGTATCATTAAGTGTTGCGCTATCAGCAACAAGAGAAGCATAATTTGTTCCAAAATTAGTAAAGTTATCAACGTACCCGGAATGCGCACTGTCAACAAATTCAAAACTACTAAAATTAGCTGCTGTGACTAAATAATTGCTGCCAGCGGTAACTAAATAAGATGCTTGAGTAGGTACGGCAGCAGGAATACTTGAAGCAGAAAACTGAAATTCGACGCCTGTGTCTACCCTTATACTTGTACTCATAGTGGCATTATTTTGGGCTGTAGAAACGGTAGCTGTGCCGACTCCAGATCGCGTTAACGCTAAGCTAAAACCAACATGGTCTGTAATAGCTCCTAATTCAGTTAATTCACCGCCCTCTGTCTCAAGAATAGCCGTAGCCGTATATCCTATAGATGTAAATGCGCAATAAGAAATGACTGCACAAGGCCCAAGCAATTTCATTGAAAAAAGTGGTTTTTTTAGTAACATCTTTGATTTAGTCATGATTAAGACCCCATATTTAGAAAATAATACTTTGTGTATCAATATTAAATTACAATGAAATTAATTAAATAATAGTTAATATAAAAAATTAAAATTAAATAATTTAAAATAAATAATAATACATTTAAATATGAATAATAATATCCTCATTCACCCGCTGCCATTAAGCTAAAACTGTGCCATCATAGGGCGTATTAGGCATGCCAAATTCTCAGCAGCGCGGCCATAACGTCCATGGGGTCCTTGTAAACAAAAAGTATAAAAAACCAAAAGGGAATAGAAAACAAAGAAAAAGCAAGCATTTAACGCCATAGTCATTTTATAGGGAAATAGTTATAAAAAAAGGCTTTAAAAACACCAGTAATAACCAGCATCATTAAAGCCTAATCTCATTTTAATAGCTATTTAAAACTACTCTGCGCTTTTTTTAGCCTTCTTTGGCTTAGCTGTTTCTGCAGAATTATCTTCGTTAGCTGCTTTTTCTTTCTTTGACGCTGCTTTTGGTGCGTCATTTTCTTCTTCAAAACCTGGCAAAATACCGGTGAAACGCTTACGCAACTCAGTAGCTGACAATGTTGTTTCTTTTGCATTTATTTTTTCGATAATAGAGGCTAAAACCTTATCTTCAAGAACAGGTGCAATCAACATATCAACAGCTTGTGGGTTATTACGGTAGTAATCGACCACTTGACGTTCTTGACCTTGGTATTTTAGGGCTTCTTGGATAATGGCATTTTGAATCTCTTTATCATCAAGACGAATATTTTCACTACGTGAAATTTCAGCAATAACCAGCCCCAGACGAACACGGCGTTCAGCAATAATTTGATATTCTGCTGTTAATTCAGCATCTGATTTATCATCTTCTGCTTCCAATAATCCTTGCTTGCGTGCTTCATCCATTTCAGACTTTAGGCGTGCCCAAATAGAATCAAACTCAGACTTCACAAGTGATGGAGGCAAATCAAAATCATATTGCTCAGACAATACATCAAGCAGGATACGTTTATGATACAAATGAATATTTGTGTTTATTTGATTTTGCAGCTCTTGACGCACTTGCGCTTTTAACGCTTCCGCTGATTCAAAACCACATTCTTTTGCAAATTCTTCACCAAAAGGAAGCTTGATTAAATTGTCATGTGAAACAATAATTACGTTAAATGTCGCTGTTTTTCCTGCAAGTGCTTTATGTTGATAATCGGCAGGAAATGCATGTTCAACAACAAAGGAATCACCCACTTTTTTTGTCAATAGCTCTGTTTCAATAAAATCAAATAAGAAATTCTTTGTTCCGATGCGAACAGTTGCATCTTTAACAGTGAACAACTTAACGACATTCTTACCAACGCGTGTTTCAAGACTGATAATTACACGATCATCGTGCATGGGCTTGGCATTTTCAGGCGCAGGGCGGAAAAATGTTTTGATCTCAGCTTGTTGCTTTATGAAAGCATCAACTTCTTTATCTTCAACAACTGAAACTATCTTTTCCATCTTAATTTTTGAATAATCAGGAGCCGTAACTTCAGGCAATGTTTCGATATGAAGCTTAAATGAAAAATTTTGACCATGTGTGTATGGATCAAGCGTATAGGTTGGTTGCATTGCAGGCTTAATTTTATTTTCTTTTAAAACGTTACGACTTGCATCTTGTATAAAGTGATTTAAAGCGTCTTGAATGATTGAGCCTTCATAGCGCTGACGAACAACAGTCATAGGAACCTTGCCAGGACGGAAACCAGGCATAGAAACGGTCTTTGATTTTTCTGCCAATGACTCTGTTACGCGACGAACAATTTCATCACTTTCAATTGTAATATGAAATTCCTGTTTCAATTTTTCGGAAACATTTTGCTTAACATTCATAAGTGCTCGAACCTTAAATTGAACTTTTGGTGCGGATGAAGGGACTCGAACCCCCACAACTCTCGTTACCAGAACCTAAATCTGGCGTGTCTACCAGTTTCACCACATCCGCATATCTACTAGAGTATATTATTAATACCAAAGGTTTAACAAAGAAGCAATGAAAACCCACCACAAAAATGAATTTTATTAAAAACAGAAAAACTGTTGACATAAAAATGAATCTTGACTTAATCTGAATTTAAGCTTGGCATAATTATAGCTAAGTCTTGTTTTTAACCTTATCCACATGGAGTTTTCTAAAAATGACTAAAGTTCTTTTCACATTATTCGTAGTTGCATCAATTTCATCAGTTTTCGCTGCTACTACTGAAGTTGCTGCTCCTGCTGCTGAAACTACTGTTGCTCCAGCTGCTGAAGCTACTGATGCTGCTGCTCCAGCTGCTGAAGGTGAAGCTGCTCCTAAAGCTGCGTAATAGTTTTGAAGTCGTGCAAACGATTGAAGTCTATAAAGTAAAGAGGCTCCTTTTTAAGGAGCTTTTTTCATATTAATACCCATCAATTATTTTAACATTCAAAAATAATCTTTTTCAAATTCCATATGCACATAAAAAGATCAACGGTTATTTATACCAAAAAGCCTGGCATAGGGTGTTTAATATCATTTCTTTATGTTATAATCCTGTAGTTAATTCTTAGTTTAATAAATAGGTCGTATAATGCGCCAAAAATTATTAAAATTAAAAAAACTATTGGATAAAAAAAATTTAGTTTTAATGGCTGTCGCAGCCTTTATTCTTTTTATTATGCTTATCCCATTAACTTTTATATTAAAGCTATTCCTAACTGTTGTATCAATAGGGCTTGCTCTTAAAATATGGGCAAAGCGTCATCATTTTTTCTCGTCAAAAAAACATTCAAAAAAAAGAAAATCCTCAAATAAGTAGATTCTGTCCCTTATGCTTAATCCGCATCAAAATTACGATGAGAGTGAGCTTTAGGGACAGAACCTAACTAATACTTTTAAATTTGAAAAAAACATTCAAGCTTTTCCTGCTTGCAAAAAAAAGAAGCCCAGAGATCATTAAAATACAACCACAAACAATCCACAAAAGACCCATTTTTTCATGAAAAACGATCGCTATTTGGGTGTCTGATAAACGTTCAATTGTTGATATCAAAAGAATTCGATTATTAAGCAAACCGAAATCAGCCTTTGCACGTTGCAATTTTGATGAATGAAAAAATTGCTTTCCTGGTGTTAAATATAATGTTTTTAAAACACTGTCGTCAAAAGCCAACAAATCAACGCGAATACGTGCCACTTGATCTGTTTTAAAGGGTTCTTTAAAATGACGAATACCTTCATAGGCTAGTGCATAGGAACCATGCTTTAGCGCATCATTCTTTAGCGAAGCATGCGCTAACGTTAAGGTCTGTTCTGATGGACTATCGCTATAACTTGCAAATCCAATTAGGCAAAGCCCAACACCAATATGCGCCAATGCCATGTGTGTTTTTCGAAATAACAATGGCAACATCGCCCCCGCACATATTGAGCCCACGGACCCAAGCAAAAGATAAGCTGGCGCAAGATACGTGTAAAAAGATAAATAAGCAACAAGCGCTAAAAGTGCCGTATTTAAGGGCGCCCACAAACCAAATCGATTAGGTGTAATCGCCATCAACAAAGCAATCAAACACCAAACAGGCAGCAATACTACATTAAAAAATGACGGCGCCAAACTAAACTTAAAAATCACCGGCAAAAACAAAGCTAGCAACAGCAATACCAACGTTAATGCAAGACACACGAGCCCCACCGTCATAAAAGTAATTTTAATCGATGAAAAAATCCCCTTAGATAGCATCACAATAAGAGGTACTAGTGCAAAAAAAGCAAAAGCACCAAGCAACCAAAACGCCATCACATCATTTGCAAAGCTATGCACAGAAATAAGAATTCCTGATCGAACCGCCCAAAGACTAATCATGACACATCCAAATGGCAATCCCGCAATCCAAGGATTTTTTTGAATCATTTGTGGTTTATTGTGAAACACAATCAGTGCTGCTACCCATGGCAATAACGATGCTGTTTCAACAGGATCCCAAAACCAAAAGCCGCCCCAGCCAAGCTGCGTGAAGGCCCACAAACTACCAAGTGCAATAGCAAACGTCAACACGCCAAAAGCAATTTTCACTTGATATTGAATCAACCGAACCAAAACAAGGTCATCATTTCGATGCAACCAAAGCCCTATCACATAAGGCGTAAATAGCATTGTCGCCCCCATATACAAAAGGGGAGGGTGCCACACCATGTTCATATCATACAAAAGCGGGTTTAGCCCATTGCTTTCGGTCATTAATTGCGTAAAGGGGGTCGTTGCAAATGGATTGGCTTCAACCAACATATAAAAAGTAAAACAGCAGTTTAAAAGCCCAAGAGCATTTGCCCTAAAACGTGAAAGGTCAGTTGGCAATCGCCATATGTGCGTCGTCACATTCAATATACACAACCATATAAACAAAGATGTCTCGTGATGACTCCAAAGACTTGCAACACGGTAATGAAAGGCTTGATCCACGTGATTGTTCAGCATCACATGCACGTAACGAACATCAACACATACATGCGCATAAAACGCGTACACAAATAAGGAAAATAGTAACGCATTGCTTATTCGATGATAACGAAAACGTACGCACTTAACCCCCTCAACCAGCATAAACAGCGCTAACAACGCCTGGGGGACAAAGGGGTGAGTCAACATACCTATACTAATTTGGCGCCCTATAGGCAACTAGGCTTGTTCCAGCAATATGCACAAGCTTTAAGGTTTTACTAAGACTATTTAATACATTATATACGCCGCGTGCACGGTTTGGCCCGCGGTAATCGTGCCAAAAAATAATGCCGCCCGGCTTAATCATTTCAAGTGCTTTTTTACTATCATTTTCAACATATGATTCAGCCCGTGATCCATCGATAAAGATCATATCTATTTTTTTTAAATAAGGCGTTGTATCAAATTTTTTACTATCACCAAAAAGCTGTTCAACTTTGTGGGCAACAACTTCATTAGAGTAATAGAATTTATTAAATATAGATTCTTGAAGGGCTGCTTTTGTGTCGTCTTCATGGTCAGCTTTTGATTTTGTGTACGAATCGATTTCTTCAGGTGAAAGTGTTAACGTTATAACCTTACCCGATTCTGGCGTATTTTTAGCCAATAAGTATGTTGTTTTGCCAGTGAATGTCCCAAATTCAAATACCTTTTGTGCTGACTTAGCAAAGGCACACAAAATCCACGTTTCAAAATCGCTTGTGCTGCTGTGCGCACCAAAACTGCCTATAAATGAAATTTCAGTTTCTTTTGATGGACCTTGGGATTCGGGTTTAAACCGAACATCAAATTCGTCAATCTTAACTTTTTGAATCACCCAACTTGAAAGTAAATTTTCTTGGCGAAAAAGTTGTTTATAGCGATTGAGCGTAAGCAATAATCCTACAACCATGAACACTAAAATAGCTATGATTGCATTTTTACAAGACATAAGGAAAATTCCACGATACTAACTTACAAAAGATTAAAATAAAGCAATCGCACCCTGTTTAAAAGCGAAAACGTTACAAATAATAGAAATCAAATACATTTTTACACAAGTGTGTCCAAAAACTATTTTACCATGAAATTCAATACGTTTAGTTAGTTATTTCCAGGGTAAAAGATACATTTATAGTTTTTCTTTCATGAAATTCGATACGTGTGATTAGTGATTTTCATGGTAAAATTATTACATCAATAAACAATAAATTAATCGAACGTCATTTCCGTCCCCATCTTTTAACAATTTTTTTTGCATTTTATCAACTTAAGCTTGACGAACTAGCTATTTTTGCTTTAAATAGTGTAGTGCTGGAGAGATGGCCGAGTGGCTTAAGGCAACGGTTTGCTAAACCGTCATACGGGTTATTCTGTATCGGGGGTTCGAATCCCCCTCTCTCCGCCATTTTTCATTGATTTAAAACAACTTTTAATTACAAAATGTCTGCTTTTAGCTTAGCAATAATAATTAAAGGTCCTTTGTAACCACTTTCAAAAAGCTCATCTGTCAATATAAAATATTTTGTGTGTTTATTTTTATGATCACAATAACTCATATGCACAGCTTCAAGTTCTTGAAATATAATACGTGCACCATATGGGTTCAAAAAATGAATGACATCATTACAAAGTGTTATTACAAACTATCCCACCATGCTACCCACTCACTTTTTACCCTCATCGGGACTGTGACCCCGGGATCTCTACTCTTTGAAAAAGCATATAGGCGATTATTATTGTTTTGAAAACAATAAAATTTGCACTTGAACTGATAAAGATCACCAGGTCAAACCCGATGATGACAGAAAAAAGACTGTTGAATAAAAGTGAAGGGTGGCAGGATTTAGTTTTTAAATTAAAAAAGCCAAGGATACTAAACCAACAAAGCACCCAAAAGTGCAGCCGCTAAACACGTTCCAAGGGCCCCAATCAACAATGATTTAAAGCCAAATGCAACCAAGTTTGAACGTTGCTCAGGGCACATTGCAGCGATACCCGCAACAGCAACGCCAATTGAACCAAAGTTAGCAAAGCTTGCTAATGACGACGTTAAGATAATTTGTGTCTTAAGCGATAGCGTCTTACCAACCGTTGTAAAATCGATAAAGGCAAACACTTCATTAAGAACCATTTTTGTGCCTAAAAGCTTTGCTGCCTCAAAACTTTCTGTTGCAGGAATTCCCATAAAAAGGGCTACTGGCGAGAAAATATACCCAAAAATATACTGCAACGTCAATGGCTGGCTCCTTGGCACAAGACCAAGCACTTGGTTACACAAAGAAATCAATGCCGCCATAACAATTAACATTGCTAAAATATTAACAAAAATTGAAAGACCTTCACGTGTACCGCGGCTAATCGCATCAAGTGATCCTGTGAAATTATACATTGAATCAAGCGAACCATTTGTAAGGTGTTGGTCAGGTTCCAAAATTTTGCAAAGCCCAATCACAATTGGAATTGTAATTACATTGGTCATCAAAAATATAGGCATCGCATGAGGGATCAAGTCTTTAATCAAATGGGCATAAATAGGCATAACACTCATCGCTGAAGTCGCTAAACCAAGAGTAATCAATGTTAAGATTTCAGACCTTGAAAAATACTTTAGATATGGCTTTACAAAAAGTGCTGTTTCCATTGGACCAAAGAAAATTTTAGTAACCGAAATAATCCCCATTGCCCCGCCGACATTTAATACGCGTTCAAACAAAGGTGATAAAAGACGAATGAAAAGGCCAATCACTCCCCAATAAAACAACAACATTGATATAACACTAACAACAATAACCATTGGTAAAGACTGGAATGCAAAAATATGCGTAAAAGCTTTTCGGTCATCAGGTATATGAAATGGCGTATCAGCGCCGCCTAAATAGCCAAATACGAATTTCGTTCCTGAAAAGGTAGCCGTTTGCAATGCATTAATTGCATAACCTAAACGTTCAAAAGCAGCCTCAAGAAAAGGTAGTTTAGTAATTACAATGCTAACAACGATAGACACAAAAAAACATTTACCAACCTGACGCCAAGGAACCTGCTTACGATTAGACGAAAGAAAATAACATAACAACAAAACAAGACCAAGACCAAGGGTAGGCAAAACAAGCACAGACATACGTTCTAACATAAACTTTTTATAAAAATTAAACATTTTTATTAGTATGATATATGTTACTCTCCTTTGTAAATATCATTACTTTAACATTTTCTTAATAGATTGAATTTCAGCCATCAAAACATCAATTTTTTCTTCTAATGCAATCTCAATTTTATTTTCGTTTAACTCTGTTTTTTTTATTAAATTATTTATAGTTTTCTTATTTTCTTTACGTGACTCTGCCTGCATTGAATTAATAATTAAGCCAAAAAATAAATTTAAAAGCGTAAATTTCATGATTACTGTGTACGCAATAAAAAATAAATTGGAATATGGTAATTTATTCATCAACGGTCTAACGATCTCAGACCAATTATCATTTATCATCAATTGAAACATCGTCAACATTGTATTATCGATGGTGTTAAAATATTTAGGATTCACATCTTTGAACAAATTAAATGATATAATTGAAAAAATAAGAAAGAATAATGTTAAAAGAGAAGAAATACTAATCATACCAGGAATTGCACGATCAATAGATGTAATTAAAAAGCGCATTTTTGGAAAAAACTTAATCAAACGTACAAGCCGTAAGATACGAAGCGCCCTAAATGCCGTAAAATACCCTGTAGCTGGGATTACGGAAATTAAAATAACAACCATATCTAAAAGGTTCCAAACACTTTTGAAAAACCTTAGACGCAAGGCAATACACCTTATGGAAATTTCACTTATAAAAAATACCATAAAAGCATGATCAATATGCTCTATCAGCCATCCATAATGTGTTTCAATATAGGTAGAGGTTGCTAAAAAAAGTATGATACCATTTAATATAATAAGACAGGCTATTATTTCATGCGCCAAACGACCGTCAATAAAATGTTCGAGTTGGCTCTTTTTTATGGTCATCACACACTATACACTACATATTAATTAATCCGATTCTAGGGGTGTTATGCTAAAAAAATCAATACGTTTGTCTGGACACAACACCAGTATCGCCTTGGAAAAAGAATTCTGGGAGTCTTTAGAAACCATTGCCGAGATGCAAAAAATGACACTTATCAATTTTATTGCTTATCAAGATTGCCACCGAAAAGATACAAATTTAGCCAGTCATTTACGTGTATATGTCTTAAATTATTATAGGAATATAAACCCGCATGAAATAAAACAATAACAATCGAAAAATAGTATCAATTCATTTTTCAGCCTTGATCAGTCATGGCATATATCACCCAGCCTACCTTAAATGGACGCAGTAATTACTAATCCGAAACGTCTTTTACACAACGTGACACGCGTGCAGTTCGTAAAGCAACCTGAAAACGACGGCTGTATTTTGCTGTTGGAATACCGCAATAGACTGTCTTGACAGCCTCAATCGCAATAAGACCACTGAATTTTGGAATCATAAATTCGCCCATTTTTTCAAACAAAGATTGCATGCTGACTGCAAAATTTGAATCTATGGGAGGTGTATAAAGTGTTCGCATAAATTGCGTTGGCGTAAGGGAAGCCCCTCGAAGCAAGCGTGACAACTGCGTCATTGTGTAAGGCAATCCTCGCCCCAAAGGTGTTGCATCACGTCTTGCCCAAAGCCCTCGGCGATTTGGTGTAATGATTAGCAAACGCCCCTCAGGCACAAGAACACGTCGGCATTCTTCCAGCAAATCTGTTGGATTATGTGAAATCTCAAGCCCATGAATCACAAGCAGGCGATCTACACTTTGATCAGGCAAAGGAAATAAATCTTCTTCAATAAGTGCTGTTCGCGGGCAATTCTTTGGCCAGCCAATCACACCAATAGATGCCGGCATAAATGCAAGGTGGTGACTACTTTCAGATAAATAAGGCAGAGGGTAGCCATAGGTTAACGTGATGTCTTTATGCTTTTGATTAAGTGATGGCACATCAAAGTTGGGCCACATTTTATGAATAAGCGCACATACATCAGATCTTACAACAGCTCCAAGCGGCGTTGCGTAAAAGTCACGAAAATCGACCACATCCATGACTGGTTACCTTATTTGGTGTTTTATAAAGCATAAGATATTACCATCCAAAACGCGAGAAATTATCATAATTTATTTGATTTGAAGCGATTTTTATCGTCAATCTTTTTTGATTTTAATAAAATAGAAATGTTTTTATTTTTCCAATTCAATCTATATTTTTGAATTAGTAAATTTAAAATACATGAAGTGTGCAAGTTTTTATGTTATCCAGGAAAGCCTGCGTCTCTTGCTCCTGCCAATATTTCAGCATCGTTTGTTTTGCTGCGTATGTATATTTTCATTTGAGGAAGCGCCACTGTTATCCAATATTCCCGTGCACGCTCTACGCGTGCTGCAGAATTTTCTGTTTCTTGCTGAGTTTGAACTGGTGGTATCTGGCATTGGTGTTGAGACTGATCCGAAATTCCTCGGGGCTGTTGCGGCGCTGTTCTTTGTATTTGATCTGCCTGTCGGCATCTTTCTTCGATTTCTTCTTGTTCAGCTCTTCTGCATTCTGCAACTTCATTTGTTGTATAGGTAAGCATAACTGGAAAGTTAAAGTAGACTGGTGATCCTGCGCGATTAACAGTTAATCGTCTTGGGCATTCTCCTGCCGCCTCATATCCTACCCAAACACGCCAGTTCCCATTCTCTTGCTGACCATGATAAACATTAGTCGCTCCCTGCCACCACGGATTAATCCTTGTGCTTGGCATGCTGCTCCAGTGAAGATGAACTTCATTGCTGGGACGATAAATCATAATAGATTCAAGATTTTCAATGTGCCATGCTCGATTATCAATCACAATGTCTTCTGTATATTCAATAAATATCCGATTTATTAAATCTGTTAAATTAAGAGATGGTCCTATACGGATTTGTTGTAATTCCGGCGGCTCTGCTATCCGTAAAGATTGATTTTCTGGTGCTCTTTGATAATCGCTATGGATTCTAGTAATCTCCCTAAGCTTATCTTCCAATACATCAGCAACAAAACGCACAGAAGCAGAAATGTCAGAAGCTTGCAAACATCGCATGATTCGAAAACCATGAACTCCTACTACAAAAAACGAACTATACAATGTGAGAAAAGAATTATTGGGAGAAAGAAGGAAAGGAAGCAATCCATTATCAAGGTCAATATATGCTCTATCCAAAAGTATCCCAACGAATTGTTGCAAGCGATTGTTAATATCAACAAAGCCACCTAAATTAGCATAACGACTTTCTATATAAGCTCTGCTAGAACCTCTTCCAGGACGTGGGTTTAGAGCCACATTATCTGCAGCATGTAAGATACGTTGCCTTATTTCAGCTGAATCTATTGCAGCTAAATCTATTGCACTTGTGTAAGGCTCAATCCTAGCTACAAGATTTAAAAGGTTATCTGTCCACCTTTCTATCCTGTCATCAATGGCATGTGGATTATTATTTCTTCGTATAGCTCTTGCATGATCAAGAAGTCTGTTTAATCTAACATCGATGTCATCACTTGTAAAACAACATGTCAGTGTGATGTATCCAAAAAATAAAAATGCTAATATTTTAATCATAATTTATATTTTTTTTAAATAGAATAAACTATAACAACTATAAAAAAATATTGCTTTATTTCAAGTTGAAAAATTAAAAATATGCTTACATAGGCGCAGGATAGCAACTGCATTAAAAAGATACCCAAAGCCTTCAAAAAGTATTAATAACCGCAATCAAAAAAACAACTTTCATTTAAGAAAGCCGCTTTAAATTAATTAAATTCAATATTTATGTTACCCAGAAAAACCTGCTCTTCTTGCTCCTGCTAATATTTCAGCATTGTTTGTGTTGTTGCGTATGCGTATTTGCATTTGAGGAAGCGCCTTTGTTACCCAATATTCGCGCGCGCGCTCTACGAGCACTGCGTTAGTTTCTACCGATTCAGGTGCTGCAGGTTCTTGTGCCTGGTATTGAACTTGAGCTGCTGACTGAGTTTGAGCTTGAACTGCTGATGCCTGCTGTTGGGGAATAACATCATTATCCATCGCATTAACTGCTGCTGGTAAAATTTCCGTATAAGCCTCTAACCCAGAAAGCACATAGCCTTCGCCAAATGCATATAATTGATCCCTATCCATGCCTAATACATTAACTAACGTGTCAATTACATTACCCAAGTTTATGTTGCTATACTGGGCATCTTGTTGGGCTTGAAAAATATCAAAATGCTCAAATGCGCTTTCCAAATCCTCTACAGAAGCATTACTGAATTGATCAGATTCCTCATGGACAGGCCTACTAACAAAAGGCTCAATCCCTTCAGCAACAGCAGGCACACCTGGCACATGAGGGATATGTACAAAGGAAGGTTCCTGACCTAAAAGTACTTTCAAAAAATGCACGCCGAATGTGAAAAACACATTATACATTGCTGATGGGGAATCATTAAGAGGAATAAGGTTATCTGCCAACGATTTATAGTTAATGATTCCTTTACTTACAAGCATCCCAACGACTCTTTGCAAGCGATTGTTAATATCAACAAAGGCACCTAAGGCGCCATAACGACTTTCTATATAGGCTCGTTCTGTTCTTCCATGGGCATTTGGATTCACATCATCTGCAGCAGCTAAGATGCGCTCTCTTACTGTATTAGGATCTTGCGATGCAACGTCAGGGTAAAGCTGCTTAGCCAAGTTATAAAGTCTCTGCGACCACTCGTCCATCGCTCCATCAAACTGATGCGGCTCTGTAGATGGTGTAATCTGAGCAGCATATCCAACAAGAATGTGCATTTCATTCTCAATATCAGTATTTGCAAAACAACATGTCAGTGCAATGCATCCGCTGAATAACACGTTCAAAAGTTTACTCATCTCTTATTTTTCCTTTTTTATTTTTTAATTAAATACATGTATATTATACATATACAATTTATCACTTTATTTCAAGTTGAATACTAACAAAATATGCTTACAAAAAAACCCCCATTAAGGAGGCTCTTTTAAAAACTATTATTACTATCACTTTTAGAAATAAAATTTACGCAGCGCGCATTATTGTTTCCATTTTAGAAATAGCATCCGTTTCACCGATTGCTTCAATAGCTGCAAGTTCACGCGCTAAACGATCAATCGCTGCTTGGTAAATTTGACGTTCACTATAGGATTGGTCTGTGTCTGAATGATTGCGAAACAAGTCGCGAACTACTTCTGCGATTGAAACAGGATTACCTGAATTAATTTTATTTTCATATTCTTGCGCGCGGCGGCTCCACATCAAGCGACGTGGTTTTGTTTTTACAGTCAATGTTTGCAAAACTGTTTCAAATTCATCTTTTGAACTAACTGGACGAAGACCAGCATTTTTTGCTTTTTGTATAGGTAACCTTAATGTCATTCTGTCTTTATCAAAATTAATAACAAACAACTCAACTTTTTGACCTGCGATATCGTGGGTTTCAATTGCTAATAACCGACCAACACCATGGACTGGGTAAACAACATATTCGCCTACGTTAAAATGCTTTTCTATCATTTTTTATTTTACTCATAAGGGGTTACTCTACTTGACTTACCTTGAATATAAGAACGATTTTTTTAAATACAAGGGCCGGGGGCTAAAATAGTCTAGTTAACCAGATGTTTCATTGAAATGCTTTTCAAATTTATCCTCAACCTTTAACCAATCATCTGCATCAACAGGAACAGGGCCTTTTTGTGTGATGTTTGGCCATATGCCAGAAAATTTACGATTAAGTTCAATCCACTTTTCTGCGCCAGGCACAGTATCAGCAATAATTGCTTCTGCGGGACATTCAATTTCACACACACCGCAATCAATACATTGATCTGGATCAATCACAAGCATAGTTTCGCCTGCATAAAAACAATCTACCGGGCACACTTCGATACAATCTTGATATTTGCAGCGAATACAGCTCTCAGTTACAACATAGGTCATTTATAGCCGATTATTATATTTATATCCTAAATTAAATAGCATATTAGGCGATTGCAGTAACAGAGTCAATGAAATTCAATCATAATAATTAATACGTAATTGATACAAAATTGCAACGTAATTTAATTCAATAATTAAGGAAAAATATATTCAATTTTTTCAATATAAAACATATTTTCAATTTTATATTCTTAGGGCTACAAATAAAAAATAGTCAACAAAAAATTACTTTTTAAGTACACACATATATTTTAACAATAAAAAAATAATCCTATTAAATTGATTTAAAATGAATATGCATATAGGTTTTTCATATTTAAAATTTTCCAGTAAAAAACTATGCTTTGGTAATTAATTCACCTCTTGCCAAAAGAGAGATTTTAAAATGCTTTTAGGTAGTGTAATGTTACATGTAAAATAAAAAATAATACCGCTTTTAAAAGGGTATATGCAGGTCAACGGAGGTTTGTGTGGCAGGTTCAGTTAATAAAGTAATTCTTGTGGGGAATTTAGGTAAAGATCCTGAAATTCGTTTCATGCCTGATGGTGCAAAAGTTGCGAACTTTTCAATTGCTACTGGCGAATCATGGAAAGATAAAACATCTGGAGAACGCCGCGAGCGCACAGAATGGCATCGTATTTCAGTGATGAACGATAAACTTTCAGATATCTGTGAAAAATATCTCAAAAAAGGTTCAAAAGTATACGTTGAAGGTCAATTGCAAACACGCAAGTGGACGGATCAATCTGGCCAAGAACGTTTTACAACTGAAGTTGTGATTGGTCGATACCGCGGTGAATTGACACTACTTGATGGCAGATCAGGGAGCGGTGACGCTGATTATATGGGCGGCTTTGATGATTCAAGCGCTGGTGGCTATGCACCAAAAGCGGCAGCAAAACCAAGCCAAAAATTTGACGATTTAGACGATGAAGTTCCTTTTTGAGGGAAGTTCCTTTTTGAGGATCGGGTAATACCTAATTTGTTATTTTAATTTTGTAACAACATTTCGCCATCATCACGCGCTGCGTTAAGCACCGTGGTGATTCAGTGCTGTTTTTCTGGATGGCACGCCTACCGGGCTCGCCATGACGGTAGCAGCTTAGAGTTCAAACTTAATGGCTATAATGACATGAAACAACTGGCGTTTTCATTTCCCAATATTCCAACTTATAATGCAGATTCTTATGTCGTTAGTGACTGCAATGTAGATGCATACCGTTGGCTTCAAGCCTACCCAAATTGGTCAGGCGCCATTGGATCTATCATATTAGGTGATCAGCTTTCTGGGAAAACACACCTATGTCATACTTTTATAGAAAAACATAAATCCGTTCGTTCACTGAACGGTCACGTATGCAGCGCACATCACCCATTTGATTTTAAAGACTCTCTATTCATCATTGACGATGCAGACCAAGCACCGGCCCCCTGGTTATTTCACTTCTTTAATCACGCAAAAGAAAAAGGCGCGCAGTTTGTGCTAACGATGACGCACCCACATCAAGACTGGTGCCGCCTAAAAGACTTATCGTCGCGCCTTGCAACGCTTCCAACATTTCAATTAAACCTACCGGATGATGCGATGATGCTAGCGCTTCTTAAAAAAAACTTGGCCGATCGCGGCGTCTTTGTGGATGAGCCCGTATTAGTCTATTTAGGGCAACATATTGACCGATCGTACGCCATGGCCGACTACTGGGTGCAACTGCTTGAACGCCTATCGGCTGAACAAAAACGCAATATCACCATCGCTTTTATTCGCGGCATTTTAAATGATATGAAAGATGCACCGATAGGGCTGTAAAAATATAATCATTTACGGTCATCATCGCTATCTTCAAACCTCCCTTTTGTCATCTTCAAACCTCCCTTTTTTCATCTTCGGACCTACCATTTGTCATCTTCGGACTTGATCCGAAGATCTATCTCATTCAAATTTCAAATATGATGTATTAGGTTTACATAATGACAAATAAGCCGATTGGTTTCTTTATATAATTATACAGGCGTAACTAAGGAATGGCGCCAATGACAAGATGGGTATTTCAAAATAACCTTATGAAAGATGCGATAAAAACCCAAAAATGATACACTTTCTTTGGATTAATGTATAAAAAATTAACGCACCCACGGCATTTTTAATTGTTTTTTATATTAAAGATTCTTGATTTTCGTGCCCATAATTTTTATTTAGCGGGGCTTTTTTAGTGTTCAATCTTAAGATTGAAATTGAAAGAACAAACCACCGAAAAATCGGTGTACTTTACGGTGGCCTGTTACGGACGGGGGAAAAATCCCCTTCACCTTTATTTTTTAAGATAAAGAAAAATTTAGTAATTAATAAGCAACTATTCCACTGCCAGATTGAGAGCGCACTAATGTACTAAGTGAACCAGACTCAGACCGCCCTAACCTGCCATAGCACATTTGCTGTGATGCTGAAGCTGAGGTTGATCTTTTCAATTGAAGTGAACTAATATCTGTACCTTTAGGCATTTCCATGCGTAATTTTATACTTCCGCCTTCAAACGTAAATCCTTGAACTTTCATTTCTGGGCTCATATCAAGTGTGAAACTAACAACAGTCATTAAATTTTCAGCTGCATTTATATTTTCTTGTTCTTGTTGTTCATTAGAAAATTGATTTTTCTTATTTTCAAATAACCTTTTGCGCCCAGCAGGATTTTCAGGAGTATTGTCACAAGAGTTCATATCTGCTAACAAGCCATATTCATCATTACTGGTTGATGATAGTGCAGGTGCTATAATTTCTTCTAAAGTTTCTTTCTTTTGTAAATACGTACCAACTAATTCATGTGCTGGAAGATATTCCCTAATAAACGCATCGCGATCAAAATAAGCAAAAGTAAAATCTTGAGGTTTCGCTAGCATTTGTCGAGCAAGATTAACATTTGGAAGAGTTTTGTTAATAAACGCATCGCGATCAAAATAAGCAAAAGTAAAGTCTTGAGGTTTTGCTAGCATTTCTTGAGCAAGCTTAACACTGTTCTTTCCTATTTTTTCAAAATCAATTTCAACTTCTGGCTTTTGCATCCTAAATACTGATTTTAACAGGTCTGAAGATGCTTTATCCAGAGCATGACTTGCGCATGCTAATCGTAATAGCTTACTTTTTAAATTCGCTTGATAATTGCTAAGCAAAATATTTTTTGCTGCAAACTCTTCTTCATTTGTTGCAAAATTTTTATTATTAAGCTCTTTTCTTGCTTTTTTGAAAGCAAAATCACTATTATAAAGCGTACGCAAAACGACGTTATCAGCTTTTCTTTTTAATGATTTATTCTCTTGATTTTCAAGTTCTAAGGCGTTAGTTGAAAAAACAGTTGCTGCACTAATGGATAACATTAAAAGGGTATTTTGAATTAATTTGAACATAGTCAAATCCTTTCTTGAAAGATGAACAAAGTAGTTATTTACCTAAAGCCACTTTATTTATGCCTCATAATGCTCCAAAGTTAACTAAATTTCAATTATTTTTTACATGCTTTTTCATATAAAACATAATTATTTTGTTAAGATTTTGTTACAAAAATAAGTAATTAAAAGACTTGTGTCTTCAGTGTCTTTTTTATACGATAGTAATAGTTAAAAATTAGTTAAAATTATGGTGCCCTTAATGCTTCATCCCATTTTTATCATTTCCGCTAAACGTACGCCAAACGGCGCCTTTCAAGGCCAACTTTCTGCCTATCAAGGTTTTCAAATTGGCGCAGAGGCACTACGCGGCGCGCATATTAAATCACACTTTCCTGAAACAGTGATTATGGGCTGCGTTTTAGGGGCAGGGCAAGGGCAAGCACCAGCCCGTCAAGCGACCTGTTTGGCCTTTGGGGTCGATTCAATTCCAACAATTACCGTAAATAAAGTCTGTGGGTCTGGTATGCAATCTATTGCTTTTGCGTGCCAATCTTTGCAAACAGGACAATATTCAGTAGTGATGGCGGGCGGCTTTGAAAGCATGACCAACGCACCTTATTTATTGCCAAAAGGCCGCGGGGGGTATCGAATGGGACACGGTGTCATTTTAGATCACATGATGCTTGATGGTTTAGAAGATGCCTATGGCATAAGCGCAGATGGATCAAGGCGTTCCATGGGAACCTTTGCAGATGCAACGGCAGAAAAATATGGCTTTAGCCGCGCTGATCAAGAAAAATTTGCAGCAGAAACATATGAAAATTATAAAATGGCTGAGGCTGACGGCGCATTTTCCGCAGAACGATTGGAAATTACCTATAACGACCCCAAAGGAAATGTAACGATTATTGATAAGGACGAGCCGCCAACACGTGTTAAACCAACAAAATTTGAAATGCTGCGTCCAGCTTTTTCGAAAACAGGAACCGTTACAGCAGCGACATCAAGCTCTATTGCAGACGGTGCAGCTGCGCTAACCTTATGCACAGAATCAGCACTTAATGGCACAGCACCGCTTGCAAAAATAGTTGGGTTTTCAGCCCATGCTTCCGCACCTGAATGGTTCACAACAGCCCCAGTTGGAGCAATTCAAAAATTACTTAACAAATTAAATTGGTCTGTTTCAGATGTTGACTTATTTGAAATAAACGAAGCGTTTGCTGTTGTGCCTATGCTTGTGATGAAAGACCTTAAGATTGATCGATCAAAAATGAATGTTCACGGCGGTTCATGCACATTGGGGCATCCTATTGGTGCAAGCGGCGCGCGTATTGTTGTCACATTATTGCACGCACTTCGCGAACGCGGCCTAAAGCGCGGTATTGCAGCAGCCTGTATTGGCGGGGGCGAGGCCACGGCAATAGCGATTGAGATCTGTTAAAAATGGATTAATATATAAGAAAAATGATTTTCAAAAAACGTCAGAAATGCTACTGTTTCAGGTGTTTTTGGTTCGTTGCCAATATCTGAATAGATCTTTTTAATATGGTTAATGCTTGGTGCATACCCAACACAAGGATTTGATAAATGATCACCTTTGCCTGTAGATGATGGGGCATCTGTAGGGGCCGTTATGAGGCGAAGCATATTTGTATTACGGCTTTTAATGGCAATATCAAAAGCATTTTTTAAAGCTTTAGGGTTAAATAAAGGAATATCCCCTGGTTGTGTCAAAAGATATTTAGCAATATCACACCTATTTGCTTTTACAGCACACATAAATACCAAATCGACAAGGCTTCTTTCTGATAAACGCACACAGTTAGGCAAGCTAAAAAATATTTTTACTTTAGTGAGCATATAAAAATCTAACGCCATGCTAACAACAAAATTGACACCCTTTTTCTTAGAAAAAAGAAGGTTTCTAAATTGACTTTCTTTTAAAATTTCTAAAACAAAATCATAATTACCAACCTCAATGCTAGCTTTTAATCCATCATGTATGAACTTAAAATTAATCGGGTCATTTTTGTTATCTTGATAATAAATAGTCTCTTTTTTTTCTGGAACAACAGAACTTTTAGTCGGCTTATCTTTATTTGCGAGCTCATATTGATAGTGATGTGTTACACGCGCCCCTTTTAATTCATTAGGCTCACTCACTTTGTAGTCTTCGCTAGCTTCAATCACACCGCCACTTGTGTTAAAAAAAATAAATATAAAAACAGTTAATAATAATGCATTCATACAATTCCAAAAAATATTTTTATAAAAATTATACTTATAATTTTAAAAGATAAAAACAAAAAGTAAAGAAAGAATTATAAAATTATATCCGTTTTTAATGCATCTACAGGAAAATAATATTGATCATAATTAATATTATTAGCTAAAATAGCATATACTAATCAAAATAATGATAAATCTAAAACAATGGTTTTGTCGATTTTTTAAAAGTTGGATCAAATAAATAATAGGGTTCAAATGCACATGGATACATATATGAATCAGCTGCCAAAAGACCATCCAAAAGCTTTATTGGATCATAAGATGTGTGCGGCACCCTGTCATTAAACAAATCAGGTTCAACAATCATTTGCCACTGATTGTGTATATTTTGAAAATCAAGAAAAGCTTCAGGGGATAAAATCAAAGCATCACTCTCTACCGCGGGTGAAGTTAAAGTATCAACTTGTAACGATTTTTGTAAAATCTCGGTTTCGAAAGACGCAATATGAGCAGTATTTTCTTTTATTTTCACAAAATAATCACCGCGCTTTGAATCAATCACAGCGTAGCTTTGGTTTGGCATTGCATACAAAAGAATGTCAAAAAACGTTGGTGCATAACAAACAGCTGTTGGCAAGGCGATGCTTAAACCTTGTGCTGTTGCAAGGGTCACACGCAAATTGGTAAAGCTACCAGGTCCTTTAGGGGCTATTAGTGCCGTTGGGGTTGGATTGCCCGCTTTAGCAATCAGTCTTTGAAGAAAAGGAACAAGGGCAACGCTTTGGGAATCTGTTCCTAAAGTATGCATATCTGTAATGCATCCACCAGGTGTTTCAATAGCACCATAACAGGCCGTTGAGGTTACAAAAAAGGCAAGTTTACATTCATGTGACATGGGAAAACGAGCCTTTATTGTAGTGATAAAACGTATACCTGTTTCAATAAGCATTGAGTAGAAAGACCCCTTAGGATTCAAGCAACTAAGTTTACTATAGTAAATGAGCAGCACAGATATCGCAGAGGGCTGGATTAACTAACACCTATTAAAAATAGTTAATTTCAGAAATGGCCCAGTACTAAATGAACAAGGGTTTGAGACGCAGAGTTTACAAAAGTAAATGAACATCGAAAAACCAATAAAACATCGCAGTAATCGGCCATTAATGGAATTGATTAACGACGGATACCAAGACGCTTAATCAATGCTTGATAACCAGCCAAATTACGGCTTTTTAGGTAGTCAAGCAAACGGCGACGTTGACCAACAAGCATCAACAAACCACGACGTGAGTGCAAATCTTTTGCATGCGTCTTCATGTGACCTGATAAGTTTGTGATTCGTTCAGTAACGATTGCTATCTGTACTTCTGTTGATCCCGTGTCTGTTGGTGTTTTACCAAATTCAGCAACAAGTTCTGCTGTGCGTTCAACTGTAATCGACATCGTATTCTCCTAAATGTAATAAACGTTTTGGCTTTAAAAGATTGTCTTCAATGAATCCCATGGCACAAATACCAGCGTTTCCTTGAATTTGCACAATGCCTGAAGTTAGATGTGACACCGAACTTGCAAGAATTGCTTGACCTAAATAAAGCCTTTTTAAATCATCTTCCCCAACCGTTACAGCCGGGATGTCGTCCAGAACAGAACTTAAAGGGAAAATACCAAGTGCAGTATGACTGATTTCACTGTTTTGTTCTAGTAAAATCGTATTGTCATCTTTGTTTTCTTGGGGTTTACTTGAAAGTACTTTAGCTTGAAATTCTTCGCTTAAAAAGACATCTAATGGAATAGCCTGGCTTTCTGAAAAACAACCATCTTTTATACGGCGTAGTGCGCTTACATAACCAACGGTGCCGCACGCCTCGGCAATATCGCGGGCCAATGATCGCACATACGTTCCCGTGCCGCAAGTTACTTCAAACGAAAAGGTTTCATCTGAAAGTTGCTGCGTAATGCGCAGATCGTCTATGCGAACTTGGCGTGGTGGCAGTTCAAATTCTTCACCTTTACGCGCACGATCATAAGACCGTTTACCATCAACTTGGATTGCCGAATAGTTTGGAGGAACCTGATCAATAGTTCCAATAAATTGATCTAAAAATAGTTTAATACGGGCACTGGTGGGCAAAACGCTTGAACGCTCAATAACGTCGCCTTCTGCATCATCTGTTGAACGACGTTCACCAAACGTAATGTCAAAAGCATATTTTTTAGCTGAAATTTGCCAATAGGGGATCAGCTTTGTGGCCTCGCCCAAGGCAAATGTTAGCACACCAGATGCTAAGGGATCTAATGTACCTATGTGCCCTATTTTTTTTGGACGCAAAAATCGTTTAAGCTGACTACCCACTTTTGTTGATGTCATCCCCAAAGGTTTGTCGATAACAAGCCATCCATTAATATTATTTTTCTTCTGCGGAGAGCTTTTCATACGATTTTCCTTACAAAACATTATCCTTTTACGTTATATGCAACTTTAAATATTATCAATCAATCTCTTAGATAGAGCACTTCAAGAGTGATGTGATGCTATCCCTCATGTTTATATTGAACAGCCTGTTTTCTTATCATCAGCTTACTCAGCAAGTTGAATTGCTATGTGCCAAAGCCCTATGTCCTACTTAGATAAATCCTACGTGGCTTTTTCTTTTTTATTAATTAAAAAGCTTTTCTGGTAAAATCATCTCCATTGTATATCACGCATGACTTCTTAGAAGGTGAATATTCATTTTCCTTAAAAGGATCACATACTTTAGGTGATTTTAAATTTTGCTTAATCCCACGATCTGAATTTTGAGAACTTATTACGGATGACCCCCTATTTTCATTCTGCAACGCACATGATCTTGCTTTAAGTTCGTCTGATTTTAATAAATCTTTTTCTAAAATGCCGTCCAATCCATTTTCATACAGCTTTGCCATAAAGTTTATGGAATTTAATTCATTCTCACTTATACCTTTTTCCAATTCATCAACACCGCAACGCAAGAACCCTCTCACCTCATCTTTCTCATTTATTTCACACTCTTGAGCCATTTGAAAGCAACTCTTAGCTGTTAAATAATGTTGATTTAAAGAGTCATCTAATAAATCCGAAGCAGACGAAGAATCTATTTTCATCAAAAATACAATCATTATTAAATAATGATAAAAAAATTTAAACATAATACGCTCTTATTTTACCGTGATTTATCTGTACAACCTTATCATGTACCTCATATTTTTTATAGTTCAATATTTTCCTCATTTACTTTCTCTTTTCTGTGAAAGCCAAGCGTTGTATTGCAGTTCAAACATGCCTGAAGACAGTTTTCCTTTTAATTTTTTAATAATTAATTCCTCTGTTTCCTTAGGATCAGAGTTCATAAGCGTATCTATTCCTTTTTGAAATTTCTTTGCTAAAAATTGATCTTTCGCCTCGCTCTCTTTTCTTCGTTCTTCTTTTTGCTGACTTTTAAATTTTTCATTTTCCTCTGAATCAATATCAACCATTGTTCGAGCAAATTTTTGTTTATACTCACTTGTTGGAAAATCAGCACCAAACACTAAATTTATCATCCTATCACCAACAGCTTCATCAAGAGTAAAAACAGAAGTCGCTATTTCTGTATAAGGATACCTAAAAGGCAAATCTAAATGTCTACCATATAAAATTTTCCACTCATTAATGTTATTTCCTTCCCACTGCGAACCCAACACAGCAGATTCTTCTATAATTTTTTCACGCATTGCCATTAACGCCAGAATCGCAGCGTCTGCAGAATCGTCTTTATTAGAAAACTGTGCATCATTGCTTTTCAGCTGCTTTATTGCCATAAATGAATCATTAACATTAACTAAGTATCGGACAAAAGAATTTTTATACTTTTCTAGCAATGAAAAATTATCCAATATAATTTTCTTATTTAATCCAGCGCTTAAGCTCGCCAGCTCCTTAAAATCACCCATTTTATATTGCATAAAATGAACCAATTCGTGGACAATAATATGCTTAACTTCATAAATATACCCGGCCTCACTGTATTTTTCAGCAAAGAATTTTGCTTTTTCTCGGTCAAAAAATAAAGCAGTCTTATTTGAAATCTTCTGCTTTAGCTGCTCACATGATTCATAATTTTTATTACATAGTAAATTTAGTGATTCCTTTTCAAATACATCAGAAAATATAAAAGTTAAAACATTATCCTTCACATGCGTACTTGTGCCACCTTGCGCATCTTTTATAAAACATATCTTCACAAAAAGGTTGTTTCGATTTCCTTCTGAACTTGCATCACTGTCACTCACTATTGAATTATCCACATCATTTTCTATTATAAAGATTTTACCAAATTGCGAGGGAGGCCCTTTTTCATGCATACTTTTTGTACTGTTAAATTCTAGTTGCACTATTTCTTTTAGTGATTTATCTCCATAAACAATCAAGTCAAGCGCTTTTTCAATACACTTTTTCACTTGGCCATGCACAAAATTTTAAAACCAAGATAACATCGCAGTTCTTCTTTAAAAGAAACTTCAGAGTAAACTTCTTCGCTCTCAGAGCTAAAGATAAGTGCACTCGGCACACAAATGAACACTAAAATTATAAAAAGCTTAATTGAAAAAAATTTACAAACTATTGAAAAAAATTTACAAACTTTCGCTAATTTAATATTCATCACATACATTTTATTAACAACCAAACATTCAAAATATAATTTATAATTGGTATCATATATTAAAACATTACTCAAATTAAATTAATACATTATTGTTCAATTATATAACATACACGCAAAAGTAGATCTGACCCGCCTGTCTAGCGATTCTATGCACGAAACAATGCGTAATGCAAAAAATTAAATAAAAATTAATTATCTTTGCGTTATAGTATTGCGCCATAAATAATATTTAAGAAATATTATAATGTTTTTTATAATTTTATTGTTCTTGTTATTTTTGATATACAGATAAAACATACAGCGCACGAACAAGAAAAAGTTTCACAAAAAACACCTTTCACCAATTGCTATTTGATTACTCAACGGACATATCTAAAATGGTTGTGGGTGAATGGTTGAAAGCCTTAGATATAGCGCATTTAAAAAATGTGACATGATGGCTCAACCTTTAAAATTGCCATAAAAATACCTACCTGGCGCCTAATAAATTAGCACAAGAATTAGGCATGTATCGCATAAAAAAATACGTATACGACAGTCCTACTTCTTTTGCTTAACTTTCTTCATTCACCGTTTTCATCAGCATTTTAAACTGTGGATCTTGGCTATAAATCGCTGTGTTTGGCGCACTTTTTTCAAAGGTGTCTGTACGATAAAAAAGCGAATATATGGTTTGATAACCGCCCATACAATTTTTCACATCTGATAAAATATAATCCATCTCAGAATGGCCGCGCTTTCGAAATTGTCCCGTTAAGTGGGAAAAGCTGCTAACTAACCCAAACAAATAATCTACTTTTTTTCCATTTTCAATAAGTCTTATAAAGACAGGTGACCCACTGGTTCCTGGCAAAGCCAAACCAAAAGGCTTGCTTCCATCTGCGTGCCAGTTTTGTGTTGCCTCGTAAGATCTAATAATTTCTTCCGGGTCTGTTGGTTCGGGTTTTATTGCGCGTTTTAATATTTTAAAAAAAACAGAACTTTCTTGCAAATAACGAGAGGATTTTATTTCCTCTGCGTCATCTGACCGACTAAAATAGGTGTCCCGCTCATATAAGCGAAAAGCACGCCTTGTAACAGGTATGCCGCCCCAGCTGAACACACTGGGTTTTAAGTCTGCCGTCCCATACGTTACAACCGTCATAAGGGCATTACTTGGAATTATTGCTTTTTGAAAAAGAACTGCGGGAGTAATTCCCTCGATAGGTGTTACTAGCCTTAAAAACGCAAAATCAAATTTACCTTGGCGCTTATTAGCTTTTTCAAAATAACGCGGGTCCATCAATACGTGGGAAGCCTGTCCCATTCTTGTTTGGTTGCGGCCTTTAAAGTAAACGTTAATAGTTGTGATCGGCATTGCCATAATGCCATGCTTAGTTTCAGTTGGATTAAGCTTATTTACAATTGCTTCAATACCATGCGCCGCGGTAAGCACAATATTAGGGGCCACCAAAACACCTGTCATCGTTACACCAGCTTTACTATCAATAACAGCACAAGCGGCATTAAATTCAGGCGCCTCAAATGAAAGTTCTACATAATCATCGTGATTATGAATTGTGTCTGGAACAATTGCATAGCTAGCAGAAAAAAAGAAATAAAAAACAAGTAAAAATTTTATCATAAAACATTCTGTTTGTATTTTACACATTCAGCGTAGCATGGTTTTTTGCGCATCGCATGTTTTATTATTTGCTAAAGCATGTGCTCACATGCAACGAAAATGAAGAGCATTTATGTTTAATTTTTAAAGATTTCTTAAATCTAATTTAAAAATTCACATTAAACAATATCAACCTGTTTATTTTTTGTTAACATTTTATCCGTTAAAATGATCGTATGAAATAATATTTACAAATAGTTTGGTTTTTTGAATGAATATGCATAGTAAGATCATTGACTGCACATTTCGTGATGGCGGATATTACACGGATTGGCACTTTGACAAATCGCTTGTTGAAGAGACTTTAGATGTATTATCAAGACTTCCCGTTGAATATGTGGAAATTGGTTTTCGCAAATACAAAGATAAAAATGAGTTAGGTCCAAATCTTTACACCACAGAAGAATACATAAATAGCTTGGTTATTCCTAAAGGCCAAAAAATCGCCTTGATGCTTACATTAAAAGATTTTGATGGTTACACAAATGAAGAAATAATTTCTGTTTTAATCCCAAAAAAAGACAGCCGTGTTGATTTAATTCGCGTTGGCGTTGACATATCTATGATTGAAAAGGGCATTGATGTTTGCCTTGGAATTCAAAGATTAGGCTATGCGGTTTCGATTAATCTTATTCACCTTACAGATTTTTCTTTGGATTATATTAAATCTTCGCTTGAGCATATTAAAAAAACAAAGTTTGATATGGTTTATTTAGCTGACACATTTGGCAATATTTTGCCTGAAGCGCTTGCTACCATAATTGATTGTACACGAGAGTTTTCCAAAAGTGAGCTTGGATTTCACGCACATAATAACAGAGGCCTCGCTTTAGAAAATACATTTTGTGCCATTTCCAAAGGTGTTACATGGATTGATTCAACATTAACAGGCATTGGCCGCGGCGCTGGAAATATTTCAACAGAAACATTGCTTATTGAATTGGATGGCAGACACAAACTTAATCTAGACTTCCAAGAACTTTTTCGCCTAAATGAAACGTATTTTATCCCAATGCGTGAAAAATGCAGGTGGGGTTACAATGCGTATTATCACTTTGGGTCTTTCCATGGTGCACATCCAACCCACATACAAAGTTTATTAGCAAATTCCGCGTTAACTATTAAAGAAAAGATTGAATTTATTAAAACAGGTAAAACATCATGATGCAGCTAAGGTTAAAAATGTTTTTTATTGTTAAAAAAATAGGTCAGTCTTCAAAAAATTTTATAAACGGGATTTCTATTGTTTTAGCCTTATTGCTATGTATTCAAAGTTTTGCTGACGACATGCTTTTTGCATCCGAAAAAGGAAATGCGCCCAAAACAATCTATATGATTCACTGGGTAAAATTAGGAAGAACAAAAATTGGTGAATCGTTTATCCAGTATTTTAAAGAAAAAAATTACAATGTTAAGTTCGTTGAACGATTTGCCATGCAAGATAAGAAAAAAATACAAGAATACATAAAAGAAATACGCGAAACAAAACCAGATTTAATTTATGTGTACAGTACAACTGGTGTTTTGGAATTGGCAGGTCCCCATGATGCTACTGATAAATCACAATACATAACAGATATTCCTATTATAGCAGCTGCCCACTCGGAACCTGTTACATCAAAAATTTTGAAAAAAATAGGGGTGCCAACTGGTCGAAATGTTACCGGAGTAGGACACCATATTCCAGCAAACATGATTTATAACATCATGGAACAATACATAGCACCTATAAAAAAAGTATGCATTTTAATTAGCGATGAATTAAACGCCAAAGGAAGCGCTGGAAATTTAATGGGACTTGAAGGCGAGAAAAAATTTACATCTAAGCTTTTTTATCACGAACTCGTTGACAAAAAAGTTACTGATTCATCCATAGAAAACAATGTTCTTGGAATACTAAAAGAAAAACCAGACATTATTTATCTGCCAAGTGATGGAAACAGTGAAGCCAATATAGCTAAAATTATACAATCTTTTGCAAAGCATAGAGAAATTCATTCAGCACCTATTTTTACAACTCTTGAATCAATGGTCACAACACCAGGGTCTTGCACCTTTTCACTTTTCACGAGCTATAACGTGATGGGAATCATGGCAGCGTTTAAAGCAGAACAAATACTTTATGATAATAAAAAAGTAACTGAGATTCCATACGAACTGGGCTCTCAAATGAACCTTGCTATTCGCGGCGACACAATGCGGGCTTTAAAGGCATATCCAAAAATGTCTTTACTTGAAACAGCTGATATTTTTGAGTAGGAATAATAACATGTCAAATAAAAACGCTATTGTTAACTTTTTTAAAACAAGTATATTTAAAGTTATTTTATATTTTATTGTATCCAATTTAACGATTGGCGGGGCGCTCTATTTCTATCATATTGAGGCGCAACAAAAACGATTATTTGAGGAAATATCAAATAAAGCAAAAACGATTGGCTCTTCTGTTGAAAACCTAATAGACAAGGCAATGATTGTTGGTATTCCCTTAGATGAAATGCATGGAAAAACAGATTATTTAAACAGAAAAGTTAAAGAATCGAAAGAGTTGCAGTATATTTTCATAACCGATGCAAATGGTATTGTGTTGGGTAAGAACGACGATGCACCTGATACATTGCGCGGAACATTTAAAAATTTTGCAGAAAATATTGACAAAAATAAAAAAGAAATAAAGCCCTTTCAAGCATTTTCTTATTTCAACATTGCCCTACCTATTATTATTGAAAAGGAAAAATTTAGAAAAATTGAACAACAAAAAAAACCTGAAGAATCTGTTTCTGGATATGTTCATTTGGGGGTATCACTACAATCTGTTCAAAACAGCATATCTGACATCTTTTTTGATATCGCCATTATTTTGTTTGTGTCGATTGTAATTGGGTATGAGTTTTTAAGGTTCACCTTTTTAAATTATGTGATAACACCTGTTGAAGATTTATTGTCAGCCGTTTCCCGAATGGCCAAGGGGGACGTGACCCTTATTGCATCAATTCGCGGAGAAACAGAGCTTTACAATAGTTTAAAAAAATTAAATAATCTTGCCTCTGATTATTCGATACGATTTTATCACATTCTGTTGGATTATACGAAAATCTCAAAAGAAAACCCATTGTATGCGCTTGTTGATGATACGGTTTCTGAACTCAAAACAAAACTAACAATACAAAGCAATGGAAAACCTGAAATAAACCCATTAGCGCCCGCTGTTGAAAATATCCGCATAATTATCTTTTTGTGGTTAATATCAGAAGGAATCATGACAACCATAACACCAGGATATACAGGTCAATTTTATTTAACATCATATCCAGTTTCGAAACAATTTTTTAGCGCACTTCCTGTTATTATCTTTTATATAAGCGCAATGTTAACAGTTCCTTTTGGTCCGTATTTAACAAATAGATATGGCTTTAGACGCACACTGTTTGCATCTATTATTAGCTACTCTATAGCTTTTATTGTTCTTTTTATCGCACCAAACTCATTTAAACTTATTATGTTATGCAGATTATGGTCGGGTTTGAGTTTAGGTATTATCTTTATTATGGTGCAAAACTATATTGCGACCTACTCTACCGCAGAAACACGCGTTAAAAACTTTTCGATCTATTCGATCGCAAATGGTTCAGCATACTTATGTGGTATTCCTGTTGGTGGCATATTAATTGACAACGTTGGCTATTCATCTTCATTTTTAGTGTGCGCACTTATGTCAATTGTGGCTGCTATTTATTGTCTAAAATTTATTGTTGAATATGAGGGCTTTAAGATTAGAAAAAGCGCTGTTAAAATTGTAAGTCCACTTGATGTCACATTTATACCAGGGCTCGCATCAACAATTATTTGTTTAGGATTTCCCTTACGTTTTTTAACAATTTGTATGACAACCATTTTAGTTCCAATGCTACTTGCTTCTCTTGGAAACTCATTTTCAATGATTGGTCGTATATTGATGATTTATGGGGTTATGCTATTTTGTATATCTCCTTTTGTTTATCGAATTATACGGTTTTTCCCCTCTCCGTTAATTGGCGTATTTGTATCTTTCTTTTTAATTATTATTGCAAACGTGTATCAAGGCTTAACACTATCTACCAATGGGGTTATGTTCTCTTTATTCATATTCTCACTTGCAGTTATTTTGCATACATCATCTATATATGCACAATTAAACGTTATTGCAGACAAACAAAAAGATGAAGGAAGTCGCGACAAAATTATTGCTCTTTACTTTACATATGAGCGAATAGCCTTTGTTTCAGGGCCAATTGTGTCAAGTCTTTGTATTGCACATTTCGATTACAGATTAACACTTTTAGGAAGCGCCTTTCTAGTTGCGATTGCTTTCTTTGCATATCTGCTTTTAAACAAAAATAATTCGTCAGCGCTTAAAAGGATATAACTTATGAAATTAGCTCAACGAATATCATTAGTAATGTGTGCTATTGCAATTAGCACAATGACCCTTTTAACGATATTGATGCATTTTAAATATCACTCAACACAGGTAAATCTTGTAAATGAACGCTACGGGGTAACAAGTGCCGGAATTTCTCAGCCTTTAAAAAATGCTATTTTGCTTGGTATAAAATTTGATAACCTTAGAACTATTTCTGAACTTATTAATGAAGCAAAAAACTTCGATAAAAGTATTTTAGATATCATTGTATTTAAAAATGAGCAAGACACAATCGTGACTGCCTTTGAAACATCTAAAAGGGATTTTTCTAAAAATGAAATTGCTTTGTTTTTAAGCGGCATGCGTGCAAGTAAAACAGAACACTGGAAAGGCACCTTGCCTAATGATATTGGATTTTCTGGGACCACAATAAGAGACGTTGCAAACCAAGATCGCGCTAGCATTCTTATACTTTATGATCTTAAATTATTAAAGAAAAATGAAGCCGAGGAAATCAACAGTCTTTATAAAAGGCTTTTAATCAGCTTGGTATTCATCATACTTCTTAATTTTATTTCTGGATATAAAAACACCAGAATAATATCAAACATTATGCATGCAACAGAACAATCTGTTAAAGAGGTAATGGATCATCCTGACAGAAAAATTGATCTTTGTGTTATTAAAAATCCAGAAGTGCGAACTGAAATGCGCGAACTTATTGAACGCATGTCATATGCAGGTCGACATCTTGCAAAAATTGAAAGCTTGATTAAGATGGCAAAAATAGCTCCTGAGGATCAAGAAAAACATAGCTCTGATAAGAAAGGGGATCACATATAATGTCCCAAAGTTATAAAAATCAATCTCTTCGTACACGCATTGTCGTTAACGTATTTATGATTGTTTGTGTATTCACAGCTGCTATCGTAACTTATCAAAACTATGCGGTGCATAAATTAATCTCTGTTCAATCAGGGGTTTCACTTGAACGCCAAAACCATTCATTAATTACAGTGGTCAAAAAATACATGCAAGAATCTGATTACAAAGTCAGATCTCTTGGCTATATAGCAAAAAAAGAGTGGGAAGATGGCAATTATATTCTTAATAGTTTGCTTCAGCATCTTGATGATATTTCACATGTTGTTGTGATGCCCAAAAAAAATCAATATTTAATGCTAGCTAAATTTAGTAAAAGAAACGATGGTAAATATTTTGGCTTAGATATACCGTTAGCTGCAACATTTGCAACAAGCTATATTACGTTGTCTCCATCTGGGAATATTCAAGAAAAACTCGTTCATTGGTTTGACAGTGAATATAAAATAATAAAAAAAGAAAAATTAGATGAAAGCGCAGTAAGCGTTTACTTAGAAAAAATAAAAAAAGAAAAATCTTTACTAAAAGAAAATAACACAAAAGTGTTCAAGCCTTCAGATGTATCAGGTTTACCCGTTTTATTTAACATCGGTGTCTTAGATTCCAATCAGATAAACGATAAAAAATCAAATAGTGCAGACGAATTTGATTTAAATTCAGGCTTGATTGTTGCCGAAATTTCTTTGGCTTCCATGTCTGTATTTATGGATTCAGGACGTCCAACTGAAAACGCACGCTTTTTCTTGCTTGATTCAAAAAATCAAATATTGGCAGATTCAAGTATTCCAAAAAATGATCACATTTTAACAGTTGATACACTTGAAACATCAATTCTTAAAATAGGTTGTGATCGGATTAATTTAGAAAATAGTGCTGACACATCTGCTAATATTCTTTTTGACACAAACAATAAGACATATCGCATTCTATTTAACAAATTTCCACCTGCCTCGCATCTAGATTGGAAAATGGTTTCATTATCACCGCTTGATGATTATGTAAAAGATTCTGATAAAATCCGTTTTTATTCAATTTTAATTTCATCCCTTATCTTACTTTTAATTCTTTTATGGCTCTATTTCAAGATGAGCACATATTCACAAACGCTTGGGCATATTAAAGTTGAATCAAAAAAAATAAGAGATTTTGATTTGCACGATTCGGTTTTAATTGAAAGCGATGTAAGTGAAATGAATGGTATCACCTCTGAAATCCAGAGCATGAAAATGAATTTCAAAAACTTTTCACGGTTTATTCCGCGAAGTCTCGTTCAAAAATTTATTAGTTCTGGTCAAGATGTGGAAATTGGCGGCAAAGAAGTTCCTGTAACACTTTTCTTTTCAGATATTAAGGGCTTTACAACCATTTCTGAAAAAACACCAGCAAACCTATTGTTTATCCAATTGTCAGAATATCTTGAAGAGTTAACAACCGTTATTACAAACAAAAATGGAACGATTGATAAATATATTGGCGATGCAATCATGGCCTTTTGGGGGGCGCCAGACGAAGATGCTTTGCAAGAAGAAAATGCCGCCATTTCTGCGCTTATGTGCCAAAAGCGACTTATTGGTTTGAATAAATTTTGGCATTATAATGGTCAGTTTGAATTTGTAACACGTATTGGGTTACATAGTGGAACGGCTATTGTTGGCAATGTGGGATCAAGTGATCGCATGAATTATACGGCAATTGGCGACACAGTGAACCTTGCTGCGCGTCTTGAAGGTGCGAACAAGTTTTATGACACCAACATACTGATGTCTGAAGCGGTTAAAAACAAACTTAAATCATCTTTTATTTATCGCCCGGTAGATATTGTTGCTGTAAAAGGAAAAGATCTTGGGGTTCCAATCTTTGAGCTTATCGGTATGCAAGATCATGAATATATGCATCCTGTGCCACAAAATCATGTTGATTATTATGCAGAATTTTCCCAAATGTACGCGCTTTATCTTAAACGAGAGTTCAAAGCAGCAAGTGATAAAATTACTGAACTTCGTGAAATGTCTAAAAACTGCGGCATAGAGGACTATTTACTTGATATATATCAAGAGCGCATTGATGAATTCCTTAAGGTGGCTCCGGATGATAGTTGGGTTGGCGTATTTCACATGAATTCAAAGTAAAAACTTTATATGAAAAATACCTACTTACAAAAAGGAGGTAAGGCTCGATAAATATTTGCAGCATGCCAAAATTTCAACACGTACCAGAAACAATACAGCATAGCGCCGCGTGTTGAATGCCTGACATCATCAGCCTCTACTAAGTAACGGGTGCTTTGATCTTGTGAATTTGAAACGTTTGCATTATGCGCAGCCACGGCTTGATCAACAATGTAATAGGCAATAAAAAAACCACCTAGAGCATGTAGACAATTTAACCTAAATTCCCACTTATTCCAGAAACGTGTCGCCGGAGTATTATCGTAATTTGAAAGCTTCATATCAATTGAGCGCATGATAAATGCTGGGCTGAAAAGTGCCGTTATAACAAATGCATAGTTACCAACCGTTAACTTATTTTCAGTTGCAAGAATTGCCGCCGAAACAACGTCAGGTGTGTACCAAGTAGCAAAAAATAATGACGTTGGAATAGCGACAAGCTCAACTAATAAAAACCATCTTAATGGGATTGGTTTTTCAAGCCAATCGATTTGTTTTTGATTGTTTTGAATTCTTAAATTAGCAGAGTAGCTTTGTTGTGGATCTTTTTCGATTGTGTGAATAGGGTAACCCCACGTATCATAGTGAACCGTGTTAGATAAAAGACGTCGAGGTTGAACGACATTATTTTGCATAGCGCGACCGGCCTCTATGTCATTTGAAAATGGATTATAAGACATTTCACCATGCTCGATGCACCAACATGTCATACTGTGCAGCGCAAAAATCAAAATTGTTATCATAATCGTTTTTGTCATTATAGTCACTCCGCATCATCTCAATCATTTAAAACATTATTACTAAACACGTTAAATTTTGGTATTTATGCTATTTTAGAGATGCAAAAGTTAACAAGTAAATAAGAAAAAAAACATTAAAATTTGATGTTGTTTTTTATACTCAAAAAACTAAAGATCTGTTATAAGTAACTTGAATTACATACCCCCAAACAAATTCATTATATTGTTTCAAAAAAAAATATTTACTGATTCTTTTATTCAAGTATTTTGTTTTTTTGTTACAACAGTGAATAATAAGTACCCTTAAAAAATCAACAGGAGTCTTTTGTGTTTAAAAAATCAGCGCTAATTAGTATCTGCTCTTTTTTCTTTAGTAGTTCTATTTGCTATGCTTTAGATTTTTCCCCCAAAGAATATGGGAAAAAAATTTCAACCATATCTTCTTTAGTGGTTATGCGTGAGGCTGCTTCAGACACACCAGAAAAAAACTGCACAGCAGTAGAGGATGCACGCATTAATTCCGAAAAACAAAAAGAATCATTTCCTGAAGAAAAACATATCGCTTATTTAGAAAAAATAACGTTCGACACACTTATAGAGAACCTTGGCTTATCCTGTATTTTATTTGAAATACATAGCAGAGAATTTAACAAAATAGACCCAAACAAATCTAAATTGTTCATGGAACATTACGCATCAGTGTACAAAGTTATTTTAAGTGAATCATACACACAAGGCCCTAGATCAAGGGCGCAAAGCGAAGATACACGTCTATCTATATCTGGTTCTCGCATAAATGATAACCATTCATCAACATCCTCAGTTTGCTCACGTTACGAATCGGATAATTATGAAATAAGGTTATCGGCCTTTTGTGTTGCATTAAAAAATTCACATTTTTGGAAGAAGGAGAAGTTCGTAAACTTTGAGACGCTCTCATAAAAAATTGCTCTTCCTCAAACTTATAAAAAACATAAAAGTATTTTTTAAAAACCACAGATTTGTTTAAAAATAAAAGCACAGCAAAAAACTCAAAAACAAATTAAATTTTAAATATTGTTTGTGATAATATTGGTTGAATTTGATGGATTTTTTCAAACAAAACTGATAATAGTTTTATGAAGAAACAAACCAAAGACTTTTCGATGAAAAAAACCACATTACTTCTTTTTGTCATCACAACAAAAACTTTTATTCCAAGTAAGTCACACTGTTTAGAATATAATTTTGATCACCATAATGAAAGATCCCAACAAAGATCTACGGGAACAGCTGCCATTGCATACACAAAAACACATAACCCCCTCTTAAGCAATGCGGTCCAATCTCCTAAAGCTCGCACACAAAATCGCAATACGAGTAATATGAGTAATATGAGCGATCTAACCACCAGCAGCAATTTTTGTCAATCACGCGAACCATCCGCCCCGAATTCCTCATATTTTTCTGGAGAAATCAAATTTTCAAACTCGCCATCTACATCTGCGGAAAACTCTCCAACAATAGATAAAAAATACAATAGAAACAGAGATTCTTTCAGCCTTTCATCAACAGAACATGAAAATCTAAAAACTCTTGTAGCTAAACAACAGAAAGATTATCACTGCAGCCAAAGTAAAAGGCTACCGCAACGACAAGCCCTTGCAAAAAACCCCAATCTAGGGATAAAGAACAACAAAGAACTAGACATACTCATAAAGGAACAGAAAAAAAATTGCCCGCCGCCAGTCATTTTTGATTCATCTATTTTTTAGCATAGAAAGTTAATTAAAGAAAACGTGTTCTTTAAATTAACTCTGTGGCACAACAAAGGTAACCACAAAAAGCAGCATTTGCATAACACGCAGTGCTGCTAAGCAACACACTAACTATCCCAGTAATAAATTGAAGGCTTTGACCCCCAGGTTATATGTGTCAGCCATCACACGTACGTCATTTAATAAGTTGCCGTCATAGTCCCACTTGCTTCGAAAATCAAGCACGATAGAGCGGTTAAGCTTTTTAAAAAGCTCTGAATTATTTAATTTAACCGCGCAATTTTGAGGCTCTCTAAAATCGAAAATAGTTCGGTTTTCATTGGTTGATTTATAACGTAAATAAAGTTTTTTTCTATACAGTATAAAGAAAAAATCTAAAATATTAATGTTCAAACCAAAATTAGAAGAAAGAATGCGTGTTTCAGGATACGCTTTATCAACACGGTCCAAGAATTGAGAAAGTAAAATCACTGCAGCATCTGGGTCTATAGGTTTTTCTTTCTCAAATGTTAATTGTTTTTGCAGTTCTAATTCATAGCTATGCTCTTTAAAATTGCTTTCCGCGACTGCTAATTGTTTTTGCAGCTCCAGTTCAAATAAACGTTTTTCAGAACAATTTTCCGCTGGAAAAATAACATCTATTTTAAAGCTATCTAATTCATTTGAATTATTATCTTGCAAACTTGTAGCAATAGAAAAGATCTTATTTTGTGCGCAATACTTTGTATCAACAGCTAAAACGGTGTACTCCATATCTTGCGAGGCTTGGGCAAAAACACAGCCAATGTAAATTAAACAGACAAATATTGATATTTTTTTAAATGAAAACATTGCAAAAGAGGCTTTTTGAAAACATATTTAACAAAAATCAGTCTAATTCAACAAAAACAAAAAGCCAAGCATAGATTAAAGGAAAGCATTATTTTCGAACATTAACGTCCCTTATCCATCTTTTTTATTATTCTTTCACTCAATACAATTAAAAAGATAGAAAAATCACACTAAAACCTCCTAGATACTACCCCCAAAAACATAGGTATTAATGAGTTTTTATTATCAATAGTAAGTGAGAATTTTTTTTTATCGAAATGTATTTTATTAACAATATTTTTTGTTGAATCATTAATGATATCAATAGATCCAATACTTATTCTGGCATTTTTATTTTCTTGAAAATGACTGACCACCGCGTCATATGTTGATTCTTCAAGCGTTAAAATAATTTCTGGCTGAAACCCAAGGATAAGTTTTATCGGCACCATAAGCAGGGCCCCATTAGTTCCAAAAAAGTTTATCCCCCTACTTCTTTCTTGATCTATGTGATCTTTATAATTTGCAACAAGGGACATATCAAACCAATCGCCTGGTTGTATATCCACCGCTTGCAATCCTGAAAAGGAATACTTTAAGCAAAAATTTTCTATAATTGTGTTTTCATTTTCAGAACCACTATTTTCAGAACCACTAACGGTCAAAAAGCAAAGCGAATTTATATGCGAACTTCTGCCCATTAAAGGGCTCTCTTCACTATTCCCACCTAAACTTCCATTTTTAATCTCAAACTCTTTTCGAAGGCCCAGCTTGCTATTTAATAACCATTTTTTATAAACAGAAAGAAAATCAGGCATGCGGTACATTGGCATATACGTTATAAAGGAATTAGCTTGAATCACAGAGTCACCCATAAGTTGGATCTTAAAGGCGCTCTCCCCCATAGACGGGTAAAGCTGCACTGGCATATTATAGCGATTTTTTAGCGTGATATCTGCCGCCGCAATACTGCCTACACAATTTCTCGCGTCATTAATAATTTGATAGCCTCTTCCGTATCTTTTTGTAAGCAAAGCTTCAAGTTTTTTGTTTATACTATTTATTTTTTTTAGAGCAACTTGAAAATTTTTGGACTTATTTCGTAAAAAACGGGAAAAAGTCATATCTGGGCATAGACATGAAAAAATCGTATGTGAATGTTTTTTCTTGTAAGCCGTCCAGTCCTCAAAAGCTTTATATTTAATTTTCTCTAAAGTCTGCTGCGCCACATCTAATTCAGAGAATTTTGTATTTATTTCTTCTTGAAGGGACGGATTTAAATCTTCCTTTAATGCGATGCAATCTAAAAATATAGAATAAATAGAAAACAAATTAGACCCAGGGTTATAAAGCCAACTATCTAAAGGAATGCTATTTCCATAATAATAAACATTTCCATTTCTTATATTTTGGTTAGCGTCCACTAGATCTATGTACGTTGAAATACCAGCAAATGATGCTACTAAATTTTTATCCAACACCGTTTCTGTTTGAATTAAGATTTGATCAAAAAATTCTTTCCAAATTTTTACAGATGGCAAAACCGGTTCATTGGACGTTAACAAATTACCAATAGTACCGCGATTTTCAGAAGCAAACTTTATATCATCAGATCTTGAATTAACAAAAGAAACACCTTTGTTTTGGCTTGGTTCACCTTCTAAGGATGCACACACATCTATAAAAAAACAAATTATTAAAAGCTTGGATGCATAAAGTACAATCATGATTTTTAACCACAAAAAAGGCAGTAAAAAAAGATAATATAAGGGAAAGCGCCAAAAGCTCCCTCCCTTATAGTTGAATTAATTAGAGTTTACTTGAAATAACACCTAATACGATAGGTAGTGATGATTTAATTGGATTAATCGTAACAGTTGAACTTGTGTCATCAAAGTGTATATCGGTGCTAGACCTTGTATAGGATGCACTTCCTCCGCCAAGACGGAACGGCCCAACACTAAGCCCAGCTGATGCCTCTGTATGAAAGTAATCCGTGGTTTTACTGTAATCCGTTTTCTCTAAAGTAAGGCTAATTGCCGGCTCAAAGCCAAGAACAATTTTCGATGGGATCATGGTCAAAGAACCGTTTGGTCCAAAGAAATCAATACCTTGACTTCTTGTTGGGTCAATACTGTCCTTATATGCTTTTATAAGCCCAGGATTAAACCAAGGTCCAGGCACCACAGGTACTGTAGCTAGCCCTGTAAAATCCACTTTTAAAGAAAACGCATCCGTATTTACATTCAAGCTTGTTTTGTCACCCGATGCACTACCTGATGCACTGAGGGTTAAAAAGTCCCCACTAATGCTACCATCAGCTGCTGCTGTCCAATGTGTTTCACTCCACGCACTATCAGTTGAGCTGCTACTGACAGCAATAGAGCCTCCTTTTTGTCCGCTTACACTATTTGATTGCCACTGCTTATAAATGGCAGGGAAATCAGGCATGCTGAATCTTGGAAGGTAGGAGGTGGCTCCAGCTGTTGGGGTTCCTTTTGACGGGTCATCCCCAATATTTACTTCCGTAGAACCATCTATATACTGCGAATATTGAATGGGCATATTATAAGCATTTTCTTGTGCTATTTCCCCAGCAGCACTAGAACTCACAAGATTTCTAGCATCATTAATAACTTGATAAGCAGCCCCATACCTTTGTATAAGCAACTCACCAAGCCTACTATTTGCGCCTATATATGCATTCAAAGCAGTTTGATATTCCTGATATTGCGTTTGGGTATATTGAGCAAACGTTATAGTGGGGTTAATCTGTTTATAAGTAATCCATGCAGCAATAGCTTGTTTTTGAACAGTTCTGAAAGTTGCACTCGCTCTGTTAAGTTCTTGAGTGGCAATGTTCGTCACGTTTTGCAGGTTGGGGTTTAGATCTTCATTAAGTTTAATACAATTTAAAAACAAAGAATATTGATCAAATAATGACGACCCAATTCCATATATTGGGCTATTATTAGGGATGTTGTTTCCATAGTAATGTATATTTCCATTTATAATATTTGGATTATCATCGCCTAAATCAGCATACGTAGATGTACCAGCAAATGACACAACTGTATTGTCATCTATTGGGCTGCCTAAAGCTTGTGTGAAAAAAGCTTTCCAAGCCGTCAATGATGTAAACTGCTCATCAGCGCTTGCGAGTGGCCTTGTGTCACGCAAAGCCTCAGGGCCTTTCCTTTGTGCAGAAACTGAAGAAGCCTGACGCAGCTTGCTCGCATCGTCAAGGCTGCTTGTTTCCGAAGCCATACATATATTGCTTGCTGTTAGAAGAAGAACTACTTTACTAAACTTAGTATACATAATTACATCCCTTTAAATAGTTGAATGAAATATTTCACTCAATGTCGGATGATATGTTTTTTTAAGAAAAAAAATAAAGGCGAATTAATATTATAATTTTAACCAAACGAAAAATTAGAATCAAAAAATCAATCAGATTAGAAGAAAAGAACCACATATCGAGCAACCACATATCGAGCAACATAAAGGGTTTAAAGCACTTGGGCGCTCCTGGTTTCTGCAGTTTTTTCCCATAATCAATTTCCAATTAAGTTGTTATCGTTAGAAATTTCAACATGTTTTCTTATTGATCGATTGTGCTTTTGTAGTTATTTGTTAAAAACAACAACCGAACGTGTAACAATAACGCAAAAAAAAACCAATTTTTGTAATATTAAAAATTTTTCTGTAACTTGCGTGCCCAAGATATATACATAAAAATATAAATATTTTGTTTTTATGTAATTAACAAGCTTGGTTTATACAGCGGTATTCAATCAAAGTGCGTTTGATGACCCTGAATTGTTAACGCAATCTATTTATAAAGGAGCATGAATCATGACACCCCCTCCAAAACCAACCGTACCTACAAATGTTTACTTCGCTGTGGATCGAACTTTGATTAATTCTGTTCAAAAAGCAAAAAGTCTTGGGAACCGACCAGGGGAAAATTTTTCTTGGGGGGCGACAAAACTTGATGCTGCTGTTCGAAGCGGGGCATCTTATGTCTTAAAATTTACCGTTCCAGCCGCTGGTTTCGTGGAAATGTGCAACAATAACGCATGCAAAGTAAATCTGACCCCCGCTATACCTATAGCAAACATAACATACACCAGCTATCCATTGACCAATCCTGCGACCTTTAAGCAATTGCTAGCCACCCCGTTGCTATAACCGCTTTATGCTTTGTCATTCCGGCTTTGACTGCAAACCCATAAAAAATTAAATATACTCAAACCACATTTTTGGCTTGAAATAAACCGTTTTACTTCTTACATACAGTATACAATGATGTTATTTTAAAAAGAAAATAGTTGGCTGTAAATTTATGAAAAAATCAATATTATTTTTAACAACAGCATTTTCTGCTGGAAATGGATTTTGCACGGACTATCCGATGAACGATGGTGAATCAAAAAACTTTTCCGATTTAAAAAGAAACGTATCTACATCGAGGAAAATCGGATTTGAAGCGAATGAAGTGAATCTAAAAAATGCACAAGTAACCGCTGAGCTGATAAATCAAGCTGAGCTGATAGATGAAGCTGAGCTGATAGATGAAGCTGAGCATGCATTTGATTATAAAGACAGTTCAAAACTTAAACTTAAAGATAAAGAAAAAATGGCTGATTATTTAATGGGGCTTTTTGTTTCTGATGATAAGCAACGGTCTGATGATAAGCAACGGAATGATTTAGCAAAAAAAATTGACGCTTTATCAATTGATGTACAATATTTTTTATCGACATTTACGAAGGGGACGCCTTTACACAATACTTACAAAAAATTGCTTAAATCAGAATCCCCTGATTTTCTTAATTTCAGTATTCCACTCACTGAAATATTCAACAATACTATCAGCGGCGCTATAACAAACGAAGATGTTGACATCCTCAAAAAAAAAATAAAATCCTCAACCCACACTCCTTCCTACTCAGAAAACATTATTATTCTAATCAAAACATGCATTGAAAAAGCCGACAAAAACACCACAGCCGAAATAAAAATTGATCAATTTTGTTCTATAGTATCCGCTATCTTAACTGTCGAAAGCCATAATTATGGGACCGTACTTCTTTCTATCTCAGAAATAAAAACTAAGATTTATATTGAAGGGCTTAATTTTTTACTACGATGTATAGAACTGGGGGTTATAGAACCGGGGGTTGTAGACTTTTTTAACATGTGCATAGAAAGAATCGATAAAGCAACGAGAGGCAAAATGACCTCTAATCGTATTACTTCTTTTATAGAGCAAGGTAAGCTAATTGACCCTGCTGAACATCAGCAGATTTTCAACCTTGTTGACATGTGTTTAGAAAAAATTAATCATGCCGAAAGAAGCAAGATAACACTTGATAACATTGTTTCTTTTATAGAGCAAGTTAAGCTAATTGACCCTGCTAAACATCAGCAGGTTTTCAACCTTGTTGACATGTGTTTAGAAAGAATTGATCATGCCGAAAGAAGCAAGATAACACTTGACAACATTGCTTCTTTTATAGAGCAAGTTAAGCTAATTGACCCCGTTGAACATCACCAGGTTTTCGACCTTGTTGATATGTATTTAGAAAGAATTGATCATGCCGAAAGAAGCAAGATAAAACTTAATGACATTACTTCTTTTATAAAAGAGATTAGGCAAATCGACGCCGATAAACATCACCAGGTTTTCGACCTTGTTGAGGTGTATTTAGAAAGAATCGATCATGCCGAAAGAAGCAAGATAAAACTTAATGACATTACTTCTCTTATAAAAGAGATTCGGCAAATCGACGCCAATAAACATCAGGACATTTTTACTTTTATTCCAAAAATAAATGAAGTTATAAAAAGAAGTGTAGAGCCCTATGAGCTTGCTGATTTTATAGAATGCATTAACAACATCCCTTTTGATCAACGAGAGATGGTTATCCTTTTAGCAGGTAGACAACTTACAGAAAAAGGCCTACCCAATGACACCACCAAAGCACTCCATACTATAAATTTTATTAAAGATAATCTTAGCAAGCTTTTAAGTTTTACTGAAACCATCTCGACAACACCTCAGCCCGCTAATGCTGTAAGTCTTATTGACGATACGCCTAATGATCTTATGGTTTTTAAAGATTTATCTGCTTGGGAAACCGAACGGAAAGTTACTTATATTTCTGACTTTACAAGAATCTCCCAAGGTATCTCTGAACTTGATCTTTGTAAGATTTTGAGTTTTGTTGGTGCAAATGTTACAAAAACCACCTACCACGACCCAGCGAGAACTTTGATTAATCATCTTAGTATACCCATAGACTCAGCGGGAAATTGGATTGATGACCTTAATAGACTCACAAAGCAAATTGTCTCTATCCCTAATGAGAATCGTGACGAGTTGATAAAGTTTACAAATGCATGTATTAATAAATTAAAAGCATTTACGGAAACTCAAATAGATATTTTTACACTTTTAGGTTTTATAGAGAGTGTTAAAAACATTGATCACGATCAATACGAAAATCTTCTTGATTTTGTTGATATACATATTAAAAATTACGACAATTGCCCAGCTTTTCTCATTCTTGTTGAACTTGGTAGAGATATAGAAAGTGTTGGATCTATTCCAAGCAATGAACGTCAAGAGGTTTTGAGTCTTACAAACAGATATATAAAAACACTTAAATGGGATAAGGCGTCGTTTGGGGCGTATGGTGAGCTTGCAGGCTGGATTCGAGGTATTCCAAGAAATGAACGTGAGGCGTTTTTAACTTTTACTCATACATGTATTGAAAAACTCAATGAACCCCAAACTTGGGATCACACATGTAATATTGACTGCATCCCACACACTCGTGACTTTATAGAGGATATTAAAAAGATCCCTAGCGGTGAACGTGAACAAATTCTTAACTTAGCCCACAATTACTATATTAAAAACAGCTCAAAAAGAGATACAGTTTCTGTTAGCAACTTTGCTAAATTCATGAGGCTTATTGCCGATATTCCCCACGACGAACGTGAAAAAACCCTCGATTTTGCTGCTAAATATATTAATAGTATTTATAAGGGAAGGACTCCATCTCTGTGGCATATGACAGAGCATACTGATTTTATAAAATTAATTAAAAATATTCCCTGTGATGAACGTGATAAGATTTTCGGTTTTGCTTATGCATGCATTGAGGAGTTTAATCAAAATACAACTTGGTGGACGGGTGACTCTATCCCCCTTAACGATAATCGTGATTTTATAAAAAACATTCAAGGTATTCCGGAACAGGAGCGTGAACAAGTTCTTGATTTGTTAAAAAAACTTCTCGAAGGAACAAGTATACATGCTGTAGGAAAAAGCATGATACCTGACATTAACAATATCATACACATTATTAGGAGTGAGGATGGCAGTGAGTATCAAAAAATTCTAGATTCTATTAGGGGGAAAAAGAAACGTGTCAATGAAGGCGACACAATTGTTACCAACATCTCTAATTTAATCACTAACGGGCCATATCAAGTCAGACCAAGTAGTATTAATCATCAAAAAATATATTAACGACTTCAATCAAGGGGGGAATATTTATCCCCCTAATTCGTGCCAAAAAGCCTTTAGGTAGGGTAAAAAAATCTCAGCAATTTTAAATTACATTCAAGGAAATATCTTTTCCTTTTCAAAACACTAATTTCTATATAAAAAATAAAAAGCCCGCCACACGTATGTCGTTGGACCTGGATTTTATTTATAATAACAACAACACTGGACGGCGCTTAAGTTATTGCTTTTCTTGCAACAACTGCAACTGTTCTAAAGCTTACCTTCTGCAGACCTTTTATACTTTAGTAGCCACCAAGGGTGCAGACGCCAATGATTTGTCTAAAAACTTAAAACGCGGCATAGCCTTACCATTGTGCGTAACAAATTCTTCAAACATTTCAAAGGGGCGCACCCACAAACCGTAGTCACCATACAAGGCCTGATACACCACATGAATTTCAAGTGTTTCAGAATGCCGTGACATTCCTATCACTTGATAAAGATTTCCTTTGTAGTGTTGGTATAAACCTAATTTAATCATTATTTATTCCTAACTATTTTTCATAACTCATTTAAAAGGTATGGATGTGACAAAAAAAGAGGGCCCCAAAAAACAAGCCCTCTCATCAAAAAGTTTAACTATAAAGATTCAACTAACGGCGTTCGCCAAACAAACGAAGCAATGACAAAAATATATTAATGAAATCGATATATAGCGTCAATGCACCCATTACAGCTTTTTTGCTAGCAACATCAGCACTGTCTGATTCGTAGTAAACTTCTTTAATTTTTTGTGTGTCATACGCTGTTAGGCCTGTGAAAACAATAACTGTAAGCACAGAAAGTAACATTTGCATAGCGCTGCTTTTAAAGAACATGTTTACAAGGCTTGCAAGAATGATTCCCCAAACACCCATCATCATAAATGATCCCATGGATGTTAAGTCTTTCTTTGTTGTGTACCCATAAAGGCTCATTGATCCAAAGAGAGAAGCTGTAACAAAGAACATACGTGCAACGCTTTGGCCTGTGTAAATCATAAAGATAACAGAGAGCGATATCCCCATTAAACCAGCGTACGCCCAAAACAGCATTTGCGCGGTTGACGCTTGTATTTTGTCTAAACGAAAGCTAATAAACAGAACCAAGGCGAATGGTGCAAACATGAACACATAGCCAAGCGGTGATCCGAAAATCATGCTCATTAACTGCTGATTGGTTGATAATAAATAAGCAACAACACCTGTTAAACCAAGACCAAGGGCCATGTAGTTGTAAACACGAAGCATAAAGGTGCGTAAACCTTCATCAATGGCTAAAAGTGTAGCGCTATTGCGAGAAATTGGTTGATCATCAAAACGTGACATAAAATATACTCCAGTGTCTGTTTTTTTAACATAGCAATTCAAATTACCTTTGGTTTGCTATTGTTGACTATTGTACTTCGTTTTTTATTATTTGTCATGCCTTTCTTTTTTTCAAAACAACACAAATCAAGAAGTGTTGCCCATCTTTAATGTTTTGCTCCACAAATGTATCAAGTTATGCACACACCCTAATACTATACTAATAATCTTTTTTAGTAGTTGTTGTAGTAGGGCGCTTAGTAACGGGGATAACTTTTGAATCCACAGACTTACTAACAGGTAAAATCTAGTATTTACGGGGGTAACTGTTGATTTTAACATAGGTTATGCACAATCTGTGGATAAGTCCGTTCACGTTGTGGATAAAAGAGGTGTTATTCACAAGGTCAAAAAGTTGTTAACAGGAGGCTGTGTTTATGGGCAGGTTATCCACAGATTTACACACATGTATCTATGTAGGAATTTGCACATGTTTGGTTGTATAATAAAAGTAAATTTTTTTTATTTTGAATGATGTTTTTATGCTAAATGCCCAATTTATGTCTAAAATTGACGTCCGTGTGTGGCAGTTTTTAGTTTTATGTGCGTCAGATGGAATTGATGCGCGTCTGGTTGGCGGCGCTGTGCGTGATGTTTTGTTTTATAAAAAGACTACCAAAAATGCCCGTGAGAATAGAGGTAGTAAGAGTAACGGCAGGAATGGTGGTAATGATGTTTTAGGTAAACTTGATTTTGATGTGGCTGTTGACGGCTCCCCTGATGAGATGATTTGTTTTTGCAAAAAGCATCATATTGCATTTTTCCCAACTGGAATTGATCATGGCACGTTGACAGTGCGATTTAAAAAATTAACGTTAGAGCTTACAAGTTTGCGCGCAGATATTGAAACAGATGGTCGCCATGCAACAGTTGTATTTGGAAAATCATTTGAGGAAGATGCGAAGCGACGCGACTTTACCTTTAATGCATTATATGTCGATCATTTAGGAAATATATATGATTACTTTGATGGTGTGAATGATTTAAAAAAAGGTATTATGCGCTTTATTGGTGATGCACATTTGCGTATTTGTGAAGATTATTTAAGGCTATATCGTTATTTTCGTTTTTGGGGGCAATTTGGCAGAGGCGCTGTTGATCTGTCTGTTTTGCCGTCTTTGAATGAAATTAAAAATCAATTATCAATTTTAAGTATTGAACGTGTTCAACGCGAATTTTTTAAAGTTTTAGAACAATCCTGGCCGTGGCGCATTATCGAATCAATGCGTGGTTATGGTTTGTTGAATGCGCTTTTTGAAAGTGATATTAATTTTGAAAAAAATGTCACCTTATTTAGAAAGCTTGTTATTTATGAACATGCATGTGGTCTTGCGCCTTGTGTTATGCGACGACTCGCTGCATTGATGAATGGAAAAGATGTACAGGCGCCTTTTAAGCTTTCAAGGATTAATCAGCAAAAGTTAACCTTTTTAATACAGCAGCACCATATTAATGACGTGGCATTTTTGAAACCTGAATTTTATGTTGACGCGGCACTTTTGGCGCTACCCCATTCGAAAGAGAGTGTGTTTCAAAATATAAAACAATCGAAACGTTTAAAGCCATTGCCTGAGTTTCCATTAACAGGCGCTGATGTTGTGACCTGCGGTGTTCCTGAAGGCAAAGAAATTGGAATGATTTTAAAAAAAATAAAAAAATTGTGGATTGAAAGTAATTTTGTGTGGGATAGGGATCACGCACTAAACGTATTGCTATCTTTTATTAGACCCACTGCGTAAGTGAAATTATTGAGTTAACAGTCTATAAAAACCCCTTGATTCAAATTGCGAAAAAAGGACATAGGTAAAAGGTCTGCTGTATAAGTAAAATTTTAAAATATTTTTTTATTTAAAAAAGTATTAATTTTATACTAATTAGAATTTAATCATATGTTTACACTATTTTGATAAAAATATACGTGTGGTTAATCTTTTTTTAAAGTAGGAATTTTACATGCCAAGTCGTATATTTTTAAACGAAAGTTTAAAAAGCTCCACACGCATAGTTGATGCGCTTTCGTTTTGTGCAAAATCACCACGATTTTGGAGAAAATGCACGGCGCTTTGTGCTTTGTTTGTATCAGGTCAAGTTAGTGCTATGGCGTTATCTGAATATACACATAATTTTACCTGTAGTAGCGGGACGGCTGTAGAGGTGGCGCTTCCTGTTGTGTCGGCTGCCACAGGTGCTGTGACATATACGGTTTTTGATAAAGCGGGGATTGCTGTTGGTGATATTGCTAGTACCTTGACCCCTGCTTTTGGGCGCATTACGATGCATGATAGTGTGGGGGTGACAGATACTGTGGATTGGCCCCGCAATGGAGATTACGGTTTGATTTTTTATACGTTAAACGGTGATCATTCAACTGATTATTTTACTGTGATGGCAAAAGATACTGCAGGAAATGTTCGATTTGAACAATACACAGTAAATAGCGCAACGATCCCAGCTGATTATGTACTTACAATTAATGCGAACGGCCAGGAACTTAACGTTGATAATGTTGGTGGTACTATTGGTTTGAAATTTATTAACGGTGGTTCGGTGGAATTTGGATCTTTATGTACCTATACCGGCCCTACCTTTTTTGATTCATCGACATCATTGATTGGATCTGTGCCACGCACATCAAGTTCTTACTCTAAAATTAATGTCGATTCGAATGTTGTTTATACGGAAACGGGTCAGTTTACTGGGCCAGGTGCGCTTTTTAAAACTGGATCTGGTGAGCTTGTGCTTGCGAATTTGGGTTCTGACGATTCAAAGAATAATTATTCAGGTGGTACGTGTATTCAAGACGGAATATTGACAGTGATAAATGACGCACAGATTCCTTCAGTGGGGACTGTAAGTTTTGAAGCGCTAACCTCAGAAGAAAATTCAGCACTAAAATCTAATGGCCTTACATTAATTACAAACCCAATTGTTTTTCGATCACAAGGAACGGTGGATACGAATGGTCATAGCGTCACAGCAAGTGGTGTTTTATCTGGGGCGGGTGATGTTTATAAAACAGGTGATGGTGAGTTTTATGCATCAAATTCTGGGAATACACAAAGTGGCGCTACGCATGTTAATGGTGGGGCTTTGCGTGTGACTCCAAATAGCTTGGGTCAAACGTCACATATTTACTTACATGGTACGCTGCATGTGACGGCATCAACAACCTCGGTGTGCCCAATTACGTTGGGCGGCCAGTAGAACGTCGGTATAATTCAAAGTTTTACGAGTTATACTAGTCAGGCCTGCAATCATGCAGCGGGTTTAGATCACCGTGTCAAGTGCGGTGATGACAGTAAGAAAGCACGTTGATGACAGTAAGAAATGCAAGGTGATGACAAGAAAAAAGCGCGGTGATGACAGTAAGAGATGCAAGGTGATGACAAGAAATAATGGAGTGGCCATTTAGTGCCACCCCTTATAAAAGTTATTTAGCTTCCTGCTGGTTTTCCAGCAAATAAGCTTTTAAAGAAGCCCTTTTCAGCGGGTTTGTTACCTTTTTTGTCTTCAGCAGGTCTTTCATCTTGTTTGGTTTCTGTTACAGATTTTTCGTCTTTTTTATCGGTAGTTGACGCGCTTTCTGAAGACTTTTCGGGTGTCCCTGTGCTACCTGAAGAAGTTGCTTCTGCTGCATGGCTGGGTGCTGCTTTGTCAGATTTTTCAGTCGCAGGGTCATTTCTGTGATTCTTGCTTGTGTCATGCTTTGGCTTGCTGTCATCTGTTTTTTTGCTATCAGCTTTTGCACTGTTAGTTCTACCGCTTGCTTTGCCGTCTGCAGGTGAATCATGCTCTGATGGATGACTATTGTCTTTATTTGATTCTATTTCTGCGGCGTCAACATCCGCCTTGTCTTTTTCTGAATCACTATGTGTGTCTTTTTTTTCAGATGGTTTTTTTGACTTTTCGTCATCTGCTTTTTCTTTTAGTTTTTCAAGATTTTCTTTTTCAAGGTTGGCGGCCTCTTGCTCTTTTTCTAGACGTTCTTTTTCTGCATCTGCACGTAATTCTTCACGTAATTTTGCGTCAGCATTTTCTATTTCTGTGCGGTTTTCTTTTTGTTCTGAATCAATAAGTTGTTTTGTTAAATCACCAGAATCTGTAGATTGTTTTCTTAAATCACTAGAATCTGTGTCATTTTGTTTTTCAACAATGCTAAATCGGCGAGTTGTATATTCCTTTATGTCACCGTTTGAATTTGTGTTGCAGCTTACGGCTGCATAGACACACAAAGGTGCAGACATACCATCACGCAACATGATATTGTACGATGTTATAATGCCGCCATTTTTAGGATCCATAAGTTTTTTTATGTCTTTGTTTTCTGATGGATCTGATTTTAATTTTTCTTTAATTTTAGCCATTAATTTTGCATCATCTGAATCTTTTGGTGCATCAGATGCAAGGTGTTCGTTTGATACTTTTTCATCAATTGGATAGAATAAATGGCTATCAAAAGCTGTTGTTAATGCCCTTCTTTGATCCCCTGCAACCATATCTATGGATGCTGCTGAAGCTTTAAAAGCTTCATCTGAAAAGTGCGGGAAAAAATGTTGCATGAAATGGCCGCTAATTTCTTTGTTTTTACAATAATCAGCGCCTTTTACTAAGTATGCTTCGGTCACGGCCATAACGCCATAAGATGCAAGGAAACTTTCAATAACTTCATTATACAACGATTCTAAGCTTTTTTTCTCTTCATTGTTATGTTCTATTTTTTTGAATTTAGCCCTCAATTCTTTTAATTGACTTAGTTGTTCTTTGGCATTGTCATAAACGTGTTTGAACCATTCAGCATCATCAGCTATCGATTGTTTTTTGCTTGATATAAAATTATACATTCTTTCAATTTTTTTAGAAAGAAGGCTTAAATATTCATTATTTTGTGTAGATATGTTAAGTCCGCGAATTATTTTTTCATTTTTTTCTTGAATTTTAGATTGAACATCAATTTCTTTTCCCAATACAAACTGTAGTCCAGCGCTGTTCTTGTTTGTGACAGCTTCAATTCGTTTTAAAAAAGATTTTTTTCTTTCTTCAAGTTTAATGACTTCTTGTTCTTTTTCTCTGAGTCTTTTTTCATCATCTGCGGAAGGAGGGGTGCCATCAAGCTTTACATCTTTTTTTGCTTCTGTGGTGTCTTCTTTGGCATTTTTGTCTAACTTTTTTACTTTATAACTATCTTTTTGTGATTCAGTAGAGCTGTCTGCAAACCCTTTTGAGACATCCAGAAGGCACAAAGCCAAAACACTGCTGTATAACATTATGTTTGCACGATACGATAACATAAAACTCTCCGTTTCATAAATTTTTATTAAAGATAGCGATATCTTTTTTGATATGCCACTTATAACCCCACTATAGGTAGAAAACCTTAAAAAATGGTTAACCGTGTCAAACCTTGAATTCTTTTGAAAAAATAAGTTACTGTGGCGCTAGTAATTTGAATATGCTTTTTACAAAAATTGATGAGGGTAAAATGGATCTGCGTGGCACGGGAACCTATTGGTTAATTAAATCGGAGCCTTCTACATGGTCGTGGGACGATCAGGTGCGTCAAGGGACCGAGCCTTGGAATGGGGTGCGCAATTACCAGGCACGAAATAACTTGCGGGCAATGTCTGTGGGTGATTTATGTTTTTTTTATCATTCTGTAAAAGAACGTACGATTGTGGGGGTAGTTGAGGTCGCAAGCCCCTATCGACTTGACCCAACAGATTTAGATGGTGTGTTTGGTTTGGTTGATGTAAAAACCATATGTGCGCTTAAAAAGCCAATTTGTCTTGATCAGATAAAGCTTGTGCCGCCATTGCAGAATATGGCGCTTTTAAAGCAGTCACGCTTATCGGTGCAGCCCGTTTCACCGGAGGAATGGGAAATTATTTTGCAGCTTTCGGGTGATCGGTTTTTGCTGATTTGAGATTTAATAATATGGATATGTCTTAAGTTATTCTTAAACTGCGATGATTTCTTTTATTGAAAAAATAGAAAAATTGCTTATATGTAGATCATGCTATTATAAAAAGAAATTAATAATGAACGCTAAATACTTGATTGTTTTATTTTGTTTGTTTGCTGGTGCTGAAAATCTTGAGTCGGCAGATAAAATAAGAGATGAAAATGATATTGAATCTGTAAGGGCTTTGTTTCCTTTTAAAACATTAACAGAACAGCAAAAACAATTAGCTCTTGTTCCTTGTAAACCAGAAATGCATGTTGGGGCGTATCGCAGATATTGGGATACGCCAATGCTGCAATATTTTTCAAATCAAATCCAAGATTTTGATAATGTTTTAGAAATTGGCTGCGCAATAGGCGATTTATCGTATCGGCTGTTCGATGAAAAAAAAGATAAAGTTGATATTTTAGCAATTGATTTTAATGAATCAGCATTAAGTCATGCATTAGCAAAGCAAAAACAGCTTATATCATCCGGAAAAAAACAATATGAACATATACAATTTATACACACAAATTTCGGAAAACAATTTTTCTTTGAACGTGCTCATAATTTTGACCATGTTAGCTTTTTTTCTGTTGCGCATTTTATGACACCAAATGAATTAAATACAGCATTTTGCAATATTCGAAATTGCTTAACAGAAAAAGGTGTTTTGTATTTTTCAATGGTTGCAATGGTTGCATCAGTTAAAAATGATTCTGAATTTATGAAACATTACACAGATGGTGATATCTATAGAAACGTAAACTACCCTGGCTACGTATATGGAACAGCAAAAGATTCAAGTGATATGTTTACGTATACATATCAATTTGCAGAAAAATTAAAAGATATTCCTTTCGCATATCAAAATATAGAAGGTAAAAAGGTTTTATTTTTGGGGGATAAAAAAACAATTAAACACATGATGAACTTAAATGGCTTAAAACCAATTCATATGTTCTATTCATCTGCAAAAAAGGAAAAACATTTTGAATCAATGACAGATGCTTTAAACGTAGCGTCAGATTTTACATTAAATATTGTAGCAAAATTACTATAAAAAAAATTATAGAAAAGCAATTTCATATGGGCATTTTTAGTTTTTGACATTTTTTAATAAAATTGATATAAATTAGATATAGTACAACGTGCTTTGTTCAAAAATAAATTAATAAATTACGTTATTCTTTATAAATATAGATCGATTTAAGCCCTACACTAATAATCTATGCACACCTCAAAGCGATTCAGAAATGGGTCGCTTTTTTTGCGTCTATGCGCGCTTTAACCCAATACAAGGAGGCATCATGAAACGTTTTAAAGATTTATGGAAAAAAGGGTTGCCTAGTGGAAGGTCGCCTTTTAATTCAGATGCGAATGTATTTGCTGAAACATTGATAAGTGGCAGCACGTACGCGCCTTCTAATCGGTTTGATCGCTTGGTTAATGAAGGGTACCGTCAAAACGTTATAGCATATCGCTGTATCACAGTGATTTCACGCGCCCTTTCAAGTGTGCCTTGGCTTTTGTATAAGCGTGATCGTCACGGCGAACATGAACTTGAATCGCATCCATTATTGACGCTTTTAAATAGCCCAAGTCCACGTCAAGCTGGATCTTCCTTTATGGAAGAGGTTGTTAGCTATCTTTTGCTAAGTGGTAATAGTTATATCGAGGCAATTTTAGGTGGAGATGGCGCCCCAGTTGCACTGTTTCCCGTAAGGCCAGATCGTGTGCGCATTATGCCTGGAAAACGCGGTGTGCCCAATTCATATCACGTGCGTATAAATGAAACGGTTCGTGATTTCACCGTTGATCCTATGTCTGGTCAATCACGTATTTTACACATTAAGCTATTTCACCCAATGAATGATTGGTATGGACTAAGTCCGATGGAAGCGGCTTCTAAATCAATAGATCAGCATAACGCTGTGGGAGGGCACAATTTAGCGCTTTTAAATAATGGCGGGCGCCCATCTGGTGCGTTGATGATAAAGCCAAATGAAAACGGTTTAGGTTTAAGCGAGGGGCAGCGATCAAGCCTTAGAAAAGATTTAAAACGTGCTTATGAGGGGTCTGATAATGCAGGACGTGTTATGGTATTAGAGGGTGATTTTGAATGGCGCGAGATGGGTTTGACACCTAAAGACTTGGACTTTGTTGAGGGTAAAAATATGTCTGCACGTGAAATTTGCCAGGCCTTTGGTGTGGCGCCAATGTTGGCTGGTGTGCCGGGGGATGCCACTTTTGCCAATTATCGTGAAGCACGTTTTCACCTGTGGGAAGATACGATTTTGCCATTATTAGAGTTATTGGTGGCTGAGTTTAATTTATGGTTACAGCCTTATTACAAAGAAAATTTTCGTTTAGGATATGATTTAGACGGTATTCAAGCCTTGGCACCAAAACGTGAAGCGGCGTGGCAAAAAATAGCAGCTGCTGACTTTTTAACGATAAATGAAAAGCGACAGGCGGTTGGTTACGGGCCGATTGATATGGATTCTAGTAATCTGAATTCTAAATAATAATACATTTAGGTTGCCGTTTGCCATGGATCTTGATAATTTTATGGAATATTTTAAAATTAATATATGTACCCATCCTGAATTAATCTATTGATTTCTAACTTAGAATCTCAATATTTTGATTTACGATGGGTTTATCTTATATAAACATCTGATTTACTTAATTTTCTATTATTAAAAAGAAAATTAATTGCTTTTCAAAAGGATTTAGACGTGTTGATAAAAAGTATGTATTTAGCGCTTGTGTGTTTGGCGCTAAATGTTGGCGTTAAAGCTAGAGATAGTGGTGATACATCGTCTGAGGAAAAAGATGTCGTTAGTGAAAATAATTTGCCTGTTAGTGATATGAGTCAAATTGAAATAGATGATTTGCTAATAAAAAGCGCAATGGAATCTGAATTTTTGAATGTACAAAAGTGTATACCCTCTGCTAAAAATGATATGGTAGTAAAACCAAGCCAAGAAGCAGTGAATAATGCCTTTTCAATAATGGTAGAACGCTCTAGTAACGATAACCCATTATTGCATGAGACATTAAAGATTATGTTAGTAGGTTTTATGAAACCAACTGACAACACGGTAGTAGAAGTACTTAAAAGTTCTATTGAAGATTTGGATAGAGAGCTTATTAATACAATGATTGGCATAGTTACATTTACACCAGAGGATTTCGATAAAATTATAAAGGTATTTGTGGAAGATACTGATTGGCAGTATAACAAAGAATGTAAAGATATATTTCAAGATCTTTTAAATTATAGCGTTCAAGGCACAACACCACTACCCTCAAAAGCTACACAACGTATCATTTCTACGAATGATCACACGGCACCTTTATTTAAAGCGATGCTTAAAGAGGGTCAGACGTATTTAACGTTAAGCTCTTCGGCGCCTAACGTTATTAATGAAAAAAAAGACGCAAATACAAGTCTTAGCAGCTCCCCTAAAGCAGAAAAGCGCAAAAGAATAAATCAAGATGAAAATAGCCAGGGGATTGTTAAAAAGCTGCAAGAGAAAATTGTATAGCCGATAGTTAAAAAACATAGAAATAAAAATGACTTAAGGGGCGTCAATGAGGCGCTCCTTTTTTTTGCAAATTTTTTATCAAACTTATATTTAAAGGGGCGTTTATGAAAATTAGAACATGCGATATTTTGGTCAAATCACTTTCAGTAGATGGAGTATTTAAAGGCTACGCAAGTGTTTTTGATACCGAAGATGCACATGGTGACGTGGTTCAAAAAGGTGCATTCTTACGAACATTGCTTCATTGGCGTCTAAAGGGTGCATGGCCAAAAATGTTGTGGCAACATGCGCAAGATCAGGTAATTGGTGTGTGGACGAACATGCTTGAAGACGATAAAGGCCTTTATGTGGAAGGAAAATTATTGCTTGAAGTTGAAAAGGCACGTGAAGCTTACGCATTGCTTCGCGAAAAAGCGATAGATCGATTGTCCATTGGATTTCAGCTTAAAAGATCTGCCCGCGGCGTATTTAAGGAACGTGAAGTGACTTTCTTAAATGAAGTCGATTTGATGGAGGTTTCTTTGGTGACATTTGCCGCAAATGATGATGCACGCGTTTTGACTGTTAAAAGAAAGGATGAGTCTTATTTTGGAAATTGTACAAGAGAAAAAATTCAGGAATTGTGTTCATACTTGAAAGTATTATAAGTAAATTAAATTTTATAATATATATTTTATAAAAGATAATAAATTTATGAAAATACAATAAACAGGCTGTTTGTGTTAGTTTTTTGCAACTACTCATTTGCTACAGGCAGCAATTATCATATTTCAATTCTTACAGGTGGTTCACTTGTGCGAGAGCGTAAACCCAACTGATATTCCCGAAAAGGAAGAATTTAGTTGTATTTGATCTTCCAGGGGTTAATTCATGTTTTATTATTTTATAAATCCACGCCTTCACGGGCATGACAAAGATTAAACTTGGAAATGATAAAGATTAAATTTCAGTTGGAATATGGCAGAAATGAGCTGAGTTTTTAGGTCAACTTTGAATGTAATATCATAGTGCATTGCTTAATAAAATTGAGAAATTTTGTGAAATATAATCTAAAATTTAAATATAATTTATAAATAAATATTGAAATTTTTAAGATAATTGTTTATGATCATAAAATACACAGATGATGTTTTGTAGCGGCTATATATGGTTAATTTTACTAAAAATAAATATTTTTAGAAAGTTGCACATAGTATTTAATAGGTTCCAAGGTTGTTCTTGGATGTAAAAATGAACAGGCTGAAATGAGCGCACTTATTTTAAAAATGGGTGTTTTGACAATAAATTTTTTGTCTGGTGGTGCGCCTTTGTTCGAATTACTTGCTTAAAAGGAGGTGATTTTATTCGCTTTTGTAGAAACGAGCCAGATAACAATATAGCCAATGATTTACTACAAAAGCTGCTAACAGCCAAAATTATTAGAAAAAATTCATTTGAAGAGAGCATATCATTTTAAATCAACGTTCGGTTTAAGGTGTAGGTAACTCAATCATATGGCATCGAACTATTTTAAAAAGGTTATTACGTAATATGATTAGAAAAAGTATATTTTGTATATTAGTGTGCGGCTCTCTTGGAGCGTATGCTGCCATTGAAAACAATTTTGAGTTAGATGTTAAGGCACAGAGTTTAGGTAGTGCTAGAAATGAATCTGAACCAATTGATGTATTACTTAAAAATATGGTTGATACAGCTGAACATCATGAAGAATATTCCCAAGATGCTTTGTTTGGTTTGCTTGGTAGTCAGGCGTTTAAAGATTTTTATAAACAAATCCTATCGTACCCTCTAGTTAACTTACGTGATTTGTATGAAACAGATAAATTAAATATTTTAAATATTATTACTGAAAGAACGCCGGAGGCGTTAAAGCATTTATCAGCAACGCTTGATTTATCAATACAACCATATTTTTTATTCCCGCATCAAGAAGAGGAAATAAAAGAAAATCTTGCTTTATATTTGTGCGTAAACTTTGAAATTAAAAAATTTAATAAACCCTAATTATCTTGAAATAAATATTATATGAATAATACTTGAAATTTTTTAATTCGTTCACATATCGTGTAATGTATTAAGTTTAATAATTAAAAAGGTTTTTCATATGAGTTTAAATAAAATACTATTTATATTTGTACTTTCAAGTGCACACCTCTGTGCAACGAATGTGGTTCCAGATTTACAAGGAAGAGTGCTTGATAAGATACTAGGTAAAGGTACTTTTGCACCTGTAGTAAGTGGCTCAGACAATTTAAATGAAACCATAGACCTTAGTGATGCTGTTATTATTGCACAAAGCAATTCTTTGAATGGATCATGCCTCGCAGAATCTTCATCATTGCTTAGCCCCGACGATTTATATGCTGCTGACTCTACATTATCGCACAAGAAGTTTGACAATCCACATGAATCTATAGATTTTGGTGACCCTGTCATTCTTGCACAAAGGGATGCTGTGAACGATTCTGATATTGTGGAACTTCGTCCATGGTCGGATATTAATAACTTTACTGATATTTCAATGGATATGACAGACATAGGAAATAGTAGTATTTCAGACTTAACATTAACAATGCTACAAGATCATTCATAAGTATTTAGATACTTTTGACTAATTAGTAATGGGTGGGGGGCTTTTTGGCTCCCCTTTTTTTATTTAAAAGAAGGAAAAAATAGAATGCCTACACAAACAACATATGATCAAAACGAATTTATAAACGATTTAAGCGACATCAAAACAAGCGTGGCTGACTTTCATGATCGTCAGGAAAAAAAATTAAATCAGCTTTGGACGGCTGTTGGGCGTATGGGTGAATCTAAAATGGATACGACAACGGTGGAAGATGACGCATTGCGTGGATTTATGCGAAGCGGACTTCAAACAAAAGGATTATCCTCGCAGGATGAAACAGGGGCGTTTTTAGTGGCCCGTCCAGTACAAGATCATATTCAACAACGATTAATGCTTAATGGGGGTATTAGGTCGCTTGCAAGGTCAACTTCTATCTCAACCGATGCTATTGAATTATTGATTGATAAAAAATCTGGTGATGCAGGCTGGGTATCTGAAACGGGTGATCGTAATGAAACAGCTGTTCCTGAATTGTTTAAACATAAAATCTCCGTTCATGAAATGTATGCAAAGCCGCGTATAAGTCAAAAAATGCTGGATGATGCCGCAATTGATATTGAATCATGGTTAATCGATAAGGTGTCGCATAAAATGCATCAGCTTGAAAATACAAGTTTTGTGCATGGCGATGGGGTTGGTAAGCCAAAGGGCTTTTTGACCTACCCAAAAGTTGCTGTTGGCAATGGTGAATGGGGGGTGATTGAATCTGTCAAAACGGGTTTTGATGGCATCATTCAAAGTATTGATGTTTTGTTTGATGTGATTGAATCAATGAAACCAGAGTTACTCGATGGCGCCGTTTGGTATGTGGCGCGTTCTGCCGTGACGCAGCTTCGTCGTTTGAAAACGCAAGATGGATTACCGATTTGGCAGCCATCATTATTAGCGAAAGAGCCCGATATGCTGCTGGGTTACCCCGTTGTTTTAAGTGATGATATGCCGCCCGCACGTGAAGGTGAGCCAAGCACATCGATGGTTTTTGCGAACTTTAAGCGCGGGTACCAAGTGATTGATCGTCATGAAATGCGTTTGTTGCGCGATCCTTATAGTTCAAAACCATTTGTGGAATTTTATGCGACAAAACGTGTGGGCGGGGATGTGATTGATTTTGATGCATTTAAGGCGATTTCTTTTTCGGCATAAATGCTGGTTTATCGTGCTTAGCTCTTCTTTTTAGTCATACGCCTTTTTCACTGTCATCCTCGGACTCGATCCGAGGATCTATGAAGGTAAGAAGACAAATAGTGCGAGTAATGCAAATAAACGAGAATCTACATACACGTAAGAATAGTAATGATTTGCGAATTAAATCCCAGAATCACAAGATTAAGGAATGAAAGCCATGCTTTTACTTTTGGAAACAAACGCTATTGAACCTATTTCTTTGACGGAAGTTAAATCGCATCTTCGCCTTGATACAGATGATGAAGATGATTTGTTGAACGGTTTAATTGTCGCCGCAACAAATTTAGTTGAAGAATATTTAGGAAAAACGCTGATCAAAAAAACATGGCGCATTGAAGAGCCGGGAGATAATGTCAATGGTCTTCAAGAAGTTGTCTTGCCTCGAGGACCACTTTTAAAAGTGCTGATGGTGCAACGGGTTATGCCAAATGAAACCTATACCAATATTCGTTTTGTGGTAAAAAATCATTTTTCGAGGCCAATTGTTGTTTTTAAATCTGAATTACCTGTTTCCATTGTGTATGAAGCGGGGTACGGTTATTACCCAAAAGATGTGCCTGCACCGATTCGTCACGCCTTGTTTGCACTTGTGGCGCATCTTTATGAAAACCGAAATGGCCAATTAAAAATGTCTGAACTGGTTAAAACATTGCTTATTCCATATAAGCATGTGCAGGTGTATGTATGAATGATGGATCTGTGAATACATTAAGACATCGTATTAAGCTTGGTCGTTATAGTGAATCTGAAAACGACGAAGGTGCATTAAAACGACATTTTAAACCAATTAAAGACGCTTGGGCTGAAATAAAACCTGTGTCTCAAAATTATTACTTTCGCAATGAATCTGTCCATGAAAGTAATCTAAATGCCTATAAAAATGGCAAAAAAAATGCCTATAAAATAAAAATTCGTAAAAATGTTGTTTCTAAGGGTCGACATGAGCAGATAAACGCGATACTCTGGAAATATAAAATTTTAACTAATTTTTATAATCTGAGACCGGACGAGACTGAAATCTTTCTAGAAGGTGTATTTTGTGAACAAGGCAGTGGGGTAAATTAATGATTGATTTTGGTGTATTAACGGCCTTTCGCAAACGCTTAATGGGCGATGAGCAGCTTCAACTAGATGGTTTTGATCAAAAAATTCACACAAGCTTACCCCATGGCGCGTCATTTCCATATGTTGTTATTGAATTAGAAGAAATTTGGACATCCGTTCGACTTGGCGCTGAAACGGGTTATGCAAAGCTTAAATTAAAAGCGTCTACGTTTAGCGAAACAGTCGCGTCGCGTGAATCGTTAAAAATTGCTGAGAAAATACGGGTTGTTATGGATGGCCAAATCATTGATGTTTCAAACGGAAAGCGCGCTATGATTCGACTGTCAGGCAGTGTTATTGACATGCCATCAACCACAAAGCCATTGATGGTACAGCAGTATTTTGAAGTGCTTGTTCGTGGCTGATCTCAGCGCACTACGAAATGATTGTTCGGCTAGCTTCAATATCTGCGCTGCTCATTGACTGTAGTAAACTGCGTGCTTGAATTTTGCAATCTTTCTACTCAATTCGTATTGAAGCTGATATTTACTTGTTGTGGGCATTCCTCGCTTCAAATTTTATATAAGTTAAGCCAGCGTCAGGATTTTCTTTTGGCGCTTTTTTTATTTTTATATCCATCGTTTTTCAAAATTTAATTTGCACTGTGTACAATTTGCATTGGGTATAAATAGAGAGGGATTTTATGACAACCGAAAACGCACTTACATCTGAACAAATTGAACGGTTGTTGGCTGAGGCCTTGCTTGAACGCGAACGACAGGCCCAGACAAGTTTACCAAAGTGGTATAGCTATTTAATTTCTAGTTGATAATTGCTCGTTAATATTTTTTTCCGCCACTATACCAACCCATATTATCTCAAATATATTCGCATTACATAAAAGGAGACTTATGGAAACAGAACTTATCATTGAAGGCTGTGATTTCCCGCCATTATCAGCACGCGGCTGCAGTCAAGAATTAACGGTCGTTGATCAAGGTACATTTCGAAGATCTGTCAATGGAAGCCTTGTTTACATGGGGCCTTTCGAACATAAGTATAAATCAATTATCACCTGCGAAGACAAAGTCACACTTGTGAACGAACGTGTACTTTCACGCGGCATGGAAGTGCGCATTGGGTGCTTGCAGCGCTTATGGCAACAAGGAAAGCCTGGGCTTGTAACGCTTGAACGCGATGCGGTGGCAGGGTCTGTGGCGGTCATTGATGCGATGCAAAAACCAGTTAATTTTGTAATGATTGATACTAAAACAGTTCAAATTATCAGCGATCCAATGGAATCTGCTTTCAGTCGACCAGCTGAGCTTAATTTCAGTGAACCTGTTTTCAGTAACTCTTCTTTTATTAGTTACCGACCATGGCTTTTGATGCGCGTGATTTCTTTGAAGCTGCATACAAATGAATGGGGTTTAAAAGCAGGCTGGCAGCTAGAGTTAGAAGAAGTTTAATTGTTTTTTATAATTTTTTAAAAAAAATTATTTGGATATTATTTTTTATATTTTTTAATACAGTTGATTTAATTTTTTTAATTTATTAAAGAACATTTTAATTTATATGGGATAAAATTTTTTTTAAATAAAGATGAAAATAAAACAAAATATAATCAAAATATAAAGTGTTATTTTTTTATTTACATATTTAATATTTGTGTGTATTGTTCAATTCATATTAGATTACATTATAAAAATAATTACAATATTGTAAATTTTTATATATAATTTTAAAGAAATGGAGGAATAAGTAAATAAGTATTCATTTATAAAATATACGTTAAATTATTAAAATCATTTTATCCAAAAAACAAAAATAAATTTACGTAATGAGAAAAATAATTCATCAAACGCATGAATTATGACTATCAAAAATTAATAGATTCATTTGTTGCTTGTGTTAGAAGACGTAAAAAATCAACATCATTAGATAGTTGTCTTGATTATTTTTTTAATAAAAGTTTAGGTTGTTTTTTTATTAAAAAATTATAATTTCTAGGTGCATCACATGTGTAAAAAATGAGTTTACATAAATATTTTTTATGTTTCTGTATTTGCTTTATGGATAAATTTAAATAGAAAAATAAAACAAAAAATAATTAATAAGGATTTTTTATGAACATAATTACCAACGCGCTAAAATTTTCAGTAGTATCAATGTTGTCGTTAACAACATGTTTTTCAGTGGACTTTGACAACCTTTATAACGCTAATGCCCCACAAACACCGCAAGCAAATATAGTGCCTGCTGGTGCTGCGCTTAATACTCCACAAGGCTTAACTAATGTGCTCGTAACACCTGATACATCTGTTCCTGTTGCTAGAAATAGTGTTCTTAACAATGAATTTGATAATGTATTTCAATTTGATGATGAATTTCAAGGTTCTAGTTCCGAAAATTCCCCAGAAGTTGCTAATAACCTTGGCGCTCCTGATTTTGGAACAGGCCCTATTTTGGGGTTAAAACGTCACTCCTCGGATGATTCTGATTCTTGGGCACCACTTAAAAAAACTTTTATTGAATCTAGATACACAATAATATCGGTGATTTCTTCCAAAAGAAAATAATCAGTAATTAATTTAATATTGAATTATTGCGTAATAAAAAAACCTGCAGAGTGTATTGTAACCCTGCAGGTTTTTCTGTGATGTATAAAATGATCTTATAACTTAAGCGGCCTTTTTTTCCTTACGTGTCTCAATCACGCTGATCGCAAAAGTGCTGCCAATAATAAGCGCTGCTCCAATTGCAACGAAAATTGTTGGAATTTGGCCAAAGAATATGAAGCCAAATATGGTTGAGATACCAATTTCTGTGTAGAAAATAGGGGATAAGGATGACGCATCAGTCGATGAAAAGGCACGGAAAATACAAACCTGAATAAGGTTTGCACACACGCCAAGCATTAATAACAATGGTAATTCACTAAGCATCGGCGTTTGCCAAAAAGGAATCATCACAGGCAATGCAACAATTGTTGTTACCAAACCAAAATAAAACAACAGGGTTAGTGAATGTTCATCTTTGATCATTTTTTTTGCAAGCATACTGATAATTGCAAAGCAAAAGGCTGATGCCATAGGAACAAATGCTTCACAGCGGAAAGTATCCGTGCCTGGTTGCATGATAATTAAGATACCAAAAAAGCCAATTAAGGTTGCTATCCAACGTGATGCATCAACGCGTTCTTTTAAAAAGAAATAAGCTAATGGCAAAAAGAATAGTGGCTGTGTGAACATAATTGTCGTGTTTTCAGACATATGCATAATATTCACGGAATAACAGCAAAGTCCCAGCGCGATTGCCCCGATAATACCACGCCACATGTGCATAGAAAGCTGTTTTGTCTTAAATAGTGATACGTTGCTTTTCAACAACATGATTGGCAGAACAGAAATTAAACTAAAAAAGAATCTGAAAAAAGAGATCTCGGTTACGTGTAATCGTGATCCAAGTGTTTTCATTAAAACGTCACCTGTTGCACTAACAACTGTGATCATCAGTACCCAAAAGACACCTTGTTTATAGCCGGGCGAGACAAACCATTTTAAAAAGGCATTGTCTGTCGTATATAAATTTAATTTATTTAAAACTGTTTGCATAGCACTCACTAACTAAAGAATTTTCAATTAACGTAATCATTCTATTGACATTTGTCAAGTAAAAGGAGGAAGTAAATGAAACTATTTTTTGCATGGATAGAATCAACTGAAGTATTTTTAAAAGATATACATTGTAAAGAAGATTTGAATATTTTCAAATGTGTAATATCTCAACGTGAAGCTGAAACAGCAGTTGCGCGTTTATTAACGAATTTTGATGAACAGTTAGTCTGCCAAATAAATCAAAACCAAAAACCACGTTATGCCATTATTTCATGCCATGATGGAAAAGATACACATGTTTTATTGCGTGGTCGCTTAGTTCATATTCCACGTTATGCGAACGATGGTTTGCTTGAATGGGAATTAAATGCAGAATCAATAGATGCGGGCGATCAAATTAAAAACGTGATTGAAACACTGCAAAAAGATTCTGATTTTGAGGCTGGATTTTATGATTCAGTTGGCATCGCAGATGTCCTTGAAAGCCGAACTGAGTTGTTATGCTGGGATAGAACGACAGGGTATTTGACCCTAAGTGATATTTTATCTGGCAAAAAGAAAAAAGAAATATCGTCTGAAATCTTTGATGATTCATTGGTGATGAAATTAGGGGTGACGCCGCTTAATTCTGTGCATGTAAGCGTGGAAGCAAATTGGCAACAACGCTATGAGGATGTTATTAACTTGGCACCGCTTATTGCGCGAAAATTTTCGCATGGCATTATCAATACGTTGACCGTTGATTCACTTGTCAAAAGCTGGCCGCGTGAAGGCGATAAAATTGGCCCTGCTAAAACGCGATGCAATACAGGCTATACCGTTGTGAAAAGCCGTCTGCAACGTTTGCCTAATGGAATTAATGGGTTACCGATGACAACGCAACCGCTTTATGTCAGTGACAAAGGGGGCGAGCCCCATTTAAAGACGTTTCAGCATGGGTGGTTTAAAGCCAGTTTATGGGTGAATTGGAATTACAAACAAGCGTGCCGAGAAGTTATTGAATTTAGTGTGTTAAATGGTGCGCCATCAACGGGAGGAGGGCGCTTAAATCTTAATTTTAAAATAACAGATGGTAATAGGTACGCTGAAAAGTCGTGGTCGTCAACGGTGTTTCGTAGTGATCGAGGAAAACGTTTATTGTCATATGCTGAAAAAGTTGCGCGTGCACATATGGCTGGTAGCTCACGCCAATTAGAGGTCGAATTTTGCGTGCCCTTTAATGCATTGTATGATGTGGATTTAGACACAAGTGTAACCGTAAAACATGAGCGGTTGCCTGGCGGACAGGTGACAGGAAAAGTCGTTTCATATCAATTGCGCATGATGGCAGATCAATGGGTTGTGTGGGTGAAATTGGCGACAAAACCGACTGGTGATCGTTTGTATGGCTGTGAAGATGGCATAGAGAAGGCGTGCTTAGAGACATTAGAAGATTCTTGTTTTTCGATTGATTATACAAAAGACAATGCGCCTACTGATTGGCATCTAAAAAAAATTTCAGGTGATGTTCCACGTGACCCAGAACTGTTTCGTATCAATGATTTAGTCGAACATATTTCAGTTAAAGGAGATGCAAAAGATCAGATCGATGCCTTACATAAGGCCCAGTATCCAGCTGTTATGAATTACAAAGATGCCATTCGAAATGAATCTTTTCATTTGATGATTCAATTTATGAATTTAACACCCAAGTCAATTTGCGAATCCAAATGGGAAAGACGTTTGCCGATTATAGTTTTTTAATATATTTGTTTCTTAATTAAAAATTAATAAAAATTATAATAAAATAAGTTCAATAATCTTTTGTTGTTAATTAGGAATCAATATGCGTAATGTAATTTTAATAACAATCGCCATAACAGCTCATTGTTTTGCAATGGATGTAACAACACCTGGATTTGATGCGGACATGTGTGGAATAGAAAATTCTAGACATGTATTAGCTGAGCCTCATATTGAGGCGGCACCTCAATCACTGACGTTAGAGGAACTTTTAGAAAAGAATAATTCAATTAAAGCAGAAATTTCTAGTATTAATGTGCGCCTATTGAATGAAGATTTAACAGAGCGTCAATTCCTAGAATTAAAGAAAAAAAGGGCAGAACTTGAACTAAGTAGTTATCAGTGTGTGGATGAAAATCAATTGTCTTTTTCTGCACGCAGGCGGCAGGAAGACTTAGGCATGATGATATGGCATATTGATATAAAGTTGCTTAATATTAATAAAAAATAATATATTAATAAATATTTAATACATTATTTGTTAAAATACTTTTAGTAAGATGCGGCTTTATCATTAAGGATAGTTTTATGATTGCAAAAATTTTATTGATGTTTGCTGTTTCTTTTAATTGTTTTGCAAGTGATAGCGATGATGGCGTAGACGAGTGTGCACGTGAATATAGTAGAAGTCCAAAAAGTATTGAATCAAATCAAGAATTCTCATTAAAAGCTGAATTTTCAAAAGACACGTGTTCGTTCTCTTACCAAGATGCGGTGCGTGATGAACGTCATCGTCTGGATGTTGAAGAATATACATCCTATATACTTCAAATTAATGACAAATTGACCAAGCGTAAAAAAGATGGCTCTATGCCCTGCACAAAAGAGGTATTCGTCTTAAAAGATCAATTGACATATTTTCAAACACTTCTTGATCGTTTAAATGCTGATTGGTTCGCCTTCAAAGCTGACAATAAAAGTTGTCGCTTAGGTGACCTTGTAATCGAAGATATCGAAAGCAAGTGATGCATTGAAAAACAAGTAAAATATTGGCCTTTTTTAAATTTTAAAGTCATCCAAGTCATACTCATTTATGAATCTCCCAGGTTTTTACCTGGGTTTTTTTGTATCCAATGAAAGGATATTTATGCGAACAATCACCTATCAGCAAAACAGTTATGCGTCTTTATTGCTGCCTTCTTTTGATGAACCTAAATGGGTCTTAGGGCAGCAAAATCATGATGTATTGCCGGAATTAGATGAATTTGAATTCCCTGATCGTTTAGCTATTGTGGGTACATTAAAGTCATATTGGATTCATTCAAATGCGACAGGTTTATATATTGATGATAGTGATGTGCATTTTATAGCGTCGTCGTTATACGAAGATCAGCGCGCATTATCACGGATCGAATGGATTTCAGATTGGCTGGAAAAACCTGGTGGTGGTTTGGAACCATTGCCAAATCCCCTAATTTGGGGAATGGATTTTAACATTCAACAGGAAAATATAACCGCGCATTATCGCGTGCCGCAGGGGAAGCAGTGTGGATTTTGGAAAGAAACAGGTTCTTTGGTTGAGCCAGTTTGGCCTTGGGGCGGTGTTTATTATCCGGGATGCGCGCTTAGTGAAATACGATCGCAGTATTTTTCGTTAATGTCGAAAGGCGTGCATAACAATGACGGCATCCAGCAAGCAAATACAAAAATAACGTGGCTTTCATCTGTCAATCCGCAGTCTCAAAAATTATGTGGCATGACTGATGCTGAAATGGATGTGTCGTTGAATCCTATCAGTTTTTTAAATCACATACAATTTGGTTCAATCACTTATTTCCTGCCCCATGTGCTTGATTCTATTGGCTATCAATCAGCAGATGTTTTGGATTATGACGCGTTAAATGGACGCGTTAAACTTTTATTTTTAAGGAGAAATTATGGCAATTATTCTGCGTAGTACAAAAGGTGAACCATTGACGATTACAGAAATGGATTCAAATATTTCACAATTGGATAATCGCCTTAAAGCACTTGAAACATTAACGCAGTCTGAAAACACCCTAACAGTTGAAAATCAGCATGACACGTTGGTATTTAAAAATGGATTAGGATGTGAAGTTGGGCGTGCTATTTTGCCGAAATGGATGCCACGTGTGCGAGGCGACTGGCAGCCGGGTGAAGTTTATGCTTTTGGCGATTGGGTTCGGTACCAAGAAAAACTGTATTTCTGTAAAGCTGCACATGTGGCACCGTTTACACCGGTAGAATGTGTGGATGTATTTGACGTTAAAAATTGGGAACTATTATTAGGGTAGCTATCCCACACTATTGTCATTTTAAAAGTTTTCTGCCATTCCCCTGAAGACGGGGATCCAAAGAATATTATAAATAAAGAAAGAAAAAATATGTGGAACAAAATTGCAGAAATGCATGAAATCGATATTATGGCGCGCACTATTTATGGCGAGGCGCGCGGCGAATACACGCGCGTTGACGGTGGGTTGTCGGCATTGATCGCTGTTGGAAATGTGATTATGAATCGCGTTGATCAAAAAAGTTGGTTTGGCCGCAGCATTCGCGATGTATGTCTTAAGCCGTACCAGTTTTCGTGTTGGAATGATACAGACGTGAATCGTCAAAAATTAATCAATGTAACACCTTCATGCTCACTTTATAAAGAATGTTTAGCCGTAGCAGAGGCCATTTCAAGGTATCGCTATCCTGACTTGACAAAAGGGGCAGATCATTATTATTCGGTTGATTTGAAGGTTCCACCAAAATGGGCGTTGTCTGCTAAAGAATGCGTGCATATTGGAAAACACCGTTTTTTTAAATTAATAGTGAAGAAGTAAAACTATAGATAAAAAGGAGTAATTTATGACATTTCCATTTGTTGCAGCGGCCATGGGGCTTGCTGAATTCGCGCCAAGTATTGTGCGCTGGTTATCGGGTGATGGTGCTGAAAATGTAGCAGCTGATGTGGTAAATGCTGCACGCCGCATTACTGGAAAAGATGATTTATCTGATTTGATTGAACAACTGCGCATTGATCCAACCGCCTTAATTGAATTTCAAAAGGGTATGTTGTCACTAGAAGCGGATCGCGAGCTGGCTTTTTTACGTGATCGTCAAAGTGCGCGTGAACGTGACGTGTCATTTATTCAAGCGGGGCATCGAAATTATCGAGCTGACATTATGGTCATCGCAGCAGCAGTTGGCATGATTACATGTTTGGCATCCCTTGCCTACTTTTCGGATCATTTACCTGGCGAAGCCGTTGGTATTATATCAACCATCGCAGGTATTTTCGGCGCATGCCTTAAAGATGCATATGCGTTTGAATTTGGATCATCTAGAGGAAGTAAAGATAAAGATTCAACGGTAGCGACTATTTTATCCCAAACGCGTTAATGGTTTTTTTGTTCCCTTTCAGTTTGATGTTAAGTTTATTTAGTTAAAGACAAAGCGCTGTAAAACATCAGGAAAAATACTATGACAATTAGGTGATGGGTATGCGTAATTTACGATTATGCCTGAACTGGATGCTGCTGAATCAGATGTTGTTGAATCAGATGTTGTTGTACACAACATGTATGCAGTCGATGCAGTTTCTTTCATAGTTGAATCCACATCTATATTAATAATTTCAATGTCTTTTGAACTTTCACTATTTAAATTACTATCTTTTAAATCGTTGTTTAATTCTAATTCTCTTATTTCTGCTGCGGGTTTTAGTTGTATCGTCATATGCCCATGCTTTTTAAGGTCATGGCTTCCTTTCCAATAGTCATCATAGCCTGTAATTTCCCGATTTGTGTCATTTCGAGCGCGAGATGATACTGTTACCAAAACAGAGGCATTAATTGTGGGAATATCAATAGTATTTTGGTTAGGGTGCTCAACTGAAAACGCAGCTGCTTTACGGTCGGTTTCTTCATCTTCAGCTATTGGAGCATTTAAAATAGCTAAAGCATTTTTTCTAAATAAAACAAGAGAATCATTACAGTTTTCACATACATCAAGACGTGTATGCACATGCAATATCAAGCCAACAATGTTGTTGTAATAAGATGGTATGTTAGTGATGGCTGGTGAAAGAATTGTGAGTGCGTGATGAATATGATCTCTAAGTTTTCTTCCATTGTTTTGCAATAGGTAATAAACCATTTTTTGTTCTGTATGTTGAAATTTCATTCCAAATACTCCGGAACTTGCTATAGAAGATGCTCCTCCTTCTGAGCTCGCATTACTAGGTCTTTTTTTTGAAAACATATCCGTTAGTTTAGGATTTTCTGCTAAAGAGTCTTCTTTTCTAGATTTTTTTAAAGCTGAATGGTGAGAGTCATAACTTGCAAATTTGGGGTGCTTCAGGGTTTCAAGAAAATTTTGAAGAGTTGCGTTTTCTGGATGACTATCTTCAGGAGAAAAAGAAAGTTTTTCAGTTGCCAGAAAACTACTATGAAGTTTTGAATTTTTTTGACTACAAAATATAATTTTTTCATTAAGTTCATTTTGTACTGGAATTGTTACAGAACATACTAAATCAGGTGAACACTGAACAAGTAAAGTGATAGCACCTATACATATGTTTGCAGGATGGCCAGTGTTCTTATGATGGCCGGAATATTGTACATAAGGAGATATTAGCGTTTCAAGTGCATACATTTGATGATGCAGATTATTTGTTTCAATTATTTTTAGTGACCTATCATCCGTTCGTACATCTACATTTAAGCTTTGGCGCCATCCCCATTCCTCTGCGGAATGCACGAAAGAGGCAAAGTTTGTTAAAAATATTATGTAGATAAAGGATTTTTTAAGCAGACTTAATGGCATAGTTTACAATCTCAAATAAATAGTATATTAGCTGCATGCATTTAGTTAGTTCACTTAGTTACCATTTTTCTGCATAATAATTTAGATCATCTAATAGAACATTTGCGTCTATATCTAATTCAGGATCTGGGGAATCACGATACTCATTCAAAAGCTGTTCAATCTGTGTTTTTAAAAGAGATTTATCATAGCTTTCATAAAAATCTTGTGAAATACCCTTTATTACCTTCCCCTTAAGCAGCCACAGTGCGAGGAGCTCTTTAGATTCATTATCTCCATCAATTGCACTTAAAAAATATTTGTTTAACGTTTTCAAGTGATTGTATTTATTAAATTTAATTGAATAATCTGAGGTCAAATACGTTTTGACATTAGGCTTTATAGCCTCTGGATTTTCAAGATTAGGGATAATTTCACACGCTTTATTGAAAATCTTTTGAGCAATCGATGGAGAATGGGCAGGACTTTCTTCCTTCATCGTACTATCTTCACTTGTATCACTATCTCTTGGCTGTATAGACATTTGTCCGACACCTTTGTTTAGCGTATCATTTTGGCTCTGTTCTTCTAAAGAACGTTGAGTTGAAGATGCAGAATAGATCAAAATTCCTTGCGATAACAAAAAATATGATGAAGCTATTAAATAACGTGTAAATTTTATTTTCATAATCTAATAAATCTTTTAAAACTAGACTTTCCTATTAATAACATTTTTTTTAAAACCATTCTATTATTATCTGTAAATATCAATTTACATTGAATTTGGATCATCTAGAGGAAGTAAAGATAAAGATTCGACCGTGGCAACTATTTTATCTCAGGCGCGTTAATAGGTATTGTTTCATTCTTGTCCAGTTTGTCTGTGATTTTACTCAAATTTTTATTTAAATAGATTTTAGAAAAGCATATTGATTGTTTGTAATAAAAAAGAGATACTATGTGTTCTATAAGTAGTATAGATATTTAAATTAAGCCTTAAGATAACAAAAATAAGAGTCTCAGGTATTTAAAAATGGCGCATAATTTTAGCATTTACTTAAAAAAGAAAAGACCATCAATGATAAAAAAAATAAGATTTTTACTTGCTTTTTTCTGGATTCCTACATACGTACTAGCGCAAAACTTATATGAGCAAAATAAACATAATATGTGTCAGCCCATGTACCCAATTGTGTGCTCAAAACAAATTAGGTACGCATTTGGCTATGAGAATCAGGGAGCTGTTTATCCAGTTCAACAAAGTGCTGTATACCAACAAGCTGCTATTCACTCCATGCCGCACGGCGATTTTTATCAAGATCAAGCATCAAGATATGTTATGCAACCTTCGCCCGCTACACCTCAAATTTTTGTTCATCCTTCCCCTACCCCTTATGTTTATTCCAGTCCTGTTGTGTTGCATAGAGATTTTGTAAGTTGCATAGCTAATTCACAATTAGTTAATTTGAATGAAATGTTTAGGATAGATTCTAATAAAAACTATGTTGATCAAGCCTTTGTGAATGTCTTGCTGGAAACACTCTTTATGAAAAAAAAGGGGATTAGCTTAATTCTACCAACGTTGAATTATTTACGGAAAGCTAATTTGCCCCTTCCCAATTATGATGGTTGGAACGGTATCATTACAAGGATCGCCAAGCTTACGCAAAGTGATAGGCATTTGTATTTAAGTTGTGCTGACTACTTGTCAGATGAGGAAAAGAGGCATTTATGGAGGAATCTTAAGCGTATGAAAGATGAACTAGAAAAACGTGAGTTGAAAAAAAAACCACTTAAAGCTAATGTTCCGCTTAGAAAAAATACTGTTGCGCCTGTAAAAAATTGTGTTTTTGAACAAAAGACAATATTAGATCAAGATAAGTTAGAAAAAGATGGGAGTAAAAATGATCTCGATGACTTGCTAAAAATGGCCCATCCTTATCACCCAGATTATTTTAAAATACCGAGTTATTTCAAAACGTTTGATTCTTATTTATTTGAGGAACCAAACAATCTTTAAAAAAACTCTCCACCATTTCGGTAGAGAGCTGCTTATTTCCGTTTTTATAGATTTAAACAATCTTTTGCAAATATTCAATTGCTAGTACTTTTCCCTCTTCAACTGCCGGTTGATCAAATGGATTCACATTCCAAAATTTAGCTGCGGCAAGTGTTTCTAGCATGAAATGCATCATAAGCGCCCCAAGATTTTCAGCATTCAGCTGTTGTATTTCCACTTGACGAAGTGGACAGCCATGGCGACGCATCGTATCAATCGTTGCTTTTTGTTCGGCTAACATTAAGTCACCCATGCTATGATTATTAAGTGATATAATCGAAGGGTGCTTTAAAGCATCTGGAAGTATAATATTATTCAAGGATTCTTGTTTTTCAAGTGTTAAAAACGTAAAGAATTTATCGCGTGGACCATCTAAATAGAGCTGCAGTTGTGAGTGCTGATCAATAGCACCGATGGCTTTGATGGGGGTTGTTCCGTGGGTATTTCCAGATGCATCCCTTTTACCCAAACTTTCCGCCCACAATTGTGCAAACCATTCACAAAATTTTGATAAACCATTGGTGTAAGCAAATAAAACGGTATTAGACAAGCCATGGTTTTTATAAGCGACTTGCATTAATGCCCCTGATAATGGCGTGCATGTTTCAGGTGTTGCTTCCTCGATGATTTGAAAAGCTTCTAGGCCACCTTCGCAAAATGCTTTTACATCTATATCTGCGATAAGTGCTGGCAAAAGGCCAACACTAGTGAAAACTGAAAAACGACCACCCACATCATCTGGATGATCCAAGCATACAATATCATATGCATTTGCAAGTTCACGCATTGCATTTTGCTTGTTTTCGGTAATAATGCGCATTTGCGTTGATGGGTTAAATGTTTTCCATGTTTGAATAAGCGTTAGTGTTTGCATTAACGTTTCAGCTGTATTTCCAGACTTTGAAATGGTTAATACGCCTGTTTTATGAGGTGTCAGATTTTGCAATAGAGCATGGAATGTTGCACTGTCAATGTTATCGATAAAGTGAAGTTTTGGGGGTATCGCAGAGCTGCGTGCCAACGATGTAAGTGCTTGTCCGCCAAGGCTTGACCCGCCTGTGCCCAAAATAATAACGTCCGAGAAAATTTGAAATGCTTTTGCATGAGGCAAAAGTGCTTCAATCGTTGCATCACTATTTTGTAAGTGACTGATAAGTGGCCATGAAGTTCGAAGGTCTTTCAAGTAGTTAAAAACACCAGGCGCTTGTTGCCATAAGTCGTTTACAAACGTCGGATTCAGTTCAGTCATTGGTGTATCCATTTTTTAATTATTTCATTACAATGGCTTAAAGATAACAAGTTATTACTTGATTGGCAACGCATCATTCATGCAGCAAAATACTCTTTGGATTGAACGTTTTTTGGAAATGTTATCGGCACAACGTAACGCAAGTTTGAATACGCTGGCGGCTTATAAACGTGATTTAAATGATTTTTTTCTAACGCACGGTTGCAGGGCACCTGATGTTGTGCGGCAAGATATTATTGGTTACATGGATATCTTAAACGATCGAAAAGTAAGTGAAGCAACCATTTTGAGGCGCCTTTCTTCATTGAAACAGTTCTTTGTCTTTATGGTAGAAGAGGGATTTTGTAATCAGAATCCATTAAATAGTATTGATCGTCCACGCGCTAAACGAAGCTTGCCGTCGGTGTTGAGTCAAGTTGAGGTTGAAGCTTTGATTGATTCTATTGCGGCAGAGCCAACCCCTAAAAATATTCGATTAGCAGCGCTATTGGAATTGCTTTATAGCACGGGCCTTCGTGTAAGCGAGTTGGTTGAATTACCACTGCAATCATTGCTTTATAATTCAGTAGCAAAGCAATTGGAAGATTATATTCTTGTGCGTGGTAAAGGCCGGCGCGAGCGAATTGTGCATTTAACAGATGCCGCGAAAGAGGCACTTTTGGTTTATTTGTCTGTGCGAGATTATTTTGCAAATCGTTCGGGGAAAAAAGCTGCTGTTTTTTTGTTTCCGTCGCGGTCAAAAGAAGGACATTTGACCCGTCAACGGTTTGGCCAACTTCTAAAGGAGCAGGCGCTTTTAGCAGGATTGGATCCTGAAATGGTGCATCCACACGCATTGCGGCATGCTTTTGCGACGCATCTTTTGCAAAATGGTGCTGATTTATTGATCATTCAAAAGCTATTGGGTCATGCTGATATTGGTACAACTCAAATTTATACGCATGTTGCGCCACAACAATTGTGGGATTTACTGATGAACCACCATCCACTTTCGGCCTGATGTTTGTTGCTTAAGACGATTGATTTCATTCGCTTCACATTCTTCATCATTAAAATTGGCGACTTTATCTTCTTCAGATACAATAGAGTTGATCAAGACATTAATAAATGTTTGCTCTCTTCAGCACCAAATTTTTTTTTAATCTAAGATCGCAAGAGTTAATATTTCTGATAACTTATTTTTACATGTATAATTTATAATTATTAAATTAAATTTTAACACAAAAACAGTTTACTGTAAGAGCAAAAGAATAGCTGGAACTGCTCAATTTAAATTTGAACCGTTATTCGCAAGCTATGCAACCCTGACTTAAACTCATCTGCAACAAGGGTATATATTTTTTGATGCTGCACCACACGTGAAAAACCTTTTAGCGATTGGGCTGAAATTATCAAACTAAAATGTGTTTCATCAGGATTCAAATGCATAGAATGAATTTGGTTCTGCGCATGTTCTTTCACACCACCATGACCTTTATGTGTATGTGATTCATCTATCAATTCAATGTATTGGGGCGCTAAAGCTTCAGTTAAAATTGCGCGTATACGAAGGGCACGTGTTTGATTTTGTTCCATTTGCTATTGATACATTTTTAATAATTAATTTTAAGGGTATGCATTAGAGCAAGTGAACGCTTAAGCTCTTGATCGTGAAATTCAGAAGGTGATTGCTTGCTCAGTTCAGCCAATAAACTTTCTATGATTGTATCAATAAGGTGCTTTTGGTATATCTTTTTATAGTTATTTTCTAACAAATCTGTTTGTTTTGTGTGTACATTTTTACGTTTTAAAATTTCATCAGCAAGCTCGCTACGAATTGATTGCACAAGTGTTTCACACGTCACCGTTGCTTTGTTTTGGATTTCAGTTAAATGTCCATCAATGGTATCAAAGGTATGTTTAACTTTTTGTAGCTGAGCATGGGCATTTTCGCGTAATTGAATTGTTTGCTCGATTTCATCACGAATATTTTTGATTTTTGAATCTAATATTGCATTTACATTGAAAAAACGCTTCCATACAAAAAATCCAATGAAAATTAGAAAGCTAACAGCAATACATTCAGACGAAGTAATCGAATTAACTATTTGCATGTGGACGTGCCTTCTTTGATGATTGTGACCCGCTCACGCTACTCGGTTTAGATGTACTATCGGGTAATCCAAAATCCTTTGGTTGACCTAACACATGCTGTAAAATTTGCTGTGCTAATTCTTTTGCAAGGGGCTCCATAGAATCTATCATCAATGTTTGTTTACGTTCAAACGATTTTTCCATGGCTTTGATGTTGCTGGAAAGTTCTTCATCTAGGCCAATGAGTTGACTTCTTTTTTTTTCAGCAAATTCAGCAACAGTTACCTTTATGTGTTCTTTTGCTTTTTGTTTTGCAGTTGCAAGTTCATGCTCATATTTTTCTGCCAGCTCTCTGGTTTGGGTATCGAAAAGCTGCGCTTGATCTAGATTATCTTGAATTTTAGAAAAGCGTTTTTCCACCATGCTATTAAAACGCGGAATAAAAATGCGTGCAAAACAAAACACAACCATGCCAAGACAAAGTGTCAACCAAAATAACTGTGATAAGAAAGTTGTGGCGTCAAATTGTGGCATGGATTCTCTTTCGATAGAATAATAAGTTCAGCGTTTTGCTTAACTGTTTAGAATCAAAAATGAAACAACAAGAGCAAGTAGCGCAATGGTTTCTGTAAAGGCAATATAAATAAGGCCTTTTGTGAAGAGTTCATCCTTCATGGATGGATTACGTGCCATAGATGAAATAAGTGTTGAACACAAATTTCCCATACCAATACCAACCCCAAACAATGGTAATACAGCAAGTGCTGCTGCGATTTTTGTAATACCTGCAAGTTCCATATTATTGACTCCTTTTGAGTTTTTTAATTTAAAATATCTTAGTGCAAACTTAGCGCATCATTTATATAAATGCACGTTAAAATCGTAAAAACATATGCTTGAAGCACGGCAACCATGACCTCGAAACCTAGCATAACGCTGTTTAGTAAAAGTGGGACAATGCCGAATAATGCAAAAGGACTTTTCAATAAAGCTGTTACAAACCCAGCAAAAATTTTAATAAGAACATGTCCTGCAACCATGTTTGCAAACAAACGCACGCTTAAACTAACAGGGCGCATCAAAAACGAAATAATTTCAATTGGAATTAAGATTGGTGCTACAAAAATCGGGGCGCCTTTTGGGAAAAAAGTACGAAGAAACCCTGATTTATGCTTAATAATACCTAACGTAGTAGCGCCCAGAAAAACGATCATAGCAAGAGCAAATGTCACAATAATATGGCTGGTCACCGTAAAGCTATACGGTAATAGCCCAACAAGGTTCGCCATAAGGATGAATAAAAACAATGGAAATACAAATGGGAAAAATGTACGCCCCTCACGGCCAAGATTTGTTTTCAGCATATCTGCCACAAATGTATAGATGGCCTCATGTGTGTATTGCAAACGATTTGGCACTATAGATGCTTTGCGCGTGGCCAAATGACCAAACAAACATAGCGTAATTGCCGTTATAACCATCCAAAGAGAAGAATTTGTAAATGAAATATCTATCCCTGCTATTTTAAGGGGGATTAATTTCATGATCTGGAATTGGTGTAAAGGACTGTGTGCCATCATGTAAAGAATAAGAATTACGTGAGCTCATTATACCAATTTTTTCAAAAAGAACCAGTGTTAAACGTTCAACATAGGTTCTTATTGTTTGAAATCAAAATAAAAGCTTAAGTTTATTTTTTTGCATCAGGTTAAATAAGAAGATTTAGCCCTTTAAAATCACAGAAATTTTAAAGATCACACTTGACGTAATGCTGATTAAAAGCGACATTGTAAGTAATGCAAATGAATAAAAGAAATCTTTAAATATGCAGCGTTTTTCGTTCATTATTATATCTGTTAGCAATACCATCTTTCATGGTGATGTTGAAAAAGTGATATTGCCTGGTGTTGAAGGTGTCATGACACTTTTGCCTAACCATATGTCTATTATTTCAGAACTTACACCCGGAACGGTATCGTTTTGGTCAAATGATAATGAAAAAAATATTCCTATTTCAGGCGGTTTTGTGGAAATGCGCAATAATAAATGCACTGTGTATTTGAAAGATGATGATGGTTTGTTAGCACCATCACCAGGTAATGCTTAGCAACAACAAGCTAAAACGCATAAAAATAAACCGTAATTAATACATAAATTGGCCGTTTGAAATTTTTCTTGAAAATCTAAACAGGTGTGATCGTAGCACCCTGTAAATGCATGTTGATTTTCTTCATAGCAATAACTGTTTTGCAAACAGTTATTAATTCCCATATCAGTTGCACTTATACCATTGCATGGCAGCGTTATGCAGTGCGGGTTGTATTTCTTTAAATTTTCAGCAATGCTGAATTGATTCATTGCTTCTGTAAAGATTAAAGCGGCACCTGTTAAAAATGTTACGGCCTTAAGAATTTGATAGGATTTTGCCCAAAGATTACACAACTCCCTCTTGCAGACGGGCCTTGCTGAGGTTGAGTGACAGGCGTTTGAGCTTGTGAATTTTGGCCCATCTCCAGTGCATCTTGATCTTCTGTTGGAACTTCATTGTATTTATTCGCATTTACGCCACTTGCAAACACAACTAAAGCTGCAAAGACGCATAACGCTTCCCTCTTAATTAACTTTAAATTTGTCATAAAAAACCTTATAAATTTATTAAAACATATTTAATGTTTGCAAATTAAAAACAAAATTGCAATAAAGTTTTTTATGACCCAAGGTGGAGTAAGATACTTACCCCTATTTTTTATTCAATACATAGTACCGAGGCGTGCGGCCTTCGCGATATGCTTTTTCTTCATAGCGTGTGCGGGTCCAGTTATCCCAAGGTGTTTCTTTTGTGGTCTTGTTTGACCAGTCAAACGTAGCGGAAACTACGTCCATCGTAAGATGCTCTTCGATCCATGTTTGGTAAGTTTCGTGGTCGCTTGCGATGTAAAACTTGCCTTTAGGCACTAATAAACGGTGAATAAGGGCAAGCGATTCTTGTTGAATAAAACGACGTTTAAAATGACGCTTTTTTGGCCACGGATCTGGATACAAAAGATAAACTGCAGAAAACAAACCATCTGGTAATTCATCGAATATGTGGCGTGCGTCCCCGTGGTGAATGCTAATATTTGTAAGATCTTTGTCATCAATTTCAATTAGTAGTGCCGCAACACCATTGATAAATGGTTCGCATCCTACGAAAAACGTCTCTGGACTTTGAGTTGCAAGATGCACTAAGTGCTCGCCTGATCCAAAACCAATTTCAAGGATAGGACCGCTTTTTTTTGAAAGTTCAGATGTAGAAACGCTAATATTTGGAAGCAATTGATCCATAAGCTCTTGCTGTGCAGGTTTTAAAGCACGTGTTTTTTGTCGTCCATACAGTCTTAAAACAGGGGGTTTCATTATTTTTCTGGTGTCGCATTAGATAATATTCTGCACCTAACGTACAAAGAATGGACAAGGTTTGTCTATCTTATATTAGTATAATCTGTTTTCTTTTGACGTTACTGTTTTAATGATGCCCATTCAATATCCAAGTGCAACATCCGCTAATGTATTAAACTTTGATTGCCCTTTTACCAAACTTAACTAAAGATGCAATTACATTATGCATATGCTATGCTGTGTATATATTAAAATAATTGGTGTAAAGCGATGAATTTCAAACCTGGCCGCCTTCTTGATCCTAAAGCCGATCTTGTGTTTAAAAAAATCTTTGGAAACAACAAAGACTTGGTTAAAAGCTTTCTAAATAGCATTTTGCCACTGGCGGATGATGCGCTGATTGACACACTTGAATATTTGCCATCTGAACAAGTGCCACGAACGCCGTTTAAAAAGTATAGCATCGTTGATGTGAGGTGCTGCGATCAAAAAGGGCGTATTTTTATTGTGGAAATGCAGATGGGGTGGAGCGATAGCTTTAAATCGCGCCTGCAGTTTGGAACGGCAAAAGCGTATGTCGAGCAGCTTGAAAAAGGTGATCATTATGAATTGCTTAACCCTGTGTATGGCTTAAGTTTAATCGGTGAAATATTCGACCCTGAAACGGAACAATGGTACCACCATTACAAGACGGTCAATATACAAAACACGGATAAATGCATAGAGGGTTTGGAGCTGATTTTTGTCGAGTTACCAAAATTTAAAGCAACAACCCATATGGAACGAAAGCTTGGTATTTTATGGCTTCGGTTTTTAAATGAAATTAACAAAATGACAGAAATTCCAGATGAATTTGCTAATGTACCTGAAATTAGCAAGGCGATTGAATTGACCCAAGAAGCATCCTTTAGCAAGGCAGAGCTAGCGGAATATGATGGATATTGGGATCTGATAAGTATTGAAAAGACAATAAAGATCGATGCAGAACGTAAAGGAAAAGCTAAAGGACTTGCTGAAGGTAAGATTGAAGGTAAGATTGAAGCCAAAACCGAGGTCGCGCGTGAAATGTTAAAAGAAGGGTTACCATTGGATCTTATCGCGCGTTTAACAAACTTAAGCAAAGATACGATTGAAGAAATTAAAAAAGCAATTAGTAATTAATTTGCAAAAAGGAATTGCATTATAAATAAACATAATGTTGAAAACTTCATGAAACTGGTCACTGATAGAAAAGATGAAAAATGCTCCCCTTTTTTTTAATCAATTTTTTTGCGGTTCGTATAATTTAAAACATATTTTTTTGAATTTTTTAATAGATTTTTTGTTATTGTATTACTATATTGCTTATTGTGATTTGTTTTAATTGATAATTTACTAATTTAATTAATAAGAAAGAGGTTATTATGTACAAAATTTTTATTTTTGCAATTGCTTATATTGTATTTGTACAAACACCTGCACATGCGGCGGTGGAGGACGTTCTTTTAAATGACAGTGTTCAAAATTCTGTTAACACTCAAAATCTTCAAGCTGTAAACGAAGATGCTCCTACACTCAGTCATACAGGAAAAATGGAAAATAGCGCTATTAACTCTCTGGTTAAACATTCAGAAGAAAATGATAATGGTTCATTGAAGCCAGGATCTGAGCAAGATCCTAATAAAATTAAAATGAATATTGAGTTTAGCTTACCTGTTACTACAGAAAATCAAGTAGCTTTTGAGGCAATAAAAAGCAAAGAAAGACAAAATAAGAAGATTTGCATGACTGTGTTTAATATTAGTTCTTTAGCTATTACTTCATATTTTCTTTTATATTTTAGTGATATGTTTTTTAAAACACAAATCTCTCTTGTTGAGATAGTAGCTAAAGCAGCTGAGGCAGATATAAGGGCAAAAGAGGGATTGTTAACTAAGATCTTTCGCAAAATATTCCCTGATTAAAGCAGGCATTTGCTAATCCTTAAGATCGTGCAGCATTTGGGCCATAATCCGTGCATTTGGCAATTTTGACCACAAGCGTTTGTTGCCAATGACATACAATCGGCGCTTTGCACGTGTTACAGCAACGTTCAACAAATTGGGTTTGCGTGTTGCCCAGACGCGTGACCCTACAACTTGTGGTTTTCCACCCAAGACCAAAATAACAATTTGATTTTCT
>JAUYTZ010000002.1 GCA_030694965.1 Candidatus Paracaedibacteraceae bacterium
ATATGATCAGCGCTAACTTTAGTACAGTTATCTACGCCAAGCCAAGCCGCCTGGTCATTTCAACCCCAAAGACCAATGTAATGGTACATAGCGTTATGCCAATTAACGTCTCGCTGCAAGATCAGTTTGGTAACATTGCCCTGACCGACAATGACTTTAACTTTAACCTTGATTCGGACTCAGATCTAACCGAGTTCTCGACTGACGGGGCTAGCAACTGGTTGTCATCACTTGATCTAACTATCCCAGCCGGCACAGGATCACTAGCAGCCTACATAACTCATCCAACTGTTCAAAATAATGTAACTATTTCCGTCCTAAGTGACACTTATGGTAAAGTTGATCACGCCCTTAACTTTGTACCAAATGTCTACACCCATATTGGATTTGTGAATCCTAAGACTAACTTAACTGCCGGCGATAACACAACCTATACCGTTCAACTATTAGACGATTGGAATAACCCAACTACTCATGGCAGCGACGTCGTGATTGGCCTTGGCAGTAATAACCAAGCGTTATTGAATGAATTACCAAGAGCTCTATGGGATACAACGGCCGCTTCAATTCAAGATACTCCTACTAAGGTTAATAAAACTATTACTATTGCTTCAGGTCAAAGCAGTGCCAGTGCTGTCTATACGGATAATCTAGCTACAGATAAAACTGTCATTTCAGCTCAAGATAATGCTAAGTGGCAAAGTTACTGTACCAGTTGGAGAACAAATTATTACGGCAATAGTGTCTGCGAAAATTGGTACCATTACAACGACAGCTTTATCCGCCACAACCTAAATATCTCACCCGACACACCAAAGCTATACACGTTTACCACCGACCCACAAGTTATTATTAAAAACACCGTCAGCAAACCAATCTCAATTAACGTGACTGACCAATTTACTAACCCAAGTTACTTTAATAATTTAACTAGCCTTGATCTAAATTCAGTTTCATCAACCGGCAAGTTCTACTCTGACCAACTGGGCGATAACGAAATCACTAAATTAGACTTTATGGCTAACGCCTCAAACGCCACTTTCTATTACAGCGACAGTACGGTTAGTCCAATCACAGGCTACGACCTTAGCCTAAATAGCAGCCTGACAGGTTTGGCTCAACCAATCCGTATTATTGAAGGTTTTGCAACTAACCTCGAGATAGACACAGCTGGTGTAACCACTGTCAAAGCTGGTGACTATTTGCCATTAACTATTAAAGCAATGACTAGCGATGGTAGGGAAGTTGTAGTCCTGGGTGACAAGATTATTAGCCTAGCTTCAAGCGAAGGTACTTACTACCGCAAAGTTGGCGCTGACTACATCCCAATCTCGCAGGTTACAATTGCCGCTGAATCTAGCCGCACCACCCTAGGTGACCTATATTACCGCTCACAGATTACTGGCAACAAGACCTTGGTCGCTAGCGGTGCTGACTTAGCCCAGACCAAAGCTTACGTCGAAGTTACACCAGATAACTTTACTAAACTAGCTATTACCGCATATCCTGCTACGATTGAGATTACTAAAACTTCAAGCGTCTTTAATGTCACTTCCCAAGATCTTTATGGTAACGTAACTGTGGCTAATGCTACGGCCAATACCTTAATTAACCTAGCCTCAACTCAGTCTAGCGGTGATTTCTCAGTTGATGGCACTAACTGGTCAGCAAACAGTACCTTGATCCCACTTGGTCAAAGTGTAGCTAGCTTCTATTACAAAAACGGTGTTATGAATGCCAGTGGCGATGAATTAGTTGACGCTTCAGTTTTGGGCGACCAAGACATTACCGCCAGTTCAGGTGCTGCTAGTGATACCGTTACGGCCAAGATTGTTGGTCAACTAGCCACTAAACTAAATATTAACCCGACTTCAATAAGCCTAGTCGCCGGCAAAATGAGCAGTAAAGTTGAACTGCAACTGCAAAGCAGCGATGGCAGCGCAGCTATTACGACGACCGATCAGGTAATTAAACTAAGGAGCCTAAATCTAGCTAATGATAGCAGCTTTATCGCCACCTATGGTGCTGACGAATTTAGCAGTGATGGAGTCAATAAAATTAGCAGCTTAACCTTGCCAGCTGGTTCATCTAAGATTAGCTTCTATGTAACCTCTAAAACAGCTGTTGCTCACCGCATTCAAGCTTATGCTAGTATCCATAACTTCTCGGGTGGCTATGTCCGAACCGTTTCAGCTATCCAAACCGTAACTGTTGCGCCAGACGTACCAAGCCGTCTATTTATCCGCAGTGCCCCACAAACTATTCACCCAATCTTAAATAACACCGCCGATGAATACAGTGCCCCAATCCGGGTAGCTATGACCGACCAGTTCGGTAACTCAACCAGCCAAGGTGCAGATAGAAACATTAACCTAGCTTCTAGCTGCGGTCAAGGTATATTTATGAACAGCCCAACTGGTTCGGTTATTACCTCGGCTAAATTACTAGCTGGCCAATCTGAAGTCTCGGTTTACTACCGCGACGGCGTAGCCCATGCTGATGCTTGCACGCTAACCATGACCAGCAGTGGTCTTGATCCAGATAACCAAGATATAATCGTCCGTGAAAAAGTCATAGGCCTAGTTATTACCACTCCAGCTCGCACTGTTATTGCTGGCGACACTAGCCAACCAATTAACGTCTCATCCAAAGACCGTTATGGTAACATCGTTACGGCCGAAGTCGATACACCGCTTGTCTTTACAGCCGCAAGCGTTAAAGCCGAAGTTAATATTAACGGCATAAGCGGCGGAAACGGTCAAAGTGGCGACATCACTACCCTTGGTCTAGTTAGCCCACAAGCTCTAACTAGCACCACAACAAATACCATTCCAATTGGTGGTGATACAGCTTCATTTAACTATACCTACACTGAATCAGTTGATGGCGTCCAAATAGACAACCTAACTGCGACCGATCAGGCTGAATCACTTGGCATCGCTACTCAAAACATTACTATTCTAGCTGGCCCAGCTGCTAAACTTAAATGGCAAACCACATCATTAAATGGTCAAGTCGATAGCTACATTCCAACCCAAGTCGGCGTCCTTAACGAGTTCGATATCCCAACTACCGTCGCTATTAATACTACCGTCAACCTAACTAACGCGGCTGGCTTGAACCCTGTAACTGGTGATGCGGCTGGTGATTTCTACACCCGAGAAGCAGATAATAGCTATACCAAGATTACTTCAACCGTCATTGCGGCCGGCGACTCAGTCAGTCCGAGTATCTATTACCGTCAAACAACCACCACCAATACTCATGCTTATGACGGATACAGTCCATATACACCAATCTTAAGCTACACGACTTATACTCATCCAACCAGTGTAACTGCCACGTCCGATGGTCTAACTACAGCAACCTTAGATGCAGTTAATATCTCGGCCCTAACCCTCAGCTTCTCAACTGGCAACTTTAGTGCGGTTGGTCGAGCCTTTACGCCAATTAAAGTTAATATTAACAAAGCCCTTCCAGAAAATACTACCATTAACCTTAGTATGGTAACGGGCAGCGGTGCTTTCTACGACTCAAACAATATCCCAGACGACTCCGACCTGATAAACCATAAAGTTACCTCAGTTGTTATCCCGGCTGGTCAAACCAGCAGCAACCAAGTATACTTCCGCCAAGACGCTAAGACTGCTACTTATCCATGGCGCCAACCATCAGTCCTAAGTGCTGAACCAGTTAGCCCAGTTTACTCAACTTGGGGGGTTAGAAATTCAGCGACTATCTATTATGGTGAAGTAACTCAGATTGAATTTGTCAGCGGCCCTGATACTCTCGAACAAAACCAAACTGGTAGCTATATCTTCCAAACCAAAGACAGCATGGGTAATATTACACCGTTCATTCCATATGTTTACGGTCAACCAAACCAGGACACCTTCTGCGTTTACGTTAAAACCACTTCACTTGGAGGTAGCTTCAGTACTAGCCGAGCTTCAACCGAGATTTGCCCTAGCGAACCTGGCGTTACTGGTCTGTATTTATACGCTGGTGAAACCAATATTCCATTTAATTACAAAGATATTGTCGTCGGAAACCCAACCCTAAATGTCTCGACTTACTCTAGCGGCAGCGGTGGTATTGAGGCAGCCAAGCCATTAAACATTACGCCAGGTGTTACGACTAAGGTTGTAATTGAACCAGCTAACTACGGCCTTGTTCGCGGCGACACTGTCAATAACATGAACGTAAAACTAATGAGTGATTACGACTTTAATGTTAATTCACTCGGCGATACGACGATTAACTTAGTCACCAGTTCAGCTACTGGTAAGTTCAAAAACCCGACAACAGGCGAGTGGCAAACCAGCCTCAGTGTCGTCATCCCAACTGGCTCCAAATCGGTTAATGTTAGCTACCGTAACGACGAAGGTACGCTTGGTTCGACCGACGACATCACCGCCAGCGCTAGTGGCCTGACCTCGGGCACGGCTAAGGTAAACATCGTAACTGGCGATGTAGCCTCGGTTGGATTTGCCTCATTGCCACAAACCTTAGAACGACTACAAACTGGTACTGTTACATTAAAACTACAAGATTCGTTTGGTAACGAAACTGTCGCCACCGCCAATACCTGTGTTTACTTAACTACCGCTTCTCTAACCGCTAAACTAGCCCAAACTAACCCAGTTGGCGCTAGTGAATGTGCTAGCCTAGAGCTACCTGACGGCAGTTTAGTCCACGGCCTAACCGTACTAGCTGGCACCAGTAAAATTAGCTTTAATTACCAAGACAGTATTAACGGTGTTTATGAGCTAAAGACTAGTTTGTCGCCAAGCCTCAAGGTGTCACCAAATACTCAGAACCTAACTATTATTGATGGGGATGTAGCCAGCCTCCGCTTTGACCCAATCGTCAGTAGTATTGAACGCGGCGGTATGGCTAGTATTGCCGTCAGCCTAGTTAATGCTTACGGCGCCGAAGTTGAAGCCCTAACCGACCAATATGCTAAGCTAACTTCAACTTCCGCTAGTGGCGAGTTCGCTCTAACCGAGCTAAACACCTGGCAGCACGAACTAGTTATTAAGATTGCGGCCGGCAACTCGCGCACCGAACTAATCTACCGTGATACCATTGCTGAAATTGGCGATTACCAACTAACGGCTACCAGTACAGATAATTTAGGTGACCCAATTACAGTTAATCCACTAAACACAGGTACCGCCGATATTCATATTGTTAACGGTGAGGTCAAAGATATTGTCTTCATAACTCCAAGCCACGAAACTGTAGCCTCGCACCCATCCCAGAAAATAACGGTTGAGCTGCAGAACCAATACGGTTACAGTGTAACAGCCACCAGCGACCAAACCATCTACTTTGCGAGTTCAAGCACTTCTGGCGAGTTCGCTCTCAGTCAAGATGGCCCATGGGGTATAACTAACGCCAAAATCCTCGCTGGTCAATCTAGTCTTGATCTTTACTACCGCGACGTGGCGGAAGGTATCCACCAAATAACAGCTCGCACCTCAGCCGGTAACGTCGAAGTCGCCGATACCCAAGACCAAACCATTGTCCGCCAAGTTATGGATCACTTCGTTGTCGATAACATCTCAACCCCACAAAAGGCCGGTACGCCAAGTTCTGTCGTTGTCTTTGCTGTCGATAGCGAAGGTTACGTCGTACAGTGGTACGCAGGTACGATTAAGTTTAGCGCCGATACAACTGATGCGATTTACCCAACCGACGACTATACTTTTAATCCCGCTACCGATAAAGGCATCCACACTTTCACTAACAGTGTCGCCTTTAAACTTCCTGGCTTCAAAGACATCACCGTCACAGATAAAGACAACCTAACTGGTACCCAATACGATATTGAAGTCTTGGGCGGCAACACTAATCCAGTCAAGTCGATTGCCATTATCTCACCAACTGATGATCCGTTACTGTTAAATCCTAGTGAAGTTAGCTCGCGCATTACCTTGCAACTGCGCGACGCCAACAACACCCCAACTAACGCTACGGCAGTTGAAGGCTATCCATTACACTTAGTCTCTAGTTCGCCAACCACCCAATTTGCCCTAAGTCCAAATGGCCCATGGACTAGCACTTTGGACATTACAATCGAGCAAGGCCTAAGTTATACCAAACAACCAATTTATTGCCGCGATAGTACTAATGGCAGCTACGTCATTACCGCTAGCGATTGGGTAGGTGGCCTAGATGACACCGCTGTTAATAACGACACCCTAAATGTAGTCACCAAAGACCTGCTTCTAGCAGACAAGCTAACCATCAAATCCAAAGACTACACTGGCACTCTAATTACCAATCCATACCTATTTAGCAATAGCAGTACTGGTACCATCTCGGGTCTAACCGAATTAGAATCTAGCGTAACTAACCGCCAAACCAAAGCGGCTACGTCAGCTAACTGGCAGGTTAGGCTAAATGACCGCCTGGGTCAACTAACCGACAGCGCCTTGTTTACTAACCAAACCAATATTAAATACACCTCGAAAGAACTAACCCCAGGCCACCTAGATAGCAACTATATCCTAGATACTCGCGCCGAAGCTGATGGCCTAAGCGGCATTAGTCTATATACCATTCCAATTTCACCATGGATTGCTAGCCTAGATAACATCGCCTACGACAGCATCAAACAAAACCTAAGCTTCGTTCTTAATACCACCAAGTCTGACCAGCTAACTGACATAGATAAAGCTACTTTCTATCTCTTGTCTCAAAACGCCAGCTTTAGTCTTAGCAGTTTGCTAACCAGTGGCCAAGCCAAAAAGACCGCTGTTGGCAGCTACCAGATCAGTCTACCGATTAACCAACCTGCTAGCGGCAGTTACCAATTAGCTGTTAGCCTAATCGAGAGCGTAACAGGCAACCCAGTAGGGGACACAGCTGATGCGATTTTAGCCCAAGACCTAAAGAACTTTACCGTAACTACTCCAGTCATCGTCAGTCCAAATCCAATTACCGAAACACCGGTTACTGAAACTCCAGTAACTACTACGACCGAAGCGACGGCGACTCCAACTAAACCTTACCATCGACCAACCGTAACCCCAGATAAAACACCTGACGAAACTACCCCAACCGTTCTAGGTAAGCTATGGAGCACCGCTATCTCCTCACCAATAACCCCAATCGCAGCCTCATCTTCATTCTTTATGGTCATGGCCATAATTGCAATCGTCCTAGTTTACCAAGCTTACCGTGAATGGCGCCGATCCAAGTGGTTACTAGCTATGATTAAAAAAGACAAAGCCTTAGTCGAAGACAAAGACGCTTTCTTGCAGCTAGCCGCTCATTACCTACGTACGCCAATTGCCATCGTCGGCTCGAGCGTTGACCTACTAACTCATGCCTTTAACTACGACGCTAATCTAGCAAACAAGCTAATTGCTATTGCTACCAACCTACGCGAAAAGTCCGAACAAATCCTAGCTCGTACTAATGAATCACCAAATGTCGATAAGATTACCGCCGAAGACGAGAACGCCTTCAAGCGCCGCATCCTACGTTCACCAATCTTCTGGCTACCAATTACACTATCTGTTGTATTAACACTACTAGTAAACTGGGTAGTTACCAGCCTGGGTGGTCAAGACCTAGACACTGGTTTCATTATTGGTCAGATGCTGTCTATTATCCTAGCTGGTATAGTTCTATACACTGCCGTGCGTGAATTTACTATGTACCATGAAAAAGAAGTAAGGCTCGAAGAATACCGCGTCAAAGCTAGGGCCCTAGACAACATTAAAAACCAATTCATAGCTGACGTATACCAAGACCTAAGTTACGACGTAGCTGAACTTGCCACCCACGATATGCAAACTATCCAAAACGATATTGTTCGAAACTCTCTAGTTGATGCGTCTACCCGATTAGGTAAACTAATTGAACGCTTTGCAACCTTACTTAGCGTCCAAAAGGGTAACCTAGAACTCAGCCAATTCAGCCTAGACTCACTAATTAACCAAGCTATAGCTGAACTGTCCCTAGATATGCCAAACCAACCTAGTGTTACTATCCCAACTAGCTTACACCAAGACAAACGAATGCTACTTAAGGTGATTGAAACCATCCTAACTACTATGTCAGGCAAGGGCAGTGTCAAGGACTTTAGGTTCAAAGCTACAACTACCCATAACGGTTCATTAAAACTAGAGATTAGTGGTCATACTAAATACAAATTACTCAGTACCTCCGGCAACCTATTTAGTGCCAGCCTAGCTGCTACCGATATCCAACACTACAATTACGATGAGCCAACTCCAGTCTCAACAACCATAGACGCAACAAGTAGCACAGGCACAATGAACAACGCAAACACCATAAACGCTAACTACACAGCTGACGCCGATAACGCTAACGCAAACAACCCAAATGAAAACAACGACGACGCCAACACCGCTAACAACCTAGACATCTACCTCAGCAAGCTAATAGTAAACCGCCTTGGTGGCAAACTATCCATAAAGCAGACTGGCGAGAAGGCTGTGGTTGGGCTGGTAGTGCCGGTTAGTGAGTAGTGGGTAGAGCTTGATACGCAATGCTTAACAAATGATGGATAATGTGGTATAATAGTATTTAATCTAAATACAAAAAAGTAGAACCTGACAAAAATGCTATAATTTAACAATGACACAAACCGAAAAACTAACACTTGATTATATAAAAAGCCAAATGAGCGAAAGTCGTTTTAAACACGTCCTATCTGTTGCCGAAAACGCCAAAAAACTCGCCCAAATACATAACATTAACCAATATGACGCCGAAACTGCCGGATTGCTACATGATCTAGCCAGAGAATGGAGCGGCGAGCAGCTCATACATTTTTTAAAACAGAGGTCAATCAAAATTTCAACGCAGCAAATGGAACTACCGATTTTACTACACGGACACGTTGCCTCAATAATAGCCCACGAAAAATTTGGTATCAATAATAATGATTTACTAAATAGCGTCAAAAATCACACTTCAGGCGCCACATATATGTCAGAGCTTGAAAAAATAATATTTATTTCTGATACACTTGGTTCGATGCAGTCAAAAGACCCTGCAAGATATAACGAAATCATGGACGCAGCTACCGAATCACTAAGCAAAGGCGTTGAACTGATTTACGAATTAGCATATCAACACTTCATTGACAATAACATCACAATCGCCGAAAATTTTTTCGACAATTGGAATGCAAATAAATCTAAATAAATTTGACATATTTTATCTTTAATTGTAATATAATGATAGAATAATACATATTATAACATTTGTGTATTATTTGCAAATTAATAAATCTCACCTACAAATCCAAATTCAAAATTTAGGAGGACGTAAACTTGGAAGATAAATTCAAGGCTTCAGAGGAAGAACTTAATGATCGAATGGCCATGCTATTATCAAAATTAAAGACAGATTCACTTTTTGGTGCAAGGTTCGTTTTGAAGCAGCAGGATCAAATCAACAGCGGACTAATTGATAGTCGTGTAAGTGTGGACATATTATTGTTTTATGCAAACAAAAAGATTCCAGCTGAAACAATGTCACAGATACGAATTGCCGCAATCAGAAAACTCTCTATTAATAATATAAAGTTTATTTTGCGGTTCAGAGGCAAAGATGGCCCTATGGATCAATCGACAATGTCGACCATTCGTGATCTACTGGGCAATTCAAAATATCATTCCGATGTTGATTTTATTGGCAAAATTCTTATTGAGGATAACAAGCCTGCTGGCTCAAAATATCTTGATGTCTCGCCCTATGGTGGAATTTCTAAAATTGCCGAGACTCATCATATTTTAAAAATAGTCAGTAAATTTATCAAAAATGGACACAAAGACAAACTTTATGAATATGTCGATAATCATAGCTTCAAAGAAAATCGACAGTTCCTGGCTCTTTGTAACAAATTCCATGATGACGAATTTGAATACGCAATTGAATGCCTAAATTCTAACGTTCCATTAAATGTCATCTATTGCTACCTATTTGTAAGAGATGGCAACAAAACATGGGATGATATTTCCAGCTTTTTAGATTCTCATAAGTCAGCGGCTAATTACATATTAGCATTTTGCTCTGGAAAATTAGACAACAAAGCCTATGGCGATGTTATCAGATTATTCAATATGCAATCAAACAGACTAATAGATGAATTGTATTTTGAGCATAACGTCAACTTAAACATCCTTCAATTTTTTACTAAATACACCGAAACCGATGCTCGACATACTGTCAAATCCAGATATTCTGGTTATGCCATTACATCAAAGACAGAGTCTAGCAAGCTTTGTGACACCATAGTCGAGCTACTAGCTGAAGGATGGGATGGTAATTTTATTTCCAAATTTATTGATAGTAATTGTAACAATCCAAAACTAGCCCTTGATATTGCAAGAAAGCATAGGACATCAGCCGACGCCGCAATCGAAACGGCTAACGAGCTGGGGGTTGGATATGTCATGACCGAGAACGGAAAATTAAATTGCCAAGAAGTAAATAGATGAGATTTATTAAGCCCGACACCCTCAAATGCGAGGGTGTTTTTAATTTCCCTAAAAAATAGTAAAATATATATAGCTATGCAACTACTCGCCCTGGCGTTTCCAGATGCAAGCCTTTTGATTCATAAAATTAGTTTTTTTGCCCACGCATCACCAGAATAACGGTCTG
>JAUYTZ010000004.1 GCA_030694965.1 Candidatus Paracaedibacteraceae bacterium
ACTTGAAGGGCTGCTTGTCGCCGGCCTCTTCCTGGGTGACGATGCGCCCCTTGCCGTGTTTCCTGAACACGTCGGAGACGATCTTCCAGTTCACATCGACCTGTTCCTGGGTGCCGTACAGCGCGGCGTACAGGTTCCAGGCGCCCATGCCGGTATCCCTCTGCATCTGCTTGAGGACGTTGTCCGGCGTATGCCCCGGCTCGCTGATGTACTTGGAACGACGCAGGTGCGCGCTGCTGGCTTCCCACAGGATGTTGGCGATGACCACCGAGTTGGGAATGGTCTGGCTCATCCGCAACGGACGCAGCAGATCGACGATCTCGACGATGTCCGCCTCGTTGTCGAAGATGACCTCGAACGGCTTGAAAACGGGCGGCTTGGGCATCAGCCAGAAGCCCATCTTGGTGGTGATGCCGTAGTTGGCCTGGGTGAACATGCCATCCAGGGTCGGACCATAGCCCCACTTGAAGATCTGCCAGGTGTTGCTGCCCTTGACGCCGCCCATCCCCGTTCGATAGACGTCGCCATTGGCCAGCACCACTTCCATGCCGCACTGCATCATGAAGTGCTCGCCATAGGGGGTGTAGCCCACGCCGCGGTCCATGGTGTTGCCCAGCGGCCCGGCAATCGCCGAAGGCGCGGGGAAGGACAGCATCAACGGCAGTTTGTGCTCCTGGATGTAATCGTAGAGCTGCTGGTAGGTCACGCCGGGCTCGACCAGTGCGGTGCACATGTCCGGGTCGATCTTGATGATCCGGTTCATCTTCTTCAGGTCGAGGATCACCTGGCCGCGCTGCACCGGCGCCGCGGAGCCGTAGCCGAAGTTGCGCCCGGTGGAAATGGTCCAGATCGGAATCCGGTGCGCGTTGCAGATCCTGACCACCCCCTGCACCTGCTCGACGCTGGTCGCGGTCAGGGCCGCCGATGGGGCGTGCGCTGCGTTCTCGACCGGCATCATGATCTTGTTGTAGGGCATCAGCTGGTCGGCTTCGACCAGCACATTTGCTTCACCCAGCAAGGCGCGGAACTTCTCGATCGCCTTGTCGAATTCCTTGCGGACGATACCTTTGGGCAGCACGGCAGTATTCTGTTCGGACATGGTTCTGACTCCTTCAGACCTCGATCGAAAAAGAAACGAAACTGCCGGTGACCGGCGTATTCGCAGCGGGTGTCAACGGTGCCGTCATCGCCGCACGCGTACCGAGCGAGGCCAGCAGGTAACCGATGCTGACCGCCCACTGTCCGGACCGGCTGCCCATGCGCGCTGCCCCCGCCAGTTGGCGCGGCGCCGGCGTGCCGTTCAGGCGCTCCTCGGTCAGGCTGAAACCGCCCCCGCAACGATGCAGCTGACGGCCGAGGTGGCGGGCGCAGCCTTCGGCCATATCGGTATTGAGCACACGATGTCGAGTGAACCCGGCTTTGGCGGTGTGCTGCCCGAGCCATTGCACGCGCGCGCCCGCGCTACGCGCCAGGTCCACGACGAGGGTTGCCGAGGCATCGTCCAAGAGGCCGATGACCCGCATCGGTTCGCTGCTGCGCAGCAGGTGTTCCAAATCCAGCATGAATCCCAGGTCGCGGCCCACCCGCTGCACCCGCAGCCGTGGCCCGGCTGCCATGGCGCCATGCAGGAAACCCGATTCAGCCGCATCCGGGTTCACCAGCGCCAGGACTGGCCTGGCGGCAGCGGCCGGCGCGGCGGGTGTACCGGCCAGCGCGCGGACTGAGCGGCCCATCGCCAAGCCGGCCATGCCGCTCAGCGCCATGCTCTTGAGCACGAAACGACGATTTTCATTCATGCCGGGCTCCTCAAGGCTGGACTGCCGGGGGCGGCAAGGTCGACAGGTATTTCGTCAACTCGGCGATGGATTCGTCGTCGATGTGGGAGGCCGGGAATGCCGGCATGGCGTTGAAGCCGTTGCGCACGATGGCCTTGATATACGCTTCCGGCAGGCCGCGGCCGCCGATCAGCGGGCCCACCCCGACTGCTGGGCTGTGGCAATGCGCGCACACCTTTTCGTACACATTCTTGCCGCTGCCCCACTGGCGGTCCTGCGCCTGGACCGCTGCAACCGGCAGCGCGAAGGGGAGGACAACGCCAACAACGAAAATCCGTTTCGCAACTGCGCTGTTCAAGGGAAATATCATTTCACGCTCCAATCCATTTAGGGCGGGTTGTTTTCGGGGGGCGAGTCATGACAGTCGCAGGATCGGTTTGACCGTCACACCCTTGCTGGAATCTTCGAACGCCTGGTTGATCTCGTCGAAGCCGTAGAACTTCACCAGCTTGTCGAAAGGGAACTTGCCGGCCTTGTAGAATTCGACGAGCTTGGGAATGAACACCCGCGGCACCGAGTCGCCTTCGATCACGCCGATCATGCTCTTGCCTTCGGCCATCAGGTCGTTGTGCACATCGATGCTCATCTCCGGCGTCACCCCGACGATCGCCGCCTGTCCCAACGGGCGCAGGGCCTGCAGGCACTGGCGCACCACCGGCGGCACGCCGGTGCTTTCCACGGCGTAGTGGGTACCGCCGCCGGCTGCGTTCTTGATCTCCTTGACCACATCTACGTGCTTGCCATTCAGGACATGGGTCGCGCCCAGCTCTCTGGCCAGTTCCAGACGACTGTCGTGCACATCGACGGCAAATATTTGCTGGCAGCCGGCAATTTTTGCGGCCATGACCGCGCTCAGGCCGACCGCACCGCAGCCGTAGATCGCGATGCTGGTGCCGAACGCCGGCTTCAGCCGGTTGAGCACGGTGCCGGCGCCGGTCTGGATACCGCATCCCAACGGGCCCAGCAGCGCCAGATCCACGTCCTTGTCGACCTTCACCACGTTGCGCTCATGGGCCACCACATGGGTGCCGAAGGAGGATTGGCCGAAGAAAGTGGACAGCGCGGTATCGCCCTGATGCAGCCGGTGGGTGTGGTCTTCCATCTGCCCGCCGAAGTTGAGGTCGTTGAAGTGCGTGCACACGGTCGGGTGGCCAGTCAGGCAGTTTTCACACTGGCCGCAATGGGCGAAAGACATCACCACATGATCGCCCACCACCAGATGGGTGACGTTCTCCCCAACCTGCTCAACGATGCCGGCGCCCTCGTGCCCCAGCACGATGGGGTAAGGCGAAATGCCCAGGTCGCGCGCCACGGCGTCGGTATGGCACACGCCGGTTGCCACGATCCTGACCAGCACTTCATTCGACTTGGGCGCCAGGAGCGTGACTTCCTCAATCGAGAATGCCTTGCCTTGGGCGTGGGTGACTGCGGCTTGAATCTTCATAGTGGCTTACTCCCGTTGTGTAGGGGTTGAGTCCGTAACAGACCCAAAGAGAGTCCTTCAATGTCCGAGTCGGGCGTCATGGGGCACGTCCTTCATGGATCAAGACCGAAGTCATAGAAATGGCGCTCTGCACAACGTCATCCATGAATTCCACCTTGTCGGTTTCATCCTGCACACCGAGCACGTAGATCAGCGGCAGGAAGTGTTCGATGGTCGGCACGGCCAGCGCCGCATGCGCGCTCAGGCCCCGGTAATCAATCAGTGCCAGATGATCACCATAGGACAATTTCCGCTTCACGGCCTCGTTGAATTCAAGCGCCCATCCGGGCGCCGTGGCGTCGTCAAACCGGAAAGCCCGCAGGTTATGCACGATGTTTCCGCTGCCGAGGATCAGAACGCCCTCGTTACGCAACGGCGCCAGTTTTTTGGCAATTTCGTAGTGAAATTGAAGCGGCTGGCGGGTATCCATGCTCAACTGGATGACCGGCACATCCGCGGCCGGATACATCGGCCGCAGCACGCCCCAGGCGCCATGGTCCAGGCCACGCCCGGCATCCAGCACCACTTCGTGGCCCTGCAGGAGCGCGCTGACGCGCTGGGCGAGGTCTGGGCCGCCCGGCGCCGGATACTCGACTGCAAACAGTTCTTCCGGAAAGCCATAGAAATCGTGGATCGTTTCCGGCTGTCGGGAGGACGTCACACGAACGCCGGGCGCTTCCCAGTGCGCGGAAATACACAACACCGCTTTCGGTTTGGGCAGCAGCGTTCCCAGACGCG
>JAUYTZ010000012.1 GCA_030694965.1 Candidatus Paracaedibacteraceae bacterium
TTCTTGAACGTAACGAAGCGAGGGGGTAATGGCGGTACCAAAAAAACCAGGAAGCGACGGCGGGGCAATGGTCACGGTGAGTTTCCCCGTACGCGGATCCACCTGATACCCAAGCGCGTTGTAATTTGACGCATTTGAAGAAGAAGCAGGATCCGAAGAGGCCGAACTCGCTAGCACTTTCTTTTTTTCTGTGTGCTTAGACTTATCTTTTTTTTTAGCTTCTTGGTCTGACATAGAATGGCTCCTCAAAACAGTAAAGCCTTCGCACATCATGCGATTATGAACGCGTTACTGTGGTTTTTTTTAAGCAAAATGGGCATCGATGTTGCCTTATTATGCAACAAGAGTGAATTGTAAGTTATTGATATAATCACCATCGTTTATGCCCGAAAGGTACACAGACAAATGAGCCGCATCAAACGTTGTGTAATGAGGATTATCTAAACGTAAAACACCGCTTTCAACCAGGACGTTATTAATTAAGGCTTCAAAATAACTGATAACAGGAACACCATCCTTGTAACCAGATTGAAGCCGACGAAGATCTATTCGACCATTTGACGGTAATTGCGCGCGCGCTGTTTCAAGGCCCCCACTTCCGCCATACAGAGCTGCTCCAATTTGGATGGAATCAAGGACGTCACCGCTCTTAAAGATAATGATTTGACTACCGATATCTTGAATCGGATTAAATTGCCCGCCAACACCTCCGAAAATAAGTGTATTTTCTAAAGCGCTCAGCATTGTGTTCGTGGTTTCGCCTGTTACCTGCATTCGGCAATTCTCCTGTTAAATCGTAGATCTTATTATTTAGTTGAAGTTTTATCTTAATTATGAAGCGATTGTAAATTCTAAGCTATCAATGTAATCTCCAGAAGTGATTTTTGAAAGTATGACAAACGTATTGGTTCTGAGCATTGTCGTATTGGAGTTGGGCTCACCACTTTTAATAAGCGTGCCATTGATTGTCGCTTCAAAATAGTTAATCACTAAGTCGCCATTAATATAGCCCGCTTGAAGGGTACTCAGATAAATTCGGCCATCTGCAGGTAATGTGGCTTGTTGCGGATGGCCACCTTTGCTTCCACCATACAGAGCCTCTCCAATTTGGATGGAATCAAGAACTTTGCCGCTTCTAAAGATGATCGTTTGGTTTCCTATATCGCCAAGGGCGTGAGCGCTGCCGCGAGGCCCTCCAAAGGCAAACGTAGCCTCTTCAGCGCTGGATACTGTGTTCGGTTTTGAAATGGTGTTTGTCATTAAAATACTCCTTAAAAAAGTAGGGTCTGTTTTATGAGGAAGATAAAGTCAACATTCCTATTACGCTCGGAATGTAAGGGCGTCTTCAGTATACATAAACATATAAAATAAAGAATTAATAGGACACCTCATGGTTTAATTCAATACCATTTAATTGAAGCCTGCGGGTGAAAACTAAACAGTATGCACCTGATCAACGTTAAATTAGCTCAAATCTACGGTGTATTTTTATAAAAATCAAACGGTAAATGCGAGCCGTTAGAATTTCCAACACAAAAAGGGGTTCCGTCGCATCTGTTGAAGTCAATTAGATCATGATTTATCCTATGACAAAAACAGGAGTGATTTATGCCTGAAGTTTCTCATGACCTACTGAAATATTTCAAAGGATCTTGTTCAACGCCAAGTGTCATCTTGTTGTTTGTTTATATGAAATGTCGTTTTTCGTTAAGTTACCGCGAGCTTGAGGAAATGATGAGCATACGTGGTGCCAACATTGATCATTCAACCTTGCAACGATGGGTCAAACGCTTTACGCGGCTTATTGATAAAAAAGTTCGTGCCCGCAAAAAACCAGTTAATGGTAGTTGGCGTATGGATGAGACGTATATCAAACTAAACGGGAGATGGGTTTATCTGTATCGCGCTGTTGATAAATAGGGACAAACAGTTGACTTTCTGTTGCGTGCAAAACGTGATGCTGTTGCTGCAAAAGCCTTTTTTAGTAAGGCCTTTAAACAACACGGGACGCCAGTAAAGGTAACCCTTGATAAAAGTGGAAGCAACAAATCTGCGCTTAATTTCTGCAATCGTGATCTTGGTCAAGGCAATGAGATGGAGATTAGACAAGTGACATATTTAAGCAACATTGTCGAACAAGACCATCGGTTCATCAAAAAATGCACACGTCCGACGTTAGGGTTTAAAAACGTCTACTCTGCAGCAGCAACTATCACGGGCATTGAAAACATTAGCATAATTCAGAAAGGCCAAATTTTTGGATTTGAATCTACTCGTTCTGTCTTTCACAATTTTTGTGCTCTCATGGCGTAATGCCTCCAGAAAATGCATGTTTGGTGAAGATAATTATTCCTCTTTCACAGATGCGACGGAACCGCAGCAACACTAGCGGGAATTGAACTCGCTCATATGATCAAAAAAGGACAAAATTTGCCCCATAATTTTTTACCTCCTTGGAAACAATTTTATGCTTTAGCAGGATAATTATGTTTAAAATTTGGAAATTTGGAATTTAAAATTTCTAGGGATGAGTTCAACTATCCTGAAAATTTGCGACGGAACCATTAAAACTATTTGCTATTAAATTTAATAATCTCGTTATAAACCAAAATTGGTATGGAATAAAATACACACCCTCCCTTCCCTCTTTTTTCACTTTCAACATTTAAATAGCCTTTTTTTCTTAATCGAGCAATAGAAGTTGTAATTGATCCAAAATTTACTTGAGCAAGCTCTGAAAATTCTGCTTTCTTAAATGCTTTGCAGTATATAAAATTATCATCTCGATGTTCCTCAGTTTTAACCAACTGAAACATTATTTCGCGTGAAACTCCTTGCAAAAAATCAACATGAAAATTATTTTTTTCCAGCTTATCTTCGGAAAAGTTAATTGGCTTTTCCATAATCTTAGTTGGTTCAACTTGTATTTTTCTTTCATTATTAATTTCATAAGGATTTAATAATCTATCATCTGTTTCTTTTTGGGAAGCATCATTTACATTATTTTCATCCAAAAAAGATGATTCCCAAGGACGATAAGATGTTTTTTTAAATGGTTTCTTTTTTTGCTTATCTTTTTCAAGCATTTCTTCGATTGTAGCCATGTACACCCACCTTACATTAATTCAATTTTGTTAGTTTTTTTGTTATATAACTCATCTAAATTTAATACCTCTCTAACGAGTAGATCAATATCTTCTTTGGCAGAAGTATTCTTTAATGAACTATATATGTTAGTTCCTGCAAAAATTGTATTAGAAAATTCTTGATTTGATCTTACTAAGGCATTACATGTTATATCTTTAAATGATTCATCGTTTATCAATGTTCTTAGTACTTCAGATGACAATGCAGTCCGAGAATCAAATTTATTCAATAGCACTTTCATCTTGATGTCTTTAAGGTAATTCTTATTTAAAATTTTTACTTCATCATAGGTTATCTTTAGCCCAGAAAGACCAAATTGTTCAGGTGTCACTGGCGATATAATAATGTCACTTGCCAATGTTGAAGAGGCAACAGAATGCCCGAGTGCAGGTGGACAATCAAAAATTATTAAATCATAATTTTCGCGAATTGGTTCAATTATCTTTAGGTAAAGCTGCTCAAGAGGAAATCTTCCTAACATAATCTCATTATCAAGAATAGCATTATCAATTCGACTAGGAAATAAATCTAATCCAGGCGATATATTAACTATTCCGTCTGATAATTCAGCATTATTTTTAACCACATCAATCATTACAGGCACAATATTTGGATCAACAGAAAATGCATGTGTTAAATTTCCTTGTTGGTCTAAGTCTATACACAATACTCTTGCACCGTATAGATTTGCTCGTATTGCAAATGAGTAAGCAATTGATGTCTTCCCCGTACCTCCCTTAACAATTTGAAAAGAAATTACTTTTTTCTCAAATGGAATAGAGAAAAGTTTTCGCGCAGATTCAAACCCAAAATATACTCTGTTTTGGCTTTTAAAAGATTCAATGTCTTTAGTCTTCAAGTGTTTGTGTATGCTTTGCAAACTAACTTGCATAAAAACTGATGCGTCTGAAGCCGTCATTTTAGCATATAAGTTATCCACGCTTTTCTCCATAATATTTCAACCATAAGCATATGGTATACTACTTACCAATTTAAAGCAACACTTATTCAACACATTTGCGACACAAATATGACACACACTTATAACGCGCCACCCTCAACTTTAGAGATTAATTATTGAGAACACGACAGCAATTAAACTGTTTAATAGTGTGGCCTAACATTACCAACACAATTATGACACAGATGTGGCAATTTAATTAACACAACGCCTTCAACTTCGGAAGGATAATTTGTAGGTTATTACAAAAATAAGCATTTTAGTAACCCGATTCTGTACTTACGACACAATAACGACACAGATGTGAAACACTAATTAAACACAATTAAAACACATATGTAGCACACCTCAA
>JAUYTZ010000016.1 GCA_030694965.1 Candidatus Paracaedibacteraceae bacterium
CCTGCGCAAAATGGCGCATTGCCGATAAAAGAAAAACCAATTTTTTTTTGTGATGTTTAACGTGTGTGCAGTCATCTACTGTCTCACACATCAAAATGGTGTCCGTTTGCATATCCAAATCAGATAGACTTGATACGTCATGTGATAAATGGTCCCATAAAATGATACGTAATGCTTTCATGCTATTTTTCTTTTTTAAGGGACATGTGGAGCAATCCCCAACGCCAACGTGGACTACTTTATAAAATCCTTCTCTTTAAGGTAATTGGTTACATTTTAAAGTTTTTATGCACAGGCCGCTAGTGGAAAAAAAATCCAATTGCATTGCCACAAGCTAATACCTAAATACCCAGCTTAGGCCAGCGCCACTGCCTGCTCTTTTCTCGCCTACTTCAAGATCAAGGTAGACATTTTTCCCCAAAGCTGTTGAAACAGTCGCTTTGCTGCCTGTATTACCTATGCTTTGATCAATTGATATGCGTATGTTTTCAAATTCTTTACCAACACGCAAAGATTGTGCACCTGTTTGCCCTGACTCTGTATTGTTTGCTTTTACTTCATCTTCTTTTAATTCAAGCGTATCAAATCCAAATGAATTACGCAGTGTTTCGATAAAATTAAGACCTTGGTTATGGTTCAGTGATGCGCCAACAGAAGCTAATTGAATACTTTGTCCGGCTGAAATTTTACTAAGCTCTTTACCGAATAGCAGTCTTGCTAGTATTTCGTCTTCTGGTAAGGCTGGGTCAGAAACGAATGTAACTTTTGTATCAGATGCACGCCCTGAAAGTTGCAGGCGCATCTTTACATCTTCGACAGTGCGCGTGCCCACAAGCCAAATACGTGGATTGTTTTCATCTTCGCTATCATATGTGATTTTAGCTTCTGAGATTTTGAGTTGCTTGCCGAAAAGTGAGAACTTTCCATTAACAACGTTAAGGTGACCTTCTAGGTAGGGGTCAGATAGATTTCCCTTGACTATCATATTGCCTGTCCATTGGCTCATGAGTGATAAATCAAGGTCGCGGATATAAAAATTTTTATCAATAATTAATTCAAGCTCAATAGGAAAGACAGGATTATTTGATTTTTTCTTTTTTTCATTATGGGAGGGTAAATGATCAATATCTACGCTTAAGATTTTATCTTTTGAAATTTCTTCTAGCATCACAAGTGACGGTGTTAAATGAACGGATCCTGTGATTTTGCTTTGAAGGCCGGCGCCTTTGATTTGAATGTTGCCTGTTGCACGCATAGTCATGTCGTCACGGTGCACAACAATGAGATCGTTTAATTTTAAATGAAGAACGCTGTGGGGCAGGGCGTATTCAGCAAATTCGAAGTACCCACTGATGTCTAGCGTTCCAACGTGATGTCCCTGCCGTGCATTATGTTTAAGTTCACGTAAATCGTTTCCTTTCATGCTTTCGATGATAAGTTTTCGACCTGATGCTTTAAGTGAGCCTTCTATGTTGGCAATGTAAGTGCCATTATCTGCACTATCATAAAGACCATCTTTTATATCAATTCTTCCAAAAAAATTGATGTCTGTTAGTGTGCCTTTAAGGGCTAGGTTTGTGTTTACAATCCCTGCTAAGCGATCTGGAATATTTAATATGCTGCATAAAAGCGATATGTCAAGTTGGCCTGTTAAGTGAATATCTGCAGTATTTTGTGCAAATGTCGCCGCATCCAGAGCAATGCCACCTTTTGCGCGGAAAAGGTGCGTTTTATTGCGTTGTGTAAATAAATCAATGAGTAATTTTTTTTCTTGGTGTTCAAATAAGAGTGTGCATGAAAAACCCCTAAATGTTGAGTTATCGCTTATGCTTTTGGCAATTGACGAGTAGGGTTGAATTTTTGTTAATTCAAGCCGCCCTTTGTATTGGTTGGGGTTTACAATATCAATAGCCCCGTTTAGCATGCCGTCTAGTTCAATTTGTGGTGCAAACAGTCGCGCAGCAAGCACGGAAACATTTTCAAATACGAGGCGTTTAATCGCTGGGTCGTATTTAATCTTCCCTTTATTGTCAATAGAAACGGTAAGGGGGGGCAGTGTTTCTTTTTCTAAATCAAGATGGATTGGCGTTGCAAGTGCAATGAGATGTTTTTCAAAGCTCACATGAAAGGTGTTTATAGCTAATTTTTTTGTATTTAATGAAAAATGCCCACGTATAAGGCCTTGCGGTGATAGCTGTTCTGAATCGCCTGTTTTAACAATAAAAGAACCGTCGCCATTCGTTAAGTTAATAGATCCGTTTGTATTTTCGTACGTAATATTATTTAAGGTTAAATGCGGCAATGTGCACGCTATTGTGCCCGTTAGCGTGTGATCAAGCTGCGCCTTTATATGTGCGTTTCCTTGCATCATTCCATTAGTAAGTGTATTGCAGTCAATATCTAGTGTGCCTGTGACCGTAGCGCCATTTTCATTTAGTAAAATTGAAATGATGCTATTTTTGACCCAAGGACAGGTTGGTATAAGCTGAATGTGAGAACTATTTCTATCAAAACTTGCTTTACCATTAATGGTGTGTTCATCCGCTGTTAGCGTAAATGTGCCGCCTTCTTGATTTAAAAAGATACCATTTTGACTATTAAGGGTAATTGTGCGATTTTCAATTTTTGCAATCATACTTTTAATATTTGTGTTAGTTCCAAGGTCATTAATATTGGCTTTAAATTCAATGGGTGTGCCTTTCCATAAAGCAGCTCCTTTGACTTCAAGCATACGCTTAGGGGCATTAAATTCAGCCTCGCCCTTTACCGTAATGCCAGATGTATTGTCACCTTCGTACGATAGCGTTATTAAATCATTTTTAAAAATTAGTGCGCCTGACCCATTTATGTGATAATCAGGGGTTTTGATACGCGCATTTTTTATATGCGCACAGCTATCTTCTAGTGTTTGTTTGATATTAAGGTCGCATGCAAAAATAGTGTCGCCTTGATTTATGTAAATATTCGTGTCTGTTCCAACACTTTGCAGCTGAATGGTTGTTTTTTGCATTTCGCGAGTGATGGAAATAGTGCCAACGGGTTGGAATGCATCGATATCTGCAATATGCAGGTTTCCTTCTGCAAATAGGGCATTGTTTAAGAAAATCCCAGCACTATCTTTGATGTAAAGTGTTGCGATGGCGCCTTTATCCTTTGGTGAAATATGAAATGTCCCAATGGCAGGTGGTTTATTATTTGCTGGATTGTCAGATATAGACTTAACTTCGACAATAGATTCAATGCCCTTTTTTTCAAAACGTAAAGATAAATTTGCCGTAGGGGTTTTGAGCGTTTTTACCATGATATGATTTAATAAACGTTGATGCAAAATACGAGGGATAAGCATTGAAAGAGTGGCTGGCCAGGATATGTTTGTTTTTACGTCCATTTTTGGGGAAATTGTGTCAGGCCTAATCCATTCGGCATGATCAAGTGTGATATTTTTTATTTGCAATTTTGCACGCAAAAGCATTAACGGGGCAAAATCAATACGAAGTCCTCGTATTTTAGCGAGGTCACCAGTTTTGTCAGCAATGTTAATAGTTTTAATCTTTAAGTAAAAAGGAAGGATGCCTTGTACATTTTCGACGGTTACAGAAACCCCTTGGGGGGCAACAAAGTGTGTTATTACTTTTTCCATAAGGTATGGTATTCTAGGGGGGATTTGGATGCAACTTACTACTGTCATCACAAGTAGCGTCAGTGATATAGCAATAATTTTACATGCGCGCATCGTAATTGACACAAAAAACCTGAATATGAGTAGAATTATATTCTTAGGGTAAAGCTTCATTGCGTGAGGGGCAAGGAGATTTATTGGTTAAAGAGCAAGTCTTTGTGTTATATTGCGTGATGTAATAATATATAAATTTAAAACAAATGAGAAGTAATGACGACGCCTGACCTTACGCCCTTTGAAGCTGTGATTAACTATACGTTTAATGACAAAAAATTGATGCAAAAAGCGCTTGCTCACCCAAGTGCCAAACCTGGAAATAAAGAATTTGAGCGATTTGAATTTCTAGGTGATCGTGTATTAGGTCTATCAATGGCAGCGATTTTATTGGAACTTTTTAGAGATGAGCCAGAAGGTCATCTTGCAAAACGTCAAGCCGTTCTTGTGTCTAAAGAATCGTGCCAGACTGTGGCTCAGCTTCTTGGGCTTGAATCCTATGTACTTGCGATTTGTGATCAAGGTGTGTTGCAGTCAAATTTAATGGCAATCCTAGCTGATGCTGTTGAAGCGTTGCTTGGGGCAATGTATTTGGATGGTGGTTTTGAGCCGTGTTATGCATTTGTGAAACATTTTTGGAAAGATTTGTTTCAAACATCAAAAGAGCCGCCAAAAGATGCAAAGTCAACATTGCAAGAATGGATGCAAAAACGTGGATATGCCCCACCAATTTATGCGGCTATTGGGGTAACAGGACCTGCCCATGATCCTATTTTTGAATGTGAAGTTCAGCTAATCAAGTTGCCTTCGTTTAAAGGAAAAGGGCGCAATCGCCGTATGGCAGAGCAAGATGCAGCGAAGGCCGCTGTTGATTATATTAAAGGACGCGGCAAGTAATATAATTAATAATGAATTTGTATGAGGTTTTTGTAAATTCTCTCAGTTCAATTTTTCAATAAAATGAGAGAATTATTGGCCTTATGGCTTTTTGTGGCTGAAATTTGGCCACCAAAAAACACAACATCCGCTTTCGACTGTGGTGGCGAAAGTTGTTGTTTCTGCTGCGCTGACAGCAGTAGAGTTTTGCGTCGTAGATCTGTTGTCTGTGGCGTCAGCTTCTTCTACTGATTCCTCTTTAATAGACCCGTATGATTCATCATCTGAACCTTGTTTTTCGGGGTGCGATACAAATAAAGAGAGGATCTCAGCTGTAGTTTCGATTAATTTATCGTTGTCGATAAACGACTCGTTTGCTTCACCTAGCTGGTCTGTAAGGGCCGGCGTATTATTAACACCTTCTTTATTAAGAAATTCATTAAGGTCAGTAGCGTGGCAATTAAAAATAATGAATGTGGTTAGTAGTAGCAATTTAATCATAAAAATCCTTATGAGCTGCCGTTTAATTATATTAAATTATGTTATTTGAACCAAAGATAAAATGCAATTTGATTTAATGTTAAATTAAATTTTTTTATATGAGCCAAATAGCTGAGATATGGGCCAAATAGCTGATTTTTTTTTATTTATTTCCGTCGATATGCTTTTTCATAAACATACTTAATAATTTGAAACACATGGTCTAGCTGTGCCGCTGTGAATGGTAGATTGACTATACGTTTATTGTTTTTTTCGCTTTCAATAGTTGCGCCGCCATGTACAATTAGATTGAATACGTTTTGATTTAACCATTGTTGCTCGATGAACGGTTTTGCATATAACAAAAACAGTTTCCATTTGCGTTCGGCGCGTTTATTTTCATATCCGTCGCTGCCTGAAATAGGGGGCATTCCCCAATATTGGCTATGACTTTGTAGATGCACACGAACGCCTTGACTGCGTCGTGCACGATAGGCAAGTTGGCGTAAATCCTTAACCAACTGCCATTGTTCCTTTGTGATAAGTTCAGCTTCAAATAACTTTTCAATAGTGTCGTAGATAGCTGTATCTATGGTATTTATCTTGCCTGAAACGAACGTTTCGCTTTTGTTGGATAGATGTTCTAGCATGTGATATCCTCTACACAAAAAGGATGTTTGCCTTGTTCAATGCGATAGCGATTGGCTAGAAAAACTACTTGTAGCGCTGTTACCTTTTTTCCGTCGACAAAATATAATGTTTGCCTTGGGTCTTTGTTCGCCTCAGCTACATAAATGTGGTGTCCTTTTGCATCCATGACAGATAGAACTTTGTCCATTTCAACCCACTGAGTAGTTTGTGCTTTTTGAATTTTGCGAAAACGTTTATCAAATCGTTTGATTGCGCACATAGGATTAATAGTAATTGGTGTTTTTGAATTACCAAAATCATTCCATAAAGATTTTTCAGATTTGGGGCGTTCGGTTCGAATACCAAATCGTGTAAGTGCTTTGTTTAAAGCGGTTGGTGTGCGTTTCATTTTCCAAGCAAGCTCTTTTAGTGGTGTGCCCGTTAAAAATCCTTTTTTTAGTTCGTCAATGTCATTAGCAGTCCATGATTTCATGAAAATTCCCTCAAGATAATATTCCTTACCTCAAATGAATTGAATAATGATTAGTGGATCCTTAAATTAAGTAATCGATTCAAAAATCACTGCAGATCTTTTTTCGCACCTTCTACAATGGGCTGACCGTATTAATCAAAGTCTCTGTAATTATTACTACCTTCATTTTTAATAAGTACAAAAGAAACAAATACGCACAATTTATATAAATATATTGAAATATTTTAGAAAAAAAGGTCAAGAAAAATTATAGCCCAAATAATTTAATTAAAATTTTATTTATATGATGCTTTCCATGTAATGATATCTTTTTGATTTATGAATGTTTAAAAATTATAATTAATTTTTAAAAATATTTTGTTTTATGAAATATGATTTAATTTTTTTAATAATCAAAAATAGTGCCAATGCACGAAATATTTATTTTAAAATGTTTAGAGAGTAGTAACTAAAGGTAGTAACTAAAGGTAGTAACTAAAGGTAGTAACTAAAGGTAGTAACTAAAGGTAGTAACTAAAGGTAGTAACTAAAGGTAGTAACTAAAGGTAGTAACTAAAGGTAGTAACTAAAGGTAGTA
>JAUYTZ010000021.1 GCA_030694965.1 Candidatus Paracaedibacteraceae bacterium
AAATTGGCGTAAATTCCACCTAAAAATACGAGCATTGGACAGTACGAATTTTTTGTGTAAATTCAAAGCTGCTTGAAAAACATTAACGCGTGCTTGGTACCAATCTTGATCCATCCAGGGAGATGACAGTTCTTGGGCATCAATATCAACATTATTTTGCTTTATAAAATGCGGAACAAGTGTGTGGTCAAAATCCTTAGGAATCGTTTCTTTAAAGGTGATAATAGCCGCTTGGATTTCTGAAAGGCGCTTTGTTGTTTCATTATGTTCATTTTCTGGATTTTGCAGCATTGCCCGTTTAAGCGTAATGTATTCAGATCGAAGAACGATCATTTTTTGATAGATTTCAAAAACAGCTTGGCGGGCTTTGCAAAAAACGTGTTCTGTTGCCAAAGCTTGGTTAAAATCTGCAACGGAATCTTTCCAGGATTTCGTTTGATTCTCAGAAGTAGTGCTTTCATCATTATCTGCTGTTGCGCCAAAAATTGTGGCACTGTGTGCTTTTAAAAAACCATCAAATCCTTTACCGTCGTCTTTTTTATCTAAGATGGCCTTGGAAAGGTTGATGTACTGGTCGTCTTGTACTTCTAGATCAAGCCAAAAATCTTTGATAAAAGTATCGCGGTTAGATTTATTACCAAGACGCCCTGCGACCATTCCCCATGCTTTGTCTTTTAATAAACGCTCTGCCCATGGGCGAAAGTAATCGCAATTTCCTAACGTGGATGGGTCAACTGCGTCAATACCTGGAATTTCAAGTGTAATGTTTTCCACCGCTGCATTATTGCTAGATGTAACAACGATTTCAAACCCATGTAGCGCACTATCAAGTTCATAAATGTCTGATTCTTTGCCATCTGCTTTTTTAATGGTTGATCGCTTAAATGCGCCTGAAGGCGTTTCAAGTTGAGCTAAATAACACGCACGTTCAACAATAACATTAGCAATTACATCGCGTAGTAGTGTGGTTTTACCTGTGCCTGGAGGACCATTTACCGAAAACAAACCATCTTTTGATAAGCATTCTTTGAAAAATGAATTCACAGCAAATTGTTGGCTGAACACTAAGGGATGATTGCCTGTATTTGGCCAACAACCACGTGGGTAGTGATCAGGCGTAAAGACATCCATAAATGCAGCGCTTGTTTGTCTGATGTCAATGCGTGTATTTGTATCAATGCTTGCTGCTAAGTATTGCATAGCGGCTTCGGACAAGTTATTTGCTTTTGATTCTTCTTGTAATTGTTGCAAGTCGTTTAGGAAAAAACTATTTAATAAACCTGATGTATCGGGTGCACCACTTTCGTCAGAAAACATGGATGCACGTATCATTATTGTGCGATCTTCTTTTAAACGTGACAGTTTAAGTTTATCACAAAGAAAGTTGTATAATGTAAAAAGCTGATCCGGCGTAACAGGTTCAAGGATTTCTGGGGAAAGTTTTCGCTGCGCATTTGTTTCAGATGAAATCATACTATTTGCAGAGAATGTGGCGTTTAAAAAGTCTTTTAGATCGCGTTGAATGTGTTCTTCTTCATCTGTGAATGCGTCAAGATCTTTATAGCTTTCTTTTCCTGATTCTTCGATTTTACCAAGAGCCCACGCATAAGATGAAATCAAAATTGAATCTGACATCAGACGGCCAAAATGGTCAACACACACACTAAATAGGCTAAAGGTTTCTTTGGATTTATTATTATTTTGTGATGGAAATTCTTGAAAGGCATTTACAATAGTTGCATAGGAATCAGTTAACGAAAGCTCGCCCGCATAAAGGGTGTAGACCCATTTTGTGCGTTCGGTGACAGAAACCGTTTGATGCTCATGAGTGTGGTTCCAAGGCAATGAATCGGCATCGGCTTTAACGGTGTAGTTTCGTACATATTCATCTGTTGTGATTTTTGATGGTCCTTGGGGATTTAACGTTTCAATGACAGACCAGTACTTTAAAATTTTTTCAAAGTGATTGTTTAAATTGGTAATGGGCTGCTTTGTCATAAAATAAACCGGGATAAAGGATATTACTTTATCCCATGGCTATGCTAGTGAAGGCAACCCTTATCATGTTATTTAATAAGTCAAATTACTGCCCACCGAAACGAATAACCCTATTTGACGTCATTGTTTCTGTTACATGTAATGTGCCGCTTGAAATGTTTACTTGCCTTGAGTTGCCTAGGCTTGCCGCTTTAACAGCTAGTGAACCGCCTTTAATATTAGTCGAACCTCGTTCGCCAGAACTTGTTCCATTTAATGCTAATTCATTGTCACCAACTTTATAAAAATCACCAGCCCCTGATAGGTTTCCTGTTAACTCTAGCGCGTTTAATTGTGTGTCAATGGCTCCAGATGACGCAAGTACCAATGTATTTGAAAGAGTTGTTAAATTAACACCCCCTGATTTCAAAATTGGCGTGCCTACCGTATGCGTACCTGAACCTTTATTTGAAAGGGCATTTGTGCCATCAAAAATAATCGTTGTAATGCCCGCTGTTGGAAGCTGAGTATTATCTTCAAGCGTTAATGTACCGTTCCTAATAATTGTGCCGCCTTCATAATTGTTTTGTGCATATGTACTGTTATTTTGACTGGCTGCAGCAGCTGTGTTTTGCAAAAGCAATTCACCTGCTCCATCCTTCACCAAAGCGCTAGGTCCAGAAAGGTAACCTTGCTCTGTATACTTTTGATCTGCTTCAATATTGAATATTGGATAAGAACTAGATGAAAGGGGGACTGACCCTATAAGAGTTGTGTTACTATCGAAAAGGGTCTGTCCTGTGTAAGCACATCCTGGTCCAAATTGTACAGAGCCACCGCCAATAAAGCTAAGACCGAAATCGCCAGTAACATCACCTGATAAGACAAGCGAACGACCGCCAGTGTTAATTACCGAATTAGCAATTAAATTGATGTCTTGGCTAAGTGTAAATACCGATCCAAAAGTCCCCAAAATTTGTAATATACCACCGTTAAATTTAAGAGCACCTAATCCAATATTAGCAGCATCTGATATGCTAAGAGTGCCCGAATTAAGACTGGTTCCACCTGTATAAGTATTTGTTCCTGAAAGAGCCACAGTGCTTGATCCAGCAATAACAAGGTCACCCGCGCCAACAATAGTGCCCTCAAGTGTCAAAGGAGCTGTATTGTTTAGCGTTAATGTACGCGCTGTTGCATCTGTTGGGCTTGTGCGCAGACCAATGACAGAATCAGCGTCGCTATTAAGGATGGTTAACGTTTGATTTTGCGCGCTAAGATAATAGGCAGGGGTTGTTAAGTCTATACGTCCCATGGATGCTATAAATTGTTGAGAAGATCCACCTGCGTTTTTAAATGAAAAAGAAAAGGTGTATGCTTGGCCAGGCGTTGTTGCAAATGATTGTGTTAATTGTGATATGCGGCCATTTGTTCCGTCTGCATATGCATAAGCGCCTGTGTTTGCGCTGGAACTGAAAGAAAAAGAAGAGCTACTTATACGTGTCCATCCTGCTAAATCAGATGTTTCAAAATCTCCGTTAGTTAAAAGATTGGTCGTATCTCCTTGCCTTGTGACAGAAACAGAGTCTAAATATTCTTCGTTTAGATCTTGTCTGAAATTAAAATTCACATGACTCATTTTGCTTGTTGCTGTGTAAGAGTAGGTGTATTGCGTCCAGGGCTGCGATTGTCCCGTTCCTACAACGCCACCATTTGTTAAGATATCAACACCATTTTGAATGTTTAAAAATACATTTTCAGCTATAGCGGCAGTTGGTAGAATAGGCGTTGCTACAAGTGCTATTTTGCTATTTGTATTTCCTACTAATGCACCATCGTTAATAGTTGTCATGCCTGAGTAAGTATTGCCAGTCCCTGAAAGGATAAGGGCGTTAGGCCCAGTTTTTATTAAATTTCTAATCGGATCTAAAACATTAGTTGTTATTGTTTTATCTGTAGTTGTTAAATCAATAGTAAGATCAGGTGATCCACTGCTACTTATAATATTTCCCATTAATGGAAAATTTGTTTCAATAAGGGTTGTATTGTTGCCATTAAGATCAAAAGGGAAAATTATTGATCCACTGGCAGTATACGTGTTTCCACCGTAGCTCAAAGATCCACCACTACTACTATCTGTTATGCTAAGCGTGTAGCTTCCATTTGATGATGCGATAGAACCAGACAACGTCAGTGCCTTTCCATTAAGATCAAGAATGGAGTTTGCTTTTAATTTGATATCATTTGAAAGTATTATGCCATTTGTTGTTGGCTTTAGGGTACCACCTGCAAGGGTAATGGCTTCTGTTCCATAATCAGCAGAAGTAGAAAATGTATCCAGTACGCCTGAGCTGATATAGTTAGGTGTGACAGATCGAATTCGATTATTGCTAGAGTCAGTTACATAAAGTGCACCTGACCGGCTAAACGCAATGCCAATTGGCAGGTTGAATTTAGCTGAAAGCCCATATGCGTCGCTAAAGCCGGCGGTTCCGTCTCCGGCAAGGGTTGAAACAACGCCGCTTGATGTTATTTTGCGAATTCTACCCGAATCAGTCACGTATAAATTATTAAAAGGATCTATCGTAATCCCTGCTGGTGAATTAAAACGCGGAGCCGTTCCTGTGCCGTCAGCAAAACCAGCAATGCCGCTACCGGCAAAAGTTGAAACAACACCACCGGTTGTAATTTTGCGAATACAGCTATTTCCTCTATCCAGGACAAATAAATTGTTAGCGTTATCAATTGTAATACCGCGCAATACATTAAATTGTGCAGACGTTCCTGTGCCGTTAGCAAAACCAGCAGTGCCGCTACCGGCAAAAGTTGAAACAACACCGTCGGTTGTAATTTTTCGGATACGATAGTTTTGAGCGTCTGCAACGTAAAGGTTTCCTAAAGAATCGATGATTATTCCTCTGGGCTCGCTAAATTGCGCAGATGTACCTGCGGCGTCAGCAAATCCAGCCACACCGCTCCCCGCAAGTGTTGATCTAACGCCACTTGGGGTGATTTTGCTAATACGATTATTACCGCTTTCGGATACATAAAGATTTCCTAAGGTGTCAAAAACACTGCTATAAGGGGCGCTAAGCACAGCAGAGCTACCGTTGCCAATAAATGTTGAAACATTCAGAGATTGTGTTATTTTTCGAATCCTGTTATTGCCAAATTCTGACACAAACAAATTGCCCAATGGGTCAATGGTAGCGCCTATTGGTGAACCAAACTCAGCTTTTGTTGCCACATTGTCGACACTGCCAGAAATTCCATCACCAGCGATTGTTTCCACGAAATATAATTCGTTTTTTGCGGCATATAAAGGTGAAACCTGAGCGTTAATGGCTACTAAAGCAGTTATTGTTTTTATGCATTTTTTCCAAAAATGTTGCGGTAAAGAGTTATTTGAAACACATCTATGATTGATGCATGCGTCTGCAAAATTATTTAAAATAGGTTTACGCACATTTAGGAATTTTTTCATGAATCACCGTGTAATAAGAATTTATATGTATAATATCTTATTACTTTTTATTTAATTTATTATTAAAGTGATAAATAAAATATGAAAATTAAAAAATTAAAAAATTAAAAAATATTTTATAAATAAAAAAGCATTTTAACTAATTTTATTATGACATTAACAGTAAGATTATTTTTTAAGTTTCTCTGGCTTTGTTTTTAGAACAGCGATATAATTAAGATAAATTCTAAATGATTAAAAGTGTAAAAATCAAATAGTGTCTTATTCAAAATGTGGATTGTTTTCATCTCACATTAACTAATTTATGATTTTTACTAGGAAACAGGACTTATGAAATTTTGTACAGTTGATGCGTTTACTGATACGCTTTTCAAAGGAAACCCAGCTGCCGTATGTGTAGTTGATGAGTTTCCAAGCGATGATTTTATGCAAAATGTAGCTATAGAAGTAAATTTATCAAAAACCGCATTTATTGTACCTTTAAACGAAAACCACTTTGATATTCGTTGGTTTACACCTAAAACTGAAGTGGCTTTATGCGGTCATGCAACACTTGCTGCTGCCCATGTGCTTTGGACTGAAATGGAAATTGTTGCTCAAGAAGAAATCTATTTCGAATCAAAAAGCGGGATTTTAAAAGCATGGCGTAGTGACGATGGTATTACGCTTGATTTTCCAGCCTATCAAGTAAAAGAGAGTAGCGCACCTGAAGGATTGCTTGAAGCACTTGGTGTGTCGTCTGTCTTTGTCGGGCGCTCTAAGGATGTTTATTTAGTTGAATTACTTTCAGTTGAGGATGTAGTCAATTTGGAGCCAGATATTGCAGGTTTAGCTGATATTGATTGCCGCGGTATTATTGTCACTGCTGAAGGCGCGCCAGATGCAGATTATGATTTTGTTTCACGTTTTTTTTCCCCGCGACTTGGCGTTCCTGAAGATGCAGTTACTGGTTCCGCGCACTGCAAGTTAGCAACTTATTGGTCGTATCGCCTTAAAAAAACTCAATTTAATGCTTATCAAGCATCTAAACGTGGTGGTTACATCAAAATACAATATGACAAAAATGAAGGTGAACGCGTTTTGTTAACAGGATACGCAGTGACGGCCTTTAGCGGTAAATTTTTAGCTGTAAAACCAGGTGCGAATTAATATAAATGAACTTGTTAAAATAAAAAATTTGGTAGCAAATTAAGATTATAAAGCGGGGGTTAAAAATCTCCTGCTCTGGTATTTAATGGGCTGCTATTTTGTTTAAACAGCATTCATCAGATAATCATATATCCCCGGAATTTCTTTATTAAGTTCTTTTAATTTGCTATTTATATAATCTTCGTTCACTGCATCTTTCACTGCAGCCTGAATAATTTCATTTATTTTCATGTATTCAAGAATGCATCTTAAAATGTAACGGTAACTTTGATCTATCGCAACGTTTACAATGTCTTTCCATACATCAAGCACATTTAACGTTTGACTCTCTATAATTTCATTAACATATTTAGCAATGCCTTTTTCACTTTCATCCATTTTATAGTGACGACCAGGAAATTTTTCTAATACAAATTGATATTGGTTAACGTCTTTTTCATATTGGGCAATATCTTTTATGCTGCAAGAATAAGGACCAGAACTTTCGGCAGTTATAGTAGTAGTGACATTCCCCCAAGACGTATGACGTGTAGAAGAAATATAATGATTGATAGAAGGGTAATCTTCAGGGAAGTCTTCTTTTAATGTTTCTTTTAACTTAGTTCGTATTATTTTATCTTTACGCATACGCTCGAAAATAACATTTAGAACATGCTGATAATCATGACTTAAAGCATTACACATAATATGACTTAAAGAATTTTTCATAATAGGGCAGGCATTGTGAATAAACCTCACTCTTTTTGTATAGTTAACAAGAAATTCTTCGCCTTCTTTCATTTTATAACCAGGGCCACCAACGTCTTTCAATTGAAAGGGCTTTGCAACACACACAGTCGATTTTTGTGCATATAGACCGCTTGCTACATCTGCTTGCACTTGCCAATAATCATCATCACTCGCCGCACATGGTGTTATAAGTCCTATAAATAAAGAATACGCAAAAAACGTTTGATAAATATTTTTCCAATTTTTCATTTTTTTAATACAGCTTTTCCTTGAAATTCAATTCAAATAATATCAATAAGAAACGAATTTTTAAGGCTTGAAAATATACAGTGTTTGCGCATATTAATAAAAATGAGGATAAAATTCAATATGAAAGCAATAATGTTTAGGAAAAGATTAAAAATAATGCGTATTTATACCGCAAATTACAATCCCCGCAATGGCGGGGACTTGGAAAAATAAAAAAGTGTTTTTTATATTAAGTTAAATGTTTGTATTAAGTTAGGTGTGCGTGCAATTCACTAACAGGCACATGCATAAGATCTTTTCTGATTTCTTGGTAAACTTTTTCCGTTATTTCTTTATTAAATGCGGCACGTAAATATCCTAATATGCGGTCAGGCGCAACAACCACAAGCTTGTCATAAAGTGACTTGTTTTCGTTTAAAAAAGAGACAATCTTTTTTACAAATCTTTCTTTATCTAGCTCTTTAGCGTTTTCTTCACGTGGGAAAACGTGATGCCCCTCGTGTCCGCCGCCATGTTGTGTGGAGCTTCCTGCCTGATGGCTTGCTACAATGTTTTGGTGATTAAATTCTTCGATGTGTTCTGTTCCATAGACATGCACGTAATTTCCTGAAGCTTCTTTTTTTAGGATTTTGGCTTTTATGCCATCCATTAACAATATCCATTTTTCTAGCTTTTTCATTTTATATCCTCCATAAAATTACTCATTCATGTATTGAGTGGCCTCAATGCTTGTATAGCACAATAATTACATTTTCTCTATATGAAATATTATGTATGTTTAAATATATAAACGTAATTTATAAGTTATATTGTTTATAAATAAGAACTATTTAATAATAGTGCTGTCTTTGTTGATTGAAAATGAAATATAAAATTATTATAAAAATTCAAATATAGGCTTATTACAAAAAATAAAAGATAAATATATCTAAAAATAGAATGGCTCTTATGAAAATTAGATGGATAATTTTTGTTAAATCCAAAAACCTCTCACGCCTTAGGCTTGATCCGCACTTGTAGGAATTATATGCCATTCATAGAATTGAGATGTTCAGATCAAGTCCGAGCATGACAAGGGGGACAACCTTCGTATAGATGTGTGTCAAGCCTTAAGCCTGACATAAGAGAGATTAAGTGTACGCAGAAAAATAAGCATAAAGTTTTTATTAAACAGTGCTTAGTTTGATATCAGCAATAATTATTTAAAATCAAAATATCTTCAACTAGCTCCATTAACGCATGCCCTGCTGTTATATGCACCTCTTGAATACGCGCTGTATCAAATGATGGAACAACAAACGCTGCGTCACAAAAAGATAATGCAGGCTCGCCGCCCGTAGCACCGCCAAGAAATCCAACTGTTTTAATGCCCATTTCCCGCGCTACCTTAAATGCCTCAATGACATTAGGTGATTTCCCTGATGTTGTAAGCCCTAAAATTACATCTCCATTTCGACCAAGCCCTGAAAGCGACCGTGCAAAAATAGCATCAAAACTATAATCATTTCCGCAGGCAGTTAGTGTAGATGTGTCCATTGCAAGGGCTATTGCCGGAATAGAACGACGTTCAACGGGGGAACGAAGTCTAACTAAAAGCTCTGCCGCCAAATGCTGCGCGTCTGCTGCTGAACCTCCGTTACCACAAAAGAAAATTTTCCCCCCTTTCGTGATTTGGTCAGCTATCATTTGCCCTATTGGCAGCAAAATATCTAAATAACCACCATCGATTACTTTTTGCTTTAACGCTAGTGATTGATTGAAAAGTTCATATATGCGGGCCTTAGGATCACTAGGAGGAATATATTTTTTTTCTAATGATGCGTTATTTGGCATGCTTTTATATTCCTAATGTGCATTTAAACAAAGACACTGTGTCATTTTTTATAAGATGGTGTCAATGCATTAAGCGTAAATCTTTACGTTAAATTATTCCGTTGATGTTTGATGGGTATAAATAGATGCAATAGATGCATCTGCATCAAAATTTTTAAAATTAGGCCCAAAGACATCTGAAGGTTCAATGGTATTTTGGCTGAGCAAAACTGCACGATGCATGATGTTTTCAAGTTCTCGTACATTTCCGCGCCAGCTATGCTTCATTATCAAGTCTTTGAATTGCTGCGACATGGTTTTAGTGTTTAAGTGATTTAATTCGCAATATTTAGCAATAAAATGCTCTGCAAGTGGTAAGATATCTTTAGGCCGCCTTTTAAGCTCTGGAATATCTAAATTAATGACATTTAACCTGAAATAAAGATCTTCACGAAATTCACCTTTATCAATTGCTTTAGTTATGTTGCGATTTGACGTTGCTAAAATGCGAATATTAATAGAAACAGGTTGTGTGCCGCCTACACGATCAATAACACGTTCTTGAATAGCGCGTAGTAGTTTTGCTTGAAGTCTTGGGTGCATTTCACTGATTTCATCAAGCAATAATGTGCCGCCATTGGCTTCTTCAAATTTACCAATACGTCTTGCGGTGGCGCCTGTGAATGCGCCTTTTTCATGGCCAAATAGTTCGGATTCCAATAGATTTTCAGGAATAGCCGCGCAGTTGATGGTGACAAAGGCATTTTCTGAACGTTTAGAGTTTTGATGTATGTATTTTGCCATTACTTCTTTACCGGTGCCAGAAGGGCCCGTTAGTAAAACAGATGCCTCGCTAGGGGCAATTTTATCAGCAATCTTAAGTAGATCTTTCATAATAGGGTCATTGAAAATAAAAGCCGATTTTTCTTTAACTGCGGATTTTTCTTTAGCTGCAGTACTTATAACAGCTGCAATTAGTTCAGGATCAGGGGGTAGGGGAAGGAATTCTTTGGCGCCGGCTTCAATGGCTTCTTTTATACGTTCTGGATTTACATTGACGCCGCAGGCAACAACGGGGGGGAAGAGGAATTCATTTGTAATGGTCTTTAAAAAATGGGGGGCATTCAATAATATATCAAGAAAAATTAGATTTATACCTTGGCTGGATCTAAGCGCGCTTAAGCCTTCATCTAGTGTAAGTGCTTGAGTTACTTTTGTGCCTTTTTTAATGGCGATATGAGCAATGGTGGTGGCGTGGCCTTGAAGCGATCCTATAATAAGTATGCGCATTAATTTAGCTCCGATCAGACTTAATGATTTCAGTCATGGTAAGTCACCGGTCATGATGATTTTGCCAACCATAATAACTTTGCCACATGCAATAAAGAGGTCATTCACGTAAGTATCAATTTCTTTAACTGCGCCCACGAAGTTATAACATATTGAGGTGTTACTTATTAAAGTAGCCTATGAATTTTAAATAAATGGTTAACAGATGGGCAAATTTTGCTAAAGCGTAAGAAAAATGTAAAAATAAAAGGAAAAAAATGTCGAGTGCAGTTGAATGTGAGCTTGGTTTGCGTTTATGGATTTTGATTGTATTAATATATTTGATTAGAAGTGCATTGCATTATAAATGAAAATATATAGGAAAACACCAATAGTTTTTAAATAAAAATAAGCAATACCAAATTATGTGTACTTAAAATTAAGCGCATTAAAAATTAAGAAAAACACCCAAAACTGAAAATTCTAGAGAAAAGTGATCTTTTTGTTGAATAATTCGTGTAAATAGAAGTTGTTTTATTTTTATTTCCTTCATTCAGACTTCCAATTTCTTTAAAGGGGTGACAAATGGTAGTAGAAAGTGATTCAACGGATGTGTTTTCTGTTTTTGCATTCAATTCAGTCAAAATATTTTTTTTTATACATCTCGTTCCATCTTTTGTGTATATAATTTTAATTGTGTTTGAATCTGTTAGTTCGGGTGATAATTTATTTGCTGGATTGGTAGGAATATAATTTTTTTTAGTATTTTTTTCATTTGGTTTAAATGGAATTGATTCAAATTCTTTATTCCTATGATAGAAAGAAGTTCTATTCTTTTTAGAGTCTGGTAGTTTGATCGTATTTTGATAATGTGCAGCAGGATGTTTTGCTGGTAATTTCTTATTTTCATTTTTTTTAAATGGTTTAAATGCTGAAGTGTTCTCGTTTTTAGGTATACTCACTGTCCGTTTTTGGTTATGTGATGAATTTTCCCAAAAAATACATTCATTAGAGTCATGATTCTTATCAGTTGCATGTGCTGCGTTCCTGATTAGCATTGTTATTAAAAATACATACGAGAATATAGTTATCATTGACTATTGCCTTGTTTTTTATTTAAATAATGCAGACTAATTATTTATCTGTACTATTGTTTACATTAAAAATAAGAAATAGTCAATAATTTTATTACGATTATGCGAGTGAATATTATGTTTTTTTGTACTTATTGTTTTAAGAGTGATGCTTACCTGGTTCCCATAAAACATCTAATCGTCCCTTATCGTTAGCAACGCGTGCCATGACGAAAAAGACGTCAGATAAACGATTGAAATAGCGCAATAATTCTGGGTTTAATGGTTCACTTTCATTCAGTGCAACTAGGTGTCGTTCGGCATGCCGTGCCACTGTTCGACATACATGTAATTGCGCTGCAAGTGCTGTTCCACCTGGTAGAACAAATGATTTTAGCGGGTTTAAATGTGCATTGTAGCGTTCAAGTTCTTCGTCCAAACGATGCACTTGATGGCTTGAAATGCGAAGGCCTGCTTGATCTTGATCGGGCATGCATAAATCGGCACCTACATCAAATAAGTCATTTTGAAGTGCTTTAAGGTCGGTACGCAGCGACGTTATTAGTTCTGTAGATAAGGCGTTTCCTTCTGTCGCAATGGCGACGCCAATTAAACTATTGAGCTCGTCAACAGAGCCAATTGTGTTAATGCGTAAGCTGTTTTTCGAAACACGTTTCCCGTTGCCAAGAGATGTGTTTCCAAGGTCTCCGCCGCGAGTGGCAATGCAAGTGAGTTGAACCATTTTACGCTCATTCCAATTATGTGATTTGACTTAAAAGGTAACACAACCAGAAGGAGGAAAACTAGTAATTCATTCATTCACTTTGACTGAATTGATGTTTTGTGTGTCAAAGATATTGTTGTCGTTAAAACCAATTTAATATTTTTTGAAAAAGGTTTGTTTAATATGAGTATAAGTAATAAAATATTATTTGCATCTCAAATAACAGTTTTTAAACTTTCAAAAGAACTGGTTGGAGCATGATTATTCGACATAAAACAGGGCTGTTGAATAAGAGTGAGAGGTACTATAATTGATTTTATAAATATTGTATATTCATATTTTTTATGTTATCAGTAGTTAAAAAAATAAAAAGAGAAATAAAATGAAATTATTTTACAGTATATACATCGTTGTTTTTTTAAGCTTAAATGCAATGGCGCATTCCATCGAAGAATTACAAATTGATGATTCTAAAATTTATACAACCTCAGTTCAGTTATCACCCGGTGAAATTGCTTATTTCGGTTTTGAGCCTATTGTTGATCAGAATCGTTCGAAACAATGGGTGAAATACAAAAAACAAACAGAAAATTATTATACTAGTAGTGCCAATAGAAGTTTTTTTTATTCAATTTTTGCTAGCGGATTAGAACCTGAATTGTATGATGAGTATAAGCAATGGGCTTTGGATTTATTTCAATTTAATTTCAATTGTGACGATGAAGTAGGATTGTGGGACCTTATTATAAATGTGCCTCAAGATAAAGCTAAACTTATGGCTGAAGCTATGAGTGGTATTGCCTCTGGATGCATTGGATTGCATACTTCAATTGGAGATTATATCGCATATATTTCTAAAGAACCAATCACAGGGTTTTTTCCTTTACCAAATGATTCCTCATATTCACCAAACTTAAAGGATTATATAAAAGATTATGATAGCTTGATCATGGTTGTTTCAAGTTTTGAAATGGGAAGTAATGAAAAATTTCAACATAGGGGAATATTTAGAAATCCTATCAGCATGCTACGTAAAGATTATAAGGGAGTGGGTGTTTTGCTTCATGCTTTTGCTGCTTGTGCGCGTTCAATGATTTTCCCAGAGAATAAAATTATGTATGTTAATCCTGATGGTAATTATATAATGGAACAATTATTGATAAATGCTTTTTCCCCTAACATTACAAAATGTTCTGGCCAGAGCGATGTTGAAATCAGTGTAGAGAATCTTAAAAGTAAATTTGAAGAGATTGTAAAATCGTTTAAACCTCAAATAAAACTTTAAGCAATATGTATTTATTCCAAACCAATCCGCTGCTTTCTAAACGAGAAATTAGGTTTACAAAGTTAATATTTTGATGCCTGTTGGGTATAGTAGACTTCAGGTATAATGAGGAGTATGAAACGCAGTTTTGCGCATTTTCAGCATGTACTAAAATAAATGAGCGGCAGTGTGGTGAGAATATATAAAGTGATAGCGTGATAAAATTACTTTCTTCTGCTTTTTCTAGAAGCGAACATCTTTCATTAATGGTATGATCAAAAAAAGACCAAAAGTTAGTGTTTATAGATGTTTACTAGTCCTCGCCATAAAAGGCATTCTGTTGATATATGGCCAGGGTTTGTTGATGCATTGGCAACCGTTTTGATGGTTATCATTTTTGTGCTTATGACGTTTGTTGTGGCACAACTTTATTTAACGGATGCATTATCGAGCAAAGAAGAAAATTTAAGCAAGCTTCAGCGACGCGTGCATGAACTGACGAGTGTGCTTAAAACAGAACGTGAAGCAAAAGAATCGATTTCGCAAAAAAAAGCAACGCTTGATCAACTGGTTGCTGATTTGAATACACGTCTTGCTGCGATTAATAAAGATTTAGCGTCGAAAGAAAATGCGCTTGAGAAAAAAGAAGAAAGGCATCGATCCATTTTGGAAGAAGTTGAATATCTTAAAAAGCAAATTGAGCGTTTGTTAAAGTCAATTACATTGTACGAAGCAACAACCGTTGATGACCAAGCGAAAATCAGCGATCTTTCTAAAAAGTTGAATCAAGCATTGCTTGAGCGTGTTGAAGAATTAAATGCGTTAAACGATCAAATGAAAACGCTTAAAGGTGAAAACGAGACATTATCTAAAGAAGTGGAAGATAATAAGGCGCTAACGCGTATTGGGCAATACCGATCAGACTTTTTTGCCAAGCTACAAAAAGTACTTGGTAATCGCAATGATATACGTGTTGTCGGTGATCGATTTGTCTTTCAATCAGAAGTTCTTTTTAGTAAAGCATCAGCTGAATTGGGCGTTGAAGGTCAAAAGGGGCTTGATCTTTTGGTGTCTGCCCTTAAAGAAATTAGCGCCAGTATACCTAAAAATCTTCCTTGGATTTTGCGTGTTGATGGGCACACGGATCACTTGCCAATTAAAAGCCCGCAGTATCCGTCAAACTGGGAACTTTCGTCAGCGCGCGCCATTGCGGTTGTAAAATACATGATCAGCAAAGGTATTCCTGAAAATCATTTGGTTGCGGCTGGTTTTGGTCAGCATCAACCATTGGCAACTGGGGCTGATGAAAAAGAATTGGCTAAAAATCGCCGTATTGAATTTAAGCTTGATCAGCGTTAATGAGTGGGTTTTAGTGCTTTGTCATCCTCGTGCTTGACACGAATATTTCTTATGATGATAAGAAATTTGTACACCATGTAAATTGCTTTCGCATGCTTCGCATTAGATAGTTATTAAATAAAATATCAGAAATAAACCCTGGAATTCCTGCAGCTCTTAAAAGAGGGGAATGAAATTCCTTTTCCGGATGACGATGAAAGTTAATAACGCCATACTGCGTATTCATCAATGGTTTAGGAATTATTTTTATGATGTCTTTGTGGCGTGAGGCAACGATACTTAAAATAGCTTCGTCATGGCGAAAATAGGAAAAATCAGGATCTTGCTCTTTTTCGTTTAATGGAAGATCCGTTATTGCGCCTTTTAAAAGGCAAAGATCATGCCATTGTTTTATCACTTCACGTGTTTGCGGGGTATTTTCGAGGATAAGGAAGAATGCCCAAATGTGTTCATCATTAAGAGTAGTATCATCGTTTTTAAGATTAAGAATTTTTCGCGTTTCCATTTTTATATGTTTGCGTAATGGTGTTGATTGTGATTCACCAGTAAGAATAATAGGATATTTTTTTAACTCACTTAATAAATTTGTGATAGGTGCTTTAAAAACGATGCCTGAATCAGCGTACGCAATGATGGTTCCGTTCGGATAATTTTTCATTGCTTCATACAAAAAATAAGATTTCCACAGCCAAAAGCCAGCACCTCTGGGTTGATCTAACACATCTTTATTGGCCTGATAAAATATGGGTGAAATATGCCCTCTTTTATAGGCATGAATTGTATCAAACCCTCGGCCTGCTGCACTTTGAACCAATGCATTTTGATTCTTTAAAAAAATAGGGTGTCCAGCAGCATAGCTTACCAAAACAGTCTGAGGCTTACTGTCGTAAGCAGATTGATTTATTGATGGATCAATTGGCGGGCATATCGGGTACATAGATGCATCTAAAGCGAACAAACAGTAGATTAAAAAAAAAATAAAAAGAGTGCCAAGTGAACAAAGTATTTTTTTTATCATAAAATAAAGTCCTTTTAAAATTTATTATTATACCAATAATAAACCAATCTGTTGTTTTCTAAACAAAAAATTAGTTTTATAATGTTAATATTTTGATGTCTGCTGGGTATAACTATTTTTTTGCAACTTTAAAACCAACAAAGCTAACCATAACAGCGCCAATAATCGCACAAATTGGCACGACCATGAGTGCTGATTTGTAAACAGCTAAATCATAGACTTTAACGCCCTCAACATCCACAGTTCCTGTCCAAACAACATCCATTACTTTTCCAATAATGGTGTGAAAGAATGACCCGCCAAGCATGTTGATGCAGTTCAAGAATGCAACCGCCACGCCTAGGCACTGCGTTGAAACGAGGTTCGCACCTGCTGCAAATACAATGACTTGATAGCAACACATAATGCCAATGCAAAAAAACAGGCATGACAAGAAGAATTCACTATAAGCATTGTTTGAAAGCAGCATGAAAAAGGCCCCAGCCATTCCTAAACCACAGGCAGCAATCACAGGGTAATTACCGAACTTTCGGCTAAAAACAGCAAGAAGCGGCCCACCACAAAGCATACCAAAAAAGATAAATGACACAAGGCCAGCTGCATCGCCTTTAGTTAAATTGTAGGCTTTCATTAAATAAGGGACACCCCATACGTCAGCGAAGCCTTCTAGTGATCCAACCATTAGTAAGTTTGAAATTGCTAAACACCAAATGACGGGTGATGTCAAAAGGCTTGTGAAATGAGCCATTTTAAATTCTTGTTTTTCGACGCCTGCATTCTTTGTTGAAGGTGATCTTAAAATTACATAGGTCAAGCACCCAATTATTATCGAAAGTACTGAAAGGGTAATAGCTACTTTTTGCCAGCTGTGCGTTTCAATTAATAGGCTGACAGGTTTGCCGCCATAAATTGCGCCCATCAAACCAATCGTGAATGAAAAACCAATCATGCGGGCATATTCAGCTTTTGGAAACCATTCAGATACAACTTTTGAAACGCCCAAAAAGCCAACAGCAGATCCTGCGCCAATTAAAAAGCGGCTTAGAACGGCAAGGTAAAAATTATTTGTGTACGTGAATAGCAACGTGGCAAGACCGCACAAAATAGCGAAAACAAAGACAACGTAACGTGCGCTGTACCGATCAAGCAATATTGCAACGGGAATTTGCATACCTGCATACCCATAATAGTAAAATGCAGCAAGCATACCAAAATGGCTAGCATCAATGGAAAATTGTTCCATAATTTGATGCATCATAAGACCGGGCCATAAACGCAAAATAAACTGATAAGCAAAAAATGAAAGCGGAAGCAACCACATTAAAAATGGGGTAAATTTACTTTTTTGAATAAACATAAGATGACCTTTTTTAAAGGATTTATTTTTTGATGAATGCTAAAGGGGGATGAGTATGTAAAAATGTATCGGCCATCAGCCGATAATAATCAAAATGAGAGCGATATTAAATTTATAGTTTTGCATTGTGTGGATGAAAGCTCGTTTTATTTCAAAAGGAATACGTGGTGCAATAATATGCCAGTTTTAAATGAATATCAACAGTTTGGTTCAGATAATATTTGATATAAAAAACATCAATTTTTGCATGTTAAACGCTTATTAATACTTTTCCTGTATCATCAGTGTTGGAGGATTTATGCTTGCAAAATCACACACAGTATCTTTTCAAGGAATTGATGTTCACTCGGTAACAGTTGAAGTGGTTATTAATAATGGCTTGCCTAATTTTAATATTGTAGGTCTTGCTGATAAAGCTGTGGGTGAATCGCGTGAAAGAATTCGTGCGTGTTTTCACACCATTGGTATATCTTTGCCAGCTAAACGAATTACGGTCAATTTATCGCCGGCAGATGTCCCTAAAGAGGGCGCGCATTTTGACTTGCCGATCGCGCTTAGTATTTTAGGTGCGCTTAAAATATTTGATTCAGTGCAGTTAGAAGAATATACAGCGCTTGGTGAATTAAGCTTGGATGGTATTATTAATCCGTGTGTTGGTATTTTGCCAGCATCACTGCATGCCCTTGAATATAACAAAGGTATTATTTGCCCCCAGCAAAGTGGAAATGAAGCGGCTTGGACAGGCATTCAAAACATTATTGCAGCTAAGCGCTTGCTTGATTTAATTAATCATTTTAAGGGCGATCAAATTATTGCACCGCCTGTTATGCCAGATTCTGTGACACCGTATGCATTTTCTGTGGATATGAAAGAAGTGCGCGGACAAGTAATGGCGCGTCGTGGCTTAGAAATTGCTGCTGCAGGTGGGCATAACATGTTGATGAGCGGTCCACCAGGTGCGGGCAAGTCAATGTTGGCGCAGCGATTTTCAACATTGCTGTCACCTTTGTCGCCTGAAGAAGCGTTAGAAGTATCAATTATTCATAGTTTGTCTGGGCTATTGCCAGAAAGCGGTCTTGTAACCACGCGCCCTTATCGTGATCCGCATCATTCAATTTCAACGCCTGCGCTTGTCGGCGGCGGGGCAAAGGCAAAACCAGGGGAAATTTCATTAGCGCATCGCGGAGTATTGTTTTTAGATGAGCTGCCCGAATTTCCAAGGCACACGTTAGAGGCTTTAAGGCAGCCGCTTGAAACAGGAGAAGTTTTAATTGCGCGGGCCAGTAATCATGCACGTTTTCCGGCAAAATTTCAGTTGCTGGCCGCGATGAATCCTTGTCGATGTGGGTATTTGGGTGAGGTTGAGCGTGAGTGCAGTAAGGCTCCTTTGTGCGGGAAAGATTATCAATCAAAACTATCTGGTCCATTGCTTGATCGGTTTGATTTGTTTGTTCAAATGCAAAAAATCGATCCAAAAGATTTAGTTATGCCAGCGGATGATGGCGAAGATTCAACTACAATCCGCATGCGCGTTATAAACGCAATTGATTTTCAAAAAGAACGCGGACAAAAGTATCGTAATGCCGACTTTAAAAGTGCTGATTTGCTTGCCCAGCTTGATGACGACGCCGCGCTTAATGATTTGCTGCAAAAGGCCTTTGATAAGTTTAACTTAAGTGCTCGTGGATTTTATCGCATGTTAAAGGTAGCGCGTACGATTGCCGATTTGGCGCGGCACGAAAAAATTGTGATGCAAGATTTGCTGGAGGCTATGCAGTTTAGGCGGGTGCTTTGATGGATTACGCAAGCGCATTCATGCGGTCTGGCTATTTTTTGACTAACAGGAATGAAATTTTGAAAAAGGGCTGGCTTTTTAGGGATTTTATCCATAATAGTCCGGTTAAAAAATATCAAAACATTTTGATCCTTTTAAATTGTTTTTTAGGTAATATTCTGTGCATACAGCTTGTGCTTAATTCAACGCGGGAATACGATATTGAAAACAGCACACAGGTGAGATCATCAATACCCTACTTGGCACAGTTTGATTTGATGCGGTTTTTCACACCTCCCACACTTTAGGTTCTCCGCAGGCTTCTCGGGCCAACATCAAATCTGTTATTGCCCACACAAGCGCATCCATCCGGTCAGGTGATTTGGCTGTTCGATTAGGGATGTAATCGCAAATTTGGGTTTCCAGTAATGTGAGGGGGCGAATATGAAATACTTTTCCTTGTTCATAAAGTGACGCGATAGGTTCTGCGCGCACGACTTTTCCACGTGTTGCTCTAACTGCTTTATATGCGACGTGTGGATCAATACTTTTTACCACACGTTCGACCAAATCGCCGCCTTTGTTAACTTCGGCTACAACGCGATCTGCTTTATAGCGCCAATAGGCCTCTGTCACACGAGTTCCCCATTCAGTCGGTGGTAGACGGCCGCTTAAGTCTTCTAGAACATAAACGAATCCATCATCGTGTAGGCCAACCACCATAATACCTGTTTCATCGCTTTGTTCGTGATGTGTTGTGGCAGGGTCAATTGCAATGACAATACGGCGCCAGTTTTCATCCATAGGTATTTGGTATCTAATTAAAGATCTGTTCCAAAGGGCACCTTCGCGTTCTGTTAATATTTCAGCATACAATTCTTGTGCGCCAAGCCTCGTGGCAGCATAGGTTGATTTCATCTGCTCAATGTAGGAGGCAGCCAGATTATCGGCATTATCAAACGTACTGCCGCGCGTGACGATTGTTTTTGAATCTTTTATAAGTTTTTCCAAAAGTGGCGAGGGCCGAGGGGTTGTTGTTATGAGGCATTTTGGATGTTTGCCAAGTCTAAGTCCCATCATCATTTGATCAAAAAGTTCTTCTGGGTTTTTAAATTTGGCAAATTCATCAATCCAAACTAGGTCAAATTGGGGGCCGCGTAACCGTTCAGGGGAATTACCACCAAATAAAGTGGCGATGGCGCCGTTTTTAAAGAAAATTTTTTGTTGACCGGATTTGAATATGGGGCGTTCGTGTGGTGGGAATACATTCATCAAGCCGCTTTCACCCAACACCATTATAGATGCTGCTTCTACCAAGCTTTGCCCAATTAGGCCAATGTGTCGCGCTTGGTTTGTTTCAATAAGATGTCGCACAGATTCAGCGCCGGTTCGTGTTTTCCCAAAGCCGCGACCTGCTAAAATAAGCCATGTTTGCCAATCATCTCCTTGGGGTAGACGTTGTGCGGGTCTGGCATTTGATAGCCAATGGTATTGAGATTCGTGTTTTAAGCGACGATCTAATTCTGCTTTTAAAAAAAGGTGAAATTGTGCAAGTAGCCGGCTTCGTGTTGGTGAGGGGGCGTGTGCATTAACAAGTGAAGAAGTCAATGGATGTATTGAGGCAGATGGTGATTTCATAAAAAACCAAGCAAAAGAGTGAATTTCTAAAGCTTGATTAATTTTAAGTGTGAAATGTTTTTTTAATGACGCCTGGGCATCGTTAAGAATTAAAGTGGATCCACACCTACATATAAATCAAGTATGGTGCTTATTGGGTTAGCACTGCGTTCATCGTGTATTTGAAAATCTGTTTTAAAGCTGCGTTTCCCACCAAGTTCTTCAGATTTCATTTGCCAAATTTTTTGCCATGCTTGAATCACCACGGCTGGCATTGGGCCTGCTTCGGTTGTAAATTTTGCGTATTCTTGAGCTGGAATAATACGTTTTTCTAAGCCCTCTGGGACAACGAAATAATGATCGTTCGCACTTTCTATTTCTTCACCTATAAAAAATGTATAAGGTCCCATGTGATCGCTTTCGTAATCTGTGTAGACACAAAAAGTCGAACCAGCTTTCTTGCGTTTTTCCATTTTTGAAGTAAGATTTTCAATGAAAAAGCGTTGTACGCAAGGGCCGATTTTGCTTGTAATAGGGCTCATTTCAAATTGAATACTTGTTTGAACAGAGATGCCAAGTAACGTGATTTCATGTAATTTTAAGTTTGTTTTTTGCATACAAGGCCTTTTTTTGAGGTGCTAATATAAGTATATAGATGACGCTTTTTTAATCAAATTAATAATTAAATTAAGCAAAATTTAAAATCCAATAATGAATAAATTCAATTCATCTGCTAGCTGCATGACTTGTTCCAAATCAAGAATTTGAACGCCAGCTGATTCAATTGCAATTCCTGAAAGACCAGCGTTATGAACTTGCCTAATGGTTTGTATGCCAATGGTTGGTACATCAGCTTGTTGGCTTTGGCCTCTTTTAGGCATTTTAATAAAGACGCCGCCTTGGGTTCTGCCAAGATCTTTAACGTGAGACAGCAGCGCCTCTGTGCCGCCAATGGTTTCAATACCAAGGACGCAACCATCATGTACGACAATGGCTTGTCCAACGTCATATGGGGAAAGTAAATCAAGAATTGATTTGCCATGGAAAAGATCAGCAAGGTCCGCCTTTGTTGGGGTAGTTTTTGTAAGAACACCTTCGTCTGCAAATAAATTGGAAACCAGGTTATGGGCAGGAACAACGTTGTAACCTTCTTTTTCAAACAATCCGATAAGAGCTTTTAATAAATGATCATCCCCTTTAAAGGCATTTATCCCAAGTGCACTAACCCAGCGCGTACCCACCCAATCAACAGATAGGTCACGCATTTTTGGGCGCGTCATGCCGCCAGCCATCACGATGTCTTTTACATTGTGTTGTTTAAAAAAAGAAAGTGCTGCTGCAACTAGGCCAAATTTTGTCCATAAGATAGGAAATTCATTATTTGTAGTGTCAACTATGGATGTGGGCGTTTGTCCTTCGATGGCAAGAATGACAATTGGACGGTGTTTTTTTTGCTCAGCTATAATTTTAAGCGGTAGGTTTCCTTGACCTGCAATGATTGCTAATGGACTATTTATCATCTTGATCCATTCCATATCCAGAAGTATATTCAACCCCGTATTCGGTGCAGGTATCAAGCATATGGGGGGACAACGGTGCAACCACTTTGATAACAGGTTTCTTTTGGTGATATGGAATTTCAACACCGCGTGCATGTAGGTGCAAAAACATATGGCGTGTGTCATCTTGATAACCATAAATTGCGTCCCCTAAAATAGGGAATCCCATAGCCTGGCAGTGGACGCGCAACTGGTGAGTTCTACCGGTAATGGGGGTAAGTTCAAGGAAACTTAAATTGCAGTCACTGCGATGCAGCACGCGATACTCAGTGATGGCTTCTTGGCCATGCGGGTCAACCTTCATCCACCAGCGGCGTTTGTCTTGGCTTTGTTTCATTAACGGGAAATCGATGACACCTGAATCTTGCTCCGGATGGCCAATGACAATTGCCCAATATGTTTTTTTAATCTGATTCGTTTCAAAAAGGTGCCCTAAGTGTTTTAAAGCAACTTTGTGTCTGCCTAAAATAAGGCAACCACTGGTGCCTGCATCAAGACGATGCGCAAGTTGTGGTGGATTTGGAAGACCGAAAGCAAGCTCTTTTAAGGTGTCCTCTAAGTGAGGGCCATTTCCCATGCCTTTGTGCACAGCGACGCCACTTGGTTTGTTGATAACAAGCAGTAATGCATCTCTAAAGAGAAGATCTTTACTAAAATCAATCATTCTTTTTCTTGGTTTTATGAGATATTTAAGATAATATACAGGGGAAAACTAGATTTTGTAAGCAATGATACAAAAAAATTTATTTTTTTCATAAAAATAAACCTAAAACACTTGAAAAATAAAAAATAATACATATTTAAAGTAATAGAGTTGTTTTTTAAGTTTTAGTTATAATTGAATTTAACCAACTCAGTGTTTTATTAAAAAATATAAATGTTTAGAAACTATAAAATAAGAGAGGTAATAATGAAAGAATCCTATTTTGACGTTGTCGTAATGATTGAGCGTCTCCACCGTTTGTTTTTAGAAGTCGTAAAAGGTGAACTTGACCGGCAAAATAAAATGGATATTACAAACGTTCAAGCGCTCATTTTGTACAACATTGGCAAAAACAACCAGCTGACTGTTGGCGAGTTAACTAACCGTGGGTACTATCTTGGTTCAAATGTTTCCTATAACCTTCGTAAGATGGTAAAGAACGGTTATGTAAATCAAGTTCCATCTGCCCACGATCGTCGATCAAGTCACGTTCGTTTGACGACAAAAGGTACTGAATTGTACGGAAAGATTGATCAAGCGTTGGTAAAGCAAACACAGCTATACACCAAACAATTGGGTACATCTGTTGACTTGGAAGGCTTTGGTAAAACATTACGCGTGTTTGAAAACTTCTGGTCATCACTTATCGAACGCTAAAAAGAGCTATATTCTACTTTTTTCAAAATCATGCCATTTTTGCTTAAGCGAAAGTGGCATTTTTTTATGTGATAGCTGCACTTTTGTTTCATCATTGCGCATTCATTAGTTAACTTTTTAGAAAGTAAAATATCATATAATAAATAATAGATATTTTGTTTTTTAATAAAAGAAAAATAATTATGATAAAAATAATAGCTAAAATATTTTTTTCTTATTTTCTTGCATTCTACCCAGAGGAATGCTTTTCCACTAATAGCTTTTTAAGCGAGTCCACGGCACCGATTATAACAGCGCCTACGCTACATGTAGAACCGTTAAAACAGTTATTAAAAGATTGTTGCACAAACAAAAATTCTAAGATGTTTGATCAGAAAATAAATATTCCACATGAGAACTTAAATTATAAAGTAAAAATAGATACAGCCGGACGTTTTGGCAACATACAAATACGTGATGTCTCAGGTCATCTGTGGGAACTTGAGTGCACCCATAGTTTTATCAAATCCTTAAACAAAATTATTCACATGGATAGATTAGAAACAGATCTTCGTTTTTTTAAACACTCAAAAAAAGTGTATCTTGATAGAATTAAAGATGAAAACATAAAAGCAACACGCTTAAGATTACAAATATTAAATAACAAAACGTTATATTGGGCTATTTATTGTTTGTCAGGATCATACAAAAAATATGGTTTTAAAAAAGAATATGAAGTCCCTTTTATATTAAATTATATCCCAACTAGAAACGTAAGAAATGTAAGCACCAAGCTAGCTGATCCTATTGTGCGCACGATAACTGTTAGGGGTTATGTAACGCGTGATTCACTGCCGCTAAATGGAGCAGATTTAATCGTTCAATCTATCATGAAGCCTGCCCAATATTTAACGCAGGCCTTTTTGGATGATATTTCACCGTTTATAGATGAAATGCAGCCTTTTTTAGATATGCAAGGTATGCTGGATAATGTGCAATTATGGGAAATGCTTCCTTACGTAGGCACGTGTTTATTAGTGTATGGAAAAAATGATAATTTATCGCCTTTTTCATGTTTTCTTGCTGGGGGTTCTTTAGGGTCTGCAATTGTATTATATTCAAATTATTCATTGCTTGATTTGGAAGATGGAATATTTAATCTAAATGATTGGGCATCATTTCTGACGAGGGAAGTGCGTAGTTTTATATTTGCAGGAGCAACCATCTCGTTATTAAACACGATAAATGATATTTATATGCAAGATAGGCATATTTATATTGGCTCACTTTTTGGAATGCTTATCGCATCTGCTATTGCTAATAAAGTAAGCCTTAGTATGGAAATACCTTTAATGCCAATTACCAAAAGAGTTACCTTGCTTGCTGGGGCTGCGCTTGGTGTATATGCGCAATGCATGCTTACCCATGGAATGCATTCAGATTAAGATCTTAAGGCGTTTATATGACTTTTCAATGCATTTAGTGTTTCCACCGTTGAAAGGTCGCACCAGGTGCCATCAAAGCAAAGACCAGCTAATCGACCATTTGATTCAGCGATGTCAAAACAATCTTTTAATGAGAATTTGTTGCCTTTAATAGCGCGAATTTCTTCACCTGATTGACGCATGAATGTTGGCATTAAAACCCGATAACCCATAAACACGTAAGGCGCTGATATGCCATTTGGCCGATAGGAAAGGGTTCTATCGTTTAATTCATAATCACCTGCGCCTAGAAAGCCAATGCCTTTTTCTTTAAGGCTAACGCCTAGTAGAACATCATCAGTTTCGAAATTGAAATGCGCTAGCATATCTAGCCCAAAGGTATTGCTTAAATTGCTTACGTAAGTGTCGCCATTAATAATTAAAAGTGGAGCGTTTTCTTCAAAGTGGCGAAGGGCATGTAAAATCCCGCCGCCTGTTTCAAGGGGTTCAGTCTCGCGGCTAATTATAACATTTGGATAGTGAGCACGCACATAGGCTTCTATGGCTTCAGGTAAATAGTATGCATTTACAACAATGCGGTCAAAGGCAAGATGATGCAGATGATTTAATGCGAGACTAAGACAACAGATTTTTGTATCAGAAATAGGTAATAAGGGCTTTGGTGTGTCAAGCGTTAGCGGCCGAAGACGGGTGCCAAGACCAGCTGCCATAACCATTGCTTGTCGGATTTGTGTGTGGAGCGTCATTATAGTTGTTGTGTAATTGTATGTTGTGCTGAAATTGGAAAATACATGGAAAACCATTCTGCAATGGGCGCAAAAATGGGGTCTTTAAAATGCTGTTCTAAATAATTCCATAAACGGGGCAAATGCACACACTTTGAATCGTTATGTTGACGAATAGCGTAGCGTGTAAATACACCAATGACCTTTACATGTCGCGCTGCTGCTAGCACTTTTGCTGTTAATTCAAGAGCTTCATGTAATTCAGGCGGATAGTTTGATAAAAACTGCTGCGAGCAAAGATGTACAGTTTTAGCTGAAACATCACGTCTTGCGTCTTCAAGTAAAGAGACAAAGTCATATACAACTGAGCCCCATAAAGCATCTTGAAAATCAAGAACTCCGCATGATTTTATGGATAAATTTTCATCCGTGATCATTAGATTGTCAACATGAAAATCACGCAATACAAGTGTATTGGGTGTTTCTGGTAGCGCATTAAACAAGTCTTCCCAAAGCCGCATAAAAGGTTGTTTAACAAGCGATGGTGCCTGAACACCTTTTGCGTATTGCCAATACCAATCAATGAAAATTTCAACTTCCGCTAATAGTTTTATGACTGAATAATCGTCAACTCCAGCAGGTCGCTTGCACCCGCTTAATGTTTGCAGCACTTTTGTTGCGGTTAAATATAGGTTCTCTTCAAGAGCATCCTGGTCTTTTGTTGTATTATTGAGTATGTATGAAAAAGTTTGGTCACCAAAATCTTCAAGTAAGATAAAACCGTTATCAGAATCAAAGCTAAGTACTTTGGGGGCGCGAAGCCCTTGTTCGAGCAGAAAGTCAGATAAGAGAACAAATTGAGCCGGTTTTTCAGGTGGTGGTGCATCCATGACGACAAAGGTTTCATTGCCTACAAGCAGGCGATAATACTGACGATTTGACATGTCTTTTGCAAGATGCGTTAATTCGCCGATTAAACCTTGTTTGAAAATAAACGTATGCAGGGCTTCTTGACGTACAATATTTTGCATTGTTAACGGCTGATTTGATTTCGTTGTAAACGCACTGTTAGGTTTTTGTTGCTGTGCTTGACTCATACTTAAAAACCTATCGCTGTTATAATAAATTCAATGTCTTGATCATCCACAAGGTTGCTCTGAATGTCAATCTGATTATTGACATTGCATGTGTGCGTTCTGCTAAAGTGTTGAGGTTTTTATTTTTCTGTTTCTTTTACAGCTTTCTCATGATTCATTAATTTTGTGACTTGATGCATTAACCATAAAAGTGCTTTTCAGTAAGGAAAATGACGCTCTTAATAAAAAATAGCTTAGCTTTAATTTCATAATTCAATAAACCAATTAAATTAATTTAGATTAATTGTAAGATGTTCATTTTTATAATTCAATTATATATCTATTTTTTTAAATATTTGAATATATATCACCAAAAATGTTTGAAAACGTGCCATCAAATTTAAGTATACTTATAAACTCCTGTTCCATTGGAATAAGAATCTTGATGGCGCGCTTTAACTCAGCAGATTTATGCAACCTTGTCTTTTTCAATAAGATTTATGGCTTCATAAATTTTCTTTTTCTGCGCAGATGTTATTTTTTTATTTTCAAGCAATTCATTGTAAAGGCGCAAACTTTCTGCCTTTCCATCGCTTTTTTTTATGTTTAAAACCTCTGTATGATACAAATACATATTTGCTACAGTGCATTTGATTTTAAACCATTTTTCTTGTTTTAAATCTGGGTAAGCTAAGATTTCATTATATAAGGCAAGTGTTGCTGTTTTAACATCATTGCCATCAATTGGCTTGACGCCCGGCCATAAGGATAAATATTTGTTTGCCAAGTCAGTTCTAAGTTCGATTTTATCTTCAGTGGTTAATGTTGTGTCGGCGAGTAATTCCTTAAGTATTTTTTGAGATTCTTTTTCTGCAACAGCCTTTTTTTGTTTGAAAATATTTCGTGAATAATCGTTTGCTAATTGTACCCGCGCTTTAAAAAATTCTTTTGCATCAATACGGCTTTCTTCTACAATTTCTAGGGCAAGTGCTAATGATTTAGCGTACGCTTCGCTTGGCACAAGATCTGGAAGGTAGCTATAGTACCATTTTAATTCCTGTTTATATTCCAATCGTTTTTGTATAGGTAGCGTTTTATCATTTGCTACTTCTTGTAGTAAGTTAAATCCAATTTTTGATGCTTCACTCCTTTTTAAATTAAAGCTATAGTTATCTATGTAATGGCTGGCTAACTGCGCTTTTGTTTGCGCGCGCATAAGGTTGGTAATTGTTTGATCTGCAATAACTTCCTTGTATGCGAGTAAAAGTTTTTGTTTATAAAAATCGTCTTCATCTAACCCAGTTTTTGCTAATGCAAGTTTTGCTTCAGCCCTTAAATCTGGTCGTGCTTTTGTATCCGTTACGACTTCATTTAAAAGGGTGATAGCTTTTGATTTGCCTTCTTCCTCTGTAATGCCAAAGATTTTTAATGCTGTTGCATCTTTGGTATTGTATCTAGCGGCAAGCTCAATTTTGGCGCGACTCCTGGTTTCTGGGGTAATATCGACGTCTTTGCATACTTCATCAAGCAGTGATGCAGATTTTCTTTTTGCCTCAAAAGGTTCCATATCAAAATTATTGCTTAAGTATAGCTTTGCCAAATGGCGTTTAGCCCACCCCTTGAAATCAGCTGATATGTTTGTTTCATGAATGACTTCATTTAAAAGCCTAAGTGCTTCTTTGCTGCGGTCTTCTTGTGTGACTGTGTCGTTAATGTATGTATTTGATTGATATACATCTGCATAATTAATTTTAGCACGCGCGCGCACATCAGGGCTTACTGCTTTGTCATCCATAACTTCTTTGTACAAGCGTGTTGCTTCTATTTGTGCTTCTTTGTAACCAAAATTTGTGCGATTATTTCTATGGTTGTCTGCGGCATTCATTTTCGCAAGTGCCGCTGTGTCTTCTTTTGAATCAGTGCTTATAATTTTTGCGGATTCATCTTTATTTGCGTCATTAAGCGAGAGCTTTTCAATCGCTTTTGTTTGTGATAGTTCAATTTTTGCTACTTGAGCGCTGAATGAATCAACGTGCAAAGCGATTAATGCACTGCTTGCAAATAAAGCTTTTTTTAGTCTTAAGAAAATAGAATGCATTTATTAATTTCCTTTTAGGTAAAATTTTAATATATTATAACACTTCTCATCGCTTTTTGGATAATAAGCATTTGCAATAGTGTGCAAGATTTTTGAATCAAGTCCAAGGATCGCAAGTGAGCAATTTAAAGATCACAATAGTGATGTGTTTATTTGATATATTTTACATTTTTACTATTAATATTGCGTTAACAAGTCTTTTATTTTTGTTCTATATCTAAAAAGTTATTTTAAATACAAAAAACACACGCGTAATTAAAAAGGCGATGTAGTTAAATGACCTATTTATATCCTGCTTATCCAAAAATATACCAATATTAGTTATTTTGTCTTTTGAAGTATATTTATATACTTATTCGTTATTTTGCAGGATCAATAAATCTTTTTCTGATCCCAGTTCCTTCTGAAGGGGCCCATTTTTTCTCTTCATCGCCAGTATGGAATTGTTTTTCGGCTTGCAAAAGTGGGGTGCTGTCATCTTCAGGGTCAGGCCCAACTAACTCGTCGCT
>JAUYTZ010000023.1 GCA_030694965.1 Candidatus Paracaedibacteraceae bacterium
GGTTCTGCACGTCGAGTAGCTATACGGCCTCCTACACCACGTGATTTTTCAAAAACTGTTACTTTAGCATCGTCTTTAAGAATATTGGCAACCGTTAAACCTGATATGCCGGCGCCGATGATAGCAATATTTAACATGAATGGCTTAGTCCTCTTTAAAATACTGAAAAAATGATAGCAACTAATATTTATTTAAATAAAATCTTTAGCATCAACTTTTAATTTAGCAAAAAACGTTTGTGCAACACAGCCCATCAGAACCCTTTATTTTTAATAAGTATCACAAATTTATTTATTTACTTTTAGCTAATGCCCGACATTTTTTTGAGCAATATTTAACCTCAATCCAAACCTTTTCCCATTTTTTTCGCCACGCAAACGATCGTTTACAAATGACGCAAATTTTTTCCGGTAAATTAATTTTTTTATGTGTCATAAGACTGACTTAGAATTATCATAAGGCAACTTATCTAATTTAACGTCAGTTCGACGCAAGAGCTAATTTTATAGGTGGAAGCTCATAAAGTTTTACCGATATTTTATTTGGTTTGAACAGGTAAGCTAAAAGTCCTGTAAAAATGTTCACTTTTGCGTTAATAAGCGAACGATGCCTTGTATGGGTTACATGAAAAATATTTTTCAGTTAATCAATGACCGTTTCAATCATTCCTCTTTTATCCAGAAAGTACCCTTTTGCAGGCTGTATTATTTTTTGTTTCATATTTTTCTTGGCTCTGGCGATCAATTGCAATTCTTGTTGTAGGAGTTGTTTTTCTAATTTTTTGCTGATGTAACCACGATCTCCCATAAGCCATCCTTTTAATTTACGGGCCAATGCTTGCACTGGCTTTCTGTCATCAATATTGCCAGGCGTAAGCCTAAAACTAATAATTTCACCGTAATTGTCCAACACTAAATGAAGCTTAAAACCAAAGAACCATCTTGTTGAGGTTTTTCCTCGTGTTGCAAAGTCTGTGGATACCTTATGATTATGGATACGTAGATTATGACATGCAGGTATTTTTGTTGAATCGATAAAGTATTTACCCGCTTCTTGTCCTGGAAGAGCAATAAGCATGCAGACAAGAGGCATGAGTGTAAGTGGCATCAGCTCAACAAAACGATTATAACTTACATAATTGAGGAACTCTTTATGATATTGAATCAAAATATAATTTAAGTAAAAGTCTTTAAATGTACGATAATGACTCAATTGAAACATCACAACAATCGTCATTATTTCTAAAAAACGCATTTTGCAAGGACGATTACGTTTGCGATTTGGATTTGGCAATTGATAGGGATTTACCTGGTTATTAAAATGCTTGCAAAAATCATCAATATGGCAAAATATCTCTGTTAGTGGCATCATCTTTTACCTCAAAATTGTGGTAAATTTCAAGGAATCTCATGATATTTTATGATCTTACGCCTTCAAAATCAATGCTTATTAGGCAGCCTTACGTCGAACTGACGTTATTTAATATCTTTTTTTATAAGAACGCTTTGGTATTTTTTATCGAGAGCCTCCATATTTACATAATTTTTTCAAAGTTTGAATTGATAGAGTTATTGAATTTATTAAAATTATTTAGATTCTGTCCCTAAAGCTTAATCCACATCAAAATTGCGATGAGAGTGTAGACACCTTTATACATAATCATGGTTTTGTCATATCGCGTTGCAATTCTTCGATACTCTTTGATTCTTCCAAAAAAACGTTCAACAGCATTACGTTCTTTATAAAGATCTTTATCATATTCAATATCGACTCATCTATTTTTTCGTCCTGGGATAACGGGTGTACTATTTTTTAAATTTAGTTTTACTTTAAATACATTACTGTCATAGTCTTTATCAGCCAACAAAAATTGACATTCATCATCACCAACACGTTGCTCTACCATGCCAATATCAGATGATCTTCCTTCTGTTATTAAAAAGCAAAGTGCTAATCCTAATGCGTTAATCTTTGCATAGATTCGAGAAGAGAAGCCGCCGCAAGTGCGTCCAAGTGCTTGGTTTTCTTGGTCCCAGCTCCGTGGCGATGCACGCGAATAATAGTTTCATCAACGCTATGCCATTCGTTGTCCCCACCTTTTTTGAATGAACTCAAAAATTGAATCCAAATAGCCTGATTAAACCCAACGATTGTAGCGATTATAAACTGTTTTTCAAGGTTCAAATCAATCGGCATATCCCGCTAAGGGGCGCCTATTCGGATGGTCCAACAAACAGCCTCTATGAATTGAAGGTCATTTTTACCGTGACGCCTCACGGAATGGGAAGAAGTGGTTGGAGATGTAACCATATTTTCATCGGTGATAACGTGACGTGCCATACATTTTTCCTTCTTTTATGGCACTTTCATACCAAATTAAATGCTTAAGGGAGAGATCCTAGCTATAAAAAAACTTAAAAACCAGCATGAGAGTAATAATTCTTGCAATCACTCAATGATTTTGCTCGATCATGCTGCTATGCTATTTAATCTAAAAAATATGCTTTCTATCTGGTAATTCCTGACCAACCATTTGCAACTTGTCAAAAATGAATTATATTACAATAATCTCTGCAATAAAACTTGAAATAATACTCAAATTATTTTAAATTTAATAAAATTAACCAGATTCAAAATTGTATCCTTTTAAAATAACAAGTATTTTTGACAAATTAGTTTATTAAGACTCTCCTGCAAAAAAATCTTTGATATTCATATTTTATAAAGTGTATAAGTTTGAATTTTTATGGCCTTTCCGTCTAGTTTTGGAAAAACGCTTTGCAGGCATAAACATTTTTACAACAAGGTTTAAAATATGTTGATTAATATACAGCCTTTTATCATCCAACTCTTATTTTGCTTATACGCTTTATGTTCCTATGTATGCTCTGCAAGTAATTTTAAGTTAAAAGATTATGTGTGCACAGAAAATGCGCCCGCTTCCTATACACTTGCTCTTTTGGATCGTTCTCGGGTTTTACGTAACATTACGAATGAAAATGTTCCACATCAAATTAGGCCATTTATTCACGCATCAGCTGCAAGTGGGGCTCTTAGCGTTACAACATTCCCAGAAAAAGATCTCTGTACAGAGCATTTTGTTGTACAATTGATGCATAAAAAATCTATATTACGCTCGGCATTTTTAACAGAATCACTTTTGAAAAATGACGATGTATGCGAAGACATTTCGGTGCATGAACATGAATCTGTATTAAATGACATTGATGGTGATGATGAAGCTAATGATTCGTCTGAAAATGATATATACTTTGCTTCTGGGGACGACTTTGAAGATCAAGAATATGAATATTCAGCGTCAATGATTTTATTTCCAATAGCGAATGAGCCGGATAAAATGCTGGCATATTTGCTTGGTAATTGGGTGTCTTTGTTAAATACAACATCTATTTTTCCGCTATTTGGCTTAAAAATAGTCACGTCGATTGGTGTGGCGTCAACGGCCCTCTGCGCAAATCAAGAGCTTTCTAATATTAAAGAAATAGGGAAGGGGACCCTTCGTCATCCAAAGCCCATGCGTGGTACGGAAAAACAACAAAAAGGTTTGTGCCGCATTCGAGATTTTGAACTTGATCCAGCAAGTAATGGACTTGAGAGTGTACGTCTTCAGCCAATTGAGAGCTGGGGTAAAGCGTTGTTAGAGGGTGATGATTTGTTAAAGTTTCGCTTAAACACAAGCGAGAGAAGGGGTAAAAAAAACGATACTGCTGGTATCAATCAAAAAAGCTTCAATAGTAGGCAAGCGATGTCTGAAGTGGCAAATGAGATTTATAACATCTATTTGAAGCAAAGCATTCATAAAGACTTTTTGCCTTATTTAGATGAGCCAATGACAGGAGATATTGCTGATTTACTTAATCAACAATTAGAAAAAAAATGGCAACATTATTTTGAAGAAGTTAAGCTTCTTTATGTGCATTGGACGTTTTGGTTCCGCACAAGAATGGAGGCAAATACTTCTTCTATTTTAAAAAAAATAAAAACTGATGGTTACAATGGGAAAGTTGAAATTAGTGGTCACGTTTATAAATCAACACAACTTATCCGGTCGCTACCAATGCCTATTTCTTTGGAATCTGATGGAAAATCTGAGTACTATTGGTTTGATCGTGAAAGGTGGTATCGAATTCCTGCATCGCGCTTTGAAGTTATTGAAAAAAGAATTTCAGATATTACGGTTAAACAAGATGATCTTTTCCTTCCTGACTACGTCTTCGACAGTAATGCTGAGGATTATAAAGAATTAGCTTATAACAAAGCAGCTGTAAACGTAATGCGGGCACAAATAGGTGTTGGAAAACCGCTTGTCGAAACGATTTTACTTGATCGTGAAAATATATCCCTTGGGGGCAGAGAAGATAAATTTGAGTTTGCTGATATTTTAATGCAGCAATGCGACGGAAAGTATTTTTTAATTCATGTAAAAAGAGAACGCGCTCAGCAAATTGACCATCATCGCACCCAAGTTGAACGGTGCGCTTTGTACCTTGGTGAAAATTTTGATCGTGGAAACTTACCTGGCTTGCTCGTTGTAGATATACTGCGTGATTTTTACCGCGCACATATAACACTTCCTAAAAAAAAGAATTTAAATACCCGAAATGAACAAACAATAGAAACTGAACAAAAGTGGAGTTCAAATTTTAGAGATAAAATGTTGAGCCAAAAAAAAGTTGTCGTTCAAAAAGGCCGTGATAAAAAAAGAAAGAGAACCGAGTCCTTTTTAGATAAGTTGAAAAATGACATTTTCAATGTGCGTACAACAGAGCGATTATTTATAAAAAATATTGTGACCTCTGATTTGCTCAGTTCCACAATGGCCCGTTTTGAGCCATATGAAGATACGTTATGCCGTTGTTTAGATGCATTAGAAGATTTTGTCTGTTATGGAAATATAACCGGTGCTGAAAAAGAACATCCAATCGTGTCTGTAGATCGCATTGAGTTTGTCAAAAGTTTTTTTGAACGTACCCTTAATTTTTTAGAAAAACATGCTTCGCTAGTAAAAAATACTGAAGGTGTTCTTTCTTCAAAAGAGCGAGACAAGATTGTCATTGTGTTAGCTATTATTGGGGATGGCTCAGGAAGAGAAGATTTCCATCGACAGCAATTATGGGGAGTGGATCAAACACGCAAACTTGTCGAAAAGCAGGGGTTTAAGTTCAACGTTGTGTTTATTAAAGATGCGACACAACATAGTGAAAATAGTGTTATTCAGGAAGAAAATAGAGAAGCTGAGCAATCAGCTACAAACAGAACGGCAATTACGCAAGAGGCGCTTGCCTAATTAGATGATTTTTTGCTAGTTTTTGTTGGATTGAATATTGAACGTGTCATTGAACAAAAAAGGAAACTCATTTGGTAAAAAAAGAGGTCTACGTACACACTAGGCCATCTTTGGACATTTTTATAAATTTATTGCTTTCATAAAATGCCTTAAATTCAGTGAAAACTAGCAACAAGGTTAATATAATACTTGAATCTTACAAATATTCTGTGTATTATAATTATAATGTAAATATTAATTTTAAAAAATAACATGTTAAAATTATTTTTTAATTCATTCATTAGACAATGATAATACTTAATATCTTAATAATAATGGTTAATATTTTTTCACATCAAGATGCACGATCGAATGAAATCAATCGATTATGCGAAATTTCAAATAAATACACAATTCTATTAATTGATGTTGTAGGTGTGATGTATGACGGCATAACACGATTCCCAGATGCTATTGACGCGATCAATTTAGCAAAACAATGTAGCCGTCCTATTTTTATTTCAAACAATCCACGCCCTTCAATTTTCAGTAAATCAAAACTTAAAGGTATGGGAGTAATTGGTGATTTTACTGTTATTACTTCTGGTGATTACACACGTTGGTTTCTAGAAAAATACCATCAGGGGAAAACAATCTATCACTTTGGTGCCAAATGCAACCAAGATATTTTAAAAGATCTTGATGTGTCAACAACAGATAATATCAACCAAGCTGATATTATTTTGCTTACCCAATTTTTAGAACAACAAGACAATCCAGATCAGTTTGATGCTATTCTTCATGAAATCACACAGTCAAACAAACCTATTTTTTGTGCGAATCCAGATGTTTATGCATGTTATGGTAAAGAGTTACGTAAGTGTGCTGGATATTTTGCCAAAAAAATTGAAAGTTTTAGAGGAAGTGTTATTTATCTTGGCAAACCAAACCCAGATTTTTATGAATATGTTTGCATGATTGCTGGTCTTAATAGTGATCACAAATCAACATTTCTCATGATTGGTGATACTGTTGATACAGATATTCAAGGAGCTAAAAACTTTAAAATAGACTCGTTGCTTGTTTTATCTGGGATATCAGGGCTGTTACACCATAATCCGGTCGACCTTTGTACACGAGAATCAAAATTTTATATGGAAAGACTGTGTTAGTAGAGATACCGTCTTGAGCGTCAAGCATTTTAGGCGTTGTTGCATAAAAGAAAATCAAGGCATATTTATCCTCACTTTAGTTAAAATCTTATGCAACATGTCTTCTTTTGGGATACCAAGAGCACGCATCCGATTTAAAATTCGAATGCCAATTTGTACTTCTGTGTTTTGGCTGTCCGTATCTTTTGATCTTAATTTTCCGCCAATAATCGTTTTGTAACGTG
>JAUYTZ010000024.1 GCA_030694965.1 Candidatus Paracaedibacteraceae bacterium
CCTGCGCAAAATGGCGCATTGCCGATAAAAGAAAAACCAATTTTTTTTTGTGATGTTTAACGTGTGTGCAGTCATCTACTGTCTCACACATCAAAATGGTGTCCGTTTGCATATCCAAATCAGATAGACTTGATACGTCATATGATAGATGATCCCATAGAATGATGCGTAATGTCTTCATGATGTTTTTGTTTTCAAGCTTGAAAGTCCGCCATCAACACTTAAAACTTGACCTGTAATCCAGCTATTATCAGGATTAAGTAAAAAGGTGACTGCACGCGCAATATCATCCGGATGACCAATGCGCTTTAAGGGATGCATAGCAAGCGAATAGGATAGTGCGGCCTCATTTTTAGTAATATGCTCCGTTAGAGGCGTTTCTGTTAATCCAGGGCATACGACGTTAAATCTTAAGTTAGCACCAGCGTATGTTGCTGCTGCCGATAGAGCAAGTCCAACAACACCTGCTTTTGCTGCTGCAATCGCTTCGTGATTAGCAAGACCAATGGCGTGAACAGCAGATGACAGTAATACGACAGATCCCCCCTTCATATACTTTCCAGCGCTTCTGACGGTTGCAAATGCTGTGGTGAGCGAATCTTTTATAACAGATTCATAGTTTTCTTGTGTCGTTAAGTGAGCTGGCTTGAGTAAAAGCGAACCTGCAAAATTAACAACACCGTCGATTACACCAAAGTGACTCATTGCTGTTTTGAATACATCATCAACGGCATTAAAGTCAGATGCATCAAGAAATATGTCGGGACTAATTTTCTCATCTGTGCGGGCAGTTTTAAAGACACGGTGACCATCAGCTTCTAACATTCGAACAGTAGCTTGGCCAATCGCACTTGATGCTGCTATAACTAAAAAGTTTGCCATTTTTCACTTCCTTGGTTTAATTAGTTGACGATCGTTGTATGATACTAGCATAAACCTCATGCTTAAGTGAGTTGAATGGCAATTAATTATAAAAATCAAAGTGATACCTTTTGGCGAGAACGTCTGGATGGTGAAATATATAGTGTATGTCGCCTTCGAGGTACTGAATATCCAGGATCTGGGAAATACAACTCTTTTGATGAAGATGGTACCTATTGTTGCGCTGCTTGCGGAGGTGACCATGTTTTATTTGAAGCACGCGTAAAGTATAATTCTGGTAGCGGATGGCCAAGTTTTTTTGAAGCAATGAGCGGGGCTGTGACGCTTCGTATTGATCCTGACGACAAGACAAAATTATATGCCAAAAACCCCCGAATAGAGGCAATATGTTCCCGTTGTGAATCTCATTTAGGGCACGTCTTTGACGATGGGCCAGACCCAACAGGTAAGCGTTATTGTATAAACTCAATAGCACTCAAGTTTGTACCTGCCTAGAGTCGATGATTGAAAGGGTTAAAACTTAAGTTCGAGTTGCTTGTGGGATGCTTTTTTTTCTGTATTGCTTCTCGAAACACGGCTTTTCCTTTTTCGGCTTGCGAGTTTTTCTAAGACAATACTTGACTCCTCTTTAAACCCCTGACTTTTCCAGCATAAGTTAATCTGGCTGCGTGCATGTTTAATTGCTACAGCGTGATCCACAATAGGTAGTGGGTAGTCTTTTGCTAATGTCAAATTACGCCAAGGCTCATGAATCCATGTTTGAGAAACATTTTTTAACTCAGGCACATAACGTTTTATAAAAATACCCTCTGGATCTTGATCAACGGACTGTTTAATTGGATTATACATGCGCACAGCGTTAATGCCAGTCACCCCAGATTGCATTTGAAATTGTGAGTAGTGAATACCTGGTTCATAATCGGTAAAAAGTCCTGCCATAAAGGGAGCTGTTTTCCGCCAATCAAGCCACAAATGATAGCTTGCAAAGCTAACCAGCATTGCACGCATGCGAAAAGTGATCCAACCATTCTGGTGCAGCGAACGCATACAGGCGTCAACCAATGGATAGCCTGTGCGCCCCTTTTTCCACGCTTCAAAATATATATCATTAAAGTCATTTTCACGCATACCTTCAAACGCAGGGTGCATGCACTGATATTCAATACACGGCTGTTGCTCAAGTTTCTGGACAAAATGACAACGCCAAGCTAATCGGGATAAAAATGCTGAAAGATTGCGAACAAAATATTGACTGTTTTCATCACCAGCAAAGGAAAGTTCTTTTATGCGACGGTGTGTGGCTTGTTCAATTTCACGAATAGAAAGCGTGCCATATGCAATATGCGCAGATAATCGAGAGCAGTTACGTGCTGAAATGCCTGGCTTTGATAGTGTTAGCATATAACGTTGGCCGCGCTCGTCCAAAAAAGATTGAAGAGTCTTTAGTCCCTGTGCTCTTCCGCCAGTTTGAACGTTGCCAATAAGATTATTACCAAACATAGAGCAGTCTTTGGATGGGATGGCGCCCAAATTTATGTCTTTTAAAGATGTAAGCGTTGACGGCGCCAAAATAACAGGCTTTCTCATCACGGAGTTCCGTAAATCTGACCAGGTATCGCGATTAATAAGTCGTCTTGCAACGCCGTTTGACTGTGATTCATCCCACACGATTCTTTGCTCCTTACACCAGGATAAAACCATTCTGTCGCGTTGATAAGTCCAGTTATTACCTGTTTCCTGATGTGAGAAAAGATAAAAAGAACCGAACCGTGACCTTATATTTTCAAAAAGATTGATAATATCCCCTGTGTAGACACAAAGAGGAGCATTCTTTTTTATAAGCTCATTATTAAGCTCGCACAACGAATCATGAATAAAGTGCCAGTGACGCTGCGATACGTCTGGTAATTTCCAGTAATCGGGCTCAACTACATACAAAGGTAGGATGGGTAGTCCGAGCTTAACTGCCTTTGCAAGAGGCTCATGGTCGGCAATTCTTAAATCACGTTTAAACCACACAACAGAAAATTTTGCATCGTTTAACGTCATTTAAAAATAGTCGCTAGCGCGTTCTTCAGCGTTGGGTGTTTAAAGATGTAGCCCGCATTTCTAATTCGATACGGGATAACATTTTGCCCGGAAAGCAACAATGAGTCAGCCATTTCACCGAATACGATCTTGGTAATACAGGCTGGCATATTAAGGAAAGATGGTCGTTTTAATTGAGTGGCTAGGGTTTTTGTAAACTCTTTATTCGTGACAGGCGCTGGCGCGGTAAGATTAAACGGGCCATTTAGGTCGCTGTGATGCATCAGAAAATCAATCATACCAACCACGTCATTTAAATGCACCCATGACATCCACTGTTTGCTGTGTCCCAAAGTTGCACCTAGACCGAGTTTAAAAGGTATAAGCATTTCAGCCAAAGCGCCGCCATGTTTTCCAAGGACAACACCCAATCGAAGTATACATACACGAACACCATACTTTTGGGCTTGAAGCGCGCCCTCTTCCCAGTCATGACATAGTTTTTGTGAAAAAGTTTGATGAGTTGGTTCAGATTCTTCATTAAAAATTTCATCAAGGCTATCACCATAAAAACCAATGGCGGATGCGCTTAAAAGAACCTTGGGCTTTACGGGGCATTGCTTAATGTAGTCGATGACTAAATTTGTCATATTGATACGACTATCATAAATTTTTTGTTTGAATGCGCCATTCCATCTTTTTTTAGATAAGGGTTCACCAGCAAGATTAATAATAACATCGAATGGGTGTTCGTTGAGTGATAGATCGTTCATCAACGTAACATTAGCAGGCAACGCTTTGTTGGTTGAATTGCGTGTAAGAATTGAAATCGAATATCCCATTTTTGCGAAATATTCGCACAAAGCTAACCCGATGAACCCTGTTCCACCTGTTATTAAAACATGCATACGATCTTTTACGCCCATACTTTTAAAAAGAAACATTAATTTGCCTGCCAATGATAGTCTGTTATATTGCTTTGGCAAGTGTTTTTATAAGAACTTAAAAATTCTATTCTGAATTCCTATCAAAGACAATTACCTAATGACAAGAATGCTACTTCATGTTATTATCATTTATAATTATGATTGAAAGGAGGTGATCCTATGTTTAATATGTTTTCAAATTTTTCAACCACCCCTTCGTTAGTTGAGTGTACAGTTATTATACCAGCTTGGTCTGTTATAGCATCAGGAAGCCTAAGTTTAACAGCGGAAAGTTAAGGTGAATTGTTGCTGTTTCTAACACCCAGAATTAGCAAACAAAAAGCCCTTCAGTATGGTGGTAGTGACAAATAGTCGCTACCACTTTTTTTGTACGCCAGGCCTGAAATACCTATCGTGAATGAAAGTGCTTCATTTCAACTGATTTCTAGTTTCGCTTGTTCAATAAAACTTTTTTTCTTAGGTTTTCGTGGCATATTGTCATTTTTCAAAGATGAGTTCGCTTTCCAAATTAATTTTTGGCTCTTGTTAAAAAATACTGGAACATGATCAATCCGAAATCGTTAATTCTAATGGCCTTGTTGCACAAAAGAAAATGAAGACACGTCTCTCCTCACTTTAGTTGAAATCTTATGCAACATGTCTTCTTTTGGGATACCAAGAGCACGCATCCGATTTAAAATTCGAATGCCAATTTGTACTTCTGTGTTTTGGCTGTCCGTATCTTTTGATCTTAATTTTCCGCCAATAATCGTTTTGTAACGTG
>JAUYTZ010000006.1 GCA_030694965.1 Candidatus Paracaedibacteraceae bacterium
GAGACTGGGAATCCTTTAAGTTTCTTTGAACGTGAAATGCCCATTATCGACGATGCCTGCGGTTTTTACAGTCTTGATTTAAAGGGTAGAGATGAAAGCAGTGTTCGCCAAGAAGGGACACGTTTACTGTTGGCGCATGCAGGAGACGCAGAAATTAGAAACATACTGGCTTTTGAGATTTTTGACAAAACCATCAATAGTAGTGAACATGATTTACGCGCATTTGATAACTTTTTGCCAGGCATGGCTGACTACCGCACACAACGTGAAGCATTGCGATTGACGAGAAGTTGGGCTGAAATGGCTACACTTGATGAATCCATTAGACTATGGGCGAGCAGTGAGTTTAACTATCGCGCCTATGTAAATGGACATCTTGCAAAGGCCAACGTTATGTTGGAATATTTCAATGGTATGACCTCTGATCAACCAATGACCAGTTCTATGGATGCATTGGCAAAGATATTAAATATCAATCTTAAAATATATGTAAAAGATGATGCTGATGCGGGAAAACTTGTCTTAGCGCATGCCTTCAAGGGTGGTGATAAGCCCATAAACATAATTCATGTAGCCCATGATCCAAAACAGCCGCAGCGTTTAAACCATTTTAATGTTTACTCATTAATTAAGAATTTTGTGTGTGCTGCATCAACATTAGCAGGAATTGAGCTCGCTCATATGCTCAAAAAAGGACAGGGTTCATTTAATAAATCTTTATCGACGTGGAAACAATTTTAGGCATTAGCAGGGTAATTATGTCCAAAATTCGCAAATATGAAAATTTTCGTGACAAACTTAACCATTCTAAAAATTTGAGACGCAACCGTATTTTTACGTCCTCCTTTTGCTTTCTTTTTGAGATCTGCTTCTTTAAGAATTTCCTGCATTCTCATAAACGTTGTATGTTTTACGCCGGTTAAACGAGGAAATTGCTCATCACTTAAGTATTTGATTTGATCATATTTCATTCACACCTCCATATGAAGATATTTTTATACGATCTTGACTCTAAAGGCTAGTTTAGAAAGAAGTTTAATACAAAATATTTAAGGTATGCGTTAATTAATTTTTTTTGAGACACTATATAATTTGTGATCAAAAAAATTAAACATGATTTCACAACAATATGTGTTGGAAAATATCCTAAGTTACTACTCAAAACAGTATCAGTATATTCAACAAAAAAGGTTTTTGTCTGCTGAAATGTATCAACAATAGAAAAAAATCAGCAAGAAAATCAATAATAAGTTGTCAAAAAATAATGCAGCCAATCATGGACTGTAAAATTTAAGGGGCTAAAAAGTTTGCCATCTGTATTTACTGCTTTTTTAAAACGTTGAAACAGCAATTAGAGGACGATATTATAAAAGAGCATATAACACACGAAGAGCTAAGTATTTATCTCCTAAGTAAAGCACCGGCACGTAAAGAAGTGTTTTTATGGTTAGGTCATTATAGATACATGTTAAAAATGTCTTATTAATAAAAAAAGAGACTAAAAAAAATCCCTTCTTTTAAGTTCTTCGTATTTTTTGTAAACTATATCTTTTTAATTATAAGTGAAACATTGGTTCCACCAAAACCAAAGGAGTTAGACATAGCAATATCAACAGCTTTCTCTTGTGCTACTTTCGCGACAAAATTCAAATCACATCCTTCAGAAGGATTTTCTAAATTTAAAGTTGGTGGCAAAATACTATCACGCATAGCAAGAATAGAAAAAATTGCTTCAACGCTACCAGCAGCCCCTAGCAAATGGCCAATTGCAGATTTTGTTGAAGATACTGCTAATTTATACGAATGATCATCATAAAGACGTTTGATGGCCTTCACTTCAATAGCATCGCCAAGAGGCGTTGATGTTCCATGAGCATTAACATAGCCTATCGACTCTTTAGATACGCCTGAATTCTTCAATGCTGCACGCATAGCACGAAACGCTCCGCTACCATCTTCAGCTGGAGATGTCACGTGGTGTGCATCACCTGACATGCCATAGCCAATGATTTCACCATATATTTTTGCACCACGTTTTTTTGCATGCTCATATTCTTCTAAAATAAGAATACCTGCCCCCTCGCCCATAACGAATCCGTCACGACCAGAATCCCATGGACGGGATGCAAGTTCAGGATTATCATTATAACCTGTAGAGAGCGCACGGGCTGAGGCAAAGCCAGACATACCAACACGGCAAATTGCCGCTTCAGTGCCGCCTGCAACCATAACCTCAGCGTCACCAAACATAATCATACGTGCAGCATCACCAATTGCATGCGCACCAGATGCACATGCTGTTACCGGCGCATGATTTGGTCCTTTAAAGCCGTGAATAATTGAAACATGGCCAGCAGCCAAATTTATTAATGACGCAGGAATAAAATAAGGACTAACGCGACGTGGGCCTTGAGCTTGCAACGTTAATGTGGTTTCCGAAATTTGTGGAAGTCCACCTATACCTGAGCCAATAATAACGCCAGTGCGTTCACGATCTTCTTCTTCGGTGGGCATCCATCCAGAGTCTTCAATCGCTTCTTTTGCAGCTGCAATTGCAAACATGATAAAACGATCCATTTTACGTTGATCTTTTGGCGCAATAACGTCATTGATCCAAAATCGTCCATCAATTGCATCTTCAGCTGAAGCAGCTAAAGGAACCATACCAGCAATTTTAGCTGTAATATCACTTACATCAAAAGCTGTGATTGGCCTGATACCTGATTCGCCGCGAATAACGCGAGACCAGTTTTCATTAACCCCATAGCCAAAAGGACTGATCATTCCAAGACCAGTGACCACTACGCGTCGCATGCTAACTCCTTTAAATTATTTTTAATACACACCTTATGTTAAAGATTAAGAATGTTGTACCTATTAATTTATTTTTTGTAGATGTTAAAAAGATATTAATTAAGCAGCTTTAGTAGCGTGAACTTCAATATAATCGATAGCCGTTTGTATTGTTGTAATTTTCTCAGCTGCATCCTGTGGAATTTCACAACCAAATTCTTCTTCAAACTTCATAACCATTTCAACTTGATCAAGGCTATCTGAGCCTAAATCATCAACGAAACTTGCTGAAGAAACAACTTTTGCTTCGTCAACGCCTAGGTGCTCAATTACAATCTTTTTTACGCGAGCGGTAATATCTGTCATGGGATTAATCCTTTAGTAGATTTGTCAAACTTTATAATAAATAGCAGATTCCATCAAAAAAACAAGAACAGAGTGACAAAAAAGTGAATATCGCTAAAAAAAGTTGTTTAAAAGCATGGAAAAAGGTATAGATATCAATAAATGAAGATATTTTGATCTTTATTAGATATTATTTTACTGTGCTACATTTTGCGAATAGTCAACAGAGCTAACCATTTGCCCTTGGCTTTGGCCATCTTGCCCATAAACATATACAGTATTTGATTTTGCTAAAATGGACATTTCCACAACAAGCTGATCAAGCTGCTGATTAAAACGCTGAATACGACATGTCGTGTAGACCAATGTTTGCAATGTAACAACCATTGAGTTAATTTTTCCAAGCCGTGTTATTGTAACCTGATTAATACTTGTGCCTGTGTTCATTAGTGATTCAAGCGTTGTGGCATATCCACCATTTGGGATAATAATAACAAGATCTGTGTGCTGTAATGTAGCAGAAGTAAAAAGCTGACTTGACACATTGCCTGATGTATAACGACTTGATTCCCCGTACCACCCAAAAAGTTCTGCATAATTTTCGTATCCAGAAACAGTTGATGACAAAAAATTATCAATTTGAATCATCCATTCAGGTGACTTAGAACTCGTAAAATTAATTGCATCTGAGTCAGAATCGGAATGAGCACCTTGTGCTGCAGTATTAACAACGGGAATGCGTAATTTTGAACGCCCAGGAATTTTGATGAGTGAAAAATTAGCCATAGAATCTACTAAATAACATATTAACAATTCTATCGTTTCATCTTTTTACAAAAAAAACAATATTTTATTAAAAGTTTATTAAAATATTTTATCAAAAATACAGACACTTAGTATTCAAAATGTATGATCTATATCGTTTTTTTAACGTAATTTCATCTCTTCTTGAATAAGTATATTTTTTATACTATGCTACTAATTTAAATTTTTCCTTTTAAGCAGTGACTCACAGAGATTGTGTGCATAAAGAAGTATCAGTTTATTCATTTTTTATTTTAAATCTTTCTCTTCTTTAAAGTTTAATTTTCTAAATATAATAAGTTTAAACATAAAAAATGATTAAATATTAATAATAAGAGCGTACCCTTGATGCCTTATTGTTTGAACAAGATCCAAGCTTGGGTCAATGCATTTTAACTTATGACGCAAACGATTTACTTGCACATCAACAGTTCGCTCACTGACCCTGTGTCCAATCTTTTGTGCAAGATCTTCACGTGAAAACGGTTGATTTGGTCGCTGCGCCAAAAGCTTCAAAAGCAATCTTTCTGTAGATGTTAGTGCAATCGTAACACTATCGTGTGTTAAAAAGCCGTTCTTAAGGTCGAATGAAAAGTTACTAAATAATAAAATATTATTTTCACTGATAATTGGTTTTTGCCTACGCAACTGAGATTTTATACGCGCAACAAGTTCTAATGGCTCAAAAGGTTTTGTCAAATAGTCATCTGCACCTACTTCAAAAGCTTCAAGTTTATCAGCAAGTTGATCACGCGCGGTCAACAGCAGAATAGGTGTCTGATCAGTTAAACGAATATTACCCGCAAGTTCAATACCTGTCTCTCCTGGCATCATTATATCTAAAATTATAAGATCAAATTTTTTCATCGCAATATAGGTGCGCGCTTCGGCTGCATTTGCTGCAGCTTCACAACGAAATCCTTGTGCGCTTAAAAAATCAAGAAGCAAACGACGTATAACACTGTCATCATCAACAATCAACAGTAATGGTTCAAGCTCAATTTCAATATCGTGGACTGTATTATTTATCGATTGCCGCATTCCAAAAATCCTTCGCAAGGTTATGTCCATAGAGTTTTTCAGCAACTCTTAAACCTGTTGGTGATGTGATATTAACTTCTATTAGTTTGTCACCAATAACATCGATGCCACTTAACATAATATTGTTTTCAATAAAAAATGGAGCTAGTTGTTCTGCTATAAAGTAATCAGCTTTTGTTATTTCACATGGAACTGGCTCACCACCGACAGCCATATTGCTGCGTATTGTTCCAGTTTTAGGAGTACGCTTAAAAACAGACTTAAGAAGGCCCCCCACCATAAGTAAACGTCGATCATCGGCGTTTACTTCCTTAATAAATGCTTGAGCTATCATGCCAAAAGGATATCGGCTACACATAATTTCAATAATGGCATCTACATTCGGATCTTCTTTTGTAAGGATAAACACATCCTGTCCTCCAAACCCATAAAGCGGCTTTAACACAATTGTGCTTTCTTCAGCCATAAAAGCATAGATTACATCGCTATCAGCTGTAATACAGGTGCGTGGACACATTTCTTTAAACTGTAATGGTATTGATTTTTCGCTCCACAAACGAAGCGCAACAGGGCTATTTAAAACGCGTGTGCAACTCGGCAGATTTGATAAAATATCAAGTGCTGTCAGATATCCCATATCATAAGGAGGATTTTGGCGTATCAAGACATATTCAGCCTCGCTTAAATCAAAACGTTGAATATGAGAGATATTCGATACAATCCCATTAGAATCAAGATCAAAAAAACGCCCTTGCGCAAAAATCCCTTGGCTATCATAAGTTAGCTTAGAAGGTGTATAGGCAAAAAGAGAAAAACCCCTTTGTTGCGCCTCAAAAGCAAGCATCAAAGAGGTATCGTATAAAGGCTTTAATAATTCAAGCGGATCAGCTTGTATCGCAACAAAGCGATTAGAGGGGAGTAAAGTTATCATTTCTCTTATTCAGTTGAATGTGTTTCCCTAACAAACCGTAACATGATCGCGCTGATCAGTAAACAAATAGGAATTGTTAAAATTGACATCTGATATGCATGTGTTGAATAAATAGGCACGGAATAACCCGTAACTGCACCGTCCCAAAACACGTCTAAAATATGCCCAAGAAAAGGCTGAAATACAATACCGCTCATCATCACAAGAGCGTTTGTAAAGCCAATCGCTGTACCGCTTAAACATTCAGAAATATTATTTTTTGCTAGTGTGAAGCACAAAACTTGTCCACCAATAAAGAGACCCGCTAAAAATAAAAGAACAAACGAAAACCAAAAAGGGAAAAATGCCGTATAAGCAACCCCAATAAAAGCGATGCCAGCAGTAATAGATGAAAACTGCATTACACGTATGATTTTTTTGAAATGTATAAGCATGTACGCTGCAAAAGGGCCGCCAATTGCCATACCAATAAAGATCATAACGCTTGCCGTGGATGCATCCTCATTATTAACATGATAAGCATGCATTAAAAACGGAACTCCCCACAACTCTGCAAAAGCAGAAATAGGCAAATACATCAAGCCTCCGATAATTCCCACAAGCCAAAATTGCTTATTTTTTGCCAGAATCTTAACACCTTCCATCATTGGGCGTTTAACATCAGCAGACTTATTTCGCTGATCAGGATGATCCTTTAAAAACATCCAAGCAATAATAGCCACAACAATACCTAACGCTGCAAACCAAAGACTTGCATGCCTCCAGCCAAGTTGATTAACAAAAACAGCCAAAGGTCGTCCTGCGCAGATACCACCAAAAGTTCCCATCATGTTGGTTAAACCAGCAACAAAGGAAAAACGCATAGGACTAAACCATTCAACTGTTACTTTAAGACAGCTTATAAAAGCGCAAGCAGATCCAGCGCCAATCATAAAACGACCAAGTTTTGCTAACATTAAACTTTCGCTAGTTGCAAACATATAAGTACCAAACACACATAAAAGAGCAGAACAAGTAATAATTTTTCTAATGCCAAGCTTATCAACAATAATACCGCATGGTATTTGCAAAGCCACATATGCATAATAATAAAAAGAGCTAAGCACTCCAAGCGACGTTGAATTTACACCAAAGTCTCTCATCAAATCATGCGTCATTACAGACGGGGAAATGCGAAGAAATGTCTCATATAAATAAAAAAGAGCCGCAACGCCCCAGATAAACCATTTTTGATTCTTTGATATCGTCGTTTTTTTATTCAAAGCCCTAAACCTTTTTATTTTCTATCTTATTTTTTTATCTGAATTGCACTTAAAATACAACATCCTCGTATATAAAACGAGGATGCTTTCAAAAAATTCAGCTAATTGTATTAGTTTAATTAAGCTTCATTTGACACTTTTTTATACGTATCACGCACGAACAACATAACAATCCACCCGACAAGAAAGGCAACCATCACAGCTGAAAAGGCTACTTTATAATTTTCAATTGAATACACAGGAACACCGTCAATGCCTTTAACGCCATCCCATGTTAAGTCAAGCAAATACCCTAGCAATGGTTGAAATAAAATAGCGCTACTCATAACAAATGCATTTGTAAAGCCAATAGCTGTTGCAGCATAGCGAAGTGGCATGTTTTCCTTAACAGATACAAAGTATAATGTTTGTCCTCCAGACAATAAACCACCAAGGAACAAAACAACACGCATTGTTGTAAACGATAACCCTGGCACATAGAATACAACGGCAAAACACGCAAGCGTGCCAAGCGCAGCAAGTCCCATAACACGTGTTCTACTTTGAATTTTATTTGAAATCCACGCACCTAAAATGCTACCAAGCCCCATGCCAATAAAAACACTTACGCATGCGCTAGATGCTATCGTTGAGTCAATACCATAAAGCAGTTTTAAATAAGGAACGCCCCACAGTTCAGCAAATGCACACAAAGGTAAATACATCACACATCCGTAAATACCTATTAACCAATTTTGTGGGTTTGATGTCGCAATTTTAAGGCCATCTAGCAAGCTATCTTGTGTGTGACCTTTAGTTGACTGAAGTTGTCTGCTATCTTTTTTAGCATTTGCAAGCTCAGGCGAATCAGACATAACCATTAGTGCTAAAAAGAAAATACCAACGCCAAGTGCTCCTAAAATCATCATTGCACCACGCCATTCAAAGACGTCAACAAGCATAGATGTTACGGCATTAAGACTACCGCCAACAGTGCCCATAAACATGCCAATACCAGCAATTAAAGCAAATCTATCAGAGTTAAACCATTCAGCGCCAATCTTTGCACAACTAATATATGCACAAGCAGAGCCCATCCCCATCAAGACTCGCCCCATAATAGATGTTGCTACACTATCGCTTTGTGAAAAGAAAAAACAACCAAGAACACACAAAATAAGTGAGAACATTATTACCCGACGCGCGCCTAAATGATCTACAATAACACCGCAAGGCAATTGCAAAGGCGTGTATGCCCAATAATAAGCCGAACTGATAACACCAACAGTGGTAGCTGTGATGGCATAATCTTGCATCAAAAACTTTTCTAAAACACCTGGTGAAACGCGTAAAATATATTCGTACAGATAAAAAGACCAAGCACACAGCATGACAATACAGGCATACAAACTTTCTTTTTTATAATAGATGGGTGATGATTCATCTTTTTCGATTGAAAAACTATGGGAATCATGCATGATTTCTGCTTTACTTATATCCATTGCTACAACGTATCCTTAATTTTAATCAAACTTATTGAGCTTTTAATAAAGATTTGATAGCTTCAACTCATATAAGCCTAGCATGACTTTTAAAATAAAAAGTAGAAAAAAGTGCTATATCATTTAAAAATATCGCTTCTTTGGTATGTTCTGCACATTTTCACACAAGGATTTATAATAAATGACACGAATACTAGAAATATTATTTTTTAGCTCACTTACCTGGACTCTTATATGTCTTGTCTTTGGGCTGACTGTTTATTTCAAAGGCGGACATTTAAATGCTCGATATGGAAATGCAGCTATGCGTTGGCGCGTGACTTTTCAAGCAATAACACTTGCTCTATTTCTCCTGCTATTGCTTGCAAAAAATTAGTTAAAATGGTAAATGCTATGCATTTTTCGTTTCTTCATTTACCTAAGCACTTTACCTGATTTTTGCAAGTTATGCTGCTGGCAAAACATATGCAATGGCGGACAATTAATACACAGATACTCAAAAGAAAATGGATTCAACAATCCTTCTATATATTGTGAAGGGCTTAAATTATTTTACAAACATGCATCGACAGTACTTATGCAGCATGGTATAAAACAAAACGATATTGAAGAAAATCTCATAAAAAATGTACACAATAATGCGTGATTGGAAATTAAATAGATTAATCACAGCGCTTTTATTCGTGACTTTTCTAACATCTTGCAGCAGTCAACATACTAATAAAAACTGCATATTACTTGATGTAAAGTACGATGAGAATTATAACCCTCCATACACAGATATCGTACTTAATGGCAAACCCATTCAAGCCTTTATTGACACAGGAGGGAATTTTGAAATTACGGCAGATAAAAATATTTTAGACGAGAAGGATCTTAGTCCTAAGCGCATAAAAATGCAAGGTTTGGATGGTAAAATAAAGAAATTAAAAACGTTTAATGGTAAAGTTAAGATTAAAGACAGATGCTTTCATAATGTCATCATTCAAGAATATAAAGACTGGTCGTATGATCTCATTGAGTTTGCAGAAAACAAAAATATAGAAGAAAATAAAAATTACATTGGAATTAATTTTTTAAAACATTTTAACTTGTATTTAAATTTTAAAAAAACAACATAATCTTATACCCAAATAATGAGCCTGTAAATGTCATCTTTATGCCACATGCCCATTCAATTCCCTTTGAATTGACTTCTAATGGTATTGAGTTTCTTATTTCAATTAATAACACTCAGTTAAAATGCGTACTAGACTCAGGAGCCACAGATTCAATACTTTTTAAAGGCTCATATAGAAAATCAATCCAGAAGAGAAAAAATTTATTAGGTTTAAATTCCATCACTATACCGACATTATCAATGGGAACTTTGTTTAAAACTAACATGAATTTTATCGCTCCTGACTTAGAAAATGTGCATTTTGATATTTTGTTAGGTTTAGATTTTTTGCTTCAGCATGAAGTTTTCATAGATTTCAAACTGAAACGTATTTCAATTATTGAAATCAAATAATAAATGTAAATTTTATTCAATAAAAAAATAAAATGATTAAAAAAAGATAAGAAAATCGACGTCAGAGAAACATTAAATTCATTCAAATTGTGCTTAAGTTTTTTATAGAACTTTAACAACGCTTTATGCTACTATAACCACAATCTACTAAATCCATACTGCAACACGGGTAAAACTAACCCAATCCGATGCTAGAAATAGTGTGCGTTGCAGAGGGCTCAGGAACCCGCTTACTGTGCTATGTTGCACATCCAGTAAGCTGATTTTAAATCGGAATATAATTAGGAGTTTAATTATAATGGCAATGCCAACTTTTACTATGCGCCAGCTGCTTGAAGCAGGCCTTCACTACGGACACACAACACGTCGTTGGAATCCAAAAATGTCACCATACATCTTTGGTGAACGTAACAAAATCCACATCCTTAACCTTGAATTGACATCACCAATGTTGCAACGTGCGTTGCAAGCTGTTCGTGATACAGTTGCTGCGGGTGGTCGTGTTTTGTTTGTTGGCACAAAACCACAAGCATCAGAAAAAGTAAAAGATGCTGCAAAGCGCTGCGGTCAATATTACGTTAATCACCGTTGGCTCGGTGGTATGTTGACAAACTGGAAAACAGTAAATCAATCCATTAAACGTTTGAAAGAAATGGAAGAAGAGCTCGCTAGCCCAGGTCGTTTGACAAAAAAAGAAATTTTAAGCCGTCAACGTGGTCGCGACAAGCTTGAACTCGTTATCGGTGGTGTGCGTGATATGGGTGGCTTGCCTGATATTTTGTTCGTGATCGACACAAACAAAGAAGATATTTCCATTCAAGAAGCAAATCGCCTTGGTATTCCTGTTGTTGCGGTTCTTGACTCCAACTCAAATCCAGACGGTGTAACATTCCCTATTCCAGGTAACGATGATGCACTTCGTGCAATCGATCTTTATTGCAACTTAATGGTTGAAGCTGTCCTTGATGGTCTTCAAGCTGAAATGCGCTCTGCTGGTATTGATATTGGTGCATCCTTACATGTAACAGATGCCAACCTTCCTGCAGAAGAAGAGACAGCTGATCTTGTGCAAGCTGTCAACGCCTAATTTCAAGGCAAACACAAAAAGGAGGGGCAGCATAGCCCCTTTTTTATTTATAACTATATGGAGTTTAATATGAGTGAAATTACCCCTGCTCTCGTGAAAGCATTACGTGAAAAAACAGGCGCTGGCATGATGGACTGTAAAAAAGCCCTTGTCGAAGTTGCTGGTGATTTAGAAGCTGCTGTTGACTGGCTTCGTAAAAAAGGTTTAGCTGCTGCAGCTAAAAAAGCTGGCCGTGTTGCCGCTGAAGGTCTTGTTGGTTTTGCATCGACAGCTGATGGCAAATCAGCTGCTGTTGTGGAAATCAATGCAGAAACAGACTTTATTGCGCGAAATGAAAACTTTCAAGCTCTTGTTTCACAAACAGCCGCAATTGCTGCATCTGCTGAACACACACCAGAAAGCCTTTTGGCCGCACCATTTCCTGGCGAAGGTGAAACTGTTCAAGGCGAAATAACACGTCTTGTTGCGCTCATCGGTGAAAACATGAATTTCCGTCGTTTATCACGCTTATCTGTCACAAATGGCGCGGTTGCAACGTATATGCACGGCGCAACTGCTACTGGTCTTGGTCGTATTGGTGTTTCTGTTGCTCTTGAGTCAACAGGTGATTCTGCAAAACTTATGGATCTTGGTAAAAAAATAGCAATGCACATTGCAGCTGCACATCCACAAGCGCTTAACATTGAATCAGTTGATGCAGCAATGCTTGAACGTGAGCGTACAATTCTAATAGATCAAGCACGTGCTTCAGGTCGACCAGAAGATGTAATCCAAAAAATGGTTGAAGGTCGCGTTCGCAAATACTACGAAGAAATCGTTCTTCTTGAACAACCATTCGTCATGGATGGAAAGACAAAAATAAGTGACGTTGTTGCAAATGTAGCAAAAGAACTTGGTACAGATGTCAAGCTTGTTGCTTTCACACGTTTTGCACTTGGTGAAGGAATTGAAAAAGAAGAATCAGACTTTGCTGCTGAAGTTATGGCACAAGCAAAGCTTGCTTAACTTAAAACAAATACGTATCAACGTACTCTCTACCACTACTGTCATCCTCGGATTAAATCCGAGGATCTGTAGAAATAAAAAGCGAATAGCGCATATATTTTTCATATAACAACTATGCACTTTAAAATATGACAGGTCTTCGGATCAAGTCCGAAGAGGACAAAAGCGAGGGTGATTATGTCTAAAAATATATTCAAACGAGTCCTTTTAAAACTTTCTGGTGAAGCACTCGCAAGTCTACATCCCGAAGAATCAAGTAACTTTGGCATTTCTCAAGAAATGCTGGAACGTATCGCTCTTGATATTAAAAGTGTTCATAGTCTAGGAATACAAATAGGCATCGTTGTTGGAGGCGGTAATATTTTTCGTGGAGCACATGGTGTTGCACAACATGACTTAGATCGCACGACATCTGATCACATGGGCATGCTTGCAACCGTCATTAATGGCTTGGCTCTTCACAATGCAATCCAATCTGAAGGCACTCCATGTCGCATTATGTCGGCAATTCCGATGGATACTATTGCAGAATCTTATATCAGACAACGTGCGATTCGCCATATGGAAAAAGGTCGCATTGTTGTTTTTTGTGCAGGTTCCGGAAATCCCTATTTTACAACAGACACAGCAGCAGCTCTACGCGCTTCAGAACTTGGCTGTGACCTGCTTCTCAAGGCAACAAAAGTTGATGGCGTCTATTCAGCTGACCCTAAAACAACTCAATCTGCTGAGTTTTTACACAAGCTCACTTATGATGAAGTTGTAAAACGTGGCCTTAATGTTATGGATGCAACAGCTATTACGCTCGCACGTGAAAATCACATTCCCATGCGCGTCTTTTCAATCTATAACGAAGATGGCTTTGCAAAAGTATTGCAGAACCAAGGCCGCTATTCTACAATCTCTTAAACTTTATACATATTTAATTTAAGGTAATCTATTATGTCAAAAATTGATCCCCGTCTTACTGAATTTGATCGAAAAATGCTTTCTGCTATTGATGTGTTGGCACGCGAATTATCAGGTATTAGAGCGGGCAGAGCATCTCCCAATCTCCTTGACTCAGTAAAAGTTGATGCTTATGGCTCAATGATGCCACTGAACCAAGTTGGAACCGTAGCTGTACCTGAAGCACGTCTTCTTATGGTTCAAGTCTGGGATAAAGGGCTTGTTAAAGCTGTTGAAAAAGCAATTCGTGACGCAAACCTTGGCGTTGACCCTTCTGCTGATGGCCAAAACGTTCGCGTTCCAATCCCCGCAATGAACGAACAACGCCGCGCAGAACTTGCAAAACTTGCAGGTAAATACGCTGAAGATGCCCGTATTAGCGTTCGTAATGTTCGCCGCGATGCAATGGACCTTATGAAAAAACTTGAAAAAGATAAAGAAATTTCAGAAGACGAATTACACGGAATTTTGGATGATGTACAAAAAATGACAGATGGTCATATCAAAAAAATTGATGAACAGCTCGCTGCAAAACAAAAAGATATTACTGTTGTTTAACAGCTTTAAAAAAATTGTAAAATTAAATGGGGAAAGATCCCCATTTTTTATTTTAATATTTCATCATATTACAAAATTCTTATTAAAGTTTAATTTTATTACAAAATTAGTGAACGACGTAATACTTCCACATCATTGGAATACTCACGATCACTCGCGCATGTTTCTTCAACACGCTTTACTGAATGCATTACCGTTGTATGATCACGCCCACCAAAGCGACGACCAATTTCTGGCAGTGATTTTGGCGTTAGAATCTTAGACAAATACATTGCTATTTGACGCGGCTTTGTAATGACTTGCATACGACGTGTCGACAATAAATCTGAAATCTTCACGTTATAGTAATCACATACTTTTTGCTGAATATCTTCAATGGTAATAGCACGCCTATCGTTTGAACGTAATAAATCACGAAGCACGTCATGGGTGGTATCAATATCAATCTTACGTCCAACTAATGTTGAATGGGCAACAATTCGATTCAATGCGCCTTCAAGCTCCCGAATATTGGATGTAATACGTGATGCGAGTAATTCAAGCACATCCATTGGCACAGAAACTTTAAGCGCCTCTGCTTTCGTTTGCAAAATCCCCAAACGAAGCTCATACGTTGTTGGGTGAATATCTGCAACAAGGCCCCATCCAAGACGTGAACGTAAACGTTCTTCCATACCTTCCAGATCCGATGGTGACTTATCCGCTGAAATAATAACTTGGTGATTGTTATCAATCAATGCATTAAATGTGTGAAAAAATTCTTCTTGGGTCGTATCTTTACCGCTAATAAATTGAACATCGTCGATCATCAAAATATCAATATTGCGAAAACGTTCTTTAAATGAAACTGTATCTTTAAATCGAAGTGCCCGAACAAACTCATACATGAATTTCTCAGCAGATACATATATCACTTTCTTTTTCGGGTGAACCTTTTTAATGTGCCATGCAATTGCATGCATAAGATGAGTTTTACCAAGCCCCACACCGCCATAAAGAAACATTGGGTTAAACGGTGGCGTCTCTGCCTCAGCAATCCGCAACGACGCTGCATAAGCAAGCTCATTTGGTTTACCAATTACAAAGTTTTCAAACGTAAAGCGTACATCAAGCGCAGCCGTATAATCTTCTTCATCCGGCTCAGCTATTGTATCAATTACTTGATTTTGAAAGGGATCAACACGTGCATTTTCATGCGCAGGATCAACCTCTTTAGAGATCGCTTTAATTGCAATTGTATAATCTTCAAAATTTGGAAAAATTTCTTGGCAAAGATCAAATACCTTTTCACCATGATGCGTTTGGATACGATCTTTCATAAAACGCGTTGGCGCAGATAGTTGCAAGCAGCGTCCATCATAAACGATTACTTTTAAAGGCTCAATCCAACTGGTAAAAATTGCTTCACCAAGATCAGCTTTTAGGCGAACACAGACCTGCCTCCATAAGGTTTGGACCTGGCTTGGATGCAAGAACACCTGGCAATCTTCGTGATCTTCTGAAATGGACATATCTTTACCCTATTTTTTTATTATTTTTAAAAAATTCTTAATTACTATTTTGCACGTTCTATTAAAAAATCACTTTTATTTAAATGAACAGTCACTTTTTCATCATCAGCAATTGTTACACGATGATCCCCAGGAGAACTGTAACGCCCAAAAACAATCACACCTTCTCCACTTACTTTTGAAGGCGAAATTGGCTCATCATTTAAGCTTTGTGATCGAATCAGGTCCCACGAAAATACATCTATATTTCCTGTATTATCCAGTTTAATCTGCTCGGCTTTTCTAAAGTAGTCTTCAGCTGACATCTTAGTCAAGCTTGTATATAAATCTGCTGTGTATGGGATAACAATATGTAGTGTCACTGGTGATGAATCATTCAGATCATCTGCAGCTCTAAACGACACACTATGCAGCCAGACCTTAGCCGTTTGCATTGATAAAAGGGATTTTACTGATGTTGACAATGTATCGGGAGAACAGCCTGCACATATGCTTAGCGTTGCAGCAAATAAGATCATTTTTTTGAACATATGGCTAATCTCCTAGAATTCCATCAATTTGTTGCGCAAGATTAATATCTTTTAGGCTCACACCATTGCTTTCGTGCGTTGTAAGCCGTATAAAAACACGATTATACATATTCGACCATTCAGGGTGATGATTCATATTTTCACTTAAAAAAGCAACACGCATCATAAATGAAAATGCCATTTGAAAGTTAGCAAATTCCCACACCTTTTCAATATAAAGTCCATTATTATCAACGTGCCATCCTTTTTTTTCATCTAAAAGTGCGCAAATTTGATTCTTTTCTATTTTGTCGACCATTTATTAACCTTTAGCCACTAATAATAAAACATAAGATAAGTCAAAGGTAACATTCTTAAGCAAGAAAGCACCAGAAATAATTTTAAAACTTTTACCAAGAAAATAACCCCCCAGGAGGGATACTTTAATGACTGTATCACACTTACATCAAAAGCCTATTGCATGTTTGCCAACGATCCAACGCTTGAATGAAATTGCATCTCAAACGCTGGATACGATTCCAGATACGATTAAAGGGTACGCTGTGGATGTAAAAATTATTATAGAAAATTACGCAGATAAGGAAACTTTACATAGTTTGCGCATTGATGATAAATATGAATTGCTTGGGCTATATCGTGGGACTCCTATTCCAATAAAAACAATTTTTGCCAATTCAAGCTTACCTGATAGTATATACCTTTATCGATGTCCATTAATTCGTTATTCGATAGAAAACCAGGAAAGCATTGAAAAACTTGTTCAACATGTCATGATCCATGAACTAGGACATCATTTTGGTTACAGTTTAAAAGATGGAAAGGCCTAATATTTATGATAAAGTTGATTAAATGTGTAATCCCGCATACGCTATTTAATGAACATGTTTAACAAGATTACCCACTATGCAGAATCATTCAGAAAACAGCATTATTACACAAAATAAACTTCCTAAGCACGATGAAAAACATCCCTTTCACCTTGTTGATCCAAGTCCTTGGCCGCTCATTGCAGCAATATCAACGCTTGTTCTTGGCGTTGGTGGCGTCCTTTACATGCACAAACTGGATTATTATGTCTTTTATATTGGATTAGGCCTTCTTGTTTTTACAGTATTTGGTTGGTTTCGAGATATTATAAAAGAAGGTAATACAAAAGGAACACATACAAAAGCCGTCCAAAATGGGCTTAAAATAGGCATGGCACTTTTTATTGTTTCTGAAGTTATGTTTTTTGCCGCTTTCTTTTGGAGCTATTTTCACGCAGCGCTTAACCCAACAGAAGTTACTGGAAATGTGTGGCCACCTAAAAATATTATCACTTTAAATCCTTTCGACCTCCCTTACTTCAATACACTTCTACTTTTGTTGTCAGGAACAACTGTCACATGGGCGCACCATGCATTGCTTGCAGATAAACATAAAGATATTATCAAAGGACTCGCACTTACTGTTTTTTTAGGTGTAACGTTTACCCTTGTTCAGGGAATAGAATACCATCACGCAACATTTGCCTTTAAAGATGGCATCTACCCATCATGCTTTTATATGGCAACCGGATTTCATGGTGCACATGTTATCATTGGCACTATATTCCTTGCTGTTTGCTTGTTTCGTGCGCATCGAAAAGAATTCACTAATGATCATCACGTCGGCTTTGAAGCCGCAGCTTGGTACTGGCATTTCGTTGATGTTGTCTGGCTTTTTTTATTTGTAGCCATTTATTGGTGGGGCTATGCACCCAGTGCAGATTTTCCTTTACCTCATACGCATTGAACAAACGTTGAAATTACTTTTATTCAACAGATGATTATTAATTGATATCGAATCATCTACTATGTTAAATTATTTTTAAACAAATATTAGGCAATTCGTATGGGAAAAGAAACCATTATTACAGCTCCCACTATGGCAAAAGCACTTTCAAAAGTTCGTGAAGGACTTGATGTTGAAGCAATGCCCCTTACCCATAAAGAACCATGCGGTGAAATTGACATCAAAAAGAAATCTGAACAAAGCCCGACTAAAATGCCTTTTATACAAACATCCAAAAACACAGCGAATAACATTGTTCCTCAAAAAAATATCAACTCTATTAAAAAGACGCCAGAAAAAGCAGCAGAAAAAGTAAAAAGAGAAATACCAGATTGGATTCGGCCATTTGCACCTCCCAGCAAAATGAAAAATCAGACAGGAGCAGAACCTTACAAAGATCAACGTGCAAATGTTTCCGCACAAGCGCATTCCACTCAACAGTATGCAACACAATCAGCGCATGCGCTTCAATCACAAGAAGATCTCTATCAAGAATACCAGCATGATGATCCTGTAAATATAGCACCTTCACCAATACATAGCCCTCATGAGCACTCCTCTGAGCAAGCAACACCTCAACAAAAGGAAAAAATATATACTGATGAACGTCTATCTATACCAACAGCTCGTAGTGATTTTAAAAAATTTGTAGACGCCACTTCGTCCTTTGACAAAACAATATCAGCCATTAGTGCAATTTGCGATTTATGTGAATACCATCAGCTTGGCGATGTTTTTGGTGATGCATGGCTCAAAGAAATGAATCCTGAATTCACCCATAACCCTATTCAATTAACACCAGCACTTGATCGCATTCTTTCACTTGATCTTAATTGGCTTGATAATATTTCTAAAAGAGGGCAAGTTGTGCTTGTTGGGCCTCCAGGTTCCGGCAAGACAGTAACGATAGCAAAATTAGCTGCGATGTTGCTTGAGCGCGGCAAAAAAGTACGTGTAGTTACACTTGACACACTTAAATCATCAGGAGTATACCAGCTCAAACAATACATAGAGCCTTTATCTCTTGAACTTTACGTTGGCCTTGAATCTCTACATGACCAAAACTCACAACAAATAACACTAATCGACACACCTTCGATTAATATAAATTTAAGAGAAGATATACATTTCTTAAAAACTCTTAGAACAAGACTGGCTGCACCCTTTACACTTGTACTTCCAGCTGATATGAATCCTATTGAAGCAGAAGAACACGCATACACGTATATGGGTATAGACACAGACTCACTAATTGTAACACGCTTTGAGCTCACAAAACGATATGGTGTCCCATTGCGTATATCACGACAAGGCCTTAAACTTGTTCTTACATCGAAAAGTCCAGAGCTTTCAGAGGGACTTCAATGCCCGTCATCAGAAGCACTTCTTGAACGCATGTTAAGTGCCTGTGAGGTTTCTTCATGACGTTATTAAAGTGCATTATCTTAAGTTTCTTATTTTTTAACAATGCGCATTCAGCAACCACAGGACAACCAAAACCCTGGCAATTTAATTTTCAAGAAGCAGCATCTCCCATGATGAAAGGCATTGCTGAGATGCATGACTTTTTACTTATCATTATTGCTATTATTGCTGTTATTGTTTTTTCGCTTCTTGCTTATATTGCATGGCGCTTTCGAAGTTCCAAAAACCCGATAGCAAGCACAACAACACACCACACAATGCTTGAAATCGTCTGGACACTCATTCCACTTATCATTGTTATTGTCATCATGATTCCATCAAGAAAACTAATTCTTGAAATGGAAAAACCCCATGATCCAGAAATGACTGTAAAGGCCATTGGTAAACAATGGTATTGGACATATGAGTATCCAGCAAAAGAAGGAAAAGCACTTAGTTTTGACAGTCGCATGATTGAAACAAAAGACCTAAAACCAAACCAACTCAGACTTCTTGACGTTGATAATCAAATGGTTGTTCCTGTAGGCACAACCGTGCAATTAATTATCACTGGCGCAGATGTTTTACATAGCTTTGCTGTTCCCTCTCTTGGTATAAAAAAAGACGCTGTTCCTGGTCGCATAAACGAAACATGGTTTCGTATCGACAAAGAAGGTGTATACTACGGACAATGTTCTGAACTTTGCGGAGCAAATCATGGCTACATGCCAATTGCCATCCGCGTAGTCAGTAAAACTGATTATGAGTCATGGCTTGCTCAGATGAAACACGCACACTAAATTCAAAAATCACTTCATTACAACAAGGCAAAATCATAATGCACGCAACCTCTCATTCACATCGCAACGTAACTGGATGGCGCCGCTGGCTCTTTTCAACAAATCATAAAGATATTGGAACGCTTTATCTTTATTATGCAGTGATTGGTGGATTATTAGGCACAGCCTTATCAATGGTTATCCGCTATCAATTAATGCACCCAGGCAGCAACATTCTTACAGGACAAGCCTACAACGTTGCAATTACAGGCCACGGACTTTTAATGATTTTCTTTATGGTCATGCCTGCTTTAATTGGTGGTTTTGGAAATTGGTTCGTCCCACTTATGATTGGCGCACCTGACATGGCCTTTCCGCGCCTGAACAATGTAAGTTTTTGGCTAATGGTGCCATCTATTATTCTACTTATATTATCAATGGTTGTTGGCACAGGGTCAGGCACTGGATGGACATTCTATCCCCCGCTAAGTTCCCTTATGGGGCACAATGGGCCTTCTGTTGATTTCATGCTGCTGAGCCTACACGTTGCAGGGGCATCTTCTATCCTTGGATCGATCAACCTTATTACAACAATATTTAATATGCGCGCACCTGGTATGACATTTCATAAGATGCCTTTGTTCGTGTGGTCAATTCTAGTCACATCATTCCTATTACTATTATCGGTCCCAGTTCTTGCTGGCGGCATCACTATGCTGTTAACAGACCGCAATTTTGGCACAACCTTTTTTGATCCAGCTGGTGGCGGCGACCCTGTGCTATTTCAACATTTATTCTGGTTTTTTGGGCATCCTGAAGTCTATATTATTATTATGCCCGCCTTTGGTATTGTTAGCCAAATCATCTCTACCTTTTCAAAAAAACCCGTCTTCGGTTATCTAGGCATGGCATATGCGATGGTATCTATTGGCATGCTTGGTTTTGTTGTTTGGGCGCACCACATGTTCACGGTCGGACTCGATGCAAATGTCCGTGCTTACTTTACCATAGCGACACTTGTTATTGCCGTTCCAACTGGTGTTAAGGTTTTTAGCTGGCTTGCAACCATGTGGGGCGGATCCATTACCTTTAAAACACCAATGCTTTTTTCCGCCGGCTTTATTCTTCTCTTTACTATAGGTGGGCTCACCGGTGTTATCCTTGCTAACGGTGAAGTTGACCAAGTCTTACATGACACTTACTATGTTGTTGCGCATTTTCACTACGTTCTTTCCATGGGTGCGCTTTTTGGTTTATTTGGTGGCTTTTACTACTGGATTGGAAAAATGTCAGGCTACCAATACAACGAAACACTTGGTAAAATCCATTTTTGGCTTACATTTATTGGGGTGAATGTGTTGTTCTTCCCCATGCACTTTGCCGGCCTTTCAGGCATGCCGCGTCGTATTCCCGATTACCCAGATGCATTTTGGCAATGGAATTACATTTCATCTGTAGGAGCGTTCATGTCTGGTTTTTCAGCACTTTTCTTTTTCTATGTCGTATATCGTCTTTTCAGAGATAAGAAAGTATGCCCAAGCAACCCATGGGGCGAAGGTGCAAAAACACTGGAATGGACACTTCCATCCCCGCCTGAATTTCACAGTTTTGAAACACAACCGATTGTCACATAATGATAATAAATACATACGACTCGCATCCTCTTGATTTTTTGGAACTGTTAAAACCAAGAGTCATGTCATTATCTATCTTTACTGCTTTTTGTGGCATGATACTAGCTCCAGGCAATATTCACCCACTACTTGGATTTGGTGCCATTTTATGCATTGCTATTGGCGCAGGTGCGGCTGGCTGCCTTAATATGTGGTGTGAAATTCATCGCGATACACTCATGAAACGAACACAAATGCGCCCACTTCCATCTGGGCGTATCGATCCCAATTCCGCAATTGCTTTTGGCGCTATTCTGTCGGTTTTATCTGTTGGTCTACTTGGCATCATTACAAACTGGATAGCTTCATTATATTTACTTATTACTATTTTATTTTACGTATTTGTTTACACACTTTATTTAAAACCAAGAACGCCACAAAATATCGTCATTGGGGGTGCAGCAGGTGCCCTCCCCCCAGTTATTGGCTGGGCGTGCGTTACAGGCCATGCAGATCTTACAGCATGGGCACTATTTGCTATTATCTTTTTGTGGACGCCAGCTCATTTTTGGGCACTCTGTCTTGAGCAACATGAAGACTACGACCATGCGGGATTCCCTATGTTGCCGAACACCCATGGTCCAGATGTTACACGCCGTGGCATTTTAAGATACACGGTGTTAACCGTTGCATGCAGCTTCACTCTCGTTTACTTGCAACATTTAAGTTTGTTTTATACAATTTCTGCCGTACTTTTAGGAATCATTTTTATTACAGAAGCCTATCGAGTTTACTATAAAAAAATATCTAGCAAGCGTCTATTTTTCATATCAATCATTTATTTATTTCTGTTGTTTACAAGCATGCTTGCACATCACTTTTTGAGCTACATTACGTCATTGTTTGTTTAAATCTTGTTACAAAAACATAGACCCAACATCTTCTTTTTCTTTTGCGCAATCTTTGCTATTGTTCTATAAGTCAAAAACATAACAAGAACAGGAAACTTACATGGCAACGCGCATTTTGTCTGGCATACGCCCTACAGGAAATATCCATCTTGGTAATTACTTAGGCGCCATCAAAAATTGGGTTTCCATGGCAGATAGTATTGATGAGACTCTTTTTTGCATTGTGGATCAGCATGCACTAACCACGGCAGAAGATGCATCTAATCTTTACGAAAATACGCGCCTTATTGCAGCAGCATATGTAGCATGTGGCATTAATCCAGACAAAAGCTATATCTTTGCACAAAGCCATGTTCCAGGTCACACAGAGCTTGCCTGGTATTTTAACTGCGTCACCCCACTTGGATGGCTCAATCGAATGACTCAATTTAAAGATAAAGCAGGAAAAAACAAAGAACATGCCAATCTTGGTCTTTATTCATACCCTGTTTTAATGGCCGCGGATATTTTGCTTTATAAAGCAACGCATGTCCCAGTTGGTGAAGATCAAAAACAACATGTAGAATTGGCACGTGATATTGCCGGCGCTTTTAATAATTATGCGAAACACGAAATCTTTACCCTTCCAGAACCAGTTATTCCAACACAAAGTGCCCGTATTATGAGCCTTCGTGATGGCACAAAAAAAATGAGCAAATCTGATATCTCTGATTATTCACGTATTCATTTGACAGATGATGATGATACTTTGGCTTTAAAGATTCGCAAAGCCAAGACTGACATGGAACCAATTCCGCAGGTAAAAGAAGGTCTGGAAAATCGCCCAGAAGCAAAAAATTTAATGGGAATTTATTCAGCTGTTTCTGGCAAAAGCATTGAGCAAGCATGTCTCCAATTTGAAGGACAACCATTCTCAGCTTTTAAAAGCGAACTTACGGATGCGTTAATAAATCATCTTGAGCCAATTCGCCGAAAATTGACACTCTTACTTGATGATAAAGATGAGTTAGATCGAATTATAACACGTGGCGCTACTCGTGCGAATATTCTATCCCAAGAATCACTTAGTGACGTAAAGTCACATCTAAATTTATATCCTAAACCAAAAGGACTGTAATAGATGCGACGTATATTATCAACGGCACTTTTATCGACACCCATTCAGCTTGTCTGTATTGTTATACTCGTATCTCTTTTTGCGTCCCATCTTCCAGCGGCGGCTGTGCAAAGTGCTTATACGTTAAGCGTACTTATAAAAGACTTACTTTTGATTGTACTACCAATCGCAGTTGCATCTTATATAGCTTCAACGCTGATTAGTTTTCGTCAAAATGCATTACTGCTCATTGTAACACTGCTTGTTTTTGAAGCATTTTCAAATGCAACAAGTGTTATGTATGCTTATACAGTAGGCATTTCCTTCGAACATTGGATTCCCGTTTTCAAAGAAGGACAACAAAATTTAACATCACTGACACCTTATTTTACAATTAATGCTATTCGTCCTAGTTTCTGGTCATCAACAAATGGCGTTATCATTGGCACTGCTATTGGTATAATCGGCGCATTCTGCACTCCCGGATTTTTTAGCCAAACAGTATTTAAAACACGTGAACTTATGGGAATTGTTTTCAGCCGCATATTCATGCGCCTTATTCCTTTTTACGTTCTTGGCTTTCTTTTATTCATGCATCACTCGGGACTTTTAAACCAAATTGTTGAATCATACACAACAGTCATCCTTATGGTGACAGCAACAATTCTTGCCTACCAATTAATCCTAATTGCTATCGCGTCAGAATTCAACAAGGCTCGATCCTTAAGCATTTTAAATAACTTGTCTCCTGCCGTTATGGTAGCCTTCACATCTATGTCTAGCGCTGCAACCATGCCATTTACGATTACAGCAACTGAAAAAAATTTAAAAGATCCAAAATTCGCAAGCATGCTGATTCCAGCCACAACAAACATTCAACAAATTGGCGACTGTATTGCAAATGCACTTCTTTGTTTAGTAATTTTAAAAAACTTTGGCAAACCTATTCCAGATATATGGTCTTGGCTTCCATTCTTGTTAAGTTTCACACTCGTGCGCTTTACTACAGCTGCAGTGCTTGGCGGCGCTATTTTTATAATGATCCCACTTTACGAATACTATTTAGGTTTCACTCCCGAAATGGTTGCATTGATCATTGCTTTAAATGTAGTACTTGATCCAATCATTACATCAACAAACGTCCTCGGCAATGGTATTTTATCTATTATATTTGAACGCGTGTGGTTATTTATTTCTCGTTCAAAAATTGATGAACCCATAAAAGCAGCAGCTCTTACAATTGAACATCCATTCACACGAGAAGAAGCTAAATCGTCAAATAAATAATATTTCAATTACCCTGTTGCTAGTTTCCGCTGAATTGAATGTACTTTATAAAGGAAATAAAATTACAAAAATTTCTAAGATTAATTTACGTAGATTCTTTTTTATATTTGACTTCATGCCGGTATTCATAATTTTACATCGCGTTGCACGATTATCGTAAGCAAAGTTGAGACTGGCTATAACATTTTATTAAAGAGATACTCTCTTTTTTAGTCATGCGTTTGATATGATCAAGCGATTCAAGAAAGAGTTTTGACTTATGTCTATTGCCCGTAGCGGTGATAAAGGATGCGATCACATTACACAATCGATCGCAAAAAGCGACAATTTTATCACCGCGTAAATGTTTATACATGCTGAATCTATTGCTTTAATCTTTTCTTTTATTTTCTCAGCAGATAAATAACAATACGCGGTCTTCAATTTAAAAAGATCTTTTATAGTAAGAAAGCTCATAGGATGGAAAAAGACAACTTCATCGGGAAGTTCCGTAAGCTCAAACTAGTATTCCCCATGTATTTTAAGTCGCAAATTAATCGAATCTTTTAAAAATTCATCTCCAGCAAAAAGCTGCGTCGAAAGGGCTGCCACTAATAAAAAGCGCATAAAGTGAAACATTTTATATTCTCCTATATTTTTTAAACGTTGATCAGAGTTATACGAAATTATTCATTATGTCAATATGAATTTGGATACTTATTTCAATCTAATGACCTGTTACTAGTTTCTAATTTCAAATTACGGAACACAACAGTATAAACATTTAAAATTATTCGGGAATATTAAATAAAACTCGCATTATTTATTAATTAAAAGAAGCCTCTTTTGTAAACTTCTTTTAATATCATGTGAATTAATTTAACTAACCCACAACAATGTTAACTAATCGCCCTGGCACAACAATGACATTTCGAATAGAAACGCCTTTAAGCGCAACTTGTGCAGATGGCAATCCAAGAGCTATTTCTTTAAGAACCTCTTTTGACGCCTCAGGCTCAACTGTAAATGTACCGCGCAATTTCCCATTCACTTGAACAGCGATTGTAATTTCATTTACCTTTGACAAAATAGGATCTGGTACGGGCATTTTAATGCCATCAATTGATACGCCCATCAAGCGTTCATACAGCTCATACCCCATATGCGGTGCAATAGGCGCCAGCATCAAAAGAAAGTATGAAAATGACTCTTTAAGAGCAACACTTGACGCCGTACCAATAGCATCTTCAAGTACACGGCAAAGTTCACGGTGATAGGCAATTGCTTTGTTAAATGCGTTGCGTTCATACGCATCAATTAGCTTTGCAAGATACTGATGAGCTTTTTTAAGTAGCACTGCATTGAGAGCATCATCTCCTGCCCGATCTAAAGCAACTGCATCCATAATTTGATCAGACAAACGGGCTACACGGTTAAGATATCTCCAGCAACCATCAAGCGCCTCTGTATTCCAATCAAAATCTTTTTCTGGCGGCGTATCAGACAACACAAACAAGCGTGCAACGTCAGCGCCATATGAATTTAAAATTTCAAGCGGATCAATCAAATTCTTCTTTGATTTACTCATTTTTTCAGAACGACCAAGCACAGCTTTTGCGCCTGTTTTCTCAACGATCAATTCCCCCTTATTATTTTTAATAACTTCACCAGGATACAACCACTGACCGTTTTCATCTTTATACGTTTCGTGACAAACCATTCCCTGCGTTAACAAATTGGTAAAAGGTTCGCTGAAATTTACATACCCTAAATCACGGAATGCTTTTGTAAAAAAGCGCGCATATAATAAATGTAATACGGCATGTTCAATGCCACCAATATACCAATCAACAGGCGCCCATTTTCTAACGTCGTTTTTATCAAATGGAGCATCTGCATTTTTTGGCGAACAATAACGCAAAAAATACCAAGATGAGTCGAAAAACGTATCAAGGGTATCTGTTTCGCGGCGTGCAGGCTTTCCGCATGATGGGCACAGAGCATGTTTCCATGTTGGATGATGTTCAAGCGGGTTGCCTGGCTTATCAAACGTTACATCTTCTGGCAACGTAACAGGTAAATCAGCGTCAGGAACAGGCACTGCACCGCAGTCATCACAATGAATCACTGGAATTGGGCAGCCCCAATAACGTTGACGTGATACAAGCCAATCCCGAAGACGGAATGTTACTTTACGCTCACCTAAATTAAGCGCTTCAAGCTTATCAATTGCAGCAGCTTTTGCATCTGTTGTGGATAAACCATTTAAGAAATCCGAATCCATCATCACGCCATCGCCAAGATATGGTAGCGTAGATAATGCATCGTCTTTTACAACACGCGGAATAATTAAATTATATTTCGTAGCGAATTCAAAATCACGCTCATCATGTGCAGGACACCCAAAAACAGCGCCTGTTCCATAATCCATCAGCACAAAGTTTGCAACATACACAGGCACAGTGCGGTCAACGTCAAATGGATGTTGAACACGAAGTCCTGTATCGTAGCCTTTTTTCTCAACCGTACTAATAGCTTCTTCTGTTGCTATCATCTGTTGGCATTCTTTGATAAATGCATCTAAAGAAGCACAATCTTTTGAAAGATTTTCTGCAAGTGGATGTGCCGGCGCAATTGCCACAAAAGATGCGCCGTATAATGTATCAGGGCGCGTTGTAAAAACAGTAATGACTTTGTCTTGGCCTTGAATTTTAAAGCGCACATGAGCACCTTCGGACCGACCAATCCAATTTTCTTGCATTTTCACCACTTTTTCAGGCCAACCTGAAAGATCTTTTAAATCATCAAGTAGTGCTTGAGCATAATTAGTAATTTTAAGAGACCACTGGTTCAAACGACGTTTTTCTACAAGCGCATTTGATCGCCACCCACGACCATTAATAACCTGTTCGTTTGCAAGTACAGAATTTTCAATAGGATCCCAATTTACCCATGAATCTTTGCGTTCAAGCAACCCTTTATCATAAAATTCTAAAAAGAGTTTTTGTTGCTGCCCATAATAGTCAGGCATACATGTTGCTATTTCACGATCCCAGTTATAGGAAAAACCAAGTGCTGACAATTGACGTCGCATCTCAGCCATATTTTCAACTGTCCATTGGCTTGGATGCACTTTATTTTGCATCGCGGCATTTTCCGCTGGTAAACCAAATGCATCCCAGCCCATTGGATGCAATACTGAAAAACCCTGCATGCGTTTAAAACGCGCAATCGCATCACCAATTGCATAATTACGCACGTGCCCCATGTGCAATTTCCCAGAAGGATAAGGAAGCATTTCAAGAATATAAGTGTGTGAATCGCCTTGTTGTTCGGCAACCGCATTACTGCGCGTTATGTGCCAGTTTTCCTGCCACTTTGATTCAATCGCCTTAAATGCGTACCCACTCATGCCTAATACTTCCTTTGCTATTTATTTACTTTGAATCCGCATATTGCGCGCTTTTGTCAAAATAATATTTTCTAAATTTGTTGCCGCTAAATTATCGGTTTGATCCAGATTAACCCACTGACCATTACGAAGCACTTGCTTTTGAACAACGGCTTGTATCGCTTCAACACGCAGTTCAAGGCCACGGATATAAAGTGTTACTTTCACACGTTCGTTGCTTTTTTGAGCCTCAGAGTACCAATCGGTGACGATCACACCACCATTTGCATCGGTTGATGTCAACGGCATAAACTTTAACGCATCTAATGAAGCTTGCCAAAGATATGCATTTACAGACATACCAGAGCCAGAAACACCAGCTGTTTTCTTTCGAGACCCACCAAAAACAAGTGTTTCGTCACCTACAACGGAACCAAATGTATATTTACGGCGATCTTCACTATCCATTGGTGCTTTTTCATCAGGCGCATTTTTATCACGAAAACCACTACACGCAGACAACAAGGATACTACACTCAAACCCAAGATAATTTTATTAGTTAGCATTTTTTTACATTCCTATTATTTGATTATCTTTACTTTTATAAAGGTTTTCAAAATAGCATTCAACAAACAAAAATATTTATTTCACATATTAAAATATTGAATATAGTTAAAAATAATATTAATTTAAATTAGATTTAACTATCATCTTTAAGGCCATCTCTAAATGCCTTAATCCCTTTAGCCACATCTCGCATAACATGTGGCACTCGACCTGCACCAAAAACAACCAAAACAATCACTAATAAAATGACGCAATGCGTTAAGCTAAATCCCATAAAATTCCATCCTTTTTATTATTGTAATCATTTTATCAGTTATAAGCTATTTATGATTTTTCAGCAAGTATTGGCACTAAAGCCAATTTCATTCACAGATTTATAAGGTATTTAACTAATTTACACATTATTAATTTTATTTTGCCTAAAATTGAATGACAACAAACTTCACTAACACTTAAAACAAACACTTTAAATATGCGTTCAAGGAACACAACCATCATGGCCGAAATTCGATTACCTAAAAATTCTGTAGTTAAAGAAGGCAAGAACTATATAATTAATAAAAAAGACGAAAAAACAGCCATCCGCACGGTGCAAATCTATCGCTACAATCCTGAAAAAAATGAAAATCCAACCTATGATACATTTGAAATTGATACAAGTGCTTGCGGTCCAATGGTCTTGGACGCTTTATTGCATATAAAAAATAACGTAGATACAAGCCTAACCTTTAGACGTTCATGCCGCGAGGGAATCTGTGGTAGTTGCGCAATGAATGTAGATGGGACAAATACTCTCGCTTGTACAAAACCAATCTGTGATATCAAAGGAACAATTTATATTAATCCTTTGCCACATATGCCTGTGATAAAAGATCTCGTGCCAGATTTAACGAATGCTTATAAGCAATATACAAGTGTAAAGCCATGGCTTGAATCAACAAAAGAACCATCCATGCGCAATGATGAAGTGCGCGAACGATTACAAACACCTGAAGAACGTGCGAAACTTGATGGTCTTTGGGAATGCATTTTGTGTTTTAGCTGTTCAACAAGTTGTCCAAGTTATTGGTGGAACCAAGACAGTTACCTAGGGCCAGCAACACTTTTGCAAAGCTATCGGTTCGTAGCTGATAGTCGTGACGATTCAAAAGAAGAACGCCTTGAAGGCTTGGACGATGCTTTTAAATTGTACCGTTGTCACACAATCATGAATTGCACGAAGACCTGCCCTAAAGGATTAAATCCAGCAAAAGCGATTGGCGCATTGAAGCAAGAGATTATTACACAAAAAAATTAAAAAAGTGCATATTCCTCTAGATATAATTATCTAGTCCCCTCTATACTCGGTCCAGATATGTTTTTGGAGAATAACTACACATGCAATTGTTCGATGTTGTCGTTGTTGGCGCAGGCCTTGCAGGTCGATTGTTTGCCATAGGACTTGCAAAACGCGGCATAACTGTCGCGTCAATTGACCATGAAGATAGCTCACACATTTTAAATGCAACACGTGATGGTCGCACGACGGCGATTACGCTTGGTTCTAAGCGCTTATTTGAAAACCTTAATTTATGGGATGCAATCGCTCCTCATGCGCAACGCATTCAGCAAATTCGTGTATTTGAAAATGGCTCACCATGGACACTTGATTATGATGCAAAAGATGTATCAGAAGATCCTATGGGCTATATAGCTGAAAACTTTTTCATCCGTTCATCTTTGTATCAACACACTCCCGACAATATTACAGTATTTTCCCCCTCTACTATCAAAACATGCGAGCGAACAGATGCGCATGCAACAGTCACTCTAACAACAGGCGAAATCCTTCGCGCTCCTCTACTTGTTGCTGCTGATGGGCGCTATTCAAAATTGCGTTCACAAACAAATATTCGCTTAACGGCAAATGATTACGATCAAAATGCGCTTGTCACACACATTATTCATGAAAAACCACACAATGACACGGCCTATGAAATCTTCACGAAAGAAGGGCCTCTTGCCGTTCTACCATTACTTGACGACCCCGAAACAGGCCAACACAAATCTGGCATCGTATGGTGCAAACCACGTAATTTTAATTGGGCTTCTTTGGATGATCAAGCTTTAAAAAACATGTTTCAAAAAACCTTTCCCTATCATGGAGAGGTTGTATTTTCATCAAAACGTTGGACATATCCGCTTGGCTACACAAAGGTCAGTTCAATGATTGACACGCGCATTGCACTTTTAGGTGACGCAGGCCATGTTGTGCATCCAATAGCTGGACAAGGCGTAAACTTAGGCTGGCGTGATGCAGCTATTTTAATTGATGAACTTGCCGCAGCTAAGGCGCAAGGTCTTGATCTTGGCTCTCCCTATTTATTACAAAGATATGATCAATTACGCAAATTTGATCGATTAAGCGTATTATGGGCAACCGATGGGATTAGCTGCTTGTACCAATCACAATTCCCTCCTTTAAAATTTGCACGTAACGCAGCTTTTGCTATTTTAAATCGCGTCATGCCCTTTAAGCGTGTCGTTATGCGCCATGCAATGGGGATAATTTGAATTTTTTTATTGTATAAAATTAAAGCATGCTTTTTAATAGAGCTATCATAGATGGAGTAAATTATGTCAGAAAAGAAAACAATAAATGCAGATGCAGAAAATGCAAATGCGAACGCAAATGAAAATAATGAAATGAAAGTTCCTTTCGGTATTGTAACACAGTATGTAAAAGATCAATCATTTGAAAACCCAAATCCAGTTGAAGCTTTTTTGGATACGCATGAAACACAACCAAGCATAAGCATTGATATTTCTGCAAATGCAAAAAAAGTACGCGATGGCTTGTTTGAGGTTTCACTTGATTTAACAGCTAAAGGCTTTATTGATGATAAAAAACCACTTTTCATTGCTGAACTTACCTATGGTGCAATTGTTGCTGTTGATGAGGCACAAGTACCCGCTGAGTCTATGGCGCCACTTTTGATGGTACACTTCCCAACGCTATTGTTTCCTTTTGCACGCGCAATTATCGCTGACATGACACGCAACGGTGGATTCCCTGCATTAATGCTAAACCCAATTGATTTTGGTGCGATGTATCAAGCACAACAACAAAATCAGACAGCTGCAGCCTAAGAAGCATAGCGGTTCAAATACAAACTTGAATTGCTACATCACAGTTCTTTGACACAACATAGATACGTGTGCTGCACATGTCTTTTTGGTGTTATTTAAAACCTGTTTTTTCACAAATAGGTTTTTTATTTTTTGCAAAACATATAACAAATAAAAACAAATGAGAAAAAATAATAATGAACGGATATGCGACGTTTTTTCAAAAAAAAATTCAAGAATTACGTTCAGAACATCGTTACAGAGTTTTCACAGACCTTGAACGTTTCCAAAAGAATCCACCTTTTGCGTCATGGCACCCACCTATTCAGCACGAACAAGACCCAAAGCCAAGAACAGTTGCTGTGTGGTGCACCAATGATTATTTAGGATTAAGCCATCATCCTGAAACTATTAATGCTCAAATAAAAGCAACAGAAACGTATGGGACAAGTTCTGGCGGCACACGCAATATTTCAGGCACAACTCATCTTCATAATTGCTTAGAAAAAAAAGTTGCAGAGCTCCATCAAAAAGAACGTGCTCTTTTATTTAGCTCTGGGTATGTAGCAAACGAGGCAACCCTTACAACACTTGGTGAACAACTGCCAAATCTTGTTTTTCTAAGCGACAAAAACGTGCATGCATCTATGATTCAAGGTATGCGTCATAGTCGTGCAGAACGCATTATATTCAAACACAGCGATTTAAATGATCTTGAAAATAAACTAAAATCTATCGAGTATAACCGTCCTAAAGTTATTGTGTTTGTTTCTGTTTATTCAATGGATGGCGACATTGCCCCAATCAAAGAAATCAGCGCACTTGCTAAAAAATACAATGCGCTTACTTACCTTGATGAGGTTCATGGTGTTGGTGTTTATGGACAAGGAGGCGCAGGCGTTTCTGCAGAACTCGGACTTGCAAGCGATATTGATATTATTCAAGGGAACTTTGCAAAAGGGTTTGGGGGATTTGGCGGCTACATAGCAGGTAGCGATTCTTTTGTTGACTTTATTCGCGGTTATGCTTCTGGGTTTATCTTCACGACATCTTTACCTCCGGCAATTACAGCAGCAGGATTGGCCGCAATGGACGTGCTTGCAAAAGATCCATCTATTCAAGAAAGTTTTCATGAACGTGTTGCTTATTTAAAGGATAAACTCACAAAAAGTATAGTTCCATTTTATGATACAGGAAGCCACATCATCCCAATTATTGTAGGAGATGCTGCAAGGTGCAATCAATTATCCTATCAGTTATTAACAGAGCACAATATCTATGTACAACCTATTAATTACCCAACGGTAAATCGGGGATCAGAACGCTTAAGGATAACAATAACTCCTCATCATTCATTTGAATTAATTGACCATTTTGTATCAGCGCTTTCTGAAATTTGGCAGCGACTTGAATTAAAAATAGCTGCTTAAGCAACAAGATTTACTGAGAACATTGAAGTTTCAATTAACTCATATTAATATTAAATTTAACTAAAAATTACAATTAAATCTACATAGTATTAGGTTTACCTTCCTAATTTTGATACAGTTACAGGTATATATTATGTATTGCATCGTGAGACTTTTTTATGAGCACTAAAATACCATTTTCTAAAGCAGACTCTAACTCTAATAATGAAAATTTTCGAACATATGTTCTTTCTGGCGGCGGCACAGGTGGACACTTATTCCCAGCATTAAGTCTCGCTGATGAAATCGAAACAGCAGGACATAAAGCATTGTTAGTAACAGATAATAGAGGTCTTGCTTTTTTCAAACACAACCAACGCATGCCATCACTTGTTTGCACAATTGTTAGAAATCATTGGTTGTTTGGAAAATTTGTATATCCTTTTAGTCTTGGTTTTCAGATCCTAAGATGCTTTTTATGGCTCAGCAAAATTAAACCAACAGCTGTTATTGGTTTTGGTGGATACCCTTCCTTTCCCTGTGTATTCGCAGCTCAATGTATGCGTATTCCAACTATTTTGCATGAAGGCAATTCATTCCTAGGAAAAGCAAATCGTTATTTACTACCAAAAGCAAAAAAAGTTGTTTTATCTTTCCCCCCAACGAAAGAACAATTACTTGATAGTCGTTTTCATGTGACAGGCAATCCTGTTCGAAAGGGGGTCTGTGAATTAATAAATAATACATACATAGCGCCAACAAAAGAAAATCCCTTTCACATCCTTGTTGTTGGTGGCAGTCAAGGCGCAAAAATCTTTTCCACGCTTATCCCTGAGGCTATATCAAAACTTCCAAAAACATTTCAAAAACGAATAGTTATTACACAGCAATGCCGCCAACAACAAATAGAAGAGACTGAAAATAAATACAAAACAACCTTATGCAAAGTTAATTTAAAAATTTTTCTCTCGCCTATTGAAAACTACTATAAAGATGCCCATCTCATAATAGGTAGATCTGGCGCATCTACTGTTGCTGAGGTTGCGATTGCTGGAAAACCAACTCTTTTTATTCCTTTTCCTGGTTCGATCGAAGGCGACCAAGCCCAAAACGCAGTGCAGCTTGTCGATAAAAATGCAGCATGGCTTATGCGTGAAACAAGTATAACACCTGAAAAAGTAGCTCGATTTTTAACAACACACTTAGAAAACTCAGATGAACTTTTAGAAAAGGCACAGGCAATTCGATCATTTGCTTACCCAGATGCTGCAAAAAATGTATGGAAGATAGTTGCAGAGATCATCTAATATTTGCTAGTAATAAACACTGTTACCCTATCCGAAATAATTTTTTATTCCGGACTCAGTCCGAGGGTATTTACTATTCATGAAGATATAAATGCTTAGCTTTGTTATAAACAAACGATGTATTTTCTTCATAACCACCAACGACTGTTACAAACAGAAAAAGTTATTAATAAAAAACAAAAAATGATTTATAAACTCAAAAGGAGATCCCATGAATCCGCTCGGAATATTTCCACATAAGACCCAGAAATCAATACATTTTGTTGGTGTAGGCGGAATTGGCATGAGCGGTATAGCCGAAGTTCTGCATAATTTAGGCTACAATGTCACAGGATCTGATGTTGGCGAAAACCAAAATACACAGCGTCTTACAAAAATGGGAGTCCTCATAACTATTGGACATACAGCTAGTGCAGTAGAAAACTGTCTTGTTGTTGTTGTCTCCTCAGCTATAAGGAATGATAACCCAGAAATTGTTAGAGCAAAAGCATTACATATCCCTGTCATTCAACGTGCAGAAATGTTAGCCGAGCTTATGCGTCTTAAAAAGTCTGTTGCAATTGCAGGGACCCATGGTAAAACGACAACAACTTCTCTCATGGCATCATTGTTTGAAACTGCAGGACTTGATCCAACTGTTGTAAATGGCGGCATTATTAATGCGTACAATACAAACGCGCGCCTTGGAACAAGTGACTGGATTGTTGTGGAAGCTGATGAATCAGATGGTAGTTTTACACGCCTTCAACCAACTATTTGCGTGATTACCAATATTGACCCAGAACACATGGAACACTATAAAACGTTCGAAAATCTAGAGGCATCATTTATTCAGTTTATTCACAATACACCTTTTTATGGAATTGGCGTGTTATGTGCAGATCATCCTGTTGTTGCAAGCTTAATGGACAAAATCACAGATCGTCGCTTAGTAACTTATGGGTTAACTAAAAACGCAATGGTCAGAGCTGTTAATATTCGCCCAAATGATAAAGGTGTAACGTTTGATATTGACCTATCAACGGACCTTGCTCTCCACTTTAAAAGCAGTGAGTCAAACGTGCACAACTTTCCAAAACGCATTCGTGATGTCACGTTACCAATGATGGGCATGCACAATGTACAAAATGCACTTTCACTGGTTGTTGTTGCTTTAGAACTTGATATGAGCGAGGAAATCATTCGCAAATCATTTGAAAATTTTAAAGGTGTTAAGCGTCGTTTCTCACCTGTTGGTGTATCAGGCGGCGTTTCTATAATTGATGATTACGCACACCATCCAGTTGAAATAAAAACAGTTGTAAGTGCGGCAAAACAAGCATGTCCTGAAGGCAAAAAAATTGCTGTCGTCCAACCACACCGCTACACACGTCTTCGTGATTTATTTGATGATTTTGCACATTCATTTGAAGGTTGTGATGCTGTTATTGTGGCACCTGTTTATTCAGCCGGTGAAGATCCTATCGATGGCATTGATTCTGTTAATTTAGCAAAAGCCATTCGCAAAACCGGCATCACACATGTTTATGATTTAAATGAACAGCGTGAACTTCCCTATTTAATTCGATCCATTGCACACCCAGGGGACATTGTTGTCTTTATGGGGGCCGGTAGCATTACGTATTGGGCGGCATCACTTCCTGCGCAGCTTGATTCATTGTGGGATGAAAATACCCCTGCTTTTAATCAAACCGTGGTGAGCTTATGAGCGCCGAAGCAATACTAACAATGAATGGCAGCAACGAAGATTATCTGTCCTTATCACAGGTACGTGGACGTTATGTGTTTTCATACGAACTATCAAAGATGACATGGTTTAAAGTTGGCGGTCCTGCGGAAGTTCTGTTTAAACCTAAAGATACTGAAGATCTAATTTCTTTTTTTAAACAAAAACCAAGCGATTTAGCCATAACAGTACTTGGTGCAGGATCAAACGTACTTGTACGTGACCAAGGAATTAAAGGCTGCGTCATTAAACTAGGTTCTGGTTTTTCTGACATCACATTTAATGCTAAAGAAGTCATTGCTGGCGCGGGGTGCCTTGACCGAACAGTTGTCATGGAATGTGCAGCTCAAGGATTATCAGGCCTTGAATTCCTTGTTGGCATACCAGGAACCATTGGTGGCGCGGTGTATATGAACGCAGGTGCGTATGGCCATGAAATCAAAGATTATTTAAATTGGGTTGAAGTTGTTTCATTAGACGGTATATTAACACGCTTTCAATCATCTGAATTATCAATGGAATACCGTAAAGGCAATCTTCCTAAAGGGGCAGTCGTCGTACGCGCAAGCTTCATTCTAAACGAAAAAAAACCAGCACAAATCATGCAGTCAATTAATGCTTATCTGCAGCAACGCGAAGACTCACAACCAGTTCGCGGCCGCACAGGTGGCAGCACATTTAAAAACCCTGCTGATCAATCTGCGTGGAAACTTATTGACGATGCAGGTTGTCGTGGACTAACCATTAATGATGCGCAAGTGTCTACAAAACACTGTAATTTTCTATTAAACCTTGATGCAGCAAAAGCCTCTGAACTTGAGCAATTAGGTGAAAATGTGCGTCAAGCTGTAAAAGAACAAACAGGAATTGAACTAGAATGGGAAATTATTCGACTTGGCGAATAATGCGTACGTTTATTTTTCAGCATGATGTTCTTTCAAAATTCAAGAGCTCGGAGTATGATGGTCATCAATAAAATAATTATAATTAAATAGATACATATATGAAGCGCACTCTTAACGTGGAAGATATCATAAGTAATGATACCTTCTGCCAAAACAGAAATCATCATCTACAAGATCTAATCCAGATTAAAAAAAATCGCCGCATTACTGTTGGCCCTGATGTTACTTTTTATTTTGAAAACCACCTAACCCTTTGGTGGCAAATTCAAGAAATGTTACGTGTTGAAAAAGGCGGCGAAGAGCAACTTCAAGACGAACTATTGGCATACGCTCCTCTACTTCCAAAAAAGTTTAATGACAACTCAATGGAGCTTGTTGCTACCCTCATGATTGAAATAGATGATATTGAACGTCGCCTTCGTATGCTAAGCAATCTTGGCGGCATAGAAGAACAAATACAATTACATGTTGGCACACATTGTATTCAAGCCACTGCCGAAAATGATATTGAACGTACCGATGAAAATGGAAAAACATCAGCTGTACACTTTATCCGTTTCAAATTAGCGTCCAACCAAGTGACTGAATTTCATCAAGCAAATCAGCATATTATTTTTGAAATCACACATCCCCATTATTCACACAAAACTCTACTCAACGAATTACAACGCCAAGCACTTGCTAAAGATCTTATTTAAGGAAAAAATATGCTTATTCGTTACACCTTTATACAAGTATTAACAGCTATGTGTCTTACTTCAATAGTATTTTGTGAAACGTCATCCCAAGAAGATAGCATTTCCTCATTTATAGATACCTATATCGAAAGTGGCAATACCCATAAAGCACGCAAATTTCTTGATCTCTTAGAAAAAAAATATTTACCTGAAGCTCTCTTTTTAAAAGGAGTGGCGTTATTGAGTGGTCTTTATAACAATGGTACACGCAATCCCCGTGAAGCAACTATTTATTTTGGAAAAGCTGCAGCATTAAAGTATCCACCTGCAATAGCAGCTTTAGCTGATAGTTATCTTGATGGCGACGGTGCTAAAAAAGATGAAAAAGTAGCATTTCTTCTTTATAAGCAGGCTGCTGATTTAAATGATGGTGCAGCGCAATTTAATGTCGCTATTTTATACCGGGACGGCATAGGCACTAAAAAATCACTTAAAATGGCTTTAAAATATATGCGCCTTGCAGCAAAGCACCAAGATTTAATTCATCTTCGTGAAGATGCTGAAGAAATCATTAATGAAATCATTGAAGAAAAAAAACATAAATGAAGATCCAGTCCTCAAAATCAACAGTTCTTACCTACTGGCTTTGGGGGTTGTTTATTTTAATTTTAGCAATGATTATGCTGGGTGGTGCGACACGTCTTACTCATGCAGGGCTGTCTATTATTGAATGGAAACCTATTCGTGGCATTGTTCCTCCACTAACGCTTAGCGACTGGATGCTTGAATTCACTAATTACCAAAAGACTCCTGAATACCTGTTAGTAAATAAAGGCATGTCCCTTGATGATTTTAAATTTATTTTTTGGATGGAGTTTTCCCATCGTTTCCTAGGTCGCCTTATTGGCCTTTATTTAGTATTTCCAATGGTGTTTTTTTGGATACGCGGAGTTCTTACAAAGCGCTTAAAGTGCACGAGTGTCACCATGCTTATCTTACTCGGATTTCAAGGGTTTCTAGGCTGGTATATGGTAAAAAGTGGTCTTACACAGGATCCAATGGTAAGCCCATATCGCCTTGCCATTCATCTACTTATGGCCTTTGTTTTGGTTGGCACGACCCTAAATGCTATTTATCACTTAAAAGCACAAAATCTCACTGAAAAAAACGCTGGGGCTAATCGGTGGAGCTTAATCAATTTATCACTTATAATTATTACTGTTTTTTATGGAGCGCTTGTCGCTGGTCATAAAGCAGGACTTATTTACAACACCTTCCCCCTTATGGAAGGGCAATGGCTTCCGTCTGAATGGAATTTTCATAAACCGCTTTGGATTAATTTTTTTGAAAACCATGCAATGATACAGTTCATGCATCGCCAACTAGCCTATCTTGTTACTATTTCAGCTTGTATTGGACTTTACAAACGCTGGATCACGCAGTGGTATGGCATCGTCATCATAGGGCAGGTTGCATTAGGTATAATAACGTTGCTATACAGCGTTCCAGCTGCACTTGGCACACTTCATCAAGGATGTGCTGTCATTATATTCAGCATTGCCTTTTGGACATACATGACTAACAAAAAAAAGAGCACAATCATTTTAAAATAATATTTTACATAACAACACCACACCTATATAAAAGCATGTTAAAGCACACATATTTTTCGATAGACTTGCACTGAACACTACGCTATAACATCACATGCTGTATAAATTTGATGTTACTTTATGTTAAAAAAAAATATATTACCTTCTCACCTAGCTTCATTTATCATAACTGCTTTTATGTCCTGGGGCGCTTTTGCAAACGCATTACAAATCGTTGCTATCAGCAATCTGATTCACGACACAACATCATCAACGACAACAGAGTTTATTGCAAACGAAGTAAGCACTATTATTGAAAATATCAATATAGGTAGCACCACTTGGATTAATGGAACTCAGGCAGAAGAACTTAATCAGGCGATTCAACATACTCACTGTAAAAAAGAATATGAAGGTCCTGGTGGGTCAGCAGCAAATACAATTGCAGGGCTCAAAGCGCTAGGTATGGAAGTAGGCATTATCGGAGCACTTGCTGCTGATATTTTAGGTAATGAATATATTGCATCTCTTAATGCAAAAGGGATTAAATACAGATTAACACCCGCTCAAAATAAAAAACGTGGATCTGGCACTTGCACCGTTCTTATCACAGAAAATGAAGCTGGCATTAGCGAGCGTACAATGCTTACAAACCTCGGTGTTTCTGGTGAAATTATTGTATCAGAAGAAGACCTTTTGTGGCTTACTACAGCGCAGTGTTTACTCGTTGAGGGGTATTTATTTAGGCCTGAATCAACTTATGAATCTATATGCTATGCAGCAGAGCGCATGAAATCTGCAGGAAAGAAAGTAGCACTCACACTGTCTGCTGATTTTTGTGTAAGTGGAAATCGCGATAAAATGTTAGATTTTATTAATAGCTATGTAGATATTGTTGTTGGGAATGAAACGGAAGCACAACTCTTAACAGACGCATCCACCCCTGAGATGGCAGCTGAAATTTTGAAAGAAAAAAAACTTAAAGGTGCTGTCACATGCGGGGCTAATGGGGCATATGTTTTTGATGAAACAGGCGTCTATTTTATAGATAGCCCTGAAGTGTCTGCTGAACGTGTAAAAGACACGACCGGCGCTGGAGATCAATTCCTTGCTGGCTTTTTATACGAACTCTTTAATGATGGATCAATCCAAAATGCTGGTAAAACAGGTGCTTTTTGTGCAGGTGACGTTATTAAACAATGGGGTGGGCAGCCACACAACTCTTTTATAGATGAATCATTATTTATACCATATGATGCTATTAAGCCAGAAGTCGCTGAATCAATTGAGCTAAAAGCATAACAAGTATAAGGACCCCATATCATGATCAAACTTTCACGTTATTCAATTGGCGAAGAAGAACTTAATGCCATAAAAAACGTTTTTAACGATGGCTATCTTGGTATGGGCAAATTCGTCATGCAATTTGAAAAAGAACTTGAATCTTTTTTTGATAATAAAACACATATTGCGGCTGTAAATACTGGCACTTCAGCCTTACATCTAGCAATCCAAGCATGTGGCATCGGAAACGGCGACGAAGTTCTCATACCAAGCATTACCTATGTAGCATCTTTTCAGGCAACATCTGCAACAGGCGCCACACCAGTTGCATGCGATGTAGAAATGACAACGGGCTGTATATGCGTTAAAGATGCAGAGACACGTATTACAAAAAACACAAAAGCAATTATGCATGTGCATTATGCCGGCAACCTTGGCAATCGTGACGCCATTTTTGCCCTTGCGGCAAAATACAACCTTCGGGTCATTGAGGATGCAGCACACTCATTTGGCAGCACACATCAAGGAAAACGCATTGGCGGATCGGGTGACATTACCTGCTTTAGTTTTGACGGCATTAAGAACATCACGTGCGGCGAAGGCGGCGCTGTTGTTTCATCCGACAAAAACATTACAGATAAGGTTCGGGATTTAAGATTACTTGCTGTTCAAAAAGATACAGAGAATCGCTTTGCAGGCAAACGCACGTGGGATTTTGATGTAACGGATCAAGGCTGGCGTTATCACATGAGCAATATCAATGCAGCTATTGGACTTGAACAATTAAAAAAAATTGAAGGCTTTAGTAAAACAAGACGAACGCTTGCAAAAGCATATGTTAAAGGCCTTCAAGGTATTCCTGTGCAATTGCTTGATATTGACTTAGATAATGTTGTATCACATATTTACCCAATTCTTGTAGCCAATGGTCAACGTAACGCTTTGCGGGAATTCCTCATGGAAAGAGGCATTGAAACAGGCATTCATTACAAACCAAATCATTTGCTCACAAAATATGCTGCAACAAATTGCCCAAACGCTGACTATTTTGGTGAATCACTTGTAAGCTTACCGATCCATGTCGGATTAACTGAAGATGATATTGCAAATGTGTGCGGTTGCATTGCAGAATTTTACACACGTTAAAATTGAAGTAATTTACAACCTGGTATCAACGGGGTGACCGGTGCATGCGATGCAATAACAGCGGCGCCTCCACCATCGCAATGCTGTCTTATTCTGCCCCATAACACAGCCTCACTTTTTGAATCTAAAAACCGCGTTGGTTCGTCTAAAATCCACAAAGGGCGATCTGATCTTAAAGCTGCTTGCAGACGAATATTTAACTTTTGCCCGCTTGAAAAACTATTCAGCTCACGCTTCTTTGATAATTCAGACGTGCATTTTGCGCCCAACTTCATAATAAATTGTTGGTAATCCGCATGGGTAGCATCCATCTTCATACCAAGCTCTGGCCCTAAATACGTAATTTTTGCAAAGAGCTCTATATGACCAAAAGTTGCTGGTAAAATACCCGATATAAGCTTTAAAAAAGTTGATTTGCCAGAACCATTATCCCCTTTAACCCATAAACATTCGCAAGGCTTAATATTTATGGATAAAGGTTTTATTTGAGTCATCGCAATATAAGGATGCTGTAAGTCCTGTATGTTTAAAAAAGACTTTTCTAAGTCAGCATTAAGAACTTTTAAAAACAAGCGTCATCCAGTCATCAATATCATAAGATTCAACCGCTAGAAACCCATTGCTTAGGTATGTGTTTGTCACGTCTTCGGCATGACGACTAAGCAACCCAGACAAAATAATAATGCCATCTTTATACATATGCGCTTTAAAATCCTGCGCCAATAAACACAAAGGTTTTGCTAAAATATTTGCTAAAATAATATGATATGGACCATACCAAGCAACTGCCGGATTTGAAAACCCCATACTTTCAATTGTTGTCATTTCTGTTGCATTATTTTGTGCATTTTGAACGGCCACACGAACAGACTCAGCATCACTGTCAACCGCGATCACAGTTGAGCTTTGCCACTTCTTTTTTGCTGCAATACCTAAAATACCTGAACCACACCCCATATCAAGAACCGAAACCTTTTGGTTAAAAACATCATTAGGTAAATTCGATAAAGCCGTAAGGCAGCCAGTCGTCGTTGGATGCTCCCCGCTTCCAAATGCCGTGGCAGCGTTCACCAACACGTGGTGCAAATGTTCAGGCAGCTCATCCGTTATATGGCTACCATATACATAAAATTCGCCAATTGTTCGTGCTGGCATACTTTGGTAACAGGCAATCAACCAGTCTGTATTATCAACTATGCTTAAAGATACAAGTGGTATTGGCAGATTCATGACCTGCATCAAGCTTTCAATCGTGCCATTTAAAAAATCAATTTCTGGTTTATTAGGTGTATATCCATCTAATAAAAACACAGATGAAATAGGGAACCCATTTTCATCAATAAGAGCCGACGCGGGAGCCTCATCGCATTCAATCCAACTAACACCTGCAAAGCCAAATTGCTCAAAAAGCTCAACCATTGCATCAATTGCGTCAACTGAAACACGTGCTGTCACATGCCATAAAGGAGATAAAGGAGATGATGTCATTTTAAATATTTCCTGTCTTTTTTCGAAGTAGCTTATACGCTAGATTAATGGTTTTAATGCGATTTTCAGCTTGAATACACCCTCCGTTTAGATCAGGGTGATGTTTTTTCACAAGCTCACGATATGCTTTTTGTAAATCATCTTGACTGTATTGCACAGATAAGCCAAGTAATTTTATAGCTTTCATTTCATCGGAATTGAATTGCGCATATTTATGCTCACAAGTACGTATTGATTCATCATCAAACAAACCAAATGGATCGCTTCGCATATTTAAATCTTGATCATTTCCTAAAAAAGGTTTTGTTGCTGCTTTCACTTGCCAGCTCCCAAGTGGCCAACTTGGCCTATCCCAAGATATATCACGCCTCCAGTGTTCAATAATTTCTTTTTCGGACATATCTTTATAAAAATTCCACGCAGCATTATATTCACGTACATGTTCAAGACAAAACCAATACCAATTCTCATCCTTCTTTATATCCTGAGAGCAATTGCGCTTGGGAGCAGGATATGCCCCACCATTATTGCAACCACTCTGTTCGCATACTTTTACGTATTGGTTCTTTTCTAATGCGTGACGTTGCCAAAAAAAGGGATTTGCTTTAAAAGTCATACGTATTTAAAAAAACCTTCTTTTGACTTTACTCCCATTTTACCTGCGCGCACATAGTCTAGCAATATTTCTGTAGGCACATAGGATGCATCATCACAATCTTTTGCAAGAATTGTTAAAATAGAGACACATGTATCAAGACCAATAAAATCAGCCAATGCAAGTGGTCCCATAGGAAAATTTGCCCCAAGCTTTAATGCTAGATCGATATCTTCAGGCTTTGCTATATTATTTTGCACTAAACGTGCTGCTTGATTAATCATTGGAATAAGCAAACGGTTTACAACAAATCCCGGGGAATCAGCACACCTGATGGGGATTTTTCCCACTGATTCAATCAACCCCTTCATATACTCAATGACATCTAAACTGGTTCCTTGATGAGGGACCATTTCAATTAAAGGCATACGATGCACAGGATTAAAAAAATGAATCCCTAAAAAGCGAGATGAATTTACAACATGTTGCGCAAGCTTCGTAATCGAAATGGATGATGTATTTGTTGCAAGAACACATGCATTATCCACAATTTTTGAAAGGTCACTAAATAGTTTAGCCTTAACATCTACATTTTCAATGATAGCTTCAATGATAAGTGTGCATGTCGACATATACGAAAGATGAACACATACGCGCAAACGATCAAGAAAATCATTCTTAAAATCAGTAGCTATAAGCCCTTTATTGATTAGACTTTCAAGACGCTCACGCAGCTTTTGATAAGCAAGTTCAAGACGCACAGGATCAGCATCAAATAAATAAATTGTATGTCCGTGCAGCCAAAGAACCTCTGCTATTCCCTGCCCCATTTGCCCGGCACCAATGATACCAATGTTTTGTGCTGTCATGAATTTCCTTTTAATACCAATGCCTAACTCTATTTATTAATAGATATATTTAAGCATCGCGAATGCGACCGCCACACATTTTATTCACGTCAGCAATCACTTTATTTTGGAAACTCATTAATTCCTCATCCGTCAATGTTTGTCTCTTTGGCTGCAATGTCACCTCGATCGCTATTGATTTTTGACCTTGAGGTGCTTTATCACCAGAGTAAACATCAAAGATATGAATCGCATCTATCAAATCGCGGTCACTCTTTTGAAGAATCTTGATCAATTGGTCTGCAGACACGGATTGATCTACCCAAAAAGCAAAATCACGTGATACAGACTGATAAACAGCTGGTGTAAAGGCAGCCTTTTTATCTTTTTGCTTTAAAGGCAATGCATCAATTAAAAGTTCAAATCCAAGTGCAACACCATTGATGCCCATTTCTTTCACAATAGATGGATGAATCTCACCAAAATGGGCAATCACTTTAGGTCCTTGCTTAATAACACCTGAACGCCCTGGGTGGTAATAATCACCAGCTTTTGCTTCAATCTGCACATTGCTAAGCCCAAATAGATCAAGTGCAGCCATTACATCATTTTTAATAACATAGATATCAGGTGCACTTTCTGCTTTTTGCCAATGGCGCTTCGCTTTTGAAAAGACACGAAGCCCCGTCATCGTACGTACTTCAATAAGTCCTTTTTCTGTTTCATGAAACTGCGGTGCATATTCAAAATAAGAACTATTTGGTTGTGATCGTTTTTGCGCATTTGCTGCAATTTTTAAAAGCCCAGGCAAAACACTTGGACGAAGCATAGCCATTTCAGCATTAAGCGGCTTTGAAAGTGCTATTCCTTTTCCAAATAAATCAGCTGTTTCTTTTGCAATAAACGACCAGGTATACGCTTCGTTATATCCACGACTGGTTAACAGCGTATTTAAACGTTCACGTGTTACATTTACATTTGCAGGCAAAATAAGTGGTAATGCTGCTTCAGGAATTGCGTCATAACCACGCATGCGAAGCACCTCTTCAATCAAATCAACGTCCAACGTCACATCATAACGCCATGTAGGCACAGTAACCGTTAATTCAGAATTTGAAATTGATTTTTCACTAAAGCCAAGCTTTATCAAAATTGCAAGCGCATCACGTAATGTTATACTGTTATCTCCGGATACAGACGTCAAACGTGATTGAGACAATGAAACAGTTATAGGGGCTGGTAATTCTTTTACATAAGCTCCTGCTTGCACAACATCTGATGCTGATCCCCCGCACCATTCTAAAATAAGCTGAGTTGCGTAATCTAAGCCAAACATAGTATCAGCTGGATCAACACCCCGCTCAAAGCGTGTGCGTGCGTCACTTAAAATAGCAGTTGATTGCCCCGTCAATGCAATACGTGCGGCATCAAACAACGCAGATTCAATAACCACATCTGTTGTTGCACCATCACACCCTGTTGACGCACCACCCATAACGCCTGCAAGTGAAATAACACCAGATGCATCAGATATAACAGTCATGCCTTGTGATAACGTGTATTCTTTATCATTAAGAGCCACTAATGTTTCACCACCGGCGGCTTCATGAATCGTGAGCGCATTACCTTGAAGTTTATTCAAATCAAACACATGTAATGGATGACCATATTCAAGGCATATCAAATTTGTTGCATCAACAAGCGCAGATATAGGCTTGCATCCTGCTGCACGCAAGCGTTCTTGTACCCATGCAGGACTTTGCGTATTTTTCACGCCCTTAATTGTTCTTATACAAAAGTGACGTGTGTTTGGATCTGTAATAGTCACAGAAATATCGCACGACACTGATGTTTTCACATCTATCTTTGAGCGATCTTTTAACGTACCAATACCAAAAGCCGCCAAATCACGTGCAATACCATAAACTGAAAAACAATCGCTCTTATTAGGGGTCAAGCTTACATCGATAATCGGGTCAGTCATGCCAAGGCTAATGGCTAAATCCGCTCCTGTTTCAAGAGTTGCGTCTAAATCCATAATGCCATCTGAATCTTCACCCAATAATAACTCACGACTAGAACAAAGCATTCCAAGACTTTCAACGCCACGAATGCTTCCTTTTTTAAGTGGCAATCCAGTATCAGGAATAACAGCGCCACAACGTGCAAAAGCGACTTTCATATCTGCTCTAACATTTGGCGCACCACAGACAACTTGATAAACAGTAGCTTTACCATCCGTCATCGTGCCATCTTGAACAGTACATAAACTTAATCGGTCTGCATTTGGGTGCTGCTCGCGTGTAATAACATGGCCAACAACCAATCCCTTTAAACGCTCACTTGGATCTTCTACATATTCAACTTCGATACCAATGGCAACCAATGCATCCGTAATCTCATTCAAAGTTGCTGTTGTATCAAGGTGCGCTTTTAACCAAGAGAGCGAAAATTTCATAAATTATAAATCCTAAATTAAATTAGATGTGCCTTTGTTGCCCACAATCAAGCAACATCATTCATTTGACATTTTTCATGAATATACCGTATTTAAGTGAAAAGAACTATGTTTTATTAAAAGAACTGCCGATTAAAAAACACAGCAAGTTTACAAATAGATGAAAGTTTTATATAATTTTTAGATGATATTTTTCTCTTTATTTGCTAAACTTTTAAAGAACATTAAATACCCCTATCAAATCAAAATTGTGACATTTAATACGGATCGAAAAAATGCTGAGAACACTATTAGATAAATCTTTTGTCAAAAGAACATTAATCAATCTCATGTATGTCGGAATGATGGCAAATGGGGCATTTAGTGACGCAAATAATCACCCCAAACAACCTAAAATTGAGCAAGAATCATTAAAAAACGATCCACATGAAAATGATTTAAACAATGTGGAACCTTTTCCCTTTATATGGCTAAAACCTCAACTTGCAACACTAGGTGCGCCAACAAATCAAGATTGCGATACCATATCAGCAAATGCACAATATACAATCACGGCATATTTTTCCCCAACCTGCGGTCACTGCGGTATTTTTTTCAACACAACACTTTCAGATATTCAAATAAAATACATTAATACAGGCAAAATAAAATTTGGTTTTCGTCCCTATTGCCACCATGTTATCGATTTCGTTGTATCCCAACTTTCTGCATCCAAAGGCCCAGAACACTTTCAAACACTTTTTTCACTTTTTATGAAAAATCAACCAAACTGGTTTGAATACCTTATGATCCCAGACAAAGAAGAAAAAAAGAAAAAAGAAGCCATCGAAAAAATGATTGCGGCATTACCGTCTACCATTGACACTAAAAAAGCACTTATCACTTTAAATATCAACGAACAAAATCCTTCATCATCCGTTCTTTTATTTGCACTCAAAAATGGATTTACTGTAGAAGAAATTGATACAGCTATTAATTCTCAAAAAGCGCAAGAACTCACAGATAGACTAATTGTAGGCACTCTTGCAGCAAAAACGGATAAAGGCGAATCTGTCCCTGGCATTCCATCTTTTTATATTAATGATCAATATCAAGATGACCCACTCACAATCGAAGACTTTAAAAGCTTAACTGAAACTGGAAAAATTATTGAACGTAAAAAAGGCCCAACACAAACGGTGCTTCCATCAGCATCAAAAATAACTGCAGCAGGAAAAGCTTTTGAAAAAATACAGCAGCAATAAATGCGTATTTACACAAATCAACCTCTAAGCCTACCACATACACTCATACAAAAACATTCTTTTTCAGACGGCGAAACAGATATCATGGTGAGTGAAGACCTAACCTTTAATCCTACACAAGATGCAGCTCTTGTCTATTTTGTTCAAAAACCCATCAATGAATACATTACAAATCTTTTACAAACCATAACGTTCCTTCAAAAATACCATCAACAAATAACTGTATGCCTACCCTACCTACCTTACATGCGTAGCAAATCGCAATTTTTACTTCACACATTAAGCCGAATAGGGGTAACAAGGTGCATAACCATAGATGCACATGCAGATTGTAGCCTCTCTACTTTAACGCTTAAAAATATTTCCGTGGCTGAAATTTTTGCAAAGCACATAAAAGAAAATCACATACTAAATAAAATTGCTATTGTTGCCCCAGACAAAGGTGCTATCAAACGATGTGAAGCTATTCGTGCACTTTTAGAAATATCATCCCCCATCATCTACATCGACAAGGTAAGAATGGCTAGCATACCTCATATAGAAGCTATACACGGGGATGTCAAAGATAAGTCTTGTATTTTAATTGATGATATCATTGATACGGGAAAAACCTTGTGCAATGCAGCAGTGGCGCTCATAAAAGAAGGCGCCACCAACACTTTTGCTTACTGCACCCATGGGGTTTTATCAAAAGACGCAATTGATCGTGTACAACTGGCGCCAATCAAAAAGCTGATTATCACAGATACTATTCATCAAGCCGAAAAGATAGAAACACTATCTATTTCCACTCTGATTACCAGCGCACTAATTAGCAATTAAATTTATTCCACATCAACCTCTTGCTGCTGACGTTGCCACATTTGTGCATACATTCCGCCTTTTCTTAGCAACGTATCATGACTACCTTGCTCTACGACAATACCTTTATCAAGCACCAAGATCGCATCGGCATGAATAACTGTCGACAACCTATGCGCAATAATCAATGTTGTCTTATTCTTTGAAATACGTTCAAGATTTTCTTGGATAAGCTTTTCGGTTTTTGTATCCAGCGCGGATGTTGCTTCGTCAAAAATAAAAAAGATTGGTTTTTTCAATAAAGTGCGTGCAATAGCCACGCGCTGCTTTTCACCGCCGGAAAGTTTCAGCCCTCGTTCGCCTACACGCGTTTCAAATTTTTGCGGCAAGCTTTGTATGAAATCATAAATTTCAGCCTTTTTAGCGGCATCAATGACATCTTCCTCAGATGCATTTGGGTTTCCGTAAGCAATGTTATAATGAATCGTGTCATTAAATAAAACCGTATCTTGCGGGACAATACCAATCATCGAACGCAGGCTTTTTTGCGTCATGTTTCGAATATCAATACCGTCAATTTTAACAGCTCCACCAATCACATCATAAAAACGGAATAATAAGCGGGCCAGCGTTGACTTACCTGCCCCACTTGATCCAACGACGGCAACTGTATGTCCAGCTGGTATCGTAAAGTTCATATCCTTTAAAATGCTACGTTCTGAATCATAATGAAAATCCACGTGATCAAACGTCACATTTGAATTAATATCAAATATCGAAACAGCATCTGCCTCATCACGTATTTCATGCGGTTCTTCTAATAACGTAAACATTTCTTCAATATTCACAAGTGCTAATTTAATCTCACGATAGGCAAATCCAAGGTTAAATAGAGGAATTGTCAACTGAAACAAAAATGTATTAATAGCCACTAAATCGCCTGTAGTCATTGAACCATGCTTTACGTCATATGCAGCAAATCCCATAACAAGCGCCAAACCTAACGCTAAAATAATACCCTGTCCAAAGTTTAAGTAAGATAAGCTCCATTTGCTTTCAAGTGCAGCATTTTCATAATTTTTAAGCCCTACATCAAAACGTTCGCGTTCATGGCGCTCGTTACCAAAATACTTAACTGTCTCATAATTAAGCAAACTATCAATCGCCTTTGATTGCGCATTATTATCAGCGGCATTCATTTCACGCACATAGTTAATACGCCATTCTGTCAATTTTAAGGTATATATAATGTATGAAGCCATTGTCACAGAAATAATAACTGTGTACCGAACTCCATATACTAAACATAATACAGTACTAACAAGTAAAATTTCAAATGCAGTGGGCAGAATATTCATTGCCAGAAATTGAATCAATGTTTCAATAGCTTTTGTGCCGCGTTCAATAATCCGGGACACACCACCTGTATGACGTGCAATATGAAAACGTAAACTTAAACGGTGCAAATGATCAAAAACATCTAATCCTACTTGACGTAACGTCCGTTGTGTAACAGAAGCAAAACTTATATCTCGCACTTCTGAAAAGAACGACGATAAAATACGCGTCACGCCATATATAACGATCCAAAACAAGACCATATCAAAAGATTTATGATCAACCAATGCGTCAATGATCGTTTTAAATAACATAGGCAAAATAACAAGCGCACTTCTGGATAGCAACAATCCAAAAAATGCGATAACAAAGCGCCATTTTGCGCTTTTCATATCACGTGGCCACAAAAATGGCCATAATCGTTTTAACGTCGTGATTTTGGTCTTTTTAATATTTTCCATTGACATTTCAGTAAAGCCGCCTTATTTCATAATGGTAGGGCATGAAAATTCTCATTACTACACTAACGTGATAAAGTTTAGCATTAGCTTAGGAATAAAACTATGACCGTTGAAACTCAACCTCGTTTTTTTTCCGAAAAAATACAGCCCAGACGCCGAAATGTGTTCGAAGGCGTCACGAAGTGTATTTTTGAAGGAACAGAACCCGATACATTTATCTTGTATTTCAAGGATAATCACCCACTTAGCAGCTCAGAATCACAGCCATTTAATGATCTTAGCGGCAAAGGTGTCATTAATAATCGTTTCTCAGAAATGATTTACAAACGACTTAATGAAATTAATATTGAAAACCATTTTATGCGCCGCATTAATATGCGTGAACAATTGGTGCGTATAGCAGAAAACCTTCCTTTTTATATTGAAATACATAACAAAGCCTGTGAAGATTTTTGTGATCGCTTTGGTCTTGAAAAATATGATCAACTACCCGAAATGATAACTGAACTTCGTTTTAAAAATAAAAATGAAAAAAATCCAGTCGTTTCACCTCAACATTTAGTGTCTTTTGGTGTAACAGATCACGACGAACTCGATCAATTGTATGCAACGGTTCAGCGTATTAATGACTTTCTAATTGGCCAGTTTACAGCCGTGAACTTAAATCTTATTCGCTACAAACTTGAGTTTGGTCGCATCTATGCTTCCGACAACCCAATGGATTCACGTCTTATTTTAATTGATGAAATTAGCCTTGATACCTGCCGTGTACTTGACATAACCAGCCAAAAGCGCTTAGATGTGTATTCAACAGATCTAAGCTATCAAGCAGGTGTTGTGGGCTACCATGAAATTGCTAGGCGTTTTGGCATTTTGAACGACCAATCGGTGAAATCATTACTGGAAATTCAAACAGATGAATCTCAAACACAAAAGGCCATTGACTCAGACACGCCTACAACAGCTGAAGTGGCAACTGCGCCAATATTTGGACAAGCACCTGCTTAAAACTACACAACGATAATAAGAGATAAATATGGCCCTACCTATTACCGAACTTCGTCAACTATTAAGCGAAGCATTTCCTGATGCAATGATTGATGTTGTTGACCTTGCTGGAGACAACGATCATTATCAAGCTTCTATCACCTCAAGCCAGTTTGAAGGCAAAAACCGTGTTCAACAACATCAAATGGTGTATCAAGCCTTAAAAGGTAAAATGGGAGACGAACTACATGCACTTGCGCTTAAAACGCGCACACCATAATTTATTGATACAATTTAATTTTAAAAAACCAGGAGCAATATTCCATGCAAAATATTAATGAACGCATCCAAAACGATATTTCCGAAAATGCTGTCGTACTTTATATGAAAGGCACAGCACAAATGCCACAATGTGGGTTTTCAGCTGTTGTTGTTCAAATATTAAACGCACTCAATACACCTTTTAAAGATATTAATGTATTAGCTGATGCTGACATTCGCCAAGGTATTAAAGATTTTAGCAACTGGCCAACAATTCCTCAACTTTATATCAAAGGCGAATTTATTGGTGGATGTGATATCGTGCGCGAAATACATCAATCTGGAGAGCTGCAAGCACTTCTACAAGGAAAAGGTGTTATTTAATCAATTTTCAAGCTATTTTGCTGCTGTTCTTTTTATTAATTAGGCAAATATAGAATAATCTGCACTCGCTGCCATCTTAAAATTTGATCCAAAGACCTTTACTCTTGATGGGCGCACATAATTTCTGTTGTGTTTATCAAACTATATTTATTGTCTTTTTCATGCAAAAAATTGTCGCAAACCTAATCGTGACAATCAGAGAAAATCTAATACAAAACGGATAACATTATGTCAGACATTGCTTTCATCACAGCACGTGAAATTTTAGATTCAAGAGGCTTTCCTACTATTGAAGTTGACGTAGGCTTAAGCGATGGAAGCCATGGCCGGGCAGCTGTACCGTCAGGCGCCTCAACTGGTTCGTTTGAAGCCATTGAAAAGCGTGATGGCGATAAAACGCGTTATGCAGGAAAAGGCGTTCTTGAAACAATAGAGCTTATTGAAACAGAAATTTTTGAATCATTAGTAGCTGAAGATGCATTCGATCAACGCCATGTTGACAAAATTCTTATTAACTTAGACGGCACAGCAAATAAATCACGTCTTGGAGCAAACGCAACATTGGCTGTAAGCTTAGCTGTTGCAAAGGCAGCTGCGGAATCATGCGGCATGCCTTTATATCGTTATCTTGGCGGTGTTAACGCACACATAATGCCAATGCCAATGATGAATATCGTAAATGGCGGTGCGCATGCGGATAACCCTATTGATATTCAGGAATTCATGATCATTCCGACAAAAGCTAAGAATATCAGCGAAGCTGTTCGCATGGGCGCTGAAATTTTTCATAGCTTGAAAACTGTTTTAAAACAAGCTGGACACAATACTAACGTTGGTGATGAAGGTGGCTTTGCTCCTGCATTTAACTCATCAACAGAAGCACTTGATGCCATTATGCAAGCCATTCAAGATGCAGGTTATACTCCTGGAAAAGACATTCATCTAGCGCTCGATGTTGCAGCGAATGAATTTTTCAAAGATGGCGCCTACTTATATGAAGGAAAAAAACATACACCGACAGATATGATTGCTGTGTATGAAAAACTAGTGAATAGTTATCCGATCGTATCTATCGAAGATGGCTTAGCAGAAGATGATTTTGAAGGTTGGACCGTCCTTACAAAAACGTTAGGCGAGTCAATTCAACTTGTAGGCGATGACTTATTTGTAACAAACCCGGCACGCCTTCAAAAAGGTATTAACGTTAATGCCGCTAATGCTATTTTAATAAAACTTAATCAAATTGGCACCCTAACTGAAACACTTGATACGATTGAAATGGCAAAACGTGCTGGCTTTAATACAATTATATCTCATCGTTCAGGCGAAACAGAAGATACAACTATTGCTGACCTTTCTGTTGCTGTTGGTGCAAGACAGATAAAAACAGGCTCACTTAGCCGCACAGATAGAGTTGCAAAGTACAATCAATTAATTCGCATAGAGGAATTACTTGGCGCACAAGCAAGCATGGGATCTATTGAAAAATGAGCATACAAAGTAAAAAACGTTTTTCTCTGCGTCAAATTTTCATTCCTCTTATATCAATCATAATTATGGGGTACTTTACCTACCATATTTTTCAAGGGGATCGAGGCATTATCGCTTATTTGAGATTACAACAAACAGTCGCGCTTAATGAAAAAAAATTTGCTTCACAGCAAATTGTAAGAGAGCAGCTGGAGAGAAGGGTATACCTACTACGACCAGACAGCCTTGATATTGATTTGCTTGAAGAACGCGCACGGGCAGTACTTAACTTTGCTCATCAAGATGAAATTGTTATCAATAATAGCAGTGTGGGCGTACAAAAGAAGCCTGTGAAGAGATAGATATATAAAATAGCTATCCCTCACCGTATTTCCCTCAAAAAAATGAGTCCAGAAAAATATAGTTTCACTGCTCTTTATCTTAATAAAATTTTAAAAACAAGAATAGCCGTGTTTCTTTGCCTTAGGGGAGAGACAAAGAAGAATCGTATTTTTTAATGCTTGCGTGAAGCTACATTAGGAAATTTCAATTCTTTAAACGTTTCTTGAGCTTGCTCTTGTACCTTTTTAAAAAATTCACCATTCGTTTTTACAACAATGTTTGCAACATTTGATGAATGATCAACGGCTTTTGTCATTGACTCCTTAAAACGTGCTGCACTATTTTCCCATTGATCAGGTGCTTGTGGCTTTTGGGTCATATCACGAAGCATCGCATTGAAATCTTCAAATGTTTGCTTTACGTATTGGTTTTGCAAAGCCGTAACAGATTTTAAAAGATCTATTGTTGTCTTGCTTGCATCATTAATCGCATCTAAATTTTTACGATGATTACTAATAAGTGCATCACGATCCATGAGCACTTTACCTTGCTGAGCAAACGCTTTTAGCATATCAATTGCTGGATTAAGCGTTGGCTTCACGCGCTCACTAGATTCTTCCTGAGCGTTATGATTCTCAGTTTTTGCATTTTCCTTAGTTTCTGCCATAGGATAATTCCCCCTTACTGCGTGCATGTTTATTCAATGCACAAAGTTTAAAATATACTTTATAAATCCAGCGGCAAGCGAATCTGAACACGCAACCCCTTCATTGGAGACATCATCAAATCAATTTGCCCACCATGTGTTAAAACAACATCGCGTGCAATACTTAATCCTAAACCAACGCCAACCGTATCAAGATTACGAGCCTGGTCAAGCCTATAAAAAGGCTTAAACACATTATCTCGTTCACATTCAGGAATACCAGGACCGTCATCATCAAAAATAATGACAATATTGCTTCCTACACGTCTAACATCAATAGAAAGATTTCTTGCGTACTTCTCAGAGTTTACTACCAAATTAGTTAAGCAACGGTTAAAAAATGATTTTTTTATTTGCGTTTCTATTTCATAATTGCCACTGATTAGAAGTGATTCTAAGCGATGATGCTTAGTAATTTCGTGAATCCAAGGCAGCAGCTTAACACTCTGTTTTTCTTCTTCCGTTGTGCCGCGCGCAAACGATAAAAATCCTTCAACCATTTGATGCAGCATATGCGTGTCCGCCTCAATTTGCTGCTTTTGGGCACATTCCGGCATCATTACAACAGAAAGTTTTAACCGTGTAATTGGTGTTCGTAAGTCGTGAGAAACGCCAGCAAGCATTTCAATACGTTCATGTAAAAGGCGCTTTAAACGTTCACGCATTCTTATAAATGCATAACCAGCCTTTCGTACTTCAAGGGCGCCTTCTGCTTTAAAAGGTACAAGTTCATCACCTATTCCAAATTTTTCTGCAGCTTCTGCAAGACGCCGAATCGGCCTAATTTGATTACGCATAAAAATGGAAGCAACGCCAAATAGCAACATGGCAGAAACAGTTGTCCATATAAGAACAAGCGGGGTTGTTCTACTAAATAATCGCTTACGAAGCAATGATGCGTGTAACAATCCTTTTTTTGTTTGGACCGATATATAAATATGTTCAGGCGTCATACGCACGTAATGCGGCGCTTTTATTTTAGCATCAAGGGCAGTTGTTAAGGGAATATACAACCAATTTTCACGATACTGTCCTGTTCGATCAAGCGTACTTTGTTCATCTAATTCAAGCTCAAGCGATAAGTATTCTTTTGCCAAAATTTTTAACTGCTCAAAAGGCGTTTCAGGTGTTTCGTGCCATGCCATAACAAGGGCGATATCACCCGCGATTGTTTCAGATAATGTTCGTAAAATTGTTTCCGTGTGGCGCTCAAAGAAAATATACCCCAAAATAATTTGAAGCAAAATCACAGGCACTAGCAAAATAATAAGCGTTCGTCCAAATAAATTCTGTGGCAGAAAACGTTTTAAAAGTTGAAAAGGACGAAAAAAAACCGACGAGGAATACATAACAAAGTGCACATATAAATTAATTTAATCTAGTTTAACGCACCAAACTAAACAATACCAACATATCGTCAAACAGGTGATTGTATTAACACCTTATTATTTTTGAACATATTTATTTTGAATAGAAGATGAACGATACAAACGTATTAATTGCAGCTTGGCTGTCTTCTTTTGAACCCAAAATGTTATCATAGCAAAAGTTATAGACGCAACCGTTGTAAGCTGCGCATAAATAAAAAGCTGCTTATGCGGCAAAGCAAAAGAACCACCAACCCCGATATCTTGTGCACTTGCAGGAATTGATAACACGAAAAAGCAAGACACATAACCTACAGCAAGCCAAAAACAAAAGAGCTGCACTGACAGAACGGTTAAGACGCGCAATTTTGGGGTTTTGATGGTCATCTATGTAAAATCCAATTCATCATAATAACTTAGAGATTACGTGATAAATATTAATAAAAAGTTACGATCAAAAAAGAAAAACACCTTCAAAAACAATTGATGCTGCACCACGCTGTTTAAGACCTTCATCACACAGGGTAATTGTAAGTGACCCACCAACTTGCAGAACATTAATAGTCTTTGACACATCAACAAGCCCACGCACAGACGCCGCCACAGCAACAGCAGCTGCACCTGTGCCGCAGGCGGGGGTCAAACCAGCACCACGCTCCCACACCCTCAAAACGATGTTATTCTCATCAGTTAAGCGCGCAAAACTTACATTAATTCCATTTGGAAACTGTGGCAACCATTCAATTAATGGACCAAGTAATTGCGCAGAACAATCATCACTTACAAATAAAACTACATGCGGATTACCAATAGTAACCATAACAGGATCAGGCATTGACAATGATTGATATTCGCCTAAATAAATATCTTTATTAATTATTGGTTTTGGCAAAAATAAATCAATAAGCGTATGATCGTCAGGCGCACGTTGGCCACGCACAATTCCCCCTTTTGTTTTAAAAGAAACAGCATCGCACACATGCCTTTCCATCCACCACAAACTAAACGCACGAGACCCATTGCCGCATCCTTCGGCCTCAGATCCATCCGAGTTAAAAAATCGAAGATAGAGCTCATCTGTTGTGTTGAACGTATTAACGAGAATAACCTGATCGCACCCTACCCCAATTCGGCGATTAGCAATGGTACGTGCAAGCTCACTTAAAATAACATTTGCAAATGCTGCATCTTGTTCTTGCAATAAAATGATAACAAAATCATTTTCAAGCGCTTGTGCTTTAATAAATGGGATTTTCAATTGCTTGCTCTCCATTTTGTCATCTTCGCAACTGATCCGGGGATCCTGTTTTTTAAACGGCATACTGCCCTTCTTTTTCACAGTGCAATTTACTATTTATCTTAGGATTTTTATAGATCCTCGGATCAAGTCAGAGAATAACATATTACAGACTTTTAGTATGAAGAAGTATGAAACTGTCTTATTTTTACTTTTTCTTTAGTTTCTCAAGCACTAAGAATGGATTCTTTTTAGGCTCTGTAGGTACGACAATTTCTTCTTTTTCAAAACGTGGGTATGGATCAATGCTTAAATAAAGATATTGCGCACCAATTTCACCAAGATCAACAATACCATCACTCGAGAATTCAAAATCTTCAAATTCAGACAATTCAAGAGCAAAATCTTTTTCTTGCTTAGGGTGTACGACCCTGAAATCAAATGAATAATCAATATCTTCAGGCACTTCTTTCAGTGTCACTGAACATTCTTGCGCAAGCCTTGCTTTAATTGTACCTTCAACTTTATAATCAATGGACTTGTTACCAAGATGCGTTATTTTGAAAGATAAATCAAAAAAATCAAGCCAAACAAAATCAAATCGCTTGGCAAGTTTGTCGCATTCTTCTTTTGTTGCTTTTGTTGTATAACCATTTGGTAATTGCAAAAGACGCTCAAGATCAACAATACGACTTAATTCTGGGACTATAGATGAGGCAGGTGTATTCGTTTCCATTTAATTCTTCAATGCAATTTTTATTTTATATAAAGGAAACATAGCATAAAATACGCCAAGCTTAAAAATATTTAAACAAGACGTGCTATTTTCATTCACAGGAAAATTAAATTAAATCACTATCAACCTGTTTATTTTCAGTAATTTTTGACATTACAGAAGTATTTTAAGACGCCTTAATAATAGAGGAAACATTCTTCGCTTCTTCAGCGATTGATTGTCAGCAATTTAGAAAGTTTAGTTGTTACTGGTTTAAATTCTATATTAAAAATAATAACTCACTTTTTTACAATAGGCGGCACTATAAATTAATTTTATTAGAAATTTCATGACGTAGTGCATTTGCAAGACCCATCCGATCATTTATTGGAACAAGCTTTTTATAATGCCCATTTCCCATGTTAGGTTCACCATATAAAATTAAATGAACATCACGCGCTGTATCTGACACAATCCATGATTTAACTAATGATACTGGAGCATTTTGCATATGCTTTTGAGCCTTATTTTTTTGGAAATAAACATTATCGGACTTCATCCACAAATAAATATTAAAATTATTAAAGTTTTGCAACATATCAACATAGATCATACTTTGATTTTGCATGTTTGGATCTAAATCTAAATATTTCCCCGTAAACAAGCGCTCAAAATCATCTTTAATAAATCTCCTTAAATGTTCTTCATCCAAATGGTCTTTACTGTACATATGTTCATACAAAACAGAAAACTCAGCTTCTTCATATTCAGCTTTTAAAGTGCTTCTTTCATCATTCCATAGATTAAAGCTGTTTTGGTGAGCATCAACCCATTTTGAGTAATTTTCCTTCCAGCTTTCCATATCACCCTCAATTGGAGCATAACCAATATCATCTACATAAGGTGCTTGTAGTTCATGGTCATCTATTCTTAAAAGCCATGCTTTTTTCAAGTCCACAAGTTCATTAATTGCAGGTGAAAAAGAATCAGATATTTTTTTTAAAGTTAATTCCATATTAATTAGTGCATTACCAGGGTCTTTTTCAATTTCTTGATTAAGAATACGGTTTGCAAACTGTACCATACGATCATTTTGAATAGGCACGTCTCCATTAACCGCGCAGAAACGTCGATTCATGGGTTTATAATATTTATTTTCGTAAATACGTTTCGTACCAATGGATGCAAAAAGTGTCTGGATCGCCTTGTCATAATCCAACCCTAATCCATAGAATCCGCATTGACCATTACCAAGATTATCAAACTCTTTAAATGCAACTTCACCTTTACCCAAATCAATACTAAAAGGCAATGTTGGGTGCAAAGAACATAAAGCATCTAAATGCATTTGCTGAACGTGCTGATATTCACTTTCAATAATCAAATAAGGATTATTTTGGGTTTCATCTTTTTTCAGTAAACTCAATATATTTTGAAAAGATTCTGGCGTTTTAGTAGAATCTTGAACACACCATGCATACACAATGTTGCTTCTAACAAGGTATGCAGCATATCCACCCACTAAATCTTGAGGCATAATATTTTTATTTGCTAAAGCTGATTGAACAGCACAGACAACTTGATTTAACCAACGATAATACTCAATATTGATCTTATAGCTTTGATTTGCATTCAAAAATTGGTCATTCATCCTCTGGTAATATTCAGACGCATGCGGGTCTTGCGTTTTGCGAGAATTTAAAAGTTCTCCAAGATCTTCAGATAAAATACTTTCAATAACTTGCACAGATTGAATAATTTTCTTCTGAACAAGGGGTGTTCGCATATCATGTGATATTGGCATAGACATCAGGGCTTCACGTGCCTCGTGCAAACCCCCAGCCAATTGATTCACATCTGTTTGCGTCTTGTAAGACGAAACAAGCATATCCAATTTAACCACAAGTGGAGGAAAAACAATAACAGGTTCCTGCACAGCTTCTAACATAACTTCTTGCACACTATTTTGAAATTTTGGTGAATCAAATAGCTCAGTAAGAGGCTTTTTAAATAAAATCACATCTTCTGCTGATGTTGACAAGCTAACAACGTTGATCGCTTCTTCAGATACACCCTCACCAGAAAATAGAGAAGATATAGATAGATTCAGTGAAACACTACATAGCATTAAACACTTTAGCGCACGAATTAATTTTACGTTACGTTTCATTAAAATTGCCTTTCTATTTGAAAATCACAAGATCTTTTGATCGCATAAAAAGCTCACACTTTATGCTACTTTTATATAAAATTTTATTCAATTAGAATATAAAAAAGGAAGGCTAAAACCTCCCAAAGGATCATATATATTTAGTTAATTATTTTATTTTGTAAATAAAACAGCCGTCAAGACATAATTCATACATAAAATTAATATTGAAGCAGAAACAACAGCCTTCGTCGTTGCACGTCCAACACCCTCAGCTCCCCTTTCAGACATATAACCGTGATAACATCCCATTAAGGTAATCACCACGCCAAACACAGCAGCTTTAATTAAACCAAAAACAACATCTTGCATTTCTAAAAATTTTAACGTTTGGTCCATATACGTTGCCGCATTAAAATCAAGTTTGTAAACACCGATCAAATAACCGCCTAACACACCAATGCAATCAGCAATAAGAACTAAGAATGGCAAAGTAACAAGCCCTGCAATGATACGCGGAAAAACAAGATACTTAAATGGGTCCGTAGATAACGTCACAAGTGCATCAATTTGCTCAGTCACACGCATTGTTCCAATTTCTGCAGCAAGCGATGCCCCCACTCTACCTGCAACCATCAAACCAGCCAAAACAGGTCCCAACTCACGAGTCATTGATAGCACAACAACAGTTGCAACGGCATCAGAAGCTTGAAATCGTGAAAACCCAGTGTAGCTTTGAAGTGCCAAAACCATTCCTGTAAAAATTGCTGTTAAGCCAACAACAGGAAGCGAATAAAAACCAATTTGCATAACCTGCTTTGCAATTTGTGACCCATACCACGGTGGTCTAAACGCACTTAGCACAGTTGTTAAAAAAAAGCGCGTAAGACGCCCTAATTGAGTCAACAATGTAAGTGTAAGTCGTCCGATGGGGCTAAAAATGGTCATAAAATCTGTCTTTCCTTAAAAATCTATTTTAAATGGTATGAATGCGATTGAAACGATCTCCAAGGCCTACGAGTACATCACGGCTATCTGTTTGGACTTTTCTTGCTACATCATCAAGCATCATTGCTCCCTCATCGCCTCCCATAAGAACAGCCCAATTACCAACTGCAACATCTTTTATTGACGTGATGTTAATAGTAACAAGATCCATCGACACACGTCCAACAAAAGGTGCTTTTTGCCCATTAACAAGAGCATAAGCATCTTTACCACTTAAGTGCCTCAATAAGCCGTCAGCATAACCAAGTCCAAGCGTTGCAATTATCGTTGGTTTTTCAGCAATAAAAGTACAACCATAACCAACACTTTCGCCTGGCTCCAAATGCTGAATTTGCAAAACCTGAGATTTCATCGTAATGCACGAAATGATAGGGCTTCCTTCGCCTGTTGGCTTATGTCCATACAAAGAACCGCCAGGGCGCACAACATCGTAATGATACGCTTGCCCTAAAAATATCCCTGGTGAATTTGCAAGTGAAAATTTTGTTGTCGGAAAATACTTATGCAATGCTTCAAAATTTAAACGCTGTTTTTCATTCATCTCATGCGAAAAATCATCAGCGCATGCCAAATGACTCATCACAAGCACCCAATTAATGTAAGGAAAATCAACCGCTAAAAAGTGCTTTAATTCCTGCGCGGACAACCCTAAGCGGCGCATTCCAGTATCAATGTGCAATGCAGCTCTTAAGGGTAATCCTTGTGATTTAGCAAATGCATGCCAATCTTTTATTGTCTCATATGTATTTAAAACAGGTATCACATTGTATTCGAAACAAACTTTTTCCCAACCCGTTGTGTAGGGGCCATTTAGCAAATACAAATCAACCTCTGTCAAATGCTGACGCAAGGCAAGGGCTTCACCAATATAGGCAATGAAAAATGATTTTGCTCCCGCACGTTCTAAGGCAGCTCCTATAGGAATTGCACCTAAACCATATGCGTTTGCTTTTAAAACAGGGTAAACATCAGCAGAAGGACATAAAGATTGTAACGTTTTAAAATTTTTTACAATGTTTGTTAAATTAATTTCAAGCATGCTGCACCCTAATGCGTTCGTAGCCATTTGTTTTTGCTCAAAGCATAATGCAGACATTTTAAACGCATCACTATATATTTGATTTTCATTTACACTGTTTAAGCTACATGGCTTCATCAATATTATTCTTCAGTGCGCTACAAATGTTCCTTTATTTAATATGGAACGTAGATTGCTGTTTTTCAACCAAAATAACAGGATTAACTATATAAAAAAGGGAGAGCAAAGCGCTCTCCCCCGTTTTATTGTCAAAAAAGAAATTTTAGTTTTTCTTTTTATCCTCTGCTTTCTTTTTTGAAGCAGATTCTTTTTTACTATCTTTCTTAGTTTCCGCAGGCTTTGAAACTTCCTTCTTTGCTTCTTCAGCTTTTGGCGTCTCTTTAACAGGTTCTTCAACTTTTGGTGCCTCTTTAGCAGGCTCTTCAGCTTTATCGTCACCTGGCTTTGAAATATCTTCGCCAGCTTTTATACGCTTTACTAACTTTAAATAAGCATCTGTTTTAAGTGGAGGAGCTGCAAACAATGAACCATCCTTATTTTGAATAAAGACTGTTGGAACACCAGGAATCTTTAATTTTTCAATAAGCACTACATTTTCTTCTAATTTCTTTTGGATAGCAGCTGACTCTTCATCTTTAATGAATTGTGCAACATCAATACCAGCTTCTTTAATAAGAGCTATTAACTTTTCACGTGTTAAATCATTAACCTTATCGACAAACTTACGCATCAACGTTTTTGTCTTATCAGCACTTTGAGTTGCAGATGCAAGCATTACTTTTGAAACAGCAACAGAATTTGGTCCAAGGATTGGCGCAACGACTAGCGTAAATGAAACATCTGATGATTTTTCAACTGTTTCAATTGCCGTCCTCATAAAGTCATGGCAATGTGGGCACATTGGATCAATCATCACGTACACTTGAAGTGCAGCTTTAGCATTCCCCCAAACAATTGCATTTTTCGCAAAGGTATCTTTTTCTGCTGTTGCATTCTTTTCTAAATCACGTGCTGACTTTTCTTGTTGCATTTGCATGCCATCATTAATTGCTTTCATAAATACATCTGTCTTTTCACGTGCAACCTTAACAACAATCTCTTCAATTGCCTTTGTTTGCTCGTCAGAGAAAACGGCATGCGTATCTGACGTATTTTTTTTATTACTAGACGAACTGCCTGAGGTAAAATAAATTCCCAACGCAATGCCTATCACAGCAATCACACCAATAACCAGCTTAATTGTTGAGTTATTTTCTTTGTTTTCCATTTCACACCTTAAAATGACTTAATTTAACTAAATTCATTTTAAATGCATATATTTTTTATGCAAGATCTTTCTGGTATACAAAATGCATCTGATGCAAAAAGATGAATGCTCTATACAATACATGATACCCATACTTTTTAATAAGTCATCATTTACGTCACCGAAACATCACATGTTAAACGCAATGGTTTTGGGATTAAATCTAACAACTTGGATAAAAGCATTCTAGCATGATAAAGACTCCTGCCATTACACACACCAGAACCAGTTTGTTGAGTCACAAGAAAAAATGGAAAAAATAAACAAAAACAAACAATGCTTAATCGCTTATTAAACAAATGGCATTACCATAAAAATCACGGAAACTTTAATTTCCATGTTTTTTTATTTAAAGAGTACAGCAAAGTGAAAAATAGCAATTCATTCAACCACAAACGAACGCTTTTTGTTGGTGCAATTGGCGTTGTTTATGGAGATATTGGCACAAGCCCGCTTTATGCCCTTAAAAGTTGCTTATCAATCGGTGGGCTTCCCTTTAATGAAGTAAATTTAATTGGACTGATCTCCCTTCTAATATGGGCGCTTCTTTTTGTTGTCTCATTCAAATACATTACGCTTGTGATGCCTGTTGATCATGATAATGAAGGTGGAATACTTGTTCTTTCAGCGCGATGCATGCTCCTTAAAATAAAACATCTAGCAAAACCAACTTTATTACTTGGCATCTTAGGCATGTCTCTTTTCTTTGGAGACTGTATTATCACACCCGCCATATCCGTTTTAAGTGCCATCGAAGGCATTAAGCTAATATCACCCTCTTTTACACCTTATATTTTACCGTTATCAATTTTTATAATCACCTGTCTTTTTCTTATACAAAAAAATGGCAGTGGTCAAATTGGGAAATATTTCGGGGCAATCATGATTGTTTGGTTTATGGTTATTGGCGTCATGGGTCTTGCAAGCATTATACAAAATCCAATTATTTTAAAATCCCTTAATCCCTATTATGCTGCACACTTTCTAGCAACAAATGGCCATATCGGATTCTTGGCTGTTGGAGGGGTGATCTTGGTCTTAACAGGAGCAGAAGCTCTTTATGCAGATATGGGACATTTCGGTCGGGATTCTATTCGTATTTGTTGGACTTATTTTGTGTTTCCATCACTCATACTTAATTATTTAGGACAAGGGGCGCTTCTAATTAGCCATCCTGAAGCAATTTCAAATCCATTTTATCTGATGGCACCAAGTATTGCGCTTTATCCTCTTGTTATTCTATCCACGCTTGCAACAGTGATTGCATCACAGGCCGTTATTTCAGGTATTTTTTCGCTCAGCTGGCAAGGCATCATGCTCAATTACTTACCTCGCATGAAAGTTATCCATACATCCAACAAGCATTTTGGCCAAGTCTATGTTCCAGCCATTAATTTTATTCTATTTAGTATGACAGTTTCAATGGTGCTACTTTTTAAAACATCTGAAAATTTAGCCTCAGCCTACGGACTTAGCGTCTCTGGTATCATGCTTATCACAACATTTCTTATTTTCGTTCATGCAAAGCATGAAAAAAAATGGAGCACTTTTAAATTATCACTTATCTTTATTCCATTAAGCTTACTAGATTTATCTTTCTTTTTATGCAGTTTAAGCAAACTTATAGATGGCGCATGGTGCACAATTTTAATTACATCCATCGTCTTTTTTGTTATCCATACATGGATTAAAGGAAACAATGCTCTTGCTACAAAAAGAAATAAACCAATCAAAAGTATTGAGCAATACTTAGACACCCACATTTTACACAAAGAAACGCATATACCAGGTTCAGCAATGTTTCTTAGTCGCTTACCAGACACTATCCCCAAAACACTTTCAACATTGATACAGCTTAATAAATTTTTACATGAAAAAATTTTTATTGTCTCAATTGTGACCAAAGAAATTTCCCGTGTTCCTGAGTCAAAACGGTTTAAAATAAAAGAAATTTATCCAAATATTTTTCAAATCACAGCTGATTTTGGCTTCAACGAAATTCCAAGCATCCAAAAAGTCACGCACTGGGCAATAAAAAACAACTACATTTTATCAGATGAAGAGATTTTCTACTTTATGAGTCGCAGCATAATTATCATCTTGAATGAGCGCGCTTTCTTAAAATCCATTCAATCGCGCATCTTTCAGCTCTTATGTCATACATCGCAAAACGGAACAGAGTTTTACAAAATTCCACACGATAAAGTCATTGAATTAGGGCTACATTATAAGATTTAAGCTTTATCCTTTCGAAGGAAATAGTCCTTTTACCCAGGCAAGAAAACGCGTACATGCGCCTGTACTTTTTTGTGCTGAATCATGCCCCACAAGTGATCCACGAAGCGTTTGAATCACCTTATCTTTCGTGGAATCAACCCACCAAGCCATTGTATACGGCAACGGATAATAAATAGGATTATCATTCATTTTTCCAAAACGGTTCCAATACGCACAAGGTATTTTATCACGATACCAATGTGGAATCATAATATATGATCCCATCAACACACGATCCAAAGCTTTAGCTGCTGTCGTCAACGTTTGAAAATCAGGTGCTTCCGCAATTTTTTCACATAAATTATCAACAACAGGATCTTTCAACCCTGAATAGTTTTGACCACCTTTAAGATCAGCAGCTTTTGACCCCCAGTAAGCACGCTGTTCATTACCAAGCGAAATTGACTGACCAAGAATTATTGACACAAGATCATAATCATATTCATGCACACGTTCGATATAACTACCAACGTCTAATGTGCGCACATTTAGTTCAATACCAAGTTCAGCTAAATTACGCTTAAAGCCTAAAATTACTTTTTCCATTGCAGGATCTGCGCCTATAAAATTAATGACAAAGTGCTGCTTCGTTTCAGCATGTGTCAATTTACCATTAATAAGATGCCATCCCGCATCAGCAAGAAGTGCGAGCGACTTTTTGCGAATGTCACGCGTCTCTGCCCCATTTGCATGAATAGGTGGAACAATTCGTTTTGTTAAAATATCATTACGAATTTGCCCTGCATATGATTGTAGCAATGTGAGCTCAGCACCGTCAGGTAAACCTGTTTGTGCGAACGGAGAGTTAGGAAAAAAGCTTTCATTTCGATTATATTGGCCACTAAATAAATTTTTGTTAATCCAAGAAAAATCAAACATATTTGAGATAGCTTTACGAACACGCCAATCTTTAAAGATAGGACGACGCAAATTAAATGCAAATCCTTGCGTTGGTTGTGGATTACCATGCGCAATTAATTCCTTTTTAACATGACCTTTTGTGAATGCATCAAAATCATAACCTGAAACCCATTGCTTGGCACTATTTTCCACTCGAAAATCTGATTTCCCAGCTTTAAAAGCTTCAAACATAGCTGTTCCATCACGGTAATAATCAACGTTGATTTTATCAAAATTATATTGGCCTTTTTGAGACGGTATATTTTCGCCCCACCATTTTTTCACACGCTCTAAAACAATACGTCTGCCGAAATCAGTTTTTACAATGCGATACGGCCCACTTGATGGTGCAGGTGTTACAAGTGTTTTTGAAAAATCATGCACGTTAAAAAACTTTTTAGACAAGACAGGAAGCTGCCCTAAAATAGATGGAAGTTCTTTATTTTCAATATCAGATATGTGAAATTTTACGCAATGACTACCTAGCTTTTCAACTCGACTTACACTTTTATAATATCCGCGGAATAAAGGATTCCCTTTATCACGAAGTGTCTCAAAAGAAAACACGACATCATCTGCTGTAATTGCCTCACCGTTATCAAATGCTGCCTTTGGATTTAAATTAAAAATAACAAAAGACTTATCTTCTGCAACATCAACAGATTCCGCAACATAAGCGTAATGTCCAGAAACTTCGTCAAAGGCTGGTGCTAACAATGTTGCAAAGGTCACCATGACAGATGCTGCAGGAGTCCCAATGACAATAAATGGATTTAAGCTATCAAATGTCCCCATATCCGCAGTATTAAAATCACCACCTTTTGGCGCTAGCGGATTTACATAATCAAAATTTTTAAAATTAGCAGCGTATTTTATTGTGCCATACGTTCCTATACCATGCTGAGGTGCAGCATGCGTAGATATAGTTCCTAAAGATATAATGGTTGCTAATACAGTTAAATAGTATAATTTCATAAGCTTCTTTCTTGGTTGCATGTGCACAATCAATATTCCATTTTAATGTCATCTTCGGACTTGATCCAAAGTCCTATACAGCTTGGCGCACATATAGATTTTAGTTTATATCCTGATTAATATTTGCCTTTTCATTCTTATGGATTCTCGGACCAAGTCCGAAAATGACGTAAAAGAACCTAAATACACAAACACACCTATGGCTGAATAATCTTCATTTCCCATACATGTTTTTCATCGTTAAATGTATACAGTTCAGGTAATCCATCTGTATCACGATAAGGTATATAACGGATTTGTTCATTCTGGACAAAATAAGCTTCATTGTTATAGCCAAAATCTGCGCCATAATTACAAATATGAATATAGAAATCTTTTTTCTTCATTAATTTAGGCAATAACTTTATAAAATCATCCAACGTTTCAATCGGTGTACCGTCGATGTTTGTAATTGACACCAAGCTTACTGTACCAGAGCCTCTTGAAATCGCTGGGATTTGATCATAAAAACCACCACCAGGTTTTCTATTCGTCACAAATACACCACGTTTTGCGTTTGTTCTACGGATAATAAAATCATCCAATTCATAAAAAACGGCTTTACCAAAATTTAGCATACGCTTTAACATATTGGTGTTTAGATCATACAAACCAACGTCAACAGTTAATGGGTTTCCGTGACGAACAACTTCGAATACAACTTTTTTTGAACCTTTGGCGCCCTCTTCATTTATGATTTTATCAAGCTCATATAATGAAGGTCCAACATCTTTACCATTCACCTTCATAAGGGTATCGCCAGCCATCAAAATACCTTCAGCAGGTGTTCCCTTAAGTGCTGTCTTTATAGTTAATACACGGCTAAATGCTTGCGGGAACTTTTGTTTAATTTCATCAGCCTTAACACTGTTAAAACCATCATAACGAACAAGATCTTCAAGTGGGGTAAACTTAATAATAGCCCCCGTACCATAACGTGCTGGCTTTTTATTATTTTTCAATGCTTCAAGTGCATCAAGCGCATAATCAATGGGTATAGCAAACGCGCTTGTCAAACCATTTGATGCATATAAGAAGCCAATAACGACACCATCACTGTTAAAAATAGGTGACCCGCTAGCTCCACCTTGTGCATTCAAACTAATACGAAATACTTGCCCAGGCAAAACCTCAGATGTTTCGTAGACACTTGCCACGGTACCTGTTTGCGATGAGAAATGATTATTTTCATTCTTACCAATAATCAAGATTGATTCACCCAAACGAACAGCACTGCGCTTTGTTGGCATTGATTTTGGAAGGTTTTTTAAATTCTTAGGATCTGTTTTTAAAATTGCAAAGTCATGCCATGGATCAGCGTAATATAGTCGCGCTTCAATAACGGTTCCATCGTGCAATGTCACGTCATAATGATCAATAACGCCATCCGGTTTTGCAACATGTTGATTCGTTAAAATATATCCTTGATCCTTATCAAGAATAGCGCCCGTGCCGTAGGTTGTTCCTTCTTCGGAATAACCAGCAAGTGTTGTTCGAATTTCAATGCTTACAATGTACGGCTGTGACGAAATATAAAGATTCGACACCAAATCTTTTGAATGAACTGCTTCGGCTAAAATAGATTCAGGTGCAGGTATTTTTGTTACTTTTTCATCACTACGCGGGGCCGCAGGTTTGCCAGCAAAAAGCGCAGATGGCATGCAACACGATAGCGCAATTGCAACAGAAGATAAAACAAACAAACGATAGTGCATAAATAAAAAAATCCTGGGACATGTTAATGTGTCTCAGGATAATGAAAAAGAATAAAAAATAAAAGAGTTAAAAAAATTATTTTATTTTTGCTTCGCGAAATACAACATGCTTACGAACAACAGGGTCATACTTGCGGAATTCTAACTTTTCAGGCTTCTTGCGTGGGTTCTTACGCGCTACGTAAAAGAAACCAGTTTCTGCACTACTTAATAACTTAATGGTTATTGTTGCTGATTTTTTAGCCATGACTTTTCTCTAATTACAAAATTTTCTCGAATGATACAACATAAGTGTATATGAGAAAATACAAAATTTCAATTTAAAATTGGAGCGGGCGAAGGGATTTGAACCCTCGACCCCAACCTTGGCAAGGTTGTGCTCTACCCCTGAGCTACGCCCGCACTCCGTTTATGAAATGTATAATAGCGCTTTATGAATTTTTTGCAAGTGTTTTTTTATAAAGAATATCATTTTTTTTGAGATAAAATAACAGCAAGCAAAAGAATAACTCATACCCTGCACATAATTAACTTTATCGCCATCATCACCTCATAAACACCACTATCAAAGAAATCCTATAACAGCATTTTGATAATTTTACACCTCGTGAATAATATCTTATAAGTTATTTTACAGCTTACCTATAAGCAAAAGCAGTAGTAATTATTTTTTAACAAATCAGCACACACGCCATAATAAAAATGGCAATAACTTAAGAAATTTTTTTGTTGCTTTTTAATTTTGCACCTGATAATTTCACAAATGTAATGTGCCCTTGTGGCGGAATCGGTAGACGCGGTAGACTCAAAATCTATTATCTTCGGATGTGGGAGTTCGAGTCTCCCCGAGGGCACCATACATTTTTATTAGATATAAAAATTTCTATTATTTTTCAAAACACATCAATCACATTGCAACCATTGTTAACACTTTTTTATTATCTTTTTGCTATCTTGATTAGTGAATAAATCAAAAAATGAGTATAAATATGCCCTTTTATCATTTTTGGGCACTTAATGAGAACAAAACAACAACGTCTGGCATCATTGCTGGAAAATCAAAAAATGATGTTTTTATTACCCTTAAAAAATTCAATCAAACACCTTTAAAAATCAAACGATACTTTTTTGCTTCAACTGATCGTTTTTCAGACATGGATCGGCACGAAATATGTCTTGCATTATCACAACTTTTAAAAGCTGGTGTAACACTTACAGACGCTCTCACAACTCTTTCAATTGACCAAGCAACGCTGTCTCGGCGCGTAATTTGCTACACCTTTGCTGAATTTATTCGATTTGGCTACGGCATACAATCCTTCAGTGAAACCAACTTCTTTGATGACACAGGCTTCCAAACATTGCTTCGCGCCGAAAAAACAAGCAATCTAACGCTCACTTTTCAAACACTCTCTGAATATTACAAAGATAAACACGAATATACGGCTGAATGGAAAAGCATTGTGCGGTACCCGATATTTCTAATGGGTATGCTCTGCGCGCTCATCGGAATTCTTTCATGCTTTGTTTTACCAAGTCTTGAATCATTCATTCCAGAAGCATCAAAAGGGACGGCCTACACAAGCTTTAAATGGCTATCGAATAATTTAGAATTTATTGGCATTTCCGTCGCTATTTTTGCAGCAATCGGATTTTTTTGTAAACCACTGCTCTACCGCATTCCCGTTATACGCCGCATCAAAATGAGTCCTTTTTGGTGCAACCTTAGTTTTTGCCTTAATCATAACATTCCACTGATTGAATCCATCGATCTTTCAGCGCGATCGCTACCAACTTTTTTGCAACCTTTAATTGCATTGGTTAAAAATGACATTGAAGCTGGCGCCACTATCTTTGATAGTTTTCAAAAGCTCCCTGCTCCATCACAAACACGCGCTTCACTTATCTTAATCGCACAAAAAACAGGAAATGTGACAGAAATGATTCAACATTTCGCCAATATCGAGAGAAAGTATATAAATAATTTAATAAAAATATTTATATCCTGGACTCAGCCTGCACTAATACTTATTATGGGGTTAGTAGTTTTATGGATACTACAGGCAACGATTGTACCCCTTTATGACAGCTTGGCAGAATTTAAAGATTAATTCACTTTCGCATCTTATGGATAGCATGCATGAATTTAAAAAAAATATACCGAAGGTGATTCATTATTTGAATAAAAACATCACAAATATTCTTCAAAAAAACGAAGATGATTTTATACGCGTTTCTATTCAAAAAAATCAAATCATTTTTAATCATATAAAGGGTGAATCTATAACCAACCAAGCATCGGTGAATATAGAAGAGCTTAGCGCCACACAAGTCCCTTCATTCCTATTAAGCAACAGCTTTTTACCGTTACAGATTTCAATTGACTGCGAAGATGTTACTTATAAAATAATCTCTTTAAACCAGACAAAATGGTGGAACAGGTATGGCCTTTTCAATCAAATAAGCATCGCTGAATTTGAAGAAGAAGACTGGACTTATTCAGAATATGTCCCAAGCCCCTATGATCGATTCAGGCACTTATTTATAGGATTTAGGCCAACGCAGCATACACTTGATGCGTTTTCGTTTATTAAAACGCTTAAAAATCCTGTTGCTAAAATCCAATTAAGCTCAATCAATCAAACGATGACCGCAAATACCTATTTGCAAAAACATAACTACTTACAAACATCTTATCAATGGGTTCTTTTCATTCGCAAAGTGTCATCAACAGAGTGGCTTTTATCCGCGCAACAATATGGCGCCATTTTACTTACACGTCGAGGACTTTTTCATGCTGACAAAACAGAAGAAGAATCCATTGACGCTGAAATAAACACAACTCTTCGCTATCTTCACCGAGCAGGGTATGAACAAAACAATGAATTGGCCCTCATGTCTTCAGGTTTTTCGGACGTATTTAACAATTACCATTTTAAATCTGCCAATATTTCAAATCTTATAGCAGTCCCTACGCAGGTAATAGACAAGCACCTGTACTCAACCACACCACTAAACACCTTTGTGCACCGTAACTTTTATGTGATTACTAAATTTTTGTCATTTTTTAAATTTAAAGTTCAACCATACAAAAAAGAATTTAAACCATCATCGATGACAAACCAACGCCTTGCATACTGGCTGCCCATTTGGGCACGTCAATTGATTATCCCAAGCTTTATTTTATGCGCAATAACAATTACAAACACATATAAAATATACGATTTAAACGCTAAAATCAGCGAGAACACATTAAAGGCCAAGACTATTCAACCTCGAATCGGCAATACAGCAAGGCAACAAGAAGTTGCTAACTACAATGTAATTAATGAACTTCCATCTGAAAACCCCATCATGTTTTTAAAAACCCTATCATCATCTCTTTCAAAAAATATGCATATTACTGATTTTTCATGGAGCGCGTCTACAACCACCCCGAATCAACCCTTTTTTGAAGCAACCGTTCACTACACAGATACAAATCATACCAATAATCGCAAACATAAAAAGACTAAGAAAGTTCCAGACAAAACAAAAGTTATCACATCTAAGCTGAAGTACCACTATCCAAATATTGTAGTCAAAATCGAACCAAAAGAAAATAAATCAACGTATAAGGTGGGGATATCATGGGAGTAAAATTTGAATATAAGAACTTCTCAAAAACCACACAATTATTCAAGGAATTAACCCTACCTTGGCTAAGCAAAGAAACTGGCGGCTTTGTTGCTCTTACTAGCTTTGTTGCTATTGCGTTAATTCTTTCAATGATAAAAACACAAAAAACGTTAATTAAAAAAGAGTCTGTTTTAGCTATATCCAATTCAGAACTAAGACAAACTGAAAAATTATTTTTTTTAGATGAACAATACCAAAGTGAATTAGATAATCATTTAAATACTAAAAATATTCACAAGTTTCATAAGTTCAATCAACCTACGACAGTTGAGATACTAAAAGATTATTTAAAAAAATGGCAAACAGCTTTGCGAATCAAAGCCCTTAACGTTGAGATTGGAAACGCAGAAGTTTATAATCAAGGACAAGGTATCATGACAGCTTCAATAAAGCTGAAAGCCCATGTTCTGAATGATAAAATGCTTTATCAATTAATTGAAAAACTGCAAACAGAGGCACCTGGCGTAATCATTATTCGCAATGTTGATTTCAAACGTACGTCAGCAGCATCAACTGAAACACTTAACCAATTGATTTCAGGAAAAGCAACCCCGCTTATCGAAGGAACAATTATCTGCAACTGGTTTTTTCTAGGTGCGCAGTAATAAGATGTCTTGGTTTCTCACTATTCATTTAAGCCTATTCATAACAGTGATGCCTTTATCATGTTTAATGGCAGGGAGCGCGCAGCAGCAATCATCAACCACACTTAAGACAACGATACCTGCAAAAGCATCATCAACAATGACAACCGTTCCTACATCAACAAAACCAGGCGAAACATTTTCACTTATGCTAAGCGATGCGGAAGAAAAAATCATTTCAGATGCACTCGCGCACGACAAGCGCATTAATGACGATGCAACGACTTGCTTTTATTTAGGGGGTATTGTCTTTTCAACGCCAGCAAATTGGACTCTTTGGTTAAATGACAAAGCTTACACGAATGAATCAGACATCTCTGATATAAAAATCTTAAATGTATCGAAAGACAGCGTAAACATTAAAAGCAAAGTAGCGAAGAACAAGCATGGCGCTCTTATAAAAACAAATCAGACTTTTTGTAATGATACTGGCAACGTTTCTGATGGCGATCATAGGCGGTAAAATTTATTTACTTCTATCCATATTTTCCCTTTTTAAGCAAAATACATCTCACTAACAATAGATAATAAAAAACTTAAGCTCATGTCATGAAAGCTTAGGTTTAGAAAAAAATCTATTATCTATCTTACTTGCTCTATTTTTTTTAATAGAGCGCAAAGGAAAAGTGCGTAACACATATTTGCACAGTCTATTATCACATTTTTACCCATATCTGCGAATGAAGCATTTTGCACAAAAGACATTGTTAAAGATGATAATAACGTAGAGATAGCTACCTTAGCACAAGGTCCATAAGGTGGTAATGCGTCCCCTATTAGTGAAAGAGTCATATAGGAATAAAATAATCCTATTACATTTCTTCCTATATGATGGAGTGTAATATAAACTCCATCGCTGGGACTGAAAGTAATAAGAGCCCTAGATAAAGAAGAGCCTATAACGGAAAAAATCAATTTTCTATATTTTAAATGCTAAGGGCTTATGTATTATTATACAACCAGGCATTGGAGTTTTTAACTGTTTTGAAATCAGCCATCGGTACACATTTCATTCCTGCCAGTACTGCCTACCTAAAAACTGCATCCCACTTCTTTTCCTTCTTTTACTCGCCCTTCATAACGCGTGCTTTTTCACGGTTCCAATCCCTATCTTTAATTGCTGCCCGTTTATCATGGGTCTGCTTACCTTTCGCAAGCGCAATATCCATCTTAGCCAGTCCCTTAGCATTAAAATAAAGCTTTAATGGCACAATGGTCATACCCTTTTTACGAATAGCCCCTAAGAACTTATTCATCTGTCTTTTTCGAACCAATAAACGCCGTGGGCGCTTTTCAGTGTGGCCAAAAGAATGTGCCTGCGGGTATTCTGAAATAGTTGCATTGATTAGGTACAACGCACAGTGATCAGCACCTTCTTCGGTCATTTCGCCAATGTAAGCTTCATTAATACTTGTCTTGCCCAGGCGCAATGATTTCACTTCGCTGCCCATCAACATAATACCAGCCTCAAGGGTTTCAATAAGTTCATAGTCAAACCGTGCTCGCTTATTGTGCGCAACAACTTTGTAATTATCTTTTTCTTTATCTTTGCTCATTTATGTTTCTCTAAAAATTAAGCTGCTATTTTTTATTTATGCAATTTTGCAAATGCTGCATCAATGCGTTGTTTTGTTTCTTCACGAATTCCCATTAATGGTAATCGCACATCAGCTGTGCAATACCCAAGCTTTGACACAGCATATTTAATCGTACATGGATTAGATTCAAGACAAAGCGCTGTGCATAACGGATAAAGCACATGTGTAATATGAGTAAAAGTTTGAATATCATTCAAAGTCCATGCATCCATCATACACTTAAATAGCTCTGGCACAACATTCCCTAGCACTGAAATAGCACCATCAGCACCATATAACATATGCGCTGCAACAACTGTGTCTTCTCCTGAAAAAAGTGACATTCCATGGCCAACTTGTTGACGAAGCGCGACCATACGCGTTGCATCATTATGGGAATCTTTGAATCCTAAAACGCGTGGCAATGCACACAAACGAATAACCGTTTCAATTTCAATATTAACGCCAACACGTCCAGGGTTATTATACACAATAATGGGAAGACGGGTATTATCATGCAGTAATTTGAAATGCTGAATAATTCCTTCTTGCGACGGCTTTACATAATAAGGCGCAACAACTAATGTTGCGTCTGCACCTAAGATTTCAGCTTCTTGCATAAAAGCAAGCGTTTGCATCGTTGACGCCGTTCCACATCCAACGATCACAGGCACTTTACCTTTTAGTACAGATACAGCTATGCTTATAATAAGGTTACGTTCTTCTGTGGTTAACATCGCTGCTTCACCAGTTGTTCCACAGACAACAATACCGTTGGTGCCTGCAGATATATGCCATTCTAACAACTGTTTCAATGCCTCAACGTCAATGATGTTTGACCTAAAAGGCGTTATTAACGCTACTATTGAACCTTTTAACATAAGGGAGAGCTCCTTGAAAGACGTGATTATTCGCACTTGTTATATCGCATTTATTATTCACTGGCTCAGTGTAGATGCAAAAAGTAATATAGCTTTTATTCCCGCAATGGCGCCAAGAGCACAAATAACCATACCTGCTGCAGCAACAAAAAAAATATCAGCATCTACAGCGCTCACTATATCACAAATAGCAACAACTGCCATAGCTCCAAATAGAGCTCCACTTTTAGTGCGATCCATGCCAATATTAGCTTCAACAACCCCGCCTCAACGAATGCCTATGCCTCCAGTTGCAGCAGCTGCACCTACAGCCACACAACAACCTAAACAAATTCTAGCCGCAGCGCAAATGATAAGATCAACACCAAAGCCCACTATAAAAGTTGACGCAAATGCTCTTTATATGAAGTGGAAGCACCTTTTAAAAAATCCAACATCGTTTATTGAAATCACAACATTTATCGCAGAGCACCCAACACTTCCTAAACAAATTACATTGCGTGAAAAAGCTGAAAGAATCATGTCTGACCCAGGGACAGATCCCATTGCGATTAATCAAATCATTAATTTTTTTGATCGTTATAATCCGCAAACCGGTCGTGGCCAATTTTATTATGCAAAAGCGCTTCTTACAAAAGGAAAGATTGATCAGGCAAAACAAGAATTTTATAAGTTACTTGAATCTTTTTCTATTCCTGTTGATATTATTGCGCAATTGCCAAATTACAAAGACTACCTACCTTTTTTATGGGCTTATCTACATGCAAGTAATTTGCTCTATACAAAAAAGACACAGGAAGCATTAGCACTTCTACACTATCTGTCCCCTGCAGAAAAAGAACGCATACTACTGCGTATTGATCTTATTAATAACAAAACAGACGCACCTTCCCGCGCAGCAAAACTAATCCTAACTCCTGGAAATAATGAAGCTATTGTTTTTGATTTAATTCGATATAACAGGCGCTTGGAAACCAAAGAAGGCACAGAAACAGCTATCCAACTTTTTACAACGCACACCTTTTTGGATGAAGAGCAACATGCAAGCTCTTTTTGGAAAGAACGTAATATTCTTGCGCGTCGCATGCTCGATGACAAGCGCCCAGAAGATGCTTACAAACTAATTAAAAATCATGGATTTAAAATAAAAAAAGAAACACACCCTGGTCAAATACTCTGCGATGAAGAATGCGCACATGCTCACTGCATGACAGGTTGGCTTGCGCTCAAACATTCCAAAAGACCAGAAAAGGCACTTGGTATTTTCCAAGGAATTAAGCTCGTTGTTAAAGAAGCTATCAGCAAAGCGCGTGTACTCTATTGGATTGGAGAATCTTATTTACAAATCAAGCAGTTCAGCGAAGCCAAAAAAGCATTTCTTGAAGCAAGCACTTATTCCACAACATTTTATGGGCAAATGGCTGCAAGCAAAATAAGCAGTCCACTCCTTAAAGATCAACCCCCAAAGATTAGCACAGTTACCTTTAAAACCGTTTTAGATATTGTAGTTTCACCAACTGAAAAGCAGGCTTTTGAGAACTTGGAACTAGTTCAAATCATACGATCTGTTCCAGAGGCAACGCGCATTCATAATTGTGATTCTTTCTTTTTTGCTTTACTCAAAGTTAATCCAACGCTTCAATTTCAACGTCAAGTGTTTGATTTAGCTGAAAGTGTAAAAAATAGAAGCTATGCGGTACTGCTTGCGAAAAAAAAGCATATGACCTTTCGAGTTGCCTACCCGTTGCTTAACAAAAAAACACGACAAAACACTGTTAATTTGATCGCACCTAAAAGTCAATTCAATCCAATTTTAATGCCTTTAGTGCATGCGATCATTCGTCGTGAAAGCGGCTTTGATGAGTCTGCGCTTAGCGGCGCAAATGCACAAGGTATGATGCAACTCGTTCCAGCTACAGCAAAACAAGAAGTGAAAGAAATCAAGCGCTTTGGTATTCACTTTCCATCTAGCATAAATTTATATGAAAAGATAAAAAACATTATTTTAGGCACATCACATATCGAAGGACGATTAGCTAAATACAATGGTAGCCTTATTTTAAGTCTTGCTGATTATAATGCAGGCCCAAAGCCCATCCAAGAATGGATTAATAATTATGGTGATCCGCGAAACCCGGATGTAGATATAGTCAATTGGATTGAATGCATTCCCTATTACGAGACACGAAATTACGTTCAGCGCGTCCTTGAAAATTTTATGGTCTACCAACAATTTTTAAACGAGGAAGCGGGAAAACCAACAGCAAAAACGCTACTAAGTTATTTGAAAAGGTAATATGCGTAAAAGCAAATAAAATGGAGGCCGGTACCGGAATCGAACCGATATACAAGGATTTGCAATCCTCTGCATGACCATTCTGCCAACCGGCCTATTTAAAAAATGATGTTAATTTACATCAAAGTTGTTAGATGTTTGCGATACAAACACGATATATCACTAGAATTTACCGCATATAATAATTTATAGTCGTTTTAATGGGCCTTGGTCAAGCAATTTAAAAAGGAAAATTCAGAAATGAATATGTTCAATCACGAACATGACATCGAATCTATTTTATTTCATCAAGTGCGACCAAACATCGCGCTCTCACCGCGTATTGAACGTGCTCTGTGTCATATCAACCGTGTACCCTTCCTACCTCCATCATCACAAGATGTTGCTTATAGTGATGCTCCTATTAACTTAAAGCACCGCTGCGAAATGCCATTTTTTGTTATTGCTCAAATTTTAGAAAGCCTAAGTGTGCAAGCAAACGAGTCAGCATGTGTTGTAAGCGCAGGCACAGGCTATACAGCAACACTACTTTCTGAACTATGCAATTCAGTTGAGGCTTGTGAAAGTATTAGCTCTCTATTTGCACGCCTACTTGACACAGCACGCAGCAATAAAAAGCTTACTCCTGTTTCTGTGTTAAGTGATGCTCCCGTTCATATTATTTTAATGGATGGCGGATCCATAGACACCATTTCAGAACAAGTTCTTACAAAGCTTTTGCCCGCCGGCAGGCTTGCATATATCCGCCCTATTTCAATGCACAATGAAACATTAGACATCCCCCTGTGCGAAGTCATTATTTTAGAAAAAACGCTAGATGGCTCATTTAAAAATCCGCACGTTTTAACACAAGTGCATTTACCGCGATTGAATAATAGAAAAGCGTCAAATCAATCATTTCTTTTTTAGTAAAAACGATTAGAATAGAAAATACATTTCAAAAAATAATATGGATACACTATGAAAAAAATTAATTTAGTACTAGGTCTTAGCTGCGCATTATCTACCTTTCACGCATTTGCAGAGTTAAATACGACACCACAAAGCACAGGTGTAATTGTTACAGCGCCCTTAACGGAACAATCAGATGTTTTACAAATTGCGCCAGCAAAAGCAGCTATATCAACATTAGCAGATGCGCTTGCTGCAGCATATATAAACAATCCTGATTTACAGCAAGCACGTCAAGAACTAATGGCAAAGCATGAAAAAATTGCACAAGCAAAAGCAGAGTACTTGCCTCAAATTAAATCGCAAGTAAGTATTGCAGGCAGTAAAATGCAAGGTTCAGGATCGGCTAAAGACACATCAACCAGCTACCCAAGCTCACAACGCACAAGCACACGTTCAGGACAAGTTACATTTTCACAAAATCTATTTGCTGGTGGATCAACAGCTGCCAACATTCTTTCAGTTGATCAATCTATTCGAGCCACATGGGCTGATTTACTTTCTAAAGAACAGAAAGTATTTTCTGATGTGATTAAAGGGTATCTTGATTTAATTAGCAAAACATTGAAGGTTGAGGTTCATAAGGCGAACAATGCAGCTATGAAAAAAAGTTATGAGACTGCTTTTGAAAAACATAAAATCGGCGAAGAACCACTGACACAGGTTGCAAACGCTGAATCAAAACTTGCAAAAGCAGAGGCAGATCTTCGTTCAGCTGAAGCAGATGTGATTGGTGCCAAAGCAAGTTTATTTGCCATTATTGGCGCTGAACCAAGCAATAACTTAAAAAAACCTGAAGTACCTGAAAATTTACCAAAAACGCTTGACCAAACCATTTTACTTGCTATTGAAAACAACCCAGATGTAATTAAAGCACAATTTGATCACAAAAGCGCACAAGCAAACATTGATAAAATTAATGGAAAATATTTACCAAGTCTCGATTTGCGTGCACAAACAAAACGTGACGAAGCGAGTCAACGCTCTATCAATGCAACTCCATATGTAACTAATACAAAACTTTCAAATAATTCAACAAACAATCAAGTTGTGCTTGAAATGTCGTATGATCTTTATGCTGGCGGCACTTATTCATCACAAAAACGAGAAGCACATGAAACAGCTGTCGCAAAGCGCATTGCAATTGAAGGTGCAAAGACATCTGTAACAGGTAATGTAAAATCCGCATTTGAAACATACATGGCAGCAAAGATTAACGTTGGTAATTTTAATAGACAAGTAAAAGCGGCAAAAATAGCCCTTGAATCAACACGTCAAGAAGTTGAAGTTGGCACAAAAGTACTACTTGACTACCTAACAAGCCAAAGCCAACTTGTAGAAGCGCAGCTTAATCTTATTGACTCTGAAAAAGCATACTTTCAATCTGCGTACCAAATGCTTAGCTTGCTTGGTGGCTTGCACGCAAAAGCAATGAAGCTATCTGTGCAATATTTTGATCCTGCAGCACATTATGATAATATTACAGTTGGATTTTAAATAGCATTTTGAGAGAATAAGTACAGGCTCTCTTGAAATACGCATTATAATCACTTACACTTGAGTTTAATAATTCATGATTTATTATTCCCGCATAAACGGAAATTTAGAGCAAACATGGATTAATAATAGCAAATTAAAAGCCAGGTCTCTCGCTTTTGCGAGGGCCTAGCTTGAAACAAAACGCAATAAATTAAGAAAAGGCACCATCATATGACAACATCCAATCACTCAGATGATGATCAAGAAATGTCAATGGATGAAATCCTAGCTTCCATCAGAAGGTATGTATCATCTGATGAGCCAGACCCAAAAGAAACGGTAAAAACTTCTGAGCGCACACCAAGTTTGAATATAAATCGCAATGAAGATATTGTGCGTTTAGATGAATCAAAAAAAGCAGAGCCCCTTCGCCCATCATCCGTTAACAATGACGCTTTTATGCGCAAAGGATTTAATGAATCACGTGTTGAGGCAAAAATAGAACAACGTGCCGAACTAAAAGCAGAACCACGAGATTTTCGTCCTGAGCCATGGTTTGCTGCATCAAAGCAAACGCAACCACAACAAGCGACTGCAACAAAAGAAAAAGCTGCTACAGAAGAGCTCATTTCAGATAACGTACTTGCATCAACAATGGAATCTTTTTCAAAATTACGTGATGCTTCTTTGCAAAAAACTACACCAGAAATACAGCCAACGGCAACGGCGCCAACACTGGATCAATTATTTGAAAACCTTGCACGGCCTATGATTCGCGAGTGGCTCAATACCAATTTACCGCCAATGGTTGAGCGTATGGTGTTAAAAGAAATACAGCGCATTACAAACTCGCTAACGAACTAATAGCGAAATCCAGCATAAGCTCCACAACCAATTTCATCCTCGGACTTGATCCGAGGATATCTACTATTAAAATTGCAGATAACATTAAAACAATACCTATCATTTGCCTTCTGATCTTCATAGATCTTCCGGTCAAGTCCGAAAACGACACAAACAACAAAAGCAAATAAAACCCGAATGTGACAAATTGGGGCTAAAAAGATAAACAAGGAACTACCCCGTGTACAAATCATATATTGTAGAAAACACCCCAACCACGCGGCTTGACCGGTGGATTAAACGCGAATTCCCTAATGTAACCCAAGGGCAAATTGAAAAGTGGTTACGTAGTAAAGACATTACTGTTGGCGGCAAAAAAGTTGAATCATCCTTTAGAATCAGCGAATTTGACACCGTTCAAATAAAAACGATCATTGCTGATATTATGTCAAAACAAGACAAGTCACCTTTAAACTTACCGCACCACATGCCAACGCGCGCGGATGCTGATGAGATTGCATCCTATATTATATGGGAAGATGACGAGCTACTTATCTTGAATAAGCCATCAGGCCTTGCAACACAAGGCGGCACAAAGACACACCACCATGTGGATCAATTGCTAAAAGCATACCAATATCATTATTGCAAAAAAATCCCTCTTCGCCTTGTACATCGTCTTGACCGTGACACAAGCGGCATCTTAGTCATTGCAAAAACACTAAAAGCGGCGAATAATTTAGCGGATCAATTTAAAAATAACCTGATGAGTAAGACATATTGGGCTATTGCCCACGGCAGAGTAACCCCCTTGCACGGCATTATCGACGCACCAATTGCAAAAACCGAACGCCCTGGGAAAGGCGGCGAAATGATGGCAGTTGACTTTAAAGAAGGCAAAAAGGCGCAAACAACATATCGCGTTATAAAATCATTTGGATCATTCAGCTGGTTTGAATTAAGGCCGCATACAGGGCGTACACACCAATTACGCGTACATTTAGCATGGCTTGGCAATCCAATTCGTGGCGACGGTAAATATGGCCTGCGTGACGACGGTTTTCATGATGATGAACGCCTGCACCTTCATGCACGTTCTATTAAGCTTAAAAACATTGATGGAGATGTCATGACGTTTACAGCGCCGCCGCCAGAACATATTGTAGACACACTATGCCGTAACAGCATTAACTGGGAACAGTATGCTTAAAGCACGTAAATTTATTAGGACCAACAAAACGCTTTAGACATATGTTTAAAGTGTTTTTTTATGACCTTAATTTCTTTTTCATTACAACATCTTTTGTCATTCTAGCGAAGGCAGGAATCCATGGCTGCTTGCATGTTTTCCTCATACATAACCACAACTTTTAAATATATTTCCGTATACCCCGATGGTGCTCGTGTTCGTCACGACAAAAAAGAAACAATGCACACACAAGAAAAAACCCATGACTTTTATCATGGGTTTTTTTAGATTGATTAATTAGAAGTTCTGGTGGAACTAGAACTTGTAAGCAGCACCAATTACAAAACGGTGGCTTTTATAAGATGTTTGGCTGTAACCAGTCTTAATCTTTTTACCCAAGTTATATGTATATTCAGCGCGAACAAGAACGTTACCAAAAGCTCTTTCATAACCAAATGCTGGAGCAAATGCCATTTCAATTTTTTGTTTGCTTGATTTTGAACCAGTGTAAGCTGTGTTATTTGCAGTTGCCACTGACGTTATCGCACCAGCATCATCAATCACATCTTCACGTGTAGTTCTTGTAGCAACTTGAGATCCATCAACAGATACTTTGTCTCTGCTAATTTCAATGCCTGGCTTTACATATACCAAGTTTTCACCAAAAACAACACCCATGCGTGGTGCAAAACCAAATACTAAACCACGCTTATATTTTGATGTTATTGTACCAACCAAGTCAGCATCAGAGTTGCCACCTGAAATCGTTACAGATTTCTTTGCTGAATCAGCAAGAATTGACATTTCCGCACCAAGGTAAAAACCATTTAAATTTTGACCATAACCAAAATATGTTCCAACTAAAAAGCCATTTGATTTTTTAGTTTTATTTGGGTACACAGCATCAATATCTTCTAATTTATTAAAGATAACATGTGCATTATCTAACTTTGTTGTATGCTTTGCGAAACCAGCTTGAGCTCCAAGGTAAAAACCGTTAAATGATTTTGAACCTTCAGCGCTTGCTGAGAATGCTGTTGCTGCCAATAAAGCAGACGCTAATATTATTTTTTTCATGTATTAATTCCTTTCTTGAATACAAATTGATATTACAATAAAAATTCAAGTATTCCTCATTAAAACACTTAAAAGAACAGGTCCATCATTCAATCTGTGACACCAAAAACACACTTTTTTACAAAAATATTCAGGTTAATTATATAAATTTGTTGCTCTATTTTTGCAGCATTACATTAATTCAGCAGCAAAATAAGTCACCAGCAAAAATGCCATCTCTCACTCCTTTTTTTACAATCTAAAAGCTGAATTTTCGCCGCACAAAAAATAAAAAATGGACAGTTCCATAACAGAGCTGCCCACAAAAATTTTAAAATAACTAAGTTGCTTTTATGTTAAGTTGCTTTTATGCATTGCAACGCTAACGTAACATTAACTAGCAAACTAGTTATCAATTAAGCCAATTTAAGACTTGGGTCCACCCAACCAATATGACCATCAGGGCGCTTAAACACAACATTCACTTCACCATTTGCCGCATTTCTAAAAATCATAACCGGCGACACAGATAAATCCATTTGCATAACAGCATCCCCTACACTTAACGTGTGAATTTCACTAACTGTTTCAGCAATGATCAGTGGATTATCATCTTGCGTATCTTCTTCTTGTGCTTTAATCACAAATTTTTGCACGCGTTCTGCACGATGCTCATGATCGTCATGGTTGCGTTTTTTACTGCGCAAACGTGATCGATAACGACGCACCTGAGATTCTATTTTCCCCAATGCATGCCCAATACACTGGTATGCGTCAACTTCAATGCTTTCTGCATGAATTAAAAGACCGTGTCCTAAGTTCAACGTGATATCTACTTTGAAATGATGGTGAGCATCTTTCGTAAATGTCACTGTCACATCATGAACATCAAGCATATACCGGGTTAAAACAGTCTGAACTTCAGCAATAGCAAATTCTTTCAAGCTATCACCAACCTCGATTTGTTTTCCTGTAACTATTATTGACATAAGTACGTACCTCGTTAAGTGCTTCTTGATAATTTAAGATAGTTCTCTACCCCTCCAGAGTCAAGCGACAGACATCAATTATCATCAATTTTTCGCTATTAAATCCTCAAATCAGCAAAATAGTCTTTCATACTTAAAAAAAGATGCTTATAAATAAGATAATGCCTATTAAATTTGAAATACCGTTTATAAAATGAAACACCTTATACACATAGCCCTTACAGGCTGTCTCATAACAGCATGCGATCCTTTTATTGATAATCATGGATTCAACCATGAAACATTAGATCTTCAAAAAATTACGATAGGCCTAGACACAAAGGACACCGTACGCGAAAAATTTGGATCCCCTTCATCGGAACCATTCTTTCCAACGCACGCCGGGACAAAAGAAACGCAATGGCTCTACATCACAAAACGCACATCAACAAACGCGTTTTTTGAACCAAAAACCCTACTGCAACAAACAATTGTCGTTTCCTTCAGCGAAAAAGATATTGTAACGAATGTCAAAAAAATAGAGGGTGAACATGTTGTTGAAATGAATAAAAACCAAACAGAAAGCAGTGGCTATGAATCAAGCGTGGCACGCGATATCTTTGGCAACTTTGGTCGCTATAGTGTCAAAGCACCAACAACATCACGCTAAATAATGGCATTAACCGTATCTTTTTACCACTTAACGTTAACTCCCATTGAAAAAGTGGTACCACGGCTTGTTGATAAAATTTACGCATCTAATATGCGTGCTTTTATTTGGGTCAAAAACGACGAAACTTTAAGCACGCTAAACACATCTCTATGGACATACTCTACCCTTGCGTTTCTTCCTCATGGATGCAAACTCGATCATGATGATGCTAAAGACGAGCAACCTATTTGGCTATCAACAACGCTTGAAAATGTAAACAAGTCGACTGTTTGCGTTGTCACTAATGAAAAAGTTATCCCAAAAGCTGATTCGCTTAAATTTGATCGTATTTTAGATATATTCGATGCCACATCTAAAACAATAGACGCAGAAGCAGTCCTCCTTACCGAACGCATTCGTTTTTATGAAAAGCAAAATGCCACAATAACACACTGGCAACAAACGAAAGAAGGTTGGCAAAAACTGACATGACAGTGCTTATTACACGTCCTTTCACTGCAGCAAAACGAACAGAACTGCTTTTTAAGTTAGCAGGCCTTTCAACGTGGATTGATCCCGTATTAACCATTACCCAACTTCCCCAAATTATTCATTTTGATGATTATGATGCATTAATTACCACATCAGCGAATGGCGTAGAATCACTCGCCACATACACAGAAAACAGGCATTTTCCTCTCTTTTGTGTAGGCTCAGCGTCTCGTTATGTTGCTCATGATCTTGGTTTTAAAAATATTTTCTACCCTGAAAATCCTGGGGCAAGAGAGCTCATTCAGCTCATCAGCATGTCTCATTACAGGCGTTTCGCCTACATACACGGCGAAACAATCAAAATAGACATTGCACGCGCATTATCTGCTTTAGGAAATAAAGTTGAAGCTTATCGCACCTACACAACACATCCAACACTCGCGTTTGCAGATGAAACGCTTTCCTTATTTTACAGTGAGAAAATAACGGCCATTACTTTTTATTCAGAACAAAGCGCACTCCTCATACTCAAATTAATAGAAAAGCATAAACTATCGAAATACACAAAATCCATACAGGCACTTTGTTTAAGCCAATCAATTTCAAAAAGGATTTCCTCTTATTTTTGGAAAGATGTAAACATAAGATCGACAACAGCAGAATTAGTCGCTACCCTAACAAGAAAAGAGTAACAATGAAGCACACATAATGACTACAGACGAAGAAGAAAAAAAAACAGGTATTTATAAATTCTTAGATTTTAAAAACTGGTTTTTTTCTCAATTTTGCAAAACATTTCTCATCACCTGTGTTTTAAATATTATAATCTGGGGAGGATTTATTGCAGCATTGCCCTTCTTTGGTCCAGAGCTTGAACACTTTTTATTCCCATCAGTCAAGCATATTCAAAGAATACGCACAGAAATTGATCGTATTCACTTGCTTCAAGAGGAAAAAAATAAAGATTACGAACAAAACACATCAAAAATACAACAAGATCTTACAGAACTGCGTAATGACGTTAAAAAACTTTCTGAACAACTAAAAAGAACGCATGAACAGCCATCTCTTGGGATTCCCACAAATTCCACATCTAATGAACTTGAAAAACACTGGAACTGCTTATTAATGAATTTTGCAAAAGGGGAATCCTTCGAAAAGGAACTTCACGCCCTTGATCCATATGTAAAAGAACACAAAGACGTCTTAGTCGCAATCCATGAACTTGTTAATATCGCGTCAAAAGAAACACGCCCATTTAATAAATTAGCTGTTGACTTAATAGCCATTAAAGTTCAAATAGAAAATAAGCAAACAAATGACAAAAAGGGAAAACCGATATCTAAACATTCATGGATTAACGATCTCTGGGAAAAGTTAAAAAGCCACATTTCATTTGAGCGCACAAATCAACCTCCTGTCATCCTTAAGGATCAATCTCAAAAAGAATTTCTTATAAAAACGATTGATCATGCCCTTACCCACATTCAAAAGCACAACTACAAAGACGCTATTGATACAATTACTCCCCACAAAATCATAGCACAACCTGCTTTTGATCAATGGCTTATTGATGCAGAAGAACGCTTGTCAGTAGAACTAAAAATCGAAACACTACGCCAACATATAAACCCATTTTTGACTGCTAAGGTGAACTAATGCGCATTCTTCACGGATCTCGTTTTTTCTTTAAACTTTCATTTATTTTTATTGTATCGGCATTTTTAATACTTTATCCTGGTCAATTTAGTATTGAATGGTTTGGCTATAAATCAACAATGCCCGTTGCATTACTACTTGCCATCCTATTTATTGTGATAGGCGTCCTTCTTTTTGCACATCATTGCTGGTGTTGGTTTAAAAATATCCCTAATCAAACAAAAAGCTTTTTCGCCAAAAGACGCATTAAAAAATTTGAAGACGTTGTAATTGAAGGTTTAACAGCTATAGCAGCCCAACAACCCGAAGAAGCGCAAAGCTACGCAGATCTTGCCCGAGGTCTGTCTCCAAACCATCCACTCGCACTCTTTTTAACAGGGCAAACATCATACCTCACAAAAGATTATGCGCTCGCGCAAAGTACTTTTGCGTTAATGACTGAGCAGCCTGCTCTTAAGTTTTTAGGTCTTCGCGGATCCGTTTTACTCGCTCTTGAGCGCCAAGACTGGGGACGTGCCCATTCCTATCTAGAACAACTTTATCTCATCAGACCAGACTCTCCGTGGGTTTTAAAACAACTTGAGCTTAATTCACTTAAACTTGCATTGATTGATTCGCATAATACAGCTATTGATATGTTGCCATTTTATCGACACATGACAAAACGTGATGCAACATTACATCAAGGTTTATTGCTTTGGATTAAACTTAAACACAACAAACAGGTAAAATTAAATGAATTGCAGCAAGAGGAGCTTTTACGAGATTTGTATGCACTTGTACCTGAAAACCCAGTCATCGCATCAGAGCTTGCCATTTCATACCACAAACATAGCCACAAATACAAAGCATTGCGTATTTTACAACGTAGTTATAAAATGGCGCCACATCGATTGCTTGCTGAAGCAATCCTTAATTTACAACAATTATCTGATCCAATTGAAATTTATAAAAGAATTCAAAAAATAACGGCTTACTCTCCTCATCATGAAGAAAGTGAGTGGTTGCTTACAAAAGCAGCTCTTAATGCAAAGTTATGGGGGCAAGCACGTCACCATATTCAACCGTTATTGCAAAATGCTCCGACAAAGAGTGTCTACCAGCTTATGACTGAAATTGAAATAAGTGAGCATCCAGACCAAGAACACAAAGCTGATTTTTGGAACAGCAAAATGATAGAAACGCATAATGAATGGGAATGGAGCTGCGCATGTTGCGGCACAATAACATCAACATGGGATGCATACTGCTCCACATGCGGTCAATTTGGTGAAATCAACTGGAGCAAAGTGTCGGGAAAAGATCCTGCCCCATTAAATCAAAACGTCATGTTAACGCACTCTCGAATCATATAAATTACAAATAAAAAAAACTGGGAAAAACACATTAATATGCAACTTTCAATCATGTCTTGCATTGTCATGTTTTTTGCCACCTGGTGGATTGTATTTTTTATGATACTGCCAATTGGCATAAAGCAAGAAGACGACCACATCATTGGATGTGACGTTGGGGCGCCTAAAAATCCAAACATAAAAAAGAAACTACTCATTGTAACAACGATAACAATCATTTTTCTTTTTATATATATCTTTTATATGATCTTTGGATAACGTAAGAATTATTAAAACATCACTTTCAGTTGAAGTGTCTGAATAAAACGCGTATTCTAAAGATTATATGTTATTAATGCATTTTATGCGTTAATAACATATACAAAACGTAATTAAATCCGTTGAAAGGTTATCGTATATGTCCTGGGTTATATCCAATATAGTTCCATTTATTCTTGTGTTAAGCATTCTTGTATTTGTACATGAATATGGTCATTTTTGGGTAGGGCGTCGAAATGGCGTTCGTGTAAGCACCTTTTCAATTGGCTTTGGTCCAGAACTTTTTGGTTGGACAGATGCACAACAAACACGCTGGCGTGTTAGTCTTATACCACTTGGTGGCTATGTTAAATTCTTTGGTGATCAAGATGTCAGCAGTACAACTATTGACAAATCATTGACAAGCACTTTATCAGATGATGAAAAAAATACAATGCTGCACAATAAAACACCATTACAGCGCATTGCTGTTGCTGTTGCAGGCCCTGCGGCAAACTACTTATTTGCGATTCTTATATTAATAGCACTTATTGCAATCAAAGGAATGCCCGTTCAAATAGCAACTATTGGCCATGTAGAACCAGGATCACTTGCAGAACGCATTGGTATTAAAGTCAATGATAAAATCGTTCAATTGGGCAGCCATGAGATCAAACGTTTTATTGACATTCGCACAGCAATTCATGATTTAGCTGGAAAAGAAATAAATATCAACGTCGATCGCAACAATACCCCTGTTGTCTTACAAGCAAAACTCTATACTGAAGAAAACGGCATACACACACCTGTAAAGGTGTTAGGAATAGCACCTGGTAAACCTATTTACGAAAAAGCATCTCCTATTACAGCGCTTATGCAATCAACAAAATACTGTTATGAAGTTTCCATTGGTATGCTGCAAGGATTGTGGCAAATGGCAACAGGACAAGCAAAGGGCGAAGTTGGCGGACTCATCACCATTGGTGACATGGCAAAACGCAGCATGGAAGGCGGCATTGCAACTCTTGCTCTCTTTATGGCGATGCTTTCTATTAACCTAGGTCTTATTAATCTACTTCCTGTTCCTGTGCTTGATGGTGGACACATTCTACTTTGTTCAATTGAAGCAATCCGCGGACGCGCTCTTTCTGAAAAATTGCAAGAACGCATTTTTATTGTTGGCGGTATTTTGGTTCTTAGCTTAATGATTTACTCGACAGGTGCAGACTTAATGCGCTACAAAGTATTTTCATTCCTTGGAAACCTTATCGGCATTAAATAATGCAGCTGTGTGTCATTCTTGCAAATCACAAGAGTGACAAAAAAAATAAATAAGAAAGAAAATGAAACATGAACTTTTTTCACAACATCCTCGATCACATAAAAGGATTTGTAACTGATATTGCTACGACACAAGGCATATCTGTGCCTGACATGACAAAACTTGTTGTTGAACCAACGAAAGAAACATCACATGGTGATGTGGCAACAAACGCAGCCCTTATCCTTGCTAAATCAATGGGAATGAATCCACGCCAATTAGCGGAACTTTTAAGTGCAAAATTAGCAGAACTTCCTGAAGTTAGCACAGCAACTCTTGCAGGGCCAGGATTTGTGAATATCACATTTACAAATCCATTTTGGATAAAACAATTACAAACAATTCTGCACGAAGGCGAAAGATACGGCCGTTCTGGTTTGGGAGCAGGTAAAGCTATTAATATTGAGTTTGTTTCAACAAATCCCACAGGGCCTTTGCATGCTGGTCACGGGCGTAACGCTATTTTAGGCGATGCAATTGCATCCTTGCTTCAATATGTAGGATATGAAGTTACTCGTGAATACTACATTAATGACGCAGGCGGGCAAGTAAATGCTTTGGCACGTTCTGTTTACTTGCGTTATGTTGAAACCCTAGGTGATAGTGTTTCTGCAGATGATTTTAAAGAAGGTATGTATGGCGGCGACTATCTGGTTCCTGTCGGCAAAGCGCTTGTCGAACAATTTGATGACCGTTATCGTGGGCAACCCGAAGAAATTTGGCTAGAACCATTTAAAGAAGCTACTGTTACCATCATGATGGCTGATATAAAAAAAGATCTAGCGACTGCGGGCGTTACGATGGATGTCTATACATCTGAAAAAGCACTCGTAAAAGCGGGCCTTGTCGATGCAACGCTTAAAACACTCGAATCAACAGATGATGTCTATGTTGGTGTACTTGATGCCCCCAAAGGCATGGTAATTGACGATTGGGAAGAACGCCCGCAAACACTTTTTCGTGCAACAAAGTACGGCGATGACGTTGATCGTGCTCTTAAAAAATCAGATAATAGCTGGACCTACTTCGCAGGAGATATCGCATACCATTTTGACAAATATCAGCGTGGTTTTTCAAATATGATCAACATCTTTGGTGCAGATCACGCAGGATATTTAAAACGCTTAACTGCAGCTGTTTGTGCAATAACCCAATCAAAAGCGGCCTTTGAAATTAAAGTTAGCCAAATGGTCAATTTTATGGATAATGGCGCACCTGTTCGTATGTCGAAACGCGCTGGTACATTTATAACATTCAAAGAGGTTATAGAACGCGTTGGAAAAGATGCCACACGGTATATGATGGTATCGCGTCATCAAGATATGAGTATAGATTTTGACTTTGCAAAAGTCATTGAACAAACAAAAGAAAATCCAATTTTCTACATTCAATATGCTCATGCACGCATTCATTCTGTCATTCGACATATGGCAACTCTAGACGCTTTGTTTTCAACAACAATGCTTGCCAATGTTGACCTCAGCCTTTTAAAAGATGATGCTGAGTTGCATGTCATAAAAACACTTGCAAATTGGCCTCGCCTCATTGAAACAGCAGCACTTGCGCGAGAGCCACATCGCATTGCCAATAGTTTATACGATATTGCAGGTGTATTTCACGCACTATGGAATAAAGGTAAAGATAATACACGTTTGCGTTTTATTGATCCAGATCATTTAGAAGTAACAAAAGCACGCCTTGCTCTCATATGGGGGGTTGCAAATATACTCAAGTCAGGGTTATCTTTGCTAGGCATAACAGCTGTTGAAGAAATGCGCTAAGGGGTTACGAAGATGTCTCGTTTTAGATTTAATTTTGGTCAAGATGATAAGAAAAAAACACGCCGTGATATGGATGATATTGTATTAAGCAATGATCGTCGCTCACGATATGATGCATACCCTCACGAACATGAAGAAGATGTTTCTTTTGATCGCCCAGTCTCAATAAATACACATCGTGCAGATGATGTACACATGGGTAGATCTGCGCCAAGGTCACGTACATCAGATCAAGATTCGTATCAATCACCTAATTCTCATACATTCAAACGCGCACATGTAAGCCGTGAAGATTTACAAAACGATTATACAGAACAAGATAGCTTCTTATCGATGCCATTGCGCCACCCGCAAAGGCAAGAAGAACCCGGATATGAGCAAAGAAGCTTTACACCCAATAGACAGCAAAGACCACAAAATGATGTTAAGAACTTACGTTTTTGGAATAACGAAGAAGATGAACCATTTTATGAAGACGCAGAAGCTGATACAGATCGTCCATCGCTTGTCAAAGCAATCGTTGCCGTTACTGGCCTTATATTTATTGCTACAGTTGCATGGCTAACATATCGCTGGATTAGCATGCCATCTTACGACACCCCGCCGCTTATAGAAGCGCAAACAGAACCTTATCGAATACGCCCTCAAACACCTGGTGGTACTGATTTTCCGCATCAAGACAAACTCATTTACGACCGATTAGCTCCAGCAACAGCGCAACCTGTGGAGCGACTGTTGCCGCAGCCAGAGCAGGCACCAATCATGTCACCAACTTACCCACATGCTCAAGGTGTAGAGCCTCAAATGAGGGTAGCAGAAACGCATCCACAACAACAGCAGACTTATTATCAACCTGCGCAGCAACAAATGCAGCCACACCAGGCGCAACAACAAGCCAATATTCCTGTTTATCGACCACAGCACCATCAAGGCGCAGCTCCTTCGGCGCAGCAGCCTGATCCTTATTATCCACAACAAGCACCTGTAAACCCAAGGTATACCCCACAAGCTGTACAACAGTATGTGCCTAATCAACAAAGCATGGATGAATATGATGCGCCAGAACAGGCACCTCAATATCAACCAAAAATGGCACAAAATCCTGCAACACTAATGGAGTCACCCCAAGAAATTGCAACGCAGCATCCCCAAAGCCAACTTAATGCTTTTGTGAATCCAGAACCAAAAGCGCAACAATTAGAACAGCAATCACCAATAGCAGCAGCTGATGCAAACTATTATTTTTTGCAACTAGGAACGCTTATTAATGAAGATTTAGCAAAAAAAGAGAGAGATCGTTTACAAAAGCGCTATTCAAAAGAATTAACGAACATAAACATTCTTATAAAACCATTCATAGCAACAGATGGTACTAAAAAATACCGCCTTGTAACAAAGTCTGTTATTCAATCACGCGCTGCAGCACTTGATAAGTGCAGCAGGCTTGGTTCTATTTGCAAGCCTGTCAAAAATTAAATAAGCGTATAAAAAGCGGCAAGAATGGTAAAAATAAAAGCACAATTGGCGCAAACGTTTCGTATGAGTCCTGACCCTATTAGCAACCGTAGCCTTTGGGCTATTTCGTGGGTTAGTTTTTTTGGAGGAATGGCCAGCCTTATGGTCTTTTCTATTTTATCGCTTTTCATGCGTGACGAACTTCACCTTACATATCGTGAACTTGGCCACATTGAAGGCTTTGCCATTTTCATGGCTTTCATGGCAAAAGTTTTTTCAGGAATCCTTAGTGATTACATGAAGTCTAGAAAATCCCTCATTTTATTGGGAACATTTGCAAGCATCTTGATCAAGCCAATGTTTGCGCTTGCAGGTGGCATGTTTTGGATTTTCTTTGCTAGAACAGTTGATCGCTTTAGCAAAGGCATACGCGCAGCCCCCACCGATGCTTTAATTGCAGATTTATCCCCTAGCAAGGGCGAAGGTACAAGCTTTGGTATTCGTTATACTCTTTACGCACTTGGTTTTATGTGCGGTGGTAGTCTTTCATCATTGCTTATGCATCTTTCATCTAATAACTATCGCCTTGTCTTTTGGCTAGCCCTCATTCCCGCCACACTATCATTTATTATTCTCTACATTTACGTTGCAGAACCAAGGGTCGACATAATGAAAAACACGTCTCGTAATAGGGAATGGAAATGGCGTGACATAAGGCATTTACCAAATACATTTTGGCATCTTTTAGTTGTCACATTTATCTTAATGAACGCGCGTTTTAGCGAATCATTTTTATCACTGCGAGCAAAAGACCTTGGCTTTGCAATCGCAGCTATTCCGCTTACAATGATACTTTATAATTTAGTAGAAGCTTTTGCTGCTATGCCAACGGGTAAGCTTGCAGACAAATTTAATCGCAAAAAAATTCTTCTTGCGGGAATCCTTGTTTTAGCATTAACCAACTTCATCATGATTTCTGTGCCCTTTAAAGAATCCATATGGATTGGCATGCTATTAGCCGGCCTACACATGGGCATGACACAAGGCCTTCTTGGCACACTTGTTGCAGAATCCACCCTTCCACACTTACGCGGCACGGCTTTTGCCTTGTATTACTTTGTTGTTGGCATCGCTGTTTTAACCGGCAATCACGTTGCTGGCTATTTATCTGATTTCATGAATGGAGCTATCGGTGCCTTTTGGGGTGGGCTATTCTTTACAGTTCTAGCGTCCTTATATTTAATTGCGATACTAAGAAAAAATATTAGTATTGGCAACCAAGCGTTCTAAGCAGCAACACAGGAAGCCATATTCTTATACTTACTAATAACACGTTCAAGCGCATCTAGTCCCTGCTTTAACTCGCTTATTTTAAGACCAAAACTAATACGAACGTGATTTTGGAAACGCATGCATGAACGACGTTTTTCAGGATTCACATCAAAGAACACACCTGGCACAGTGATCACTTTTTCATCAAGTCCTGCTTCAAAAAACTTCATACCATCCGTAATTTCTTCAGGCAACTGGAACAAATTAGCCCATATATAAAATGTTGAATCAGGGAAGTCTCAACTATAATTCCCATACTTGAAAGCCGATCTAACGTATAGTCTCTCTTTTATTTAAAATGCTTTTGCAGCATAGCCGCTTCCTGACACAGTTCCGTCGCATCTGTGAAAAACGAATAAGTATCTTAACAAAACAGGTTCCGTCGCATCTATTGAAATCAAGGATATCCTCCTTTATTCTGTGAGAAAATAGGAGTGATTTATGCCTGAAGTTTCTCGTGACCTACTCAAATATTTTAAAGGATTTTGCTCATCACCCGGTATCATTCTGTTATTTGTCTACATGAAATGTCGTTTTTCATTAAGCTACCGTGAACTTGAATAAATGATGAGCATCCGTGGTGCAAATGTTGATCATTCAACATTACAACGTTGGGTTAAACGCTTTGCTCGGCTCATTGATAAAAGATTTTGTGCACGCAAGAAGCCCGTTAATGGGAGTTGGCGCATGGACGACCCGAAGGGCAGCGCGTAGCAGCAAAACTTATATCAAACTGAACGGAAAACGGGTATATCTCTACCGTTCTGTTGATAAAGAAGGACAAAATGTTGACTTTCTATTGCGTGCCAAACGTGATGCAATTGCAACAAAAGCCTTTTTAACAAAAGAATTTAAGCAGCATGGAATACCGAAAAAAGTAACGATTGATAAAAGTGGAAGCGATAAATCAGCGTTAGATTCATGCAATCGTGATCTTGGAAAAGATAACCAAATGGAAATAAGGCAGGTCAAATACCTCAATAACATCGTGGAACAAGATCATTGTTTTATCAAAAAACGTACACGCCCAACGTTAGGTTTCAAAAACTTTTACTCAGCTGCAGCAACAATAAAGGGCGTTGAAAACATTCGCATAATTCAGAAAGGACAAATCTTTGGATGTGATTCAACTCGTTCTGTATTTCATAATTTTTGCGCACTAATGGCGTAATACGCCGGAACAACGCATGTTTTGTGAAGATACTTATTCGTCTTTCACAGGTGCGGCGGAACCCATTGCGAAAGCCAGAATTGCGATATGAGACATCTTAATATACTTTTAAAAACAGTATTAATTATATGTCTATTATAAACAAAAAATTTTCATTTTTTAAAAAATTAACTAAATTTATCGTATATTTTTTGGAAAAATGAACACATTAACTAAACGAATGCAATTCTACAAATTGCCATTTTCTCGTTGACAGAAAAGCCTTTCAGCTATTAGGTTAACGTTATGGCAATGCCCCAACAACAAAATTGCTTAAAGCCGTCATTTCCCCGCTAGCATTTTTCTTGAGACACCAAAATTTTATCCGATAGGACGCTTATGCACATTCACTTTCACCAATACGACCTGCCTGAATCATTTATTCCAAATGATATTGTTGCTATAGATACCGAAGCCATGGGTCTTTGTTACCATCGTGATCGCTTATGTCTTGTTCAGCTATCTAATGGGGATGGGCATTGCCACCTTGTGCATTTTCCAACTGCTGATTTTTCAAAATCTCCACGTTTAGTGAGTCTTCTTACACGCGATGATGTTACAAAAGTATTTCACTACGCCCGTTTTGATGTCGGTATTTTGCAGTACAGCTTTGGTATAGAACTCAAGAATTTATTTTGCACAAAAATTGCATCACGTCTTTCACGTACCTATACTGGAAAGCATGGCTTAAAAGACCTTTGCAAAGATCTTCTTAAAATTGAGATTTCAAAACAAGAACAAACATCAGATTGGGGTGCAGAAACGCTTAGCCCTGAACAACGCAACTATGCTGCAACAGATGTTTTACATTTGCATAAACTCAAAGAAATTCTTGAAGGATTACTCAAACGAGAAGGTCGCCTAGAGCTTGCAAAAGCCTGTTTTAACTTTTTACCGCACCGCGGGCACCTTGATCGCTTAGCTGGCGATACATTCGATATATTTAGCTATGCAACAAATTGATTTGGTTAGTGATAAAAATCACTAATAACAAAAATGCCAGTCATCAAATGTGTGGGGCTATTTTCCTAGCAACGAACGGTTAATAGCAAACATACTAAAAGCCTGACAAGTTGGCATTACCTCGATTCGATTTATATTGATATGCGCTGGACGGCTTATACACCAAAGCACAGTTTCAGCGATATCCTCCGCTAAGATAGGTTCTGTACCGGCATAAATGCTTTTAGCTTTTTCTTCATCCCCTTTAAACCTAACAACTGAAAACTCTGTTTCCGCAAGTCCTGGTTCTATATTAGTAACACGTATAGGCGTTCCAAAAAGATCTGCCCGTAGGTTAAGGGAAAACTGCTTCACAAACGCTTTAGTTCCACCATACACATTACCGCCCGGGTAAGGATAAGTTCCAGCAATGGAGCCAATATTGATAACATAGCCACTCTTATTGGCAACCATTGTCGGCAAAATAGCATGCGTGCAACGCAAAATGCCTTTAATATTTGTATCAACGACATGCTCCCAATCATCAAGGGAACAATTGGGCACAAGTTCAAGCCCCAAAGCAAGTCCTGCATTATTGATAAGTACGGTTATGGGACTGAATGCGCTAGGCAAGTCAGCCACTATTTTTTCAACTGCCCCTTTTTGCGTTACATCAAGCTCAGCGATATGCACTCTATCAGCACCAAGTTCAACCTGCAATTCACGCAGTTTCTCGCCTCTTCTACCTGTTAGGATAAGCTTTGCACCATGTGCATATAATAAACGCGCACATGCTTTACCAAAACCAGATGTGGCTCCAGTAATAAAAATAATATGATTTTTTAAAGAGAATTTAGTCATATATCACCCTACTATAAAATACATTTATACAAAAAATATATATTCGTATAATGTAAAACGTTACTTAACATTTCTATAGAGATTCTTATTGCTCTGCAATAGGTATTTTTATTATTATGTTATGTGGTTTAGAGACAAAAGAGCGAGCACAAAAACAGACAACTCTGGCATTTTAAGACTAAATGAGCTATAGTCTAGCAGTAAGAAATAAAGCCGTATCCTATTTTTTAAAAACTTAATTCTAACCTGAATATTGAAGCCATGACGGAAAAAAAATCGAATAAATCAGCGCGACACAGCGCACGCATTGCCATTGTTCAGGCATTGTATCAATATGAACAAAATCAGCAAAACACAACATCTATCGCACGTGAATTCATTAATTTTCGATTTGATCAGCAAGATGCCGAGGTTGATTACTTCTCCCCAGACCAATCTTATTTCCAAAAATTAATTGAAGCTATCCCATTAAAAATGGAAAATGTTGACACAGAAATTCAAAAATATCTTCAAGATAACTGGAAAATGGAACGTTTATCCGCCATTATCAGGCCGCTTTTAAGATCTGCATGTTACGAACTTATGTTTGAACCCTTAGTGCCAACACCTGTTGTTTTAAATGAATATATTGAAGTTGCGCGTAATTTTTTAGATGAGCGAGAAGTGAAATTTGTAAATGGCATTCTAGATAACATTGCAAAGAACGTTAGAGCATAATTACAAGCGCAATGCTAACTTACACCTAAACGTACAAGCACAAAAAGCAAGCCATAAAATCTTGCTTTTACCCTCTTCCCACTTCAAAATAAATATTATCACATTTCAACATTAGGCCAGCTCATGACAGGCGATATCGAAAACAAACAAACACCAAACTCCCCTGAAGAAGGTAAAACCCGTCGTGACTTTCTAACATTAACTGCTTCTGCTGTTGGAGCTATTGGCGTTGGCGCCGTTGCAATCCCTTTTATCAACAGCATGAACCCAGCGGCAGATATCTTAGCGCAAGCATCCATTGACGTCAATTTGACTGAAATCTCACCAGGCACAAGTAAAGTCGTCATGTGGCGGGGCAAACCTGTGTTCATTCGTCATCGCACGCCTGCTGAAATTACTGCTGCGCAAAAAGCATCACTGCGCACATTACCAGATCCTCAAACAGACCAAGAACGCTTTTCAAAAAACCCTGCATGGCTTGTTGTTATAGGCGTTTGCACCCATTTAGGATGCGTACCAAATGAACGTCGCGGTCTTCAATCAGATGGCATTGAGGGCGGCTGGCTATGCGCGTGCCATGGCTCTGTTTATGATGGTTCTGGAAGAATTGTAAAAGGTCCCGCACCAAAAAATTTAGAAGTCCCGCCCTATCAGTTTATAAATGATAATAAAGTCCTTAAAATCGGCTAAGTTGAATCTACTTCCTTATCTCTTTTCGTGTTATGCTGCATCAACAAATCGTAACAATAAGGCAATATAATGGCTTTTATTAACCTCAAATTCGCAGTTGTTGGCGCAACTGGCGCTGTTGGTCGCACACTTTTATCCATTTTAGCGGAGCGCGGCGTACCAACCGAAAATGTCTGTGCGATCGCATCTGAACATTCAATTGGCGTCACTGTATCTTATGGCGAACATTCTGATCTTAAAATCAAAGCGCTTCCCCTGTTTGATTTTAATCATACTGATATTGCTTTTTTCGCTGTTGAAAGCGACATTGCCAAGCTGTATATTCCAAAAGCAACAGAACAAGGTGCAATTGTCATTGATAAGTCATCTTTGTTTAGGATGGATAAAGACGTACCCCTTGTTGTGCCTGAAGTAAATGCTGATGCCATTGCCTTAGCAGCTAAACGCCGTGTCATAGCAAACCCTAACTGTTCAACTATACAGCTTGTTGCAGCATTAAAACCAATCCACGATGTTTCCCCAATTAAACGTATTGTTGTTTCGACATATCAAGCTGTGTCAGGCGCAGGTCAAAAAGCAATGGATATTTTATTTAACGAAACAAAAACAGTTTTAATGAATCAACCTTCTACAAAAAATGATCTTTTCCCAAAACCAATTGCTTTTAACGTTATTCCAAAGATTGATGACTTTTTACCAAATGGCTATACAAAAGAAGAGATGAAGGTGATTGATGAAACTAAAAAGATTTTATCAGCTGACATAGATGTGACAGCAACGTGTGTGCGTGTGCCGGTCTTTATAGGGCACTCAATATCAGCAACAGTTGAATGCACGCATGCATTTGATATGAAAGTGATAGCAACGTCTCTCAAAGCATCAAAAGCATTGAAAATTGCAAAAACGTCTGATCAATTTTTTGGCCCCGTTGAAGCAGCCCAAGAAGATGAAATTTTCATTAGCCGCCTTCGCATGGATCCGTCTGTTCCTTTTGGTCTATCAATGTGGATTGTTGCAGACAATATTCGAAAAGGCGCAGCACTCAACGGCATTCAAATTGCAGAAGCATTGTATAGAAATCATCGCGGCTTGCTGCGTAAAAAATAAAAGAAAAAATTAATTGTTTGTCATTTTCTCTCAATGTATAAACGTTTAGAAAAATGATAAACAAATAATTACGATTTAACTTAAATTGCTTAAAAATATCTTCGCACGCCCAGATAAACCATCACCTGATTCATTAAAAAAGACAGCGTTAGTCACATTATCTAAGATCATACCATTGTTCATAAATAAAATCTGATCTGCAACATGACGCGCTAAACGAACTTCATGAGTCACTACTAAAATAACCCGATTTGGCTGACGAAGCGCCTTTATAATATCAGAAACTTCATTAATCAACTCTGGATCAAGCGCTGATGTTGGTTCATCAAATAACAACACAGGTGGATCCATCATCAATGCGCGAGCTATCGCTACACGTTGCTTTTGACCGCCTGAAAGACTATGTGGGTAGACATGTATTTGTGATTCCAAACCAAACTGACACAACAATTTTTTTGCTTTATCATTGAGCGCTTGACTTGTATCTTTTTTATGGCATTTTGGCGCCAATAATAAATTTTCAAGCACAGTTAAATGCGGGAATAAGTTAAAGCCTTGAAAAACAATACCAACTTTTCCAGGCGCTAATGTATCAATAGGCGCGCCATTAAAGGTAATTCTTCCTGCCGTTTGCTTATGCAATAAAGCAAGACATCGAAGCAATGTCGTTTTTCCCGCGCCTGAAGGCCCTAAAATTGCAAGGATTTCACCATCATTTACATCAAAGCTAAGATGATCAAGAATTGATCGTTCTGCATTCTGCTGCATACGAACTGTTAGCGCGCTTACATTAAGCATAAGACAAACTCTTTTCAAGTCGTTTTCCAAAGCAAGAAATAATAAGTACCATTACGTAATAAATCGATGCTGCAATAATAAATGGTTCGAAATACATAAATTTTTCTGCAGCAACTGCTTTTGCACGAAATAATAAATCAGCTTCACCAATAATGGAAACAAGCGCTGATTCTTTCAGTAGATTAATAAACTCATTGACCAAATTCGGTAAAATATTACGCACGGCAAGCGGCATAATAATATGATAAAATGTTTGAAAGCGCGACAATCCAAGCGCATGTCCCGCTTCCCATTGACCAATATCTATCGATTGAATGCCACCGCGAATGACTTCAGATGCATAAGCCGCAGAATTTAATGAAAATGTGATGATACCCGCCTCAAATGCCGTAATTCGATATTGCGTCAAATGCGGCACAGCGGTATAGATCAACATCAACTGAACAAGCAGTGGCGTTCCACGAAAAACAGATGTATAGGCATTTGCAAAGATACGCAATGGACGAATGGTACCCACTTTCAAAATAGCAAGCAGAACACCAAGTGGCAATCCACATGAAATTGAAATGAGAGTAAATTTCAAAGTAACCAAAACCCCTGCAAAAATATATGGCAGTGAAGGAAGTATGGCAGAAAAATTAAGACCTGCGTCCATTCAAATTATCCTTTAAGCCATTTATCTTGCAGTGTCTTCAACGAACCATCTTTTTTCATTTTTTCAATAATTTCATTGATTTTAGCGGTAAACTCAGATCCTTTAGGCAATGCAATTGCATACGAAATCTCAGTTTCAGGAACAACAATCATTTTAAAACCTTTAACTTGCTCCATGATTGCAGTTGCCTCTGTCACACCAAGTACAATACCTACAATACGTTTTACTTTTAAGTTTTGAATAAGGTCAGGCACTTTTGTAAGGGATTGAACTTGAAGTCCTTGAATCTTTGTCTGCCATTCCTTCATACATGGCTCATAGGTTGATCCCATCTGAACACCAACTGTTTTTTCCTTTAAATCATTCATGTCATTAATTGTGAGATCATCTGTGATTAATACTGTTTTTGATTCGTTATAGTGTGTTGAAAAATCAACCACTTTTGCACGCTCTTCAGTGGCGCTAATAGCAGAAATGGCAAGGTCAACACGTTTTGCTTGCAATGACCCTATAATGCTATCAAACGGTAAATCTTGGAATTTCACTTCACGCTTTAATTCAAATGCAATCGCCTTTATTAAATCAATTTCAAATCCAACCATTTCACCATTTTTATAAAACTCAAAAGGTGGATAATCAGCTGAGGTTGCAACTACAATCGGCTCATTCATGCCTGGAGTGTTCTTTTCGCCCTTGCAGCCAACCAGCGCAGTAACAATTGATAACAAACCAAAAAAAGTAGATAAGCAAGAAGTCATGAAAAACCCTTTAAACACAATAGAAAATAAAGTTGATTCTAATCAAATTACACAATGAAGTCCAATCAATTTTTGTCAAGAAATTGTTTTGATTCAATTTCCTTATAAAAATAAATTAAGAGATTTTTCAGCTATATTTTTCTACAGATGTTAATAAAAAAGGGGGAATTTCACATATCCCCCTTCTTATTATGCGACTATAAAATTCGGATAATCTTATCCGCCTATTTGCGGTGCTTGCTTGTTCAATTCAGCAGCGAGATTTTTTTTATTATCGCGACCTTTTTCTTCGCGATCACCTTTACGTTCCCGCTCCCTGCGACGCTCTTCTTTTAACTTGTCATTAATCAAATCTTCAAGATCTTCCCTAACATCTCTTATCTTTCTTTTTAAGTACTCTTTAAAATGAAGCTTAACATGTTCAAGAATTTCTTCTTTCATTTGACGAATTTCTGCTTGAAGCGCAGGTGAAACCTTACCTGAATAAGCCTCGTGCTGTGCCTTATCAGCAGCTGGCACGTGCGGTGCTGATGCTGGTGCAACAACTTGTGCTGATGCTGGTGCGGCAACTTGTGCTGATGCTGGTGCAGCTACTGGCGCCGGTGCTGATGCAGCTACTGGCGCTGATGCTTCTGAAGTCACCGCACTGCCAGTAGATGCGTTAACGACTGTATTCAACAACAAACCAAGAGCAAAGTATTTTACAATATTCATTTCTTAACAACTTTCTTAAATATCTCAACAATATAAGTAGTATACGATATTAAGACTTAAAAAATGGTTAAGAATAGAAGTCTAAATGAACCGCATTTACACGGTAACTGTATGCCTTCTGCGCATAATCAACGCGCCTATCATTGAAATTATTAACAGTCCCCATAGAAAGCTATCTTTAAAACGGCTATAAAACGTTCTAGGTAATGCTTTAGGCAATTCAAAATCAATAAAGCCAATATCATTTAAACCAAGTTTATGCAAAATACGGCCACATGGATCAATTACAGCAGAAACACCATTGTTAGCAACCCGGACAAGCGGCAATCCCTCTTCAATGGCGCGAATTCGCACAAGTGCTAAGTGCTGGTAAGGACCTGCTGATACGCCATACCAAGCATCATTAGTAATATTTAAAAGCCATTCTGGGCGTTTTACAGAATTTTTACTAACAACTTCACCTGGGAAAAGTGCTTCAAAACAAATCAAAGGTGAAAATGGCGGCAAAGCAGAAATTTTCAATGTTTTAAGCCCATCACCTTCAGCAAAATCAAGTGCTCCTGGAGTAACCTTCTCAACGGGCAAAATCTTCTTAAATGGCACGTATTCACCAAATGGCACAAGATGTGATTTCTTATAAGTATGTGTTATTTCTGCTTTTTCATTCAGAACGGAAAGAGTTGTGAAAATTTTATCCCCTTCACGGCGTGGCGTCCCAGTAATCAGGTGCCCATTTTGTGGCACAATAGTACTCAAAATTTCTCTAAGCTCAAGCGATTCATTCAAAATTCGAGTAACTGCCGCTTCTGGCCAAATAATAGCACTTAAAGAGCGCTCAGCCTTTAAACCAGACAAAGCAAGTTGCAGCTCAATATTATGTTCAAATTTTTCAGGAAGCCACTTTAAATGCTGGTCAATACTAGGCTGAATCATGCGTAAATTAACAGGCAACAACTCAGTTTTCGCATCATTCATGCGCAAACCACCAAAAAAGCTACATACAATAATGCCGTTTAAAGCAATAATACTGGCAGTTCTATTTGTTCCTGTAATTAAAACAACCGCAAGCATTGTCAAAAAAGATAACCCATACACCCCGACAAAAGACACCATTTGCAAAATAGATAAACCAAGGTCATTCATCCCTGGCAAGGTATAAGCGCCCCAAACAGATCCTATCAAACTCCAAGGGAACCCCGTGAACATATGGCCACGCAGCCATTCACATAAAGCAAATCCAACAGCAAAGGCAATGCGTCTCTCGACCGATTTTGGTTTAAACGGCTTTATAAATAAACCAATAGGTAAAACAAAAACGGCTAGTATAGCTGATAGCATCGCGACGGCAGGAAAACCAAGCCATCCTATATCGATCGTTCGAAATGAAAGCCCTACCCAATACGTACCAACACCAAAAAAACCAAGACCAAACGCATACAAACGCTCATATAACTGGCGCGTATTTATTGCATCATCGATCAGATGCAACAATCCCCAAACACCAAAAAATAAAGCAAATATACAATAAATAGGTGCAAAAGAAAGTGCAGCAACCGCCCCTAGCAACATTGCCCCACCACGTGGATTGTTTAAAATAAAGTGCAAGATCTTATTCATAAAGGCGTGTTCTTAAAAATTTTCATGCTACATGTTGTATCAAATCAAGGGTAAGGGTCAAGTTTGTTCTCACCCCACCACCCTTTATGCCTCTTTATTATATTTTATGCTTAGTAATTTTTCTTTGATATTTTTTCTTAAATAGCTGCACTAGCTTCTTCATTGCTTACTTCCTTCATTTCAATCTGCTCATTCACCAGCTCTAATTCATTAATCAAGTCTTCAATTACTAATAAGCTCTGTTCCCAAAATTTTGGTTTTGTTGCATCCAAACCAAAAGGCGCCAGTAATTCTTTGTGACATTTCGTCCCGCCTGCGCGCAGCATATCAAGATATTTTTCCTCAAATCCGTGAGGATTTTTTTGATAAACAGCATAAAGTGAATTCGCAACGCAATCACCAAATGCAAAAGCATATACACAAAATGGATGATGAAAAAAATGATGAATGTAAGACCAAGAATTTCCAACAAGCGGATCAATTTCAACATAAGACCCTAAGGCTTCGCATTGTGTTTCTATAAAAATGTCATTTAAATCATTAACAGTCAGCTTTCTACGACGACCTTGCTCATGCACGTATGTTTCGAAAACATGAAAAGCTGTTTGACGGACAACATTTCCGATCATATCTTCAATTTTATAAGCCAAAATTGCTTGCTTTTCATGCAGTGTTTTTGCTTTTTTAAGTGAGCTTATAAAAGCTAACATTTCACCAAAAGTAGATGCTACTTCAGAAAGCACAATTGGAATTCCAAGTGAAGAGTCCCCTTTTGGATTGCTTAGCATATGGTGAGCACCACGCCCTAATTCGTGTGTAAGCATTCTAACACTTTGGCGACTCCCATAAAAATTAAGGACGATAGAAGGTTGCGCGTTTGAAACATCTCGCTTTGTAAAAGCATTTGCCCGTTTGTCTTCTTTGGGCGCATAATCAATCCACTCTTTATCAAAAAATTCTTGCACTATATTACCGATTGTAGGGCTAAATTCTCTGTAGGCACTCAATACAATTTCTTTTGCCTCAAGCCATGTGTATTTATGTTCCACGCTTTGCGGCAGAGGAGCCATTCGATCCCAATATTTTAACTTCTCAACTCCCATCATCTTGGCTTTTAACTGATAATAACGATGTGATATATTCGGGTAATAATCCTTTCTAATCGTATTAACCATCATCTGTACAACATCGTCTTCAATTTTGTTGCTTAAATTGCGCAAATCAATTGGGTTTTTAAACCCGCTTTGCATATCAACGTTTTTTTTATTTTTGACAAGAGCATTTAGAATATGTAAAAAATCCTCAACCATATCATTTAAGCCTGAGGAAAGCGATTTAGCTGCTTTTTCACGTACAAAAGGGTCAGAACACGACATCATTTCAGCTATTTCTGAAAGTAATAATTCTTCGTCGCCCACAACAAACATCTTATTTGTTAATTTCCCATCATACATCCGACGCAAAGCGATCACATCATCAGTTAGCACTTTGTTTAAAGCACTTTCATCTTCAGCTCTTATCTGACAGGGTTCACTACTTATTTGGCAGGATTTTAATTTTTCTAGATGGTCAGCATTTTCGACTTCACTAAACTCCTTTGTAGTTGAATGCGTAACATTCACAAAAGATGCGCATAAAAATAAAGCGCTAACAAACTGAACTAATCTCTTTGTTCTAGACATATTCATTATAAAAAGCCTCATCGCTAAAAACTTACGTAATACAAAAAACGTAACACTTATTTTCAAGGATAGTCATTAAAAGTAAAATTTTAATAAATTTATTTTTAATAAAATTTAAAAAGCACCACAAAGCTAAATATAAGGACTGCCTTCAAGCCAAAAAGAAAATGAAAACAGCTCTAAAACCAATATGTTTTTAGGGCAAAGATATTACCGTAACGCCGCCCATATAGGGAACCAAAACATCAGGAATTGTAATCGAGCCATCTGCTTGCTGATAGTTTTCTAAAATAGCAACCATAGTTCGGCCAACAGCAAGACCTGATCCATTCAATGTGTGCACAAAATAATTTTTACCATCTGCTTTTGACTTATAACGTGTATTCATCCGGCGTGCTTGAAATTCATTGCAACGTGAGCAACTAGAAATCTCGCGGTATGCATTTTGTCCTGGAAGCCACACTTCTAAATCATATGTTTTTTCAGCTGAAAACCCCATATCCCCGGTGCAAAGTGCCAATGTTCTAAATGGCAATCCAAGTTTTTTTAAAATAGTTTCAGCAGCGTCTGTCATACGTTCATGTTCGATAGCGGCTTGCTCAGGAAGGATAATACTTACCAATTCAACTTTTGAAAATTGATGTTGACGAATCATACCTCGTGTATCTTTACCTGCTGAACCTGCCTCTGATCTAAAGCATTGTGAATAAGATGTAAAACGAAGTGGTAATTCAGATTCAGCTAAAATTTCACCTGACACAAGGTTTGTCAGCGTAACTTCTGATGTTGATGTTAGCCAATGTCCTGTTGTTGTTTTAAACATATCCTCAGCAAATTTTGGCAAATGACCAACACCGAAAAGCGCTGCATCATGCACAAGCAAAGGTACATAAGTTTCTGTATAACCAAACTCTGTTGTGTGCGTATCAAGCATAAATTGCGCGATTGCACGTTCAAGTCTTGCAAGTTGCCCCGTAAGAACAACAAAGCGTGAACCTGACATTTTCGCAGCACGCTCAAAGTCCATCATTTTAAGGCTTTCGCCAAGCTCAAAATGTTGCTTTGGTGTAAAATCAAATACACGCGGTAAACCATGACGGCGAATTTCTACATTCTCAGATTCATCTTTGCCATCAGGACATTCAGTGGCAGGCAAATTTGGAAGATGCGATAAGACAAAGTGAAGGTCTTTTTCAAAGACAAACATTTCCGCTTCTAATGTTGCCATTTTTGCTTTGGTGATTTCATTTTCAGATGTTAGATCACTCGTATCTAGACCATTCTTCTTAGCTATGCCAAACTCTTTGGCTATCTGATTACGTCGCGTCTGCAAATCTTGTAGCTCCGTTTGAATCTGACGAAGCTTTGTATCAATATCTAAAATATGTGCAGATTGTGGCTCAAGACCACGACGTGCTAGGCTTTCATCAAATTGATCGGGAAGGCTTCGGATAAAACGAATATCATGCATGTCTTTTATGTTTTTCGATAAAGTGAATAATGACTATAGATATAGCATATAAAAGCAATAAAGGCAGTGCCAAAAAAATCATACTTAATGCATCAGGCGGCGTAATAACAGCAGCCAAAAATGTAACGCCAACAACAGCTAAACGCCATCGCTTAATGAGCGTTTCTTTTGACAAAACACCAAGCCACGCAAGACCAGCCAACACAACTGGTAGTTCAAAACTAAACCCAAATGCCAGCAATAGCCGCATTACAAGCGATAAATATTCGCTCATCTTTGTTTCAAGCTGCAATGGAATACTACCAATCATTGTTTCAAAGCTAAGGAAAAATGAAAAAGCAGCAGGCAACACAATGTAGTAAGCGAACAATGCACCAATAACGAAAAAGAAGGGCACTGAAAATAGCAAGCAAAAGAAAAGCCCACGCTCACGTTTATATAACCCTGGGCTTACAAATAGCCAAGCCTGCAAAGCAATAAAGGGAAATGTAAAGAACAACCCCGCGAACAAAGCTACCTTAAGATAGGTAACAAAAGCTTCTGTCAGGCTTGTATAAATGAAACGGCGCACTTCCCCTTTAGCTGCAAAAAGCTGCTCTAAAGGAGACACTAAAATATGAAAAATAGGCTCAGAAAAATAATAGGCGACAAGTGTACAAATCAAAAAGAAACTAAGAGACACAATAACAGCTGTACGTAACTCAATAACGTGTTGCCAAAAAGGGCGGGGAGAATCGATTGATGTTGATGTGTTAATCATGTGCAGGCACTTCATTGATTGACTTGAAACTAATAACTTTAATCTTATCAGGTTTTACTAAAAGCGTTACTTAAATCATAAATAACTTTTGAGAAACAAAATAACTACGCATCATTTTTTAAAAACAATCTTTTTAAAATAATTTTATTACATCCACAAAAGAGAAAGTCTCTTTATTAATATGCATTTCTTTTCAACTTGCACAATCCAAAATCGTGTGAAATACTGGCGATGAATTATAAGATTTATCATAATTTTATGATATTATTTTACATAAAAACACAAAGAAAGAAGTCATCATGACAATTCAAATTGGACAAAAAATACCAGATATTTCTTTAAAAATAGCAACGCCTGAAGGGGCAAAAACCATACAAACATCTGAACTTTTTAAAGATAAAAAATCAATTGTATTTGCACTCCCTGGTGCCTTTACCCCTCTTTGTTCTGCGCGTCATTTGCCAGAGTTTGCAGCAAAAAAAGCAGCCTTAAACGCTGCCGGTATCGATCAAATCATATGCTTATCTGTAAATGATTCATTTGTTATGCAAGCTTGGGCTGAAAATTTAAATGTCGTAAGATCCATTATAATGCTTTGTGATGGTAATAGCGAATTAACAAATGCACTTGGAATGAGCATTGATTTATCAACACATGGATTAGGCATACGATCAAAACGCTATGCAATGATTGTGGAAGACAATGTTGTAACATATTTTGAAGTAGAAGAAACGCCTGGTACGTGCACCGTGTCTTCTGCAGAACATTTTGAAAATTTTTTGACAAAAAAAAATTAATAATTACAATCAATTGATTTTTTGTGATAGATTATTCTTAATTTGAGTTTTTAAAAAAATTGCGTACATGAAAAAAAAACCAATTACAATATTTTTAAAAATAGAAAAGTGATATGGCCTTTACTTTTCAAAAGCACATTAGGACCCCTGTGTTATCAGGTGATTTCTCGCAGCTGCTTATGCTGCCAGAAATTGAAAATGGTGCATATAATCCTATTTTTAAAGATGCGCACTATATGCACAAACAAAGCTTTTTTGAATCAATTATAGAAAACAAACATTTTGCTCTTTTTGGACAACGCCAAAAGAACATGGATCAAGGCCTTTTTCTTGGCACAGAGGTGCTATTACGAGTACCAACCCCAAGCAACCCAAATATCTATTTATCAACTGCTTATTGGATTGGATTTGCTGAACATATAGATAAAATTGAACACCTATCATTACAAATTTTAGCGCAACTTATTGAAAATTCTGATCTTTTAAACGCAGAATATGCACCTTATTATGTAAACATCCCTCCTCCAATTGTTTCTGTTGCACTGGTCGAATATATTAAAAATCTACTTGACAAAGCAGATCTTCCCCCTAATTTTATTGGTATTGAATTAACGGAACGTCAACCAGTTACAGATCCAACTTCATTTAGGCGTGGCATTGATGCATTTCAGCGCCTGAGCATACCAATCGCGTTGGATGATTATGGCCGCGGATATGCGACGATGCAGTTTTTACGCGATGTTCCTGTCAACCGTGTAAAAATAGATCAAGATTTATTACACGTCGCTAAAACCAATAAATCTCAACGACTCACACTCGACTCACTTTTAGACTTTGCAAATGCTTTTGATATTGAAGTCATCGCTGAAGGCGTTGAAACAGAAGATGATTATGCCTTTGTACGCAAGCTAGGGTGCGACGGTATGCAAGGCTTTTATATTGATTCGCCCGCCATGCTAATCCCTATTCCTAGCCATTTAACCTAACTCGATCACAATCATTAAACTTTATCTTAAATCAATCCAAGGTTGCTCCTTGAATTCGTCTCAATATACATGCATAATTAATAAAAATTTAACTATTTTGTGCAGGAGATGTCATGTCAACACACCGTCTTACCATTGTACCTCATATTCACTGGCATGAAGGCATGATGTTAACACCTCAACATTTTCAGCAAATGGAATTTAGGCATCACCAGCATTTATCACATCAATTGAATTTATTGTCTCCTCATCATTGGGGAATTCAAATTCTTGAAATTGATCCTATTGCACTCAGTGATGGTATCATTCGTATTTTAGAGCTTGAGGCGGTGATGCCTGACGGCCTAATTGTTAATTACAGATCAGACATGAAAGGTGTTGGTTCTCTTGAGCTTGATATCCGCAATTTCAAACCAGATACCTCGCATGAAGAAACAACTATATTTTTATCAATGCCACGCCGCACATCAGATCGATCACCAACAGTTGGTGACTTAACTCGATTTATTTCAATCGAAGGAGAACCTATTAAAGACGAAAATATTCCAGACAACGTCATCGAAATACCACGGCTATTTCCAAGGCTTATTTTAAGTATGGACAATAAACCACCGGCCCTTTGTATTGGGTTTCCAATCTTAAAAATAGTTTTTAATGAATCTTATGCACGCGCAAACTTTATACCCCCCTGTTTTTATATTACGCACGATAAACACTTATGGAAGCACTGCGCTAATCTAGCTCAACGTATTCGCGAGAAAGCAATGTATTTAAGTGCACGCTGGCAAAACCAAATTGGCACACCAATGATGATTGAAACAGAGGCACTGCTAAGGCCACTTATCCGCGCGCTACCAGGACTTGAAGCATTGTTGAACGTATCATATATAAGCCCATTTTCACTTTATCAAAAAATGTGTGACATCGTGGGTGACTTAACAGCACTACGCTTAACGCAGTTACCACCTATTTTGCAAGGTTACAATCATGACGATATTATGGGTTCATTTGAACCTTTGATTGAACTTATCGATCAATATCTACATACAATTGAAGAAAGCTACGCTGTTATTCCATTCCAACAACGTGAACGTTTATTCTATGTACGAATGCATAAAAGCTACCTCAAAAAAACATTCCTTATTGGATTGCGTGCGGCAAAAGGGGTGACACAAACACAAATGGAAGAATGGCTAATGGATGCAGTTATTTGTAGCGATTTTGCCATTGAAACTGTCCGCAACAACCGTATTACTGGGGCAAAACGACAACTTGTAGAAGGCAGCTTATTGGCTGATTTTATGCCTAATCGTGGCATGACCCTAGTAGAAGTCACTTATGATTCTGAATATATATCTGCAGATCAAAATATAAATATTTTTAACCCATCTGACGCCACAGAACGCCGCCCTGTTGAGATTGTGTGTTATATACCAAAAACAGGCAGTATTGAGAAAGATTCCTATTGATGAGCAATACACGAAGCTTTCGTTTAAATAACAGCCCTTTGCTGCAATGCTTTCAGACATTTTATTATGAAGTCATTCGCTTAAAGGAAAGAGCTTTACGTTTTACTGAGGTCAATGTTCCCATTGAACATGATGAATCTCATCGAAAACAATATACGCAGCTCATCGAAGATATTCAAATGCGTCTTAAAATGACACTTGAAGAACAAAGTTCTGTATATGCACGTGCAACGGGTGGCATAAATGCTGGTCTTTTCCATGATGCCCAATATATCATGACAGCACTTGCAGATGAAATTTTTTTAAACCTTGCTTGGGCTGGTGCAAAGGAATGGCGATTTGCTTTACTTGAAGGACAACTGTTCCAAACACAAGTCGCAGGCGAGCTCATCTTTAAAAAAATTGATGGCGTGCTCGAAGGATACGACATAGCACGCTACGAGCTTGCCCAACTTTATTTGATGGCCTTAAGTCTAGGATTTCGCGGCCAATATCGCGCCCATGACTCAAAAGGGCGCGTCAATTGGTATCAAAGCAAGTTATATCAAGTATGCTGTCATGAACCTTCCCAACTGTATAATCTAAGCTCAACAAAAGCACTATTTGAAGAATGCTATGCACACACGCTAAGCGAATCACCAGGACGCGGCATGCCCGATCTTCGCACATGGGGCATTTATGGGCTTTGCGTCTTTTTAATTTTTATTTTTGTCTCTTACGTTGTGTGGTATCGTATTGCCTTTGAAATACACAGCGATTTAAACACAATTTTTGCACAAACAACAAAACGGCATATGCCGCATGAGAATCATCATGGGTGATGGATTACTTCAATATTTTCAAACATTCATGAATAGCATCCGTCTAGGCTTTCAATCAGTTCCTATGACATTGTGGCTTCTGTTTATTTGCATTCTCGTTATTATCGTTATTTTACTGTTTATCATGTATGTATCGAATAAAAAAACAGAGCCAGATAAAAGTGGTGAACCAGCACGTGAAGACAAAACCAACTATTCAGCTGATGATAAAGCTATTTATGAAGAAATTGAACGCATGCCACCTTTGGGGGGGTGGATAAGTGAATTCTTATCACGCAAAGGCTACTTCAGTGTTGGCGAATTGAGCCTATCTTTTTTACGTGCCTTATCGTTTTTAAAAACAACGTTTAACACCTACAACTACAAATATCAAGTTCCATGGTTTTTGGTCTTAGGCACAGAAGGCTCTGGCAAATCAAGCTTATTTGAATCAGGAGGTCTACATTTACCACTTGGCACACCTGATTTTTCAAAAGGAAAACTAAAAGCATCATGCCGTTGGTGGTTTTTACAAGGCGGTGTGTATATTGAATTAAAAGGCGATCTTTTCATACAAAAAGATAATGCAAAATCAAAAGAAAAAATGTGGCGATCATTTATTGTTTTGTTAACACGTTACAGGGCCGCACGTCCAATTAACGGCATTATCCTAACCATTCCAGCCACAGAACTTTATGGCAAGGATAAAGAGTCCACAGAACGTATTTATCAACGTGCAGAATACATTTCAGCTAAATTAGCAGCAGCTCAATCTTCATTTGGATTACGCATTCCTGTATATATTGCTGTGACGAAAACAGACATCATCCCAGGCTTTCAAAGCTTTTCAAAACATGTGCCGCAAAACAATAAAAACGATATGTTTGGTTGGTCAAATCCATACAATGTAATGGCTGCTTATTCACCTGCATGGCTTGAAGATGCATTTACAACCATTGCAAATAAATTGCATCAATTACGCCTTGATATATTTGCCCATTCCGGGGCTGTTTTAAATGAGCACCTTGAAACAAATGACGGTGTATTTGTCTTTCCAGGTGAACTGGAAAAACTCAAAGAACCACTTTCAATATACATCAACGCGCTCTTTAAACCATCGGCATACCAAGATGGCCTCTTGTTTCGCGGCTTCTACTTTACAGGTGATGCAGGTCCTGAGCCCATTTCATCCATCCCCTTAAAACCAGATACATTTGATCAATTTGGTGGCTATCTCGAAAAATCTGACCCAGATGATATTACACTCATTCCTCACCCCTTTGACCCAGATACGATTCGCCTTGAATCAAATGCAAATTCAAAAATCGATTCGATAACAATTGCTAGGCCTATTGTTCCCACAGAATATGCAGATGGCCTAAAGCTTATTTACGTACAAGAGCTTTTCACAAAGAAAATTTCTTATGAAGCAGGTCTTGCAAAACCATTAAAACAACGTTTAGTGTCGCTCAATCGCGGCATATTTATTGCAAAAGTTGCTACTGGGTCGTTTATTGTGGTTGGTAGTTTTGGTTTATTTAACGCATACGACACCTTCTCAACAAGCCGTAATAACATCACACCAGTGCTTGCAAACATGAATTTTGTACTTCACGAAATTCGTATTGATAAAAAAAACCCGCTCAATGCACGCTTTAAATCCGCAGACCAATTTAACCTTTATACTCATCAAATCATCGATATGATGATTCAATTACAAAGAACTGATTTATTTTCCATTTTCGTACCTGCTTCATGGTTTAGCCATCTTAACAGAGACCTACACAAATCCCTACAAGTCGCATTTAAAGAAATTATTATTCGCTCAATTGCAAATGGTTTAGCTGTTCGCGCACAAGAACTTCTTTACCTAAGGCCAAAAACAATAGATGTCACGCAAAATATAACGCAGTTATTGCTTCCTCTTAGAAGTCCAGAATTCTTATTATTGCAACGTTTTATAAATGGTTTATCTGATCTTGATCATTACGTTACAATGTTTAATTCCTTAAAAAAAACAGGTGAACCAACTCATCTAAAAGCATTAATTGCTTATACTTTCAATTGCGAATTACCAGATAGTTTTTGGGATCAATATAAGATTTTCAGAAAATTGTTAAGCAAAACGAAGCTTAGCGAATTAAACCTTCAAATGTATCAAAGTGTAGCACGTGAAACGTTAGACGTCCTTTTTCAAAACTTTACAAATGCTATTTTTTCCAGTCAAATTCAAAACAGTTTGCCTTCGCGTTTAACTACTTTCTTAAATAGCTTAAACCAGCAAACAACGCATACATTGCCTGATTTGAAAAATTTACGTGATGTTAGCTTGCAACTCGCACAAATACGCCCACTGCTTGGCGAAGTCGGCAAAACGTGGATGGATCAACCTGTGTTTGCGCCTGGTAAAGATTTAGAGACTCTTTTTGATCGCGTTGACGCATCGCGCTTATTTGGCAAAAACGTCACCCAATACCTAGTCGATAAAGCAGCCATTGGTTTTAATGAGCTCAAGATGCACCTACTTGCCATTAATAAAATTGTTCTTGCTCCACAAACATCAGCTCCAGTGGCGCCGCTTGTTGAAGCAATGGCTAATACTAATAATTATCCATCAAAAGGCCTCTTTGAAATCGAACGCAGCTTGTCTGCATTGTTTTCTGAAAGTTACATGGCAGCGCCCACTCATTTTTCATTCACAACGACAACACCCCATGGGAAAATGATTTATTGGGATCCAAAATTAATTGACATCGCTTATGATATGAGTAAAGGATTCGAAAATTTTTCTTCGAAAAATATTTCAACCTTTCCAATCATACTTCAAGAAAATATAAAACTCATTGCACGTCAAAGTTTGCAAAGTAATATTATTAGTCTATTAAGCCAAGCCCAAAGTTTTGTAGATTTACCAGTAACTTACACGCTAAATAGCGCAGAAGAAGTATTGCGTGCAAAAATTGAAGATTTTAAAGCTGTATCTCCAAAATTTATCAAACTACTCTCTATCGTAAATAAAGAATCCGTTGGCATTGCATTTCTTGACCTGCGCGCTTTACTCGTTGAAAATTCGTTTTGGTTACTCGATAACGTTAAAAAAATGATGACAGCGTTTAATCCTTACGCGATAAGAGACTTTTCGTTCTCATGGTGGAACGGCAATGCGGGTGCTGCGCTTCAAGGATTCTCTGTACGCGACAATGCAGACTTAGAAGCATATATGACATTACAAAACCAATTGATTCAAAAAATTTCATTAGAATTTGCCAAACCTATTGTTACCTTCTTACAGTCTCCTGTTTTTGTAGATGGTTCAGGCAACCATGCACTTCTTCGTAAATGGTCACGTATTGTGACCCAAACTGAAAATTATGCCAACCGAATTGCCGGGAATTCCGTTCAAACATTACATGATTTTGTAACAAAAGATCTTGCCACAATGGATGCAAAAATGGTCATCACCTCTATCAATCCAGCCGAAATAAATAACGATTCAGGTGACTTCTTTATCGAAACACTAACTGCCCTTAAAAAGGGCTTTAGATCACGTGCTGAAATATTACAACGCCAACATGCAATTGCTGCGTACTCAAAATTAGCCCTTTACTTCAATCAAAATCTAAAAGGTAAATTTCCATTCGTTACATCAAACTTAAGCCTTGTTACAGAAGAAGCTGACCCTGAAAATATTCGTGAATTTTATCGCCTTTACCAAGATGCGGGCGGCAATACTGAGAACACTCTTGACCAGCTTTATCAGCTTGGTGACGTTATGAAGAACTGTGTTCAATTCTTTAAGGCAATGGATTACTTAAAGCAATTTTTTGCAAGTTATCTTGACCCGAATGGTGGTATGCCTATTCCAGCTTTTGATTTCACAGTTGATTTCAGAGCAAATCGTACTAACGAACAAGGCGCAGACCTCGTCGTCGACTGGGTATTTAAACCAGATGATGTGACATCTATTGATAAAAATGATAAAGTAAAAAATGGCAGATGGACCTACGGCAATGAAGTTAAATTTAGTTTCCGCTGGCCAGATGGTGCAAAAATTCCATCATACCCTGTGCGTGATCCAAAACAACCGAACTTATCGATTAGTGATCGCACAGCAACTTTTGCGTTTAAAGGTAAATGGTCACTACTATGGGCACTGCGAATGCAAGAAGATATAAACGCCTACGCTAAATTAACATCTAAACCAAACCCAACATTAATGAAATTCACAATTCCGACCGGGCCAACAACAAGCTCAGTTCTGTTTAATACTATTGCATTGACTGTTCCATCAACATCTGCTCACACAAAAGGCAAAGATATGAAGTTACCAAACTTCCCTGCCTTTGCGCCTGAATTACCGCCCGCAAATGAACTGCATGCAGATCGTGCGGTGTTAACTGAGCAAGGTATTGGCGGTATAAAAACTACAACTGGTGAAAAAAATACGCTAAAAAATACTTCACCTATCAGTATGTCTGGACAAGCAAAAACAAATAATCAAGCAAAGTCCCCTTTAGAAGCGCCAGTTATATCAAACAGGGCACAGCAAAACACAATAAAACGACCTTGAAGGAGCTACAGTCTTCGTAAATAAACATCTAATGAAAAGATGAACTGTGGCGCACCCGAGACGACTCGAACGTCCGACCTTTGCCTTCGGAGGGCAACGCTCTATCCAACTGAGCTACGGGTGCATATATCCGTTATAGCGCAATAACACAACATTTGAAAGAAGATTGAAGTCAATATTTTAGTGCGTAGGCAAGATAGCGGACCAAAAAAACTAACGACTAATTGAAATCAATAATTCAGACAAAATGCCCTCACGAACACCCCGATCTGCAACACGCAAATAGGATGTTGGAATCGCGTCACAAATGCCTTCTAAAATTGCAGAACCAACAACGACAAGGTCAGAGCGCCCGCCGCCAATGCATGCATAGTTCGCGCGCACATCTGGGTCCATGTCAAGCAAAAATTTGCTGATTTCATGCACGTCAGTCAGTTTCAAAAACGCACCATCAACACGCTTTCTTTCATAACGCGGCAGTCCCATTTTAAGTGCAGCTAACGTCGTTACAGTCCCAGATGAACCAACCATTTGAATTTTTTCTGCCTTAATTAATGTACGAATATCATGCTGTTTAACAAAACGCGTAATCTCATCACGTACTTGCGTTCGAATGTCATTATGAATTTCTGGCGATGATGCAAACTGTGCATACACTTCACTTAACGTCACAACGCCGTAAGGGATAGAAATTGAATCGATCACTTCAAATAAAATTGGATAGCCAGGACGTTGCCTGCCATCAGGATCAATTCGTAAGAAAATAATTTCTGTGCTACCACCGCCAATATCAAACACAATTCCATATGGAATGCGTGCATTTAAAATGCCGGCGCATCCTGTAAGTGCCAGACGTCCCTCTTCAGTCGCTGTTACGATGTCAATTTCAAGGCCAAGTTCGGCTTTTGCGCGTTCAACTAAAATGTGACCATTTGTTGCCCGCCGGCATGCTTCTGTTGCAACTGCACGCATACGTGAGACATGTCGCATATCAATTTTTTTCTTACAAATAGCAAGCGCTTCAAGTGACCTTTCAATCGCATCTTCAGACAATGTATCATCTTTGTGCAAACCTTCACCAAGGCGAACGATTTTAGCAAAGGAATCAATAATTTTCCAACCCAATGGGTTCGGACGTGTTCGAAAGAATGTCTTTTTAAGAGAGGCTATATTAACAGAAGCCACAAGCAATCGGCATGAATTTGTTCCCAAATCAATTGCAGCAATAACGGGATGGTGTGCATCACAATGCCCCATTTCAAAAGAATTCCATTCCTTTGAAATGTTTTCATCTTCAGTCAATGTCGTTACTCCCTCAATCTGTTGCGATGATACCACAATCGGATTGATAAATCTCTTTTTTATAGCCTTGTCTTTTGCTATTTTAGGGTAAATAGCCGAAATATGATAGTCATATATATTTGCTCTATCAGTTTTCTTCTTGGGGGATAGTTTAGCGGTAGAACTCCCGACTCTGGATCGGGCAACTCTGGTTCGAATCCAGGTCTCCCAGCCACTTTATTAAAACGAAAATTGATTTTTATGACATCTTATTACTTATTATTTTCAGCACTTATAGCATCTGTTATTTTCTGTTCTTTGATGGTTCGCCTCAATTTAAGTGCGTCCCCTACGGAACGATGCTCACACAACGCCCCAACTCCAACAGCAGGTGGCTTGGTTTTTGCCGGCCTATTTTTAGGCTATCTTGCCTTTTACACATCAACCAATATTATCCCATTTACGCCCACCGTTTGCTATTATTTTGTTGCAGCCTGCATATTGCTGATCGTTAGCTTTTACGATGATTGCAAGCCTCTTTCCTATCGTGTGCGTTTAATTACTCAACTCATCTGTGCGCTTTTAATTGTGACAGGTGGCGGGATCATTGAATCACCTGTCATTGACATTCATTCACAAAGTGTTCAATTTTTTTTAAAAGCTCTGACCATTTTTACATTTTTAAGCCTTATTAATGCGACCAACTTCATTGATGGTCTAAATGGCCTGCTTAGTCTTTCAGTTCTTATAACGCTCATTTTTGCTGGCTTTTGGATTAATTTTTATCCACCACTAACAATCTTACATTATACATTAATTGCGACAATCCTTGGTTTTTCCTTTTTCAACTTTCCAAAAGGTCGCATTTTTATGGGCGACACAGGCAGCACCTTTTTAGGGCTAACACTTGGGTTTCTTGCCTTAATGGCTCAGCCTCATTGCGCTGTTTTCACACAACCAGAAACAGCTCTGTTCAACAAAGGGTTTGTTTTCACCCTTTTGCCAATGGCCTTCCTTTGGTTTGATGTAGTATCAACGCTCTGTAAACGCGCTGTCAGCGGAAAGCGTTTAACAGAAGCACATCGTGAACACATGATTCACATTCTTTTCGATAAAGGGTATAGCCATACATTTGTAACGCTTTTATATGCTGTATGTACAACATTCATGGGGTATTTGACGTATCAATGCCACAAAGAACAGATTAGCTTCCTTGTCTTGCTTGGTATTTATGTAATTGCTCAAACAGTTCTCGTATTATTTGTGTCGCATGTTCCTCAGCGCGGCAAACTAAAACACACACCGTTATAAAATATTTCTTATGAAATGGACAGATGAAGGCATTGTCATTGGAATAACAACCTTTGCAGAAGATCAAACACGGCTAACTCTATTAACCGCACAATCAGGTCGGCAATCTGGATTGTTTAAATTAAGCAAAAAGCAGCCCACACTACAATTAGGTGACCGTGTATCAGCAACTTGGAACGCGCGACTTTCAGAACACCTTGGACGCTTTCAAATCGAACGCCTTAGCAGCCCTGCCCCACGCATGTTTCAAGACCCATGGCGTTTATGGCTTTTGCAAAACACATGCAGCTTGCTGGCTATCTTACCTGACCGGCACCCCTACCCCACATTATTTGAAGAAGCCTCACTTTTCTTTCATGCGCTGGTTTCAACTGACAATCAAATTTCTTTTGCATACATGACTTTGCTTGAAAAACGCATATTAGCTGACCTTGGGTTTGGTATCGATTTATCAGAGTGCTGCGTCACACACATACAAAGCGATCTAACATTTATTTCACCTAAAACAGGACGCGCCGTTTCTACAATAGCAGCGCAGCCCTATCTTGATAAATTACTGCCGCTGCCATCGTTTTGGTTAGATGAAGACTTAGCTTCTGAAACGCTCACATGGCATGACATTAGTGCAGCATTTACCGTTACAGGCTATTTTTGGCAAAAATGGCTTTTCAATGATAAACAAACATTTCCATCTGTTCGAACATCAATTATTGAATATTGTAAAAAACTGCACCGCCAACCAATGTAAAAAGCACCTCATTTCTGGGGTGCTTTTTTTAAATACAGATTCTAGTTGAATGTTGCGCCTTTATGCACCACAAGAATTCGTAGCTGGATTATACTGACTGGTTCCGTTGCAAATGCAATTACTTGAGAGTGAACCAATACCAACCTTTGAATTCGCTGGGCATGCTGCAACACATGTGGTTCCTATTATAAATGGTGTTGCACCTTGACAGCTTGCCATGCATTTTGTGCCTACTCCAGAATTAAATGGTGAAGCAAGTGGACATGTCGCCATGCATGTTGTTCCATTTAAGTAAGGCATATCCGTTGGACATGATGCTGTACACGTTGAGCCAAGTCCTGAGTTATACTGAGCCGTTGCTGGGCACACAGCTGTACACGTTTTCAAGACGGCATCAAAGTAAGGTGTCGCACCCGAGCATTCTGCTGTACATGTGCTTCCATTTATAAATGGTGCAGCTGTCGGACATTGTGCAGTGCAGGTATTGCCGTAGACATATGGCGCTGTTGATGGACAGTTTGTCACACATGTCTGGCTTGATGGGTTCAAATATGGAGCAAGCAAACTTGAACATGATGCTGCACAAACCCCGTTACTACCAACCACCTGATTCCCTGGGCAAGCTGCCACACACGTATGACCATTTAAGTAAGGCGCTGTTGTTGGGCAATTTGCCACACATGATGAACCATTAATGTTCGGTGCATTCTCTGGACACGATGCTACACACGATGTGCCGCTTAAGTACGTTCCTGTTGGACAACCAGCCACACACACACCATCTACCGCATTCGATGCAGAGCTTGGACAGGATGAAACACATGTTTTACCATTTAAGAATGTCGATGTAGGGCAAGCTGCCACACACGTTGTTCCATTTGTGTAGGGTGCACTTGTTGGGCAGGTTGATACACATACGCCATCGTTAACTAACATCCCTACCGGGCATGTCGCCACACAGGTTGAACCATTCAAGTAAGGCGTCGAACCTGAGCATGTTGACACACACGTATTGCTATCTTTATCAAGCATAGTCTTCAAAGGGCACGTTGTCACACACGTTTTACCACTAATATAAGGTGCTGATGCAGGGCAGCCTGTTACGCATTGTGACGCGCTAATTAATGGTGAAGTTGTAGGACATAGTAACACACATGTTTTGTTATTCAAGTAAGGCGTTGTTGACGGACAACCGGCTACGCACACATTATTACTAACAAAAGGTGTGGCTGCAGGACAGTTTGTCACACATGTCTTGCTTGCGCTATCAAGATATGTCCCTGCTGGGCATGTTGCGGTACATGCTTTTCCATTCAAATACTGCGCTGATGAAGGACATGTTGCCATACATGTGTTTCCGGATGTGTAAGGCAAGTTTGTTGGACACGTTGCCACGCACATCTTACTTGCAGTATCAATAAATGTCCCTGTTGGGCATGTTGCTGTGCATGTATTATCAGTACTTATAAGAGAAGCAGATGACGGGCAATTAATCACGCATGATTTTGCTATAGGATCCATATGCGTACCTATTGGGCAGCTTGTAACACATGTTTTTGACGCTGAGTCAAGATACATTGACGATGGGCACGTTGTTACACACGCCTTACCATCTGCATAGGGAGCTGAAGAAGGACATGTTGCCGTACACATATTATTGTTTATAAAGGATGCAGTACTTGGGCATGCTGCCACACACGTTGTACCACTTAAGTAGGGTGCACTTAATGGGCATGTTGCTACACATGCTTTATGCACGCTATCTAAGTACATGCCTGCAGGACATGTTGCAACACAAGTCTTTCCATTTGAATAAGGCGCAGAATCGGGGCATGATCCCACACATACCTTATTATTTATATAAGGTGCTGTCGTTGGGCATTCTGCTGTGCATACATTTCCATTTACATATAGTGCAGATGATGGACATGTTTCAACACAACTATTTGTCGCACTATCAAAGAATGTAGAGGCAGGACAAGATGACACACACGTCTTGTTATTCGAAATAGACGCTGTAATTGGACATGATGCCGAACACACTTTATTGTTTACGAATGGAAGTGTAGTTGGACATGAAGCCACACACATTGATCCGTTTAGGTAAGGCTCTGTTACAGGGCAGCTACTTACACACGTGTTTGATACTGGATCTGTTTTGAGAGGCGCAGGACAAGATGACACACACGTATTACCATTCAAAATAGGCAATGTAGCAGGACAAGCAACCACACAGCTATTGCCATTCAAATTAGGGGCTGTAGTAGGGCATGTGCTTACGCATTTATTACCATCCATATAAGGAGCCGTTGCAGGACATGCGTTCACACAACTATTACCATTGATATAAGGTAATTTTGAAGAACATGCAGCCACACAGCTATTACTACTACTATCAAAATAAGTCGACGCTGGGCAAGAAGTCACACATGTCATGTTATTCGAAATAGGTGCCGCAGCTGGGCAAGACGGTACACATGACTTTGTTACCGTGTCAATATAAGACGCTGATGGACATGTTGCCACACATGTTTTAGATAAAACATCAAGATACGTTGATGCAGAACACTTTGACACACAGGTCTTTGAAGTCACATCAAGATAGGTTCCAGTTGGACACATTGATACACACGTTTTTGTTAATGTATTCAAATTGGGTGTACTGCCAGAACATGTTGCTGTACATGACGTGCCAGGACCTGAGTTATAAATCGCTGTTGTAGGACATGTTGCACCACATGTACCTGCAGCTGCATCAAGATATGTTGCTAATGGACATTTTGACACACAGGTTTTATTTCCTGAATCAAGGTATAAAGGTGATGGGCATTTGGATACACACGTCGTTCCATTTAAGTATGGTGATTCTGTGGGGCACTTTGCCACACAAGAGGTCCCATTCGTATATGGAGAAGTTTCTGAGCAGCTACTCAAGCACACATTTTTTGATTTATCTAAAAGCATACCTGTGGGACAAGAAGCCACGCATGTTTTACCATTTGCATATGGAACAGCTGTTGGGCAATTTGCAACACATGTTTGTGTAAGTGAATTCAAGTAAGACGTTGAACCTGAACATGCTGCTATACATGTTGTGCCTGGGCCCGAATTATAAGGTGTCGATGTTGGACATGTTGAACTACATGTATTTGATGCTGGATTCAAATATGTTGAACCCGAACATTTTGACACACATGATTTAGTTGCTTGATCAAAGTAAGGCAACGCTGATGGGCAGGTTGTGCATGTCTTTGATGTTGGGTTTATATAAGGTGTAGCCGTTGGGCATGTGGACACACATACTTTTAATGCAGGATCATAAACAGGCTTAACAGAAGGACATGCTGAACATGTCTTCGTTGTCGAATTAGCAACAGGCGTATTACCCGTGCAAGATGCAACACACGCTGTTCCCGCGCCTGAGTTATACGGTGTTGCTGATGGACATTTAGCAACACATGCTTTAGTCGCAGGATCTAAATGTGTTGAACCTGGGCACTTTGACACACACTTTTTACCAACAGGATCATAAGCAGGCGTTGAACCTGAACATGCCGTGCATATCTTAGATTTTGCATTTGCATATGGCGTTGCTGCAGGACATGCTAACACGCACGTTGAACCACCACCCGAATTATACGGCGTCGCCGCTGGACATGCTGACACACACATCTTACTTGCTGGATCGTAAAAGAATGAACCAGGACATGCAGACACACATGACTTACTTGTTTTGTCAAAAATTGGCTTTGTTGATGGACACACAGTACATGCTTTTGTCAAAGGATCTGCATATGGGACACTAGCAGAACAAGTTGCTGTACATGTTTTTGTTACTGAGTCATATGTAGGTGCGCTTGATGGGCAGGCAATACATGTTTTTGAAGCTGTATCTGCATATGGAATTGTTACAGGACACTTAGCCACACATGTCTTAGTCGTTGGATCATATGTAGGCTTATCAGTTGGGCAAGCCTTACATGATTTAGTTGTTGGGTCAGCAAAAGGAGATGCTGCTGGACAGTTAGACACACATGTTTTTGAAGTCACATCATATGTTGGCGCAGCTACTGGGCATGACGCGCATACACGTGTTACTGAATCTAAGAATGGTGATGTCGTTGGACATGATGCCACACATTTCTTTGCTACTGAATCGTACGCAGGCGTTGAAGCCAAGCAAGCTGTACAAGTCTTTAAAAGCGGATCCGCATATGGAGCTGATGTTGGACATGTTATCACACACGCTTTAGACGTTGGATCATACGTTGGCATTGACGTTGGACATGCTGCACATGTTTTTGTCGCAGGATCAGCATATGGTGTACCAGTTGGGCAAAGCGCAACACATGTTTTTGAAGATGCATCATACGTTGGTGTTGCTGATGGGCATGCAGTACACGTCTTTGATGTTGGATCTGCAAAAGGAGTCTTCGTTGGACATAACGACACACACGTCTTTGATGTTGGATCAAATGTTGGTGTTATTGTTGGGCACGCTGTACATGTTTTTGTTGTTGGATTTATATATGGAGAAGTCGTTGGGCATATAGACACACATGTTTTTGATGTTGGGTCAAATATTGGTGTTGCACCAGAGCATGCAATACATGTTTTTGTGGATGAATCAACTGATGGCATAGCTGCTGGGCATGTTGATACACACGTTTTGCTTATTGGATCAAACGTTGGTGTTAAGCCTGAGCATGGTGTACATATCTTAGTCAACGGATTCATAAATGGCGCTGCTATCGGACACACTGTCACACATGACTTAGTTGTTGGATCATACGATGGCGTGAGTGACGGGCATGCTATACATGTCTTTAGCGTTAAATCTGCATAAGGCGCAGCTGTTGGACACCCAACCACACAGGTTTTTGTTGTTGGATCATACGTTGGCGTTACAGATGGACATGCAACACATCTTTTTGATGTTGGATCAGCAAATGGAGCCGATGCTGGGCACGCGAGCACACACGTCTTTGATATTGAATCGTACGTTGGTGCCATAGATGTGCATGGCAAGCACGTTTTCGTAACTGGATCTGCGAATGGCGCTGATGTTGGACAAATTGCCACACATGACTTAGTTGTTGGATCATACGACGGTTTATCCGCGGAACATGCCTTGCAGGTTTTAGTCGCAGGATCTGCATAAGGCAATGATGCTGAACACGTTGCTGTGCATGTCTTTGTAGATGAATCATATGTAGGTGTTGCGCTTAAACATCCTGTGCAAGATTTTGTTAATGGATCTGCAAATGGCGCTGATAATGGGCATGTTGCAACGCAGGATTTTGATGCCGAATCAAAAAACGGCTTATCAGCAGAACATGCCTTACATGTCTTTATCAAAGGATCCAAATATGGAACCGTAACAGGGCATACTGCCACACATGTTTTTGATGTTGGATCAAACGATGGTGTTGCTGATGGACAAGCTACACACGTCTTTGTTGCTTGATCTAAGTAAGGCGCAGCTGCAGGGCATGATGAGACACACGTTTTTGTCGTTGGATCGTAAGACGGAGTCGTTCCTATACACGCAGAACATGTTTTTGTTAAAGGATTGGCAAATGGAACTGCTGACGGGCATGTGGCCACACATTTTTTTGTTGTCAAATCATAGGACGGTGTTGCTGATGGGCAAGCCACACAGGTCTTAGTGACTGGATCTGTATAAGGTAATGCAGCTGGGCAAACCGCGACACATATTTTAGCCGTAGGGTCATACGATGGCGTCAAACCTGAACATGCAGTACATGTTTTTGTTGCGTCTGCAAATGGCACTGCTACTGGACATACAGCCACGCATGTCTTAGTAGTTGGGTCATAGGATGGTTTATCTAAAGGACAAACAACACACGTCTTTGTTGAATCTGCTAAAGGCGCTAATTTAGGACAAGAAGCAACACACACTTTTGCTGCCGCATCAAAATTTGGCTTATCAGCAGGACATGCTGAGCATAACTTTGATGTTGAATCCGCAAAAGGGGTCGCTGATGGGCACGAAGCAACACATGTTTTCGTTAAAGGATCAAAAGATGGCTTATCAGCAGGACATGTTGAGCATAACTTTGATGTTGGATCAGCGAAAGGCCTTGCTGTCGGGCATGAAGCTACACATGTTTTTGCAACAGGATCAAAAGAGGGTTTATTTATAGGACAAGCTGAACATGTTTTCAATGTTGCATCAGCGAAAGGCGCTAATGATGGACATGCATTTACGCACGTTTTAGAAACGCTATCACCGTAAGGCGCCGTTGCTGGACATGCAACTGCAGCTACACATTGAAGAGCTACCGTATTAAGGTATGGCGTAGCGCCTGAGCATTCTTTTGCACACGTGGATCCAGCACCTGAATTATATGGATTCGCAACAGGGCATTTTGACACGCATGTTTTCGTTAATGGATCTAAATAATTTGGAGCAGCACAGGTTGCCACGCATGTTTTTGAAATTGGGTCGTAGTTTGGTTTATCGGAAGGGCATGTGACGCATGTTTTGGTTGCATCTGAAAAGGGCTTTTCCATTGGGCATACTGCCACACACGTTTTTGTTACGGTATCAAAAGATGACTTATCTGAAGGGCATGCAGCGCATGTTGTGCCATTGAAGAAAGGAGCAGCAACCGTGCACGTGACACACGTTTTTGCCGCTGTATTTACATACGCTGATGCTGGACACGCAGAAACACACGATTTAGTATTTTGGTCTAGAAGCAAATTTCCAGCACACGATGAAACGCAAGTTGCGCCACTTATATAGGGCGTTGAACCGGTACAATTAGGTGCAGAAAAAACTTCATTTGTGTCAACAACATTAATAAATAAGAATAAAAATAAAAACATTGGGAATCTAAATAGACTTATTAAACTTTTTTTTATTAACAATGTATTCATAACCAAATCCTTTTATCACGTGCACGCATACGTCAACACATAAAGATACTTTTTGTACTGTTGTAATTATGTCCAAATTTTCCTTAATAATTAATTAATTCATAAAGAAAAAACATAAAAGAAAAGTCTTTTTTATAAAAAATTGAGAAAAATATAAATTTGACGAACAAACGAATATAGATGTATCATTTTAAACATAGATTATATTTATCTTCTTTTTTTGAGACTCGTTTAATGCAAAAAAAACAAAATATTCAACGAAAAACAGTAATTCTAATGCTGCTCTTAATACCATTTTTAATTTCGGGTATTTTATTTTATGCAGCGAATACATTCGAAAAAAATATATTAAAAATAGAACAATTTTTTAAAAATATAGAGCACTTAAAAATACAACGTGTTGATATAAAAAAATATAAATTTAGTGCAGATTTTCAAAATGTTGTTTTAAAAACATCTGTCAAGGATGTTGATACAACTTATAATTTTGGTAATTCGATTAATTTACGTTATAACCTTTTTACAAAAACACTAACAATGCGTGTAAATGGTGATGAAACAATTATTATTGGAAGTGACAAGAACGCACAGGTCTTTAAATTATTTGCTAAATACAATGGGAAAAACAATTTTGAATTTAGCATTCGTTTTAAAGATTTCGTACCAATATTTGATCTACAAAATATGGACTTAAGCTCACTATTAGCCGAAATCACTCACATGACACAGGCTATTCGTATAAAGTGCATCCAACCAGAATTTAATAATCTTAATGATGGCAAATTCAATGCTGACCTTTTAAAAAGCACAGCTGAACCGCACATAAAAATAGATAAGATTGGGACTGTTTCTCTTCACATCTATAATAGATATATATTTAAAGGGCTTAACTACACGCCCTATAAAAATAGATCTTCAACAAACATGTCTTTATTACCCAGAGAAACCGAGGGACGCTCACATACAACTGTTCATCTTGGCGATGGCACCTCTGCACAAACCAAACAAATAATAGATGAATTCATCCAAACGTTTGATTTTTCAAAGCTCTTTGAATCTTTGCAAATTAACTCAACAAGTGAAAACAAGCAGTCATATGACCATGTTAATAGCACAGCAGCATCAAGCGCCATTTATACAGGACCAACAAAATCAATTGCTTTTCATAGCGACAGTAAGGATGTGTATCTCAAAACATGGAAAACTGAATATCTCCCCTTTTTATATCTTTTAGCTTCTGCTGAACACCAAGAAAATGGAGAAATCTTAAGCGATGCGCCACGTGATGAAGAATTCTTAAGCGTATTACCTAACATTGAAAACCATAACCCCATTCATAAAACGATTGATCTAAATGTAAATCTAAGCAAAGAGCAAGCACAAACAACAATTGGACTAGGATACTCCATCCCCTCTCATGCTATGAACTTGAAGGTCACGCTGCCCTTTTCTAAAAATGCACTCTCAAATATCTTTAAAAATGGTGCATTCGAAGCGGAACTCGATCTCACGGCACTCTTTAAGGGGCCCATCACAGCAAGTGTTTTGCTTAAAAATAGTGATGCTATTTTAAATGATGTCCAAGGAATTTTAGAACGTGGACAGAAAGTATTTCACAACACAAAAATTTTAGGTGGCAACATTTCAACCAACCGACAATTTGCTGACATCTTTTTAACAACCTTCGCTAAAAAGTTAGATAACAATACACAATGCATCCAACTTTCGTATGACCCAACGCTAAACAAATTCAATTTTGATTCAGCACCAGGTGGCATTAGCGACTTTATGGAAAAACTATTACCTTCTTTCCTGGAAGAGCAAAAGGAACATAAACATGATCATTGTGATGATTGTGACAATAAAAAAAGCCATCACGAACATCACCTAAACGACAACAAATATAAGTATGAACTAGACCAAGATTCAGATGGTAATGATGATCAAGAGGAATCCTAATTTAAAAACCCATATTAATTACATCCTTCACTTTACCATCGCCAAACCCTCTCTTTGCTATCTTCTGTTTCTCACCCTTTCACTGTATTCAAACCTAGTCTGGGCATCTAGATTGTACCTTAAACAGAATACCGGGAAATATAAAGGAAACCAAAGAAGACTTTACCTAACGAGATCATCGTGTCAATAAAACTTTGTTAGCAATACTGTGTCAACAAAATTTTGTCAGCAGCACCGTGTCAATAAAATGCACTCTGTGATAGCGAATGTATCATCAATTTAGTATTGAATTGTTATAATCACACAAATCACCTATCAAGCACGTCGAACATGCAGGGTTTTGCGCTTTACACACGTATCGTCCATGCAAAATCAACCAATGATGTGCATGCTCCAAAAAAACTTCAGGGACTCGCTTTAACAATTGGTCTTCCACAGCACGGGGCGTCTTTCCTGGAGCCAGCCCTGTTCGATTCGATACACGAAAAATATGCGTATCAACGGCCATCGTCGGTTGCCCAAAAGCAATATTTAAAACGACATTTGCTGTTTTGCGTCCAACCCCTGGCAATTCTTCCAAAGCTTCACGTGTATTGGGCACAATGCCTTGATACTTATCAATCAAGATTTGAGACAAAGCAATAATATTTTTACCTTTTGTATTGTACAAGCCAATTGTCTTAATATGTGCATATACTCCATCTAGCCCAAGCGCCAGCATCTTTTCCGGTGTATCGGCCACAGCAAACAAGCCAGCCGTTGCTTTGTTAACCCCTTTATCTGTTGCTTGCGCAGATAATAAAACAGCAATCACAAGTGTGAAATTATTCACATATTGCAGCTCTGTCTTTGGATCAGGTTCATTTGTCTGAAAACGTTTAAACATTTCAAAAACCCTAGTTTCGTTCATTATTTTTCCTCGCTTTGAATACAAATGGTACACGCATAGTTCTCATATTTTTCAATACATCCTGAAATCACATGATATCCATCATATGTCCAGCCCTGCTCATCATCAAAAACAGCTGTTGGAAAATGACCATCAATCCCAGTCCCATCGCATTTAAGCCGAGCCTCTTTAAGGGTCCAAAGCACATAAAATCGTTGTTCAGCATCTTCTTCAAAAACCCACTTCTGCTCATCTTCTGATAAAATTTTATCGCTTAACCCCTTAAAATCACGATTCATTTTTATCTGCTCAATATCAACACCTATAGGAAATAAGCTAACACCAATTAAAGCTAAGTTTCCTGAATGTGATATATTAAAATGAATGTTTTCCACAGAAAAAAATGGTTTACCCCGGCTTGTATATTCAAAATGTAGTTCTTTAATGTTCAGATCAAAAAACTCAGCCAATAATTGTTTTGCCACAAAACGACACATGCGAAACGTGTGCTTTTTACTGTCATTCGTCATTTTTTTAAGTTGCTTCTTTTCAGATGCATCTAAATAATGATCCAAACTTACTGCATCATCTGTATCAATTTTATCCAAATGCACAAGTACCACACGGGCATAATCTGGCACGTCATCTAACGGCTCAATGAAATCAAGTGTATGTAAAAGCGTTATGTCCTCGTCTCCGCTTTACTATTGCATAAGGGCACTATACACTGATCCAACGGAAACCACAAAAAGAACTCTAATTTTATGAAAGCTGTCATTTTTGGTCTTATGGGACTTACATTATCTGCGCAAGAGCGTACATTTTTTGAGCAATCCCAACCATTAGGGTTCATTTTATTCCGCCGCAATTGTCAATCACCCGAACAGATCAAAACACTTGTAGCTGATCTTAAATCAACAATTCATCACACAGATGTTCCCATTCTTATTGATCAAGAAGGCGGACGTGTTGTTCGTCTACTGCCGCCTCATTTTAGATCAAACCCACCCGCACATCATTTTGGCGATATTTATACAACAGATCAATCTGAAGCACTTAATCTTGTTACTGAAAACTACTCGCTTATTGCACAAGAACTGCTTGATCTTGGCATTAATACAAACTGTGCGCCTTGCGCAGATATTCTTTATAAAGGATCAGATCCCATCATTGGTGATCGTGCGTTTTCCAGCAAAATTGAAACGACAGCCACGCTTTCTACAGCAACAATCCTTGCACACAGCGCAAATGGTGTTATGCCAGTTATAAAGCACTTACCTGGACATGGACGCGCAAACGTCGACAGTCATGTTGGGCTTCCTATTATAGACACGGACCGGAATACCCTGATTCAAACAGATTTCAAAGCGTTTAAAGACGCGCTATCCCCCCTTCCCGTTCATCCATGGGGAATGACTGCACACATTATCTATTCAGCCTTTGATTCTGAATTTTGTGCAACTGAATCACCCACAATCATCAATGACGTCATACGTGGGCTTATAGGTTTTAATGGGTTTTTAATTAGCGATTGTATTTCAATGAAGGCACTAAGCGGCACATACAGTCAAAGGGCAACACGCGCCTTGGATGCCGGCTGCGATGCGATCCTTTATTGCATGGGCGATCTTGATGTCATGCGTGAAATTGCAGCAGTCACACCTGATCTTAGCAAAGATGTGCTCGATCGATGCTTTATGCGTCCTGCAGGTTTTGGAACCGTTTTGACTTACACAAAAGACACACGAGCAGATCGCGAGATCTTATTTAAAAATCGTATGACAGAGTGGCAAGCAAAATGGACAGATCAGGCCAGCACAATTGGCGAATAAGAATAAATAAAATGGTTTAATTAATAAATAAAAAAGAATTGTTATTATTAAAATGAAAAGAAATAGGAAAATTTTAACCCAATTGATGAATGTGAAAGACGAACCTTTTTTTGAACGCCGCCATTTCTTTCTGCATAATTTGGAAAGCCGTCATCCTCTATAATTAACTGGTCGTATGTATAATCATAATTTATGGTTTTAGTTCGATGCAAATGCATTCCATACTGAAAACTTACGATAGCATTCTTACTAACCCTATATTCTACTCCTGCGCCCAAACCTAACCCTGTGGTTTTAATATGGGATTCAAAATTTTTAAGGTCTGCTGTTGAATCTACACTATAAGCTTTATTATAATAGAAAACTTTTGTTTTATGCGACCAGTTGGCAAAGGACGGGCCAAATAATCCAAAAAACATGATATTAGACGTCGGTTTATACCCAACTTTAAAAAAGGCATTAACATAATTTTGAAAATTGAACGTATGTTCAAAATTATAATTATTAGTCATGGGCACTTTCATTGATGATCGTGCATTTGTATAGCTTTTGCTTAGCGAGAAACCAAGATAATACGTGTCATGTAAAAAAGTGCCTAATTCAATACTAGGTGAAATTTGAAATTTTCGGCACGAATGATGCACATTTGTCGAAAAATCACCATCTTCAGGAAAAAGAACGTCAGGCTTATTTTTCACATCAACGTCAATGGAGGCATATTCCCCAGCAAAACCAACGCCGATCCGATACGTGATAGGACGCCCTGATGGCATAACGGTGTTCTGCGCGTAGCCACAAGATATACACAACAATAAGAAAGCAAAAATTGTTAACACGTGTTTGTTCATTATTATTTTCTTTTCAACAAAATCATTTAAGATCTATCTGCGACAAAAACACCAAATACACATGACGTTTTTTAATTTTTTATACAAAGAACATCAAAACATACATTAATAATAAAATCTACAAAAAGATGAAAGTATTAATCCATTAAATTTCAAGAAAAATAAGCAGACATATTTTATGCCTGCTACATTATTATTTTTCAATAATTTTATTATCTAAGAGTTGTTTTGTTGCTGATCTATGTTCTTCCTAAAATCAGGTTTTTTGTTCATCTTATCTTTAAGAGCTTGCATTTTAAGAGCTTTAGCTGCAGCAGCATCATTAGCATTCGATGTGCCAGCACTAGCACTAACACTAGCATCGTCAACAATCGATGTTTCAGCTTTAGCCTTACTGCTATCAACAGCACTAGCTTTCGGCGCAGAAACTGGCAACGTAGTATTTTCCTCACTATTCATAACATAGCTTCTATAAACCGCAAGTACCTTATTATCGTTTTTTAGCTCATTAAGCTCTTTATAAACCAAAGTCTCTTCAGATGCTTTTTTATTAAGCTTATTGTGTAAATTTAAAATTTCTTCATCCAATAGTGATAGATGTTCACTCAACATAGCAACGCTCGCTGTAGCCTCTATATTATTCTCATTCGCACTATTAAGTTCTAATCGCTTAATTTCAAGTTCTGATTGTTTACGTTGAAGTTCTTCCTCTTTTGTTGCAATTTCTTGCTCATCTAATATTTTTTGCTCTTGAAGTGTGTTTAATTCTACTATTAGCTCCTGCTCTCTACTCAGCAACTCTTGCTCTCTGCCAGCCAACTGTTGCTCTCTAATTCTTGCGGCTTGAATTCTCACTTCTGCAGCCTCAAGCTCAGCAGCATTAGCTTCCTTACTTTCAAATCTCTCTTTTGCAAGCTTCAAATCATCTAGAATGCTTTTTCTCTCTGATTTCATCTGAAGTATCAACGAATTTCTAAAACTTTTTTGTATTTGATTAAATATTTTAGTATCAACGCGTGGATTATGTGGGTACTTTTCATACACCTTCTCATCAATCCTGGCCGTATTAAGAGCTTTAACCATTCTTTCTTCAATAGAACCTTTTGTATCTGGGGTAAGAAAGGTTTCATTATTCAATTGGATTTGTTTAAAACGATCACCCACATCATCACCTGTAGCATCCATTGCTTTTACCGAACAGCACATACCTGACACAAATATTGACGCCATGGTAATTATTGCAAATTTATTATTTTTCATTTTTCATTCTCCATATTATTTGTTTTTATCTTAATTTATTAAGAAAAAAATTGTACTATTACGCACAATCAAAAAATAAATCTATCTTTTTTACGATAGAATTTTATTGCTGGACGCTACTATTTAGTTCCAAGATTATTCAAACGCAGCAACTCAGCTTTCAGGTTATTCAACTCTTCAGTTAAGCTATTTTTTTCTAGACGCAAATTATTATTCTCTAACAAAAGATGGTGATTAGACTCTGTTAATTGAGCAATAATATTTATTTGTTTTTTATCTTTCTCTGAATTTTCTTTATTTGTTGTTGTCAAACGGTCATTTGCACACGATAAATTATAATTAGTTTGATGAGATTGAAGAAACTGGTTCGTCATCAATTCAAAAAATTTAACCAATTGATTTGGATTCATCATTTGATTTCGATCAATACGCGTAATACTCAACTGATCGCTTGGGATATGCTGCAAAAGATCTGTACGATAGATAAGATTTGACAAATTTTCCCACAATGCAGAATTAACATTTTGCATTTCATCAATCATGGAATAGCTTTGGTTTAACATGGAATAGCTTTGGTTAAACATTTCTGATGTTCGCACAATAAGTTCCTGTTTAGATTCAAAATATTGTTTCGCAATTTTATTCCTATATTCTTTTTCTTCTACCATCTTAGTAAAAAAATCTTCCATATTTTCACCAGCGTCAGTTGCTTTATCCAAAAGAAACTTAAAAGCATTTTCTTCATTTAAGCCTTCAAAACCAGGCTGAACAGAAATAGTTTCAACAATCATTTTTCTTGTTTCGTCATCATCTTCTGCCCCTAAATATAGACAGATTTTTTGAAAATATTCCAAATCTTGTTGAGGTTTTTTATAGTCAGTAATTTCATTAACACAAGGATCAATTGTTTCAGAACGTCTGGTCTCTAATGACAGCGCAAATTGATCTTTCCACAGCGCAAGTTGATCTTTCCACAGCGCAAGTTGATCTTTATTTCTTGGAGCAAGCGCAACCTCTGCTGAATGATTATCGGAAAATAGAGTTACAGCACTTTCATTCAGTAAACGAGTCTTTTTCTGTGCAGCACCATTTTCTGCACGACGCACGTCAGGAGAAGAAACTTTTTCAACGACATCATTCGCTTCATAACCATCATTTGCATGACTTCTTGAATATGGGTTTTCCGCAGGACTAAAATAATTAGGACTATCATCATTATTATATACGTTATAAGAAACCTCCGGAGATAATGGCGTTTGCTGTGCTTTTGTAAAAACCAATGGAGATGATGGCGTTTGTTGCCCTAACTGTGCTTTTGTTTGCAAGGCATTCACTACTTCTTTTCCAATACCATGACCTACTCCGGTTCGATTACGCCTACCAGCACGATTAAGTGGGTTTTGAGGCTTATTTCCGTCTGAAGATAAAGCAATCATAATTTTATTAACTTTAGCAGGGCTTCCTAATTCAGCAATCAGCCCACTTGCAATTGATCTGCCTTTTGGTTTCTCGAAACCACCAGTGTTTTTATTCCTTTTATTATTTTTATTTTGTGTTGTTCCTGTCCTCACAGAAAGGGGACTCGGCGAATTAATAGGGGAATCTGAGTAATTAAGACCCATTAATTGCTCGTTCATGGATTGATGCACATTTTTTACCGGCGTAGAAACGCTCGACTCACCACACAATTCATCTGTCTCTGTCGCGCCCAACCGACAAGCACCTATCACCAGAATAAAAGCTGATAAAGAAATTTTAGCCTTAATTTCAAATAATTTATTAGAAAATTTCATCTTATTTATTCTCTTATTTATTGTTAATTATTTTTTGAATTATATAAACAATTTTTATTTTTAATTAACCGAAACCTAACATTACTTAGTTGAGATGTAAACCATCTATTCATAAACCAATTACAAGCAGCGCACACAACTGTGTCAAATTTGTTACACATTTTCACTAAGGACTAACGAATATTTCTCGGGAAATACTTAAATTACCACTGCATAATAAAAAAGCATCTTTATCTATTTTATTTAAATATTACAAAAATACACCTTTATTAAGGCATAAACGTGCATGCATTTCAAAAAAAGCACACAAAAACTTTAAATTACGCATATGCAAGGGAACTAGCGTTCAGCCAAACAGGCGGCCAACTGCGCAATACAAAATGACCAATCGTACTATAATCTGCAAAATTAATCTGCGAAATCTTTATTTGCAAATACCAGCTGCACAATACATAAATGCATAAAAATTCATTCATGTAAGCAATGGCCTCTCCTCAAGAACCCCTAGATAACGCTTCTATTAGTTGGCTTTCTGTTAAAATCGCGGATAAGAACACAGGCTTAATTTGCGTTTTTTGATCTTTTGCCTTTGGATAAAACACAATAAATGGAATACTGTTTTGCCCAAAAGATTCAAGCTTTTTAGTTATCACAGCATCATGATGCGTCCAATCAGCCTCAAGTAACACCACGCCATCTGCTTTAAGTCGATCAACAATTGCCTTTGATTCAAGCACAAATTTTTTATTAGTCTGACACGTAATGCACCAACGTGCTGTAAAATTAATTAATACAGGTTTATTTTCCTTAAGTGCAGCATCAAGCGCCTCTTGGCTATAAGGCTTAAATACCAACTGGTCTGAAAGCACAACAGTGTCATCAAGTGCTTCATAAAAGAAATAAAATGCACCTAGATTAAAGAAAACCAACAAGACAATCCCTACGCCGCGCTTAAACGCATTTTGAACAGGCGAGCAAAGCTTACCATAAAACCAAAAGCCAAGACTTATACACCAAAGACCAAGTAGCATCCAAGGCACACCATCGGCATAGCGCGCGCTTAAAATCCAAAGCATCCAGCCAACAGAACCAAGCATTAAAAAACCCATAAACTGTTTCATGCTTTGCATCCAAACGCCAGGCTTCGGCAAATAATGGACAACATTAGGCCACACAGTTAAGCATAAAAAGGGGAAAGATAATCCGAACCCCAAGCTCATAAAAATTAAAGAATTAACCCAAAATGGCTGTACAAGGGACGCCGCAATAGCCGTTCCCATAAAAGGTGCCGAACATGGTGTTGCAACGACGCATGCCAACATTCCCTTCATAAAGCTTTGAAAGCGTGGTTTAAAAGCCTTTCGTTTTGAAAGCGTGTTTTCCAAATGTATTGTACGCAGCCCTATCTCAAACACACCAAATAAATTTAACGCCAAAAATAAGAACAAACACGTTAGAAAAATAAGAAATGGCGGCGATTGCATTTGGAATCCCCATCCTACATGCTTACCAAACATACGCAGCATAGAAAGACCACCGTTTAGCAGCTGAAATGTAAATAAGACCCCCAATGTGTACAATAAGGCATGCACACGAATGGAAGTGCTATCTTCAGGGCACGTACTGCGCAACTTTGCGAAATCCAGCAATTTTAGTGAAAGAACGGGCAATACGCATGGCATCAAATTTAAAATAATTCCACCCAAAAAAGCAAATATCAATAAAAACCAAATATGTGCGTCCGTATCATAGACATGCCTAGAAACTTCTTCTTTATGCACACGATCAAACAAACCAACATCGAACACTTCATTTGTTGGAAAGCGCAATGATAACGTTGCATTATCCACCATACATTGATCATGACATACCCCCCAGCGAAGCGATATGGCAATTGCATCAAGCGCACTTGGCTTATAATCAGGTGAAACTTTTAAACGTATGAATGTTTGGCACGTACCTTTATAACCATTAATAGAAAGCCCTTGTTTTGATAAATACTGTGCTTTTGGCCAAAGTGTTTCCTCAACAACAACGTGTGCTGGTAACGTAAATTCAAGCGTTGGTGGCAACCCTCCATCACCTGGATCCTGTGCGTAAATATACCAATTAGGATCAAGCGACCAATCAAGCAACAGCCAAAACTCAGAATTTGGCTTAATGTCAGCAACAGACGATTTTAAATGCACTGTTGTGTGCGACTGCGTAATAGATGCAACAGGCAAAGATGTTGCATCCGCAATTCCCACACGAAGGCAAAAAACAACCAAGCAGCACAAAAATTTAAGCCACCTATTCATTTGTATCGTTAATATCGATTGCTTCATCAAAAACCCAATTCATTATGCCTGCACAAAAATCGTCTCACAAATTTACAACACGTGCAATATCCCTTTAAAAAATAGGCGAATCGCAATGCCTTAAAGACCATAAACAATGCTTTAGAAAGTTATCCACATAATCTGTGGATAACTCTGTGGAAAAAATATAAATAAACTGTTAATAACGGCTGATTTATTCATCTGGTAAGGGAATGCCTAAAAAATAGGCACTCCTCTTAAACCCGCAGTTTTATTGACTTTAAAAGCACAAAGACAACTTAAGCATTCCTTATGTCAAGAAGATAAATAACTTTTTTGGAAAAAAGATATCTGCTGTTTGCAAAAAAATATCTGTGGATAAGTTTGTTTATAACTTTAACTAACGTGCATACTAAACAGGCTTAAATAAGCAATAAATTTGTTTTAAAATTAATAAATTGATTTATGATTACTGCATCACACATCGATCAAATGAAATTCTTTAAAACAGAATAGATTTAATTACAAAACACATCCATTCATGCTATCACTTAAGATGTTATTCACATTACAGTTTTAGTTTTTATTGCCTTTATGAAACTTTCTCCGCTCACGCAACGTCGCATCGCACAATTCAAATCAAATCGCCGTGGATTTTGGTCATTTTGGTTATTTTTGATACTATTTTTTATCACACTTGGTGCTGAATTTATCGCAAACGAGCACCCTTTAGTCGTGTATTACAAAGGCGAACTTTATTGCCCTATACTAAAAAATTATCCAGAAACAACCTTTGGTGGAACTTTTGAAACACACACTAATTATCGCGACACCGTTGTTAAAGAGCTTATCAAAAAAGATGGCTGGATGATTTTCCCGCCTATCCCCTACAGCCCATCAACCATCAATTATGAACTATCAGGTTCAGTTCCTGCAAAGCCATCATGTGATAATTGGCTTGGCACAGATGATCAAGGGCGAGATGTGCTTACACGACTTATTTATGGTTATCGCGTTTCTATTTTATTTGGTCTCTACTTAACGCTTTTTTCAGGAATCATTGGCATCTTTATGGGTGCGCTGCAAGGCTATTTTGGCGGACGCTTTGATATCATAGCACAACGTATTACCGAAGTATGGTCAGGACTACCTGTATTGTATTTACTAATGATTTTATCAAGCATGATTGAGCCCAGTTTTGGATGGCTGCTTGGAATTATGTTGATGTTTAGCTGGATGGTGCTTGCAAGCGTTGTACGCGCAGAATTCTTTAGAACTCGTTCGCTTGACTATGTACGCGCGGCAGAAGCCCTTGGCGTGCCAACATTTCGTATTATCTTGCGTCACATTTTACCAAATGCAATGGTTGCAACAATCACTTATTTACCGTTCATGCTTAATACATCCATCAGCACACTCACGGCGCTTGATTTTCTAGGGTTTGGCTTACCGCCAGGGTCAGCATCACTGGGTGAACTCATCACACAAGGAAAGAACAACATTCACACCCCTTGGCTTGGCGTGACTGCTTTTTTCTCTATTTCAGTTCTCTTAAGTCTTTTGATTTTCATTGGCGAAGCAGTTCGAGATGCATTCGATCCACGAAAAACATCTATGCGGTAATTATGTTTAAATATCAATGCTTAAAAAAATTTAAATGGCAAAATCCTGCATAAATACTCAACGCATCAATACGCTTATCTCTAATCGTTAAAGCTCAATAACACTTTCTTCAATACGGGCGATCCTCAAAATATTCGTTCCTCCCGATTCACCAAATGGAATTCCTGCCGTTACAATAATATTTTGCTGTATTTCTGCAAATTGTTCACTACGCGCAGCACGACATGCAATTTCAACCATATGCGAAAAACTATATACATCCTCGACCACCACCGGGTGAACACCCCACACAAGCGTCAGTAAACGGGACGTCCCTAAATTAGGTGTAAGTGCAATAATAGGCGATGAAGGGCGCTGGCGGGCAACACGTAAACTTGTCGTACCACTTTCTGAAAACGTCACAATAGCGCCAACATCAATCGTTTGTGCTACCTGCCGTGCGGCTTCAGCAATTGAATCTGTCACTGTTTCAGGTGCCGCTGAATGGGATTCATTTAAAAACTTGCGATGCAAAGGATCTTGTTCTGTTCGTCTGATAATACGATCCATCATGTCAACCGCTTCGACAGGATATTGCCCTGACGCTGATTCGCCAGACAACATAACAGCATCAACGCCGTCATAAATAGCAGTTGCTACATCAGATGCTTCTGCCCGTGTAGGTGTCGATGCTATCATCATTGATTCAAGCATTTGCGTTGCAACAATTACAGGCTTACCAGCGGATCGACACCCACGAATAATTTTTCGCTGCACCGAAGGCACATCTTCAGGCAACATCTCAACACCTAAATCACCACGTGCCACCATAATGCCGTCAGCAGAATCAATAATATCCCCCAAGTTCATTAAGGCCATAGGCTTTTCAAGCTTTGCCAAAATCTTAGCGCGGCCTTTAATAATTTCTTTAGCCTCTACAACATCCTCAACTCGCTGCACGAACGAAAGTGCAATAAAATCAACCCCAAGCCCAAGTGCAAAATCAAGGTCAACATGATCCTTTGGCGTTAATGCTGAAATAGGCAGCATCACTCCCGGCACATTAAGACCTTTGCGATTTGAAAGTTCACCGCCACAAATAACTTCAGTTATCGCGTGGTCATGCTGGAATGAAAGCACTTTAAGTTTTAGCTTACCGTCATCAAGCAACAGCTCAGCGCCTACTTCAAGCGCATGAAAAATCTCTGGGTGAGGTAAATTAACGCGTTCAAAATTTCCATGTGTTGTGTTTAAATCAAGACGGAATTGATGCCCTTTTTTAAGCATTATACGCCCTCCTTCAAACACTCCAATCCTAAGCTTTGGCCCTTGCAAATCCGCAATAATACCAATAGGCCTGTTAAATTTACGTTCAAATTCACGAATAATGTGCACTTTTTCTTCATGATCGGCATGCACACCATGAGAGAAATTTAAACGAAAAATATCAGCTCCCGCCATGAACAGGCATTCCATCGTCTCTCGCGTATTTGAAGACGGACCTAGAGTAGCTATAATTTTTGCATTGCGGTCGCGACGCATGATTGACACCTTTTAAAATTCTAACAGTATTAGTCTATAGGAAAACCCTTAAGGAACAAGGGTAAAACGAAAAAACGATCAAATAACATTTAAATCTCACTATTTGATTAATTAAATTTAAATTGAAAAAAAATACTCAGATCAACTAAATATAAAACACAAAAACTATAATTATCTTTATTAAAGATATAAGTATGATGGTTTATGAAATTGCATTCGATTAAGGAAATTCAAAAATTAAAAAACTCAACAGCGCCACGCGTACGTTGTGTATACCAGGCATACAAGAAAAATTCACATATAAGTTGAGCATAAGGCGACCAAAGATCGAGAAGCACAATGTATACAAATACATGAACCGAAAATTTTTGCCGATCAACGTCACAATCTATTTACAAAGGAATTCTCCCCCTAAATAGTAAACTTTTTAGGGGTTGTATAGCTATAGCACGATTAAAAATGTGTTATGCAATCCCATCACGCATAACGTAAGTCGGTGTAACTTGATATGACTCAAAAAGCTCCGTCCACATTTCAGGTGCTACCTCAGCATGCACACCCGACAATGTAAATACGCAATCAATTCCATATCGATTAGATCCACGAATATCTGTCGCCAAAGAATCTCCAAGCATCAACACGCGCGATAATGGTACGACTTCGCCTCGATTTATATTTGCCAATGCGTGCGCCTTTTCAAAAAGACTTACATCCGGTTTCCCATGAATATAAACGTCATTTGCGCCCAATGCACAATAAGCCTCAGCAATAGCCCCGGCACAAATAACTAATTGCTCACCAATTTGAACTAACTCATCAGCATTCGCACACACAGCCGGCAAATTACGTGCATGCGCTTGGCCCAAACATTCATTATAAATATCCGTTGTAAAATGCCAGCCGTCTGTTCCTGTAATTAATAAAAAATCTGCATCATCTACCGAATCAACAGATACATAAGGCAATCCTTCAAATACTGTGCGATCACGCGCGGGTCCTATATGAAATAATTTCGTTCCAAGTTTTTGATAAAACGCGTTTGAACGATCACGAAGGGCTTCATGGCATTCAAGGCCAGATGTCATCACATCATCAAATAGTGTATCATCAATACCCATATCACTTAAACGTGTACGTGTAATACCAGGCAAACGTGGTGCATTCGATAGGATAACAAGCGTTTTCCCCATCTCTTTAAGCTTTTCATACGCAGCTATTGCTTTAGGAAAAGGAGCAACCCCATTATGGGTAACCCCCCAAACATCGATCAATATTACATCATACTTATCTGCAATTGACATTAAAGATTCAATTTCATTTAAAGCAACATTTTGCTTTTTTAATTCCGTGGGCATTCTAAGCATCCTAATTTTTAAAATCTAATTTAGCCGCGTAAGCATTTAACAACTCAACAAGATAACCAAAAACTTTACTCGGAGTTAACTCTTGTTCGACAACAATGTGCGCACGCATTGCCATTGTTTTCATGTCCGCATCATGCGCTTGCGCGTACTGCACAATATCATCAATATTTGATAAATCACGTTTCACAGGAACATAATGTACATTCGGTTGAAATAGTTCATAAAACCACTGAACGTCCGTTGAATCCTGCTTAATGTTTACACAACCAGATGCCATACGCCATAAATAACCAGGAAATGTCGCCGTTAGCCCATCTAATGTAATTTGATACTTAAAACCAAGATGATCTTTTATAGATGCAAATGGCACAACATCACCACATTGTTTTTTTACTTTTGCAAGCAATAATGGTTCTGTCGATAAAATTTTAGTTAACCGCGCATCATAACGGACAGGGTTTTCTTTTGTTAATTTAGTTAAATTAGCACGGGGAGAATTCAAACGAAATTCTTCAATATCTGCGGCATCTGTTGTTTTTCCCCGCCAAAATAACTTTGATTTCTTCTTTTCCCAAGGTAAACTTTTTTTACACTTTTTCAAATCTTTATAAATATTTGTCCAAGATTTTAATGTAAAAGAATCAACGATCAGCAAACGGATCGCGCTCGTGTTTTGTTCCAAATCCTTTGCAAAAACAAACACAGGAACATGGGCAAGCTCTTTTGGTAAAAGAATATCTTCTGTACGATCCTGCAAAATCACAATAAAATCATTATCTTTTAAATGCTTTTTCGCAGCAAGTTGCTTTATCACATAGTTCATCACTTTAAAATAGGTATTTTTTCGCAAGGCATCAGAGTGTATGGAAACATCTACTTTCCCGCTACGAATCGAAAAATAAACAGCAGTTTTTGACTTTAAGAAAACATATGCTTTTTTTACATCCGCTGGAGGAACAGGCTTAGTCACCTGCATTATTTCTCGATTCACACGTGCCTTTGCCCATTGCGTAATTTCAATTTTTTTGGGCATAACAAAACTATTCGTATCGTAATGCCAATAAGCATATCCACATAAACAAATAAGCAAAAATAAAACTATCTTTGCCTTCATACTACCATCTCCAATACAAGATGCTTCTTCTTGCCCGATGAAATCTTCACCCGCCCTATTTCATTAAAATCCGATGCGCCTAAAACAGCTTTCACATCATTAATTGCACAATCGTTCACACGAACAGCTCCACCTTGAATTAAGCGTTTTGCCTCACCTTTGCTCGCTGTTAAGCCAAAACGCACAAAAAGCTCATCAATTCCAATCGGCAAGTCAGCAAGCGCTATCACTTCTGCAGTTAAACTTGATATATCGCCACGTGCGGCTTCAAATAATTGTTTTGTTTGCTCATGAATAGCTGCCAAATGATCAAAACCATGCGCTAATATTGTTGCTTCATCGGCTAAAATCTTTTTCGCCTCATTAAGCTCAGCATCTTTTAACACTTCAAGTTTTTGAATTTCAGAGATTGGCAATTCAGTAAAAATACGTAAAAAGCGCCCCACATCCGCATCATTGGTATTACGCCAATATTGCCAAAAATCGTATGGGCTTAGCATATCTGAGTTAAGCCAGACAGCGCCACCTTCAGTTTTGCCCATCTTAGCACCGCTTGACGTCGTCAAAAGGGGTGCTGTTAGCCCATAAACCGTTTTGCCATGAATACGACGCGTTAGCTCAACACCATTAATAATGTTACCCCACTGATCAGATCCTGCCATTTGAAGTAAACAATTTGATGTTTGATTCAAATGCATAAAATCAAATGCCTGCATAATCATGTAGTTAAATTCAAGCAAATTTAAAGGTTGCTCACGCTCTAAACGTGTACGGACACTATCTAACGTCAACATACGATTCACTGAGAAATGAGTGCCAAAATCACGCAAGAATTCAATATAATTAAGCTTTGATAACCAATCATTATTGTTCACAACAGTTGCTTTTGAATCACCAAAATCAATATAACGGCTAAAAACTTTACCTAAGCTTTTAATGTTTTGATTAACAGTTTCAACAGTCAATAATGGGCGTTGTGTGTCTTTGCCTGTAGGATCACCAATTAAACTTGTCGCCCCACCCATCAATACAATAGGATTATGACCGCATTTTTGAAGCAAACGAAGCCACATAATCGGCATCAAGTGCCCCACATGAAGACTTGGACCTGTTGGGTCAAATCCTGTATAGGCCGTTAATGCACCACCAGACAACGCCGCATCAAGTCCATCAAGATCTGTGCATTGGTGGATAAACCCACGTTCTTTTGACTCATTTAGGAAATCTGATTTAAATGACATATAATACGCCTTCGTCTATTATTTATTATTGCGGTAAAACACCTAGATTATACCTGATTACAACGATTATTTTAGGAAACTTAAGTATAATCAATTAATTTTCGGATTCGTATTTTTTAATACGCTTAACCTTATTTATATACATTTGGCGTTTTAAAGTCGATAAATAATCGATATATAACTTACCATCCAAATGATCCATTTCATGTTGAATGCAAGTCGCTAAAAAGCCATCTGTCTCAATATGCTGCAAAACACCATTTTCGTCCAAATAATGCATTTTAATTGCGGCTGGACGGGAAATTTCTGCACGTTGTTCAGGAACAGAAAGGCACCCTTCGTTGCATACACTAAGTTCTTTGGATCTCCACGTAACTTCAGGGTTCACCATTTTATAAACACAAGATTCGTTTTCGCGCTCAGAAACATCCATCACAACAACACGCAAGTCAATACCAACTTGAGGGGCAGCAAGGCCAGCACCATCTTCAACATACATTGTTTCAAGCATATCATCAAAAAGAATGCTGAGCTTCTCATCAAAAACAGAAACAGGCTTCGCTTTAATGCGAAGCCTCGAATCAGGAACAGTTAACACAGTTAGTAAAGTCATTTTACTAGTTATTACCTCTACGCAAAAAAGCCGGAATATCAAGCACGCTGGAGCTATCATCTTCAGCACGGTTTGGCACGTTTTTTATAACTTGTTCCGTTACTGGCTGCGGCTGAGCACGATTACGACTGACGCCTGTAAAACGCTCAAATAAAGACGGTGAGCGACGCGCAGCTTTTTGGTCAATAAGCGGCTCTCTTTGCTCAGAAGAAAGATCATTCCCCACAAATGGCTCCATATTTGAATCAGAATTGAAATCCACAGAACGCTCAATCTCACTTGACGTTGATTGCGTATGTGAGCTTACATTTAAATCATCAGAAGCTTGGCTGTTATCAACAAAAGCTGAAGGTGATGTTGGTGCTGGCTCAGAAAATTCACTCATATTGGAATCAGTATACAAGTTGGCAGATTGACCTGCAATCGATGAATACGTATGATTTATACCAGCCATAGCTGGTGCCTGCACACTTGTTGAACGCATCGAAGATGAAGAAGCGGACTCATATGCAGACGAAGGTAAAGTTGCAGTAGTCGCTGTCGCTCTCCAAGCGGCCGTTCCTTGCTGTCCAATACCAGTGGCAACAACAGATACACGAATACGACCATTAAGTTTCTCATCAAATGTAGAACCAAAAATGATATTAGCCTCAGATTCAACGTCTTCACGAATACGGTTAGCAGCCTCATCAACTTCATACAAAGTCATGTCATAACCACCCGTGATGTTAATCAAAACGCCTTTAGCACCTTTTACAGAAACATCATCAAGCAGAGGATTAGAAATAGCCGCTTCAGCAGCATCAAGCGCACGACGCTCGCCTTCAGCCTCGCCCGTTCCCATCATTGCTTTACCCATTTCAGCCATAACTGAGCGAACGTCTGCAAAGTCAAGGTTTATCAAACCAGGCATAATCATCAAATCAGTTACTCCGCGCACGCCTGAATACAAAACATCATCAGCCATCTTAAAGGCATCAGCAAATGTTGTGCGTTCATTCGCAAGGCGAAATAGGTTTTGATTTGGAATAATGATAAGAGTATCTACATACTGATGCAGCTCTTCAATGCCTTTTTCAGCTGAACGCATACGGTGCGTACCTTCAAAATTAAATGGCTTTGTAACAACACCTACTGTTAAAATGCCACTTTCACGTGCAGCGCGTGCGATAACAGGAGCTGCTCCAGTTCCCGTGCCACCACCCATACCGGCAGTAATAAAGACCATATTACTACCTTGGATCAACGAAATAATTTCATCCAATGACTCTTCTGCTGAAGCACGACCAACATCAGGCTTTGAACCTGCACCAAGTCCTTGCGTGATATTCAAACCAAGTTGTAAACGCCTATGCGGTTCGACCAAAGACTGGTCAACCGCTTGAGCATCGGTATTTGCTATAATAAAATCCACACCTTCTAGTTTTGCGCGAATCATATTATTAACAGCATTTCCACCTGCACCACCAACCCCTATAACGGATATACGTGGGCGTAAATCTGATTCGACTATTGGTTCGACAACTGCTTTTGTCATTATTTTGTATCCATTCTTTAAAAAATCAAAAAGGGTTATTTTGTATTATAATTTCAAGTTTATTAACGTTATTTATAAGTTTTATTAATTTACCTACAATTTTAGACTCATTAAAATTAATCAATCAAGTCTTTTATACATATTTTTTCTATCACCCTCCCCTCACAAACACTGACCTTTTCAGGCAAATACTTTATTAAGAAAGCAAGTCTTGAAAATCAATAAATTGGTTTAGAGCGGGTATATCATATCTTTATCTATTCTAGTTGCAAAAAGGCAACTAACCAACAAAATAATTAACCTTTTGTTAACTTTCACGCATAATTTTCATGTTTTCTATTAAATGATCAAAAATCACGCCAACGATACGCGTGCTGAATAAGCAAAATCGTCAAACCACAAGATAAGATCATTAACCCAAAAAGTGAAAGCCACATAGAGTCCTCTTCACTACTACTAACTAGATATAAAAAACCAGGTATCCAAAATGGAATAAATATTAGCAGATTTGTCATCTTCTTTTCTAAACACGATGTCAGACAAAATGTCAACTGCAACCCTGTCAAACCAAGCAAAAGCTGCAAATGATTAAGCACTAACCCGAAAAGAATATTCATATCAATCCCCATGATTAAAATTCCAATCACCCACCCAACAATAAGCGGCAAAGAAAAGCAAATTAACGTGGTTAAAAACCGAGCAATCGCATATTCATAAATGGAGAAACGCTCACTTATTAAATAAGAAAATGTGCCATCTAAAAAGTCATCATCCAAGCTTTGCATAAACGTCACACTTTGAATAAGTCCCCATAATGCAAAAAACGCAACAATACCTGATGTTGGCAAAGGCCATTCAACATGAACAAGACACAGCAAAAAGATCCCTAAAAAAAACAAAAAGAATGATGACCAAATGTTTTTTTTCTCAGATGAAAGTAAATAAAAATGAACAAAACATATTGATTTAATAAAAATCATATAAAAACCATCTAATAGAAAATAATAAAATTACATACGGACGCAAAAAAATCACATTCACATTATAACTTATTTTCTGAAAAAATCTTAATATAAGGTTAATAAAAAATGAATTTATTTTGAAAATTATACTTTTTTAAAAAAGAAGGAAAATAGTTAAAATTTTTTATAAAATTTATCATAAAACCATTGCAATAAGGAAAAATATGTTTCAAAGTTTATTAGTATTTTAAATAAAATAGGACTTTTCGTATGAACAATCTCGATAACTTCAAAAAACTCATTCTCGCAACTCTTAGCTCGTCCGCTGTCATTTGTACGCTAAATTCAACTGAAGTAACCGCTATGGATTCAGGCACGCAAAACAATAGCGAATGGAGCCCACCACCAATAAACACACAACAAAATACACAGCAATATCTTGGGGCACCTCAAAACGCATCAACTGAAAATGACTCTAATGGATCTGACGATAATACGAACAATGACGAAGACTCTTCTGAATATTCAGGCCAGCACTCACAATCATTCCCATATTCATATTCTTCATATTCTTCATATTCTTCATATTCACAATCATCCTCAGGGGGGGCATCTTCCAGTGGTTCAAGCTCTAGCGGCAACTCAAGTAGCTCATCCTCAGGCGGATCATCCTCAAGTTCTGGCGATAGCTCAAGCAGCTCATCATCAGGCGGTTCATCTTCAAGTGGCAATACGACAACGCCTATCGTCCTTAATTCACAACAACCGACAACCATTTCAGGCGGCAACACTGCTGTGTTTACGGGAACAAGCGAGTCAACTCAGCCTATCAGTGTCACCGGCTCAAATATCAATTTAAACAACGGGGCAGACCTTGGTTCTGGAAATCTCAATTTAGCTGGGAATGTGTCAATAGCTCTAGGCAGCGGAAGCAGCGCCATCACTCTCAGAAACTCAGTCGTCCTTGGCTCAGGTTCAGCCGTTACTGCCTCCATACCAACAGGTGGAACAGCAACTTTTAGTGAATCAATTTCACTACCGACAAACGGCTCTCCAGCAACCTTTAGCGTTTCTGCACCATCAGGCGCCGTAGCAAACTTTACAGCGCCAATTGTAGGCGGTTCCTCTTCTGCCATAAATTTAAACGGCGGCGGTAGTTTTTCCTTTTCAGCCGATAGCCCAGATTGCAGGACTCCATTAACGGCTACAAGATCACAAGTCGTTATGAATGCAAACTTTTCAAATGCTCCCGTATCTATAGCATCTGGATCAAAGCTTTCAGGTAATGCAGCAACTGGGGCCTTAACACAAACAGATTCAAGCATTAAGCCAGGCAACTCAATTGGCACAATCAACGTCGCAAATCAGTACAATGTGTCAGGCGTAAATGCCTATTTTGTTGAAATCAATGGCGCAGGACAATCAAACGTAATTAATGTCACCGCTGGTTCACCAGGCACTGGTACAGCAACCTTAGCTGGAGACTACACCGTTTATGTGTTAATGGATGCGAATCAATATACATATAATTCTAATGGATCTATAGCGACAACGACGCCTACTTCATATCCAGCTCAAACGACAAATTATAAAATCTTGCGCACAGCAGGTGGTATCACTGGAAATATCACACGTGTTGTGTGGATTAATAAGCAACCAATTGATTCTGAGACACCACTGCCAATTACGTTTAAAGCAGGCAAATCCCAAGACGGAAAAGATATTATTCTAAAATCAATTGTCACAAGTGAATTCTCATTAACAGCAGATCAGACTGAAGATCAGATAACTAACCTTATTGGTAGCGATCTCATAAGTGGTGAATCAAGTACTTCAGAGGCTCTTGCAACAGCAATCACCAGCCAAACTGCGCTAAGTTCAGCTGCCGCAGATGCTGTCGAATCCATTAATGTTGGTGAATATAATAATGGCGTACAACAAACAGCAGCTTCTATCATGGCAGACGAAAGCGGAACAACCGTAATAAACGCAGTGTTTAACACCAACAATTCAAGCATATCTGAAGATGTAGCAGGATTGGGTAACTTCCGATTTACGCCAGTAAAAACATCTGAAACAGGCAGTAAAAATCCAATCGAATCAATTCTTACAGCTATTTCTAAAAATGGCCCCGTTAGTATTCGAAAGAACGAAACACGCTTATGGATTACACCATATGTAAACCGTAGCCGCACAAGCCGTACGAATTCAGATAACGGTAACCAAGGTTGGTCAGGCGGATCACTCATGGGTGTTGAAAAACGCGATCGCAAGAATACATGGACATTTGGTGCAATGACAGGTGTTATGGCGTCACGCTCACATGCACTTGGGGCGCCAGATACATTCTCAAAAACAAAAGGTGCTTTATTTGGTGCCTACAACTGGCTTAGATATGGAAATGGTTTTGGTCATGAAATGCTAGTATCACGCACCTACACGTTTGTTGATTCACAACGATCAGGTGCAACATCAGTTCCAAACCAACCTTTCTATGCGCTTGCTTCATACAAGACGACAACAGATCTCGCTAATGCACAGTTAAACTATATCTTTGATGTACAAAAAGATGTATTTACGTGCCGTTTTAACAGTGGTTATACCTACACAAATACAAACCAAGGGCAAATTAACGAAAGAAATGCTGGTGCGAATAACAACCTAACACGAGCAAGCTCTAGCAACACATCTGAATTCTACAACGGTATAGGTCTTCGTTATATTACGAACTACGATAAAACGACGATTCGCACAACCTTTGTTTATGAATATGGCTATGCGCTTTCAAGCAAAGGTAAAGCAGCTATTACTTCAACTCAATCCGCTTCGGCAACGCCATTTACTGCGCCAATTGGGCCAAGACAAAACAAACACTATTTGCAGCTCAACACAGCTTATCTAAATCGTAATAATGGAATGAAATTTATTCTTGGATATTCAGGGTCGTTCTACAAAAACGTGAGAAGTCACACGCTTATGTTAAAGGCTGAATATCGTTTCTAAGCTGAGGCGAAAAAAAAAAGAAACGCTCTCGGGCGTTTTTTTTATACCTAAACCCGAATTATAAATATTTTTAAAAGGATTTAAAATGAATTTAAGAAAAATATTATTATTAACATCACTTATTAGTTGTCTAGCAATTCAGCATAATTATAGCAACGATGATACTCCTGAAGGCCTGTCACCTGAGGGCATTGGACAACCACGCGAAATGAACATGGCTTTTAAAAGCAATAAGTTTAGAACCTCTTTACTTGTTAAAAATACAACTCAAAATCCTGCTACCCTTTCAGTTCTATTTTGTTGTCACATGAATCCTAAAGATCCGCATTACTCTGAATTTGTTGATAATAGTGATGCTGCTTATATAATAATTCCCGCAGAAGAATTTTCAGGTATTGATATTGATTCAAACGATACTGATCAAACGCTTTGGCCAAACAGAATTACTCATTTATCAAAAGAATGCAAATTAGAGCAACATGTCAAATCTAATCCTTCTGAAGAAAATGCTATTTGGCTTTCACGTGAATATACAATTCCCGCACAATCAGAAATGAAGATTTTCCCTCATCAACTTAGCTATATTTCAGCCCTAAAACTTAATACAGACTCTGCTTTTCTTGCAATGCATGAAATTTATGAATCAAATTGCGTACTTAAAATTACCGACACGTTACAAAAATCATTCCCTGCTATTATTGGGAGTGTTAATTTTTCAAATATCTTCCATGAAGCACCCAATCACCCATCAACAACCTTCTTTAAAGATGTCGTCTGCGCCGAAGAGGACTTCGCACCGCAAGAATATGAGAATAAAGTACAAGATTTCTATAATGCAAATTATAAATCATTGAATAAAACTAATTTTACGGACCCTCTCTCTATTCCAGCACTTTTACATAATATTCGCTTTGAATCTACACCAATGCCGAATGCTCAAATTCAATTACTCGCAACAAGCATGAACAGCTTAGATACATGGGAACACATCCTTTGGGTTAACAATTATTCCGAAAGTGCTGAAACGTTAAATAATCGCTTGCACACTTTTGGCCTAAATCCTTCAATAAATATCCAAATGAAATCCTATAACGAAATAAATTCTGACATGTCAGCGGCCGTGAATGCGTTAATAGAAAAAGGAGATTATAAGGCCGCAACCAATACTGCAAGTTTTGACATCATCCATAAGCTAGGCGGTGTTTTTCGAGGATCATTTGTAGAAATCCTTCATAATTTAGATCATCATAATAGATCCTTTGACTTGTACACATCCCTCGACACAAATATAGAATATATGCCTTCTCCAGATTTATTTGCAGCTGTTCGTGGGCATGAAACCATAAATATTGCGCGACATGAAACCAATACACCAGGGCCAATAGCTTTTGCGAAGGCATTTATGAAATCTCCAAGTACAGCGCGCGATATCGTCTTAACAACACATTTTTGTGCAAAATCTGCTCAAAAACTAGCTAGTGCTCCAGATGAAACGATTATACCAAGCTACAGCAATCCTAACTCTAGTATTCGTTTAGAAACGACAGCAATCAATCATGGTTAAAAAAATCGCAACTTAACATGTATATTTTCATCTTCTTCATTTTAACGCTTTGTCAGGCAGAATCTAGCCAGTTTCTGTCTGACACATCTTTTTTTGAGGCCAATCAATTTATTCAAAAAACACATGAATGCACTGCTATGCTCCAATACAACAGATCAATCACCACATTTATAATTTATTGAATTATAAGATTTTACTCGAACCGCAAGTATTACCAATGACGATGATAGCCACCATAACGATGCGGCCCCCAAACACCACCAATAACAACACCTGCACCGTAATAACCTGGTCCATAATAAGGTCCGTGTTCTTCGATAATAACAGTCTCAGTACGAGGTGCTGGCGGCGAAACAATAACGGTTTGTGGTTGTGACACGGGCGGAACAGGATAAACCGGTTGTGCTGATTGCTGAGGTGATTTTTGCGGCGAAACGGATTGCATTGCTGCCTCTGGGTGGGCAACTAAATTAACAATATATTTACCAATATCATCTTTAGCTTCTTTAACTTTAATATCCGACAACTGAACTTTTAAATGCTTTTCATGATTTGGCACATCTTTTGGATAACAATAACTAACAACATAAGCGTTTTTCTTAGCATCATAGTTAACTGTTTCCATGACAAGATCAGGACCATTAGCAAACAAGGTTATATCACCTTAAATATATGTCATCGTTGCTGATGTTCTTTGACCATCAGCATTTAACATACTTCCCTTTTGTAAAGCTTGAATATCTTCTTTAGTTAAACGTAATTTAGGCGTAATCAACCAACGAACAGCCTCTGAATGCTTTAAATTTATCATTTCATTGTATGTTAAAGAGGCCATGTGGTCTTCTTTAATTTTATGGGCGGTATTACTTTGCATTGCCCCACCAATTGCATCAGCATAAATTGGCACGGTCAATAGCAGCACAAGACATACATATTTCATCATTTATTAATCCTCCATTTTTTTCATTTTAAAACAAAAAATATTAATATTTAATTAAATGAATAACAGGAAAATTAAAGAAATTAAAAATGGATTTTTGCATAAATAAGTTATAGTGCATCACCTATGAATATAAAGCAGGGAAATTAATAAATTGCTTTGAGGTAAACATACCTTAAAATATATGTAAAAAGTATTTTAAAAAAAGATACACAGCAATTATAATTATGGGAGCCACGTAAAGAAAAAATTTTAATTCTTTCATAAGATTAAATATAGTAACGATTGCAATGCGTACCAATTTTAATATTTCCATTTTATTTACCTCTTAAATAACTAATTTTTACTATATTCACATCTTTCGCTCTGCTTTGATGTACAGCCCAAGCGCATTACAAATAGGCTCTAAGTCTAAGCACATCAAATGAGGTTTTTCCGCATGCTCACCGATATTTGCACCGCCAACACCAATGGCACACACACCAGCCGCTTTTGCAGCTGACCAGTCTGCAGGCGTATCACCAATCATCCAAACATCCATCGATGCTTCTATCCCCAAACGCTCAAGCGCCAATTGTACAGGCGCAGCATTAGGCTTATCATGCACAGCGTCTCCTGCACCAATAACTGACACAAAATGATCTGTTAATTGCAAATAATCAACTTCTTTCACAATCAATGCTTTTGTTTTATTACTTACAAGAACTATTGGAATATCCAGATAAACTAAGTGTTTTATCAATTCTTGCGCAAAAGGAAGTAATTGAATTTGAGCAATATGGTGTTCACGCGCATACGCGTAAAAATCATCTAAAGCCGATCGCCAACTATCTGGAAACATTTTCGGAAATGCCTCGCGTCCCGATTCATGGCAGCGCTCTTTTACTTGTTCTATTGTCCACGGTGTTAAACTGCGCTTTTCAAAAACAACACGCATCGCCCCGTGAATCAACGGCCACGTATCAACAAGCGTGTTATCCCAGTCAAAAAGAACGGCTTTGGGAAAAGTGGAAAGCGGCATAATGAAACTCCATTAGAAACAAATTATATAGGAAATATACCCTTTTAACGTAAATTTATCTATTTTATCAAAAAAAAATAAAGAATAGGAATAAAAATTTGAGACTTAAGAATAAGGCAACCTACGTTTAAAACAGCTTTAAAATAGTTTTAGTGCTTGCAGCCATGGCTACATTCTGTATGCGGATTGCTATCTTTATCTTCAGCTTTAAATTTAACCACAATTTCACCTGCTTTCTTAAAAACAAGCTTAATATCCACTTCTTTAAGCTCAGTCACGCCCGGCTTTAGTCCCATAAGCATTAAATGCTTACCACCTATAACAAACTCAACGGACTTAAATTTGCTATCATCCTTTTTACCAGGAATAATAATATCTTTTATTTCTGTCATCTTTTTCACATTTGTTACAGGATCCGTTATGTGGTCATGCAATTCTATGCGCTCACATGCAACGTTACAGCTAGCCGAAAGTAATTTATCACTCGCGTCATCCATTTGCGTGATTGTAAAATAGGCAGATCCGTTCGCAGCACCTTTCAATGCACGAAAAGTTGGCTTTGAAATTTCAAACGTACCGACTGTCTTTGTGCATGAGAATGCAGCCGTCAAACTTAAAACGAGTATGGCAATAATTTTTCTCATCAGCAATTCCTTTGCTTTTAGTTATATCTCAGTAATTAAATCATTATAGTCTTTTAAACTATAAAAGCTCAAAAAGAAAATTAGGTGTACAAAAAATTAAAGGTCCTACACTAAAACACCGAAGGGTGGCTCTGTCACATCTGTGAAGGGGTTTTAATAAAGTACGTTACAGCAGCTGCGACACAACTCATGAATTACTTATTTTAGTTTTATTTGTAAAAAAGATTTGTGATACTTGGCCAAAATTCAAAAAAGCTATTTACAATAATCCCTGTTAGAGAAAGAGTACGATGTTTATCAAATTCTTCTTTATCTTTATAACTAGTATTTTTTATTGTTTCAATAAAATTTAATGGTGTTTGAAACACAAAAAAAGGGCCTGACCTAAGATCGAAAATTTGACAATCATAAAGAATTCCAGCCGCATACAAAAGGTTATTGACAGCAGGTGGCTTAACATTAGTGGAAGCAGCTTTAGCCATTGTCAATATAGGAGCTGTTTCAGTATATTTATCAGCATATTGAGCTATACGCGACTTTTGTCTATCAGAAATATTTTCTGACCACAAATTCTCATAATCTTTAATACAAAGTATTTTTGCATTAAATCCAACATTTTTAGGAATATCCCAAAATTTTATAACTTGAAAATCTTCGTAAAATTCATCAACTTTTAAAGATAACATATTAGGTTTTATTACGGTATGTTCTGCATCTTCATATAAAATATATCTCTTTATTACACAGTGCTGAATACCATTAATTGGATTATTTTCAGCTATCAATGAAAAACCTTCGCGTAATATTCCATTAAGTGTCAAATGCTCAAAAATTATAACTGCCTCTTTCGTAAGGCTACCACCCATGCAGGCAATTATTCTTATATTTTCTTTAGCAACAACAGCTGTATCATTTTTTTTTATTTCTTCTGATGGATTGATTTCTCTGTAATAAAGCCCTCTGGCACTATCATATTTTACTTCTGCATTATCTAAGTCTGCAGGCAATAACGTTGATAAAACTACAGGCGAACTACCAGCTACAGGAATAAACCCTTCTAAACTCAAGGCGTTTTTTGAAATCATCAAACAAAAAATCATACAGAAATAATTTATTATTATTTTTTGATCTTTATCCATGATAATCACCTTAATATGGTATTATAAGATTAACTTTATAGTAGATGTTTGACAGAAACATACAACAATAAATATTATGTAATTTTCAATTGTATGTTTTAAGTATATAAATTTTCTTAATAGACCACTTCTTGATTTTTAAGTTTCACCTTGATTGAAAGTCATATGTTCGAAAATTTGTATGCGCTGATGTATCCATTAAGGTTTTAAGTTCTTGCATAATTTCATAAGTCATTCTTACACCGCTATTATATTTATTGTCATAATTTTCTCCCCATCCTGTTGTGTGAACGCCAATGCATTTACGAAGTGTAGTATGTACGGCAGCGCTTCCACTTTGTCCTTGTGCTGTATCTACAGAATAAAATAATAACTTATCCTTGTAACTATTGTGAACTACTCGGTCATACATAGATTGATAATTAAAACATTTTTTTAAAAAGGAACCAAAATTACTTTTATTTCCATCATCATTTTCTAAAGGGTAACAAACTACTGGTCCTGTCATTGAATACATGTATTCTCCATTAAAAAGATCACCAGGGTAGCCACTTATTTCTATTTCTTCAATTTCTGAATTTACTTCATATGCGGCTAAACCCATAAAACCTATACTGTTTCCTATTTCAGCATCAATTTCTATTAAACCATAATCAAATATTATTTGTTCTTCTGGTGTTCTAGGGAATATATAATGCTCAGGAATATGAACTTTTTTGGCTGAATTCACGGTGTATATTTCCTTGCCATATTTTCCCGTATAGTATACAACGTCTTCCATAAATCCATGATACGCATAATCGCTAGTACTATGCAGGTAGAGACAATGGGCAGCTGTTAACACATGTTTTTCATTTATTAGTGTGCCGCTACCCATGTATCTCCTTCTATTTATCTTTGTTGGGGATTCCATTGTCAATTTCCCACATGTTAGTTTTTGCTTAACGTTCTCCGTAATTTCTATTTTTGAAACTATTTTTCTTCCGTCATATTGGCTTAACAGTAATTCATTAGATCTGTGTTGCTCATTAAGTTTAAATTGCTGCTTAGATATACTAGCATTACTCGTTGAATCAGTAGTTTTTGAATCGAGTGCAAGAGATAAGTCACTAAAGTTTAAATGATCTAATTGATTAGAAGAAGAATTTAAGGGACTATTATCAGAAAAATAGAATGAAGTATCAGTAGAAGATTTTAATGGTGAAGATTCATGAAGAGAAGAATTTAAAGAAGATTTGTAGAAGCTATCATTAACTGAATCAGCAAACGAAGTATCAATCTCTGAAGTTAGAGAATTTTGTGAACCCTTTATTGAATCTTCTATTTCTTTGTAAAACATCTGCCTTTTTTTATCATATTTTACTTCTACTGTTTGCTCTGGAATTCTAATATTCATACCAGAGATGGGCAATACATTACACTCATTTAATTGGTCAGATTGGTCCTCTAAAAAAACTGAAGCTCTTAATTTTTCTTTAAAAAAAAGTAAGCTACAAATTAATAATACTGCACTTCTAAAGTTCATTGCGAACCTCATAATCCATTACATAACTATATAAAATATAAACAGAAAGCGTATCAATAAAAGTTTAAAATTAAATTGGATTTCTATTTATAGGAGATTATTCAAAATCTAAGGGGTCACGCAGCCAATAGTAAATTCTCACTCTCTATATGATTGTGTTGCATCTGTTGAAATCAGGTTCAAATAGCGTTGTTTTGTGATCAAAACAGGAAAAAGCCATGATCTCACTTCCTCGGAGCTTTTCAAATATTTTAAAAATTTTTCTTCCTCTCCCAGCGTAATCATGCTTTTCGTTCACATAAAATCAGGTTTTTGATTAAGTTAGCGTGAATTAGAAGAAATGATGAGTATGCGACACAACCTTTTATCTTGCTTGCTGCAATGGCATTACTATTTTAAAAGTGGTCCCTACATTTTCTCGCGAAGACACATCAATGAAACCATCATGATTTTCAACAATTCTCTTGCAGAAGTTTAAACCAATTCCGTGTTGACTTCCCTCAGAACGAGAATGAAACTTTTTAAAAGGCAGGAAAATTTCTTTATGGTATTTCTTAGAAATACCAATGCCATTATCTTTAATTTGAAAGTAAACATATTCATTCTTTTGGGTTGCTGAAATGTTTATAACTGGTGTTTTTGATGGATCACAAAACTTAATCGCATTATCAATCAAATTTCGAAATAACTGAAGGATTTGCATGCGGTCCGCGTAAATGTTAAGTGCATCACCATAAGTAATAATAGCTTTTCTTTCTTGAATCTGAGCAGAAAGCATCATTAGAACTTCTTCTACTAATTCTCCAACAGAAAATAAATTCATAGAATTGCTATGCATTACGTTTGTAGAATATGCAAGAATGGAATGTATAATCTTATCCATCCGCAACGAACTATCATAAATAATTTTCAAAAAATTAGATAAATTTTTATTATTTCCAGCAATATAGTCATTAAGAGTCAGCTGAGAGAAAGAATTGATTGTGCGCAAGGGCTCTCTTAACTCATGACAACAAATATGAGCAAAACAGTTTAAATCACTATTGAGACTCTTAAGTTTTTCCATAGCATTTTCAAGGTCATTTTTATGAGCTACTAATTCTTTTGTTCTTTTTTTTACTTGTTTTTCCAAATATTTAGCTTGTTTATTTAAACATTTTTTGGCTTCGTTAATTTCTGTAACATCTCTGCTGATGCCAACTAGAATTTTATCACCAACCTCAGTTTTAAAAACGGCTTTTTTGGTCGAAATGATTCGCTCACCACTAATTTTATTCGTAAACTTTTCTTCATTAACTGTTACTTTTTCAGTTTTAAATGTTTTTCGATCAATTTGATAGAAAATGCTGCTTTCTTTTTCAGGGAAAAAATCAGCTGATTTCTTTCCTAAAATCTCTTTTGGAAAGCATCCTACAGATTTAGCAAAAGCCTCATTCACATACGTATATTGATGCTCTTCATTTTTAACAAAGATAGGATCTGCAACTGTATTAAAAATATTTTCATACATCTTATTTTCATTAACAATATTTGTTGTATTAGTCAAAACTATAGAAAACCTAGATTTTCCTAATGGAATCAGATAATAAATGAAATATAAATTTGTTGTTTCTTTACTTATTTTGATTTCACTCGAATGTATTTTGTTGTCAAGAATAGCTTGAGCCATATTTTTATTAAATTTTTCCAAGCATTGCTTGCTCATATAATGAAATAAATTAACTTCATTTAAGTTAACTAAATTACAAAAAAACTTGTTTCCATAAAGAATATCACCATTTTCTTTGATCACCAAAACAGAAGCCGGTATAATTTTACCTATAAATCGCCAAAAACTAATATTTTTATACAAATTTTTAAACATAAAATAATTATTCTTTTCTTTATTTTTGATGATTATTTATAGAGAAAAAATAATTAAAAAACAACAATTAATCCAGATTGATTAAACAGGAAAATTCTTATTTATTAAAATTTTATTTTTATCTTTTAGCATTTTTTATTACTATTTTAAAGTTGCAGCTCTTATTTATTTTCAACTAAATATATTAATTTTCATTAGACCACCTACAAAGTACGCCATCTATTAAAAATTTCAGACAAAACTTTAACAAACCTCGCATCTCTTTTCTTTTGATCATACTCTTCTGGTTCGCGTCTTCGTATAAAATACTCAGCTTCAGCAATAAGCGGCTCCTTCTCCATGGTTAGACTTTTCTTTATGGCAGGGCTTTCTTGCATACCAGCATTGTCTTTTACAGTAAGGCTTTCTTCTACAATTATAATATTTTCTGTGATTACGTCCCATGCAAAAAAATCAGTGACCGCATCGCATGCAGGGTCACTTGTAACATTTTCCACTATTTCTACATCAAATGGTTGATACAAAGGATTTAACTCAACGTTAATTTCATTTAATATACTCATTACGCCTCGGGTCGCTAGTGCAGTTTGCTCCGCTAAATGCTTTTCCTTTTTACTAAGGACATTGCCCTTTAACGTAACAATACCATCTTTTACTAAGACAACAATATTAGGTGAATTCAATTCTGAATCCAACCTAAGTTTATTAATAATATCTATTGCAATTTTTGAATCATTCATGATCAAGCTCCATTTTTTTATTTGCATATTTCAATCAGTAGAATTAAATAAATTTACGAAATACGCTTATATATCATTTTTTTTATCTTCATGTGCCATCGTGTAATAGCTTATATAATTTAAAGTAGCATTTGCTCGCGCCATTATTTTATCACGCATATCACAGTCGAATGATTGACATAAAACAACATGATGCATATCAGATAGCAATATTTTAGATTTTCTTATTTTGTTTTTAATAAGCTTTTGACTTGAACATGAAATTTGTACAAGTTCATTAAAACTAAATTCTATATGAAATAGCATTGCTTTTTGAAAAGCACGTGATGGCCGCGGTGTCTTCAACTTTATTGCATTTTTAAAATTCATTATTTTCCCCTCAATCAAAAAAAGTTTTAATGAGTTTAAAGTGAATTAAAAATATTAGAATGTTAAGTTGCCATTTGATATTACTTTCAACTTTTTCATTTGCACATCCGAATCAAATTTAATATTTATGTTACATGAAAAATGTTTTTAACATGGGCTTAAAACCTTAATCATTTTATTTATAGTTGAAAATATAAACATAAATCACTTTGGCAAGAATCTTTTAAATCAGCTATCTTGTTCACATGAAAAGTATTATTTATTTTAATAAAATAGACATAAATTTTTATATCATGATATAAAAAAGTAATACTTACTATTAAATACATTAATAAAGGGGTAAATATGAAAGACACACTCGAACCAGAAAAAGAACTTGATATTTATATAGGCAAACGTTTGCGTATAAAACGCCAAAAGCTTGGCTTAACATTATCTGATCTTGGCGAAAAAATTGGTGTCTCTCATCAACAAATTCAAAAATACGAGCAGGCACAATCTCGTATTTCAGCTATTTTACTTTACCGGCTATGTCAAATTTTAGGTGTTGAATCAAATTATTTTTTCCAAGGGTTTACCGCTTTTTCAAAAAACACAGAACTTACATCACCTGACATAATAATCCCTGATCATGAAAGCCCACTTAATGTATTGCTTATTGAAGACGATGCCGCAGATGAACTACTCACGTGTCGAGCATTTTCTGAATGCTCAGTTTCTGTTAATTTATTTACTGTGCATGATGGTATGGCAGCTATGGATTTTTTAAGAAACAAATTAATATCCGTAGACTTTCCAAGGCCAGATATTATTTTGCTTGATCTAAATATTCCTAAACGCGATGGAGCCACCGTGCTTCGTGAAATTAAAAGAGACCGTGATTTGAATGACATTCCAGTTATTATCATGACAAATGGAATCAATTTTCAAGAAATGCTTTCATGCTATAAAGCATATGCATCAGGGTACATTTGTAAACCATTTGATTATGAGGTTTTTCAAAGCAATATTGATGCGCTGGCTCGATATTGGGCAAAATCTGTTGTGCTACCAAATAGATCTCGCGGACCAATATCTTAATAAAAGCAGATTACAATCGTTTAAACACAACAACTCAGAATAAATTGATTATAAAAAGAACCAAACATCAAGGCACGCGGTATATAAACACGTCAGTATCGAAGATTTTGGATGAGTTTTCCCATAATCAATTTATAATTGCTATACAATAGCAGCACAGCTAGCCAAGGGCAATCCATCACTAACTGCTAGCTATTAACAATGGATAAAAACACTTACTCTTTTCGGCCATTCCACAGCTCAATTTCAGCTTGCACAAGTTCTTTTTGTTTGCGTGTCAGACGCGCATCACCAGACATTTCGGTTAACATCTCAACAGCGTTGCTCTTGGCCTGGCTTGGGCTTAATTCCAAGGGATTTTGACTTACGCTAAAATGATGCAAACGTGCATAGTTTATTTTAATCATAAACCAAAGCTCTTGCTCCAATTTTGCATCACTTAGTATATCTGTTAGCAGCTCTAAGCCCGCTGTTTTTGCATCTTTCTTTTCAGGTGGATTCAGCCTTTTTTCAAAGTAATCAAGGGCGAGTTGCCATTTTGCAATCACCTTTTGCTGAAGGGAAGCCGATGCATCTGCAAATAGTTCTTTATACAAAGCTTGTGCGGCATCATTAAATTCTTTTGTTTTTTGATGAAATGCATTCACTGCATATTGCTGCGCAAATTCCAACTTATAAGCAAATCGTTCTGCAGCGTCAAGCTTAACATCGGCTACAATATCTTTATAAAGATTGATTGCAAGCGCTGCTGACTCACTTGGCTTTGAGTCAAACTCGCCTTTAAGCGCAGCACGCGCCGCAATTACTTTAGCTTTAGCACGAATTGATAGAGGAAGCGCTTGATTTGTCGTTAATACTTTCAAATCAGCTAACTTTTGACTATTATAGAGATCAGCATCATTATTTTTTATTTCTGTTAATTTCAATTGAGCCTCAGCTTGCAAATCTCTTAAATCTGCTAAATCTGCTTTAGCACCCGGATCTTTTAAAACATCATTTAACGCGGCTTTTGCTTTTTCCAACGATTCAGCAACCGTGGCATTTAAGCGCATTTTAATATAATAATTAGCCAATTGTATACGTGCGCGTGCCTTTGTATCAGAACTCATGGCAACATCAGCGATAACCTCCTCAAGCAGTGTCTGTGCAAGCCTTCGAGAATCAACAGGTTCTACATCAAATGCATTTGCAATATATTGCCGTGAAAGACGTATTTTTGCCCAGCCTCTTAAATCAATCGAACAGGATGAATCTTCGGTAACATTTTCAAACCATGAACGCGATTCAATTCTACGTTGAAGAATTGATGAATACGATGAATCATCTGTATTGGAATACGGATACAGTTCAGCTGCCTGGATTTTTGCACGCCCACGTAAGTCTGCGCTAATCCTATCATCCTTAGCGACTTCATTATAAAGGTCATAAGCTTCCTTAATTGAACTTGGAAAGGATAATGATGCAAACAAATCGCACAATAAACCAGCCGACCTCATTTTTAAATCAGCCAAGTTCATCTTTGCTTTTGCTTTATCATCAGCACCTGTAGCTGAGGGCGTAATCTTTTCCGGCAAATCAGCAAGTTTAATCATAATTTCATCTGTTGGAAGCGGCAATAAATCTAGCTTTTGATCATACTTTGCAAAAACATAACCTGCAAAACACGTTGTAAATGCCAAAAGAAGTGATACATTTTTATTAATTATATACTTATTTTTCATGATATCAATAAATCTAATACTATCCATGATATAAGTTTATACAAACAAATTTAATATTAGGTTAATTTTATTTCGTTTGAAGTTAAACAAGTTGCTTCAATTGTAATGCTGTGGTTAACATGCCAGGTGCGTCCAAAAAGATCAAAAAACGCCCATTGCAATTTTAGAAATAGTTACAAGTTATTCTAAGCTCTACAACAAAGAAATTAAGCCACTAAAAGCAAAAAAATAGATTTTTAGCAAAAAATATGCAGTATTCTATTCAACTCTTATCTTTTTTGTGTTATATGTAAATGTTAAGAATTTTAACCGTATTCTTTATTTGTTTTTAACTTACTCGTTTATGATTTTATAGTTTATTTTTAAAATAAATTCCTATAAGGTATCATGTAGTAAAAATATTTTTTCAATTCCTTTTTCGATTTTTTATAAAAAACAATGAAACAAAACACGGCGATTACACCATCGAATGATCAAATATTTTTAAGTGCTGCGCTATCTCCGCTAGGGCATCCGTATCTTTATATTAATGCAGATGGGTCTGAACAAACTGCACCTGCAGCAGCGGTCAAAATCCAAACATATTTTGAAGGCGGCTATGCTGCCGGCACCATTCGACTAGGTGTGTCTTCTGTAAAAACACCATTCTCTGCATCCATTACATTTTTACAATCCTTTGGCCAGCTTTTCATAAAAGAAACACGTCATGCCATCGGACAAGGCACAGACACACTTTCGACTCATTTTGATATCCCAATCCCACAAAATGAATTCACGGCACTTATTGCAAAAACACCTTTCATGCGCGGCGCTGAGTACGTTAACATTGAAACCTTATGCGCCTTATGGGTAGATATGGTAACAGCTCTAAAAAAAGAACTCACCTCATTCAAGGGCTCTTTTTATGACTTCCTTGCGCACTACAATTCAAACTGGAATAAAGTTGGCCGCGTTTGCTTTCACTTGGCTGAAAACAAAACGAATGAAACGCACCCTTTTGCTTTTATAGCAACTTACACGACGCGCCTTTCCGCCACATCAAATGTACAACACGTACCACTTGGCCAAGCCCTTAAAGAATATGCTGGCGAACAAAATAAAGGGCAACTACTTGCTTTGCTTGTGCCTGTTCAAAAAGCTGCAGACAAAAGCGCTTTTATAAAAGATTTATTGGACCGTTCAGCCATCTTTCAACCTCAAGCCTGGACGCCAGCTCAAGCCCATGCTTTTTTAAAAGAAACACCGCTTATTGAAGAAGCTGGCGTACTCGTACGCGTTCCCAATTGGTGGACACCAAAAAGCCCACCTCGTCCACAAGTCAGCATTTCCATTGGTAATAATGCAGCAAGTACTGTTGGTATGACAGCCCTTTTAGATTTCAATGTAAGCTATTCACTACCAGACGGTGAAAGCTTAACCTACACTGAACTAAAAGATGCATTGGAAAAGCAAGAAAGCTTAATTCAAGTAAAAGGTCAATGGGTCGAAGTAGATCATGCAAAAATTAACGAAGTATTATCACATTGGCAAAACGTCGAAAAGCAAGTTAAAAATGATGGACTGTCCTTTGCTGAAGGGCTACGTATTGTAGCCGGATCTTCTACACAAAAGGGATCTGCAGACTTTACCGAAAGTGTAGCCAAATGGTCAAGTGTTACCGAAGGCCCATGGCTTGAAGAAACGCTTAATCAACTACGTCACCCTGATCATGCAGATGATGCAGTACAAGAAATACTAAAGCAAAATTTAAATGCCAACCTTCGCCCCTATCAGCTCAACGGTGTGCAGTGGCTTTGGTGGCTTTACAAACTACGCCTTGGCGGATGCCTTGCAGACGACATGGGTCTTGGTAAAACAATTCAAGTACTGTCTTTATTCCTGATTGCAAAAAGCACAGAAACACAAAAGCGCCCTCACCTGCTGATTCTACCCGCATCCTTACTTGGAAACTGGCAATCCGAAATCTTGAAGTTTGCGCCGTCACTCACCATTTGGGTTGCGCATGGATCAGGTGCAGATCAACATATATTAAGACAAGAAGAAGCGCCTAATTTATCCTCTATCGATCTTGTAATAACAACTTATTCAAATGTCTACCGCCTACCTTGGGTAAACAAAGTAGCATGGAATATCGTGATTTGTGACGAAGCACAAAGCATTAAAAATCCAAATACAAAACAAACAATGGCGATCAAAAAAATTCCAAGCCAAGTACGTTTCATCTTAACAGGAACACCTGTTGAAAATCGCCTTCTTGATTTATGGTCACTGTTTGATTTCGTTGCACCAGGATTGCTTGGTACAAGTAAAGCTTTTTCAAGTTATGGTAAAAAAAATGCCGATGCAAATGGCACAACCAATGAGCAATCATTCTTTGCAAGTGTTCGTCAAATTATTAGCCCTTACATCTTACGTCGCCTAAAGACAGACAAAACAATTATTGCCGATTTGCCAGACAAAACTGAAGTCGACACTTACTGTTTCTTAACAAAAGGACAAGTTGCGCTTTATCAACAAACAGTTGAAGAATTAGAAGAAAAGCTTTCCCGCACCGATCGCGTTGAAGATCGCATGGCACGTCGTGGCTTGGTCCTTTCATATCTTATGCGCCTTAAACAAATTTGCAACCACCCTAGTCAATGGCTTGGACATGGCGAGTTTGATGAAACGAAAAGTGGAAAATTCTTAAGACTGCGTGAATTATGTGAAAGCATCGCTGCCAAACAAGAAAAAGTACTCATTTTTACACAGTACAGGGAAATCATACCTGCATTGCATTCATTTTTAGAAGGTGTTTTTGGCAGATCAGGCCTTATCTTGCATGGTCAAACGCCTGTTAAAGAGCGTGCTAAACTAGTTGATGCTTTTCAAACAGAACAAGGCCCGCCCTTTTTTATATTATCCATCCGCGCCGGCGGCACAGGATTGACTCTAACGCATGCATCACACGTCATTCACTTTGACCGGTGGTGGAATCCTGCCGTTGAAAACCAAGCAACCGATCGCGCTTACCGTATTGGACAAAAGAAAAACGTATTGGTACATAAATTTATTTGCCGCGGAACAATTGAAGAAAAAATTGACTTTATGATCAATCAGAAAAAAGCCTTGGCATCCGACTTACTGCAAGGCAGCGGCGAGGCATTATTAACTGAAATGACCAATGACGAGCTCATGAAGGTAGTTTCATTAGATATACATCGGGCCCTTGGTGATGGCTAAAAAGATAATATGAGTAAATTTGATTCCCCCTTCGCTATAGTGCTCCTTCTTATATGGACGTTGGGATGGTCTTTTTTTATTTTTTCCAAAATGATAATGTTAATTAAAAAAATTGTTAGAAATATAAAACAATACATACATTCTAAAGGGACAAAAAAATGAGCTCATATAATGGTGGTTTTCCAGAATATGTACCTGTGGCTGAACGTCGTGCAAAGGCTGCAAAGCTTGTGAAACAACTGGAAAACCAAGGCACTATTTTAAATCCTGTGGTGATTGAAGGCCGCTCTATTGCAAAAACTTTTTGGGGCAAACTTTGGTGCACGAACCTTGAAAAATATAGCGACTATGAAAGCCGTTTACCACGCGGTCGCACCTATGCGCGCAATGGGTCTGTGATTGATTTAAAAATAAACCCAGGCGAAATTTTAGCCATTGTTAATGGTTCTGAAAGCTATACTGTTTCGATCAAAGTAAATGCACTTCCTCAAACTGAATGGCAAGAAATCGTCAAAGAATGCAATGGTAAAATTGAATCTGTAATTGAACTGCTGCAAGGAAAATTTTCAAAAGGTGTGATGGAAATCATTGCACAAAATGAAAAAGGGCTTTTTCCAAAATCAAAGGAAATGCGCGTAAAATGCAACTGCTATGATTACGCATCTATGTGCAAACATGTGGCTGCGGCCCTTTATGGTGTTGGGCATCGTTTGGATGAAAGCCCCGAAGAGCTTTTTACCCTACGCCAAGTGAATCATATGGATCTTGTAGATAATGCACAACTAGATGCCTTGCATATTGGATCAACAGATAATCAGCTAGATGGGGACTTATCAGCCTTGTTTGGTATTGATCTTGCTGACATGAGCGGCATTAAACTTGAAGCGCCTACACCTGATTTATCGATTGTTAAACCTGTGGAAATAATAGAAGAATCCACAAAGAAAAAAGCTTCAAAAGCAAAAGTTAAGCCAAAAACAAAGGCTGAAATTGAAAAATTAATGGCAGAAATGTTACGCTAAAAAAATCGTATTAGTAAAAAATAAAACAATAGCTATAAAGAAAGTAACTTAATTATGAAAACTGTTTGTCTTGGTGAAATTGTTGCAGCCCACGGTATAAAAGGGCACGTTAAAATTAAAACACATACAGCTAACCCATCTGACATAGGATCTTATGGTGTGCTTAAAGATGATAAGGGCGTTGTGTACAAATTATCAAATGTGCGAACAGCGAATCCAAACTCAGCGATTGCCTTCGTGCAAGGCGTTATTGACCGTAATCAAGCAGAAGCACTTCGCGGCACAAAATTATTCATTGAACGTGAACAATTGCCTGAGCCATCAAATGATGAATACTATCACGAAGACATCGTTGGTCTTGCTGTGCTTGACATTCAAGGAACGTCTTATGGAACAATATTAGGCATACAAGATTTTGGCGCTGGTGAATTTTTTGATATATCAAGCGACGCACATGACAAAATTGCAACCCTGCCTTTTCATGATGAAGCCGTTATTTCGATCGATATTGACAAAGGTATTGTAACAATAGATCCAGAATTTTTATTGGTTTAGATTTATTATAAATAGAACGCGTTTTTTATCGCTGCAGCTTTGTTCACGTTGAAAAGCAAAAAATAAAACATTTAAAAATAATACTTGAATAATCCAATAGCTGTATCCATATATAACTTATGCTTAATAGCTATCTATAATACTATGCAGGCATCCTTCAACATTTAATTAACATTCAATAGTTTATAAGAGAAAAATATGAAAAAAAAAACATTGATTACATTTTTATGTGCAACAGCCATAAGTACATGCCTGCTTATAAGCAAAGGCTGTGCATCAGAAAGAGCGCCTGATATAGATATCGAAGGTGAAGTAGCGGCTGTGATTGGACTGTATCGTATAGAAAATAGGAGTGACCCATTCTCTGCAAAAGTAGCGCAGCTACAGGAATATCTGGAAAGGGGAAATAGGAACAATTCTGAGTATGAAAGTCTTCTTTCTTGGCCAGCATTCATTACTGCTGTCGAGAATGAAAACATCCGTTTTGATTTTAGCAATCCAGCAGCTGCAGAAAATGAAGCACCCTCACATTTGGACACTGTTTTTACCCCTACACAACAGGACTTAGTGTCACATCGCTATGTTAGTGAGGATGGCGACGCATATACCGGTCTTGACGCATTCCTCCATAGGATCATTCATTTTGTTAATGACCTACCTATTATTATTAACGGACATCAATGGAATTTTTCAGACGGATTTATGAACACAATGGATAATTTGTGTATTAACCGCAATAGTCTTCCGCAAGGGCTCACAATTACTCCGTCTCAAGAAAATCATAGGCGCTATAGCACAGAAAGCGGCCGCCAAATACTTCAAGCCTCATACACAATTTCACCGCCTTCCACTGGCTGGAATTTTACTCCGCAGACTCCTAACGATACTATAAGGACAAACAAAAACAGAACGCTTGAACTCATATTTACTTACGTCGGGCAAGCAGACCCAACACCAAGACCAGCAGCACAGCAAACAACATCAGCATCTTGGCCATATCAAGCACAGCGGCCATATCAACAAGCAGCAGCACAACAGCAAGCAGCACAACAACAAGCAGCAGCACAACAACCGAATCCAGCGCTGGTAGAGAGAGCACGCCAATATTGGGTAGAAGCAGTGTCGATTCCTCAAATGAAAATACGCATACGCAATAATACAAACGATGCTGAAGTATTAGAAGGAGCAAGAAACGCAGGCTTCACAGGATAAGATACAAACTGAATAGAACTCTTTAAAGCGGCTTTCTTAAACTGAAAGTCGCTTTTTTTTAGATTAAAAAATATTTTAGTTTGCCTTAAGTTAATTAATTTTTAATAATCCAGTGCTAATTTAACAGTAAATATAAACGCTATCTAAGCAAAGAATTATTTTATGAAGAAACACATCTTAATTGCATTTCTATGTGCAACAAGCATCAGTCAGATTAGTTTTATCAGTGAAAGCTATGCTGCAGAGGCTTCAACAGAACAAAGTGCACAAGAACTATTTAATGCATTATCTCTTGCACAAAAAAAAAGAATTAGTGCTGTTGCCGAACTCTTTTTTTATGTAAAACCAACAAAGATAACTTCTGCAAAAGCAAATTTCGTTCAAAAAGCACTTGAATTAAAAGCATATGCTGCAACAAATCCTGTAGATGGAGGAAATATTGAACTAGAAGAAAAATTGTTAAACGCGGATTTTATGGATAAAATAAAAGATTCAAATAAACAACGCAATATCAAACTTGTTGATATCATTTCAAAAAGAAATGAATATCTAACTTCTAGTCCTTCACGCGCAGCTACCACTGAATCTGCCCCTCGCGCTACTGATCCTATTTTAAGTGAACTTGATGATAATTTATTTGAATCTTCCACAAAAAGAGGCAAAACAACGCGCGAGGTTGAGTGGAAAAATTTAGAGGGGATAGCTAATCTCAATCTAAAAGAGGAAAGAGCTCTTGCTGCACGCGCTCAAGGAAAAATAGCTAAGAAAGAAGCAAAAGAGTCATATGAACGAAGCAGAAGTAAAGAACTTAATGCACGAGAAATGGAACTAACAATACAACATCTAGAACGTATAGATCGCGCAAAAGCATATTTACTTGCACAAGATATTCTTCCTCAAATGAAAATCCGTATACACCAAATGGCAAATTCTTACGACATATTAGAATTAGCAAGAAGTAAAGGTTTTTCTGAATAATATTTTAAAATCCTACTTAATAATACTAAACATAGCGACTTTCACAATTGAAGGTCGTTTTTTATTTATTCATACGTGAACTTTCTCTCTTGTTAAAATGTAAAAAAGATGCAAAAATCCCAAAATGATATAAATCACTAAAAATGATTCTAATATCATAAATTTATTTAATATAAAAATTCATTTTAGAAAATAAAAGAGGATAAAGCATGAATATAAAGTTTTTATACACATTTGCAATTTTAAACATTGCCACATCCATTGGCGCATACGCAATGGATGCAAATGAGCTAGAAGATGCTCAAATTAATTGTAACAATACGAACGTAGAACGCGCAAGGGAATTTTTGATAGCAAGCACGGCAATTCCTCAAATGAAAATAAGCATACGCAGCAACAATAACGATGCTGAAATTTTAGAACAAGCAGCAGCTAAAGGCTTTGATACAACAGGAGCAACTGCAGACGTTCCACCAGTTGACACAACAACTGCAGACGTTCCACCAGTTGATGCTCCAGTAGACGCACCAGTTGATGCACCAGTTGATGCTCCAGTAGATGCACCAGTAGATGCACCAGTTGATGCTCCAGTAGACGCACCAGTTGATGCACCAGTTGATGCTCCAGTAGACGCACCAGTTGATGCTCCAGTAAACGCACCAGTTGATGCTCCAGTAAACGCACCAGTTGATGCTCCAGTAAACGCACCAGTTGATGCTCCAGTAAACGCACCAGTTGCAACATCAACTTCAACAGTAGCAGATGCTCAAGCAGCAGCTGATGCTTTACCTGAAGGCTCATCACACCGTAACCGCGCAGCAGTATTTCTTACTACAATGGGTATTAACACACTTGACGATAGAGGAAATGAACTAAACTCAGCAAGCGTTCGCGCACGTGCAACTGAATTAGGTTGGACACAATAAGCTCAAGCTCAACAAAGATAAAAATAAAGATAAAAAGGCCCTTTTTTAGGGGCTTTTTATTTACCATAAATAAACCAACTAACGAAGCATCGATATCGCACCAGCGCCTACGATCACAGCCGTCTCCGCCCTAAGGACTGTTTTACCAAGTGACACACAACTAATTTTAGGCATACGTTCAACTAAATCCTTTTCAGCCTTTGAAAAGCCTCCCTCAGGCCCCACAATAAACGTGCACGGCGCGCTTCGATCATGCCTAGCCAACGTTTCAGTAAAACTGCGCGCATTTGAACGCTCCATCGCAATAAATACCAACTCTTCCACAGCGCATGATTCTAGAAACGCACTAAATGGCATTGGATCTAATAGTTCGGGTACGCTCAAACGCTCACACTGCTGCGACGCCTGCTTTAACTGACGCGTAACCTTATCGTTATGCACATTATACTTTTGCGAAAAATCGGTAGTTATTGGCTGAAAATGGGTCACACCAAGCTCTGTTCCTTTTTCAAATACGAGTGACATTGCATCATGCTTAAGCGGCGCGTATACAAGGCGTGTAAAAGGCTCAACAATTGGCTGCCGTAATATTTTTTGCAATTGAACGGCACAACTTGACTTTGTAACATTTACTAAGGTGCCAGACCATTCCCCTGCCCGCTCGTTATAAACCACAACCTCATCTCCGGCTTTCAAGCGTAAAACACGCAATAAGTAATGGCATTCGTCTGCTGGCAGTACTATTTTATCAAGTTGCGTCTTGTCATTCACTTGGAATGAAAGGTAAAGTCGTGTTGTCACGTTTATAGGCCCTATTTTATGAAAAATCAAATTCGATTATACCTTCAACTAATGCGTTTTGACAAACCCATTGGCAGAATACTACTCGCATGGCCATGCCTTTGGGGAATTGCACACAGCTACCACGCCTCAAACGCACCAATTTCTAGCTGTCTTGTCTATAGTGCCCTTTTAATTGCAGGCGCTTTCATCATGAGCGCTTTTGGTTGCATCATTAATGACATCGCTGACAAGGAATTTGACAAGCATGTTGAACGCACAAAAATGCGCCCACTTGCCGCAAAGATATTAACCATTAAACAAGCGTTAGGCTGCGCTTGCATTTTAGGGACATTAGCTCTTGGCATATTCACCCTCTTGCCAATCCAAGCAAAATTGTATGCTGGAATCGGAACTGTGCTTCTTTTCATATACCCTTATATGAAACGAATCAGCTACTACCCGCAGGTCATCCTAGGGCTGGCTTTTAATACAGGAATCCTTGTGGGCTATGCATGCCTATCAGGAGCGCCCACAGAACGTGTATGGTGGCTATATGGGTGCGGAGCGTTATGGACAATTGCCTACGATACAATTTATGCGTTTCAAGATATTAAAGATGATAAAAAAATAGGCATAAAATCGACGGCGATTCGTTTTGAAAAATATCCAAATATTATGGTTGGCACATGTTATGCTCTAGGCTTTATATGCTTGTATTTTAGTAAAAGTCAAGTTAGTACTGCACTTATTATGTATGCAATTTTCGCCATATATACGATTTTTATGTGGTATCCAAAAGACATAACCTCAAGCTTGAGCTTTTTTAAAAAACATGCTTTTTTTAGTATTTTTGGAATATTCCCATAGAGACACACTGTTTCAGTGCAGCAAAAATCACATCATCACATATATTTTTTTATCGTTCCAATTCTTTTGTCATTCCCGCGTAGGTGGGAATCCAATAAATAATTTAGCAAAAAGATATGCTGCATATATACTGAATCGCCGTCTTCACGAAAATGGCAATATAAATTTCATCCGCACAAAAAAAGGCCCGCATAAAGCGGGCTTTTTGATTGAATGAAAAGTAACAAGCTTAGAACTTGAAACCAACAGCCAATTGAACTCTATGTTGTGATGTTTTAAATGTATGTGTAGCAGTTGAACCATTATACATATTATATGAATAACCATTTGTATTTTGAACCAACGTAATTTTTGGCCCCATTAGGTATGCATATTCACCGCGCACGAACATTTTACCCATGTAAACTTCCATACCAACACCTGGTGCAAATGATAGTTTCTTCTTAGAAGCAGTAGTTGCAAGAGATGATGCAGCAATAGCAGCAGCGCCCGCATTTGCATTACCGCTTGCAGCATTCACGTTAGTTACGTTATTTGCCAAAACAAGTGATGTTGTATTTGGGTTAACTGCAGCTGTCCATTTACCATATTCAATACCTAAACGTGCGTACAATTGTGTGCTTGGTGTAAGCATGAAACCAATACGTGGTGCAAAACCAAAAAATGACTTACGCTTTACTGTTGATGTCCAAAGACCGCCTTCAACTGAGCTTCCAGAACCTTTATCATCATATACTTTTACAGTTGATGAATCAAAGCCGCCATAAATTTCACCACCAAAAACCGTGGAACCTTTTTGAAAATTATAACCAGCCATTAAACCAAATATACCAGCAGCTTTACCAGCATCAGTATTTACTAAACGAGATTCAGCAGAATCAGTTGTAGCTACTAAATTTCCATTACTTGTATTGAGGTTATAAAAAGTCCCGCCAGCTTGAACTTTTGACTTCACGTTCGTGTTAGCAACACCAGCGCTTGCACCAAGATAAAACCCATGAGCAGCAGGCTTAGAATCAGTTGCGTTTGCAACAGTTACTACTGAAACCATAGCAGCTGTAGCAAGTAATGTATTAAATAAATTTTTCATTTTTTTAATCCTTATTTGTTTAAATAACAAGAGCGCTTAGAGTTGCCCCCTTGCGCTCCTGTGATAATATTGACTTGCGGATTAACATGTCAACACAAATCATTCATTATTAAGTTAGTTTTATTCAAACTAGAACTTGTAACCAACACCAACTTTAAATGCGTTTTGTGTAACTTTGAAAGTGTGTGTTGCCAAAGTACCTTGATTGCTGCCATTTACTGACGTATCTTGCTTTACAGTAACGCTTGGACCAAATAAGTAGCTGTATTCAGCACGTAAGAACAAGTTCTTAGTGATGTAAGTTTCTAGACCTAGACCTGGAGCAAAGCTAATTGATTTCTTGTTTACAGTGAATGGGCCTTTTGAAGCCGCGCCAACCACAGCAGTAGAACCACCAGCATTAGGACCAACGACTACGCTTGAAGTCCACTTACCAGCTTCAGCAGCTAAACGAACATAAACTAATGTGTTTGCATTAACAAAACCACCAACGCGTGCAGCTAAACCATAATAGTTTTGACGCTTTACTTGCGCTTTAGGGAATGAAGATGCAAGTTGACCTGTCGCAGTGTCATCATATGCTGTTACTTTTGCTGAATCAAATCCACCAAATGCTTCACCACCAAAATACATTGAACCAACTTGCATGCCATAACCAGCAAACAAACCGAACAATCCGTTCATGCTACCAGCTTGGTTGTTAAAATTATTAACATTCGTAGCTGCAAGTGCTGCGCCAGCTGCATTTGATGTAACAAAACCATACTTTACATTTGTATTAGCCGCACCAACGTTACCACCAACGTAAGCACCAGTTTTTGATTCTGCAGCAAATACTGAACCAGTCAAAGCTGATACAGTTAATAATGCACATACTAAATTTTTCATTATAGACTCCTAAATAATCGATGTTTATGACGCACCCTGCGTCGCTCTACTCTTCCTTTTTACCTAATTTCAATCATTGCGAACACTCTTAATTATCCCCACAGCTTTTCTAATTATTTTAATGTTGTGAAAATGACACATTTTATGAATATTTTATTAATATATTTATCAAAAAGGCCCAGGATTAGTAAAAAAACTTCATCACCAATATTTTACAAATAATGTTGAAATAAAAAAATATTTCCACGGGAACATGGCTATATGGACATCACACAAGAATTTTTAATGCTCTATGAAGAAGCAAAAGCGACCAGCGATTTTAGCCTCGCCTTTCAAATCTTAAAACATATAGCAAAAACAAAAACACCAGATATATCCATCACAGAACTTTCCAATGACAAACTTATAAGGCTAATGAATGTGTGCGAAGAAAATTTTAATGAGGATGAAAAAATAGCCCCATCTCAGTTTGAAATAAAAAAAGAAAACTGTTTCATGCGTGACCGCAATCCAAAACAAGCATTGCTGGGTCAACACCAATTGACGCCATCGCCATCCTCCATTTCATATCAAAAGGAACATCAAAGACCAACCCCTCTGTTGGTTGAATCAACAACCACATATTCTCTGCCATCTCCGCCTCAAGTTGGCCTGTATTCCAACTCACATAGCCTAATGTCACAATTGTTTTTACAGGGCCATTCCCCTGCCCTAATGCTTTTAAAACATCAAGCGTTGATGTAACACCAGTTGTGTCATCCACAACGACTGTTGTTTCTATGTGATAATCAAGGCTGTGCAAAACAAATCCTCGACTAACCTCAATTGGGCCACCATAAATTACAGGAATTTCAGGACAATTATACATCATCGGCACATTAACTTGCTTTAGCAAATCACTTAATACAAGCCCACTTAAAGGTTTATTAAGAACTAACCCCATTGACCCTGTTGAATCATGACCACAAATATAAATAACACTTTGATGAAACCGTGAATCCTGCATATACGGCATTGCAACCAACATTTTTCCAGGGAAAACAATAGTATCACGCGAATTCATTTTTGAATATTTTTTCTTCAAAGTATTTACCTTTTTCTTTAATTACTTTAATAATAATCTATAATTATTACAAAAAGATTAATTAAACTAAATTTTTATAGAGCTTGAGATTTTTTCTTATTCCACATACTATAGTATTAATCGATAGATAAATGCGAAGGTACAAATGTCGTTTTTTCGAGATAACGACCATGATTCCCAATATATACGTAAAGTAAAAGAAATCCCCATGCTTTCTAATGAGGAAGAAGTTACTTTAGCACGTGCATGGCGAGATACAATGGATAGACCCTCTGCTGAAAAATTGATCAATGCACACCTTAGGCTTGTGGCAAAAGTTGCAGCCGGGTATCGCGGGTACGGCCTTCCTTTAAGTGATCTCATCGCTGAGGGCAACATAGGCATGCTTCAAGCTATGAAGCATTATGATCCAGAAAAAGGATTTCGTCTATCAACTTATGCTGTTTGGTGGATTCGCGCAAGCATTCAGGAACATATCCTTCATAATTGGTCGCTTATTAAAATAGGAACAACATCATCGCAAAAAAAATTGTTCTTTAAATTGCGCGCAACAAGCGCAGCTATTCGAAAGATACATCAAGAAGAATCATTAACCCCTGAAGTTGTGGCGGCTATCGCCAAAAAACTTAACGTACGTGAGGATGAAGTTATCCACATGAGTCAACGACTCACAAAAGATCACTCCCTTAACACAACCATGGGCAATGACTCTGAAAATCCAACAGAATGGATTGAATGGCTTGTTGATGAACGCGACAATCAAGAAATTGCACTTATGCAACGCGATGAAATGAGCAAACGCCGCGAGCTCTTTAAAAAGGCAATGGAATGTTTAAATGACCGTGAACGTGTGGTCATTCAAAAACGACGTCTTTTTGAACCACCAAAAACACTTGAAGAAGTTGCTGGGCAACTTAACATTTCACGTGAACGTGTGCGTCAAATTGAAAATGTTTCTTTTGCAAAATTACAAAAACATATTCGCATGCTCTTGACGCCACATCCTCATAATGTATAGATAAAAGTCGACTTATAATTAGTTACATGATACAATAAAAAAAATGTTCAGCTTAGTTTACAAGAGATAATCAGCTTAGTTTACAAGAGATAATCAGCTTAATTTACAAGAGATAATTAACTTAATTGGCTCTGTCGCAAATTTTTATGATTTTTGATAAAGTGAACTAAATTGAATTTAGAAACAGTGATTTGCTATGAATTTAAAAGGGTCTCATTTTCCAAAAGATGTTATTTTAATGTCAATGCGTTGGTACATTGCTTATCCATTAAGTTACAGACATGTCGAAGAATTATTAGCAGAGCGTGGATTAAGCGTTGATCATGCAACGGTTAATCGTTGGGTTGTTAAGCATTCACCTACCCTTGAATCCAAATTTAGAAGCATCAAAAATACCGTT
>JAUYTZ010000007.1 GCA_030694965.1 Candidatus Paracaedibacteraceae bacterium
AGGATTAACACCCAAACACTACACCCTACTGTTTGTCAACTCTAAAACCCTCCCATAACTCTTAATCAGCCTATTCTCCTAAACTTATCGAGAATAGGCTTTTTTCTTGCTGCATATTATCTATACTCTTTTATTAAAAAAATACTTAAATGCAAAATGTTGTTAACAATTTTACACACTAAATCTAAATCTAAATCTAAATCTAAATCTAAGGCTAAGACTAAAGCCAATTTTATATATAGGATAAATTAAATGACTTTTAAATTTTTATTACTTATACCAATCTTGACAATTTCTGTTTTTGCTATAGGGGTTATGGACGAACCGATAGAAGGAATTAGTGTTTCACAATTGCATCACGCCGCGCACGAGGTGAACCAGTTGTCAGCCCCTAAGATGGGAACAATGGACGTAGTGGCTACGGAATTGCAGCATTTCACATGCAAAGTGGACCAACCATTAACCGCTGAGCTAGACGCAATGCAGGAAGCTACAGAATCAGATCATTTCGAACATGAAGCAGACCACTCATTAACCCTTGAGTTGGAGGCAATGGAGGAATCTACAGAATCAGATCATTCTGAGCATGGGGTAGTTCGCTCATTAATTGTTAAAACGAGCGTAACGAATGAAGTTAATGCATCACACCACAAAGAGCATAAGCATGGTCCCAGTGGTGAAAAATGTCTCGGTTTATTTGACATAACTAAGCAAAAAGGTAAAAAAAAGTGGAACAGCATCTGTGATGATCGCGCTCCGAACAAGCAAATATGAATGCTAAATTTGCCGAAAAAAATTGTCAATACGGCTATTACAGATACACATAAGAATAATTTTAATTAGCTGATTCGTCTAAACAAATTTTAAAAATAAAGGCCTTTTACTTCTAAACGTATTAACACTATTGTTTTGCCCTCCATTTGAGAGGGCATTTTTTTTATGAACTATTTTCTTAATTCAATACTTTTTAAGCTTTATTAATAGAATTTTAATTAAATCATCTGATAGTAGTAATGGTGATACAAGATAAAAGATACAACATAGCGTCCATTGAAGAACACGTCGCTATTAGACTGTTTTTTTTCTGGTGTTCTGTAGGGAAGGTTACGCAATAAATGATGTCAAATCAAGAAATGATAGTGAAGCATCTTTTGACAAAGACGTCGTTGAAAGTGGTTTGCTTTCTGATAGCTATCAAAACAAATATAGCAATATTGATTTTTGTTTGTTCTTTAAAATATTTGGTTGCCAAATTGAATATAGCCGTGTTGTTTTTGCTATTTTGAGAATAGTTAGCCAGAAAGGTGTATACATCATACATAGATCGAAAAAGTTACATGCAGAATATAATATTAGTTTGGAGTCACGCAAATGATTAGTTTTATTTTTGACCTACTTTTGGTTTCTTTGCTTTTTGTTTTAATTATCCTTTGTTTAAAATTTAATATGCATCTAAAAGGTGTGCGTCAAATGGCAGAAAAGTTTTCGCCTGTTTTAAAAAATGTAGAGGGGCGTATTGCTCAAATTTCGTATACTACCGAGAGATTGAAGATGATAGCTGATACAACTAATTATGGCACAAAAGACCAAATTCCGTTGGCGATAAATTTAAAGGATGATCTAAATATTTTACTTGAATACAGCGATAAAATAGCCAAGCGTTTGGATGAAGTGCTTGAAAAAGCGCGTGACATAGATATCAAAGTGCAAAAATATCTTGGTGTAGCTGAGATTGACGCTGTGACACATCAGTCTGCAAATGCTGCGCGAACAGTGGCTAAAACGGTTGCAGAAATACCCGAATCTGCTGCTGAAAAAAAGGTTGAAAAACAAATTGAAGCCTTTAAAGTAAACGGCAATACGCGTAACATAGCTGCAATTTCTGGTCTTGATCTAAGTGAGAATGAGCAAGATTTTTTCTTATCAAACCTATTGCCATCTACTGATCTTGAACAAAGAAAAAGTAATCAAAATGCAGCGTGGCAGCAATCAAAAGCGGTGGCGCAAAAAGTGGGCGTTATGGCAAAGCTTCGCGGGCTTCGATAATTTTTTTAACAATTGCTAAATGATTTGTGTGTAACCACAATTTCAATAATGCATAAAGTTAATGTTACGAATGTGAACTAAACTCAAAAATAAAAATGTAACAGAAAACACGATGAGTGTTCTTTCTATAGCCTTTCTTCGTTGTTATACTGGAACGTGATTTGAATGTGTTGCATTTACACGGTACAAATATTTATGCACGCGAATATGTTGCAGGTGTTAACACATTAAAGATGAATTGTGTTTAAAGCGGAAAAGCTAAATTACTGCCGTTTCTTGCAATATAATCGGTGCATTGCTAAAGGGTTTGAGATATATGAACTTTAATAAATTAAAGTTAAGTGTTGTAATAATTTTTTTAACAGGAACAGTATTTGGTTTATCTTCACAAAATGAAAACGAGGCTTGCGTAAAAATTTTAAAAATCCATGTTGATCGTGATAGTTACGGAAAATTTATAGTTGATGGAGACGAATTAGAGCAAACAACTGACTACGAAAAAAACTTTTTTCAATTTATAAAATATGTACAAAAAAATCACTCTTTTATGCCCATTATCATTTCCTTGTCTGTTGATAAGGTACATCTGAAGTTGCAACACGTTATGAAGCTTTTTAACTTTTCTATGTATCATACAGATAACCTTAAGAGGAAAATTGAATATATTTATATGAATGGTCGAAAAGTACCTGAACCTGATACGACGGCTGTAGGCACAAATGTTATGTGCATAAAGCTTGACACAAAAGAAGTTCTATTAATAAAGGATCACCAAAAAATTTTTTTATCTGTGCCTGGCGGTTATGTTGATAGAGGTGAAACAGCACAAGCAGCTGCCATTAGAGAATGCAAAGAAGAGGTTAACTTAATAGTTAATCCGGAAAAAATTAAACTTGCGGGGATTTTTCAAAAAATTGACAAAGGTGAGAGGCAAGAGATACTAATGTCTTCATTTTTATTTATGTACCTGATTACAGATAAAGACATTCAAAAGCTTAAGCCTGAAGAAGATGAAGTCGCGTGGTTTCGTCTTGTTAAATTATCTGACATTAATATGAACACAGGAACTGTTTCGATGGTAAAAGGGTTTCTTCGAGCTGATGGATCATGTGGCAAAGAAGTAGACGCAGTTAAAATACATCCAAATTTTTTACCCATTTTAGCAAAAATTTTAAAGGGAGATGATATTAAATCTGAAAAGACTCAGCCAGAGTTAGAGTCGGTGACATACATTTTTTAAACGAAAATTTAAACGCAGTTTTATTATTCTCGCGCTTTATAAATCTAGCGCTGTAATATTGATTTCATTGTATAATGGCGCTTTCTATCGCTTGAGGATGCAATACCTAAAATGGTGCGATATTTTGCAATGGTTCGGCGTGCGACATTAAGCCCTTTTGATTGTAAAATGCCAGCAAGATCTTCATCTGATAATGGTGTAATTTTTGGCTCTTCAGTGATGATTTGCTTTAATGCGTTTTGAATCTCATTGGATGATGCGCTTTTAAGCTGCGCATTCCGTCTGACGCCAATAGAGGTTACAAATAATGCTTTTAATTCAAACATACCACGTGGCGTTTGAATGAACTTATGTGTTGTAATGCGACTGACGGTGCTTTCATGTAGACCAGCAACTTCTGCAATGTCTTTAAGTGTCATCGGTTTTAAGGAATTACTTGATGATTCAAAAAAGCTATGTTGCCAATGCACAATTTCAGACGAAACCTGAAGTAGTGTGATAGCGCGTTTGTGAAGCGATTGGACTAACCAATTAGCAGACGTAAATTTTTCCCTTAAGTAGCTTAAATCTTCTGCGCGATCCACTTTGCTTTTGATATCATGATAATATTGGCTGTTAACGAGAACACGCGGTTGGTTTTGCGTGTTTAAAGAAACAGCAAATGCACCACCTATGTGTGGTCGTGCGGATACGTCATGCACAATATTTGCTATGGATTCATCTTGAACGAACGCTTGCGCTGGTCGAAATTGTAAGCGGCGCAAATGACCTAAAAAATCTTGAAAATCGTTAATGTTGATTTTAGCGCGTTTAGCCACATCTGTGATGGTGGACGTTTGTAATTCTTGAAATGCTTTTAGCATAGGATCAAGTTGATTTTTGGTAATAACATTTTTTTCCATTAGCTGCCTTTTAAGCGCTTGTGATAACGATCTTGAAAAAATACCGGGCGGATCAAATTTTTGTAAAACAGAAAGCACAGCTTCAACATGGTTTAGACTGACTTTTAATACAGATGCTGTATCTTGCCAGCTCGAATCTAAAAAACCATTTTCATCAAGGTGCATCATTAGCTCAAATGCAATCAGCTGATCTGTTTTATTTTTAAATGAAACATGAATTTGTTCAGCAAGGTATTCGCTCAATGTTTTTTTAGACTTCCAAATTGGTATTTGATTGCCGTTATTAAAAGATGCGTAGGCGTCAAATGCTTCAGCGCCATCTGCATTTGAATCGTACTCATCAGTGCATTGTTCATACGTTGAATCATCAGGTTCTTGTAGCAAAAGTGGGTTTTCTAAAAGTTGCTGATCGATAAATTTTTTTAATTCAGTCGTTGATAGTTGCAGCAAAGCAATTGCCTGCTGCAAGCGCGGCGTCATGAATAGTTCGGCGGTCTGACGAACGGATATATTTTGTTCATGTCTCATCATACCTTTAAGTGTAGCGAATCAAATCTTTCCGATAAGTAAACGTGAACGGCTTTTTTTAATTTTTTGCTATGAATTGTGTGAAATCTAGTAGAGTAGCTAATGTTAGTAATCACCGGGCACTTTTAGAAATAATAATGAGTAATCTAAATAGTTTTCTGGAATGAAATAGCTAAAGGCATGACGTTTAATAAAGTAACGCAGACTCGAAGAAAATAACTAAGTAAATGACTTTTTATAATGTGTGCCGCCGGTCATTGGCCGTGGTACGCCTGTTGTATTTGGCAAGCTGAGTGGTTTGCCGCGTAAACTTTCTATTGCGAGATATGCAAAGATTTGCGCTTCCATAGCAACGCTATTCCACCCAATATCGTCAGCTGTTTGCAAAATAATATTCTTGCCAAGCAGCTTTGATAATTCAGCATCAAAAGCGCGTTTAATAACTGGGTTTTTCCATCCGCCGCCACAAACCACCCAATGATTGGGAATGGTTACTTCAGGCGGCAGTAATTGCAAACCATCTACGATTGTCATGGCAGTAAATGCTTCCAACGTGGCGCAAGCATCATTTAAGTTAAGAGCAAGCACTTCCGGGATCAGTTGCATGTCAGCAATATCTAATGATTTGGGTGGAGAGGCTTTTAAATAGTTTTGACCATTTTTAATCACAGCCGTGTTATGCAAAGCTTGAAGAACATCGTCATGTACTATGCCAACAGACCCATATATGCCATTGCGGTCCATGGATTCTTTCCCATGCGTGTGTCTTCTAACTAATAAGTCAATTAGACCATTCCCTGGCCCTGTATCAAAAGCATGGACATGTGTTAAGTTGTTGTCGGGTATGATTGTTACGTTCGCAATGCCGCCGCAATTAATAATTCCAATGGGAAATTTATGGTCACGCTTTGCGAGTGCAAAATGATAAAGCGGGGCAAAAGGTGCACCTTGTCCGCCTGCAAGCACATCTTCACGCCTAAAGTCATGAACAACATCGATATTTAATTGATCAGCCATATATTGGGGAGATGCTAGTGTTATTGACATGCGTTGTTCTGGTTTATGATAAACCGTTTGTCCGTGATAGCCAATAACCGCGATTTGATCTCTAGAATAGTTTGTTTGTGCAAGCAGCAGCTGCACGCATTGTATGTGTAAATTTGTTGAATGTTGAATGACATCTTCAAGAGATATAAATGGTTTATTGATATTTAAAAATGCCAATAGCTCTTTTGTGCTTTTTGCTGCACATAAAGTCAAATCGTTCAAATAGGTTTTTAGGTCTTGTTGAAAGTTGATGGAAGCACGTTCAATGCTTCCTTCCGCTTGTTTAAAAGAGTATTCGGCCGCTTTAAATAGTAGTTTGCTTTCAAATGCATAATCAAGCGATACATGACCTAAGTCAATGATAGACGATTCATCATCGCTTAGAGAAAGAAGGGCGGCATCGACACCATCCATCGATGTGCCGCTCATTAAACCAATTGAAAGATTCATCATTATGTTTTTTTGATGCCAAAATTAAACGCTTTTTAGCCATTCAAGTAATTTTGTTTTGCTCATTAATTCATTGTATGAACTATGAACTTTCCCGTCTTTGTACAAAATGAGCGTTGGAATACTGCGAATACCAAGCATTGCAGGCACTTTTGGATTGCTATCAATATTCATCTTTACAATTTTAACTTTGCCTTCAAGCATTGGTGCAACTTCCTTTAATACAGGAGCAAGCATTTGGCAAGGACCGCACCAATCAGCCATAAAGTCAACAAGCACAGGGGTTTCTGATTTTAAAACATCAGTGTCAAAGGTTGCATCGGTTACATTTTCAATCATTTTGGTCTCCAAATTTATTGACGAATTATATTATATTCATCTAATTTCCCTCAAAAACAGGGTGTTTGTCTACATAAAAAAGTATTTACGAACGAAGGGCAGGATATGTTAATATTTCATCAATTATTTTATCTTTTCTGATAAAGGTTTTAATTGATATTATAGTGAAACAAATTGACTTTTTAGTGGTTTTAATTTATAGATGTTAATCTGTTTGTTTTTTTTATTATTAAAACTATTTCCTTTATTTTTATTTTAACCGTTCTTTAAGAGTTAGCCATTTATTATGATGTTAGTACAGAAACGAATGTCTGAGCCACTGATGAAAAATCGGTTAAGAATTAAACGTAATGTAAAGTATATATTGCCTTCTTGTGGCGTCATTGTCTTGATTTGTGTTTTTTTTGGTATAGCTGGGCGTTCAAATGTTGCAAATACGCTTGAAATTTTAAGTACTAACTATGCATCTAATTTAAAGTATGGCGGGCAAAATAAAAAAGGTCAGCCATTTTTTATTCATTCAGAACGCGGAAAAGAAGTATCTGATAAAGAAGTCGTTTTTGAAAATCTAAATGCCAATATTGACGTTAAAAAAGGCGAAATCATGAAGATTAAAGCTAATCAAGGTACGTTTAATAAAGATTCCAAAAATATCGACTTAAACGGAGATGTGCAATTAAGTCGCAGCAACGGTTTAATTCTGCAAACAACAGAGGCTACCATTAATATGGAAAGTGGCTTAGCGTATAATAATGCACCAATTGAAGGGAGTAGTGACCGCGCGCACATCAAAGCAAACGGCTTTCGTATAGAAGCTGAAAACCAAATCGTTTTCTTGGGGCAACCAGAGCTAACTATTCGCGTGCATTAAGCCTTTTTAGTAAATAATCCTCGATTTTGTTTTAATAGCGCATAACGTTCTTTATGTCATTGTAATGATCTGTTACCATTAAAATTACGAACAGTGTCCAAAGAAGAAAATTATTATACAATGAATCGTCAGCTCATACTCCTTTGTCTTATGGTGTCGTGCATAACTATAAGCATGGCCGATAGCGATATGGTTATTCGTGGAAAAACTATACGTCATGACAGTAATAATAACATAACAACAGCAGAAGGCGGCGATGATTTTGCGACAGCAAATTGGGGAGATAAAAACGCCCCGAAAAAGCTAACAGCAAAAACGATTAAAGCAAAAATGAAAGATTCAAAAACAATTGGTGTTGCTAAGTCTGACGTTGATAATGTGGGGCTTGGTCAAGATGTTGAATGGATTGAAGCTAGTGATAAAGTAGAAGTTATCTTTCCAAATCGTGTAATGACTGCTAGCTATTGCAAAAGTGTTGGTAAAAAAATTAACTGCACGGGGAACGTTACGATTATCGCTGGTAAAAACAAAGTAAGCGGCGAATATGGATCTTTTGATCTTGAGAATGATCGCTATGAAATTTCGTCGTCACTTGATTCAACGCAAGTTGAGGCGATACTTTATAAAGATTAGGAACTAAATAATGGCCGATATTAAAAAATCAACACTTGGTGCTTAATGCTAAGATCATGCTTCGTTAAACTGTCATCACCGGGCTTGACCCGGTGATCTTGATTTACAAAGATCAATAATATGCCGTACTTTGTTTACATAATGACCAATAAATTACAAGGAACTCTTTATGTCGGTGTAACAAATAATCTTATTCGGCGTGTTTATGAACATAAAAATGAAATAGTACGCGGGTTTACAAAAAAATACAAATTGAAAACTCTGGTTTATTTTGAATGCTATGATGATATAAATTTTGCAATTCAAAAAGAAAAAAACATAAAGCATTATTCACGGTTATGGAAAACAGATTTGATTAATAAGGTAAATCCTCAATGGTTGGATTTATATAAGGATTTAATATAATTATATAGCTGAGATCCCCGGGTCAAGCCCGGGGATGACATTTGAGAGCGAGATAGCAATAAGCTGAAGCTGATTTAAAAAAATTAAGCAATGCTTTTATAAAGATTAGGATCTAAACAATGGCCGATATTAAAAAATCAACACTTGTTGCAAAAAAAATTAGCAAAACCTATGGAAAGCGTCCAATCTTACAGGGAATAGACCTAATGCTATCCGAAGGAGAAGCCGTTGGTTTGCTAGGGCCCAATGGTGCAGGTAAAACGACATGCTTTTCTATTTTAACAGGGCTGGTAAAGCCTGATTTTGGTGAGGTTTTACTAAATGGCGAAGACATTACCCGCACGCCGCTTTATTACAGAGCACGTAGTGGTATCGGTTACTTGCCGCAAGATGTTTCTATTTTCAGAGGCATGACAGTTGAAGAAAATATTATGGCAGCGCTTGAGCTGTATGAAAAAGACTACGATAAACGTCATAATTTTTTAAACCTATTGTTAGATGAGTTTTCCATCAGCCATTTACGTGGATCGCCGGCGATTGCATTATCAGGGGGAGAGCGCCGTCGCGTTGAAATTGCCCGTGCGCTTGCGACGCGCCCACATTTTCTTTTGTTGGACGAACCTTTGGCTGGTATTGATCCAATCGCTGTTGGCGAAATTCGGGAAGTAATTTTGCACTTAAAGTCACTTGGTATTGGTATCTTAATAACGGATCACAACGTTCGTGAGACGCTTGATATTGTGGATCGTGCGTATATTATTGCTAATGGCCAGGTTTTATGTGAAGGCACACCGGAAGAAATTATTGATAACGAAAATGTACGCCGTGTGTATTTGGGTGACCGATTTAGTTTATAGAACGGGTCACACATTTATTTTATTCATTGTTCGGCGTGCATGTTTGCAAATGCGTGCTGTTTCAAGGGTAGGAGATTCTAATAGCCAGCGATCGCACGTACTTTCCACCCAATCTGGTTGATGCTTGCTTGCATCATTAAGCCAGTTTGCAACTGAATCTTGCAGGTATTTTTGAGGTACACCTTTTAGTGGATCAAGTAGGGGAAGCCCTATTTGTGGTTCATCTTTTAATCGTGGAATATGGGCGCACCAAACGCCGCGGGGCCGCGTGATTTCAACGGCAAAGCGCCTGACACGTATAGATGGTTCATAAATCCAAGGCTCTAGCAGCAAAAAACTTTCATCGAGTGATTCTATGATGGCTGGGCGAATGGCGATCCATGCCCATTCACGTACACCAAAATGTGAATCATCTGCTAGCAATTTTATTTTTCTAAGTTTGTCGCTTAAAGATAGCTGCTGTAACGCTAATAAATAGGCGGCAATGCCTCTAATAGTATCGCTTGAGTGCGAACAAAGGTTATCAAAGCAACCAAACCCAATTTGGTTGTTGATGGCAATGGCTGAATGCAACATGCGGCGTGTGATGCCAAGTGTATTATCAATTTGTAATGAATTTGTGTTCAATGCATTTTTTAATAAAATATTGAAATCAACCGCAAGTGCATCCATTAAGGTTTTTGTTTCAGCAGTGCCCTGATTGAGCAGCGTTATTTGTTCTGGTGTTGGTTTTTTAGACATGAAGGCTATTTCATCGATTTGTCTTTGTAACACCATCAAGGCGCACTTGGATCTGCTGTTTATCTGTGGTTGAAATATGTTCATCATTGAGCAGTTCTGTAAGCAAGCGTGTAGCTTCATATCGCGCTTTGCTTGGTAAAAGACCGAGAGCATTGTTTTGATGTAGAATTGCTAAATTTAATTTTAACTGGTTGGCAACATCATGAGGAGTGTTTGGATCCGTCATTAGTTTGTTAATCAAAGCAAGACCTTCTGTTTTCCCGTTTTTGCCCGATTCAGTTGGCAGCTGATTGCTGATATAAAGACTTGCAACAGTCCAATACACATTTGCTTTTTGCATAGGTGTGAGATTATTGTTTTTGAGTAGTTCATTGTATATCTCAAGCGCCTCTTCTTTTGCTTCAGCGGGGGCTTGGCGGAATGCATTTGTTACAAAGTAATAGGCTAGTTCTGTTTTGTAAGTGTAATACTGTTCAATGTTTAGCTCAACTTTTGAAGGCAGTTCTTTGTACATTTTAAGTGCTGCTGCACGTGATGCGCTTGGTTTTAATTCAAATTTGACGCGCATATAGTGGTTTGCAAGATGTGCGTAATAATAAAGTTGCTCTTTGGGGCTAAGATCTTCATCTTCATCAAGCTCTTTAAGTAGTTTATGCGCTTCAGCGCGTGCTTCTATCACGGGAATATCAAAGGTGTTTGTTAAATAATAATGTGCAAGTCGTTCTTTTGCTTTTGCTTTAAGTGATGAAGAAATTTCTTTTTCTGCGATGAGTTCGCGTAGCAATCGCAGGCGTTGTTTGTTGTCTAAATCATTATATGGATTAACAATGCATGCGCGTAAAAATTTAGCTTCTGCTCGTAATTCAGGGCGAATGTTTATATTGTCATGCACCTCTTTTAACAGTTTGTCTCCTTTTTCCAAGGCTTCATTTTCGGCTAAATCAAAGGCGCCATGGATATAATGTTGTGCAAGTTGAATTATTGTGCGTGTCTTTGTTTCAAGGGAAACCTCAACATCTGAAATAGCGTCTGTTAATAGCGATAACGCATAGCCCTTTACTTGTGCTGGTTCTAGTTCAAAGTCACCAAACAAATAGAGTTTGGCAAGATGTCGTTTTGCCCAACCTCTAACATCTGCCGAATAAATTTTATTTTGTGTAAGTTCAACAAATTGATGCAAAGCTGCTAGTTTTTTTTCAGCAGTTGCTTGCTCGAATGGCGACCATACGATCATTTCAATGATGTTAATCTTGGCGCGTGCGCGCGTGTCGTTACTAATGGGTAATGTGGATGCATCGACTTCTGTGTAAAGACGCAAAGCTTCTTTGTATGACTCAGCTTCAGAAAAATGTGTGCGTTGATTACGGTGATTGTCTGCAGTTTGCAACATAGAAAGTGCCTGTGAATCTGCTTTTGGATCATGTTTTGAGTCAGGGGTGTTTGTTGCTATTGGTTTGTCTGTTGCTATTGGTTTGTCTGTTGCAGGCAAAAGTCCTGCAGCTACTTTTTGTTTAACACTAACAAACGTTGGTTTTGATTTTTCTGTTGGGTTTGTGTGTGCTGAAAGGGTGCTTTGCTCTATTGTAGGCGTTGGTGTGCTGGGTTTTAATTGTGTGTTTTTAGAATCAAAATTAAATTCATCTTCATCTGCGTTATCAGATTCTTCTTCAGACCCATTTGTGCCAGTAGATGCTTTTGGTGATGTGCTTAAGATTTTATCAATTTCTAGCTCGTTATTATGGCTTGTTGATGCATCTTTTTCTTCAGCAAAAGATATTTGGTTGTTAATGCACAAAAGAATGGCACCCATTAATACTAAGTTAAATTGGCCGCGCGCACGTTTTTTCATAAAAATAACAATCCTCATTCACACATATACTAATCATATGACTACTATTAGTGTCTCGTGATTTAAAGGCAATGTCAATCCCCTGCCGTTTTTCAATCTAGCACTCATTGAATTTTGGTTTTGATGCTGTGTGGAAAGCCAATTTTTACTGTTTTCGTTTTATTCTACGCCTTCAAATTGGTTCGTGTTCTCCGTTTTATATATTACAGCCTAGTTACAGGTGAATCGTTATGTATGTTATGAATCTGACTTAGAATTATCATAAGGCAACTTATCTAATTCATGAAAAAATATTTTGGTATCATTTACAATACGATCAATTGAGGCTTTATCCTTTTTATCAAGAACAGAATAAATCATTGACAATCGGTGGTTTGATTGCAATTTTTTGCGATTGCGAATCAAAAAGTCCCAATAAAGATAGTTGAATGGGCACGCATTTGAACCATTTTTTTCTTTCACATTGTATTGACAATTTTTACAGTAATTCGACATTTTATTGATATATGCGCCACTTGCAGCATACGGTTTGCTTCCTAATAAACCACCA